>CBHREK010000035.1:0-136560 GCA_966077345.1 uncultured Duganella sp.
GGCTTTGACGCGGCGCCGCTTGTGGGCTCGCTGCGCTACTGCCAGCGCCGCTTCAGCCTCACGATAAAAGCCCGGCGCCGGAATTTTTTCTCCCTCGGACGGTGTAGCGAGATCCTTCAAGCCAAGATCGATACCGACACCATGGTCAAGCGGTCGGACCGGCGGCTCGGCAACCTCGATCACAATATTGAGGAACCAGTTACCGCGACTGTCTTGCGCAAAACAGGTGCCATCCTTGATCTTCCCTTCAGGAAGCGGGCGCGAGAAAAACACACGGAACGTGTTGCCGGCAAAGCGAAAGGCGATCCCTTCCCGGTGCAGGTCGCGGCCTTTGAGCGGTATCCAACCCAACGACTTGCGGCCACGATATCGCAGGTAAGGCCGACGATGCTGAGCCCGCGATTTGGCGAACTGTTCGCACACGGCATTGATCACGCCAGAGTGCAGTTCCAGTTCCTTGCTGCTGCCCGTCGTCAGCTTGTTCAGGTCGAAGCCGGTCAGCCAAGGGCGCTCAAACCGCAAGGCATCTTTCTGCCGGTCATTGCAGTAGTTCCAGACGAAATTCACCTTACGGGCGTGCTGATTAAGCAGCCCGTTTTTCGATTTCACACGGAAGCGGTAGACGAGAATCATACTGTAATTTTATACAGTATTTCATTAATCTCAAGGAGAGCGGCCGCTTTGCTGCCGGCTCCTTTCACTCCCGATCGCCACTGATAAAACGACGGCCGCTGTCCCTGGCCGTATGCAGCACTACGCCAGATCCAATGTCTGGCACGCCGCTGAACAGATCAAACTGTGGACTATCGGGCGATGGCACGTTTCGGGTCGAGTTCATAAAGGCGTGCAGATGTTTAATCCTTAGCTGCATTCTATCGGCACGGGGCTTTTGCGACAGTCTCTGAAGGGCGGGGTTTCTCGGAGCAAATCTGATGAAGGGTTATTGGCTGCTCGATGTGGACTGACGCACAGACCAACCTTCCCAGCGCGCCTTAGCCTGTATGCTGGCTCGAAGGAGGCAGCGTGGAAAAACGAAGTCACCAGGAACGACGCAGCGACACCGGCACTGCTGAACGATTCGACATGGCAGTGCGCACAGCCCTGGCTTTCGACCAGGGTTCGGCTTATACCTATCTCGCCCTATGCGGCGTGGAACACATGCTGATCCGCTCATTCGCCGAGCGCTTTCCGACACAAGTGCGTTCGGTGGCTTCCCTGCCCTGGCACTCCAGCGATCGCCGCGGCGATTCAATGCAGCGTGCGTTTTAGCGCACGCCGTCCTTTCAGCAGAGCCCTGCGCGTGTCGTAGGTAGTTTGCAGGTTGAGCCAGAATTCCGGCGTGGTGTCGAAATAGCTGGCGAGCTGCTGGGCGGTGGCGGGCGAGATGCTGCGCTCCTGCCGCACGATGCCTGTCAGGTAGCCCGGTTCAAGGTGCAGCACGCCAGCCAGCGTGCTCGCGGTCAGGCCCATCGGGTCCATGAATTCTTCCAGCAGGACTTCGCCCGGATGGATCGGGCGCATTGTGGTTTCCATAGTCGCCTCCTTCCCTACGATTCTACTCTGCCCAGCCTGCCGCCGTACTGTTGGCTTAGAATAGTAGCAGTATGAAATGCATAGCTTTCATTGCGGCTGCCCTCCTCGCACTCGCTGCCAACACCGTGCATGCCGCCTGCGGCACGATCCGTTACGCCTACCCCGACCAGCACCGCCCGCCATATTGGCTGGGCAATGGCCCTACCGTGCCCGATCCTCCCGGCGCCAGCGTGGAATGGATCCGCGAATTTGCCGCCAGCGGCGGCTGCGCGATCGAGCTGGTGCGGCTGCCGGTGATGCGCTTGCGCAGTTCGCTCATCAGCGGCGCGGTCGACTTCGTCCCGGTCGATATCACGGCAGACGGTCAACCCGGCATCGTGATCCCGCGCGATGCACAAGGCAAGCCAGACACCAAGCGCGCCACCACGCTGGTCGTGGCGGCCTTCGTGCGTGCCAAGGATGGCTACCCACACGATCTCGATCCGATGGAAATGGTGCGCGGCAAACGGGTGGGCGTGATGTTCGGTTCGTCCTATGCGGTGCGGCTGGAGAAGGCCGGCGCCATCGTCGACCAGGGTGCCCCTACCGTCCCGAGCAATTTTGAGAAACTCCAGCTTGGCCGCATCGATGCCTTCGTGGTGCCGCTGCTCACCGCGACGGACCTCGACAAGTACGTGGCCGATCGCTACAAGGGCCAGTTGGTCCGGCTGGACAAGCCCGTGCTCAAATCCTATAACTGGATCGCGACCAACACCGCGTATTACGAGGCGCATCGCCACGACGTCGATACCCTTTGGAACTGGCTCGGCACCGAGGGCAACAAGCGCTTCAACCTGCTGCTCCGCAAGTACACCGAGAATTAGGCAATTCCTCCCCACAGGCCTACAATGAACTTTGGCCCTAGCTACAAGGAGGCAATCATGTCCACACTCAACAAGGGACGCAGCCTGGAGCAGCAGACCCACGATGGCACCAGCAGCATTGCGACCATGGGCGCCGGTTGCACTGGCCGCCGCAATCTATCCCAATCACAGGAAGGCAACCAGCAATCGGCGGAATCGGCTGGCCGTACCGACGACCTTCTGTCGGGCTGTGTCGACGAAGGCGAACGCGAGCACGGTTTCCAGACCGGCCCGCAATACCGGCAAGGCGAACAGCGGGAAACCGGGCCCGATACCGTCCGGCGCAGCGAACGCTAAAGCTTGATCCAGTACAAGTTTTACCGTTGAACAAATTTCCTGGGTGGCGCATAATTGCGAATGATAACAATTCTCATTACGCAGCCACTTAGGAAATAGCATGTCGTTGAACAAATCCCCGCTGGCGCTTGCCATTGCGCTGGCCTTGCCGCATTTCGCCGCATTCGCAGAAGACGCCACCCTCCCCTCTGTCACCGTTACTGCAGCCCGTGACGCCGCTTACAACCCGAGCACCGCCACCAGCGCCACCAAGATCGACGCGCCGCTGCGCGACATTCCGCAAACGGTGAACGTGGTGCCGCAGGAACTGCTGCGCGACAAAGGCGTGAGCTCGATGGAAGACGCGGTAAAAGGCATCCCTGGCGTAGGCCTGTCGCACGGCGACGGCCAGCGCGACCAGGTGACCATCCGCGGCTTTACCGCGATTGCCGACCAGTTCATCGATGGCATGCGCGACGACGCGCTGTACTTCCGCGACCTGTCCAATATCGAGCAGATTGAAGTCATCAAGGGCCCGGCCTCGGTGCTGTACGGCCGCGGTTCTTCGGGTGGCATGATCAACCGCATCACCAAGAAGCCGGGCATCGACCGCACCGAAGCCAGCGTGACCTTCGGCAGCTGGAGCAAGAAGCGCGGCGAGTTCGACGTGGCGCGCAACCTGAGTGACAGCGGCGTAGCCTTCCGCGTCACCGGCGCCAAGGAGGATTCGGACAGCTACCGCGACCAGCAATTCCTCAAGCGCGAGGCGCTATCGCCTTCCCTGCTGTGGAAGCTGAGCGCCGATACCTCGCTGCTGGTGCAGGGCGAATACCTGTCCGACCGCCGCCTGACCGACTTCGGCATCCCATCCTACAAAGGCCTTCCGGTCGACGTGGATCCAGGCACCTATTACGGCGCCGCCAATGCGCGCGACACGGACTTCAGCCAGGCGCGCGTGAAATCGCTGGCCGTGGTGCTGGATCACCGCCTCAACGCCAACTGGTCGCTGCGCAATGCCTTCCGCCGCTACGATTACTCGCTGAACCGCAACAACACCCTGGTGGGCAGCGTCAATGAGGCAGCGCAAACCGCTTCCCTCACCCACGGCAATGTGCGCCGCGAAGAAGACGGCTATTTCAACCAGACCGAGTTGACCCAGCGCGCAGAATTCTTCGGCATGCAGCACCAGCTCCTGTACGGCATTGAAATCGGCAAGCAGGACAAGGACCAGGTCAACCGCTCCAAGACCAATGTAGCCACGGTCAACCTGTTCAAGCCGGTGCTGCCAGTGCTGCAGCTGGAAGCCAACGTGGCTCCAGGCACCGACAACCTGGGCATCATGAAGAACAAGAGCGTCTACGTGCAGGACTTGGCGACGCTGACGCCGCAGTGGAAACTGCTGGCAGGCGTGCGCTACGACGATTTCAGCCAGGAGACGCGCGAGCGCCGCGTCGGCCAGAAGAACCTGGAACGCACCGACCGCGCCTGGAGCCCGCGCGCCGGCCTGGTGTACCAGCCAAGCGGCACGGTTTCCTACTACGCCTCGTTCAGCAAGTCCTTCCAGCCTTCGGGTGAAACCTTCGCACTGGCAGCCAACAACGCCACCATCGAACCGGAAGAAACCACCAACAAGGAAGTAGGCGCCAAGGTCGACCTGTTCGATGGCCAGGCGACTGTTGGCGCATCGCTGTTCCGCCTGCAGCGCACCGGCATCAAGGCGACCGATCCGGTTACCAACACCGTCATGCCGGTCGGCACCCAGCGTACCGATGGCCTGGAGCTGACCTTCACCGGTGAGCTGGGCCAGGGCTGGCAAGTGGCTTCCGGCCTGGCGCTGCTGGACGCGGAAATCATCAAGTCCATCGCCCGCGATGACGGCCAGAATGTGCAAGGCAAACAACCGACGCTGACGCCCAAGCGCAGCGCCAACATCTGGTTGAACAAGGCGCTGGGCGGCGGCTGGTTCACGGGCGCCGGCGTGAACTACCAGGGCGATCGCTTTGCCAATCCGGGCAACACCACCACGCTGCCAGGCTACACCGTGGTCGACGCCATGCTGGCTTACCGCACCGCGTCGTACGATGTGCAGCTGAACGTGAACAACGTCTTCGACCGCGAGTACATCGTTTCCGGCCACGGGTCAAGCAAGCTGCTTAACCTGCCGGGTGCACCGCGCAATTTCCGCGTGACGGCCCGCTACCGCTTCTGATCCAACTCAGGCACAATCGGGGCATTACTTTGCGAAAGGAATGTCCCGATGATTTACGAGCTGGCGGAATTTGAGATCAAGGATGGCCAGGGTGCCGAGTTTGAAGCAGCGGTGCAGAAAGCCGTGCCGCTGTTCCAGCGCGCCAAAGGCTGCAAGTCGATGCGGCTGGAGCGCGTGATCGAGCGCGCCAACACCTATATGCTGGTCATCGTGTGGGAAACGCTGGAAAACCACACCGTCGATTTCCGCGGCAGCGAAGATTTCCAGGCATGGCGCGGCATGGTCGGCCAGTACTTCGCCAACACGCCTCGCGTCGAACACACCACCAACGTCGTCGCTGGGTTCTGATGCGAATCCTCGCCTGCCTGCTGCTGGCCGCGGCCAGCCTGCCCGCATTGGCCGCCACGCCGGCGGAAACTATGGACGCTTTCCAGCGTGCGCTGGCTGAAGGCAAGCGCGATGTGGCGCTGTCGCTGCTCAGCCCCAAGGTAAAGATATTCGAATCCGGCTATACCGAAAATAGCCGCGACGAATATGCCGCGCACCATCTCGACAGCGACATCGCCTTCCTGCGTACGACCAAATCACGCGTGCTGCGCCACGAAGAACGGCGCGATGGCGCGACCGCGATCGTGATGCGCGAAACGGAAACGACCGGCAGCTACCAGGATGCCGATGTCCACCTGTTCGGGCTCGAAACCGCCGTGCTGGAACAGCATGGCGATGGCTGGCAGATCGTCCATTTGCACTGGTCGTCACGCAAGGCAAAGGCCAAGTAAGCGCGCGCCACGTTGCGGCGCCTTACGCGACAATCCCGCCAAACAGGAGACTTATCATGCCAAGCACCATCTACCGAAATTTCCGCCAGATCGCGGATGCAGAAGGCGCACGCAGCGCCCTGCTGGCCGAGGGCTTTGCCAATTCGGCCGTACAACTGAACCTTCATGAAGCACGTCCACTGAGCACCACCGCATCAGCCGTGCAGAACATCATGGATTCGCTTACTCCGGACGATGTCGACAATACCGACAAGCCGGATCGCCCGGCCGCCCTGCTGTCTGTCGACGTCGACGACGACGCCCAGCGCGAGCAAGCCGACCGCATCATGTCCCGCTTCGGCGCGCAGGAAGCCTAGCTCGACACCAGCTTCAAGCCCGTCACGCCGCCGACAATGGCGGCCATGCACGCCAGGCGCGCGGGCGATGACGAATCCCCCATGAACAGCACGCCCATCGCGGCCGTGCCAACCGCGCCGATGCCGGTCCAAACGGCATAGGCCGTCCCCACCGGCAACGTGCGCAAGGCCAGCGACAGCAGGTAAATGCTGGCCAATCCGGCCAGCGTAGTGAACACGCCCGGCACAGGGCGTGTAAAACCTTGCGACCACTTCATCCCGAGCGCAAATGCGATTTCCAGCAAGCCGGCGATGATCAACAGAATCCAGGGCATTTTTCTTCCTTTCCTTGTTTGGGGGCGGCCATTGTCGGGCCGGCGCGCCCCGGCAGGAATGGCCTTGGCCGAGGGTGGCGCAGGGTTGGCCGAAAATGATGCATGTGCACACTATCGGCCAAAAGCTTGCCGTCCGATAATGGATTCATCGCAAATCCATCGGATGAAAATCATGCAAACCACTACCGCCTCCGCCCTGCCCACCAGCAGCGCCTCGGTCAAAAACCTCCCCGTCAACCTGTTTGGCTCCGTCATGGGCATCGCTGGCCTGGCCCTGGCCTGGCGCGGCGCCGCCCACCTGTTCGGCAGCAGCACGCTGGTCGCCGATGGCGTCGGCATCCTGTCGCTGCTGGTGTTTGCGGTGCTGGCCGTGGGCTACCTGTCGAAACTGGCTGCATTCCCCGACGCTGTGAAGGCCGAATTCTCGCACCCTGTGGCGGGCAACTTCTTCGGCACGATCGCCATCGCCGTGCTGCTGCTTTCCAGCGTTGTGGCGCCCTGGAGCGGGCAGCTCCAGAAACTGGTGTGGACTGTCGGTTCGATCGCCACGCTGGTGCTGGGTTATGTGGTGGTGTCGCGCGTGCTGCAAGGGAATATGACGCCGGCCAATGTGGTGCCAGCCTGGCTGATTCCCGGCGTCGCTTCGCTGGATATCGCCGTCACCGGCGGCGCCTGGGGCCATGAAATGAACATGATCGCACTTGGCATCGGCACGGCCATCGCCATCGTCTTCTACGTAATGATCTTCAGCCGCCTGGTGCACGGCGACCCGCTGCCGACCGGCATGCTGCCATCGCTGATGGTGATGATCGCCCCGTTCGAAGTCGGCTTCCTGGCCTACGTCAACGTCACGCACCACGTCGACATGTTCGCCGCCATGCTGTTCTACTTTGGCCTGTTCATGTTCCTGGTGCTGGCCCCGCGCGTGTTCCGCCGTTCTGTGCCTTTCGGCCCGGCCTGGTGGGCTATCAGCTTCCCGATCGCTGCGCTGGTGAACGCTGCGATCAAATATGCCGCCGTGGCCGATAGCGTTGGCGTGGTGGTGCTGGCCGGCGTGCTGCTTGCCTTCCTGACCGCGACGATTGCCGTGCTGCTGGTGCGTACCTTATATTCGCTGTACACCGGCAAACTCCTGGCAGGCTAATCATGCGTATCGCTTTACTTGTTTTTCCTGGCGTGCAAATGCTCGACGTGGCCGGGCCGATGGATGTCTTCCATGAAGCGGCCCGGCAGTCCCGCAAGCCCGGCACTTACCAGTTCGACCTGGTCGCGCTGGAAGAAGGCCCGGTCCGCGCCGACAACGGCATTCTGTTCCAGCCGACGGCCACCATCGACACGCTGGATCACGCGGTGGACACCCTGCTCGTCACCGGCAGCCACGAAGTGCAGGCCGTCGCCGGCAATCCGCGCCTGGCGCAGTGGCTGCAGCGGCAGGCGGCGGTGGTGCGCCGTCTGGGCTCCGTGTGCTCCGGCGCCTGGCTGCTGGCGCATGCCGGCCTGCTGGACGGCCGGCGCGTCACCACCCACTGGAATATTTCCGCCTCGCTGGCGCGGCGCTTCGAACAGGTGCAGGTCGAACATGACCAGATCTATCTGCGCGACGGGAATCTCTACACCTCGGCAGGCGTCACAGCCGGCATGGACCTGGCGCTGGCCCTGGTGGAAGAAGACCTTGGCCGCAACGTCGCCCTGGCCGTGGCGCGTGAACTGGTGATGTTCATCAAGCGCCCCGGAGGCCAGGCGCAATTCAGCGCCCACCTCGTAGCCCAGTCGGCGCAGCGCGACCCGATCCGGCAAGTGCAGGAATGGGTACTGGAAAACCTGGAAGAAGATCTGACAGTGGACCAACTGGCCGCGCAAGCCGGCATGAGCGTGCGCAATTTCTCACGCGCGTTCAAGAGCGATACAGGTGAAACCCCGGCCGACTTCGTCGAAGCCGCGCGGCTCGACGCGGCGCGCCGCATGCTGGAGGAAACCGCCAGCCCGCTCAAGCGGGTGGCGGCACGCAGCGGCTTCCACGACCAGAACAGCCTAAGGCGGGCTTTCGTGCGCCGCCTCGGCGTAACGCCGGGCGACTACCGCCTGCGCTTCCATCCTCAGGAGGCTTGATGGTTGAACACTTGCCGCAGGTAGGCGAGGAACGTCTCGTCCTTGCACAGGGTCTTGCCCGGCGAGTCGGACAGCTTGGCGACCGATTGGCCGTTCAGGCGAATCAGCTTCATCACGATGTTCAACGGCTTGATGCCGACATCGTTGGTCAGCCAGGTGCCGATGCCGAAGCCCACCATGATGCGGTCGGCGAACTGGCGGTACAGGCGGAACGCCGTTTCGAAGTCCAGGCCGTCCGAGAACACCAGGCGCTTCGTGTTGGAGTCGATGCGCAAGGCCTGATAGTGCGCGATAGCCTTCTCCCCCCACACGATCGGATCGCCCGAATCGTGCCGCAAGCCGTCGAACAGCTTCGCAAAGTACAGGTCGAAGTCGTTGAGGAAGGCATCCATGCCCACCACGTCGGTCAGCGCGATACCGAGGTCGCCCCGGTACTCCTGCACCCAAGCCTCGAGCGACGCTTTCTGGAACTCGCGCAGCCGCACGCCGAAGGCCTGGAAGGACTGCATGTACTCGTGGGCCATGGTGCCGATCGGGATCAGGCCAAACTTTTTCGCGATATAGACGTTGGAGGTGCCTTTGAAGCACTCCGGCACCTCGCGTGCCAGGCGCTCGACGACTTCATCGTGCCATGCGGCCGAAAAGCGGCGGCGCAGGCCAAAGTCGGAAAACTCGAAAGGATGGCGCAGCGCAGGATTGGTGCCGAAAGCCTTTAACTGCGCAATCTTCTCGCCGAGGCGCTTGCGCCCTTCCTCCAATGCGGCCGGCGTGCCGACGCGGCGGAAGTACAGCTCATTGACGATGTAGAGCACGAAGATCTCATACGCCATGATGTGGACTTGCGGCCCCTCGGCATGGATCACCAGGGTATCGCCATCCGCGCGCACCTCGATGAACTTGCGCTGGAAACGGAACACCGTGAGGAAATCAACGAAGTCGCTCTTGATGTAGCGCAGGGAGCGCAGGTAATTCAGCTCGTCCTCGGTGAAGGACATGCTGCACAGGTGGTCAAGCTGCGCCTCCACTTCTTCCTTCAGCTCGGACAGCGGGAAGGCGGTCTGGTTGCGGCACACGAATTCATATTCGGCATGCGCGCTTGGATGGCTATGCAGCAAGGCCTGCCACATGGTGAACTTGTACAGGTCTGTTTCAAGCAGGCTGCGGACGACAGGGATCATTGTTTGTTCTCCGCGTTGGCAAGCAGTTCCGAGAGCACTTCAGCCGACGTGGCAAGGCGTGCGCCGCGGCGCTGCATCGCTTGCGCGAATTCGAGGTATTGGGCTTCAAAGCCGGTCACAGGGCTCATGCAGTCGGTGACCAGCACCAGCTTGCGCGGATCGATATGGTCCACAATGTGTTCGGTGGTCGCCTTCACGCAATGGCTGCCCGCTTCGCCGGTGATGTAGATGATATCCGCATGGGACAGGCTGGCGATCAGTTCGCGATTCAGTTGCGAGGCCGGGTCGCTTGGGTCGGGCACCTCGGCCATCACGGCGGAATAGTGCTCGGTCCAGGGATTGGAACCCTTGCCGACTTTGGCCACCACGGCATGGCGGGCCTCTTCCCAGGCATTGTAGGCGGCGCGCACCGCATCGTGCACGTTGTGGCCCCAGCTGCCGATTTCGCAGTGGACCGGCCACACCATCAACTGATAACGGCCGGCGGATTCCAGCGCATCGAGATAAGACAGCACGCGCGGCAAGGCGCCAGCATCGCGCGGTACGAAGCGGCCGGCCCGCACGTCGGCAGCGGAAATCTGGGTGAACGGCCCGGGCGCCGCACCATCGGCAGTGCGCCAGAAGGTCGGATGCGCCACGTCATAGCGATGGTGCGAATCCAGCGTGATGGTGATGGCCGAAAGCCCGGCGCCGCCCTGTTCGATCAGGCTGGCGAGCCGCAGCATGTCCTGGTGGGCGCCCGGAACCGGCAAAGCCGGCGCGGCAGGTGGTGGCAAATCGCAGAAATCGTTCTGCGGATCGATGATGAGCAAGTGATAGTGGCGTTCCATTTTGCAATGATAGCAAATGGCAAAAAAGGCAGCACGGCCGGCGGGCCGGTGCTGCCAAGTCCACTACGGGGAGAGTGAATGGCCGAGCCCGTGTCAACCTTGGGGTCAGGCGCCCAAGTTGACACGAGCCCAGCTATGTAGCGGCCGAGGCCGTGTCAACCAAAGAGCCTGACCCCAAGGTTGACACGGGCTGGGCTGTATTAGGCGGCGATCAGTTGGTCGATCGATTTCTGGGCTTTGGCCAGGGTGTCGGCGACGGCTTGCTCGCCCATCGCTACACCTTCGGCGCGGATGAACTGTACGTCGGTCAGGCCGATGAAGCCGAGAACGGTGCGCAGGAAGGTGGTCAGGTGGTCGTAGGCCACTGCTGCGCCTTCGCTATAGACGCCGCCGCTGGCGGTGAATACGTAGACTTTCTTGCCCTTCAACAGGCCTTCCGGGCCGTTGGCGGTGTACTGGAAGGTGCGGCCGACGCGCGCTACGTGGTCGATCCAGGCTTTCAGCGACGATGGTACGGAGAAGTTGTACATCGGGGCGCCGATGACGATCACGTCCGCGGCAATCAGTTCGTCAACCAGGGTGTCGGATACCTTCACGGTATGCGCCTGCTCGGCATTGCGCGCTTCGGCCGGGGTGAAGAAGGCGCCCATCATTTGTTCGGTCAGGTGCGGCACAGGGTTGGCCGCCAGGTCGCGCTCGACCACGGTGTCGGCCGGGTTGGCAGCCTTCCACTTGGCGATGAATTCAGCCGACAGTTGGCGGGACAGGGAACCAGCGTTACGAACACTGCTGTTAATGTAGAGAACGTTTGCCATGAACTTGCTCCAAGAAAGTTGGTGATTGCGGCCATCTTAGAACGGGTTTATTATCGATGAAATAGGTTTTATAACGATAGAAATTATCGATTTTCTTGATATGCGAGATCCCGGCCTCCCCACCCTCGACCAGTTGCGTGTTTTCATCGCGGTCATCGATCATGGCGGCTTCGCCCACGCGGCGCGTGCCTTGCACCGCACCCAATCGGTCATCAGCTACACCATTGCCAACCTCGAGGAGCAACTGAATATCGCCCTGCTCGACCGCAGCACGCGCAAGCCGACCCTGACCGAGGCCGGTAAGACCCTGCTGGCCGACGCCCGCGCAGTGACCAGCAAGGTGGACGGCATGCGTTCGCGCGCCAAGGCGCTCGGCATGGGCTTGGAGGCAGAACTGAGCATCGTGGTCGACGTGATGTTCCCGGCTTGCGTGCTGGTGCGCGCGCTCGAACAATTCCAGCGCGAGTTCCCGACCGTTTCGCTGCGCCTGCATACGGAAGCCCTGGGCGCTGTGGCGCAGATGGTGGCCGATCGCCGCTGCCAGTTGGGCGTGGCCGGCATGACCGCAACGGCGCCGGTCAATATCGAGCGCCATGCGGCGGGCTTCGTGAAAATGGTGCCGGTCTGCTCGCCCTTGCATCCACTGGCCCGCGAAGCGGCGCCGATCCCGACCTCAGTGCTGCGCGAGCATCTGCAACTGGTCGTGACCGACCGCAGCCCCCTGACCGAAGGCCGCGATTTCGGCGTGCTGGGCCTGCGCGACTGGCGGCTGGGCGACCTCGGCTCCAAGCATGCACTGCTGTTGGGTGGACTCGGCTGGGGCAACATGCCCGAGCACATGGTCATGCGCGACCTGGCCGAAGGACGCCTGGTGCACCTGCATAGCCAGGAAGGCGGCGGAATTGATTACCCGCTGTTTGTGATCCATCGCGGTGACGATGAACTGGGCCCGGCCGGCAAATGGCTGCGCCAAAAATTCGTCGAGATCGACCATACGCTGCCGCCGGACGCTTTCTAAACATTCCTACAGGCCAGCGGCGTGTGCACCTACAGGCTTGACAACTGCATCGGCCTAGCATGGTTCTGCTTCAACCACAAAGGAGAGCGATCATGGCACCACGCAAGGACACTGAGCAATCGGACGATTGGCGCAACCAGGCTGGGCAAGCCGGCCAAGGCGGCGGTAATCGCCAACAAGGTCAACGCGAAAACCTGACCGGTGGCAACCAGCAATCCGACCAGGGACGCGGCAGCAAGCAGAGCGACGTCGGCCAAGGCCAGCGCCAGGGCAGCCGCGATGACTTGATGGATGAGGAAGAAGGCAATACCGGCAACCGCGGCAATCGCGGCGGCCGTGACCAGCAACGCTAAGCTGCCAGGCGGCTAAGCCATTCCGGCGGCGCGCAAGCGCGATTTCAGGCGGCGGACTTCGTCGCACAAATCCACTACCAGCGCCGCCAAATCTTCGTCCGCATCGAAATCCCGTTCAAGCTGGGCCAGGCGACGCGCCCTCCCCAAGTCCACGCTGGTGAATTGCAGGGTTTCGATGCTGACACCTTCGCGGCCGACCAGGATGCCGCGCTGCACGTGGTGCACAACCCATTCCGGCTCGACGGCGCAAGCGCGCGCCAGTTCATCCAGCGTCAGCGCCTGGTGTTCCAGCGGCACGCCTTCCACAATCTCTTCCTTTGGCATCGCTCATCCTCCTATTTCGCGTTGCATCTGTTCGTATAGCGCGCGCCGCTCGGGCGTATCGGCCGGCGGGGCAAAGATTTCCAGTATCAGGTAGAGGTCGCCCGCAGCGCCGAAGCTATTGGCGGCGGGAATGCCGCGCCCTTTCAGGCGCAGCTTGCGGCCGCCCTGGGAATTTAGCGGCACGGTTACAGTCACGCGGCCAGACGGCGTGCTGACTTCACGTTCGCCGCCCAGCGCCGCCAGCCATGGCGGAATCGGCACTTTCTCATACACGTCGCGCCCCTCGACGCGATAGCGGTCATCGGCCTGGAACGCGATTTCGAGGTAAAGGTCGCCCGCTTCGGCGCCGTTCATCCCCGGCTGGCCCTGCCCGCTCAAGCGCAGTTGCTGGCCGGCCGTCACACCTTTCGGGATATTCACCTTCAGCGTGCGCTGGCGGTCCAGCGAAATATCGCGCTGGGCGCCGTTGTAGGCATCGTGCAGGCTGATTTCGAGGACGGCGTGGATGTCCTCGCCGCGCATGCGGAAACCCTGGCGCTGGCCGCGCTGCCCTCCCACGTGGGCGAACAAGTCGGCAAAGAAGTCTTCGGCGCTGCCGCCTCCGAAACCGGCGCTCCAGTCGGGTGGCGGATGGAATTCCTGGCCAGCGCGGTACTGGCCGCTGCCCAGCGAATCGTAGGCAGCACGCTTTTCGGCATCGCCGAGCACGCCGTACGCTTCGTTCAGCTCCTTGGTACGGGCATCGGCATCGGCTTCCTTGCTGACGTCCGGATGGTACTTGCGGACCAGCTTGCGGTAGGCCTTCTTGATCTCGTCTTCGCTGGCAGTCTTGGCGACTCCCAGCGTGGCGTAGTAGTCCTTGTATTCCACGCTATGCCCTCTCAATGAAGGAGAACATAGGGTATCAGGAAATCACCACGTGCGGCTTCGTGATTGAACCGGTTTACGGCTTGCCGTGGGTGCCGAAATCGTATGAATCAACAATCGACTGATGGCGGGCAATCTGCTCTTTCAGCGGCTCTATCCTCGCCGCAGCCCTTGCCTCGATCATCCTTATGTCTTTCTTCACGGACTTGATGAAGAACGATCCAAAGACCAGTCCGCCAATGATGACGGGAATCGACCACCAGCCATACGCATAGATGGCAAGACCTATGCCAATAATAATTCCCCATCCTATGAGTGAATTATTCTTCTCATCGGCGGTGCGCAAAGCCTTGATCTCGCTATCGCGCCTGGCGCAGATTGCGTTCACGTCGGCATGCAATCGCGAAAGGGCAAGCTCAGATGCAGCCCGATTTGTGCCCAGCTTTACGTCGTCCAGTGCGTCTTCCAGTCGCCTTAACGAAACGATCCCACCGCCACGTTCGACGTGTTGCTGCACACCGCAATAACCGCAAGCGAATTCGTCAATGTCCTGTTTTACTTCAAGCGCTGCACCGCAATTCACACACTTCAATGAAAAAATCTTCATACGCTACGACGGCGACTCAATTGTTGGTGAGCGCCCAGTGTATGTTCATATTTTCAGAATAGCAACAAACACTGTGAAGAAAAAAGCGCGTTATGAACTCCTGCTCACCTGCACACGAACAGGAGTCTTGGCCCCACGTACGTTTCGTGCCGAAACGACGCGTTCGATGATCGGACCGGAAATCCCTGCGCGAACCATGTACTGGCAGGCTTCAGCCACACCGGCCAGATACAGCAACGACAGGCCGCATTGAACCATCTTCGCCATTTCGTGATCTTGCCGCCGATGACGCTCGTTTGGATTAGTGGACATGTGCACCTCCTTGCCGATAGAAAGTATATGCACACGAACGAACACCTGCTTGGGAATTCACAATGCGATGGGTCGAAAAACAACTGTTTTGCCGGGCCCTGTCAGGCGAGCGTAACCGGCTCGGGGGATGGCGCTTCCATATAGGCCGCAAGGATGTGGGCAATCACATCGGGCGTGCAGCCGCGCTCGAACAGGAATTCAACGGCGGCGAGTCGAGACTGGCTGCTTGCAATGGCAATGGCGTCATCGGCCAATGCGCTCTTGTTGTGATTTGGCCGTTCCGGTGACATGGCAGCCTCTTGTCAAATGGCAGGTGCTTTTGTTACCGACAGTATGCGCGCGTTTATTCCAATCTGGCGACCTGTTCTTGAGGTCGGCTGTAGCATAAATGTTATGACACGACGCCACGACACTATCACCGCTGAACGGCTGTCCATTGCGTTGCTCACGCGAGCAGCCTTTGGCACGCAGGCGGGTTTGCGTTCCGCATTGTTCTATGGGGTCCATGCACCATTGGCGGAAGAAGTGTTCGGTCGACCAGCAGCGAAAATTCGGGTTCACGTGCCTGGCGCGGATGCCCAGGTCGACCGAAGAAAACAAGTCCGTTGAGCGTTCACGCAACACGCGCCGCGAAAGTCTGACAATCTGTTTGCTATGTACTCTTGGTCAGCGTACGCTAAAGCTGAGATCGAAGCCAGACGAGGCAAACATGGACCAGTCTTTGCTCAGCCGTAACACAGCGAGCCAGTGCATCATGCGGGTCGAAGCGCAGGATGAACAGCTCCGGCACTTGCGCCTCAAAGTAGAAATTCATGCCTCCCAGTTGCTCAAGTCAAGCGGCACCGAGCGGGAGCAGGCGTATCAGCTCTATAAGCAGGCAATGCGCCGTTTGCTTAATTACCTTCAGACAAATTCAATCGATTCGTGACGTTGCCACGCTGCGCCAGGACCAGCGGCGCAGTGCCCCTGACCCTGGCGTTAATGCAGGTTAGCGCTTATACACGGTCTGCATGTAGCGGCGGTAGCTGTCCGCAGACTCGATCCACACGGTACGTGCCTTGACGGTCTCGCCCGTCAGCAGCGCCGGAAGCTTAAAGGTGGTGCTGAAGGTGCCTGCCGCAGTCGGCGATTCGGTCGATTCCAGGCCCGAGTGGCCATTCGACGTTTCCTCACTGATGGAGAGCCAGGTCACAGTGCCCGGGTTGACACTGGAGACTGCAAGCGTGAGGTCGCGGGTAGCGTAGCTGGACAGTGCGGCCAGGCTCGGCTCCGACAGCGTTGGGAAGGCAGTGCTGGCCTTGGTTTCAGTCAGGGTCAACGGACGGCGCTGCACTTTCAGCACGTAGGTGCCATCGCTGCTGCCGGAAGCGAAGGAGAGCTTGGCATTGGCCGCGTCGTACGCAGTCAGCACATATACCGCATTGTCCGGCAGGCGCATCACGCCATTGTCGTCCATGGGCGAAATGCCGCCGCAGTCGGTGCTCATCACATAGGTATCCGACGCGTCAACGGTGTTGGCCCACCTTTCGCCCCAGCCTTTTGCGTTGTAGCGCAGGCCTGCCTGCGGCATGCCGGGACCGGTGATGACGATGTGGTCGACCACGCCAGCGGTCGTATTGTTGGCCAGGTTGCGGTCAACGATACTGAAGTTGACGCCGGTGCGGTAGCAGGTGCCGCTGGCGCTGACAGTCTTGCTCATGCTGGCAAATGCTTCCAGTTCCAGCGTGCGCTGGTTGCCGTGTACGCGCCACACGCCGTCAGTCGGGCTCTTGCGAATCTTCCAGTTTTCCAGGCGGTCCATGACCTGGCCACTCTTGGTCTTCACGGTGAACGACACGCGGGCCGTGATCTTGGCCGGATCGCTGTAATCGAGTTGGTGAATTTCGATATCGCTGAAAGTCGCGCCTACCAGTGCAGGCTCGCTCACCAGGTAGCGGAAGAAGTCCTGGGCACTCATGTCATCGTTGAGGAAACCGGTGGTGGCTAGCGGGAGCAGCACATCTACCGTCGGCTGGCCATTCGCGAACTTGGCGATGAAGTCGGTCAGCGCCTTCTTCACCAGCGGTGCATCGGTGGTCGCGGTGCTGATATTGTCCGCTGCCAGTTTCGTCGGGCTGGTTTCGGCGGCTGCCTTCTGTTTGAGGTCGTCGGTGATGACGGAGGTGTTGGCGGTGGTGCTGATGGTGGCCACGGCGGTGTTGGCGTCGACCGTCACATGGATGGCGTCCAGCGCTTTATCGAGCGGGCTGGCCAGCGGGGTGAATGGTGTGCGCAGCAAGTCGGCGTTGGCATCGACACCCAGCGCGGCCAGGATAGGCTGCAGCTTCTCCTTGAGCTTGGCAGCTTCGGCATCGATGGTGGCCGCGGTGGCGGTGGCCGCATTCTTATCGAACTGGTCAAAGTAGTCGGCCGAGAGCTGGCCGCCCACGTTGGCAGCGATCAGGTCGGTAAGCTGGGTGATATTGATCTTGCCGGCGGCGTCGGCGCTGGTGGCGACCGAGTGCACGGTGTAGACCTGGCCATTGGCCGAGCCGGAAGCGCGGAACACGAAGGGGCCGGTCATGCCGGTCACGTCGACCGAGTACGCACCGTTGCTGCCGATCTGGGCGGCCTTGGTGGCGCCTTTGGCGTCCTTCACCGTTACGCTGCCTTCCAGCGGCGCGCCGACCGCCGCCGTACCGCTAAATACCACCGACACTGGGGACGTCTGCGCAGGCGGCGTCGTCTCGCTGCTGGAACTGTTGCCCCCACCGCCGCAGGCGGCCAGCGCCATGCTCACGGCACTCGTCAAAATCAATTTGTTGAACTTCATTCTACCCTCGGTTGTTAGCATCACCTAATTTGTCTAACAGCCACTATTGCAATTTCCTCACGGAAACGAAAAGTACTATTTTGCAATGCTAGCACAGCCTGGGAGGCCGCTTCAAATCGAGTGTTGCGAAAAAAAAAGCACGCTGCGGAGCGTGCTTTTTTGCGGGGAGGCAGATGCCGGTCAGCGTACGCGGCGGATCGACGAGATGCGGTCGCTGAAGTCCCTCAGGTCGGGGTAGCGGCCTGGGCCAAAGGTGCGGCACTGGCCACCGAAGTCGGCGTGCTCGCACGCTTCCCAGGTACCGTAATTGACGACCATCGAGTTGGCGTTGTCGTTGAAATGGACATTGCGCAGGGTGCCCATGTCATCATTGATTTGCACGACGCGGCCGCGGAAGCCGTTGTCATTGAACAGTTCCACCGCAGGGCCGCGTGGCTCTTCACGGTATTCTCGGTAGTCGCGGCGTTCTTCGCGACGCTCTTCGCGCCAGCGGTCGTCGCGTTCATCGCGATTGTCCCGGCCCCAGCCCCAACCCTGGCCGCGGTCACGGCGGCGCTCGATCTCGCGGGCGGAAGAGAAGTTGTTGTTGAACTGGCGCAGGTTGGGATATTCGCCGCGCTCGAACACGGCGCACTGGCCCTGGAAGTTCACGTGTTCGCATAATTCCCAGGTGCCGGAGCGTACAACCAGGCTGGACGCACGGTCGTTGAAATCGAAGTCGCGGAAGTTATTGGCAGCGCCGTCGGCAATCACCACGCGCTGGCCGCGGAAGTCTTCACGCGAGAAGAGTTGCAGTTCACCGGCCGAAGCGGCCTGGCCAAGAAGGGAAGCGGCCAGCAGGAAGGCGGCGGTCAAGGTATTCTTCATTACTAAATCTCCGATATTCAGGCATCCTAAGCGCTCTAACGCGGCGCGAAGGGCGTTAGACTACCCTACCTTGTAACAAATTCCTACTGTGCAACACATGCGAACAACAATTTCGACCACCAATTTACGCAGCGAAGCAACAGCATTATGGAAATTGGCCTGGCCGGTATTGATTGGGCAACTTGCCACCGTCGGCATGGCGGTAGCGGACGTGGCAATGACAGGCCACACCCAGGCTTCCGAGCTGGCCGCGGTATCGACCGGCGCCGCGATCTGGTCCATCGTGCTGGTGACCGTGATGGGCACCATGATGGCGATGAACACGCTGGTGGCGCATGAAGTGGGCGCAGGCAGCTACCAGCGCATCCCCCACCTGGTGCGCCAGGGCCTATGGAAAGGGCTGGGCGTCGGCCTGGTGGCCATGGTGCTGGCCAACCTCTGCACCCTGCTGTTCGACCACTTGCAACTGGCGCCTGAAGTGAACCGGCGCGCTTCGCTGTTCGTGCACATCATCAGCATCGGCCTGCCGCCGTTCGCCTGCTACCGGGCGTTGTACGGCTACAGCGCCAGCATCAACCAGACCAAGCCGGTGATGGTGATTGCCCTGATCGGGCTGGCCTTCAACGTTTTCGTGAACTGGCTGCTGATCTTCGGCCACTGGGGCCTGCCGGCCATGGGCGGCGTGGGCTGCGCGGTGTCGACCGGCATCTGCATGTGGCTGATGCTGGGCGCCATGCTGGCGTGGATGCGCATTTCGCGCGCCTATCGCGCCACCTATCCTTTCACCCATTGGGAGGGGCCGCACTGGCCGGAAATCCGCAGCATGCTGCGGCTTGGCCTGCCAATCGGCGTGACCTACTTTGCCGAAGTCAGCGCCTTCGGCGCGGTGGCTTTGCTGGTGGCGCGCTTCGGCGTGATCGAACAGTCGGCGCACCAGATTGCGTTGAACTTCTCTTCGCTGGTGTTCATGGTGCCGCTCAGCCTTGGCATCGGCATGGTGACCCGCGTGGGCCAGGCGCTGGGCGAAGGCGATGCGTATCGCGCCCGTTCGGCTTCTTGGGTCGGGCTGGGGATGGCGCTGGCGTTTGCCGTGGTGTCGGCAGTGTTCATTGCCGTCTTCCGCAATGAGATTGCGGCCGCCTACACCAGCGATGTGGCCGTGCAGCAGACTTGCGTCACCCTGCTGCTGTTTGCTGCGCTGTTCCAGTTGTCCGACGCGACGCAGGTGGCGGCGGCTTGCGCCATTCGCGGCTACAAGGTGACGCGCGGGCCGATGCTGATCCAGCTGCTGGCATTCTGGGTGTTTGCGCTGCCGGTCGGCTGCCTGCTGGGCTTGTGGAAGGAAATGGCGGCTGCCGGCTTCTGGATCGGGCTGGTGCTCGGCCTGACGATCGCTGCCATTTTGCTCACGGCCTACCTGCGCACACTGTCGAATTCCCGAGTAGCCGAAGGAAAAACGGCATAGGCCATATCATTCCGAATATCAGCGGGGGCGTGTTCTGGTATTGTCTTGCGATTCGTAAGTAAACCATTCCGGGACAAACAATGCGCCTTATCCTCACCCTGGCAGCCCTGCTGGCTGCCGGTACCGCTTCCGCTGAACGCCTGACACTGGAGCGCCTGTACGCCGACCCGGCCCTGTCCAGCCCCGGCGTGCGCGCCCTCAAAGTGTCGCCGGACGGCGCCCGCGTCACCTTCCTGCGCGCCCGCGCGGACGACCAGTACCAGATGGACCTGTGGGAATACAACATGAAGGACAAGACCACGCGCCGCCTGGTCGACTCCAAGGCCCTGGTCCCGGTAGAGAACCTGTCCGACGCTGAAAAAGCACTGCGCGAACGTGCCCGTACCGCCGCGCTGAAAGGCATCATTTCCTACAACTGGTCGCCAGATGGCAAGCAGCTGCTGGTGCCGCTGGCCGGCAACCTGTACCTGGTCGACCTGTCCAAGCCGGACAGCGCGCGCCTGGTGGCATCGGGCAGCGTGATCGATCCGAAGATTTCGCCGAAGGGCAAATACGTTTCCTTCGTGCGCAACCAGAACCTGTTCGTGATTGACCTGGCCACCGGCAAGGAGCGCCAGCTGACAACCGACGGCAAGGGCACTGTGCATAACGGCGAAGCCGAATTCGTGGCGCAGGAAGAGATGCACCAGTTCACCGGCTACTACTGGGCGCCGGACGATTCCGCGATTGCTTTCCGCTGGTACGATGAAGCGCAGGTGCCGGTGGCGCGCCGCTTCGAAATCTATGCCGACCGCACCGACGTCGTGGAGCAGCGCTACCCTGCCGCCGGCGACAAGAACGCCATCGTGGGCCTGAAGATCGTGTCGCCGGCCGGCGGCGAGATCCGCGACGTGGACCTGGGCGCCAACAAGGACATCTACCTGGTGCGTGCCGACTGGAGCAAGGATTCCAAGTCGCTGTTCTTCCAGCGCCAGTCGCGCGACCAGAAAACCCTGGAACTGATCGCCGTCGACGCAGGCACGCTGGCGCAGCGCCCGGTGCTGACCGAAACTTCGAAAACCTGGACCACCATCAATGACGACCTGCGCTTCCTGGAAAGCGGCAAGGGCTTCATCTGGTCGTCCGAACGCACTGGCCGCAACCACCTGTACTTCTACGGCATGGACGGCAAGCTGAAACACGCCATCTCCAAGGGCGAGTGGGGCTTCGACGATGTGCTGGCGGTGGACGAGAAGGCCGGCAAGGTATTCGTCTCCTCCAACAAGGATGCGGTCTACGACAAGCAAGTCTACGAGCTGAAACTGGACGGCTCGACTGCCGACAAGCCAAAGCGCATCACCCAGGCCGACGGCTGGCATGACGCCTCCTTCTCCAAGCACGGCGAAGTGTTCGTGGATACCTGGTCCGATCCCGCCACCCCGCCGCAAGTAGCGATCCGCCGTCCGGACGGTGCGCTGGTGAGCTGGCTTGAAAAGAATGAAGTCAACGAGTCGCATCCCTACTTCAAGTACAAATCGGACCAGTTGCCGGTCGAATTCGGCAATATGAAGGCGAAGGATGGCCAGACCCTGTACTACTCGATGATCAAGCCGTACAAGTTCGACGCCAGCAAGAAGTACCCGGTCTACCTGTCCACCTACGGCGGCCCGCACTCGCAGCACGTGACCCGCAAGTGGGACGGTGCTCAGTTCGACCAGTACATGGCGCAGCAAGGCTATGTGGTATTCCGCCTGGATAACCGCGGCTCCTCGCGCCGCGAGCGCGTGTTCACCGACGCCATCTACCGCAACCTGGGCAAGGTGGAAGTGGAAGACCAGCTGACCGGCATCGACTGGCTGGGCCAGCAATCCTTCGTGGATGCCAAGCGCATCGGCGTGTACGGCTGGAGCTACGGCGGCTTCATGACCCTGCGCCTGCTGTCGCAAGGCTCGGACAAGATCGCGGCTGGCGTGTCCGGCGCACCGGTGACCGACTGGGGCCTGTACGACACCCACTACACCGAGCAGTTCATGGACCGTCCGTCCGACAACGTGGAAGGCTACAAGCAATCGAACGTGTTCTATCACGTCGATGGCCTGAAGTCGAAGCTGCTGCTGATCCACGGCATGGCGGACGACAACGTCCTGTTCACCAACACCACCAAGATGATCGACGCACTGGTGAACCGCGGCGTGCAGTTCGAGTTGATGACCTACCCTGGCGCCAAGCACGGCGTCTCGAACCGCCTGGCCAAGCGCCACGTGCAAACCTACATCGACGCCTTCTTCCGCAAGCACCTGAAGCCGGAATCGAACTAATCGCCGGGCCAAGCACCCTGCCCTGAAGCCCGCCCGCGCAAGCCGGCGGGCTTTTTCTTTGCTGCGCCTCAAACTGCCACCGATCGTGCCACACTACGCTTTCACGATGGGATGGTTCGCGATTGAATTCAACAGTTTATTCGCCTGGGCCAGTCACTATAGGACCTTTTGTATATCAATATTCGCGGTCTCTGCAGCTGCGTCTATGTTCTGTAAAGTCCATTTTTCACTTGAAGCCGCTTGCAAATAGTTCGCCTGGTATCAAACTAACGATATTAACGAAACGGAGACCTTCCTATGAAACAGTGGCTAGCCGAATTCCTTAAGGACGAAGACCGGGCCTCCCGAATTATCGTGAGTTGGATGGCTGGCATCCTGGCGCTGAGCTTCGCCGTCGGGATGAGCGCAATGATCTTGATGAAGTGAGTCTTGCCCTGTCGAACCGAGAATGCCCCATCCGTCGTAGTGGTACGATCAACCACTTCTGACGGAGGCCTCATGTCCCTGCAACTTTTCTACCATCCCCTTTCTTCCTATTCGATGAAAGCGCTGATTGCGCTGTATGAAAACGGCACCTCGTTCGAGTACCGCATGCTGTCGCCGGACCACGCCGCCAATTGCCAGCAATTCGGCGAAATGTGGCCGATCGCGAAGTTCCCGATCCTGCTGGATGGCGAGCGCATGGTGGTGGAGGCCAGCATCGTCATCGAGCACCTGCAGCTTTACTATCCGGGTCCGGTCAAGCTGCTGCCGACGGATCCCAAGGCCGCGCTGGAAGTACGCATGATGGATCGCTTCTTCGACAACCACATCGCCACGCCGCAGCAAAAGCTGGTGGCCGACGTGCTGCGCCCCGACGGCGAACACGACCCGCATGGGGTGGCCGAAGCCCGGCGCAAACTGGAAACGGCATACGCCTGGCTGGACAAAGTGATGGCGCACCGAACCTGGGCCGCCGGCGATGAATTCAGCATGGCCGACTGCGCAGCCGCTCCCTTCCTCCTTTACGCACACTGGTCGCATCCTATCCCCGGAAAACACGAGCACGTAATGGCCTACCTGCGCCGCCTGCGCGAACGACCATCATTCGCCCGCTGCTGGGCCGAAGCCAAGCCATACCGGCACATGTTCCCGCTCGGCGTACCGGACGGGGAAGAGTAATTTCGCGATCCCGGCTCGGCTCGGCTCGCAATGTTGAACAAACTCATCTACAATTGCCGATTTAACAATCACGAGAGGCAATGATGCGTTTGTTCTTTTTATGCGGGCTCTTCGCCATGTCGATGGCGCAGGCCGAGGTCTTGTCCAACAATGCAGTCCAGCAGATCGCATCGATAGCACACGAGAATTGCATGAAGTCCGATACGGCGAAGAGCGGTTGGAAGGCGGACGAACTGGCATCGATTTGCGGCTGCGCCCAAAAGTCGATTGCAAACAAGTTGCGCAACGCTCAGTTCAGTAACGCCGACGAGCCAGCTCCGGCCGACGTCGACCTGCTCAAGAGTACTAGATCGAAAGCCATGAAGGAGTGTGTGCGAGCCCAACAGGAAAGCCAGATCATTAATTCGGGCGTTCCCCAGTGCATGTCAGGTGCAAGCACGAATCCCAAGCTCCGGGACCTGAGCAAAGACGACCAGGAAGCGGTCTGCGCCTGCACGGCCATTCTCACCGCACGCCTCACAGACTTCGACAAGCTCAACCAAATGGATAAGGCAAGCCACGAGGCCGGTGTTAAGGCTGTGTGGGCCACTTCATTTGACGAGTGCGCAAAAAAGTGAAAATACGCTACGTTGGATATCTATTGTTGGCCTGCTGCTGACGTCACCGGCGCAGGCCGAGCAGCCGAAGCCTGCGCCGCCAATCTACCCCACTAGATAGGGAAAGAGCCGGCGTGCCGGCTCTTGGAGGCTCGGTTACTGGCGGTTGCCGCGGTCAATGAGCTCGTCCGTGGCGTCGTCAATGGCTTCGCGCAGGTCGCCGCGCTGTTTCTGCAGCTTGCCTTCCACCTGGTTGGCAACGCCCTTCACTTGCTGCTTTGAGCTGCCGACCAGTTCCCCTGCTTCTTCCTGGATCTTGCCGCCGATTTCCTTCGCCTTGCCCTTCACTTGGTCCTTGTTCATGATGCGCTCCTCATTAAAAAAGTGCGACGAGCAAATGATACGAACAGGCATCGAGACCCACTGTTCGCAAGCTAACAGAACTAACCTTTACGCCAGACTGAAGCCAGCCATGGTTGCTGTTCGCGAGGCAAGCCTGCCGGGCGGTAATAGTGTGTGACGGGTTCGAAACCGGCTGTCGTGACTACCTCGGACCAGGTCTCGAAATCGTAGTAGCAGCCGTAGCGCGGGCCGTTCCAGCCTTCCTCGTTGTGGCCGCGCGGGTTGGAGCTGAACAGGACGCCACGCGGCTTTAACGCTGCGTGCAGGCGCAACAGCACATCAGGCAGCACGGCGCTGGGAACATGGAACAGGGAAGCGTTGGCGAAGATGCCGTCGAACGATGCTGGCGGCAGGTCCAGCGCGACGAAATCCTGATGCAGGACTGTACAGCCGCTCCAGTTCTGCGCCATTTCCACGAAATGGGCTGAGCCGTCCAGCCCGACCGGCTCATGTCCAAGCGCCTTGAAGGTGCGCAGGTCGCGGCCGGGGCCACAACCCAGGTCAAGAATGCGGAACGGAGGCATTCCTTCAATCGCATCGAGCAGCGCCGCAATGTTCTGGCTTACGTCGTGGTCGCGCGTGCCTTCGAGGAAGGCTTGCGCGTTGCGCTCGTAATGTTCCAGCGTGCGGCGGGTGATCTGCTCGATGTCGTCCATCCCCCTACTTTACCAGACGCGCACGCGCTGTTCCGGCGCCAGGTACAGCTTCTGGCCCGGCTTCACGTCGTAGGCCTGGTACCAGGCATCCAGGTTGCGCACGGTGTAGGTGCGCCACTTGGCCGGTGAGTGGCCGTCGGTCATGACCTGGTTGCGCAGCGAGGCATCGCGGGCCTTGTTGGCCCAGCTCGCGGCGTAGCCGTTGAAGAAGTCACGGTCCTGCGCCGGGGTGGCTTTGCCGCCCAGCGAAACGTGGTACGCATCCAGCGCTGCAGCCAGGCCGGCCAGGTCGGCCAGGTTTTCGCTCAGGGTCAGGGTGCCGTTCAGCTTCAGGTCCGGGAAGGCTTCATAGGCGTCGTACTGCGCCACCAGCTTGGCTGCTGCCTGCTTGAAGTGCTCGCCGTCTTCCTTGGTCCACCAGTCGCGCAGGCGGCCCTTGGAGTCGAACTGCGCGCCCTGGTCGTCAAAGCTGTGGCTGATCTCATGGCCGATCACGGCGCCGATCGCGCCGTAGTTCAGCGCATCGCTGGCCTTCATGTCGAAGAATGGCGGCTGCAGGATGGCGGCCGGGAAGTTCAGCGCATTCTGCATTGGCATGTTCACGGCGTTCACTACGTGCGGCGGCATGCACCATTCGGTTGGATCAACCTTCTTGCCCAGTTTTGCCAACTGCTGCTTGTAGTGGAATTGCTCGGCACGCAGCGCGTTGCCCATCGCATCGTCAGGCTTGATTTCCAGGCCTTCGTACGAAGTCCATTTATCCGGGTAGCCTACGCCCACGTACAGGGTACGCAGCTTTTCCTGTGCTTCTTTCTTGGTGGCTGGCGCCATCCAGTCCAGTGCATCGACGCGCTTGCGGAAGGAGTCAACGATGTTGGACACCATGGTTTGCAGGCGTGCCTTGGCTTCGGCCGGGAAATAGCGCTCGACATACATTTTGCCGGCGGCATCCGGTACCGCGTTGTTGACGGCGCTCAGGCCGCGCTTCCAGCGTGGCGACAGTTGCGGCGTGCCGTTCATGGTACGGCCGTAGAATTCAAAGCGCTGTTCGACGAAGGCTTTCGGCAGGAAGCCGCCGAAATGGTTCACGGTGTGGAAAGCGAGGAAGTCTTTCCAGGCTTGCAGCGGCATCTCGTTCACCAGGGCTGCGCTGCCGGTAATAGCGCTTGGGTGGTAGACGATGAACTTGCTCTGCTTGCCCAGGCCGGCGGCGCGGAAGAAAGCGCGCCAGTCCATGCCAGGCGCCTTGGCGGCGAAGTCGCGCATGGTCCAGGTGTTGTTGGCCTTCTGGATGTCGGCGGAATCTTCGCGGCTGCCGTGGGCTTGGGCCAGCTTGCGCTCCAGTTCATAGACGCGGGCGGCGCGGGTTTCCGGTTCGCTGTAGCCGGCCAGCTTCAGCATGGCGGCGATGTGGGCCTGGTAGGCGGTGCGCAGCTGGTGCATGCGCTGGTTGTCGTCCAGGTAGTAGGCGCGGTCCGGCATGCCCAGGCCACCCTGCAGGATGTACGGGGTGTAGTGGTTCGGGTCGGTCAGGCCCTGAGCGATCCAGATGCCGAACAGGTTCTCGGTATAGAAGTTGGTGGAATTCAGCGGGTCCACGTCGGCGCGGATGGAACTGGCCAGGGCGCGTACCAGCGCCGCCTTGTCCTTGATGGCGTCGATCTTTTCCAGTTCCGGCTTGAGCGATTTCAGGCCATGCGCTTCGATTGCCGCTTCATCCATGAAGCTGCGGTAGAAGTCCGTCACGCGGCGGGTGTCGCCGGTGGGCGATTTGGCGGCGGTTTCGTCGATCAGCTTGACGATGCGCTCGTTGGTCGCGTCGCCCAGCGCCGAGCCGGCGCCCCAGCTGCCTTTGTCGGCCGGGATCTGGGTCTTGGCCAGCCAGTCGGCGTTCACATGGCCAAAGAAATCGTCGCCCGGCAGCGGGACGGCGTCTTGCGTTTGCGCTGCTGGGGCCGGGGCTGCCTGTTGGGCAATCGCCGGTGCCAATCCAAAAGTGACTCCACAGAAGGCCAGGGTTAGGGCCAGCTTGAGCGGCGTGACGCGGGTGGATGCTTGCATTTTTTGTATCCCTATCTAGTTATAAGTGGCGGAATGAGCCAGGCTGCACTCTAGCCGCTACGCTTGCATGACACCGCCCAATTGCGACAGACTGCAAATTTTCGGGATCAAATGCAGAAAGCTGGGAATGCTGTGCAGTGCGTCCAACGATTGTTAAAAACTTGCTGCACTCCCCTCTGGAATCGCTATATAGTTTCACCCACAGCAACGCCGAATTTAGAGGAGATTTTTCATGAAGCTCGAAGCACTGTTCCAGAATCCAACCGCGTTGCCAACCGCCCCGAAGGTTGTTGACGAATTGATCAGCAGCTTCGACAAGGCCAGTGTCTCCACCGAGGAAATTGCCAAGAAATTGTCGGCCGACCCGGTACTGAGCGCCAAGCTGCTGCGCCTGGCCAATTCGGCCTATTACCATGTGTCGCGCTCGATCGGCACCGTTGAGGATGCGATCCTGATGCTGGGCTTCGTCACTGTGCGCACGCTGGTGATCAGTTCCGGCCTGGTGAGCGGCTTCAAGACCGTGCCCGGCATGGACCTGCGCCAGTTCTGGCGCTATAGCCTGCGCACCGCCGTGGGCGCCAAATTCATCGCCAAGGCTTGCAAGCAAAACACCGACCTCGCCTTCACCATCGGCATGATGCATTCGATCGGCCAGCTGGTGATCCATGCCGGCATGCCTGAGCAGGCGCTGGCACTCGACAAGGCAGCCGGCCCGCTGGATGAGCGCCGCCTGGAAACCGAAAAGGCTGCGCTGGGCTACACCTATGCCGACGTCGGTGCCGAACTGGCCAACCGCTGGAAATTCCCGCCGACCTTTGCGGAAACCATTGCTGCTATCCCCAATCCGGGTGAAAACGAGCTGGCTGCGGTGATCCACCTGGCTGCCTGGCGCGCCCGCATCGACGAAAACAAGCTGTCTCCGGACCAGATCGCCGCCTGCTACCCTACCGAGGTAGCCGAGAGCCTGGGCCTGGAAGAAAACGCTCTTATTGATCAAATGCCATCATTGGACGAGCTGAGCGCCGGCCTGGATGAGCTGATCAGCTAAGCAATTTCGTTTAATGTCTGCCGTTGCGACCCTTGGGATGGGGGCGCAACGGCATTTTTTTGGAATTTTCTCAAATATTTTTCAAAAAGACCCTAAAGTTCCTTCCGAGCCTGACGTTAATCCTGACATGCGGTACTCCGCGCACAGAATCCAAGGCTCAAAATGTCCTCGACCCAAGTTCTCGCCACCTACGAAAAAATTGCCGGTTTGACCAGCCAGATGATGGGAGCCGCGCAAGCCAGCGACTGGGATTCGCTCGACAGCATAGAAAACCAGTGCGCCGCGGCTTCGGTAGCCCTGATGGGCGGTGCCGCTCCCTTGCAGGGCGATGCCCGCAAGCGCAAGATCGAGCTGCTGAAGCAGATCATGGCAAACGACCGCGCCATCCGCGACGTCACCGACTCCTGGCAGAATCGCCTGCACGGCTGATTCCAGCGAACTCAAAAGAAAAGCGCCTCCGGGCGCTTTTTTGTTTTAGAGGGGACGTACCGTTAAAGGGGTACGTCCCCTTTAATACAAAAGGCGCCCGCTGGGGGCGCCTGGAATTCGGAGGGGCGAGCACCAGGTATCTCCTGGTGTCGCCTCAGCGCCGGTTGCACCCGGCGTTCATATCGCCTCAGTCGGCTATGAACAGCTTCCGGAAGGGGTCGTTTCTTCAACGTCGCTCTGCGGTTCGCGTCACGCTATCGGTGGTGACTGCGGCAGAACCCGGTCCGTGTGAGCCCAGTATAACGCAGGTAAAAAAATCTTGTCCAGAGCTCGGACGCAATGCTAGTTACTAGTGTGCAGCGACCTCCACCGCGTCTTCCAGCGTCGGCACCTCATCCTCGGCATTCCCTTTCTTGCGGAATGATTGCCATATCTTTAATGGCCCTTTTGCCTGGCGCTTACGCATGAAGTAGATCGCACCTCCAAGCGCCGCCAACCCTGCAAGCACACCCCCGGCAATCATCATCATCCTGCTGCGCGGGTTCGCTGCCAGGTCAGCAGCGACTCCGGGTTTGACCGGGGTGGCGCCAGGCTTGGCGGGGGCAGCGCCTGGCTTGGCCGGGGCCGCATCGGCTTTCGGCGCAGCGGCTGCAGGCGCCGGTGCCGGCGCGCTGGTGGCGGCCGCTGCGGCCGGCGCCGCGGCGGCAATTTGAAGGCGATGCACTTTGCCCTCTATGTCCGCCAGCTTGCTTGTCATCGCTTCGCATTGCCGGAGCTGGGCTTCCACTTGCTTCGCCGGGGCGCAAGACGGGGCGGCGGCAGCGGACGGGGCTGGCGTGACTGCAGGAGCGGACGCTGTTGCGGCTGCGGTGGCAGGCTTTGGCGTCACCTTGTGTGTGGACGGTGTCGGCCCGGGCGCCCGGTCAGGCTCTGGTTTTGGCACAGCGGCCGGTGCAGGTTGCGGCGGTGGATTTGCACTTTGCTCCCTGGCCTTGGCCATGGCGACCTGCTGGCGGTGCGCAAACGCGCGTTGCGCCGCTTCGTTCAGCCCTGCCTCGCTATTGGCCGGCGATGGCGGGCTGACGGCGGCCGGTGCGGGGGCAGCGGGCTTCGCAGCCGCTGCGGCCAGGGGCGCCGGTTCTGCCGCGGGCATTGCGGCCACGGTCACAGGCCGCTGACCGGGCGGCTCAGGCGTCAGCCAGAGCGAAGCGGCGCGGATGATCTGCCGCCCTCCACTATTCAGTTCAAGGAACAGGTGCAAGGCTTCTGCATTTACCGGTTGCAGCGTGGTCAGGTGCAGGTAGCGCTTGTTGTCGCGCTTTGCGATGGAAATGTACAGGCCGCCAAGCGCCGGCGGCATGGCTACGTTGGCACCCCTGAAGACATCCGGGTTCGCCAGCCTGGCCTGGATGTCGGCCAGGTCGGCAGCTGTCAGGTCAACCAGCTCGATATCCGCCGAAAGCTGCTGGCCAATGTGGGAATTGACCTTGATCTCGCCCAGTTCGGCCGCGCGCGGCGCACCGCACAGGGCGGCGGCGAGCAGCGGCAACGCGAGGGTGCGAATGGTCAATCGTTTGCTTAGCATGGAAGACAGGCCTGTTACTTCGATGTATTCATTAACGGCAGAATATCCGTTTTTTGTAGGCCTCGGCAGAGTGAGTGGCATTGGCGTTAGAATCCAAGCATCACTTTCCAAAGAGGGAGCCCCAGATGAACAGCAGAACCGAGCGTGACAGCTTTGGCCCGATTGAAGTTCCAGCCAGCCAGTTGTGGGGCGCCCAGACCCAGCGCTCGCTCGAGCACTTCCGCATTTCCAGCGAACGCATGCCGGCCGAACTGATCGCCGCGCTTGCCAGCGTGAAGCGCGCGGCCGCCAAGGTCAACGTCGACCTTGGGGTGCTCGATAGCGCCAAGGCCAACGCCATCATGCAGGCTGCCGATGAAGTCCTGGAGGGCAAACATCCGGGCGAATTCCCGCTGGCCGTATGGCAGACCGGCTCCGGCACCCAGTCAAACATGAACATGAACGAGGTGCTGGCCAACCGCGCCTCCGAGCTGATGGGCGGCGAGCGCGGCGAGGGCCGCAAGCTGCATCCAAACGATGACGTCAATAAAGGCCAGTCGTCGAACGACATCTTCCCTACCGCCATGCACGTGGCGGCAGCGCAGGCTGTGGCGACCAACGTCCTGCCGGCGCTGCGCCAGTTGCGAGCCACATTGCAGGCAAAGGCGCAGGCATTCGAGGGCATCGTCAAGATCGGCCGCACCCACCTGCAGGATGCCACGCCGCTGACCCTGGGACAGGAATTTTCCGGCTATGTGGCCCAACTGGACTATGCCGAAAAAGCCATCGAAGCCACCCTGCCCGCCGTGCTGGAACTGGCGGCCGGCGGCACCGCGGTCGGCACCGGCCTGAACTCGCATCCCGAGTATGCAACGCGCATCGCTGCCGAGCTGGCGAGCCGGCTGAAACTGCCCTTCCGCACTGCCGACAACAAGTTCGCCGCGCTGGCCGGGCATGATGCCCTGGTATCCGCCCATGGCGCCCTGAAGACGCTGGCCACCGCCCTGATGAAACTGGCCAACGACGTGCGCTGGATGGCTTCCGGCCCACGCTCCGGCCTGGGTGAAATCAGCATCCCGGAAAATGAGCCGGGCAGCTCGATCATGCCGGGCAAGGTCAATCCGACCCAGAGCGAAGCGCTGACCATGCTGTGCTGCCAGGTGTTCGGCAACGATGTGGCGATTACCGTCGGCGGCTCCTCCGGCAATTTTGAGCTGAACGTGTTCAAGCCGCTGATCGCCCACAATTTCCTGCAAAGCGCTCGCCTGCTGGCGGACGGCATGCGCAGCTTCGACGAGCACTGCGCCCATGGCATCGAACCCAACCTGGGCCGCATCGAAGAGCTGATGGAACGGTCGCTGATGCTGGTTACCGCGCTGGCTCCCCATATCGGTTATGATCGCGCCGCGCAAATTGCGAAGAAGGCGCAGCACGAGGGCACGACCTTGAAAGAGGCGGCGTTAGCCCTTGGTTTTGTGAACGAAAGCCAGTTCAACGAGTGGATTGTTCCGCTGGAGATGACGAAGCCCGGCGGCAAGGGTTAATGCTCGGTGGGAATACAACACCTCCGCGCCAACCCAACAGAAAGAGGATTAAAATGCAAAAAGTAGATTTCGAATTGACAGGCGAGTACATCGAGCTGAACCAGCTCCTGAAGGTAGTTGGCCTATGCGACAGCGGCGGCGCCGGCAAGCAGATCGTGGCGAGCGGCGATGTCAAGGTCGACGGCAAACAGGAGTTGCGCAAGACGGCGAAGATCCGGGCGGGCCAGAAGGTGCGCCTGGGCGACGTGCAGATCGACGTTCATGCCGAGGGCAGTGCGGCCTGATTGATCCGCGCGGAGGGTTAGCTCCATGGATGGTCCCGACGAGAAGCAAGTGCAGTCCCAGGAACAACTGATCGGTGACCTGCGCCAGGTCATCGAGAATGCCGAAGAGCTGCTCAAGAATACCGATCATTACACCAGCGTGCTGTACCAGTCGGCACGCGCCAAGCTCGCCCAGGCCTTGCTTGCGGCAAATGAAGAGCTGGAACGGTGCGAAGATGCGCACCTTCTGCGCATGATCGAGGCGACACACCGCGCTAACCTGCTGCACCGGGACTTGTCCGGCGAAGACAAGTTAATGCGGGCGTTTAACTAGGATTTGCTGCTGCAGCCATTGCTGGAGGCTGGCGGCAACGTTGAAGTTTTCATCCAGTGCAAAGGCAGCGTCGAGCGCGTCGCCGAATGTCTTCCCTTCCCTTAATGCCTGCAGCGCTGCGTATTGCGGCGCTTGCAGCTGCGTGACCTGGGCTGTCCATGCAGGGCGGCTGAGGAGCGCGCGGCTTGGCTCGTCCATCTTCTGCGGGAATGGCATGCCCTGATGGGCCAGCCAGAGTGGCACGACTGCCCATTCCGACTCGAAAAGCTGGGCAGTAGGCTGCCAGCGGAAGCTTTGGTCCTCCACCGTTTGCGGGTCGATGTCCTGCGCTTGCAGCGCGGGCTCGTGCCGGGCGTAGTGGATGCGGTGCAGTTGCCATTCCAGGCGAGCCATGTCGGGCAGGTAGGGCAAGTCCTTGACGTGCTCGAAGCAGCGCAGGAAGGGCTCGAAGCGGACGCCGAAACGGTTCAGGTCTCCGCTATCGGAAGGGTGGGCGCGGCCGTATTCGCGAGCCAGCGCAGCGAAGAACTCTTCACCAACCAGTTGCGCAATAACGGGATAGGCAGCAGCCAGGGCCTTGGTCCAGGTAGAAGCCAGGTTGCCCCGGTATAGACCGAAGCGTTCGCCGTGCCTGAGCTGGAGCGAGGCTTCGGCCGCCGGCGCGAACAAGGCGTCGGAAAATGCTTGCTGCTGCGCGGCCAATGCGTCGCAGCCGACCGGCAGGGATTGCCCGCTCCTGCTCGCGATGCCCAAGTCAACTTTCCCGGGAGTCGGGAAGTTGGCGGCAATCGCAGCTGCTTTGACGGCCTCGCCAAGCAGGACTTCAATGGGCGGAATATCGGTGTCCCATTCGATCAACGTGGGCACGGCGCCGAAGCGGCTTAGCGCTGCTTCATACAGGCGCCAGACGGGATCGGCGACGACCGCGCCGTGGTGGTCGACGACGGCATCGCGGGTGACGAGGTGTCCGGCGAGGTGGATTTCGCCGACTGTGCCGGGGGCAATCGCTCGCAGCGCTGCCACGGCGTCCTCACCGTGGTTCAGCTGGTTGACGTACAGGTTGTTCACATCCAGCAGCAGGCCGCAACCGGTGCGGCGCGCCAGGGCGGCGAGGAATTCTGCTTCGCTCATTGCGTCGTCGGCGAAGCGCACGAAGCTGGAAACGTTCTCGAGCAGGATGGCGCGGCCAAGCGCGTCCTGCATGCGCCCTACCCGCTCTGCCAGCAGGTCAAGCGCGGCGTGGTTCAGCGCCAGCGGCAGCAGGTCGTTGAGGTGGCGGTCGAAGACGGCGCCCCAGCACAGGTGCTCTGAGACCAGTGCCGGCTCAATGCGCCGGGCGAGGCTTACGACACGCGCGAGGTGGTCGGCGCTGAAGCCGCGTGCCGAGCCAAGGCCCAGGCCTACGCCGTGCAGGCTGATCGCGTAGTCGCGCCTCAGTTCCTGCAGTACGTGGAAATCGCCGCCGGCCTGGTCGAGGTAGTTTTCAGTATGTACTTCAAGCCAGGCGGCGCGTGGCCGCTGCTCGAGGAACTGGCGGTAGTGCGGTGCCCGCAATCCAATGCCTGCTCCCCGCGCTACGGCGTGTTGCGTCATTGCTTACTTGGCTGGCGCGGTGGTTTTGCCGCCGGTTTTTTCGCAGGTGCCTTTGGCGACGAATTTCCACTCGCCTGCCATATTGTCGGTCTTGGCCTGGTTGGAGCAGCCGTGGGTGCCGGTGGCGCAGTCGTTCTGGCCAGCCTTGGCGATGCCGTAGCATTTTTCTTTTTCCGCTGCTGGCTTGTCCTGGGCTGCGGAAGCAACGGTGCTGGCGGTGGCGCAGACGGTGGCCAGGGCGGCGGCGATCAGGGCTTGACGGTTTTTCATGCAGGGTCTCCTCTGTAGGTTTGCAGGTGTGCGATTAGACCATAAAAAAAACCCGCTGGCACCGGTGCGGGTGCGGCGGGTTCCTTGCGGCCTGCGCGAGGTCTTGGCGACCGGCGTTCAGGCGGTGGTGTTGATGTTCTGGCCGAGGTGGGACGGCAGGTTGGCGGCAGGCGTCGCGGGCGGAATCGCTTCGATCAGGGCCTGGGCGCTGGAGGCTTGCACGTCCATTGCTCGTTTCAGCACGGCGTAGCCAACCTCGGTACGATTGCTCGTATCGGCCATTGTCGTTGCCAGTTTTGCAATGCTCACTGCATCCATTTAAACCTCCCACGCGTATCTATCCAGATTTACGGATGGGATTTGGCGAACTTTAGGCTTGGCGCGGGATTTTTTTGATGAGCCAGGACAGTACGGTGTCGGGGCGATTCAGGTCGAGCCATTGCAAGCGAGGCGGCAGGCCGTCCGGGGCTGGCTGGTCGGAGGCGACCGCGACAATCGTATGGTCGTCGAGATAACGCGGCGGCTGGCCGGCGATGGCACGGTAGACTTCCAGCTTGTCGATTTGCCATGCGTGGAAGCCTTCGACCAGGGTCAGGTCGGCGGGCTGCAGGCGGGCCAGTTGCTCGTCGGCGCCGGGTTCTTCGGCTCCGCGCAGTTCGTGGATGATGGCGAAACGATAAGGCGAGGCGATCATCACCTCGGCGGCGCCGGCATGGCGGAAACGGGCGCTGTCTTTCCTTGGCGGTTCGAGCTCGAAGTCATGGTGGCTATGCTTGATGACGTTGACTTTCCAGCCGCGCGCGGCCAGCTCGGTGACCAGGTATTCGATCAGGGTGGTCTTGCCACTGCCCGAAGGGCCGGTGACGCCGACCACGTTCTGCTTGCTGCTCATAACGGTACCCGGTAACGGTAGCCGCGGAAGCTGAAGATGGCTTGCTTGGGCTGGAGTTTGTCCAGGATCAGGCCGGGGGCGACTTCCTCGCCTTCCCTGCGCAGCACTTTGTCGATCAGCAGCAGGCGATCGGAGGGATTTTTCGAATACATGTAGCCACCAAGAGTGATCTGGGGGATAGCGCGCTGGATCGGCTCGGGGAGCTCGCGCAGGGATTGCACTTGTTCTTCTACCGGCGCTGGCGCCTGGGGCGGAGCCGCGACCGGGCCCGCCTGCGTTACGTCTGCACCGCGGCCCCCGTTTCCGGCTTGCTTCTGGGCGGGCAACTGGGGAGCCGCCGCGGCGCGGGCTGCGGATGGCGCTGCGACATGGGCGTCGGCAGCGCGCTGGCTGGACGTTTGCTGGCCGATAGCTCGCTGCGCTGGAGGTGCTTCTCCTGGGCGTGCTGGCGCCGGGGCGGCGGTGATCGCTGCGGCCGGCGCTGCCGGGGTGGCGCCGGAAACGGCGACTGCGGGAGCTGCTGGCGCGTTGTTGGCGTCGCGGCCTGGTCCGGAAGCTGTGGCCACAGGTGTGGCGTTGCTGTTGGCGGCAGCTGGACCCGCGGCCGGAGCGGCGGCAACCGGCGCGGCGCTGGCTGGCGGCTGGGCGGCGACTGTCGGCAGGCTCGCGGCGGGCGGCGGGCTGACGGCGGGCGACTGGCTGACTGCGAGCGGCGCGCTTGCGGCTGGCTGCTGGCTCGTCGCTGGCTGCTGGCGCACCAGCATAGTCGCAAGGCCGGCGATGGCTGCGGCCATCAGCGCCATCGCGACGATCACCGGGGTGCGCCTGCCGGACGCGCCTTGCCCTGCCGGCGCGGTGGCCAACGTGGGTGCGTGGATGGTCGGGGTGCTGCCAATCTGGCGTTCGGCCTGCGCTTTTTTCAGTGCTTCGAGAATATAGGACATATTATTTACCCGCCTCGGCCAGCAGGTGCGGCTCGGTCTCCCTGCCCGGCTGCGACAGGCGGATGAAAGTTCGTGGTCCCGCCACGCCGTCGGCCTTCAAGCCTTGGGCGAGCTGGAACTCGCGCAAGTATCGCAAAGTTTCACCGGCTAGTGGCTGGTTATCGCGCGGTTTCTTGACCCCGTTCATTTGTGCCAGGCGACGCGCCAGCCAGTCGACGTCCGGCCCCTTGTCGCCTTCGCGGACTTCTTCACGCCAGGAACGCGGCGCACGCCAGAAGGTGGTGAAGGTACCGTCGAAGCGGGCATCCAGCGCTTCCAGTGCCACCTTCTCGCTGCCGCGGGCCCCGACCAGCGTAGCGCTCTTGTCGTCGAGAGCGGTCAGCAGGACATTGCGCGGCAAGGAGTCGCCGTCGCGCAGCTTGATAATGACTGGGCGGTCCAGGTTGCGGATTTCTTCCAGGCCGCCCTTGGTTTGCATGCAGCGCAAGTTGCGTTTGGCGGCTTCGGCGCAGCCTTCACCTTCCTCCAGCGCCACCTCCCATTTGGCGGCGAGCTGGCCAAGGGCTGCGTCCATTGTGAGCCAGGCCGGCATGGTGGATTGGGGCGCAGCGGCGACCACCTGCGCGGGACCGGCGATTGCGGGCGGTGCTGCAGCGACTTTCGCAACCGGGGCCGCAGTTTGCGACGCCGGGACAATCGTCTTCGGCGCGGTTGCAGTGGCGGGCGTGGATGGCGCGCGCGCAGACGGCATCAACTGCCATGCTGCGGCGGCAGTCAACGCCGCCCCGGCCAGCACGCCGGCGGCAGCTACGCGCCACGCCCGAACGCGAACCGGCGCGGCCTCGCCTGCAAACACTTCCTCCGCCGCCCGGCGCAATATAGTGGCATTCACCTGCGCGCGGTTTTCGACATAGGCGCCCAGCAGCGCCCGGTCGCACAGCAGGTTGATCCTGCGCGGCACGCCCTTGCTCAATTGGTGGATGCGCCGCAACAGCCCGCGCGGGAACAGCTCCACCGCGCCAGCGCCAGCCACCGCCAGCCGGTGCTGGATATAGCTGCCCACCTCCGCCTCGGACAAAGGCCCCAGGTGGTAGCGCGCAATCACCCGCTGCGCCAGTTGCTCGAGCTCCGGCCGCGCCAGCATCTGGCGCAGTTCCGGCTGGCCGATCAGGATAATCTGCAGCAGCTTGCGTTCGCTGGTTTCCAGGTTGGTCAGGAGGCGCAACTGCTCCAGCACATCGGCCGACAGGTTTTGCGCCTCGTCGATGACGAGCACATTATTCAGGCCGGCCGCGTGCGACTCCAGCAGGTAGCTGTTGACCGCGTCCACATACGATTTGACGCTCGCCCCCTCCGGCGCCACGCCGAATTCATCGCACACCGACTGCAGCAGTTCTTCCACCGTCAGCTTGGGATTGAAGATATAGGCGAGCCGGCAATCGGCCGGGATCTGCTCCATGAAACAGCGGCACACCGTGGTCTTGCCGGCGCCGATTTCGCCGGTCAGCAGCACGAAGCCGCCGCCGCTTCCCACGCCGTACAGGAGGTGAGCCAGCGCCTCGCGGTGCCGTTCGCTCATGAACAGGTAACGCGGGTCGGGGGCAATCGAGAACGGCTGCTGTTTGAGGTTGAAGTATTGCGTGTACATGGTCGGCGCTTAGCGCAGCGCGGGCGGCAGTTGCTTGAATTTGGCGCAGTATATCTTGGAGCGCGTGTTGAAATAGACGATGCGGCTGCCCGGCTTGGACTCCCGCACCGGATAGCGCGAAGTGTCGATTTTCGCATAGGCCTGGCCGTCCTGGCGGAGGATGGCCTTTTCCAGCTCCTCGGGCGTGGTATCGGTTACGGCGCCGACAAAGCTGTACGGGTAGCTTTCGTCGCTGATGATCACCTCCAGCACGGGAAAACCCCACAGGATCGCGTCATTGGTCCGGAACCAGTAGGCCCCGCCCTCGCGCTTGTAGGGGCGCCCGAAATACTGGCTGAGATAGTCGAAATAATAACGGTTGGAGGTCTGGTCGCGGCACAGCAAGCCATTGCCGAGCACATCGCCGAAGTGGGAAGGCGGCGCTGCCTGCGCCGCGAGACTGGCGGCCAGCAGGCCTGCCGCCGTGAGGAAGCGCCGCATCATTTACAGCTTCTGGAACCAGGCGCGGTTGGCACTGATCTTGGCCTTGGCCGATGGCGGCAACGCTTCGTAGCAGCCAGGATATTGCTTCAGGGAACCCTCGCGGACTTCCTTCTGCAAACCATTGATCAGGAACACGTATACCGTTCCACCCTGGTCGGTCTTTTTGGTCCCCAAGTACTTGATCATAAAGTGTCTCTCCTGACGAGCATTATGACATTTCAAGGCGAAATCACAACTTTTTGCCCGCTACCGTGTGCATTTCAGTATCGGAAAAATGCAGTTGGTTCCCCGTTTTTGCGCGTCTGTCTTTTTCCGGCCCGGCGGCGACGCCGATTCGCATATCGTTCCAGCATCACCAATCCTGAACAGTGACAATCAAAATGAATAAGCTGATCACCTACGGCGCCGCTGTTTCCCTGATCGCGCTGGGCGTCACCGCCCTGCATGCCAGCCCTCCGGACAGCGAAAAGAAGGCCGACCTCACCCCAACCAGGGAAAACCGCCCGGTGACGGCCTTCTCCCGGATTGAACTGGAAGGCCCTTACAAGGTGCTGATCAATGCCCAGGGCGAAACGGGCGTGGAAGTCAGCGGACCGAAACGCCAGGTCGAGCAGCTGGAAACCGTGGTCCAGGGCGATACCCTGCACGTGCGTCCGCTGCGCCGCAACCACTGGGTGTTCAGCTTCGGCAAGCAGCGCGAGCCCGTCATCGTGAAAATCAGCACCAGCGGCCTGAAAGCCCTGAGTTCCAGCGGCAGCGGCGACGTCGAGCTGGAAAGGGTCGACAGCAGCGAGCTGAAACTGATCTCGACCGGCCCCGGCGATTTCAGCGCCTCCGGCACGGCCACCGAATTGATCGTCAAGGCCAGCGGCAGCGGCGACATGCACCTGCACCGGATGCGCGCCACCAATGTCAACCTGGTCATGACCGGCCCCGGCGACGTGAGCGCCCCGGCCATCACCGGCGACCTGAATGCGGTCCTGTCCGGGTCGGGCGACCTGGAAGCCGGCGACGTGCGCGCCAACAAAATCAACGCGTCGATGAGCGGCCCCGGCTCGGTCGAGCTGCGCGGCAGCAGCCGCGATATCCGCGTCGACATTTCCGGCTCGGGCGACCTGGAAGCCTGCAGCATGCAGGTGGAAAACGTCAGCGCCATGCTGAATGGCCCGGGCAGCGCTTGCCTGAACGGCCAGATCAAGAAGTTCGACGCCGAAGTGCACGGCTCCGGCGACCTGGAAGCGCGCGGCCTGCAAACCCAGAATACCCGCGTCAGCCTGAGTGGTCCGGGCGGCATGAACCTGTCCGGCAGCAGCGAAACCCTGAGCGCCGATGTCAGCGGCTCGGGCGACCTGGATGCCAAGCAGCTCAAGGTGGCCAAGGCCATCGCCCGCAGCAAGGGCCCCGGCAATATCTACCTGAGCAAGGTCAGCGATTCGCTGGATGCCGACGTGCGCGGCTCGGGCGACCTGCATGCCGAACCGGAATGCAAGGACGTGAAAGTCACCATGAGCGGGCCAGGCGGCGTGCAACTGCGCGGCTGGACCAGCACCCTGAATGCGCAGGTGACCGGTTCCGGCAGCCTGGATGCGCGCGACATGCTGGCCAAGCAGGCCGAAGTCAATGTGCGCGGCCCGGGCAATGCCACGGTCAACGTGGAAGGCAAAGTGGCCGCACAAGGCCAGCAACTGGTTTCCGATAAACAGCGTGTGGTGACGGTCGACCGTCGTGGCGCCCACGCTGAATGATTGACGACATCGCTGCTGACGCCTGAGGCGCCGGCAGCGATTAGCTATTCTCCCTGTGCCCGGCCAGCGTGCCGGGCTTTTTTTAGTCCATATTGCAACTTTGGCACCACAGTCCATACCAAAGTGCATACCATTCCAGCACCAATCAAACATCATACAATTCAATGACTTGCAGAATATTTTCGCTGTTTAGGCAAAGACCTAAACAATACCAGTTAAATACCTGTTGACAAGCTGGTGTGCTCCTCATATAGTCGCCACAGTTCTTTTCATCCCTTGAAAAAATGATCGAATTCCTGATAGGCGTCGATGGCGGCGGCAGTGGTACACGCGTGCGCCTGGCCCGTGCCGACGGGCAGTTGCTGGGCGAAGGCCAGGCCGGTCCATCCGCCCTGCTGCACGGTATTAAGAATGCCTGGGCCGCCGTGGAGGAAGCCACGGCGCGCGCCTTCGAGGCAGCCGGCGTGGCACAACCGGCGCGCGAGCACATTGCCATTGGCCTGGGGCTGGCTGGCGTGCATAACAAGCAGTGGGCCGCCAATTTCGTGGCCGCCAATCCTGGCTTTGCCGCCGTGGCGCTGGAAACCGATGCCTTTACCACAGTGCTTGGCGCACATGAAGGCCGGCCGGGCGCCATCATCGCGCTGGGTACCGGCAGCGTGGGCGAAATCCTGCATGCTGATGGCTCGCGCCATGAAGTGGGCGGCTGGGGTTTCCCTTCCGGCGACGAAGCCGGCGGCGCCTGGATCGGGATGAAGGCGATCAACCACGTGCAGCAGGTGGTCGATGGCCGTGTCGAGGGCAGCGCCTTTGCGCAGGCAGTGGCCGACGCCTGTGGCGGCAGCCGCGACCGCATCCAGGTCTGGCTGGCCAACGCCAACCAGACCGCTTTTGCGCAACTGGCGCGCATCGTCCTGCAGCATGCGGAAAGCGATGCCACTGCGCACAGCATCCTGTCCGCCGCGGGCCAGCAAGTCGCGCTGATCGCGCACGGCCTGGACCCGAGCGGCACGCTGCCAATCGCCCTGTGCGGCGGGCTCGGCGAGCCGCTGCGCGCCTACCTGCCGCCTGCCCTGCTGCTGCGGATTGTTCCACCCAGGGGCGATTCGGCCGCGGGTGGCCTGCGCCTGATCCAACAACATTTGAAGGAGTAGCCCGTGCTATCCCAGTTGAGCGATTTCCGGCCTGACGCCGACAGCGACACCCCTCTGTACATGCAGTTGGCAAACAAGCTGTCCGATGGCATAGCAAGCGGCGACTGGCGTGCCAACGAGGCGCTGCCGTCCGAACGGGTGCTGTCGGAAATACTCAATATCTCGCGGGTGACCGCACGCAAGGCGATCGACATGCTGTGCGCACGCGGCATGCTGACGCGCCGCCGCGGTTCCGGGACTTACATTACGCCCAAGCTGGAGCAGCCGCTGTCGCGCCTGACCAGTTTTTCGGAAGAGCTGCGCCAGCGCGGCTTTACCGCCGGCTCGCGCTGGCTGCAGCGCGAGATCGGGGTAGCGGCGCCGCTGGAATTGCTGTCGCTGGGACTGTCGCCAAATATGCCGGTGGCGCGCCTGAAGCGCCTGCGCACGGCCGACGACGTGGTGATGGCCATCGAGACCTCGACCATCCCCGCCATGTACATGCCCGATCCCGGCACGGTGAACGGTTCGCTGTACGGCTACCTGGAGGCCACCGGCAACGTGCCGATGCGCGCGCTGCAGCACATCCGCGCCATCAACGCCAATGCCGAGCAGGCGCGCCTGGCCAATATCGCGCCCGGCACCGCCATGCTGCACATTACGCGTGTGAGCTACCTGGAGAGCGGCGCGGCGGTAGAACTTACCCACTCCTTCTGCCGGAGTGACTATTATGAATTTGTAGCGGAGTCGCGTCGATGAACGAGGAAATCAAAGGCAATATCCTGACCCCTTCCGGCTGGCTGAACGGAACGATTTCCTTCGGCGAACGGATCGAGGACGTCGCAGGCAGCAGCGCCGACCCAAAGCAGAACGGCGACGACTATATCCTGCCCGGCTTCATCGACCTGCACGTACACGGCGGCGCCGGCAAGGACGTAATGGAAGGCGGCGACGCAGTGCATGCGATTGCTGCCATCCACGCGCGCCACGGCACCACCTCCATGCTGGCCACCACCATGACCGCGCCACCGGAAGATATCGACGTGGCGCTGGCTGCCATCGGCAAGGCTGTGCGCCAGCGCGGCAAGGGCGAGGCGCGCGTGCTGGGCGCCCACCTGGAAGGCCCGTACATCAACAGCGGCAAGCTGGGTGCACAGCCGAACTTCGCGCGCGCCGCCACCATCGAAGAAGTCCATCGCCTGGAACAACTGGCGCCGATGCGCGTGATCACCGTGGCGCCGGAAATTTCCGGCCACCTGGAGCTGGTGCGCGACCTGGCCAACCACGGCGTGCGCGTCCAGATCGGCCACACGCTGGGGTCGTACGAAGAAGGCGTGGCCGCGCTGGACCATGGCGCTACAGGCTTCACCCATCTGTTCAACGCCATGAGCGGGCTGCACCACCGCGAGCCCGGCATGGTCGGCGCCGCCCTGGCGCACGCCGAATTCGCCGAACTGATTCCCGATCTCCTGCACGTGCATCCGGGCGCGATCAAAGGCGCTCTGCGCGCCATCCCGCGCCTGTATTGCGTGACCGATTCCACGGCTGCCACCGGCATGCCGGATGGCGAGTACATGCTGGGCCGCCACATCGTCCATAAATGCATGGGCGGCGTGCGCCTGCCCGACGGCACCCTGGCCGGTTCCACGCTGACGCTGGACCAGGCCCTGCGCAACCTGGTCGGGCTGGGCCTCGACCTGGCCGACGCCTCCAAACGAGTTTCCACCCATGCGGCCGACTACCTCGGCCTGCAGGACCGCGGCCGCCTGGCACGCGGCGCGTATGCCGACCTGGTCGTGATGGACCGGGACTTGAAACTGAAAGCCGTTTATATCGAAGGAGAACGTTGTGACCTCAATGATGCTTAAAGAAGCCCTGTCTGCCGCCGACTGCGTGGAACAGCAGTTGGCGAACGACACCGACCGCTACGCGGAACTGGGCCGCAAACTGAGGAGCACACCGTTCAATTCCGCGCTGACCGTAGCACGCGGCAGCTCGGACCATGCCTGCAACTACATCGCTTACCTGATCATGTCGCGCCTGGGGCGCGTGGTGGCTTCGCTGCCGATGTCGCTTGTAACGCTACACAAATCGCCGCTGATCACACGCGATACGCTGGTGGTGTCCGTCTCGCAATCGGGCCAGAGCCCGGACGTGGTGGAACCGATCCGCTACTTCCGCGATGGGGGCGCCACCACCGTGGCGCTGGTCAACGATGCCGACTCGCCGCTGGCGCACAGCGCCGAATGGGCCATGCCGCTGCGCGCCGGCAAAGAGCAGAGCGTCGCAGCCACCAAGAGTTTCATCACTTCTTTGGTCGCCGGCGCACGCATGGTCGCGCACTGGCAGAACGATCCGGAACTGCTGGAGGGCCTGGCTGCCCTGCCGGATGCACTGCGCGCGGCCTGCGATGTGGACTGGTCGCCGGCAATCGAAGTACTGGCCCCGGCACGCAACATCATGGTGGTTGGCCGCGGCATCAGCTTCCCGGTCGCACTGGAAGCCTCGCTGAAATTCAAGGAAACCTCGGCACTGCAGGCAGAAGCCTTCTCCGGCGCCGAAATCAAGCACGGCCCGATGGCCCTGATCGAAGAAGGCTATCCGCTGCTGATCTTCGCCACGCGCGGCCCGACCCAGGCAGGCCTGCTGGCATTGGCGGAGGAAATGCGCGGCCGTGGCGCGCGCGTGCTGCTGGCGGCGCCGGAAGACGTCGCAGGCCGCGACCTGACCTTGCCGGTTGCGGCTACGCCCGACCTTGATCCGATTGTCGCCATCCAGGCCTTCTATGTGATGGCAGCCAAGCTGTCGGCAGCGCGCGGCCTGGATCCGGATCGTCCGCGTCACCTGAATAAAGTCACCAAGACCCACTGATCCCCGCGCGCGGCCATCGATGAAGAACAGTCTCCTGCTTGCTGCATTGATGGCCGTTGCCGGCGCCACGCTGGCTGCGCCGGTGCAGCACATCGAATTCTGGACCTTCAGCATGAAGCCGCGTTTCACGCCTTATTTCGAAGGCGTGGTGCAGCGCTACGAAGCGGCCAATCCCGGCGTCAAGCTGGAATGGGTCGACTTCCCATGGGACATTATCCAGACCAAGCTGGTCACGCGCATCGTGGCCGGCAAGCCGCCGGCATTGGTCAACCTGAACGTGCCATGGGCAGAGGAATTCGCCCGCGACGGACTGCTGACGCCTGTCGATTCGCTGCTCGGCGCCGAGCGTTCGCGCTACCTGCCCAGCGCATTGAAGGATCTTTCCTTCGGCGGCAAGACTTACGGCTTCCCGATGTACAGCAACGTCGCGGTGATCGCCTACAACCGGGAGATCTTCCGCGCGGCAGGCATTGCCCATGCGCCGCGCAACCTGGACGAGCAACTGGCGTTTGCACGGCAGATTGCCCTGCGCACCGGCAAGGCCGGCCTGTGCCCTGCCCTGTCCAAGGTCGATGGGCTGATGCTGCAGCAAGGCTTGCCGGTCCTTGCTGGCGGCCGGGCAGTTTTCAATTCGCCTGCCCACGTCGCGTTTGTCCGCAAACTGGCCGAGACATATCGCGCTGGCGGGCTGCTGAAAGACGGCCTGTTCGCGGAAGATAACTTCCCGCCGGCGGTAGAGGCTTACAAGAGCGGACGCCTTGGCATGCTGCTGGCGCCGCCGACGGCCCTGAAGCGCATCCAGGCCGATGCGCGCGACGTGTATGCAATCACCGATGTCGCGCCGGCGCCGCTGGGACCGACCGGGATTGCCGATGGCGGCTGGCTGATCCACTTCGGCGTGCCGGCCCGGGTGCCGGCGGCCGATTTGCCAGGCATTGGCAAGTTCGCACGCTTCCTTACCAACGATGCGAACCAGCTAGAATTTGCGCGCCAGGCCAGTGTGTTTCCCGCCTCGGCACAGGCTGCCAATGATCCCTTCTTCACCACCGTGCCGCCCAATGCCGGCGCATCGGAGAAAGCCGTTGCGGTCGGCGCGGTATCGATGCCGCACTCGCGCACCATGTATGTGGCAGGCATCGAAGACTACGACGAACTGCGCCGTGCGCTCGTGAAGGCAGTAGAAGCTGGCGTCACCGGCCGCGCTGATATCCAGCAAGCACTCAACGCTGCCGTCGAGATATGGAATCGCAAGCTCGAGGTGGCGCGATGAAACGTTCCGTTGCGGCCTGGCTGTTCCTGGCGCCGGCCTTGCTGCTGCTGGCGGTGTTTGCCTTCTGGCCGGTGCTGTTTGGGTCGGTGCTGGCCTTTACCGATTTTTCGCTGGTGCGGGAGACGCACTGGGTCGGCTTCGATAACTTCCGCTACATCTTCAATAACGAGATGTTCGTCACCGGCCTGAAAAACTCGCTGGTGTTCCTGCTAATCGTCCCTTGCGTGCAATTGGGCGCCATTGCACTGGCGGTGATGGTGAACAACCAGCTCCCGGGCATCAAGCTGTTCCGCGCAGCGTATTACGTGCCGGTTGTGACGACGGTTTCCGTGGTCGGCATCATGTGGGGCTTCATGTTCCATGAGCAGGGTGCGCTGAACTACATCCTCGGCACGCACATTGGCTGGCTGCAGGACGATACTTTCGCACTGGCGGCGATCATGTTCGTTACCCTGTGGCGCGGCCTGGGCTGGTATATGGTGATGTACCTGGCCGCGCTGCAATCGGTGCCTCAGGAAATGCAGGAGGCAGCCATCCTGGACGGCGCCTCGCGCTGGCAGCGCTTCTGGCATATCACCGTGCCCATGCTGCGCCCTACCATCATGGTCTGCACCATCCTCTCCGTACTGGGCGCACTGAAAGCCTACCAGGAAGTCGACGTGCTGACCCAGGGCGGCCCGATGAACTCCACCTTCACCGCCCTGTATTACGCCTACGACCAGGGCCTGAAGCACCTTAAGCTGCCGCGCGCGCTGGCCGCGAGCTTTATCGTCTCCCTGATCTGCATCGGCATCGCCCTGCTTTGCCTGCGCTACCTGAAGCCGAAGCACCGATGAAAAAGACCGCACAATACCTGCTGCTGGCTGCCATCGCGCTGCTGTGCATCTTCCCGTTCTGGTGGACGCTGGTGACGGCGCTTTCCACCGAAGGCAATATCTTCTCGTATCCGCCAACGTTCTGGCCCAAGCAGCCATCGCTTGAAAATTTCGTGGAAGTCTTCCGCGTCATTCCGATCTGGTCCTTCCTGAAAAATTCGGTCCTGATCACGGCTTTTACCGTGCTGTGGAAGCTGGTGCTGTGCTCCATGGCCGCCTATCCCTTGGCCCGCTTGCATTTCAAGGGCAAGAAATTGGTGTTCGGGCTGATTGTCGCGACCATGGTGCTGCCGTCCGAGGTCAATTTCCTGGTCAACTTCATCACGGTGACGGAACTGGGCCTGGTCGATACCTACTCCGGCGTCATCCTGCCGAACGTGGTCAACGCCGTCGCCATCCTGCTGCTGAAACAGGCCTTCGAGGAAGTGCCGCAAGACCTGGTCGATGCGGCCCGCGTCGACGGCGCCTCCGAATGGACCATCTTCACCCAGATCATGCTGCCGCTGATCGCTCCCTGGCTGGCCACGGTCGGCATCCTGACCGCCGTGGAGGCATGGAATGAATACATCTGGCCTTCGATCGTCATGAGCAAGCCGGACGAATTCCCGCTGTCGGTGGGCGTGCTGTATTTGCGCGGCACCTTCGGCAGCAGCACCCGCGTGATCGCGGCAGGTACCATCATCACCATTGTGCCGACACTGGCGGCATTCCTTTTCACCCAACGTTACTTCATGCGCGGCATGGACGGAGCAGTTAAATGAGCACACAAGAACTACGAAAAATCGCGGGACAACTGATCATGATCCGCTTCCCCGGCACGGTGCTGGACCAGGCGACGGCCGATTTCATCCGCGCCAACGGCATCCGCGGCGTGTGCCTGTTCCGCGGCAACATGACCGACTCCGTGCAGCTGGCCAAGCTGACCGCCGACCTGCGCGACGCCATGGGCCCGAACGCCCTGATCGCCATCGACCAGGAAGGCGGCGCCGTGGTGCGCTCGACCTGGGTGCCGGCGCCGCCAGCCGCCATGGGCCTGGGCGCCGCCGACGATACCGAACTGGCCTACCGCACCGGCGCTGCCGTCGCACGCGCCGCCAAGTCGCTCGGCTTCAACTGGAACTTCGCGCCAGTACTGGACTTGAACAACAACCCGAACAATCCGGTGATCGCCGAGCGCTCCTTCGGCGCCGAGCCGAAACGCGCGGTGGAGCTGGCCATGGCCTGGATGGCCGGCAGCCATGCCGAAGGCGTGGCCTGCTGCGTCAAGCACTTCCCCGGCCACGGCGACACCCACGTCGATTCGCACCGCGACCTGCCGACCGTCGACAAGGCGCTGCCCGAGCTGGACGCGCTGGAGCTGGCGCCATTCCGCGCCGCCGCCCCGGTGGCGCCGGCCATGATGACCGCCCATATCGTCTACCCGGCCATCGATCCGGACAATCCCGCCACCATGTCGCCCGCCATCCTGGACGGCATCCTGCGCAAGCAATGGAACTACAAGGGCATCATCATTACCGACGGCATGGACATGCACGCCATCGCCGGCCGCTACGGCGTGGGCAACGCCGCCGTGCGCGCCCTGCTGGCCGGGGCCGACATGGTGATGGCGCTCGGGACCACTGAAACCCAGAACGAAACGCTGGACGCCATTGCAGCCGCGCTGGCCGATGGCTCGCTGTCGCAGGCCGCCGTCGACGAACGACTGGCGCGCCTGAACGCGCTGGCGCAAGCCTATCCTTGCCAGCAGCGCTCCTATAAGGAAGATGCCGCCGATCGCGTAATCATGGCCGAAGGCTGGCGCCGCGCCCTGACGGCGCGCGGCAATCCGCGGCGCCCCGCCGCAGGCAGCAAGCTGCGCCTGGTGGTACGCCAGGACGTGGTCAGCGATGGCGTGTCCGAAGCCGGCGTGCCGGCAGCCACCGTGGCCGCCTCGCTGGGCAAGCTGTACGACGTGGACCTGGTCACCTTCGCCGACGCCGGCACCTTCGACTGGTCGGCGCTACCGCAGGACGGCCGCTTCACCGTGCTTGCCTCCACCTCCCGCCTGCGCTACGGCGACAACGCCCGCAACAATTGGAAGCCGGACCTGCACCTGGCGCTGTGGAATCCCTATCAGGCGCTGGACATCCAGTCGCCAGCCCTGATGACCTATGGCTTTGCCGCGCCCGCGCTGGAAGCCGTCAACGCCTGGCTGTCGGGCGAACTGGAAGCCACCGGCCATTGCCCGGTTCCCGGCTTTGCTTGAAGCTTAAGGAGACAAGATGGACGCCGCACGCCACAACCCGCTGAAGTGGATCCCCACGCTGTACCTGGCGCAGGGCCTGCCCTACTTCGCCATTGCCCTCGTCTTTGGCCAGATGATGAAGAGCATGAACATGTCGAACGCGGAAATCAGCCACTGGCTGGCCTTCCTCGGCGGCGCCTGGATCTTCAAGCCCTTGTGGAGCCCCTTCCTCGAACTGGCGTCAAGCAAGAAGCTGGTGGTGGTCAGCCTGCAGCTGTTCGGCGGCGTGTGCCTTGGCCTGGTGGCGCTGGCGCTGCAATTTCCGTTCTGGCTCAGCGCCAGCATCGGCGTGCTGTTCCTGGTGTCGATTGCCTCCGCCACCCACGATATTTCCTGCGACGGCCTGTACATCGCCAGCTTGAACAAAAAAGCGCAGGCGCAGTACGCCGGCTGGACCGGCACCTTCTTCAACGCCGGCCGCTTCCTTGCGCAGGGCGGCTTGCTGATGCTGGCCGGCTACCTGGAAAAGACGCAAGGCGTCACTTCCGCCTGGACCGTCATCTTCGGCATCCTTGGCCTGACCATGTGTGCGCTGGGCGCTTACAACTTCTGGGCCCTGCCCCTCAGCCCTAACGCACGCATGGACGACCATACCGTGGCCGGCGTGGCGCGCACGCTGAAGGAAGTCATCGTCGATTACTTCCGAAAGCCTGGCATCTGGATTTCGATCCTGTTCATCATCCTGTTCCGCGCCGGCGAAGCCCAGGTGCAGACCATTGGACCGCTGTTCCTGCGCGAGGCGCGCGAAGCCGGCGGCCTTGGCCTGAGCACGGCCGAAGTGGGCGCCGTGTACGGCACCAGCGGCACCATCGCCTTCATCATCGGCTCCATCGCCGGCGGCTACTTTACTTCCTGGCTTAGCCTGCGCCGCGCGATCCTGTTCCTGATCCTGGCGGTGAACCTGCCCAACCTGGTGTTCTATTACCTGTCGCACGCGCTGCCGACCGACCTGACGCTGATCGGCATCGCCCTCAGCGTGGAGATGTTCGGCTATGGCTTTGGCTTCGTCGGCGTGATCCTGTACATGATGCAGGTGGTGGCGCCGGGCAAATACACCACCGCGCACTATGCCTTCTCCACCGGCGTGATGCAGCTTGGCTTTGTGCTGTTCCGCTGGATCAGCGGCGATATCCAGATGGCGCTGGGGTACAAGAACTTCTTCCTGTGGGTGCTGGTGGCCGCCATTCCGGTCACCATCCTGTCGCAGTTCATCCCGATGGAGTCGCGCGAACGATCCGGCGGCGAAGCCGTGCCCGAGGCAGCCTGATTCATGGCGTCGGTTTCGCTGCGCAATATCGCCAAGCGCTATGGCGACAATGCCCCGGTAATCCAGGGCATCGACCTGGAAATCGCGGACGGTGAATTTACCGTGTTTGTCGGCCCGTCCGGCTGCGGCAAGTCGACACTGCTGCGCATGATCGCCGGGCTGGAGGACATCAGCGGCGGCCAGTTGCACATCGGCGGCCGCTTCGCCAACAACGTGCCGCCAGCCCAGCGCGGACTGGCCATGGTGTTCCAGTCCTATGCGCTGTACCCGCACATGACGGTGTACGAGAACATGGCATTCGGCCTGAAGCTGGCCGGCATGCCCGCTACCGAGTTGCGGGCGGCGGTGGAACGCGCCGCCGCCGCGCTGCAGATCGGCCATCTGCTCAATCGCAAGCCCAAGGAACTGTCGGGCGGCCAGCGCCAGCGCGTGGCCATTGGCCGCGCCATCGTACGCAAGCCGCAGCTGTTCCTGTTCGACGAACCGCTGTCCAACCTGGATGCCGGGCTACGCGTGCAAATGCGGCTGGAAATCGGCCGCCTGCACAAGGAACTGGGCACCACCACCATCTATGTCACGCACGACCAGGTGGAGGCCATGACGCTGGGCCAGCGCATCGTGGTATTCAATGGAGGCAGGATCGAACAGGCCGGCACGCCGCAGGAACTGTATAACAGCCCGGCCAACCTGTTCGTGGCCGGATTCCTTGGCGCGCCGCGCATGAACTTCATTCCCGGCGAAGTGATCGCGGTCGGCGCGACGCACGTAGCGGTATTGCTGCCGGGCGGCGCCATCGTCGAAGCCGCGGCGCTGCCTGGCGACGTCGAGCGCGGCAGCCGCGTCACGCTTGGCGTGCGTCCGGAACACCTGCAATTGCGGGAAGAGGCTTACAATGCGGCCGCTGTAGCGGTCAGCCATGTGGAGTATCTTGGCGATCAATCAATTGTTTACGCGGCCTTGCCCGGCATGCCGGAGCCGCTGGCAGTAAAACTGGCGCAGGACTTGCCCGCGCCGGCGCCCGGCGCGCCAGCCACGCTGTTCCTGCCGCCGGAGCGCTGCATGCTGTTCGGGACCAATGGCGCGGCTTTCGGCCGGCCATAATATATCGTTACAATTGGCTACTTCAGAAATCCGGACCCATGACGAAATTATGGGAGAATAGACGTTTGCCTCAACCACAAGAAGGATCACCTACCATGACCCAACATCGTTTCGCACGTATCGGCCTGCTGCTGGCAGCCATCGGCCTGGGCGCCGTCCCGGCGCTGGTCCAGACCGCACACGCGCAAGACAAACAGGCTGCCGCTGCTCCACAAGAGACGGTGCGCAAAGATATGGTCAAATTCCTGGACGGTAAAGTCCTGAGTCCCCTGCTGGAAGCCAAAAAATATGGCGAAGTGAACGCCTTGCTGGACCAGGCCGACGCAATGCCGAACAAGACCCCATACGAACAGTACATCATCAACCGCATGCGCCTGGCCACGGCCCTGGGCATGGGCGACAAGCCGAAGCTGATCGAAATGCTGGAGTCCATCCTGGGCTCCGGCCGCCTGGACAAGCCCGAGCAAACCAAGTTTACCCAGGCGTTGGCCGGCTACTACCAGGAACAGAAAAACTACCCCAAGACCATCGAAAACCTGCAGAAGTACGGTGAATTGAGCGGCGACCCGAAAGTGGCGCGCCAGATCATGGCGATCCGTTTCGAATCGGGCGATTACAAGGGCGTGCAAGCCGACCTGCTGAAGAAGCTGAACGACGGCATCAAGGCCAACCAGCCAATGACCCGCGAAGAGCTGCACATGCTGGCCGACGCATCGCACCGCCTGAAAGACAAGGCCACCTACCTGACCGCGCTGGAAGGCCTGGTGCGCTGGCATCCGCGTGACCGCTACTGGTCGGACATGCTGTACCGCACCCGCGGCAAGGAAAACTACTCTACCCGCTTCTCGGCAGACATCATCCGCCTGCAGAAAGTGGCCACCACCAAAATGGAAGAGCAGGACTACGTGGAACTGGCAGAAGTCGACCAGCTCGAAGGCCAGTTCATCGAAGGCAAGGCCGCGCTGGATGCCGGCATCGCCAACGGTGCTGTCACCCAGAACGCCAAGATCAAGAAACTCAAGGCCGAACTGGACAAGCAAGCTGCTGACGACGTGAAGAACATCGCCTCCACCGAATCTTCGGCGCGCAAAGCCAAGAACGGCACCGGCATGGTCAACCTGGGCTACGCTTTCGTCACCATGGGCCAGTACGACAAGGGCATCCAGCTGATCCAGGACGGTATCGCCAAGGGCGGCCTGAAAAATGCGGAAGACGCCAAGCTGCGCCTGGGCTACTCCTACGCCATGGCCGGCAAGAAGGAAGAAGCCATCAAGATCCTGGAATCGGTGCAAGGCGCCGACGGCCGTGCCGACCTGGCGCGCTACTGGATCCTGTGGGTCAACCGTCCATACCCAGCAACTGCCGGCGACGACGAAAAGCAAGGCTAAGAACGCCTGGGCGTGTAAGCGATACAACAAAGCGGGAACAGCTTTCGGGCTCTTCCCGCTTTTTTTCGCCTGCCACCCCCGATTCAATTGAATTACTCTTGCCGTTCGCGAAATTCTAGGCTGTAATGGCGGTCCGCACCGTTACTGAAAGAGCAACACCCATGCACGCCCCGCTGTCAGAAAGCGACTTTCACCAGTCCCTGCGCGAACCCCTGCTTAGGTATTACGGCTACGAAGAAAACTTCCACGACCAGCTCGAGACTTTCGAGCATGTGAGGGAACGCCTGCAGCAAGCGCCGGAGATGATCTCGGCGATCCCGCTCTATAACCTGATGAACACCACCAAGCGCCTGGCGACGGACGCCACGGCGTTCCTGGTCAATTGCTATAGCGGCGGGCATGACATCGCCCAGCTTCAGGCTTTCTATGACCGTGCGGTCGAATACTGGGAAACCTACGCCCACTACAACCAGGCCTACAACGACAGCAACGATCGCGAGACCCCATGGCCGCATGTTGCACTGGCCGGTCCGGAATACCACCAGGCGCTGACCATGGTTTGCTTCGGCATCATGCTCGGCAAGCAGGACGTGCTGCGCCGCCTGGTCCCGCTGATCGACTACCGCAATGAAAAACGCGATGCCCTGGTCGAGCGCCTGCTCAGTTGCTGCGTCGAAGGCCGCGATCCGGCTGCCGGCATCTGCCGCCGTAACCTGCCCTATTCGAAAACGCTCCCGATCTTTGCCGCGCAGCCGTCCGAACGGCCGGCACTGATGGCCCAATACCTCGCCGAATGGTACGAAGCGAGCCGCCGCGAGAACTACTATGACCTGCACAAATCGGGTTACCAGTTCGTCGGCTACTGGTCGTGGGAAGCTGCCGCCATCACCCTGGTGCTGGGCATCGACGATACGAGCTATCGCAACCTGCCCTACTACCCGGCTGACATGGCCGCCTTTGCGCGCCAGGCCAATGCCGGAAAGATCCCCGCCTACACTGCGCCGCCCGTCGAGGAAAGTGCGGAATTGACGCCGCCCGGAACGATCGGCGAGCTGGCTGAATACTGGAGGCACAAAAAGCTGTCCCCGGCCGACTTCGAACAACGCCGCCGCTCCAGCCGCATGCACTATGGCAGCTACGAAGAGAACCTGGTGCTCTTCACCGACAAGGTGTGCTACGACTGCGCCGATCCGGACCACTACGACGGCGCCAGCAGGCTGGCATGGGAATCGGTGAACCACATGCGCAACAGCTATAGCGCAGGCCATGCTTTGGAGGACCTCAATACTTTTTTTCCGCTGGCTCTCAGCTTTTGGGAAAACTACGCGCGCTTCCTAACGCCATCTACTCCGTCGGAGAACGACGGGGACGAGGACTGCTACAAGCACTGGCTGGACCTGGAAGACGATGACTACCACACCGGCCTGTCGCTGGTGTGCTTCGCCATCCTGCTAGGCCACCAGGACAAGCTGTCCCGCATCATGCCTATCCTCGACTACGGCAACCGCCGCCGCGACGCGCTGCTGGAGCACCTGGTCGCGCCATGGCTGCCGGGCCGCGAAGCGCCGCCGAAGAAATGCACGCGCGGCAAACCCTACGCGCAAACCCTGCCGATGTTCGCAGCCGCGCCCGATAAGCGCCCGGCCATGATGGCCGAATACTTGAAGGCCTGGTACGGCATGAGCGAGGACGAGCCCTACTTCGGCACCAACCGCAAGGGCTTCCAGTTCTTCGGCTACTGGTCCTTTGAAGCAGCGGCCATCAGCGTCATCCTCGGCATCGACGACACATCCTACCGCGACGACATCTTTTACCCGCGCGAGCTAACCGGCTTCGCACGCTCACGCATCAAATAAACCGGAGAAGCCCCATGAAAGCCCCATTCCTTGGCGCGCTGCTGCTCGCCATTGGCTTGCCGCTGCACGCGCAGCAATTCATCAACCCGCAACGCGACATCACCAGTATTTCGGCCAAAGGCATGGAACTGAAAATGCTGTACACGGATATCGATCGGGGTAACCACACATTGCGCTTGATTACCTTCTTCCGCGCCAACGACAAGGGCCCGGCACAGCAGATTCCATTCGAGATCAATGACCGGTTCGTGCCGACGCTCCAACTGAATGCAGGCGCCGACTGTGCCACCACCGGATTCCGCGCGCTCAAGTCAAAAGCCGGCCTGCGCGTGGTCTATGCCGAGCGCGATGGCATGTGGGCCGACGACCGCCGCGTGAACTTTACTGTCATGGAATTGCAAGAAAATGACGATCCCGAGTCGGTGGACGCGCCAGCCCTGTCCTTCCGGAAGGTCAGCAAATTCACCAGCCAGCGCAAATTCTGCGACGTCAACGAGGCATTGGATGCGGAGGCAGCACGCCTGCGCAAATAACTTTCATTTTGCAAGTATGGCGATTCAATTGAATCGCTCTTGCCTCAAGAGAACTTCTAGGCTGTAATGGCGATCCGTATGGTTATCGAAAACACAATCTCATGCTGGACCGCCTCACTCAAGATACTCGCCTGCTGCGACTGACCACGCCGCAGGGCGCCGCACAGCTACTGGTCGAATGCGTGCGCGGCGAGGAGGCGATCGGCAAGCCTTTCGCCTTCGACATTTCAACGCTGTCCACCGACGCCGCGATCCCGCTCAAGTCCCTGCTTGGCCAACCCGCCTTGCTGGAACTGGTGACTGCCGCCGGTCCGGAAGCGCTGCGCCCCTTCCACGGCCATATCACCGCGATTGAACTGAGCGGCTCCAATGGCGGCCTGGCGCGCTATTCCGTGCGGCTGGAACCGTGGACTGCCTTCCTCGCGCAAAACCGCGACAGCCGTGTTTTCCAGGACTTGTCGGTCTGCGACATCCTCGACGCCGTGCTGGGGAGCTGGCAGGGCCAGGGCAAGCTGGTGCCCGAATGGCGCTTCGAACTGGCCGACCGCGCGGTCTATCCAAAGCGCAGCCTGTGCACCCAATACCAGGAAAGCGACTGGGCCTTCGCCGAACGCCTGATGGCGGAAGAAGGCCTGTTCTATTACTTTGAACACCGCAGCGACGGCCACGTACTGGTGATCGCCGACCACAACGGCGCCTTCCAGCCGAACGCGCAAGCGGCAGTGCGCTTTACGCAGCCGGGGGCAGTGATGCGCGAGGACAGCATGGACCGCTGGCGCATGCAGGCCGGCCTGCTGACCAATGAAGTTGCCCTGCAAAGCTGGGACTACCGCACGCTGGACCAGCGCACAGCGAATGCCGCCGGCGCCGAGGGCAGTGGCATCGCGCTGCCAGCGCGCGACGTGCCGGGCGCCTACGCCTATACCAGCCGCGAGCACGGCCAGCGCCTGGCCGAACGCCGCCTGCAGGCACTCGACGTCGCGCGCAAGAACATGACAGGCGCCGGCACCGTGCGCACCATGGCGCCGGCAACACGCTTCGCCCTGCAAGGCGAGCCGGTGACCGGCGACAGCGGCGACTTCATTGTCATCCGCGTGCTGCATTTGATGCACAACAACCTGGCGGCGCAAATGCGCTCGAACATCCAGCGCGAGCTGGGCCAGGCAGCGCTGCAGCTGTTGAACGACAGCGACCTGGCCGAAAGCCGCCATGCAATCGGCAATGCGATTGCCGAACGTCCGCTTTACCGCAACCGCATCGACGCCATCGAAGCCGCCCTGCCCTATCGCAGCACCGCGCCGTGGAAGCGCCCGACCGTGCAGGGGCAACAGACCGCCATCGTGGTCGGCCCTTCCGGCGCCCCGATCCACACCGACCGCGACCACCGCGTCAAGGTGCAGTTCCACTGGCAGCGCGGCGACAACAGCCATAGCCGGCTGGCGCCTTCGCTGCAGGCTGGCGACACCGGCGCTCCCGCCGACGACAGCGCAGGCACCTGGGTGCGCGTTGCCACGCCGCTGGCGCCGATCGCCGGCGCCAACTGGGGCAGCAATACCCTGCCGCGCGTCGGCCAGGAAGTGCTGGTCGATTTTCTCGAAGGCGATATCGACCGCCCCGTCATTATTGGCGCCCTGTACAACGGCGACGGCCAGGCTGACGCCCAGCACAACAAGGTCGCCAGCGGCACCGGAGCTGCCACCGGCAACGCACCGGCATGGTTCCCTGGCGAATCCGGCGGGCATGCCCACCCTGCGTCGTTGTCCGGCCTGAAGAGCCAGGCCATGCAAAGCAGCCAGGCCGGCGCCGGCGCTTACAGCCAGCTGGTGTTCGACGATTCGCCCGGCCAATCGCGCGTGGCCCTGCAGCGCCACGCCAAGCCGCACCAGGGCACCGCAGAACTGAACCTCGGCCACCTGCGCCACCAGAGCGACAACCAGCGCCTGCATGTCGTCGGCTTCGGCGCGGAACTGAAAACCGAACATGCGCTCGCCCTGCGTTCGGGCCAGGGCATGCTGCTGTCGACGCACGCGGCACGCGGCGCCAGCGGCAATGTGCTGGATGCCCGTCCCGCGCAGAACCAGGTGGAAAGCGCCAGGGAACTGCAGGTATCGCTGACCGGGCAAGCCAAGACCCACAAGGCGGACCTGCCGAAGCAAAAAGAAGCCGACAAGCTCGCCGTGGCCGCAGGCCTGCAACGCACTGCCAACACCCTGTCGGCACGCGCCAACGGCGGCACGCCGGCTTTCGACTCTCCGCTGCTGCAGGTTGACAGCCCATCGGGCATCGTCGCCGCCACGCCAGCCGATGCATTGTTCGTTTCCGAAAGCGCCAGCAGCGTCACCGCCAGCCAGGACATTAACTTCGCAGCGCAAGCAAACCTGCTGCATTCATCCGCCGGCGGCATCAGCCTTTTCACCTACGGCAAAGCCAACGCCAAGGAAAAACCGAACCAGGAAACCGGTTTGCACCTGCATGCTGCGAGCGGCAAATACAGCAGCCAAAGCCAGGAGGCCGCGACCATGCTGACCGCCGACAAGGCTGTCACGGTTGCAAGCGTCACCGCCGAGGTGAACGTCGCCGCGAAACAGCATGTTCTGCTAACAAGCCAGGGGGCTGCAATCCGGATCGAGGGTGGCGATATCACGCTGAATGCGCCGGGCAAGATCGAATTCAAAGGCAGCAGCAAAGAGTTGACCGGCCCCGCGCAGAGCTCACACTCGCTTCCGCTCATGCCCCGCTATACGGGCGAAACTGCCGACCAGCACTTTGTGCTCAAGTCCCATAGCGGCAAGCCGGTTGCCAACCGACGTTATCGTGCCTTGACCGGAAACCAGACAATAGAAGGATTTACCGGCGCGGACGGCCGCACGGGAATTCTCGAAGGATTCATGGGCCAGGTGGCACGCTTCGAACTTCTCGAAGACACTTACGATGAACACTTTGTATTACGGGATCCGTTGGGACAGCCGCTGGCAAATCTCAGGTACAAGATCCGTTCGGCTGAGGGAGTCGAATTGGAAGGGATCACGGACGATGAGGGCAGGACCCTTCTCTTCACCAGCGACAAGATCGAGAGTCTTGAACTGATGTACGTGGAAGAGGAATTCCCAGCAAGCGAAGGAACAGACTGATGGCGAAGGAACAAACGCTGGCAAAATCTGCCACCAGTGAAAAAGCGAATACACAGGGCAAGGAGTGTTCGGTTGGTGAGTTCATCACTGAAGCCGAAGGCTGGAAAATCATTGAAGTAGCAGCTACTTGGGAAGGGACCGAATACAAGGCCGTCGGCGGCAAATCGGAAAAGCGCGTCTTCGGAGATTGCTCTGGAACCACCAACAAGATATTCATCGAGGCCGGGTTTCCCTATCCATACCGGCGCACCGGCGATTTTGAGGAGTACGCTGCAACGAGCCACAAGTTCAGGCGGATCGATGTAAAGAAGGAGCCGATGCAGGTTGGTGACGTATTGCTCTGGCCGGGCCATATGGCAATCTACGCGCCGTTCCCGGAAGGACATCCTAAGCGATTCACTGGCCTAAAGAAGGGGAACACGCCGGTCGCCAATAATATGTATACGGCGTTCAACGACCGGCGCTACGCTCCCTATGCACCGTATAACATAGCGACCTTTCGCGGCGATCCATACATGGTTTTCCGATACTTCAAGCTGAATTGCCCATGAAATTAAATTTACGACCAGTAGCGGCCTTGATCCTGGCCGCCGGCTGCACCTGTACCCCAGGCTTCGCTTACGAATTCGAGAACGCGGTTCCGTTAACGCTTGGTATGCAACTGGGTGAACCGGTACTCAATGGCGTGCACATCAAAATCCAGGGACATGATGTGGAAGTTGCCATATCTTTGCAAAACGGGTCTCGCCAGGCGCAGTATGTGGGCTTTTACGCGGCAACTCCCCTTTTCGAGCAGCTTGGAGAAGGCGAAGAGTATGCCGACAAAACGTTCGCCGACTTGAAGGCATTCCAGGACGGAAAGCCTCTAGGCATATCGCGTACGGCACGGGCCCATTTCCTGGGGCAGGACATCACACCCATCCTTCGCAAAGCCGGCATATCCCCGATCCCTTCGCACCTGGGGGATTGGAAGAAGAAAGAGAAACTGCCTCTCCTGCAAAACGTCCGCATCAGGGACTGGCAGGGCCAGGTCTCATACGGATGGAGCGCAAAGATTGCGGCCGATTCAACCGCGATCGAAACGGTGAAGTACACGGCAATGCCCCGGTTCGGGCTGGAAGGCGTGGATTCCACCAAATTTTCTCGCCTGGTACAACAACACTGCGGCCAGCCCTCTGTCGTACAAGACATGATTCGCCGGGCGGCGCCGGAGGAAACGGAAATCATGGCGGAGGTTTTCGAGTTTCCGCTTCCCTTCGTCAAGCAGCAAGACACGCGCGTAACCATTGAAAAGCCCACGAAGCGATGGCAGGGTACGCGCTCGATTGCAGCCCTGGCGTGCGGCTTCGACGGGCCGCTGGCACTACCGTCGGACGGTATGATTCGCAGCGTAAACAACTCCATCTCCGTCCTGGTGGTGTCGTTGTTGTACGGCGCCCCAGAAGAAGAAAGTAACAAACCATGACCGAAGCAGTTCTCAAACGCGAAGCGGACCTGACGCCCACTGCCGATAAAAAAGGGCACGAAATCCTTATCTGTGCTCCAGAGTGGTTTGATGAAAAGAAGAAGTACAAGATCAGCAATGCCCCGGCTCGCACTGCAAACCTGGAGTTCACCGGCAAGGACCTGAACTTCATGGCCAAGGTCTTGTTCGCCGAGGCCTCGGGCAGCATGCAATTGCGCGACAAGGCTGAACGCGACAAAGAAAAGGCCGCGATCATGAACGTCAACCATTTCCGGTTGATGCGGCCGGAGTATCCCAAGGCGTCCTATATTGCCAAAACATTCCAAGCGGTTTGCCTGGCGCCTAATCAGTTCGAATCGGTATTTGCCGAAACCGCCAAATACCAGCAGGTGACCACCGACCACCAGAAGCTGAACAAGTTCGATTGCTCCGACCTTGAAGAAGCGCTAGAGGCAATCAGGATCTTCCTGAAAACCGGTCCAACGGCCGAGTATCAGTTCGATGGCTTTCGCGGCTATAACCCAAAAGGACCAGGCAAGCATATTGGCCGCTCCAGGTTCTTCCTTTCCGATACCGGCCGAAGACTGATGCGCGAAACGCCATAAGAACCCATGTCACACACCAGATATATCGCCTTCCTGCTTGCGGCAAGCCTCTTCAATGTCGGTGCCCAGGCTCAAATGGAGACACTGCACTACAAAGTAGGCAGCGTCGCCTTCATTGAAGACGTCGACAAAATTCAGATCCAAAGCGATCCCTCGCTCCTGATCGAGGTTCGCCCAGGTGGCAAGACGTGGCCCCCGCTTCAGCTGGACGAAACGGGACGCATTTTTGCAGGGCCTGCAGTCATTGACCCAGCGACAGGAAAGCACATTGCCCTGCAACCGGGGGAAACTTCCCCGAACGCTGATTCAGTGATGTTCCCGAATGAACTGGAGGTGAAACCAAACAGCACTGGTTACGAATTCCGCCAGGGTCATTCGCACTGTAACGTTTCATACAAGGACCTTCGCGCTCCTGCAGACAGGTCTCCCCTCAAAGCTTTACAGGCAGCCAACGTCAAGCTAGCCGCATCGGAAGATAAAATACTTGCCCTTGTTACGAGCTTCCTGAGCGATGGCCGGACGATCCGGTATCACATACGTGCGATCGAGCCGCGCACTTGCAAGGTCAGCGAGCTCGCAAAGCTCGGCGACCCTGACCTACTGGTTGAATTGGGCAGGACCAGGCATGGAGGATGGTGGGTTACCGGTTCCATCGAGCAGACCCTGATGACGTCAAAAGACGGCAGGAAATGGCGTAGCGTCAAGCTGCCCAAAGGGCTTTCATCGCTGGTCAGTAGCTACGTCGTGGATGACAAACAAATCTGGCTGGCTGGTGTATTGGGCGATTCGAAAGAACATCCCAATCAGCTTGTCTATTCCGCGGATGGAGGCGCCAGCTGGACCAACTTGAAAAAGGACGACTCCTTGCTGGCCAAAGTTCCGGCCGGCTGGCTAGAGGGGCAGAAGCGCAAAGTCTCAGAGTAGAAACCGATGACTGAGTCGATCATCAGACGCGGATCGGCGCTGGCGCCATCTGCGTTCCTGAAGTAGGATGATCCATTGCTTGCGAAAGTGCCGACCAGTTGGCTGGAAGGCCAGAAACGCAAGGCGGCCAACCAGGCTGGCGCAAACAGCGCCAGCCAGCGCCGGGCATCATGCGCCCGTCGCAGTTTTCTCAAGCTTGCTGCGGCTGTAGACGCGGCATTCGGCCTTCTTCCAGCGGCCCTCGCAGACGCGAATACGGCAGCGGGCTGCGTCCTGCTTGCCCTGTTTCTTGCACTGCTCAAGCGCCTTCGGCAGGGATATGCGGGCGTTGGCCGAGGTATCGTACTTGGCGTGGGCAACCAGCGCCGCGAGGAGCTGGATGTCATTTTCCTCTTCGGCCGATGGCGGCGTCGCTTCCTGCCCGCCGGATTCCTTGCTTGGCTTTTCCTTGACGGGCTTGCGAACAGCCTTTGCCGCCGCAGGCTTGGCCGCGGCGGGAGTACCGCTTTCCAGCATCTGTTTCAGGGATTCTTTCGGCTTGGCCGCGACCGGCGGCGGAGATTCGTCGATGATTGCCGCGACTTGCGGCGATGGCGCGGTCAACGCGGCGAGCGGCGAATTGTCCGCTGCTTGCGCAGGCTGCGCGGCGACAGCGCTGTCGGCCGCGGGAGCTGCAGCTGGCGCAGCCACCGGCGCCGGTGCGACGGGCGCAGGCGCAGGCGCGGCGGCCACTGTTTCGACCGCCGGTTCGCTACCGCCGAACGACATGAACGCCAGGGCGACGCCGACGACCAGCACGCTTACGCCGCCGGCGATCCACAGGTGTTTGCGGCCTGGCCCTTCCGCAGCCGGCGGCTCGAATGCCTCCGGCGTCGCAGGTTGATTCTCTAGAGCATTTTGCTGCTCAGCCGAAAGCAGGCTTGGACGGCCTGCCGGTTTCCGGGTTTCGTTGCTTGATGACAATGGATTACTCCTGGCAAAGGTTATCATTAATATACTTTATCTCTGGAAAAAGGGCGCGCACGCTAGGGCGGACCGTTGAAATTGGGGGGCGCGCACGATTGAAATCCAAGAAAAGCGGATTAGCAGAACTTCAAGATATACTTTCCCGCAATAATTTATTGCTAAGGCGACACGCGCCCGCGATGTTATCAAATTAGTAATTTAGATTCCAGAGGTCAATTGTGGTGTTCGTCGCCGTCGTGCTGTATTTCCTGCTGGCTTGCGCGCTGAGCTGGATGGTCCTGTTCCCTGCCGGGCGGGCCTATGTCTCGCGCCGCCTGGAGCTGGTGGGCAGCCGCTTCCAGCGCCGCGTGCAGAACATCGCGCGCCGCGGCGGCGAGCAGGCTGGCGCGCTGGGATCGGAATCGGCAATGGCCGTGCGCCAGGGCGGCAACTTCCTGCGCGAGCACAAATGGGCCGCGATCGCAGCGCTGTTCATCATGCTGCTACCGGCAGGCGTGGCGTGGATGGCAAGCAGCCGCACCATGGTGGGCGGCTTCGATGCACCGGTGCGCGAAGCGAACCAGCAGGTATCGGAACTGCTGCTGGGCGAACAGCTGGTGCCGCCGCCGCCCCTGCCTCCGATGCTGTTCATGACGCCGGAAGTGGAGGTCGTGCGTCCGGGACTGGTGTCGGCAAGCCGCGACTGGGCCCTGCTGGACAAGGAATATTCTCAGCGCTTGCTGCAGGCGTTCCGCATCATGAAGGAGCGCCATGGCTATGACATGGCCATCCTGGAAGGCTACCGCAGCCCGGAACGCCAGGATGCGCTGGCAGCGCAGGGAAGCAGCGTGACCAATGCCAAGGCCTTCCAGAGCTGGCACCAGTATGGCCTGGCCGCCGACTGCGCCTTCCTGCGCGACGGCAAGCTGGTGATCTCGGAGCGCGACCCCTGGGCCATGCGCGGTTACCAATTGTTTGGTGAAGTGGCGGAGAGCCTGGGCCTGACCTGGGGCGGCCGCTGGAAGATGATGGATTTCGGCCACACCGAGTTGCGTGTGGACGGCGTGAGAAAGAAATAGGAGTAGAAATGCCTGGAGCACTGATCCTTTTAGGCGACAAGACGACACATAAGGGCACCGTGGTCGAAGCTTCGCAACAAAGCGATAGCGGCGGCAAGCCGATCGCCTGCCTGGGCCACAAGGTTTCCTGCCCGGTGCATGGCGATACCACCATTACCAGTGGCGACCAGACCCTGGTAGTGGACGGCAAGCCGGTAGCGCGCCATGGCGACAAGACCAGTTGCGGCGCTACGCTCATCGCGAGCCAGCAGAATACGACGGACGCGGTGTGAGGCAGGCATGCAGAATTGGATGAAACGCAGCTTGCTGGTGGTCGGGGTATTCGGTCTTTGCTGGATTGGGGCAGTCTGGTACTGGCGCACCACAACGCGCATGCCCGACAGCGGCGACCTGGCGCTGGCCATGCTGGTCATGCCGCTGACGCTGATCATGGGTTTCGTACTGGCGCGGAAGACTTTTGCCAGCCCGGATACCGCGAGTGCTCGCGCAAATGCCGGGCAGGCCCCAGCCGCCGCGGGGGCGCAGCCTGGCCAGGGCGCGGCGGACGCGCATGGCACGGCGGATGCGCCGGATGCGGCCACGTCATGGACGCAATTTGCTGTCGCCGGAACCGCGCTGCGCATGGCGCACGGCGACTCGCCGGCAGAACTTGCAGCCGCCATCGCAGAAGGCGAAGCGCGCCTTGACCTCGATCCTGAACTGACCGACCTGCAGGGTTTCCCCCTGCTCGCCGGCCGCATCGCGGACATTGCCCTCGACCCGCTGGAAGAATGGCTGTCCGGCCTGCAGCCGGCCCCACGCTCGCCTTCGGCGCAGCATTTGCGCGCCATGGCGCTGGGCGGCGACATTGCAGTCACCCTCGCTGCGCGCGCCACCACGCTGGGCAGCGACGGCCTGCTGCAATTGATTCCAATGCTGCCGCCGGACTGGCCGGCCGCGACGCAGGTGCTGGCGACCCGCTGGCTGGAATTCTCGGTCATCGAAGCCGGCTGGCCGCAGGAACGCCTGGTAGTGCGCCAGCCGGCTGCCGCGGCACATGCCTCCGCAACCGCGGCGCCGCCGGCACCGGCGACTCCCCTTGCTGCGCTGCGTGCGGTGTCTGGCCAGGCCGCCGCCGCCAATGCGCCGGCGCTGAACATCCTGCTAGCCTGCGGCTCCGATATCGATGCCGAGGCCGTCGAACACCTGGCCGTCAACGGCAAGCTGTATGGCCCGCGCAATCCGAATGGCCGCATGCCGGCAGAAGGCGCCGCCGGCATCCTGCTGCAATCGCCGAAAGAAGCCGGCGATGAATTGCGCCTGCTGGCACTGCACGCAAAGGAAGAAGCAACGCTGCGCGAACTCGCCGAAGAAGTCCTGGGCCAGGCTGACGGCGCCAAGCCGGAATACGTTGCAGCCGATACCGATCACCGCGCCGCCCTGATGGCGGACCTGATGCAGTGCGTCGAGGCCGCCGCGCCAGGCCTGGACGCCAACACTTCGCTGGCCTGTGTCGGTTCCGCCTGCGGCCACACCGGCGCTGTCGGCGCCCTGGCCGCCATTGCGCTGGCCCACGAAGAGGCAACGGACAGCGGCAGCTTTGCGCTCGCACTGTCCAACAGCGACCCAACCCAACGTTACGCCTTGCTGGTCGGCCCGCTCCCGGCCCCGGCAAATAAAGCGCCATCCCTTAGCTAACCTTGCAAGAGTAGAAAAATGATGCACAGAATCCGGGAAACCCTGACCTCGCGCACCGCCTTCCTGATCTACGGCTGGCTTGCCTTCGCGGCATTCCTGCTGGTAGCGGCAGTGCTGCTGGAATTGCCATACACCCTGGCCTTTGCCGTGCTGGCGGCCGCCCTGCTGCTTGGCATAATGGTCTGGTCGTGGCGCCGCTATCGCGCCCGCCGCGCCGCCAACCAGTTGGGCGGCATGCTGGAACAGCAGGCCGTTGCTACGCCGGCCAAGGCCGATCCTGCGCCGCGCCACGAAACGGAAGCGCTGCGCAAGCGCATGCTCGATGCGATCCAGACCATCAAGACCTCCAAGCTTGGCCTGCGCTCGGGCAGCGCCGCCTTGTACGAGCTGCCCTGGTACATGATCATCGGTAACCCGGCCGCCGGCAAGAGCACGGCAATCGCCAACTCCGGCCTGCAGTTCCCGCTGGCCGGCAGCCGCATCGTGCAGGGCGTCGGCGGTACCCGTAACTGCGACTGGTTCTTCACCACCGACGGCATCCTGCTCGATACGGCCGGCCGCTACGCGGTCAACGATGAAGACCGCGCCGAGTGGTTCGGCTTCCTCAACCTGCTGAAGAAATACCGCAAGAAAGCGCCGATCAACGGCATCATCATTGCCGTCAGCATTGCCGAACTGACCGGCAAGCGTCCGGAATTCGCCATCGAGCTGGCCAAGAACCTGCGCCAGCGCGTGCAGGAACTGACCGAAAAGCTGGAAGTACATGCACCGGTCTACATCGTCTTCACCAAGGCGGACCTGATCAACGGCTTCACCGATTTCTTCCACGATTCCGAAATCGGCGAGCGCGATCGCGTCTGGGGCGCCACCCTGCCCTACAACAAGAACCAGCCTAACGCCGAACTGCTGCAACAGTTCGATGCGCGCTTCGACGAGCTGTACGAAGGCCTGAAGGAAATGAGCCTGGCCAACATGGCCCTGCAATGGCGCGAGCGCCTGCCATCCGGCGTGTTCACCTTCCCGCTCGAATTCAATTCGGTCAAGGCGCCGCTGCGCACCTTCATCGCTACCCTGTTTGAAGAAAACCCGTTCCAGTTCAAGCCGGTATTCCGCGGCTTCTACTTCACCAGCGCGCTGCAGGAAGGCGAAGGCGTGTCCGCCACCTCGCACCGCGTGGCGCAGCGCTTCGACCTGAGCCTGCAGCGCGAAGAGCACCACAGCAGCGAGCAGCAGCACGGCTACTTCCTGCTCAAGCTGTTCCGCAACGTGATCTTTGCGGACAAGAACCTGGTGGCGCAGTACGCCAGCCCGGCCAAGGTGCGCATGCGCTATGCCGCCTTCTTCGGCGCCGTGGCGCTGAGCGGCCTGCTGCTGGGCGGCTGGAGCTGGTCTTACATGGGCAACCGCACCCTGGTGGCCAATGTGCAGGCCGACCTGGACAAGGTAGTCAAGCTGCAGAAGCAGCGCCCCGACCTGGCGGCGCGCCTGGAAGCGCTGGAAATCCTGCAGGACCGCATCGAACAACTGGACCGCTTCCGCGACAACCGTCCGCTGTCGGTCAGCCTGGGCCTGTACCAGGGCGCCTACCTGGAACGCAAGCTGCGCGAAGAATACTTCGCCGGCGTACGTGAAGTGATGCTGAAGCCTGTTGGCCAGTCGCTGGAAACCTTCCTCGGCGAAGTCAATGCCAACGCGGATCGCCTGCAGCCGCTGGCGCGCAATGCCGCTGCAACGCCTGCCGCCACGGCGACGCCGGCCGTGGCGCAAACGGCGCCGCAGCAGTTCAAGGACGCCTCCCCGGAAAACGTGGAAGACGCCTACAACGCGCTCAAGAGCTACCTGATGCTGGGCGATAAGTCGCGCGCCGAAGCCAGCCACCTGAACGACCAGCTGACCCGCTTCTGGCGCGTCTGGCTGGAATCGAACCGCGGCGCCATGCCGCGCGAACAGATGATCCGCAGCGCCGAACGCCTGATCGCCTTCTACCTGTCCGAGGTCAACGATCCATCCTGGCCAACCGTCGAAAACCGCCTGGCCCTGGTCGAACAGACGCGCAATACCCTGCGCGGCGTGGTGCGCGGCATGCCGGCGCGCGAACGCGTGTACGCCGACGTCAAGGCCCGTGCGGCGACCCGCTTCCCGTCCATGACCGTAGCCCGCATCGTCGGCGACCAGGACCGCGAACTGGTGCTGGGCAGCTATTCGATTTCCGGCGCCTACACCCGTGCGGCATGGGAAGGCTATGTGCGCGACGCCTTCAAGGAAGCCGCCAACCACGAGCTGCAAAGCGCCGACTGGGTGCTGAAAACCGCCGCCAAGGACGACCTGACGCTGGAAGGCAGCCCTGAGCAGATCCAGAAAGCCCTGGTCGACCTGTACAAGAACGACTATGCCAAGGAATGGCAGAAGTTCCTGCAAGGCGTGGCAATCAAGGACCTGAACGGCTTTGAAGCGGCAGCGGCCGCGATGAACCGGCTGGGCGATCCGCAGACTTCGCCGATTTCCAAGCTGGTGACCACCGTCTACCAGGAAACCTCCTGGGACAACCCTTCCCTGCTGGACAGCGGCCTGCAGCGCGCCCAGCGCGGCATCGGCGACTGGTTCCGCGAAACCATCCTGCGCCAGAAGCCTTCGCAGGTGAACATCAACCTGCCGGCCAATCCGCAAGGCCAGCCTGGCGCACCGCTGCCGCTCGGTCCTGTCGGCCGCGAATTCTCCGGCGTGGCGCAACTGGTGGTGGTGAAGGACAACAATGCCTCGCTGATGCGCGGCTACATGGATAACCTCGGCAAGCTGCGCGCACGCTTCAACCAGATCAAGAACCAGGGAGATCCTGGTCCTGGCGCCAAGCAACTCATGCAGCAAACGCTGGACGGCAGCGGCTCCGAACTGGCCGACGCACTGAAATACGTGGACGAGCAGATGCTGGTTGGCATGAACGACCCGCAGAAGCAGGCGATCCGCCCATTGCTGGTGCGTCCGCTGATGCAGACCTTCGCCGTGATCGTGCAGCCGACCGAAGCCGAAATCAACAAGGTGTGGGCGGCACAGGTGCTGGAACCGTTCCGCCGCGACCTGCAGACCAAGTATCCGTTCGCGACCGAATCCCGCCAGGAAGCCAGCAACGCCGAAATCGGCCAGGTGTTCGGCCCTGAAGGCGCGGTGGCGAAGTTCTTCAACACGACCATCGGCCCGCTGGTGGTGCGCCGCGGCGACTCGCTGAGCGCCAAGACCTGGGCCAATATGGGCATTACCCTGTCGCCTGCCGTCGCTACCGCCTTCCCGGGCTGGATTGCCCCGCTCAGCGCCAACGGTGTCGCCAACCAGGCCGCCAGCAGCGAAGAAGCGCAAACCCGCTTCGAACTGCAAACCGTCGCCGTGACCGGCGTCAGCGAATACACCATCGAAATCGATGGCCAGTCGGTGCGCTGGAAAGGCCAACAACAGCCATGGGTGCCGATGGTATGGCCTAACCCGCAAGGTGTTCCTGGTGCGCGCATTTCCGCTTTCACCCCGGACGGCAAGAAAGTGATGATCCTGGAAGAAAACGGCCACTTCGGCCTGAAGAAAATGATCGATGCGGCGCAGCGCAAGCGTCGTCCGGACGGCAGCTTTGAGCTGAACTGGACCAACGGCGGCGTCACCGTGGCGGCCAACCTGCGCCTGCTGCCGTCGGCACCGGCCCCGGTTGCCGCACCGGCCCAGGCCAGCCAGGGCTTCCGCAAGCTGCGCCTGCCCGACACGGTGGTTGGCGGACCGGCGCCCGCCGGCGCCGGCGGCGAGCCGGCGATTGCAGCTGCAGGAGGTGCGCAATGAGCCGTGCTGCTGCTATCGGTTACTTCGGCAAGATTCCGAGCCGCGCCGACTTCGTAAAAGGCGGCAGCGATCCGAAAGTGCTACAGATGATGGACGACTGGATGGCCCGCTCGATGGACATGCTGAGCACCGACGCGCGCTGGAAGCTGACTTACGACGCCGTGCAGCCGCTGCACTTTGCCCTGTTCGGGCCGCGCCGCCGGGCGGCTATTGCCGGCCATATCGCGGCCAGCAGCGACCAGTCGAGCCGCCGCTTCCCCTTCCTGATGGCCGGCAGCATCGACATCGACGAACCGTCGTCCTTTGCCGCCAACAGCCCGCTGGTACTGACGCGCCTGTGGAACCGCCTGGAAAACCTGAGCGGCGGCGTGCTGTCCGCCGAGGATGCGGCCGCGCCGCTGCAGGCATTGAACGGCAATACGGTGGAACTGGACACCCGCGCCAGCGCCTACGACGCCGCGTTCGCCGATTTCCTTGAACTGCAGACGGTCGGCGGCCTGGATGGCATGCTTTCGCAGGCCGGCTTCCACGGCAGCGTGCGCCAGGTGCTGCTGGCATTGGGCATCCTGCTGCAGCCGGTCATGGCGAGCAGCTCGAGCCGCCTGGAAAAAAGCCTCGTGCTGCCGCTGCCCAACGACCCGATGTACCGCTACCTGGTGGCGGCGTTCTGGATGCACGTGGTGACGCCATTCCTGGCGCGCGCCGACTTCGAACTGTCGCTGTTCGTGACAAGGCTGGACAGCAAACCGGTACTGGTGCTGGGCTTCAGCGGCGCTTCGCCGCAAACCCTGCTTGGCATCATGGACCCGCAAGTCGGCGAAGGCCATCACATTGCCTTCGACGAGGTCGACTGGGTCGAGGACCAGGTCAACGAAGACTATGCGATCCAGAAGGTGTCGGCCTACCTGGCCAATCCCGGACTCTCCCTGAAATCTGCGCACGACTCGCTGCGTACTTCCTTTATCGGAAACTGATATGCGTTACCTTCCCCTCCTCCTGCTGTGCGCCGCCTTCGCGGTGCAGGCGCAAGTACCAGGCCAGGTTGTCGCCAGCGGCACCGTGGCCGACGAGGCCAGCAAGACCGCCGTGCTGGCCAAGCTGCGCGAAGTCTACGGCGCCGACAAGGTGCTGGACCAGATCACCATCGGCCAGGTCACCACGCCGGCCAACTGGGGCGACTATGTGCAGAAACTGATTACGCCGGACCTGAAACAGGTCAGCAAAGGCCAGCTCAAAATCGACGGCACCACCGTCAGCGTGCGCGGCGAAGTGGCCAACGAAGCGCAGCGCCAGCGCATTGCCAGCGACTTTGCGACCCGCCTGAATCCGACCTACACCGTCACCAACGGCCTGCGCGTGTCGGCCGCCGACCAGGGCGTGCTGGACCGCACGCTGGCCAACCGCATCGTCGAATTCGAAAGCGGGCAGGCCGTGCTGACGCCGGCCGGCCGGGCCATCCTCGATGAAATGGGCGCGGCCATGCTGAAGCTGAACGGCCAGAAGGTCGAGATCATCGGCCATACCGACAACGTGGGCCTGCGCACGAGCAACCAGAACCTGTCGCAGGCGCGCGCCGAAGCGGTGCGCAACTACCTGGCCGGCAAAGGCATTCCAGCCGAAACCCTGGTGGCATCCGGCTCCGGCCCCGACCGCCCGATCGCCAGCAACGACACGGTGGAAGGCCGCGCGCGCAACCGCCGCATCGAATTCCGCATGGCGCAGTAACCGAGGAGATACCCATGTTTAATGCAGATACCTTGCTGGCGCCGATTTCGCCGGCACAACCGGCCGGCGCCGACCTGTCCTTCTCCAGCGACTTCGACGCCATCGCCCAGGCCCGCCGTTTCGACGATCCTTCGCTGGAACAGGGCGAGTGGGTCACCGAGCTGAAAGAGGCCGACTGGTCCTTCGTGGTCAAGCGCTGCAGCGCGCTGCTGGGCGAAAAGAGCAAAGACTTGCGCGTGGCGGTCTGGCTGGCGGAAGCGGCAGCAAAACAGCACCGCATGCAAGGCCTGGGCGAATCCTTCCGCCTGCTGGCCGGGCTGATCCGCGAATTCTGGAACCTGGGCCTGTACCCGGAACCGGATGGCGACGACATGGAGCAGCGCGTAGGCAACCTGGCCTGGATCCTGGGCCGCACCCCTGCCCTGCTGCGCGAAATGCCGCTGACCGAAGGCCAGGGCACGGCGTTTTCCGCCATCGACTTCGACATGGCGCGCAAGCAGGCCAGCCTGCCCGAACACGCGCGCAACCCGGACTGGCCAAAGCTGGCCGATATGGAGACGGCACGCTCGCGCAATTCGCCGCGTTTCCGCGAGCAGTTCGCGACCGATGCGCGCTATTGCATGGATGCCCTGAAAGAACTGGAGCAGGTGTCCGATGAATTCCTGGGCAATGACAGCCCTGGTTTTGCGGCAGCACGCGATGCCGTGCAGGCGATGATCGATGCGATGCCCTCGCATGCGGGCTTGCCGGCCACGGTCAGCACTCCGCTTGGCGTGGCGCCGGCGGGCGAGCAGATCATCATTGCGCAGCCCGTGGCCGGTGTTGCACCACAAGCGAGCGGCCCTGTCACGTCGCGCGCCCAGGCCATCACGCAATTGCGAGAAATCGCCAGTTTCTTCCGGCGCACCGAGCCGCACAGCCCTGTCTCGTATTTCGCTGACAAGGCTGCCGACGCCGGCGAACAGGACCTGCATACCTGGCTGCGCAGCGTGGTGAAAGACTCCAACTCGCTGCAGCATATCGAGGAGATGCTTGGCATCCCCCCGTCCAACTGATCAGGCTACGCTGTAGCTGAAATTCCCCTGCTCATCGGCCGCTACTTCAATGCGGCCGATTGCATTTCCCTCCGCCATCTTCGCCAGCACCGCTTCCGCAATCTGCGGCAGCAGCGTGCCATTCAGGATATTGTCCACATTGCGGGCGCCGGAATCGACTTCCGTGCAACGCGCCAGCACGGCTTCCACCAGCGTATCGTCGTAGTGGAAGGCCGCCTTGTGGTTGGCCGCCACGCGCTGGCCGATGCGGTCCAGCTTCAGCGTAATGATGCTGGCCAGGACGTCGTCGCCCAGCGGGTAGTACGGCACCACTTTCAGGCGGCCCAGGAAGGCCGGCTTGAAGGCTTTCACCAGCTGCGGGCGGATCGCCGCTTCCAGGTCTTCCGGCGACGGCATTTCTTCCGCTTCCTTGTTCAGGCAAGCCTGCATCATGGTCGCCGAGCCGACGTTGGAGGTCAGGATGATGATGGTGTTGCGGAAGTCGATTTCGCGGCCTTCGGCGTCGTCCATCACGCCCTTGTCGAACACCTGGAAGAACAGCTCCAGCACGTCCGGATGGGCTTTTTCCACTTCGTCCAGCAATACCACGCTGTACGGGTTGCGGCGCACGGCTTCGGTCAGCACGCCGCCTTCGCCGTAGCCGACGTAGCCCGGTGGCGAGCCTTTCAGGCCCGATACGCTGTGCGCTTCCTGGTATTCGCTCATGTTGATGGTGACCATCTTGCGTTCGCCGCCGTACAATGCATCGGCCAGGGCCAGCGCGGTTTCGGTCTTGCCGATGCCGGAAGGACCGACGAACAGGAACACGCCCTTCGGCTTGTTCGGATCGTCCAGGTTGGCGCGCGCAGTACGCACGCGCTGGGCCACGGCTTCGATAGCGTGCGGCTGGCCGATCACGCGTTCTTCCAGCGCGGGACGCAGTTTCAACACGGCCTGGATCTCGTCTTTCACCATCTTGCCGAGCGGGATGCCGGTCCAGCCGGCGACGATTTCCGCCACCACATTGCCGTCCACCTGCACCGGCACCATCGGCGCTTCGCCTTGCAGCGCGCGCAGCTCCTTCAGCAGCGCCTGGATGTCGTGCGCCTGGCTGGCGCCGCCGCCCTGCCCTGCCGATGCCGCCTCGACGCTGGCACGCGCCTCGCCGATCTGCGCCGCCAGCGCTTTTTCCTGCTCCCAGCGCGCTTGCAGGGCTGCCAGTTCTTCCTGTGCTGCGCTACGGCTGTCGGCCAGTTCCTGCAGGCGCTCTTCGTGCGCGCCGCCGCCGGCCAGTTCGCGCTCCAGCGCGCCCGTTTCCGCCGCCATGCGCTCCAGGCGGCGCTGCAGCGATTCGATCAGTGCCGGGGTAGCACTCTGGCCCAGCGCCACCTTGGCGCAGGCGGTATCGAGCACGCTGATCGCCTTGTCCGGCAGTTGGCGGCCCATGATGTAGCGGTGCGACAGGCGCACTGCCTCGGTAATCGCTTCGTCGAAGATGCGCACATTGAAATGCTGCTCCATCAGCGGCGCCATGCCGCGCAACATGGCGCAGGCCAGTTCCTCGCTTGGTTCTTCGACCTTGATCACCTGGAAGCGGCGTGCCAGGGCGGCATCCTTCTCGAAATACTTCTTGTACTCGCCCCAGGTGGTCGCTGCGATGGTGCGCAGCTCGCCGCGCGCCAGCGCAGGCTTGAGCAGGTTGGCCGCGTCATTCTGGCCGGCCTGGCCGCCGGCGCCGATCATGGTGTGCGCCTCGTCGATGAAAAGGATGATCGGGGTCGGGCTCTTGCGCACTTCGTCGATCACATTCTTCAGGCGGTTTTCGAACTCGCCCTTGACGCTGGCGCCGGCCTGCAACAGGCCCATGTCCAGGGTGTGGATCGCCACGCCTTTCAGCACGTCCGGCACGTCGCCCTGGGCGATACGCAGGGCCAGGCCCTCCACTACCGCAGTCTTGCCAACGCCGGCCTCGCCGGTCAGGATCGGGTTGTTCTGGCGGCGGCGCATCAGGATGTCGATGGCCTGGCGGATTTCGGCGTCGCGGCCGATCACAGGGTCCACCTTGCCGGCACGTGCGCGCTCGGTCAGGTTGGTGGTGAACTGGTCCAGCGCAGGCGTTTTGCCGGCCGGCTGCTGCATTTCGCCGACCGGGTCGCCGCCCAGGGCGCCATCGCCACCGCTACCGGCAGCGCGCGTAGCCGCCGCAGCCTCGGCCTCTTCCGAATTGGCGGTCAGCTTGTCCAGGTGGTGCTTGATGTCGTCCGCTTCAAAGCGGTGGAACAAGGCCGAGCTGCGGTAAGCAAGCTGCGACAGTTCCGGATCCGTCAGCATGGCCTGCAGCAGGTGGCCGCTGCGAATGAACACTTGCTGGCCGGCCTGCAGGTCGAGCGAGGCGATCAGCCAGGCGTGCTCGAACAATTTCGGCAGGCGCGCCGAAAACACGGGGGTGCGCGCGTTGCCGCTGCGGAAGCGCGAAATCTCGGCTTGCAGGTCGGACTGCAGGCGGCTGGTATCGACTTCAAAATGGCGGGCCAGCGCCACCATGTCGCTGCGCGGATTCTCCAGCAAGGCAAGCAGCAGGTGTTCCTGGTCCACTTCATACTGGCCAAGGCCAACGCAAATGCTGGCCGCACGGGTGGCCGCATTGCGGCAGGTGTCATTCAGTTTCCCGATCAGGGTCTTCAGGTTGATGCTCATCGAGCGGTCCTCACATTGTTAAACCATGGATGAAGTAGCGGACATCGGTGCGGTCTTCGCTTGCACCTTCGTCCGGTATAAAACTGTCCCAGCCCAGCCGCGCTCCGGCGCCAAGCGATGCCCCGGAAACGTCCTCGGCGCGCAGCACCAGGCAGATCTCATATTCCAGCGTCACGCCGGTAAACATCGACAGCAGCTTTTCCAGCGCAAGCGCGGCGGTGCCGCCGGGAAGGAAAGCGTCGAAATCGGCGCGCCGCAGCGGGCCGATGGTCAGCCGCATGCGCAAGTCGCGCTGCCAGACGCGCGAGCCGATCATGGCGGTGGCGCCCAATTGCGCCTGCTCGCCGCCAAGCACGGTCTGCTGCAGCGCAGGCACCACGCACCAGCAGCCGACGAACTGCGTGGCCGTAATGTCGACGCGGAAGTACTCGCCCAGCACGCGCGCCATGGTCGAGGCGGAGGCCGGCCGCTGGCGCAGCGCCGTGGCGAAATACGCCAGCGACTCGTCGCGTACGGCGCCAGTGGCCACGGCCTGGCGGCCCGACAGCCTTTGCGTCAGGCCCTTGCTGCCCAACCCACCCAGCGCCAGCAGCAGCGGCAGGAAACGGTCCTGGCCGTCGACCTGGTACTTGAGCTCCAGCCGGTACTTGCGCCACGCCTCGTAGAACAGCGACAGCGAACGGGTGGAAAACGCGTCGAGGAAGGCACGCGGGCCTTCGTCCTTGCCGTACAGCTGGTGCGCCGCTATCGTTTCGGTGTAATGCGCCGGCAAGGCGCCCGAGCTGCCCAGGAAGCCCATGAAATTGGGCGTCATGCGCAGGTAGCGCAGCTGCCTGTTCTGCAAGGCCTCGGTCAGCGCCGGTGCGGTGGGCAGGATCTCGCGCGGTTCGGGATGCAGGGTTTCGAGCTGGCTGGCAGGAAAACGCAGCGTCACCGAATTCTGGAAGCGCATGAAATTGGCGATCGCGCCCTCCTGCGCCACGCCATTGCGGCGCAGCCATAGCTCGACCATCCGCACCGCCTGGAAGAACTGGAAGCGGAACGGCTCGGCGAACAGGCGCTCGATTACAGCAGGCTCAAATCGCCGCTTCGCGGTGTGCATCGCAGCAGCTCCTCCCCAGTCCTGTCGGCCACGACGACCAGTTGCGTAAAGCTGTTGGCATGTACGTACAGCCCCAGGAAGCGTTCAATCACCTGGGCGAAGGCATGGATGCCGCTGCCGACGAAAGCCTCTTCGTCGATCGTCAGCCGCACTTCCATGCCGCGCACCACGCAGGCGAAGGGATTCCCCGCCAGCCAGGCGTTGGCCGGCTTGTATTCGACCGATTCCAGGCCGCGAATCTGGCGCTGGGTGGAGGCCGAACGCGGCAAATCGTAAAGCCCGAGCATTTCCTGGAAGGCTTCCAGCCCGCCGCCCGACAGCGACAGGTGATTCAGCGACAGGTGCGACACCAGGCGCCAGTGCGCGCCATGTCCGCGCTCAAAGCGCTGGGAAGGCGTAGGCTTGCGCAGGAAGCTGATGCTGCGCACGCTGGAACCGCCCTCCAGGAACAGGTCGCCGCCGCGCAGGCCATAGGCCAGCGATGCCGGCAGGTCGCGGTTGGTACAAGTCAGTTGCAGGCTCAGGGTGTCGGTTTCCACCTCCGCCGGATCGAAATCGATGTCGACAACGGTGATCTCGGTTTCATAGCCGGGACTCTTGTGCGCCATCTGTTCGTCGCGCCGCATGACCCAGTAGTGGCCGTGCTTTTCCGGCGTTTCGCCGTGGCGCAGCGAGTAAAACGGCCGGAATTCCACAATCGATTCGCCCTGCGGCGTCTGGCGCACCATGCGCACCGCATCGATCGAATACACCTCGTAAGCGTAGGCGCGGCGCGCATCGGCCAGCACCGGGTAGCTGGCAGCCGTATGCGAAATGCGAATCGGCTCGCCGCGCTGGCGGAACAGGTTGACCACCGGCGTGCAGCCCAGCAGCAGGTTGTTGGTCGACAGCGTGGAGAGCATGCGCGCCACATGCGAATCCGGGCGCAGGCCGCTCATCGCGATATGCAGCGTCAGGCGCTTGGTGCCGATCGGCAGCAGCGCGCACAGGGCCGCCAGGTCGATGTCGAAGAAATTGAACTTCTCGGGGAAGCAGAAATACTCGGTCAACAGGCGGTACGCCTGGTGCGAACGCGCCGAAAAGTCGATCAGCGCATCCTCTTCCTCGAAGCCGGCGGCGGCAACCGGGATGCGCGCCAGCGGCAGCCAGCGGCCATTGCCGTCGCACTCGACCCAGGCCTTGGCGCTGCGCATGAACAGCGCATCGCGCATCGCGGCGCAGAAGGAAGGCTCGCCGTCGATGAAGACGCGCAGGCTGGCAACACCCATCGCGGGCAAGCCAATCTGCTCGGACAAGGAGTCAATCGTGATCGCCAGGCCGGCGCCGGCGCCCGGCGGCAGTTGCACCGCTTCCGGAGCCGCCAATGCGGCCGTGAACGAGGCCCGGCTCAGCGCCAACGGCGCCACCGTCACCGGATAGGAAGTACGGAAAGTACACGCGACGCCATTGACGGGCCGCGTGTTGAGCACCGTTCCGCGCGCGATCTCGCTGGCCGCCGTCAACTGGGCGGCGGTAGCGGCGTAATCCATGCGCGCAATCGAGCACGATGGAAACGGGCGCAGGTAGTGCGGATAAAGCACTTCGAACAGTGCTTCGGTAAATTCGGGGTAATCGTCGTCCAGGCGCTTCGACACGCGCGAATTCAGCAGCGCGAAGGACTGGATCATGCGTTCGATATGCGGGTCTTCGCATACCTCGCCGCCAATCAGCAGGCGGCCAGCAATCTTGGGATAACGCTCGGCGAACTCGCGCGCATAGCGCCGCAGGAAACCCAGTTCGCGCTCGTAATACGGCAGTAACTCTTCCAAATCATGCTCCCGGCAGCGCGCGGCGTGCCTTGCTAATCGTGTATTGCAGGCTGGATGGCTGCAGGACCGCGTCGAAGTTGACCGGCTCCTGAGCTGCGTGCAGCACCAGCAGCGCCGTAATGGCGAAATTCAGGCGGTCGATGCCGCCCTCTTGCATTTCAAGCGAAGCCCGTACATTGCGCAGGCGCGGTTCATGCCGTGCGATGGCACGTTCCAGCCCCTGGCAAATGGCAGCGCGGTCGTCCGGGCTCGCCAGCGACATGCCGGCGAAATCGTTCAGCCCATAGCTGACGATGGAACGACCGCACTCCGGAAAGCGTTTGAGCAGATGCTCAGGGATGACGGTACGGGTATTCAGCAATGCTTCCAGGTCGCGCGCGACGGAGTCCTTCATCTCGTCGAGCGACATGCGGTAGACGGCCGCACTGCCGGAGCCGTCGCCAGGCTGGAGCAACCGGTCCATCAGCCCCGGTGCAAATCCCCTTACCGTCATTCAGTCCCCGCTTAAGCTACTTTGTTGGTCGACAGGTCCCAGCCGCCGGAGGTGTTGCCGCCGGTGCCGCCGTTGACTTTCTGCTGGGTGTACTTCCACTTGACTTTGGAGTATTTCAGCGAAACGTCTTCGCCCAGGATGTCGCCCTGGCGAACTTCTGGAGCCACGCTGGAGATCAGCACGTTTTCCAGTTCGATTTCGAAGTACTTGACGCGGTCGCCCTGGCCGTCAGCACGCATGAATTCGATTTTCGCTTTTGGCAGGGTTTTGCCCGAAGAGCAATTCTGCAGCAGCAGCGGCGAAGCCAGGTCGGCCAGCTTGTTGATGACGATATCGCGGTGCTCGGTGCGTTCCGCGGTGTGGCCGCCGCCAGTAGATGCGGTGGCCGACTTTGGCTGCAGGACTTCCCACTGGACGGATTTGACTTCGATCCAATCCTTGTGGGAGGTATCGGTGGACTCGCCTTTGATACCGTCGATTTGCAGGTAAACGTCGATTGCCATGGTATTCCTTTCTGTGTTGAAAAATAAAAATTAAGACTTGGTCGATTGCGGCAGCTCCGCGACCAAACGGAGTGAGACGGACAGCTCGTCGAGCTGGAAGTGGGGACGCAGGAAGGACACAGCGCGATACACGCCTGGACGGCCAGGCACTTCAGACACTTGCACGTTAGCTTCACGCAGCGGGAACTGCGCTTTTTGCTCCTGGCTGGCGTTATCGTCCAACAGCACGTACTGGGTCAGCCAGCGGTTCAGGTAATCCTCGACGTTCGAAGCGGCAGCGAAGCTGCCGATCTTGTCGCGCATCATGGCCTTCATGTAGTGGGCGATGCGCGATACGGCGAAGATGTACTGCAGCTGGGCCGACAGCACGGCGTTGGCGTTTGCAGCGTCGGTGTTGTACTTGCGCGCTTTCTGCGCAGACTGCGCGCCGAAGAAGGCCGCGTAGTCGGTATTCTTGCAATGCACCAGCGAGATGAAGCCAAGGTCGCTCAGCTCTTTCTCGCGGCGGTCGGTAATGGCGATTTCGGTCGGGCATTTCAGCGCGACTTCGCCTTCGTCGGTCTTGAAGGTGTGGGTCGGCAGGTCTTCCACCAGGCCGCCGCCTTCCACGCCGCGGATGGCGGCGCACCAGCCGAAGTCCTCGAAGGCGCGTGTCAGGCGCACGCCGAAGGCGTAGGCAGCGTTACACCACAGGTATTTCTGGTGGTCGGTGCCGTCCACATCTTCCACGTAGTTGAAGCCTTCCACGGTGGCGCCATCGGCCGGGTTGAACGGCAGGCGGCCCAGGAAGCGCGGCAAGGTCAGGCCGACGTAGCGCGAATCCTCGGACTCGCGGAACGACTTCCACTTGGCGTATTCCACGGTGTCGAAGACTTTCGACAGGTCGCGCGGCTTGCCCAGGTCGGCGTAGGTCTCCAGGCCGAACAGTTCAGGCGATGCGGAGCTGATGAAAGGCGCGTGGGCGGCAGCCGCCACGTGCGACATCTGCTCGATGAAGTACATGTCTTCCGGCTGGCGGGTGATCTCGAAGTCGCCCAGCAAGGCGCCGAACGGCGCACCGCCGAAGGTGCCGAATTCTTCTTCGTAGACCTTCTTGAACATCGCGCTCTGGTCGAATTCCAGGGCGCCCTGGAAGTCCTTGACCAGTTCCTTCTTGGTCGCGTTCAGCATCTTGATCTTCAGGCCGGTGCTGGTGGCGGTGTTCTTGACCAGGTAATGCAGGCCGGTCCAGCTGCTTTCCAGCTTCTGGAATTCCGGCGCGTGCATGATCACCGACAGCTGCGAGGAGATCAGGCGATCCAGCTCCGCCACGCGGGCGTCGATGGTGGCGGCCAGGTTGTCCGACACCACCACGGTGCCGGCCATGACCTGCTGCGCCAGTTCGGAAATGATGTCTTTCGCACGGGCGTGCTCGGTGGTCGACTTGGCGACCTTGCTTTGCTCGACGATCTGGTCGAGCAGGTTTACTTCCGCGGTGGCCAGTGCACCACCGGCGTTCAATTGGGCCGACATCTTATTCTCCTTGTTCAGGCTTCTGGCCCAGTTCGGCCAGCTTCTCGGTGCTGCGCAGCACGTCGTTCAGCAAATCTTCCAGCTTGTCGTTGCCGGCCAGCTTGTTGCGCAGGTCGGCCAGCTTGTTGCGCGCTTCCAGCAACTGGCGCAGCGGTTCCACCTGCTCCACGACGGACTCAGGGCGGAAGTCCGAAATGGACTTGAATTTCAGGTCGACGCCGAACTGGCCTTCGCCGCCCAGCTCATTCGGCACGCGGAAGGCAGCGCGCGGTTCCACGCCCTTCATCACTTCGTCGAAGTTGTCGCGGTCGATGTTGACGAAGCTGCGATCCTTCAGGCGCTTCTTCTCCACCTCGGAATTGCCGCCGAAATCGCCGACAACCCCCATCACAAAGGGCAGTTCCTTGTTTTCGATTGCGTCGCCGATTTCCACGTCATAGGTCATCTGGACCCGTGGCGGACGGATTTTCTGCAGGCGCTTCTGGACGCTTTCGCTTTTGGACATGGCTTCTCCTTCTTTGGACTTGGTGGTTATTTCAGTGCGCCGAATGGGTCGGCGCTAGGGGTCGATACAGGTGGCTTCACCGCCTGGGCCCTGCTACGGACAGCGTTGGCAGCGGCATTGGCGGTGCTATTGCTGCTGGTGCGGGTTTGCGGCTTCTTGTCGCTGTTTGGCACCAGCACGGTTTCGCCCAGGCTCTCGCGCAGCAGCTTGGCCAGGTCTTGCGATTCGGTACGGATGGAACCGGACAGGTTGTTCTGGCGGCTCAGGTCCCCCAGGGCACGGGTGGACAGGCGCAGGCCGGAAATGGCGATGATGCTGTTGGCCAGTTGGTCGGACGGATCGCGCACCAGGATTTCCTGGGCACTCACGATCGCTTCGCCATATTGCCCTGCGTCATAGCGGGACTGGGCGATGTTCACCCATGGCGATTTGTCGGCGGGATATGCGGTGGCGGTTTCCTTCCACAGGGTGATGGCCTGCTCTTGTTTACCGGCCACCTTGGCTTCGGTAGCACGGGCCAGCATGTCTTCCAGCTTCGGCTTTACCGGAGCGGCGACTTTAGGTTCCATGGTCTGGCAGGCAGACAGGGATGCAGCGATTGCTGCGATGCACAAAACGCGGGAGATAACAGTGATTTTCTTCATAACTAACCTCATCGAACGGACAAATAGCTTTTTTACAATAATTGCGTCGGACGAACGTTAGCAGAAAAAAAATATTACCTACGCACAATTGAATCTCACCAATTTCCACATCCCCGCGCACGATTGAGCCTTTTAATACAGGCTTTTTCAGGAAGTGTTATTGTTCTGGCACTTACCAGAAAACAATTATCAGAAGGATCATAGATGGCCAGCAAAGTGTTATGGGGGGAAGGACTGTTTCTGCGCCCCCAGCATTTCCAGCAGCAGGACCGCTATCACGAGCACCGTTTGCATCGCAGCGTAAAGGCCGTGCACCCGTATGCCTGGGGCGTCGATCGCCTGTCGATCGACATGGAAGCACTGGCGCATAACACGCTGCGCCTGCTCGAACTGTCGCTGGTATTGCCGGACGGAGAATTGATTGAAGCGCCCGGCCACGACAACTTGCCGGAAGCAATTGACCTGGGCCAGCTCGCGCAATCGCAGCACAGCGTGACCTGGTATGCCGCCCTGCCCGTGTTCAAGCATTTCGGCGGGAACTTCGCACAAGCGGGCCAGCCGTCGAACGGCGCCCGCTTCTCGCAGGCCAATGCCGACACGCCCGACCTGTACACGCAAGCGGCGCAAGCCGAACTGGCCTACCTGAAAAAATCGCTGCGCCTGGTGTCCGACGCCGAACCGCGCGAAGGCTATGTGTGCCTGCCGCTGCTGCGCCTGCGCCGCCTGTCCACCGGCGGCTTCGAGCTCGATCCGGGCTTCGTGCCGCCGAGCCTGACCATCCGCACCGCGCAGCCCCTGTTCCTGCAACTGCGCCGCCTGCTTGATGCGCTGCAGGCCAAGGTCAATGCGCTGTACGGCCACCACCGCGAGCCAAGCCGCAACGTGATTGAATTCCGCAGCGGCGACATGTCCACCTTCTGGCTGCTGCATACCGCAAGCACCGCCTTCGCTTCGCTGTCGCACTACTACCATAATCCGGAGCTGCACCCGGAGCGCCTGTACGAACAGCTGCTGTCGCTGGCCGGCGCGCTGATGACGTATTCGCGCAGCTGGTCGCTGTCCGACCTGCCGCCCTACCGCCACGACGATCCCGGCCCGGCGTTTTCGCAGCTCTACATGATCGTGCGCGAACTGCTGGACACCGTGATCTCCTCGCGCTACTTCGCCATCGCCCTGTCGCAGCCGAAGCCGGCCCACCACCGCGGCATGCTCGATTCGGGCAAGATCAGCGAAGACACCACCTTCTACCTGGCGGTCGGCGCCGAAATGCCGGCCGTCGAACTGGTGGAAGTGGTGCCGCTGCGCTTCAAGGTCGGCGCACCGGACGACGTCGAAAAGCTGGTGCTGTCGGCCATGCCGGGCGTGCGCCTGGCGCACGCTCCGCAAGTACCTGCCGCTGTGCCGGTGCGTCCGGACACCTGCTACTTCACCCTGGACTCCAAAGGCCCGCTGTACGAGCGCATGCTGCAGGCCCAGTCCATTGAAATCTATGCCCCATCCGGCATGCGCGAATTGCGTCTCGAATTGATTGCTGTGAACTCCTGAAACAGAGCAGAACATGAACACCATCGCCCCACCTTCACTTATTGCCGAACCAATCGCCGCGCCAACCACCAACGGTAGCCTGCTGGACATGATGTACGACGGCTTCTACGCCCTGTTCATGCTGAAGAACGGCAGCGCCCCGCAGGACCACGCCGAATTCCAGTCGCGCATGACGCGCTTCCTCGACGACTTCGGCCGCAACGCGCGCAAGAAGAACGCTTCCGCCGACGACATCGACGCCGCCAAATACGCCTTCTGCGCCGCAGTCGACGAGATCATCCTGCGCTCGCACTTCTCGATCCGCGACGCATGGGAACTGAAGCCGCTGCAACTGACCCTGTTCGGCGACCAGCTCGCCGGCGAGAACTTCTTCAACCGCCTCGATGCACTGCGCACTCGCAGCAGCGAACACGTGGAAGCGCTGGAAGTGTTCCATATGTGCCTGCTGCTTGGTTTCCAGGGCCGCTACATCCTGGAAGGCTCGGAGAAACTGGGCTACCTGACCAGCCGCCTGGGCGACGAAATCGCCCACATGAAAGGCCGCCGTCCAGGCTTTGCACCGCATGCCGAACGTCCCGACCAGGTGATGCACAAGCTGCGCAGCGACCTGCCGCTGTGGGTGCTGTGCTCCGTGTTCGCACTGATTTCCGCGCTGGCCTATATCGGCCTGCGCACTTCGCTGTCCAGCCATACGGCGCAGCAGGTGAGCGCCTATAACGACGTGGTGCGCATGGCGCCGCGCCAGGCCCACGTCACCATTACCCTGCCGTGATGCGGTCGCTGTTCGGGACAGGCCTGGCCCAACACGGCCGCCTGTTGACGCTCTCCAGCGCCCAGGAATCCGGCTTGCCGGAAAGCCTGATGGCGGAACGCTTTGTCGGCCGCGAAGGCGTGAATGAACTGTTCTGCTTCGACGTCGACGCGCTCAGCACATCCACCAGCCTTGACCTCGGCCAGTTCATCGGCGAAGAACTCACCGTCCGCCTGTTGCAGCCGGATGGCAGCCGCCGTTCATGGCACGGCCTGTGCACGCAAGCGAGCTGGCTCGGCGCCGACGGCGGCGTGGCACGCTACCGCCTGCGCCTGGAACCGGCGCTGGCCCTGCTGCGCCTGCGCCGCGACAACTTCATCTTCCAGGACAAGTCGGTACGCGACATCGTGCAGGAACTGCTAGCCGACTACACGCAGCTAAGGCTCGATTTCGATGTCACGCAGGCGCTGGCGCCGCGCGCCACCACCACGCAATACCGCGAAAGCGATTTCGATTTCCTGTGCCGCATCCTGGCCTCCGAAGGCCTGAACTGGCGCTTCGAACATGACCAGGACGAGCAGGCTACGCAGGACGGCCAGTCGCGCCACCGCGTCGTGGTATTCGACAGCCAGGCCGCGCGCCCTGCCGTACAAGCCCTGCGCTTCCACGGCGTGCGCGCCACGGAACGCGACGATTCGATCGACCAGTTCGCTGCGCGCCGCGCCATCGCCCCCAACGCCATCAGCATCGCAAGCTGGGACCCGGCACAAGTGTCGGCGCCGGCCGCCGAGCAAACCAGCAATCTCGATGCCGGCGAACTGCCATCGATGTCCATTTACGACGGCAGCGAGGAACGCAGCTACACCGCCAGCGGAGAGGCCGACGGCCACAGCCTGCTGATGCTGCAGGCTGCCGAACTGGCGAACAAACAATTTACCGGCGAAGGATCGGCACGGCGCCTGGCAGCAGGCAGCAACTTCGCACTGACCGGCCATGAACGCTTCGACGGCGACGAATTCACCACGCTGTGGGTCGAGCACGAAGCCCGCAACAACTTCACGCCATCGCTGAAAGCCGGCCCTGGCGTGGCTCCCGGCACTTACCGCAACCGCTTCGCCTGCGTGCGCTCCGCCGTGCCGCTGGTACCGTCCGCCACGGCCCAGCGCGTGCAAGGCGCCGCACTCGGGGCGCAAACGGCATTGGTGGTCGGCCTGCCGAATGCAGCCAACACAACGCAACGCGGCCAGCAGATCCGCATCCAGTTCCCATGGCAACGCGGCGCGGGCGCCAATCCGGGCGGAGCCAATCACAACACGGACACAGAAGGCAATGCGCCCGGCGACGACAGCTCCGGCACCTGGGTGCGCGTCTCCGAAGCCCTGGCCGGCCCGAACTTCGGCACGCAATTCACGCCACGCATCGGCACCGAAGTGCTGGTCGACTTTATCGAAGGCGATATCGACCGCCCTATCGTGGTGGCCCAGCTCTATACCGGCAGCGACCGCCCGCCCTTCTCGGCCGGCGTCGACTCCAGCGCCAACCACGCCGGTGTGATTTCCGGCATCCACAGCCACGCCCTCGATGGCAGCGGCTATAACCAATGGGTACTGGACGACACCAGCCAGCAATTGCGCATGCGCCTTGCCAGCAGCACCGCCGCCAGCCAGCTGAATCTCGGCCACATCGTGCACCAGGCGCCCGATTCCGCCACGCGCGGCGCGCACCGCGGCACCGGCTTCGAATTGCGCACCGACGCCTGGGCCGTGCTGCGCTCCGGCGAAGGCTTGCTATTGACCACCAGCCGCCGCGGCGCGCAAGGCAGTGGCATCAGCTCGACCCAACTCGAAGCCGACGACGCGATCGAACGCCTGCGCTCCAGCCAGAAGCTGGCCGAAAGCCTGGCCAAGCCCGCCGCCCAGCAGCACGCCCTGTACAGCGCCGACGCCATCAAGGCGCAGCAGGACATGCTCAAGCAGCTCGACCCGAAACAGGAAGGCAAATACAGCGGCTCGGTCAACGGCCACACCGCCCAGCGCGCGAAAGACGGTGCCCGCGACCTCGACTCTGCGAAGCCGGTGGAACGCTTCGGCGGCGCCGTCGCCGTGATCGACAGCGTGGACAGCATCAACTTCGCCACGCCCGCCTCCACCCTGCTGTTCGCAGGCGAACAACTGCACTGGACCAGCGGCTCCGACCTGCACCTGACAGCCGGCCAGACCTATTCCAGCGTCGCCGCCAACGCCGCCACACTGTTCACGCGCGAAGGCGGCATCAAGGCCATCGCCGGCAATGGCGACGTTTCGCTGCAAGCCAACACTGGCGAACTGGAAATCCTGGCGGACAAAGAGGTCGTGGTCCTGTCGGTGAACGATGGCATCGAGATCAAGGCCAACAAGAAGATCGTGCTGCACGCTGGCCAGTCTTCCATTGTTCTGGAAGGCGGAAACATCACCTTCGCCTGCCCGGGCAATTTCACTGTCAAGAGTGGGCAGCACAAATTCGATTCGGGAAACCGTGAAGCAAGCCAGCTAATCAATCTTCCCGACTCTCTACTTCAGATCGAACCACCAGCCGGTCATGATCCCGAGGGCGCTTTTATCTTCTCAGCTTAATTCGACTACCTGCAATTCGATGATCATTACATATCCCATCAGTATTCCCTATACCAAGGGAAATCAGCAGCGCGTTGTTCCCGATTCACTTTTTAGCAATAGTGAAGTTCTCAGCGGCTCCTACCCGATGGGGAAGAACCGGTTCTGGCATGGAGGCACCCACATACATCCAGCCGATCTGACAAAGCCGATAGTTGCAATCGCGGATGGCGAAATCATTGCCTACCGTTATGACGAGGTCGATAAGACTGACAGTTTTTTTGATAAAACGCCCTACTCCCGCAGCTTCGTTCTAATCAAGCATGAGACCGAGCTCGGACAGACTGCACTTGGCACAAGCAAATTAGTTTTCTACTCACTTTATATGCATCTCCAGGCGTGGGGCCAAGTGAAGAGTAAAAGCGGCAATCAAGCTGTTAACTTTCTAAGGAAAGAAGCTCCGGCGACCCGAACCGACAAAGCCCAGATCAAAGATGTGCAACCGATTGCCGACGGAACATGCAAGAGCGGGAGCGGCTACTTGCGCGTCCGGCGCGGAGACATTCTTGGGTATCCAGGCACGATTCCAGATAACCTGACCTCGCCAACTCGAGGATTCCATTTTGAAATTTTTTTTGACGATATAACATTCTTAGAAAACCCTCATAAGACGATATGGGGCCGTTGCCTGCTCAGCTGCGATTTGAGTGCCTATAAAGAATTGCTGCCAAAATCATCATTAACTGTCGATCCAACGAAACCGATTGTCGTGGACACCGCATCGCTGACAAGTGCTTTTTGGAAGATTAAGCTAGATAGGCATAACTATTGGGTCAGTAGTGAGCAAATGATATCGAAAGACGTAGAGACGCCAGACCCTCGACACCGCAATCGGACCATCACAAAAACCCAGCAATTCTCCAAGTCGAGTACGCTTACTGCATATCAGCAAGATCCGAGTCAAAATGAGGTCAAACTAAGACAAGGAACACTCATCGTGGCATGGATGGAGCCACTGTTGAGGCCAGGTGAATTTTCTGAAGAGCTAATGAATGGGAAGAAATGGGTTCAGGTCTTCGTCACAGAAGCCAATAAACTTTATTGGGTAGAAAAAGATTCCCTCCAATATACCTGCGACGCAGACTGGAAGGATTTCCAAAAAATCGCAGACCACGGAGCCTTCAGTGAAGACGGCTTTATTGATGATGACGGTCTTAAGGCGATTTTGGACTCGTATGACAAGAACTGCAAAGAACAAAATGTCGATGCGCGACTCGCCGACGAGAAGAAACTGAAAAATATTTTTGCAAGGCACCCAACCGAATGGAGTAACCAGGATATTGCCACGCGCTTTTCGCGAGTCACGCGCGACGAATTTGGTCCATCCAAACTAAGTCCAGATCAGTTCACGAAACTTACTGAACACATTTCGCGACTCTCGTTTTGGGAGCAAGTAACCGGACTGCCGCAGGCCAAAAACGTCTGGCATGCACATCCAATTCGATTTATCGAACATTTAGCGCGTTGTATGTGGCTTTCAAAAGAGGAGTTTACACTAATCCTTCCCAATGAAAATTTTGATAAAGCTGACGAATTGAGCCATGGAACTACTGAGGAAGTACGTGAGAAGTACCGAGCTGCAATAAACACGGTTTGCTACCAGTACGGAATTAATTCAAGAATGCGACAGTTGCATTTTTATGGTCAGGCCGCTGTCGAGTGCATGAGCTTAAACTCCATGCTGGAGTTGGAGTCTGGCGAGAAGTATAATGGCAGTGCCATTCTAGGGAATTGCCAACCTGGCGATGGGCCGAAATTCAAGGGCCGAGGTTTAAAACAGCTCACGGGCCGCTTCAATTATTCGAAATTCTGGACGTACAAAGGTTGGATTAAACCAGGAAAAGATTTCGATCTGTACTGGGAATCCGACTCAAAGAAAAGAGTCCCCAAAATTGACAATCCAGAAATCATCGAAAGACCGCATTTCTGCATTGAAACTGGTGCTTGGTATATCACTATTTTGAGGCCTACTGCCGCCGCGGCAATGGATGCGGACAATATCGTCGAGGTTACGAAGATCATCAATGGTGCCGATAAAGGTCTTGGAGCCAGGAAGAAGATGACGAATCGAATTCGAAAGGTATTGCTATGAAAAGTCTTTTAGTCGCTCTTTCTCTTATGTCATTATCATTTTCTGCACTCGCCCAGGGACTCAGCATCTCGCCATCGGTCAAATATAAGGTCACTGCGGTTACCGAGCTAGGAAAAAAGCCGGTAAAGAGTTTTTCATTTCAAAAAATAAAGCTGATCTCGGGAGAAGGATTAAGTAAAATAGCCATCAGCAGCATAAATTTTGAATTAGAAAAATCAAAGGATATGCACAGAATGCTCGCTAATCAATGCCGGGAATTTTCCCAAGGAGATCCTTGGCAATATGAATCAAAGATCGCGAAAATAATGTTAACTAAAAATTATCTAAGCATTGTGTTTTCGCGACAAACGGTATGCGGTGGATCTCCAGAGTTCGAGCGAGATCCCCTTGTTTTCTCCACTAAAGATGGGAAATTTATTCCCACCGAAGAACTTATGTCGGAAGCTTTTCCAGGGCATAAAATTCCTGAAAACATTCAATCCGACAAGCAATTAACGCCGCTAGATCAGGAATTGACTGAAACACTTATCGAAGACAGCAAAAAATCCCAAAATAACTTCGACGAAACCTGTAATCTTTACCTAAGAGAAAGCACTTATCGCATCTGGATGGAAGATAAAAAAATGGTCCTTTTCCCCGAATTTATGCGCCCTGAATCCCGTTGCCAGCGAGAATATTTTATCAACTTGCGGTAGAAACAGCGGGCACGCTCGAGGCCAAAAGGGGCGAGTTGCAGGTACGCCTTCCCGGAAATTCTGCTGTTGGCGGTACTCGTACGTCTAATCCACTCTTGCAGCAGCCGAAGAGCGTGGCCTACCTCAAGCATCTCGAATCAGTATGGAAAGAAGTGTATGTTGAAAAGCGCTGATGTGAAGATAATACTGTTCGCCGCTTTCATTACTTCCTTTTCGGTGCATGCAGCCGAACCGAATGACTTCGGCTGCATATCGGGCACCAAGGCACAGCGACCTGGCACTTCCCTTTGCCTACCCGGCAAAACACTCACGCTTGACTACCGGCCGAAAGCTCGCACGGTCAGCATCGAGATCAACGGCCACTCGCACCTGGTTGAGCGGATTGACAGAAACTTTGGACCAGAGTTGATTGGCATGGAAGATTACATCCGCTTCCTGCCATTGGCATTACAGCCCTACCTTTCCCGCAATGTGGTCCTGTTCAATTCTGTAGTTCGCAGCAGCGGCGGCGAGGGCATGGGCCAGTGCGGATCGGGGGCCGAAGTATTTGTGAATGCATTGAGTATCACTGGTGCAAAAGTCAAAGTGCTCGGCAAGGTTCAAGTCGAGAGCTGCTACCGCTCGATCGTCCCAAACAAGGCGGAAGAGGAAGAGACCGGCTTTTCCGAATACTCGGTCCAGGACGGCCGCCTGGCGATCAGGTTCAGGAATTACCCGGATGTAGAAGGAAGGCCGACAGGACTATTGTCCGGGGACTTTCGCCAGCTTGAATTCTCGCAACCCGCACAATGAAGTTCCCGCTTTCTTCGATGTGGCTGTTGGCATGCGCGGTTGCGGCACTTCCCCCTGCCGTCGCCAATACCATCGCTAGCGAAACACTGATCGTCTTTGACCATCCACACCTGGTCGCCACCACTTCCAGTAAAGGCATTCGTGGGTACTACAATATGCAACACCAGGTCCTGCCCTTTTATTGCAGCTTCCTGTTCAAGGAAACCAGCCGCCAAGCCGGTACCGCAATCGTTATTAACTCGTTCCCCATTCAAGGGGGGACGAAAGAGGACGACATTCCGGGCAGAGTGTGGGAGAAGAACGGGGAATGGGTCATTCAAACTGACGAACCGCACGGCGGTTGTGGTGGCGTAATGGAGTCCTTCCGCAAGGGGCCAGATGACGATCATCCGACACGCTATGCCATCGTAAAAAGAATGCCTGCCATGGGGATTCGCGTTGTACTGAGAACGACAAGGCTCAACGAAAAGAATGGCGGCACCTTTAAGGAACGAAAGGGTTTCCTCGTTGCCGGCGACACGGTCGCTGCACTTGAAATTGAAGATTCCTATACGCGCATCCGATACGTGCATCCTGCAACCAGCAGAATTACAACTGCCTGGGTAAGCACGCGCGACCTGGCGGATCCATTCGCCCCTTCGGCCAAGAATTAATCCCAATAGAATCGAACTCAATATGAAGAAGAGCATTCTCGCATCACTCACACTCCTCGCCTTCTGCGCCGCGGGATCCACGTCGGCGCAAGCATCGGACACAGCGATGGAAGGCGAATACAAGCTCACATCGTCGACCACTACACCTGCGAGCAAGTGGGGCTTCAGCAAAGCCCATATCTCCGTCAGGAAGCTGGACGAGAAGCATGTGGTAATCCTGTTTGCCTGCGAATGGAAACGAGAACCGAAGGCGGCCTGCGATGATTACTACTTTGCGGAATGGCGGGATGGTGGTTTCTATTTGCAGGATATGAACACTGATTTCATCCGCATGTACTTTACTCCGGCATCCCGCACACTGACCATGATCACGCGTGGTGCAGACGACAAAGCGAGCGTACGGCGCGACGTGTTCGAACCAACGAGTGGTACTCCGGAGGATGCCACGCTGGCGCGTCGGATGAAGCGTGCTGAGAAAAGCTACGTCCATCCCGAGAACTTGCGAGTTTTCGGGCCACACACCAAATGGAAGTACGAAAACAACCGGATCGAGATTCAGAATTGAGCCAAATGCGTCGAATACTTGTTGCGGCGACCATCCTCTTGTTTGTCGGCTGCTCTTTCGAAGACCCGAAACCGCAGTCGGAAGACATAGCTGCACTGCGTGAAATTATCAATATTGATTTCCCGGTCAAGTCAGCTCGTTGGGAAATCTTCGGAACTCCCGAGAATACCGGTTGGGTACCCGGTCCAACTGACTTCTACACCTTGATCGCAGAGCTGAAGCCAGAACACGACTGGTTCCATGCCATCAAGGAGCCCATGGATGAGACCTTCATCGTGCCCGAGGCAGCGCGCCCCTGGCTCACCAAGTATTTCCGCGATCTCATGGGTAAGAATAAGCACTCAACCACAGACCTTTACGGCCAAGCCGATTGCCGCAAGTTCGCAACAACGGTCAGGACATCGGGAAGGCTGGTGCGCGGCTTCATGTGCGATCACTCGCAAGAGATCCTGCTGTATTTGCGGGTATCGTCATCGCCTGAAACAGAGGCGCAATGACCTCATGGAATCCTCATTATGATTTCAAGAATAGCGATCTCCCTGGCCCTTCTGGGCTGCTTCCATTTATCCGCTTCAGCCAGCACAAGCTGCGCGTCTACTTAGGAGAGAGACCTGCAACGCTCTCACAAGACTTCACTCAACTCAATTTTGATGAATAATCGTATCGCTGTTCTGCTAATCGCCGGCTGCAATGTTTGCTCGGCGAACGCGCTTACGTCTTCGGATAAAAAGCCTGCCACGTTTAAGGACGGCGTAGCACAGAAGGTGCCCGTCATATCACTCGCTCACTTCAACGACGCCAAAGGCGAGCACACGCTGATGTTACCACATGGGAAGTCGCAGCCAAAAGCGGGACAAGGAAATCGATCGACCTTACCGCTGTATCGCTAGGCAAGAACGGCGTCGAGGAATGGACTATTCGCGATGGCGCGGAATGCCCAGCGGATTCCGCTACAACGCCAACGTTCTACCCCAACCCCAATCCGGTCACAGATCTCAATAACGACGGCGAGGCGGAGGTAACTGTCGCATATAGCCTGTCCTGTGGAGCAAGGCTGGAGCCAGCTGAAATCAAAGTCATCATGCGCCAGGGTGAAAAGAAGTACGCAATACGAGGACAGGCGCTGGTTTACGAGCCCGGCCAGCCAGTACGTGGAGGGATTCGAAAGCCAGACGCTGCACTGCTCTTGCCAGGGAATGCCGCCTTCCTGAATCACATGGGAAACATGTGGAACAAAGTCTCCCGGCATTTCGGAAGTGGGAACGCGTCACAATCGCCGTTACAGGCACTGGAAGGCAATTACAATCTTCAAGAATCGCCTGACAAAGAGGGTTATGCCAAAGCGCATATCTCTATCACGAAACTGGACGACCGCCACGTCGTTATCCAGCTCGCCTGTGAATGGAAGCGCGCGCCAAAGGCAGCATGTCACGACTACTTCGTCGCACAATGGCGTGATGATGGCGTCTACCTCCAGGAAACGAACACTGCAGTCACGCGCATGTTCTTCAGCCCAAACACCCATGAGATAGCCGTGGCACAGGTGAGCGTTGATGGAAAGGAGTTGTATAAGGTTGATTCGTTTAGCTTAACCAGCGGCCCGCCAAGCGACGCAACGCTGGCTCGGCGGCTTCAAGACGTGCAGAAGATTAGCGTTGATCCCGGAAGAATGGGCCGATTCTCGAACCGCATCGAATTCGTGAATGCCATACCTTGACGTCAATCTTGCCCGTTTTGACTACACCTTAATGTATAGCTTCCGTTTATCCAGCCAATACCCCACCAGCCAACAGGCAAGCATGAACAAAAGCGCAAAAGCCAGCGAGGCAGCTTTCGGGCTGCCGACCGGCTGCAGTGCGGCGGCCAATGGACCGTAAGCGCCGGTTTTCTCCAGCGCCACCACGGCCACTTGCGACAGCATGTAGATGAACAAAGTATTTTTGCCGAACACTTCGAAGAAGTAGGTCCACCGCCGGGCGCCGCGTACTTCAATGACCCACGCCAGCGCCGCCAGCACCAGGAGCGCCGTGCCGGTCGAGAGCAGCACGTAACTGCCCGTCCACAGCTTCTTATTGATTGGCAGCAGTGGCGCCCAGCACAGCGCAAAGACGGATAGCACAATGCCCGCGGCGGCGAGCACGCCGAGCGTGCGCACGGTTGCGCCCTTTTCGCGCAGGTAGCGCCCCGCGAAATAGCCGCCGATGACGTTCACTGTAGCAGGCAAGGTGCCGAGCAAACCTTCAGGGTCGAAGGGAATGCCCTCGCCTTTGTACACGTGATTGGCGCCAAACGCCCACAGGTCGATAGCCCTGCCTGCGTTGCCTTCCAGGCTGTAATCCCCGAACATCGCCATCACGAGCCAATGACCAAACAGCGCTATGACGCTGAACACCAGTGCCCCACGCTCGCCCAGATAATGCAGCACCAGCGCGGCGATGCCGAAGCACAAGCCGATGCGCTGCAGCACGCCGGGCAAACGCATCTCGCTCAGAGGCCCGCCCAGTTTAGGCAAAAGGCACAGCAGCAAGCCCAGGGCAATAATAGTGGCGCTCCGCTTGGCGATCTTCGCCAGCACGGCGCTGCCGCCCATGCCTTCATAGCGCGGCAAGGTGAACGCGAGCGCATTGCCGACCACGAACAGGAAACTTGGGAACACCCAGTCCGTCGGTGTGAATCCGTGCCATGGCGCGTGCAGCAACGGGGTATAGACGTGACTCCAGCTTCCCGGCGTATTCACGATAATCATCAGCGCGACCGTCAAGCCACGCAAGACGTCCAGCGATTGGTAGCGGGTTGCTGCGGTCATTGTGCTGCCCCTCGTACATTTGCGGCAGCCGGCGCGAGGATGCTCCGGTAGGCGCTCGCCGGCACATTCGTCATGGAATTGCAGTTCGGTTCCGCCCCGCTGCTCGGCTTGCTGCACGGCTGGTCGCGGTCAAGCGACCAATAATGAATCCCCGCCATGCCCAGCTTGCGCACCGCGGCGGCCGTCGCGCGTGCATCGTCCAGCGTGTAGACGTTTTCGACCACGTCGTTCACCCCGATCATCGGTGTCAGTTCGATCTGCGCATATGGCACCTTGTACTTTCGATGCACATTATGCGCGGCCTGGATGGCAGACGCCCCCATGTCGCAGCGTCCGCGCCGAACCACGCATACCTTGCGGCTCGCCGGCCCGAAATCCATCACCATCAGGTTCAGCACAAAATCCTGCACCTCGTGTTTGCGCAACGATGCCAGCACCTGTTCGCCGGTCTCGTTCAAGCTGCGCGCACTTCCATCCGACGCAGCATGGGTGGCAATAGTAAAGCTGAAGCGCCACTGCGGGTATGCTTTCTGTACAACCGCGATACGTGCCACCAGCGAATCAATTTGCTCGCCCGTCTGGCCATGTTCGATATCGAAATCAAAGCCGATCAACTGCGGCGATGCATAGCGTGTTACGAATGCCTTCATGCCCTCGTCAGTGGCACAGGTGAAGACATTGCCCTGCCCTCCCGTGGATACGATATAGCCCACGCTGGCCTGCACGAAGCGCTGCACATTGTCGGCGGCGACGGCAGCACCATCTAGCTCGCCCCAGCGTTCTTCGCCGCACTCGCCGCTTGCGAAGGCCCAGGTTTGCACGCCCCGCGCCGGATCCCACGGCGACAGGTATTTGTAGGGACTGTGGACGACTGCAGGCGCCGCAGCGGCGGCAGTCGAGAAGGCGGCAAGCGCCGCCAGCATTACTTTACGCATTCAAACTCCGGATACAAAAAAGGCAGGGCCCCGAAGGAACCCTGCCATAACACTCTCACATCGGGATCATTTACATCTTGCCGCGCACGCCGAAGAAGATCTGCTTGCCGTTCTTGTAGAATGCGCGTGGCTGGTCGCGGGAGGTTGCATACGACTTCAGGGTCGGATCGTTCAGGTCCTTGCCTTCCAGCGACAGCGTGATGTTGTCGGTCAGGTTGTAGTTGAACGCAGCGGACAGGGTACCGACGTCATCCTGGTAGATTGCGCTGTTGCGGTCCAGGCCATTCAGGAATGCCGAACGGAAGCTGTAGTTGATACGCGCGCTGAACTTGCTGGTCTCGTAGAACACGCCCAGGTTGTAGGAGTTCTTCGAGGTACCGATCATGCTGCAGTCACCCAGGTCCGCGCAGGCCGATTTCGGTGCTGCGGCGGTTTCCTTGCCGTCGGCGTAGGTGTAGTTCGCGTTCAAGCCAAAGCCGTTGCCCAGGTCCTGTACATACTGCAGTTCCACGCCGCGTACGCGAGCCTTGGTGTTCACTGCGGAGCTCATGTTGTAGGTGGTGACCTTGCCGACCGACTGGTTGAAGAAGTCAGCCTTCGACGAACCGAAGGTCACGTAGGAACCCATGTTCATGTTGTAGATGTTCATGCCCAGCAGGGACTTCGGCATGAAGTACCACTCCAGGCCCACATCGACGTTGTTCGACATGATCGGACGCAGGTTCGGGTTACCGCCGGAACCGGAGAAGGTCAGGTCGTTCAGGCTCAGTGCACCCAGCGAACCGAAGTCTGGACGAGCCAGGGTGCGGCTGGCAGCACCGCGCAGTTTCAGGTCCGGCGTCAGGTTGGTGTACAGGTTGATGCTTGGCAGGAAATCGTTATAGGTGTTGGAGCTGTGGGTCGGATTCCACACATTGTTCGGCGAACCGTTGTCCACATCGATCTTGGTCTTCACGAAGCGCACGCCGACGTTACCGCCGAAGTTGCCGAACTCCAGGTCACCCATCACGTAAGCTGCCGTGGCCTTTTCCTTGATCAGGAATTCGCTCTGGTAGGCGTGGTTGGCGAAGCTGACATACTTGTCGCCCCAGGCCTTCATCGATTCCGCATCGAAGGTCCACGCGTTGCTCAGCAGGTTAGGCAGGGGGCTGCTCGGGAAGCTGGTCAAGCCGGTAGGACGGTTGGCCAGCTGCGAACCTGCCGGAGCGACAGTACCGCCCAGCCAGGTCAGCGAACGCTCGTGGTTCGCGTTACGCACGCCGAAATGCAGGGTTGGCACGCCATTCCATTGGGTCTTGTACTGGCCGTCGATCTGGCCATAGGTTTCCTTGTCTTTCGCAGTCACATCGGAAGCCCAGCCGCCGAAGAAGTCGGCGCCGGTACGCGGGTTGAAGGTGCCGGCGTTATCCACGGTCACGGTGGCTGGGGAATCCAGGCCGTGGGTGGTCAGGCTGCTGCCCGAGTAGGCCAGCCATGCTTCGTAGCCGTAGTCGCGGGCATAGCCGGTACCGCGGGTGGTGCCGATCTGGCCCTTGAATTTCAGGTCCTGGGTAGGACGGTAGTTGAAGTCGAAGTTGACGAACTTCGAATCGCTGTAGGAGCCAGGACGGGCAATGATGTCTTGCACCGATGGGCCCATCTTCGAGCAGTCCGCCACCGGGCAGGTGCTTGGGAAGGTGATCGAAGTGATGGTGTCGCCGGTGACGGTCCACTTGGAAGGAATCACGCCGCCTACGCCGGACCAGTTGTTGGTCAGCGGCTGGTATGGCGCCAGCATGAAGTTGGCGTTGATATTGTCCGCATCCAGGCGGGTGTAGAAGCCGTTGATGTCGAAGTCGAATTCCTTGTTGACCTTGACCTGCACGTCGATCATGCCGCCCTTGCGCTCACGTTCCTGGTTGAACATGGCGGTACCGGTCAGCAGGGAAATGTACTTGCCTTCCACCTCAGGATTGGCGGCGACCCACTGCGGCGCGTAGCCCGCGCTCAGCTTGTCCCACCACAGGAATTCCTGGCCAATACGGCGCAGGGTGCGTTTTTCGTCGAACACCTGGACCAGCACGCCCACGTTGTTCTGCTCGTTCTTCCAGTTGCCCAGGGCGCTGAACTGCGCATCGGTCTTCTTGGAGCCTTCGCTGTACACGCCGGTCACGGCGCCCATCAGGGTCAGCGGATCCTTGAAGCTCAGGGGCTTGCGGGTTTCGATGTCGACGTTGCCGGATGCGCCGCCTTCGATCAGGTTGGCCTGCGAAGACTTGTGCACGGTAACGCGGCCGATCAGCTCCGATGGGAACATCGAGTAGCTGACGGAGCGGCCGCCGTTGGTGATGTTGGAGATGTACCAATCGCCGCTCGACACGGTGTGGCCGTTCAGGGTGGTCAGCGCCAGGTTGGATGGAGTGCCTTTCAGGCTGACGCGGTCGTTCTCGCCGAAGCCGCCTTCCGAACCGCCGGCCGTGGCAACCGATACGCCAGGCACGCGCTGCAGCGAGTCAGCCACGCTCTTGTCCGGCATCTTGCCCACGTCTTCAGCGGTAATCACTTCAACCAGCGAATCGGCATTGCGCTTCTGGTTGATCGATTGTGCCAGCGCGGCACGCACGCCAGTCACGACCACGACGTTCTGCTCGGCGACTGGAGCAGACTGCTGTGCTTGCGCCAAGCCAGTGGTGGCGGCCAGGATGGCGACTGCGGTCGCGATCGGTGTCATATTGCGGTTCATTTACTCCCCCTAAGTATGGGCTGTCTCAAAGCCCGGTCTGTTGTTACCAGTTTCTAAAACCACGTTCAAACCAATTGGACGCCAATATACCCCGATTGAATACCAGAACACTACCAATTTTCATATTTTTTTCACATGTTGTACTGAAAAGACATACCACTTTGGCCAGAAACCCTTACTGTTAGCGCTATCCAAGGGGGAAGCGGGATGCGAGTGGCAGCATACCGCTGGCCATAAGGTCTTTTTTTGGTATTATCAGCCGCACCACAAGGGGAGACTAAATGGCATCGCTAGCGCAGATCATGGAAGACCTGGTGCAGACCAGTAGCCAGCCGCTTTACCAGCTTCTGCAACGCGCCTTGCGTGATGCGATCAACCTGCATGTGTTCGGCCCCGACGAAGCCCTCCCCGCCGAGCGCGTACTGGCGGCTGACCTGAACATTTCCCGCATCACGGTGCGCAAGGCCATCGATGGCCTGGTGGAAGAAGGCTTGCTGGTGCGCCGTCCCGGTTCGGGCAATTTCATCAACACCCGCATCGAAAAGAACTTCGCCAAGCTCACTTCCTTCTCGGAAGACATGCGTTCGCGCGGCCGCACGCCGCGCAGCGTGTGGCTGAAGAAATCGGAAGGAACGGTGACGCCGGAAGAAGCCCTGCGCCTGCGGCTTAGCCCTGGCGCGCCGGTGTACCGGTACCACCGCATCCGCTTCGCGGACGAAGTGCCGATGTGCGTGGAGTACGCGACCATCGTGGCCGATGCGCTGCCGTCGCTGGAGGCGGTCGACGTGTCGATGTATGAGGCGCTGGAAGCGGCCGGACACCGGCCGGTGCGCGCACTGCAGCGCCTGTCCGCCCTGCTGCTGACGGGAGAACAGGCCAAGCTGCTGCAAGCAAAAGAAGGCGACGCCGGCCTGGCCGTCGAGCGCCTTGGCTTCCTGCGCGATGGCCGGGCCGTGGAATTCTGCCGCTCGATCTTCCGCGGCGATATGTACGACTTCGTGGCGGAGCTCAGTACGCCCTGACGCTCAGCACCCGCCTCCATCCTGGGTGTGGACCTTCGTCCATTTGCCGCCTTGCCGTTTCAGGATGCTGTAGAACCAGGACTCGTAGGCGCTGCCCGAAGTCACGATTTCGTCCACGCCATCCGCATCGAGGTCCAGGTGCTCCAGGTATTTCTTGTTCGCCTGTTCGCCTTCGCCATGTGCGCCGACGTAGGACTCTTCATAAACCATGGAGAACTGTCCACCCGCCCCCTTCGACGCCAGGAAGAACAGCGTCACCACCTGGTTCGCATCGCCATTGTCGTAATTGACGGATACCGCCACCACTTCGCCGGCGGCGCTTGCCTCCAGCGTCTTCAAGGCGGCGATACGATCTTTGCGCTTGACGCCCTGCTTCTCCATCCAGGTGCCCGCAAGCTGGGATAACCCCTGTAACTCTGCCGAAGTCAGGGCAATTTCGGGCCGGGCCGGGCGCAGGATTAAAGGCCGCACCGTGGCCAGGCCGCTGCCCGGCACTTCGCCACCCGCCAATGGCAAGAGTTGCAGGCTCGCGCCATCGCTGCAGCCGGTACCGTCAGGGATTTCAGCCGTCCCGACCTTGACCTTGCCGGCATGCCGCGCGCCCAGGTAAACATTAAGGGAACGCGGCGGCTTTCCGGTTTCCTCGTCGCCGAGGCTCAAGTACTCGAAACCGCCGGAAACTATACGCGCGAGCGGAGCCGCGTTGCCATCTGGCTTGATCAGGTACAGCTGGTTCGACGGGGCGGCCAGTGCCGTGCCGGCTGCAAGCGCCAGCGCCATTGCAAGCGCGCCTTTCATCGTTTGGCTTTCGATGCGTCGCTGGCGATCACTACGGACAGCTTGGCTGGATCGATATGCTTGCGGAATGCCGCGCTCACCTGCTCCGCGGTCAGCGCCTTCAACTTCACCTCATATTCCTTGCTCCACACGAAGGTGCGATCCAGGTAGCGGAAGTGCGACCAGGCGCCGGCCACCACGTCATCTTTCGAACGGTTCTGCAGGCGCTGCTGCATCAGGCCCGATTTGGCGCCGGCCACTTCGGCCGCGGTAAAGCCGCTCTTCACGGCGCGTTCCAGTTCCTGGCGAACGGCAGCTTCCAGCTTGACCATGTTCTGCGGCGCCGCAATTGCTTCAATGGTGAAGCCGCCCGCATCGTCACGGTCGCCCGCATCAAGCGAGGAACCGCCGCCGTAAGACAAGCCCTCTTTCTGGCGAATCCGGTCCATCAGGCGCGATTTCAGGCCGCCATTGCCGAAGATGTAGTTCGCCACTTCCAGTGCCGGATAATCCGCGTCATCCGTGCGCAGCGGGATGTTGATGCGCGCAGCGAACATGCCGTTTTCCTTGTCCGGCGCATCGAGCGTGATGCGGGTCGGGGCCTTCTCGACATGCTTGTCCAGGATCGGCGCGTAAGGTGCCTTGCTTTGCCAGCCCGCCAGTTCCTCGCCTGCTACCTTCAGCAATTCGGCCTTGTCGAAATCCCCCACCACCGACAGCTCGCCGCGCGAAGTGCCGTAGAACTCGGAATGGTAAGCCTTCACGTCCGCCAGCTTCATCGCCTTGACCGCTTCGATCTGCTCGTCGAGCGTCATCACGCTGCGCGGGTCGCCTTTCGGCCAATGGTCGAAGTACTCGGCCAGCTTCCGGCCAGCCATTGCCTGTGGGTCGTTGCGCGAAGCATCAATGCCGACGATCCATTGCTGGCGCATCTGCTCGAATTCCGCCTCGGGGAAGGATGCATCCTTCAACACATGCGCCACCAGGCGCAGCGCGGCAGGCAAATGCTCGCGCGTCGTCTCGAAGTGATACAGCGAACCACTCATTTTCAGCTTCGACATTGCATCCGCCAATTGCGCGCGCGAATACTTGCTGGTGCCGCGCGCCAGCATCTGGTCCACCGCAGCCGAGAGGATCTGCTTGCCGAACTGGTTCTTCTCGTCGCCCCAGTGCAGGCGCATGTCCACTGCTACGGTCTCGCCGCGATTTTTCTTCGGCAGCAGCGCCAGTTTCAGGTTGCCGATCTCCTTGAGCTCCGTGCGCGCCATGATGTTGTCCTGGCTCGGGTCGAAATTCTCGGAAGTCAGGGCGCTGGCCTTGCCCTTGTAGTCTTTCAGCAGTTCAGCCGCTGTCGGCCCCGCGCCGATTTCCGCGCGCTGCGGCGCATCGTCGGGAACGAAGGTACCAACGGTGCGGTTATCGCGCTTCATGTAGCGTCCTGCCGCTTCAGCGACTTGCGCAGAGGTGATAGCCGCCAGCCCGTCGCGCCCCTGGAACAGCAGCCGCCAGTCGCCCAGCGCGATATGCTCGCTCAGGGCCACGCCAACCTGCTGCGGATTGTTCAGCGCCTTCTCGATCGAATTGCTGTATTCGCGGCGCGTGCGCTCCATTTCCTCTTCGGTCGGCGGCGCCTTGGCAAAGCCCTCCACTGCCGCAATCAATTCATCGCGCACCGGCTCGACCGGCTGGCCCATCTTCACCACCGCGCCGAATACTTGCAGGCTTGGCGCAATGCCGGGCTGGGTCATGGCAAACACCTGCGCTGCCTTGCCGGTTTCCACCAGCTGCTTGTGCAGGCGGCCGTTAGGCGTGTCGCCCAGCACCTGGCCCATGAAGGCCAGCGGATCGGCGTCGTTATGCAGGCCCGATGGAATCTTGTAGCCCACCAGGACGATCTGCACGTCGCCCTTGCGGCGCACAGCGTACTGGCGCTCGCCGTCCTGGGTCGGCTCCACCGTCCAGAATTGCGGCAGCTTGCGTTTCGGCTTCGGGATCGCGCCGAAGGTCTTGCTGATCCAGGCCAGCGTCTGCGAAGGATCGAACTTGCCCGCCACCAGCAGCACTGCATTATCCGGCTGGTAGTAGGTGCGGTAGAAGGCCTGCAGGTTCTCGATCTTGACGTTCTCGATATCGCTGCGGTTGCCGATGGTGGAGCGGCCGTAGCTATGCCAGTCGTAAGCGATGCTTTCCATGCGCTTGTACAGCACTTCGAACGGGCTGTTCTCGCCGCTCTCGTACTCGTTGCGCACAACGGTCATTTCCGAATCCAGGTCCTTCCTGGCGATGAAGGACTTGGTCATGCGCTCGGCTTCCATGTCCAGCGCCCACTTCAGGTTTTCCGGGCTGGCCTGGAACACTTCGTAGTAGTTGGTACGGTCCAGCGAAGTGGTGCCGTTGAACTCCATGCCGCGCTCGGAGAACTGCTGTGGAATATTGCGGTGGTTCGGCGCGCCCTTGAACATCAGGTGCTCCAGCAAGTGCGCCATGCCGGTCTCGCCATAGTTCTCATGGCGCGAGCCGACCAGGTAGGTGACGTTGACGGTCACCGTCGGTTTCGACGCATCGGGGAACAGCAGGACTTTGAGCCCGTTGGGCAGGCGGTATTCAGTGATGCCTTCGACCGAAGGGCCCTTGGCGACGCCGGCGGGCAAGGTCTGGGCGAAAGCTGGAGAAGCGGTCAGCAGCAGCGCTGCGACGTATTTGATTTGCATGGGGTTCTGCTCAAGTTGGCAAAACCCTATCCTACGACACTTAGGCTTTTTCGTCAGGTATCAGACAGGCCTCGACGACCTGAAGCTTGTTATCCTTGGCGAATTCCTTGACGAAGTTATAAGCCATCGGCTGGATTTCGCGCAGGCCTTCGTTGACGACGACGGCCTTGATGCCGTTGACGACGGTCGGGGTGACGTAGGGCGAGAACTGCAGGTGGGCATGGCGGCCGCCGGAGCCTTCCGGGCGGAAGCACGCCAGCACGCCGGCCAGACGTTCCGCCCAGTCGCTTGGACGGAATTGTTTGCCGTCGGTCGTAAGCCCAAGAATGAAGAACTCGCTGGCCATATACCTGAAACCCGGTTGCTGTGAGGAACCCCAGTATTATATCTTATAGAAGACTTGAACGGGGCTCCGGGTTCAGGTCATTTTAGCCGAGCCACACTGCTCCGGACAGCAACAGCAGCAACATCATCCACAGCAGCAGCGCGCGCCATACCAGGCCGACCGTGCTTTGCAGGGCGCGCACGCCCGGTTCGTCGCCCGGCAGCTGGTCAACTTCCATGTCGCTGATATCGACTGTCGCCGCATCGGACGGGATGATCTTGGCCGCGTTTTCATTCGGGGTTCCGAGGCGCACGCCCATGGCGCCGCCGCCGGCCGACAGGATGATGCCGATCGCCTCATCCTTCCAGCGGTGGGCGAAATTGCGCCAGGCGTAAATCGCATCTTCAAAATTGCCGACCACGGCGAATGCCACGGCGGTCAGGCGCGCCGGAATCCAGTCGATCCAGTAGAACGCCTTGGCGGCAAAGATGCCGAAGGCTTCCTGGCGCATGTGCTCAGGCTCATTCCAGGCACGGGCCAGGTATTCGGACACGCGGTACAGGATGGCGCCGCAAGGACCGAGCGGCATCAGGAACCAGAAGAACACGCCGAATACATTGCGGTGGGTGGTGACCAGCGCCTTTTCCACGGCGATGCGGGAAATCTCGGTCAGCTCCATGCCCACGGTGTCGATCTTGCACCACTCGGCCAGCAGCGCGCGCGCCTGGCTTTCGTCGCCCGCGTTCAGCGCCAGCTGGATCGAGGTGAAGTAATGGCTGTAATGGCGAAAACCCAGCGTCAGGTACACGATCAGCACGTTCCAGGCGAAGGCAGCCAGCACCAGGTTATAGCGCAGCAGCAGCCAGTACACCAGGCCGGCCGGCAGCGTCAGCGCGCCGACCAGCAGGAACCAGCCGATGCGGCCATGGCTCGCATGCCCGGCATTGAACCACTGCTCCATGCGCACGGCCAGGCGCTTGAATTCAGCCCAGATCGGGTTGTCCGCTCGCAGGGGCTTCAGTTGCTCAAACAGCAAGGCCACGAGAATGGAGAGAAAAGTCATCTAAATCCTTTGATTAGCAGTACCACAATGCCCGCTACGATAGCTTATGCGCGCAAGAAATGAAACAGGTTGCGCAGCATGCCGGCTGTTGCGCCCCAGATAAAATAGTTCTGGTAAGGCATGGCGTAAAAAGTGCGGCGGCCGTTTGGAAGTTCAGCCGCCAGTCGCTGGTGGTTGGCGCCATCCATCAGAAACTGGAATGGCACCTCGAAGATCTCCGCCACCTCGAACGGGTCCGCCTTCAACTCGAACGGCGGCGTCACCAGGCCCACCACCGGCGTCACGGCGTAGCCGGTGCCGGTGTAATACAAGGGCAGCGTGCCGATCACGTCGATATGGCGGCGATCCAGGCCGATCTCCTCCTCCGTTTCGCGCAGCGCGGTGTCGATCGCATCGGCATCGGTAGGCTCGGCGCGGCCGCCCGGAAATGCCACCTGCCCCGCATGGTCGTTCAGGTGCGCGGTGCGCATCGTCAGCAGCAGGTAGACGCCATCCTCGCGCAGCACCAGCGGAACCAGCACGGAAGCCGGCGTCGGTTCGCCGCGATGCAGGCCAAGCGGCGGCTCGGATGGTTCGGGCGTCCATTCCGGCGGCTCCGCAAAGCGCTGGCGCAGCCAGTCCGGCACCAGGCGTTCCAGCAGCACGGCAGCTTCGCCGGCAATTGCTTCAATCGGTAACTGGGTTGGGTCGAAAGGTGTTTTGGCCATAGGCGGCATTGTACCAAGCTGAAAAAAAAGGACGCCCGAAGGCGTCCTTTCCGAATCCGATACCGGGGTATGGATTACTCGGCAGCTGCAACCTTGCGGTTTGGCAGCTTTTCCTTGATACGTGCGGACTTGCCCGAACGCTCACGCAGGTAGTACAGCTTAGCGCGGCGAACGTCACCACGACGCTTCACTTCGATCGAAGCGATCAGTGGGGAGTACAGCTGGAAGGTACGCTCAACGCCTTCGCCGGACGAGATCTTGCGAACGATGAAGTTCGAGTTCAGGCCGCGGTTACGACGAGCGATCACAACGCCTTCGTAAGCCTGGGCGCGCTTGCGGGTGCCTTCGACTACGTTCACGTTAACGATCACGGTGTCGCCAGGTGCGAACTCAGGGATGTTCTTGCCCAGGCGAGCGATTTCTTCTTGTTCCAGTTGCTGGATCAGGTTCATTTTATGACTCCTATTACCATCTTGCCGGCGCCAAAAAGATGCCCGGTAGAGGATGGGGTTGAAACACGACAGGCAACATGCCTGCCACGGTACTACAACGGGTTTTTATAAACCCGCCAAAAACTTTTCGTCCTTCTTCGAGAGCAGGCCGGCTTCGCGGGCCTTCACCAGCAGGTCGGGACGCTTGCGCGCCGTCGCTTCCAGCATGCGCTCACGGCGCCACTTCTCGATCTCGGCGTGGTTGCCGCCCAAAAGCACCGGGGGCACGGCCTCGCCTTCGTAAATTTCTGGCCGCGTATAGTGCGGCGAATCCAGCAAGCCGTTGACGAAGGAGTCTTCGACTGCCGAAGCATCGGTATTCAGCACGCCTGGCAGCTGGCGCACCACGGCATCCATCAGGGCCATGGCAGGCAGCTCGCCGCCGGACAGCACGAAATCGCCGAGGCTGATTTCTTCGTCGATGCAGCGGTCCAGCAAACGCTGGTCCACCGCTTCGTAGCGGCCGCACAGGATCACGAGGCCGGGTTCCTGCTTCAACTGCATCACGCGTTCGTGCGTCAGCTGCTTGCCTTGCGGCGACATGTACACCACGCGCGGCGCCGGCAGGCCGGAAACCACCTGGCGCTGTTTAGCGGCCTCGATGGTCTGCTCCAGCGGCTTGGCCAGCATCACCATCCCCGGGCCGCCGCCGTAAGGGCGGTCATCCACGGTGCGGTGGTTGTCGGTGGTGAAATCGCGCGGATTCCACAGCGACAGGCCCCAGCGCTTCTGCTCGAACGCGCGGCGGGTTACGCCGGACTGCGTCAAGGCAGCGAACATCTCAGGGAACAGGGTAATGACGTCGAATTGCATTGTGCGGTTCCGGATTAGTAATCCAGGCCCCAGTCCACGATGATCTGCTTCGCGTCCTTGTCCACCTTGATAACAAACTGGCTTACAAACGGGATCAGGCGCTCTTGCGCCTTACCATCGGCCTCGTACTCGACGCGCAGGATGGACTGAGGTCCATTGCTCATCATGTCCGCGACCGTGCCAAGGCTTTCGCCTTGTTGATTCTGAACTGCCAGGCCGATCAGGTCGCCCCAGTAGTATTCATCGTCTTCCAGCTGCGGGAAATCGGCACGCGACACGAATACGGATGCGCCCTTCAGCGCTTCTGCTTCGTTACGGTCCGTCATCCCGACGATAGTGGTGACCACGTCGCCACCATGCAGCTTAGCCCGCTTGACTTCAACGTCACGCAGGCTTGGCTTGTCGAGCCACCAGGTGGTGGCATGCAGCAGCGCATCTGCTTCGGTGGAGAAGGGTCGGACACGGACCCCGCCGGTGATGCCGTAGGCACCAGAAACAAAGCCAACCTGAACCAGGTCAGCCGGGGCTTGCGCCCCAGATGCGGTCTTGCTGCTCAAAACTTGAAGCTACTATTAAGCAGCCTTCTGGCCAGCAACCAGCTTGGCAACAGCTGGGGACAGCTGAGCGCCAACGCCTTGCCAGTAAGCCAGACGGTCAGCAGCAACGCGGAAGGTTTCTGCTTGGCCGGTAGCCATTGGGTTGAAGAAGCCGATACGTTCTACGAAACGGCCGTCACGACGATTGCGGGAATCGGTTGCAACGATGTTGTAGAAAGGACGCTTCTTGGCGCCACCACGAGCTAAACGAATAACGACCATAATAATTCCAAAAAAGTGTGCTGAGTCGGAAAAAGCCGCAAATTATAGCGCGCTTTAACTCCAACCGGCAAGATTAATCAAATTGGTGGGGAATTGGACAATCCGGGATTATCCCCTGAACTGGCCTCGTCGGCAACAGCTTTGTTGTGCGATACTGCCGGTTTTTCGGACTTTTCGGCCGCAATCATGTCTGTTTTACACAAGAACAAAACATTCGCCACCCTGCTCGCCGCCGTGACCGGCGGCCTCGGCCTGCATCGCTTCTACCTGCGCGGCCTGGCCGACAAATGGGGCTGGCTGCACGCCATCAGCCTGCTCGGCGTTGCCGCCGTCTTTGCACTCTGGCCGAAAGCCGATCCTTATTTCCTGCTGCTGCCCCTGATCCTGTCGATCCTGGTCGGCGTTCTCGAAGCCCTGGTGCTGGGCCTGATGCCCGACGAGAAGTGGGACGCCTCCTTCAACGCCGGCAGCGGCAAGCAGTCCAACTCACGCTGGCCCCTGGCGATCGTGCTGGTAGCCACCCTGATGTTCGGCGCCTTCGGCCTGATCGCCGCCATCGCCCGCCTGTTCGACCTGCTCTACACCGGCGGCATCTACGGCTGACCCCGTGTCAACCTTGGGGTCAGGCTCTTTAGTTGACACGAACTCTACAGCAACGTCTTGTCACAAATTGGGATTCCAAACGGCAACTATTGACCTATACTCACTATCACCACAACCGCTTTTGGAGAACCCATATGAAAGTAATTAAATTCCTCTTGCCAGCCATTCTGGCCGTAACGGTTACCGGCGCTTATGCGCAACCGAAGCGCGCTGTTTGTGCTGATTGCGGTACCGTGACCGCAGTCAAAATGATTGAAAAAGATGGCGAAGGCGGTGCGGCCGGCATGGTAGCCGGCGGTATCGCTGGCGGCCTGCTGGGCCACCAGGTTGGCGGCGGCACCGGCAAAACCCTGGCCACCGTTGCTGGCGCTGCAGGCGGCGCCTACGCCGGCAAGAAGATCGAAGGCAAAATGAACAAGGTCAAGGAATGGCACGTGACCGTCAAGTACGAAACCGGCAAGGTCGGCACCGTCGTACTGAAGAACGATCCAAACCTGCGTAACGGCGACCACGTCAAGCGCGAGAACGGCGGCCTGAACCGCATCTAAGTCCGGCGCGACAGCAGTAATCCCATCCCCGCGCCGGCCAGCAGGCCGGCGCAAATCCGGTTGAATACCCTCTTCCCGCGCGGTTGCGCGAACCAATCCTGCATGCGCGCCCCCATCCAGGCGTAAGCCGCCAGCGCCACCACTTCCAGCGTCAGGAAGAGCACCCCGAGCACGAAGAACTGCGCGCCCACCGGCCCGGCAGGATCGACGAACTGCGGCAAGAACGCCGTGAAGATCAGGATTGCTTTCGGATTGCCCGAGGCGACAAAGAACTCCTGCCGCGCCAACTGCCACCATCCCGCCGCCGGCGCAGCCCGGTCCGCCTGCTCACCAGGCTGCGCCCGCCACAATTGCCAGGCCAGGTAGAACAGGTAAATCGCACCGACGGTCTTGATCCCGTAGAACAGCCATTCCGAGGTGTGCAACACCGCCGCCAGTCCAGCCGATGCCAGGCCAATCATCCCCGCGAAGGCGACCAGACGCCCCGCACCCGCAAGGCATGAACGGCGAAAGCCATAGCGCGTGGCATTGCTGACCGAAAGCAGGTTGTTCGGTCCCGGCGCCATGTTCAGCGCAAAACAGGCAGGCACGAAGAGCATGAGGGTTGAAGCATCCATGGCCGGCTCCATATTGAAATTTTAGTTAATATACAACGTCCAAACGCGCAAGGAGACACCGTGACAGACAATACCACGCCACACTTCCCACCCCAGTGGCAACCGCTGGTCGACCGCGCAGCCAGCGCCTTGCGCGAACTGGCAGTCAATGAAGACGCCAAGGCCCGCTTCCTCGAAGACCCGCTGCTGCGCCCCTACATGGAGCGCGTATCGCAGCGCTATGTTGCCGGCAGCACCGTGTCGGACGTGATCGTGCGCGCCGCCATGATCAACCAGAACGGGCACCGCGCTTCCGCCGAGTACATGGGCGAGAGCGTTCGCGACGAGGCTTTCGCCAACGAGGAGACCAGCGTCTTCCTGCAACTAGTGCAGGCCATCGGCGAGCAGCGGCTTGATTGCTCGATCTCGTTCGACTTGTCCCACGTCGGCTCGCTGGTCGATCCGGAACTGGGTTACCAGAACGCGCGCCGCATCGCACGGGCTGCCAGCGAAATCGGGCAGGAAGTGATGATCTCGATGGAGGCCTCCGACCGCACTTCCGGCATTTACGAGATTTACAGCCGCCTGCACGAAAAGGATGGCCTGTCGAATGTCGGCATCACGGTACCGGCCAAGCTGCATCGCACCGCCAACGATCTCCCGGCGCTGCTGCGCCATCCTGGTCGCATCCGCCTGGTCAAGGGCGCCATGTTCGAACCGGTGGAAATCGCCTACCCTCGCAACAGTCCCGAACTGGCATCGGCATACCGACGCTATGCGGCACTGCTGCTGCGCAGCGGCCACAAATGCTCGATCGCCACGCACGACCGCGCGATCCAGGAAGAACTGAAGACAATGATCCGCGCCGAAGGCATCGCCGCCGGCCCTTATGAATTTGAATCCCTGATCGGATTGGGCGAACAGAATATCGCCGACCTGCGCGACGCCGGCTTCGCGACGCGCGAATACGCAGTGTTTGGAAAGGAGTACTTCTTGTACGTATTGAACCGCATTTCCGAAGAGCCGGTACGCGTCTACCAGGCCATCACCGACGCACTGGGTGCCGCATGATGCGCCGCCTTCTCGCAGCAGCAGCACTGGCCGCCACCGGCGCCGCGCAAGCGCAATCGGTAGCGATTACTATCGACGATGGCCCGAACGCGGGCACTACGCCGCGCATGTCGGCACAGGAGCGCAACCAGGCCATCCTGGGCGCGCTGGCCAAACACCGCGTACAGGCAGCACTGTTCGTCACCTCCGGCTTCGGCGCCAACACACCGCAAGGGCTGCCGCTGCTGCAAGCCTGGAGCAAGGCTGGTCACGCCATCGGCAACCACACCGTCACGCACCCCGACCTGGAAAAAGTCCCGCTGGCCGAGTACCAGCGCCAGGTGCTGGAATGCGACCGCTTGATCGGCACCCAGCCCGGCTACCAGAAATGGCTGCGCTTCACTTACCTGCGCGAAGGGAACACGCCTGAGAAAATCGACGGCATGCGCAGCTTCCTGCGCGACCACGACTACCGCAACGCGCATGTAAGCCTGGACACCAGCGACTGGCGCCTTAACGAAAAACTGGAACAAGTGCTGAAGAAGGACCCGAATGCCGACATCAGCGCGATCCGCACCGCCTACCTGGCCCACGTCAAGCAGCGCGCGCTGGCCTACCGCGAGCTGTCGCAGAAGCTGCAGGGACGCGATATTTCGCAAGTCCTGCTACTGCACCACAACCTGCTCAACGCACTATGGCTGGATGATGTGCTGACCCAATTCGAGGAAATGGGCTGGAGGATCATCACGCCGGCAGAAGCATTTTCCGATCCGGTCTACAAATTGGAACCGGTCCGCAAAGCTGCGGGGCAAAGCCTGCTGCTGTCACTGGGGCGCACACTGGGACTGGGCTTGACGCCAGGCGGCGAGCGCCTGGTCGATGATGGCGACTACGAAATCGCCGAACTGGCAAAGAAAGGACTGTAACGCCCCGGCAAAAAATAGTCGTCTGTTTTTCGGTTGTCGCGCTGGCAGGAGCCTCGCTAAGCTCCTTCCATCAATCACAATCACGATCGACAATGAAAATCACCGATCCCGCCGCAATTCAGCGCTGCTACCACGCCCTCGTCGCACGCTCGCCCGAGCATGTCGGCGCATTTTATGCAGCGGTCAAGACCACCGGCATTTTCTGCCTGCCGACCTGCCGCGCGCGCAAGCCGAAGGTGGAAAATGTCGACTTCTTCTCCGACATCAAGGAACCGCTGGCGCTGGGCTTCCGTCCGTGCAAGGTCTGCCGCCCGACCGAAAATGCGCCCGACGTGCCGCCGCAAGTCGCCCGCGCTGTCGCGCTGGTGCGGGAACAGCCAAAGCGGCGCATCCAGGATGGCGAACTGCGCGAACTGGGCATCAGCCCGGAACTGGTGCGGCGCTGGTTCCAGAAACACCATGGCTTCAGCTTCCAGGCGTACCAGCGCATGTTGCGCATCAACCTGGCCATGTCGGAACTGAAGGACGGCCGCAGCACGACCGATGTAGCGCTCGACAGTGGCTACGAATCGCTCAGCGGCTTCGCGTATACCTACAAGAAGATGACCGGCAATGCGCCAAGCCAGGGCACGCAACAACTGGTGCTGCACCGCTTTACGACGCCTCTGGGACCGATGTTCGTCTGCGCCAGCGAAAACGGCGTGTGCTTATTGGAGTTCACCGACCGGCGCATGCTGGAAACCGAATTCCGCGATTTGCAGCGCCTGTTCAAGGCCCGCATCCTGGCGGGAGAAAACGCGCACACGCGCGAGGCCGAAGTCCAGATCGCGGAATACTTCGAAGGCAAGCGCCGGCAATTCAGCGTGACGCTCGATGCACCGGGCAGCGATTTCCAGCGCGGCGTCTGGAATGCCTTGCGCGCAATGAAGTTTGGGGAGGTGACGCATTACGCCGACCTGGCGGCGCGCCTGGGGACGCCCAACTCGGTGCGGGCAGTGGCCGGAGCGAATGGAGCGAACCGGATTGCAATCATCATTCCCTGCCACAGGATAATCGGCAAGGATGGTTCGCTGACGGGATACGGCGGGGGATTGGCGCGCAAGGAGTGGCTCCTTGCGCATGAACTGCAGAACCGGTGAAGCGGTGTCTGACCCATTGGGTCAGACACCATGGTTCAGGCTTAGAACTGCTCGACGTCCAGGCCCAGCACGCCTGCGCTGCCATCAACGATGGCGGCGCGCATGCCGGTGGAGCCGGACAGGATGTGGTCCGCAAAGAAGCGCGCGGTCACGATCTTGGCGTGGTAGAACGATGCATCGCCCTCGCCAGCCGACAGCTTGGACTGCGCGATCAGCGCAGCACGGCCCATCTGCCAGCCGCCGAACACGATACCGGCCAGCTTCAGGTACAGCACGGAGCCGGAGAACACGCCCTTGACATCCGACTTGGCGTGGTTGACGACGAAGTCCACCACCGCTTCCAGGTCGTCCGCGCCCTGCACCAGGTGCTTGCGGATCGCCGCGAAGTCAGGGCTGTTCACGCCAGCCAGTTCTTCCGCAGTCGCGCGCACTTGCGCAATGATCGACTTGGCTAGCGCGCCGCCGTCACGCACGGTCTTGCGGCCGATCAGGTCATTGGCCTGGATCGCGGTCGTGCCTTCATAAATGGTCAGGATCTTGGCATCGCGGTAGTGCTGCGCCGCGCCGGTTTCCTCGATGAAGCCCATGCCGCCATGCACCTGCACGCCGTCGCGGGTCACGTTCTCGGACATTTCGGTCGACCAGCCCTTCACGATCGGCACCAGGTATTCGTACACAGCCTGGTTGGCAGCACGCACTTCGGCGTCAGCGTGGTGGTGCGCCACGTCGTGGATGCCGGCAGCCACGTAAGCCAGCGCACGCGCCGCTTCGGTCTGGGCGCGCATCGACATCAACATGCGGCGCACGTCCGGGTGGTTGATGATCGCCACGCCGGCTGGGGAGCCGTTCAGGTCACGCGACTGCACGCGGTCCTTGGCGAAGGTGACAGCCTGCTGGTAAGCGCGTTCCGCCAAGCCCACGCCCTGCATGCCGACGCCGAAGCGGGCCGCATTCATCATGATGAACATGTATTCGAGGCCGCGGTTCTCTTCGCCCACCAGGTAGCCAACGGCGCCGCCGTTGTCGCCGAATTGCAGCACGGCGGTTGGGGAAGCCTTGATGCCCAGCTTGTGCTCGATCGACACGCAGTGCGCGTCGTTGCGCTCACCCAGCGAACCGTCGGCGTTGACCATGAACTTCGGCACGATGAACAGCGAGATGCCCTTCACGCCTGGAGGCGCGTCAGGAGTACGCGCCAGCACCAGGTGGATGATGTTCTCGGCCATGTCGTGCTCACCGTAGGTGATGAAGATCTTGGTGCCGAATACTTTGTAGGTGCCGTCGCCCTGCGGCACGGCGCGGGTGCGCACGGCAGCCAGGTCGGAGCCGGCCTGCGGCTCGGTCAGGTTCATGGTGCCGGTCCACTTGCCGGTCACCAGCGGCTCCAGGTAGGTCGCCTTCTGCTCGTCGGAACCAGCGGTCAGCAGCGCTTCGATCGCGCCGTCGGACAGCAGGGCCACCAGCGCGAACGACAGGTTCGAGCCGTGCAGCATTTCCACGCATGGAGTGCCGATCAGCTTCGGCAGGCCCTGGCCGCCGAACTCGGTCGGGTGCTGCAGGCCTTGCCAGCCGGCTTCCGCGAACTGCCTGAAGGCTTCCTTGAAGCCCTTCGAGGTGGTGACCTTGCCGTCGGCCCAGGAGCTCGGTTCCTTGTCTGCCGCGTGGTTCAGCGGGGCGATCACGCCGCTCACGAACTTCGCGTTTTCTTCCAGCACGGCTTCCGCGGTTTCCGCGTTTGCATCTTCACAGCCTGGCAGCGCGGACACGCCAGCCAGGTTCGCCAGTTCGTTCATCACGAACAGCATGTCTTTCATTGGGGCTTGATAGCTCATTGATGTCTCCACATATCTCAGAAACCTGAAAAACGGGGTCTGACCCACAGGGTCAGACCCCGATCAGGCGGCCGTCGCGGGCCAGTGTCAGACCCCGCGGGTCTGACACTGCATTACCGGTTTTTAGCCCAGTTCCTTGACCAGCTGAGGAACAACCTCGAACAGGTCGCCTACGATGCCGTAGTCGGCAACGGAGAAGATTGGAGCTTCTGGATCTTTGTTCACAGCCACGATGACCTTGGAATCCTTCATGCCGGCCAGGTGCTGGATCGCGCCGGAGATACCGACGGCGATGTACAGGGAAGGAGCAACGATCTTGCCGGTCTGGCCAACCTGCCAGTCGTTCGGCACGAAGCCTGCGTCCACCGCAGCGCGCGAGGCGCCCATGGCGGCGTTCAGCTTGTCGGCCAGCGGTTCCAGGATCTTGAAGGCGTCGGCGGAACCCATGCCGCGGCCACCGGAAACGATGATCTTGGCAGCGGTCAGTTCTGGACGGTCCGACTTGGCCACTTCGCGGCCAACGAAAGCGGACTTGCCGAAATCAGCGGCCGCAGCCACGGTTTCAACAGCAGCGGAACCGCCTTCGGCAGCAGCAGCGTCGAAGCCGGTGCTACGAACGGTGATCACTTTGACCTTGTCCGACGATTGCACGTAGGCGATCGCGTTACCGGCGTAGATTGGGCGCTCGAAGGTATCAGGCGCGTCAACCTTGGTGATTTCGGAGATCTGAGCCACGTCCAGCTTGGCGGCAACGCGCGGCAGGATGTTCTTGCCGTAAGCGGTTGCCGGAGCCAGGATGTGGGTGTAGCCACCAGCGATCGCCAGGATCTGCTCGGAGACGTTTTCGGCCAGGCCGTCAGCGAAGTAAGCTGCGTCAGCGTGCAGCACTTTGGTGACGCCAGCGATCTTGGCAGCGGCGGCAGCAGCGGCGCCGGCGTTCGAGCCAGCGACCAGCACGTGCACTTCGCCTGCGCATTTGGCGGCGGCGGTAACGGTGTGGAGGGTGCTGCCCTTCAGGGATGCGTTGTCGTGTTCTGCGATTACGAGTGCGACCATGATTGAGTTCCTAGAGTATTCGGTGAATTAGATGACTTTAGCTTCGGTGCGCAGCTTGGACACCAGGGTCGCTACGTCAGGCACTTTGATACCAGCGGAACGCTTGGCAGGCTCGGCCACTTTCAGGGTTTTCAGGCGCGGGGTCACGTCAACGCCCAGGTCTTCCGGCTTGACGGTATCCAGCGGCTTCTTCTTCGCCTTCATGATGTTAGGCAGGGTCACGTAGCGCGGCTCGTTCAGGCGCAGGTCGGTGGTCACGATGGCTGGCAGTTGCAGTGCCAGGGTTTCCAGGCCGCCGTCCACTTCGCGGGTCACGGTGACTTTACCGTCGCCCAGTTCAACCTTTGAAGCGAAGGTCGCCTGTGGCCAGCCCAGCAGTGCTGCCAGCATCTGGCCAACCTGGTTGGAGTCGTCGTCGATAGCCTGCTTGCCCAGGATGATCAGTTGCGGCTGCTCTTTGTCGGCAACGGCCTTCAGCAGCTTGGCCACAGCCAGCGGCTCCAGTTCAACGCCGGTCTCGATCAGGATGCCGCGGTCGGCGCCGATTGCCATGCCGGTGCGCAGGGTTTCCTGGCACTGGGTCACGCCGGCGGACACGGCAACCACTTCGGTTACTTTGCCAGCTTCTTTCAGGCGGGTCGCTTCTTCCAGCGCAATCTCGTCGAACGGGTTCATCGACATTTTGACGTTGGCGATATCTACGCCAGTGCCGTCGGATTTGACGCGCACTTTCACGTTGAAGTCGACGACGCGCTTGACAGGTACCAGGACTTTCATAGGTGTGCCTTTGAAAAAGAGATAAGTAAAATTAGTGGGCTAGATTATATTGGAATTCGATATCACTTATCGAATAAAAGCACGGTCGTGCGTTTTTTAAGTACAATCCGGCGCCGAAAATCAGCAACCGGTAGCATACCGCAGTTTTTACTTGCGGCGCATCAAAAACGTAAATTCAGTGCCCTGCTGAACGTGCGACAAAAGTGCATTGCCAGTCTGCTTGGCAAAGGCCTGGAAGTCACGCACTGACCCTGGATCGGTAGCCACGATACGCAACACCTGGCCGCTTTCCAATTCCGCCAAGGCTTTCTTGGCTTTCAGGATAGGCAGCGGGCAATTCAGGCCGCGGGCGTCGAGGTCCTTATGAAATTCCATGGTCTCGGACTCGAGAGTAAGAGTTTCGCTCATCAATATCTCGCTTCTGTACAACTGGTTCCGACATACTACTCCAATTTTGTGCGTCTGACGCACTGCACCAAAATAGTTAATGTTGCGTTGCAAAATCACAACGACATTGCAATGTCGGAAAGGCCCGCACTAGGAAGCGCGGGCCCTTGTCAGCTCTTAGATACGCGACTCCACCCATGCTGCAACGCCACCGAGAGCACCTGGCAGCGCATCCGGATTGGTGCCGCCGGCTTGCGCCATATCAGGGCGTCCACCGCCCTTGCCGCCCACTTGTTGTGCAACGAAGTTGACCAGCTCGCCTGCCTTGACCTTACCGATCGAGTCCGCGGTCACGCCGGCGATCAGGCTGACCTTGCCGTCGTTGACGGAAGCCAGCACGATGGCAGCAGACTTCAGCTTGTCTTTCAGCTTGTCCATGGTTTCGCGCAGCGCGGTCACGTCGGCGCCTTCCATGGTTGCAGCCAGCACCTTCAGGCCCTTGACGTCGACCGCCTTGTTGACCAGTTCATCGCCCTGGCCGGAAGCCAGCTTCGACTTCAGTGCTGCCAGTTCTTTTTCCAGCGACTTCACCTGGTCCTGCACGGCGGTGATCTTGGAGGTCAGTTCTTCCGGGTTCGACTTCAGCGCGGCAGCAGCTTCGTTCAGCTTGCGGGCCATGCCCTGCACCAGCGCCAGCGCACCTTCGCCGGTCACGGCTTCCACGCGGCGGATACCGGCAGCAACGCCGCCCTCCGACACGATCTTGAACAGGCCGATGTCGCCGGTGCGGTGCACGTGCACGCCGCCGCACAGCTCTTTCGAGGAGCCGATGTCCATCACGCGCACTTCGTCGCCGTACTTCTCGCCGAACAGCGCCATGGCGCCATGCTTGACCGCGTCATCGAAGGACATGTGGTGCGACTGGGTCGCAGCATTGGCCAGGATCTCGGCGTTGACGATGGCTTCCACCTTGGCGATCTCCTCGGCGGTCATCGGCTGGGTGTGAGAGAAGTCGAAACGCGCCTTGTCCGGATCAACCAGCGAGCCTTTCTGCGCCACGTGGGAACCCAGCACTTCGCGCAGGGCCTTGTGCATCAGGTGGGTCGCCGAGTGGTTGCGGATGGTGCGGCCGCGCGAATGCTGATCCACAGCCGCGCCGACAGCGTCGCCCACCTTCAGCGAACCCTGTGCCACCACGCCGTGGTGGCCGAACACGTCAGCCTGGATCTTCAGCGTGTCTTCCACGTCGAAGCGGCCGGTAGCGCCGGTGATCAAGCCCCGGTCGCCCACCTGGCCGCCGGATTCGGCGTAGAACGGGGTGGTATCCAGGACGACAATGCCTTGCTCGCCGGTCTTCAGTTCCTGCACCGGCGCGCCATTGGCGTACAGGGCGATCACTTTCGAATCATGCAGCAACTGGTCATAGCCGACGAACTTGTTCTTCTCGCCGGAGTATTCAACGTTGGCAGCCATTTTCTTGAACTTGCCGCCTTCGCGCGCTTTCTGTTTCTGCAGCGTCATTGCGACATTGAAGCCCTCTTCGTCCAGCGTCACTTCGCGTTCGCGGCAAATGTCAGCGGTCAGGTCCAGCGGGAAGCCGTAGGTATCGTAAAGCGTGAAGGCGGTAGCGCCGTCCAGGTTCTTTGGATCCTTGGCCAGTTGGGCTTCCAGGATCTTCATGCCGTTTTCCAGCGTCTCGCCGAAGCGCTCTTCTTCCGCCTTCAGCACTTGGGCAACGCGGTCCTTGGCTTCTGCCAGCTCAGGATAGGCAACGCCCATTTCCTTGTTCAGGTCTTCCACCAGCTTGTAGAAGAATGCCTTCGACTGGCCCAGCTTGTGGCCGTGGCGCAGCGCGCGGCGGATGATGCGGCGCAGGACGTAACCGTGGCCTTCCGGGCCTGGGATGATGCCGTCAACGATCATGAAGGCAGCGGCGCGGATGTGGTCAGCGATCACGCGCAGCGACTTGCTTTCCAAGTCGGTTGCGCCGGTTTCGCGTGCGGCAGCCTTGATCAGGGCCTGGAAGGAGTCGATTTCGTAGTTGGAGTGCACGTGCTGCAGGACAGCGGCCAGGCGCTCCATGCCCATGCCGGTATCCACGCAAGGCTTCGGCAGCTTGTGCATCACGCCCGCTTCGTCGCGGTTGAACTGCATGAACACCAGGTTCCAGATTTCGATGAAGCGGTCGCCGTCTTCTTCAGCCGAGCCCGGAGGACCGCCCCAGATGTCGGCGCCGTGGTCGTAGAAGATCTCGGTGCAAGGACCGCATGGACCGGTGTCGGCCATCTGCCAGAAGTTGTCCGAAGCGTAGCGCGAACCCTTGTTGTCGCCGATGCGGATGATGCGCTCTTTCGGCACGCCGATTTCGTTGGCCCAGATGTCGTAGGCTTCGTCATCCTCGATATAGACGGTGACGGTCAGCTTTTCAGGCGGCAGGCCGTAGACCTTGGTCAGCAGCTCCCAGGCGTACTGGATGGCATCGCGCTTGAAATAGTCGCCGAAGCTGAAATTGCCCAGCATTTCAAAGAAGGTGTGGTGACGCGCGGTATAGCCAACGTTTTCCAGGTCGTTATGCTTGCCGCCGGCGCGCACGCAGCGCTGCACGGTGGTGGCGCGGGTGTACGGGCGGGTATCCTGGCCCAGGAACACATCCTTGAACTGCACCATGCCGGAATTTGTCAACAGCAGGGTTGGGTCGTTGCCTGGCACCAGCGGGCTGGAACGGACAATCGTGTGACCCTTGGATTCGAAGAATTTCAGGAACTTTTCGCGAATTTCAGCAGATTTCATGTCGTAAAAGGTAGGTTGCAGGCTGGTGCAAAGGGTTGATTATACGTGAACAGTTCGCTTGATAAATGGGGACGTACCCCATTTAGAGGGAAATATCCTCTAAATGGGGTACGTCCCCATTTATCAAACGAAGTCCGGCCCGATCAGGTCGATGCGGTCGGTGCAGAAAGCGTCTACGCCGAGGGAGAGGATTTCCCGCGCTCGTTCAGGCGTGTTGACGGTGTAGCAAAACAGGCCCAGGCCTGCCGCCTTCACCCCTTTCGCCTGGTCCGGCGTGAGGTATTTGTGGTTGGTATGGATCGCCACGGCGCCAAGCTCGCGCGCCGTTTCCAGCCAATTTGCGGGGATTTTATCGAAAAGACAAGCACGCGGCAGGTCGGGGGCAGCATCACGCGCCGCCGCCAGGGCAGGCATGCTGAAGGATGACAGCAAGGGCATTTGCGCCGGATCGCCCGAAGCCACTTCGGCCGCAAACCGGGCCCGCGCGGTCTGCGCCACCCAGCGACCAGTCGCCTCATCGTGGCCTTCGGCCGGCTTGATCTCGATATTCATCCAGATCTTGTGCTCCTTGCAGTAGTCGACCCACTCCAGGAACAGCGGCACCGGTTCGCCACGGAATTCAGGACCAAACCAGCGGCCGGCATCCATCTTCGCCAATTCTGCAGCCGAAAAGTTCGGTACATAGCCATCGCCATACACGGTGCGGCCGAAATGCGGGTCGTGCATCACCACGCCAATGCCATCGGATGACAGCATGACATCGAATTCCACCGCGCGGAAACCATACGCCAGGCCGGCGCGCAGGCCGGCGATAGTATTTTCAGGCGCGAGCGTGCCGCCTCCGCGATGCGCAACGATTTTTGGGTAGGGCCACATAGGATTAAGACACTAACACGGTTGGATGCGTTAAGCTAACGCTCCCTGAAAACAGTAGGAAGAAGACAACATGACCCCGAAGGCCCTTGGACACATTCGCGTACTGGACTTGAGCCGCGTACTGGCCGGCCCCTGGTGCTCGCAGAACCTCGCCGACCTGGGCGCGGACGTGATCAAGATCGAGCGGCCGGGCAGCGGTGACGACACCCGCGCCTGGGGTCCTCCCTACGCCAAGGATTCCTCCGGCGCCGATACTACCGAAGCCGCCTACTACCTGTCCGCCAACCGCGGCAAGCGCTCGGTCACGTGCGACATCTCCAAGCCGGAGGGCCAGGCCCTGATCCGCGAACTGGCCAAACATGCGGACGTCGTGCTGGAGAACTACAAGGTCGGCCAGCTGAAAAAGTATGGCCTGGACTATGAGTCACTGAAGGCAATCAAGCCGGACCTGGTCTACTGCTCCGTGACCGGCTTTGGCCAGGACGGCCCCTATGCCCACCGCGCCGGCTACGACTTCCTGATCCAGGGCATGGGCGGTTTGATGTCCGTCACCGGCGAGCGCGACGACCTGCCGGGCGGCGGCCCGCAGAAAGCCGGCGTGGCCCTGACCGACCTGATGACCGGCATGTACTCCACGATCGCCATTCTGGCCGCATTGACCCACCGCGACCGCACCGGCGAAGGCCAGTACATCGACATGGCGCTGCTGGACGTGCAGGTCGCAATGCTGGCCAATATGGGTTCCAACTACCTGAATAGCGGCAAAGCGCCCAAGCGCTGGGGCAATGCCCACGCCAACATCGTGCCCTACCAGACCTTTGCCTGCGCCGACGGCTACATCATCGTCGCCACCGGCAATGACGGCCAATACCAGAAGTTCGTGGAAGTGGGCGGCCGCTCGGACCTCGCCACGCATGAAAGGTACGCCACCAATCCGCTGCGCGTGAAGAACCGCGACGAGTTGGTGCCGATCCTGGCTGAAATGGTGAAGTCGCAACCGCGCGACTGGTGGATCGAACAGCTGGAAGCGGTAGGCGTGCCCTGCGGCCCGATCAACGACCTGCATGACGTATTCAAGAACCCGCAAGTGCAGGCACGCGGCATGATGATCGAAACTGCCCACCCGACCGCCGGCAAGGTGAAACTGGTACGCAACCCAATGCGCCTGAGCGCCAGCCCCGCCGAAACCGACATGGCCCCGCCCCTGCTTGGCCAGCACACCGACGAAGTACTGCGCGAAGTCCTCGGCCGCAGCGAGTCCGACATCGCCGACCTGCGCGCCAAAGGCATCCTTTAAACGGAAGAGTCCGTGTCAACCTTGGGGTCAGGCTCTCAGGTTGACACGGGCACAGCGGTCTAGTGGGATGAGCCCGTGTCAACTAAAGAGCCTGACCCCAAGGTTGACACGGGCTCGACTGGTGCTTCGTTTAGTGCAGGTGCTGTTTGAAGTCAAATAGTTCGCGGTGCATGAAGTTGACTGCGGCTTTCATCTCGGGCGTCACCTGCATGCGCTCGCTGGCGCACACGCGGCGCGCCCGGGCGCCGAGCATCTCCATGTCGTCTACCAACTTGGGTACGTTGGCATAGTCTTCACTCACCAGCATTTCGCTGATGTCGTCGGAGCGGCGGTCCAGCTTCTGGATCGTGTCGCGCAGCTCGCCTGTCAGGTGGCGTTCGGCCGACAGGGCCTGCGCTGCCTGGCTGACGGCCATTTGGATGTTGCTGAGCCTGATACGGATTTCTCGATCGTGCATCATGATGATCTCCTCGCTCAAAACGGCACCCAGCGTGCCGGTCGGAGTTGGAGATCGTTTGAACCCGGCGGTTCACTCACCCTGCCTCAGCTTTGATCTGGCTCAACATTGGTGCGATTGGCGTCAACCGGCGCAGGTGGATTGCGATCGCGACGGCTGCGACCAGGCAGCTTCCCAGCAGCCCAACCACGCCTGCCCAGCCCGCCTTTCCCCACAATATCCCTGCTGCCCACCCAACGACGCTGGAGCCGAGATAGTAGAAGAACAGATACAGCGCGGACGCCAATGCCGCCCCGCGAGCGCGCCTGCCAACCCAGCTGCTCGTCATCGAATGCGATGCAAAGAAAGCGAAGGTGAACAATGCCAGGCCGGCAATCACCAGCGGAAGCCAGCTCGACAAGGTCAGCACGATACCAGCCAGCATCAAGCTCAGAACCAGGTACAGCACGCCCTTGCGGCCATAACGGTCCGCCAGCTTGCCGGCCCAGACCGAACTGAAAATCCCCAGCAGGTACAGCAATGAGATTCCGCCCACCACACTTTGACGCAGCTCGAACGGCGCGGCCAGCAGGCGGTAGCTGATGTAGTTGTAGGCGCTGACCATGCAACCCATCAACAGGAAGGCCAGGGTGAACAGCCACGGCAGGCCATCGTCGCTCAGGTGGCGGCGTGCATTTTCCGGCAGTGCGCGCCAGCCTCCCAGCGAGGGGCGGAAGCGGCGCGACTCCGGCAGGCTGCGCCAGAATTCGGCGGCGGCCAGTACGCCGGCCACGCCCATCGCGACCAGCGCGACGCGCCAGGAGAAAAAGTCGCTCAGTACCGATGTCACCATGCGCCCGACCATCCCGCCGAATGCACTGCCGCTGATGTACAGCCCCATCGAGAGCCCCAAGGATTCGGGCTCAATTTCCTCGGCGAGGTAGGCCATGGCGACAGCTGGCATGCCGCCCAGTGCTACGCCAAGCAGAACCCGCGCGGCAAGCAGTTGGCCGTAGCCATCGGCCAGGGCACACAGCAAAGTCATGATCGCGGAGATGGCGAGCGCTCCCACCATCAAGGGCTTGCGGCCGAAGCGGTCGGAAATGGCGCTGGAAGCGACCAGCGAGACCGCCATCGCAGCCGTCGCCAGCGACAAGGACAGGCTGCTCTGCGCTGGTGTCAGCGCAAATTCGTGGGAGAGCAGCGGCATCAGGGGTTGCACGCAATACAACAGTGCAAAACAGGAGAAGCCGCCAAAGAACATGGCGCGATTGGTGGGGTGGCTGAGGGCTTTCATCGTGAATTCATCTTAGGATTGCCCTGTATTACTGTCCAATATATATTTAATGCGTTATTAATCGCTTAAAAATATTATGGAATTGCGTCACCTGCGCTATTTCGTGGCCGTCGCCGAGGAACTGAGCTTCACTCGCGCAGCCGAACGGCTGCATATCGGCCAGCCTCCCCTATCCCAGCAAATCCAGGCGCTGGAAGCGGAAGTGGGCGCGCGCCTGTTTGATCGCAGCAAGCGCTGGGTAAGATTGACCGAGGCCGGCAAGCTGTTTCTCGAAGATGCGCGGGCCATCCTGGCGCAATCGGAGCGTGCGGCCGAACGGGCGCGCCGGGCGCAGCGCGGCGAGGCTGGCGAACTTCGTGTGGGGTTCACGTTTTCTACGCCGTTCACGCCGCTGTTTGCGCGCGCGATCCGCCGCTATCGCCAGCTTTATCCGGACGTGGCGCTTACCTTGCATGAAATGACGACGCTGCACCAGATCGATGCCCTGGAGGCGCGCAAAATAGATCTTGGTTTCGTGCGGCCGCCGGAGGTGGCATTGCCGGAGCACCTGGAGCTGACGACTCTGCGCCGCGATCCGCTGCTGCTGGTGCTCGCGAGCGATTCGCCATTGGCGCGCAAGCGCAAGATCAAGGTGGCGGACCTGGCGGAGCTGCCGTGGGTGATGTATCCGAAGGAGTCCGGCGTGGGCATCAATCACGCTATTTTGGGTATGTGCCGCGCGGCGGGCTTTGTGCCGCAGGTGGCGATGGAGGCGGGCGAGGCGGCAACCATTATCGGGCTGGTTGCGGCGGGGATTGGGGTGTCGGTCCTGCCTTCGCCGTTCCAGTCCATGCATCTGGAGGGGGTGGTGTTCCGGCCGCTGGATGATGCGGGGGCGGTCACTTCGCTGCAATTGGCGCAGCGGCGGGGGGATGGCGGGGCGTTGGTGGAGGCGTTTGTGAGGGTGGCGCTGGAGGAGAACCGGTAAATCGGTGTCTGACCCACAGGGTCAGACACGCATGCTCTTCTGGCGCTGGTCCAGTTTATCAATCGTAGTCGGCGTCGAGCTCGGAGCCGGCGTAGTTTTCCAGCTCGGTCCACAGCGTCTTCATTGCGAAGCGGCCCGGCAGCTTCTGCAGCACGGTGCAGGTACGGCGGTACAGGTCGATACGATGCAGCAGGACCGGGTGATGCTGCTCCGGCACCGCTGCGACCAGCGCTTGCCAGCCCGCTTCGTAATCCGGCTTGGCCTTGCGCACAGCCTTCACGAAGCGTTCGAACTCCTTCTGGCCGGTGCGGGCGACGATGCGGCCGCCGCCTTCCACCGCGAAGATGATCGCCAGCGCGATCACGCCTTCCGCGTTCAGGTCCGGGTCCTTGATTGCGCCTTCCACGTTGTGGCGGCGCAGCCAGTTCGCCAGGCGAACCACGGCCTGCACTTCCTGGCGCTGCTTCAACTGCGCCTGGTACTTGGATGGCCCATCCCAGTTAGCTCCCTGCTCGGTAAAGCAGATGTCGAAGAACAGGTCGCGCAGGCGGCGCTGTGCATACATTGGATCGTTGTCGTATTCACCGATCAGCGTATCTTCGGGCATCGCAGCCAGGTCCTTCAACTGGCGGAAGCCCGCCTGGAAGGCCAGTTCCGCGCCCTGCTCCACCAGGAAGTCAAGCGCCAGCTCGTCGGAATCGACGGTCAGCACCTGTTCCAGGCCGAGCGACACGCCGCCAATGGTCAGGTTGACTGCCTTCTGGATGCCTTCCGCCGTGCGGTTGTTGGTGAACTTGTCCGCGACCATGGCCGTGATGCCGCTCAGTTCTTCCGCCAGGATGACGGCCGCATCTTCGCGGTCGTCGCCTGGCAGCAGTTTGATGGCGCGGGTGAGTCGCGGCAGGCTTTCTTTGACGAGTGCGGGCAGCATCAGCCGAAGATCCCCGTACCGATCGAGCGGCGTGCGCGTTCGCGGCCGGTGCCACTGCGGGTGGTCGGCACTTGCTTGCGCAGGCGGTACAGCAGCTCTTTGGTGGAGCGCTGCAGGTGTTCCGGTTCTTCGTCAGGATCGTCGCTGAACTCCGCGTCGGCCAGGTCGGCGCTGTGGCGGAATTCCGGGAACAGTTCGAACAGGGCGCGGTCCCAGCCGTCTTCATTGGCTTGCGCCAGGGCGACGGCGACCGGGACGATGTCGTTGTCGGACGAAGTCTGGCCGGTCAGGTAGGCGCCTTTCGAGATCACTTCGCCCGCAACTTCCAGCACCTCTTTCGGCGCCAGCGAGAACAGGATCGCGAACGCGGTGCAGCCCCAGTCGGTGGCCGACGCTTCCTTCAGCAGTTCGGCGCGGCGCTCTTCGTCTTCGGTGCCGAAGATCACGCCATGCATGTGGGCGAACAGCGATTCGGCGATACGCTCAGGATCGTCTTCGATCATGTCGTCCGGCCAGGTGGCGGCGATGTAGGCCAGGCTTTCGGCCCACTGCTTCGGCGGCACCAGCAGGGTCGCCAGCGACATCTTGCCGCCGTCGAAGCCGGACATGTGCAGCGCCGTCACGTGCGGCGGCAGCTCTTGCAGCACTTCCACCACGGCCAGGTCGCCGTGGGTGTCCGCTGCTTCGGCAAAGGCGCGCTCGGCGTGCTCCAGGGAGCCTGCCAGAACGAGTTCGGTGACCTGCTTGCGAATGGCTGGCAGATTCTTGTCGGTCATGCTCAATCCTCCTGCTGGTCAAAGATGCCGGTGAAGTCGTCGGTTGCGACATCATCCGCGTAATCGTCTTCATCGTCGCCCTCGTCGCCTTCAGCCAGGCGGTCGAGCGAAGTGTCCTCGTCGTCCCACATGCGCGGATGCTTGTGCAGCAGCGCGGTGATGATGGCCTGGCGCGCCAGGTCCGGGTGGTTCTCTTCCAGCGCTTCCAGCAGGCCTTCCGCCTTCGGGCAGGTGGCGGCGCCGAATACGCGGGCCGGGTCGCCGTATTCAAAATCTTCGGCGTCGGCAAAAGCTGCCTTCGGGTCGTGGAATTCGATCACGTCCACCAGGGCGAAAGCCATCATGTTCAAGTCGTCGATGCCGCCGCCGTTCAGGTATTCGGTGCGCAGGGCTTCGACCATCTTCTTGTAGTTCTTGTGGTCAGGCGGATCGCCGAGGATGCCCTCGATCTGCCCTTCCAGTTCGCGCGCCTGGTAGGCGAACTCTGGGTGTACTTTTCTCATTTGCTGCAGTCTTTCTGTCGATTCAGGCGGCGGGGATCGTCACGCCGTTGACGCTGAAGATGGAACGCCACTGTTGGTAGGCTTCCGCTTCCGGGTCGATGATGATGCGGTGGTGCACACTCTGGTTGTATTCTTCCCGTTTTTCGGGGTCGGACAACACTTCGTAAGCTTTGACGATGGCCTTGAAGCGGGCGTCGGCGCCCGGTTCCTGGTTGCGGTCCGGGTGGAAACGCATGGCCAGGGAACGATAGACCTTCTTGATTTCCTCGTCAGAGGCATTGGGCGCGACACCGAGCACATTGTATAAATTTTCCATATTGCAACTCCGGGCCGGTTTTTAAACGCGTAAGGACGAATTATCCTATAAAATGCCCTGTTTACGCTGAATATCACCCTAAAACCGGTAAACCAGGGTCGGGCCCAAGGGTCTGACCCTGTCAAATCTACGGCCGGGGGTTCGAACCCAAGCCCCTGGCGGTGGAACTGACAGGGTCTGACCCTGCGGGTCAGACCCTGGTTTACCGGTTTTAAAGACTAAAACATACATGAGCAACGACAAAACCCACGCCCCAGCGCCCAATTTCCTGCGCAATATCGTTGAAGCCGACCTGGCCTCCGGCGCGCATACCCGCGAAGGCCTGCCGCCGGTCATCACCCGTTTCCCGCCGGAGCCAAACGGCTACCTGCACGTCGGCCACGCCAAGTCCATCTACACCAACTTCGGCCTGGCCCGCGATTTCGGCGGCCGCTGCCACCTGCGCTTCGACGACACCAATCCTGAAAAAGAAGAACAGGAATACGTCGACTCCATCATCGACAGCGTACGCTGGCTCGGTTTCGACTGGAACTACAAAGGCCCGGTGGGCGCCGGCGAACACCTGTATTACGCCTCCGACTACTTCGGCAAGCTGTATGAAATGGCCGAATACCTGATCAAGGTCGGCAAGGCCTACGTGGACAGCCAGAGCGCCGAGGAAATGAAGAACACCCGCGGCGGTTTCGGCGTGGCCGGCACCAATTCCCCGTTCCGCAACCGTTCGGTGGAAGAAAACCTGCAGCTGTTCCGCGACATGAAGGCGGGCAAGTACAAGGACGGTGAGCACGCACTGCGCGCCAAGATCAGCGAAGACGCGATGTCCTCGCCGAACATGAACATGCGCGACCCGGCGATCTACCGCATTCGCCACGCCCACCACCACCGCACGGGCGACGACTGGTGCATCTACCCGATGTACGACTACACACACCCGATTTCGGATGCGCTGGAAAACATCACCCATTCGATCTGCACCCTGGAATTCCAGGACCACCGCCCGTTCTACGACTGGCTGCTGGAAACCCTGTCCGAGGGCGGCTTCTTCAAGAAGCCGGTACCGCACCAGTACGAATTCGCGCGCCTGAACCTGACTTACATCGTCACCTCCAAGCGCAAACTGCGCCAGATGGTGGAAGAAGGCATCGTGGACGGCTGGGACGACCCGCGCCTGCCAACCATGGCCGGCATGCGTCGCCGCGGCTTTACCCCGGAAGGCATCCAGCTGATGTGCGAACGCACCGGCGTGACCAAGTCCGACGGCTGGATCGACTTCGGCGTGCTGGAAGGCGCCGTGCGTGAAGACCTGGACCCGAAAGCCCCGCGCGCCATCGCTGTGCTGCGCCCGCTGAAGCTGATCGTCGAGAATTTCCCGGAAGGCCAGTCGGTCGAGTGCACCTCGCCGGTCCACCCGCACCACCCTGAACTGGGCCATCGCACCTTCCCCTTCACCCGCGAACTGTGGATCGAAGAAGAAGACTTCATGGAAGTGCCGACCAAGGGCTACTTCCGCTTCACCCCTCCTGTCGGCGACCAGCCGGGCGCCCGCGTGCGCCTGAAGTACGGCTTCGTGGCCGAATGCACCGGCTACGACAAGGATGAAAACGGCAAGGTCACCGCCGTGCGCGTGAAGTACTTCGAAGACTCCAAGTCCGGCACCCCGGGCGCCGACACCTACAAGGTAAAGGGCAATATCACCTGGGTCAGCGCCGAAGCGGCACTGGAAGCGGAAGTGCGCCTGTACGACCGCCTGTTCACCGAAGAGAAGCCGGATGCCGGCGGCAAGGACTTCAAGGAATTCCTGAACCCGAAAGCGCTGGAAGTGGTGAAGGCCTACCTGGAGCCGGGCCTGAAGGATGCCGTCGCAGAACAGCGCTTCCAGTTCGAGCGCCACGGTTACTTCGTTGCCGACCGCGTGCTGTCGCAACCGGGCAAGCCGGTGTTCAACCGCATCGTCACCCTGAAAGACAGCTGGGCGAAATAAATCGCCAAAAACTGTGACTAAAAAGCCGCCTTCGGGCGGTTTTTTATTGTTAGTTTGATTTCAATCAAAGTGGCGTTTTTGCAACTTGACCTTGAAGCATGGAAATTCTTATAGTCGGGCAATGAGCCGCCTACAACTGAGCCTGTTCTCCCCCGCCAAACCCTTGTGGTGGCTGGGCCTTGCGCTGTCGCTGGGCGTGGGAACCGGGCTCTATACAGTGGCTACCCGGTCCGTGGAAAGCGAGGCGCGTGCGCGCTTTCACAACCAGGCCCGCAACACGCAGTTCAATATCAATACCAGCATCAAGGCCTACACGGACGTCTTGCGCGCCGCCGCGAGCTATTTCCAGGCCGGCGGCGAGGTCACGCGCGAAACCTTCCACCGCTATGTGCAGGGCCTGGACATTGAGCACAACTACCCCGCCATCGACAATATCAACTTCGCCGAGTACTACACCGATGCCCAGCGCCCTGCAGCGGAAGCTCGCCAGCGCCAGCTCACTGACGGGCTTTATCCCGCCTACCAGCTGCATCCCGCGGGGAAGCGCATTGAATACGCGGTGCTGACCCTGATTGAGCCGCTGGAGGGTTTCGGCGACCGTTACGGCCTCGATATCGCGGCCCGCCCTGGCGTGGCCGATGCTCTGTTCTTCGCACGCGACCAGGGCGCCATGAGCAGTTCCGGGCAGCCAATCCCCCTGCGCAGTGCGCCAAGCCACGTCGGCATGGCAATGCGGATCCCGATCTACCGCAATGGCATGCCGATCACCACTGTCGCCGAACGGCGCTCGGCCTGTATTGGCTCGGTAGGCCTGGGCTTCAGCGTGCCGCGCCTGGTCGATGCAGCGCTGGGCGAGATGCCGGTGCGTACCATGCGCGTGTCCGTGCGCGACAGCAGCAGCATCGGCAAGCCGCCCACCCTGCTGTTCGACAGCCAGCCCAACACCCCTGGTGCGGGCGGGGACCATTTCATTACCGAATTGCCGGTCCAGTTCCATGGCCGCACCTGGCATGCCCAGTTCAGCGTGCCGAAGCGCGACCTGTATTCCAGCTTCGACCAATTCCTGCCGACACTGGCCGGCAGCATGGGTTTCGGGGCCAGCGTGCTGATATACGCGCTGTTCGTTACGCTCGCCTCTTCGCGCCGCCGCGCCGTGAAGATGGCGCGCGCCATGACACGCGAACTGCGCGATAGCCAGGCGCGCCTGCAACTGTCGCACCATCGGCTGCGGCGCCTGGCCGCGCATGCGGACCACATCAAGGAAGAGGAGCGCAAGCGCATCGCGCGGGAAATCCACGATGACCTGGGCCAGAACCTGCTGGCACTGCGGATCGAAGCCGACATCCTTGCCACGCGCACCGAGAAGACCCATCCGCGCTTGCATGCGCGGGCCCGCGCCACGCTGCACCAGATTGACAATACCATCCGCAGCGTGCGCCAGATCATCAATGACCTGCGGCCGAACGTGCTGGACCTGGGCCTGTCGGCAGCGGTGGAATGGCAGATTGCGCAATTCCGCCTTCGCTCCGGCATCAAGTGCGAATTCATTGAAGACGCAGTGGCCGACCATGGGGTCGACGACCATTGCGCGACCGCTTTCTTCCGCGTGCTCCAGGAATCGTTAAGCAATATCCACCAGCATGCCAGTGCCAGCATGGTACGCGTCGAGCTGCACCAGTCGCATGGCATGTTGCGCATGACAATCACCGACAACGGCATCGGCATCAATACCGCCAGCCGCCACAAGGCCGGCTCGTTCGGCCTGGTCGGCATCGAGGAGCGCATCAGCCTGCTCGGCGGGAATTGTTCGATCAACAGCCTGCCGCATGGCGGCACTACCGTCAGCATTGCGGTGCCGGTCGGCTATCGCGTGGCGCCTGCCGACGATATGCGTCTCAGCGCTTAGGCATTTTTACCACTCGGTAGGACTTTACCTGCCGCCATTGATCCAGATCAAACTCCCTTTCCGTAGCTCAGCAAAAATGCATTCGTAACATTTGACGGCGCAACAAGCTATTGATTTGAAAGGATGTTCCCCTGTGTTGTTTATGCCGCGCACGCTTGAATTGTTACTTGCATTAGCGGGGGCTCTGTCTATACTTGAGCTAGTTGATCTACATCAACACGCGTTCCCAACTCCGAACGCTTCAGATGCCTGGCACTACAACACCAGCCCCCTAGAACGGCGTCTTCTCTCTTCAGTCAGTCTTAAATTCGCTCACCATAAAGGGATGTCACTCATGATTTCTGCAGAAAGCTTCAAGGCTATTGCCGACCTGGACCTGGAACCAATCAAGGTGAAACTGATGCACGTGGAATCTGGCGAAGGCTGGTCGCTAGAAAAGGTTAACGCAATCGAATTCGAATATCGCCGCTTCCTGTACCTGATGAAAATGTTCCCCAACGAGCAGACCGCTCCACTGATGGACGTGGACATCTTCTGGCACTACCACATCCTCGACACGATGAAGTACTTCATCGATTGCGAGAACGTGTTCGGCTACTACCTGCACCACTTCCCATACATCGGCCTGCGCGGCGAAGATGACGAAGAGGCGCATGAGCGCGTGGGCAATCGCATGAAGGAGCTGTATGAAGAGACCTTCGGCGAAGCCTATTTCCGTAGCGCGGTTGCCTACTCCGGCCGCGTTGCCGCCGAAGCTGCTGCAGACGGCACCCAGGTTGCTTATTCGGGCCGCGTTGCCGATGAAGCAGGCGAGCAAGTGGCGTACTCCGGTCGGGTAGCAGCGGAAGCCGGCGCACAAGTCGCTTACTCTGGCCGCGTCGCCGCCGATGCTTCGCCACAAGTAGCCTACTCCGGCCGGGTTGCTGCGGAAGCTGCACCTCAAGTGGCATACTCGGGCCGCGTCGCTGCGGAAGCTGCGCCGCAAGTGGCTTACTCCGGCCGTGTTGCCGCTGAGGCCGCACCACAAGTCGCCTACTCCGGCCGCGTCGCCGCTGAGGCCGCACCGCAAGTAGCTTACTCCGGCCACGTTGCTGCCGAAGCTGCACCAAAGGTTGCCTACTCGGGCCGCGTTGCAGCGGAGGCAGCACCGCAAGTAGCTTACTCGGGCCGTGTCGCAGCCGAGGCCGCGCCAAAAGTCGCCTACTCGGGTCGTGTCGCGGTTGCTTATTCGGGCCGCGTTGCGTCGAACGCTGCGCCGCAAGTGGCTTACTCCGGCCGCGTCGCATCGGAAGCCGCACCGCAAGTCGCCTACTCCGGCCGCGTGGCAGCCGAAGCAAAGACTGCCTACTCGGGCCGTGTGACGGCAGAAGCGAAAACGGCATACTCCGGCCGTGTCGCCGCTGACGCGCAAACCGCCTACTCCGGCCGCGTAGCAGCCGGCGCCGAAACTGCCTACTCCGGCCGCGTCAGCGCCGAAGCCCAGGCGGCATCGCAATCGCTGTTCTACACCGCCCGTCCACGCCTGGCAGCCGCCTGAGCCTGACCGAGCATACAAATGAAAACGGCCGCCACCTGCTAGCAGGTGCGGCCGTTTTTTTCGTCCGAACGAAAGCTTAGTGCGCCATCAGTTCACGCAGTTCACGGATGCTGAAATCGCTGATTTCATGCATGCGGATCAGGATGGTCGCGCCGATTGGCAGCGTGTTGTGACGGATCTTGCTGATCACAGGTGGAGCAACTTCCAGCGCGCGGGACAGGGCTGCGTCATTTTTCAGTTGCAGCTTTTCGATGATGGCGTCCAGAACGCGGTTCGGATTGTAAGACGACGATGCAGTAATTTCTTTCAGAGAGCTCATGACTAGTACTTTTTCAATGTGTTGCGTGGTCGCAACAAAATTATTGGCGGAATTTTCGACAAAGAGCGCCAGAAAAAGCCGTTGTTGACGCAATTTTCGGCACACGGAGCGTATCATACACCGTTTTATTGCCGTTCGCTTAACGCCGTGAGATTTTGATAGATTCTAGCGCGCAAAGCTGTGCTAGGAATTCATATAGTTTAACAAAAATGCTACTTCTGGTCGTTTGTTGCTGAAGTAAATGGCCAGCAGAGCCAGGCAAACGTGATCCAGACCAGGGCGGGAGGCAGGTACATCAGGGCCGCAGGCATCGGAGTGTACTCCGAACGCCAGTCAAGGCGGCGCCTGATTTCCTCGGGTGAAGGCGGCGGAAGGTGGGCATGGCCACGCTGGGCCAGGTAAACGCGGACTTGCTCCTTGGTGGGATGGCTATACATGGCGCCCTCCTTGGCAGACATTGGCACAAGATAGCGCCGGCAGCATCACGGGCGCTTGATGCATCTCAAGGCGGCTGCAACATCCGGGTACAGCAGCCGAACCTGCAACTCCTCCTTCAAGCGCCGGTTCGCCAGCCTGCGCGACTCCGACATGAAGGACAACAGGGTTGGCGCCACTGCCTGCGCCAATGCTGCGCGATCAAGGCGAGGTGGGCGCGGCAAGCCGAAATGATCGGCCACCATGTCGAAATAGTCCCCCATTTTGAGTTCCGTGTCATCCACTGCGTGATACACACGGTTACAAAATCCTTTGCGCAAGGCCGCCAAAACAACACGCGCCAGGTCGTCGGCGTGGATATGGTTGGTGTAAACATCATCTTCCGGCCGCAGCGCGGGCGTGCCTTGCTCCAGGCGCTTGATCGGCAGGCGGTCCGGCGCATAAATGCCCGGCACGCGCAGGATGGACAGGCGTCCCTCGGCCCGGCGCGCCCAGGCCCGCAGCACCTGCTCCGCATCGACCCGCCGCAGCGCCCGCGCATTGCGAGGCGCAACGGTCTGGGTTTCGTCGGCCCAGCGTCCGCCCAGGTCGCCGTACACGCCGGTGGTGCTCACATAAACCACTTGCGCCCGGTCAGGTAAAATGGCGGTCACATTGCGGGTGCGCCGATCCAGCACACCCTCGCCCGGCGGTGGAGCCAGGTGCACGACCTGGTGCGCCAGCCCGGCCAGGCGACGCAGCGACTCGGGCTGGTCCAGGTTGGCCAGCAGCGGCACGGCGCCCGCCGCACGCAATTCGGCAAAGCGCTCGCGCTGGCTGGTCACGGCAAATACGCGGTAATGCGCGCGCACCAGAGGCAGCAGACGCATGCCCACATCGCCGCAACCAATGACCAGCAGGCGCGGCTTGTTGAATTTTTTACTGATTTCCATTTTTAAGATTGTATGTCTTTCCAAATAACTGTTCAGCCTAGCGGCCACCAATTCACCTGCGAAGACGACGAAACCGTGTTGGCCGCTGCCATGCGCGCGGGCGTCGGCCTGCCTTACGGCTGCAAGAATGGCGCCTGCAGCTCCTGCAAGGGCAAGGTCGTGTCGGGTTCCGTCAGCCACAAGGCGCACCAGCGCCGCGCCCTGAGCGAGGAAGAGGAAGCGGCCGGCATGTCCCTGTTCTGCTGCGCGATTCCGCATTCCGACCTGGTGCTGCAAGCGCGCGAAGTGGTGGGCAGCGGCGAATTCCCGATCAAGAAAATGCCGACCCGCGTCAACTCGCTGGAGAAAATGGCGCCGGACGTGATGGTGCTGACCCTGCAGCTGCCGGCCAACGAAACCTTCCAGTACAAGGCCGGCCAGTACCTCGAATTCCTGCTGCGCGACGGCAAGCGCCGCGCCTATTCGATTGCCACCGCACCTGAAGGCGGCGCGATCACGCTGCACATTCGCCACATGCCGGGCGGCCTGTTCACCGACCAGGTGTTCAGCACCATGAAAGAGCGCGACATCCTGCGTTTCGAAGGCCCGCTGGGTACCTTCTTCGTACGCGACGATTCCGACAAGCCGATGGTGCTGCTGGCATCCGGCACCGGCTTCGCACCGATCAAGGCGATTGTGGAGCACGAACGCGCCAGCGGCTCCAAGCGCCCGATGACGCTGTACTGGGGCGGCCGCCGCCCGCAAGACCTGTACATGGACGCGCTGTGCCGCCAGTGGGCGGAAGAACTGCCGAACTTCAAGTATATTCCGGTGGTTTCCGACGCCCTGCCGGAAGAAAACTGGAGCGGCCGCACCGGCTTCGTCCACCAGGCCGTGATCGACGACCTGCCGGACATGTCGGGCTACCAGGTCTACGCCTGCGGCGCCCCGATCGTGGTCGAATCGGCCAAGCGCGATTTCGTCAAGGATTGCAAGCTGCCGGAAGATGAGTTCTACGCGGACGCCTTCACTTCCGAAGCAGACCTCCAGCAACCTTAAGTCTTTCCCCGCGCTGCGTGCCGTGGGGCGCGCAGCGCCCTTCGGCTCCCCCAAGCACGCAAACGTATGTCATCCAACGGTTTCTCTGTCCTCCGCCACCGCAACTTCGCCTTCTACCTGTCAGCCCGCCTGCTCGGCACCATCGCCGTACAAATGCAGAACGTCGCCATCGGCTGGCAAGTCTACGCACAAACCAAGAACCTTTACTACCTCGGCATGATCGGCCTGGCGCAATTCGCGCCCTTCCTGCTGCTGATCCTGTACGCCGGCCACGCTGCCGACCGCTATAACCGCCGCAACATCATCGCCACCTGCCTCGGCGCGCAACTGGTCTGCGGGCTGGCGCTGCTTGGCTACACACACAGCGGCTTCAGCGCCGTATGGCCGATCTTCGCCGTGCTGGTGCTGTATGGTAGCGCTCGCGCTTTCATGAGTCCCGCCACGCAGGCGGTGTTGGTGAACATGGTGCCGACCGAAGATTTCAGCCGCGCCGTTGCGCTGTCCAGCTCCACCTTCCAGGTCGCCGTGATCCTCGGCCCGACCTTGGGCGGCCTGCTGTACATCTACGGCCCCGGCACCGTGTACACGGTCACCTCGCTCATGCTGCTGGCGGCCGTCGTGCTGATGACGCTCACCCGCCCTGCCCCGCAAGCCACGCGTAAGGAGCCGGCAACCTGGCATAGCGTGCTGGAAGGCTTGCGCTTCGTCTGGTCGCGCCCCATCATGCTGGGTGCGATTTCGCTCGACCTGTTTGCCGTGCTGTTCGGCGGCGTCACTGCCCTGCTGCCGGCACTGGCGCATGACGTGCTGCACGTCGGCCCGACCGGGCTTGGCCTGCTGCGCACGGCACCGGGCGCCGGCGCCGCGCTTTGCTCGATCGCGCTGGCGTTCTGGCCGATTACGCGCCGCGTTGGCGCCTGGATGTTTGGCGGCGTCGCCGTGTACGGCATTTGCACCGTGATCCTCGGCACCACGTCCAGCTTCACCCTCGCCCTGGCCTGCCTGCTGTTGCTTGGCACCGGCGACATGATCAGCGTGTACGTGCGCCACCTGCTGGTGCAGTTCGAAACGCCCGATGAAATCCGCGGCCGGGTCAGCGCCGTGAACGCCGTGTTTATCGGCGCCTCCAACGAGCTCGGTGAATTCGAATCAGGCGTCACCGCCGGCTGGCTTGGACTGACGCGCGCCGTGATCTTCGGCGGCGTCGCCACCCTGGCCGTAACCGGCATCTGGGCCTGGCGCTTCCCGATCCTGTCGCGCATGGACCGCTTCCCCCATCACGGCAAGTAGTAAGATTGTTCGCATGAGCTATCACATCGTTCGAAGCCGCCCCCATTTGAGCGCAGCCATCGCGGTCGGCGCACTGGCCGGCGTCTTCCTCCCATCGCACTGGAAGCCACTGGTGCGCGTACTGTCAGCATGGGACATCGCGGTCTGGATGTACCTGTTCACTGTAGGCTGGATGATGATGCGCGCCGACCACCGCGAAGTGAAGCGCACCGCCGCACGCCAGGATGAACGCGCAGCGACCATCCTGGCCAGCCTGGTGGTCGCCACGGTCGCCAGCATGATCGCCATCAGCAGCGAGTTGGCCAGCCTGCGCGACATGCCGGCCAGCGAGCGGGGACTGCATTACGCCTTCGTGGTGGTGACCCTGGTAGGCTCCTGGTTCCTGGTCGGCACCCTGTTCTGCTTCCATTACGCCCATTTGTATTACAAGGCCGAAGGGCGCCAGCGCCCCCTGTCCTTCCCCGGCGGAGAAACCCAGCCGGATTACTGGGATTTCCTGTACTTCTCCTTCACGATTGCGGTGGCCGCCCAGACCTCGGACGTATCCGTGCAATCGCCCGCCATGCGCAAGCTGGTGCTCGGCCAGTCTGTGCTGAGCTTCTTCTTCAATCTTCTTATCCTGGGTTTATTTGTGAATATGGCGGCTTCGCTGATGTAGGCGTATGATGAAATCGCGTGGCAACACGTTTTGGTTAACAAACGGGAGCAGCATATGCAAATCAGTGTGAACACCGACAAAACCATCGAACGTACTGCAGGCCTGGACGACCATGTGAAAGAAGTGGTCAAGGCTGCACTCCACCGGTTCGGCGAGCACATCGGACGCGTCGACGTCCACCTCAGCGAAGGCAATGCACAGAAGTCCTCTGACGGAGATATCCGCTGCATGATCGAGGCGCGCGTCAACGGCTACCAGCCGATTGCCGTCACCGACCACGACGCAACCCTGCATCAATCCATCAACGGCGCAGCAGACAAGCTGCAACGAGCCATCGACAGCGCATTGGGCCGCCTGAACGACGGCAAACGCCACACGTCCCAGCCCAACTTCGAAGAGGCTGAGGAATAATCCTTAGCTTGCGGCGGCCAGGCCCTTCAGGTATCGGATACCTTGCAGGGCACGGCTGCCGTACCAGGACATCATTTCCCCATCGACCAACTGCACCGGCTTGCCGATCTGGCGCTCCAGCGCATCCACGTGTTCTTTCGTGAAGCGGTAAGGCTCCGACGACAGCAGCACCTGGTCCACGTCATGCACCAGCGCGTCGCTCCATTGGAAGCTTGGATAGCGCACGTCGCCGATTTCAGGGATCGACCAGCCGATCAGCGCCAGCATGCGGGCGATATAGGTATCGCGCGAGACCGTCATCCACGGGTCTTTCCAGATGCAGTACAACACGCGCTGCGGGCGGCCTTTTTGCACTAGCGCCAGTTCGCGTTCGAACTCGCCGCACCAGGCATCCGCACGCTCCTGCGCGCAGAACACCCCGCCCATCAACTGCACCACCGCCAGGTTATCGCGCGGTTCGATCGGATGCGTGACCACGATATTCGGCACGAACTCCGCAAGCTTGTCGACGGTAGGCTTTTCGTTTTCGTCGATATTCACCACCAGGTGGGTCGGCGCCAGCTTGCGAATCTTTTCGATGTTGACGTCCTTGGTGCCGCCAACCTTCGGGATATTGCGCACCACGTCCGCCGGATGGATGCAGAAACCCGTTCGACCCACCAGTTGCGGCGCCAGCCCCAGGTCGCAAAGAAGCTCGGTAATCGAAGGCACCAGCGAAACAATGCGCGCGTTTGGAGCGGCCGCATGCTGCTGGCCGAGGATGTCGGTAAAAGTCATGGGCGATATTGAACCACACTTAGGCTATCATTAACACCTGTTGATACCGCAGTAAGAAAGTTCATCTTGAAACCGATTGGCACCTTCGGCGCATCCGCTTACCAGATCCAGGCCTTGCAACTATTCCGCGGCGCCGACAGCCTGCGGATTTCGCCGTTGTTGAAAAATTGCCCGATCGTGCAGGTCGAACAGGGCGAAGTTGTGGCCGACCCGCAGCGCGCCCGCCTGTACATCGTGCTGCGCGGCGCCTTATCGGTCGCGGCGGACATGAGCACCGGCATGGCGGACGGCACCATCAGCAAAGTACTGCCTGGCGAAAGCGTCGGCGAACAGGCCGTGCTCGACGAAGAAGCCAACCAGGCCACGATCACCGCGCTGGAGCAAAGCGAATTGCTGGTGATCGAAGCGGAGCTCGCGTGGGAATTGATCGACGCCGCCAATGGCGTAGCGCGCAATCTATTGCGACTGCTCTCCTTCCGCATCCGCGCCGCCAATGCGCAGATGCGCAAGCGCCAGAAACTTGGCGAATTCTATCGGCAGCTCTCGATGGTGGACGGCCTGACCGGCCTGTATAACCGCGCCTGGCTGAACGACTTCCTGCCGCAGCTGGTCGCCAGCGCCAAGGGCACCGGCAAGCCGCTGTCGCTGATCATGCTCGACATCGACCACTTCAAGAAATTCAACGACAGCCACGGCCACCTGCAAGGCGACGAAGCCCTGCGCACCGCCGCGCAAGTGCTGACCGGAGCCTTGCGCCCGACCGACTTCGCAGTCCGCTACGGCGGTGAAGAAATGATGGTGGTGCTGCCCGACACGAATGTACAGGTAGCCGAAGTGGTCGCCGGCCGCCTGTGCCAGCGCATGCGCGAAGCGGTGGTATTTGACGACATGCGCCTGCCGCTGCCGCACATCACGAGCTCCTTCGGCGTCGCAGCGCTGGGCCCCGGGCAGGACGAAACCGCCCTCATCGCCGCCGCCGACGCAGCGCTCTACCGCGCCAAGGATTCCGGCCGCAACCGCGTCGAAGTCGCAAAATAAAAGTCGGGGTGACGGCTTGGCCACAGGCAGTTTTGCTGGCGCCACTTTGCGGATTGCCGACACGAACCCCCCCGTTTTACACCCCCCCGGGCCGCGTGGGGC
>CBHREK010000036.1:0-4317 GCA_966077345.1 uncultured Duganella sp.
GAATACCCTTCAACCGACAAGGTCCGGAAAGTCTCAGCTAAAGGGATCATTCAATTCGCGCGCCGCGAAATCTATCTTGGCGAGGGATTGCGAGGTGAGGTGGTTGCCATAAGGCCAACCACCTCCGACGGCGTATATGCCGTCTACTACTGCCATAAGGAACTTTGCCAGGTCGATTACACACTCTCAGACTAAACTGAAAGCAAATGTGTTACCCATGTCTCCCGACAAGTGTTACCTATGTCTCCCGGCTATACACCAAGGGTCAGACCCCAACGGTCTCGCGGCCGCGGCCCAGGTTTACCGGTTTTAAAGCGTGATCTCGCCTTCAAAGACGGTAACGGCCGGCCCGGTCAGGTAAACCGGCTGGCCTTCGCCCGCCCAGGCAATCGACAGCTGCCCGCCGCGCGCATCGACGCGCACCGGCGAATCGAGCAGGCCGCGGCGGATGCCCGCCACCACCGCCGCGCAGGCGCCCGTGCCGCAGGCCAGCGTTTCACCCGCCCCGCGTTCGAACACGCGCAGTTTTACATGCTGGCGGTCCACCAGCTGCATGAAGCCGGCATTGACCCGCTTGGGGAAGCGCGGATGGTGCTCGATCAGCGGCCCCACCAGCTCCACCGGCGCGCTGTCCACGTCGGCTACCACCTGTACCGCATGCGGGTTGCCCATCGATACCACCGAGACCTGCACCGATTCGCGCTGGCCGCCCAGTTCCAGCACCAGCGGCCACAGGGTTTCGCGGCCTTCCGGCTGGCCCTGCAAGCCTTCCGCATCGAACGGCACCTGCGCCGGTTCGAGCACCGGCGCGCCCATGTCGACCGTGATGCTGCCATCGTCTTCCAGGCGCGGTTCGATGATGCCGGCCAGGGTTTCCACCCTGATCTTGCGTGCCGCGGTCAGGCCTTTTTCGACCACGAACTTGACGAAGGCACGCGAGCCATTGCCGCACTGTTCGACTTCGCCGCCATCGTTATTGAAGATGCGGTAGCGGAAATCGCAACCCGGCACGCTCGATTTTTCCACCACCAGCATCTGGTCGGCGCCCACGCCGAAACGGCGGTCGGCCAGCGCCTGCCACTGGGCCGGGCTGAAATCGATGTTCTGGTTGATGGCGTCAATGACCACGAAGTCATTGCCGGCGCCGTGCATCTTGGTGAATTTGAGTTTCATCGTTTCTTGGAATAGAAGGAAGGCTGGCCTTCCGGGCGGGTCTTGAAGCGCTTGTGGGTCCAGAAGTATTCGGCAGGCGCTTCTTTCACGCGTTCTTCAATAAATTCATTCATACGGCGCGTTGCCGCGACCATATCGGGCCCTGGGTAATTCTCCCACACCGGATAGAACTTCACACGGTAGCCTTCGTAATTGGGCAGGAAGGTCGCAATCACCGGCATGACCTGGGCGCCGGTTGCCGCGGCAATGCGCGCGGTAGCGGTCAGGGTGGAGGCAGGTACGCCGAAGAAGGGAACGAATTCGGCATCCTTGTCGCCGAAATCCATGTCCGGCAGCATGAAGTAAGGCAGCTTCTCTTTCAGTGCGCGCAGGATGGGCTTGATGCCGTCCTGGCGCGTGAACAGCCTGACCGGCTTGAAACGCGCGCGGCCGGCGCGCAGCACTTCATCGAAGACCTTGTTCTTTTGCGCGACGTACATCGACGATGCCGACGCTTCCATGGCGATCGACGCGCCGCCCACGTCCAGGCAAACGAAATGCGGGCAGAGCAGGATGGTCGGCTTTTCCGTCATCTCGGCAACCGGAACCTTGCCGGGCGCCATGCCGTCGCTGGTTTCCACCTTGATCAGCCGGCGCAGCCGCTGCTCTGAGGCCCACCACAGGATCGAGCGTTCCAGCACGCTGCGCGAGTACGCCTGGAAGTGCCGGCGCGCGATGTCTCGGCGCTGCGCCTCCGTCAATTCCGGCATGGTCAGGCGCAGGTTGGTCAGCGCGATCTCGCGGCGCGGGCCCATCACGAAAAACAGCAGGCTGCCCACGGCCTTGCCGATGCGGCCCAGCACCGGCAGCGGCAACCAGTGCAGCAGCCACATCATCCCAAGCAGGAGCCTCATGCCGATGCCTCCTGCGCAGCGGCGCCGGGACCGGCCACTCCGGCCGGCACTTTGTAGCGGTTGTAGCTCCAGTAGTACTGGGCTGGGCAGCGCGCGATCAGCTTTTCCATTTCAGCGTTGATGGCGCGCGCCTGGGCTGCGGAATCGCCTTCCAGCGAACCCTCGAACGGCACGAAGCGCACCACATAACCCTTGCCGCCCGGCAAGCGTTCGGCGTAGACGATCAGGATCACGGCGTCACCCAGCTGCGCCATCTTGGCCGGCAGCGTCATGGTGTAAGCAGTGCGGCCAAAGAAATCGGCCCACACGCCTTCGCCTTCCTGCGGCACCTGGTCGGGCAGCAGGCCGATCGGCTGGCCTTTCTTCAGGAATTTGGCCAGCATGCGCACGCCGCCCATATTGGCCGGCGCCAGCAGCAGGTTCTTGCGGGCGCGGGCGCCCTCGATCAGCGGCTTCATCGCATCCTTGCGCGGCGGGCGGTACATCACCATCAGCTCGGTGCGGTGGGCGATTTCCTGGGCGGTGATTTCAAAGCAGCCCAGGTGCGGCGTCAGGAACACGATGCCTTTGCCGGCATCCAGGTATTGCTGCACCAGGTCCCAGTTTTCCACGGTGGCGCGGTCGGTCACGCGCTGCGGGTCGGCGCACCAGATGAAGGGCAGTTCGGCAATGGCCTTGCCGGCTTCGCCGACGGCGCTGCCCAGGTACCGGGAAAAACCGGCCTGCTTCATGTTGGCGCGCATGCGGCGCCGGTAGGAAGGGGAAAGCAGGTAGACCAGCCAGCCCAGGCCCACGCCCAGGGCGTGCAGGACTGGCAAGGGGAAAATGGAGAAAAAGCGGAATATTCTTAACAGCATTTCTTAATTTATAAGAGCATTTTTACGTTGCTCTGCACAAAAATTTTTTAAGAAGCGTAAAATACCACGTTGCAGTAGCCGCTGAGTTAACAGACAACTTGCGAGGCGGGATACAAACTTCGCTAAAGCGTCGCAAGCTTTATTGGTTTTGCGACAATGTTATTTTCGGACCAATTCAGGAGCTTGCGATGTCCAATGATTTCCTTTTCACCTCTGAATCCGTCTCTGAAGGCCACCCGGACAAGGTAGCCGACCAGATTTCCGACGCGATTCTGGATGCCATCCTCACTCAGGACCCACGTGCCCGCGTTGCCGCGGAAACCCTGTGCAATACCGGCCTGGTCGTGCTGGCAGGTGAAATCACCACCCACGCCAACGTGGATTATATTCAAGTAGCCCGCGATACCATCAAGCGCATCGGCTACGACAATACCGAATACGGCATCGACTACAAGGGCTGCGCCGTGCTGGTTGCTTACGACAAGCAATCCCCGGACATCGCCCAGGGCGTCGACGAAGGTGCAGGCATCGACCTGGACCAGGGCGCCGGCGACCAGGGCCTGATGTTCGGCTACGCCTGCGACGAGACCCCGGAACTGATGCCAGCGCCGATCTACTACTCGCACCGCCTGGTCGAGCGCCAGTCGCAGCTGCGCAAGGACGGCCGCCTGCCATGGCTGCGTCCTGACGCGAAATCGCAGGTGACCCTGCGCTACGTCGATGGCCGCCCGGTATCCGTGGACACCGTCGTGCTGTCGACCCAGCACGCGCCTGAGCTGAGCCACAAGCAGATCGAAGAAGCGGTGATCGAAGAGATCATCCGCCCAGTGCTGCCGACCGAATGGATCAAGGACACCAAATTCCTGGTCAACCCGACCGGCCGTTTCGTTATCGGCGGCCCGCAGGGCGACTGCGGCCTGACCGGCCGCAAGATCATCGTCGACACCTATGGCGGCGCAGCTCCGCACGGCGGCGGCGCGTTCTCCGGCAAGGACCCTTCGAAAGTTGACCGCTCCGCAGCCTACGCTGCCCGCTACGTGGCCAAGAACGTGGTGGCCGCCGGCCTGGCGCGCCAGTGCCAGGTGCAGGTGTCGTACGCCATCGGCGTGGCACGCCCGATCAACATCACCGTGTACACCGAAGGTACCGGCGTGATCTCCGACGAGAAGATCGCACAACTGGTGCAGGAACACTTCGACCTGCGCCCGAAAGGCATCGTGCAGATGCTGGACCTGCTGCGCCCGATCTACGCCAAGACCGCCGCTTACGGCCACTTCGGCCGCGAAGAGCCGGAGTTCAGCTGGGAGCGTACCGACAAGGCCGCGATCCTGCGCGCCGCCGCTGGCTTGTAATTGAAAAGTCGGGGTCAGGTCTGGCAATCGGACAAAATGTCC
>CBHREK010000037.1:0-26813 GCA_966077345.1 uncultured Duganella sp.
TTGTTGACAAGTCATGCCTGATGACCATAGCAAGTCGGTCCCACCCCTTCCCATCCCGAACAGGACCGTGAAACGACTCTGCGCCGATGATAGTGCTGCAACCAGTGTGAAAGTAGGTTATCGTCAGGCTCTTATTAGAAAAGGCCCGCTAAGCATAAGCTAGCGGGCCTTTTTGCTTTGTCAGCCGACGAATGCTGTTGCAAAAAAGCATCAAAGTTTTCATTTATATTATGTTGCTTAATGGAAAATTCATATAATTTTTATTTTCCCACCTAGCAAAAACATAATATGGCGTTGAAGTTCCGGTACGTAGCACTCCTGGCTTGTCTGCACTTCCCTGTGCAATTTGCACATGCTCAAGCTTTTTCCCGCACCCCAAACGAAGAGTACGCAAAAGGTAATTACGCGCGTGCTTTCCGCGGCTTCTTCGAGCAGGCCGCTCGCAGCAATGACCCCAATGTGCAGTTCAACCTTGGCATGATGTATGAGCGCGGCCAGGGCACTGACCAGAGTGATGTGGAGGCCGCGAAGTGGTATTCGCGTGCCGTCGACCAGGGTCATGTCCCTTCAATGCGTCAACTTGCCGGCCTGATGGCCGCGGGTCGCGGCGTCAAGCAAGATGGCGCCGGAGCCCTGGCCCTGCTGCGCAAAGCCATCGAGCAGAACGACGTCGGGGCGATTGAGCAAGTCGCAGGCATGTATCTCGAAGGCCGGGGCGTTCCGGCCGACCAGGCGCAGGCAAAGCAGTGGTACCAGAAGGCAGCTGCGGCGGGCAGCAAGAATGCGCAAGAAGCGCTGAACCTGATCGCAGCAATGGAGCGCCAGGCCGCCGGCCCTCTCGCGCCGATTCGCAAGCGTGCTGTTGCCGGCGACGCTAACGCCCAATATGACCTGGCCGTCGCTTACCACACCGGTAATACTGTGCCAAAGGATGCTGCGCAGGCACTTGAGTGGTATCTGAAGGCAGCCGAGCAGGGGCATGCAATGGCGCAGTTCTACGCTGGCCTGCTGTATTCGAGCGGCGATGGCGTGGCACAGGACCTGGTCCAGGCTCGCGCATGGTTCACTAAGGCTGCGGCGCAGGACAACAAGGATGCCGCCACCAACCTCGCAGTGATGCTCGACCTGGGCAAGGGAGGTCCGATCGACCTTCCTCAGGCCGCGGTCGCGTACCAACAGGCTGCTAAGCTGGGCAGCGCCCAGGCACAGGTAAGGCTGGCCGGCATGTACTGGATGGGCCAGGGCGTCAAGAAGGATTACAGCCAGGCTGCAGTCTATTATCGCCAGGCGGCAGAGCAGGGCGAGGTGACTGCGATCCGCAAGCTGGTCTACCTGCTCGAGAATGGCGTGGGGACTGCCCGCAACGTCGACGAATCGAAGAAGTGGGCCGCCAAACTGGAGCAACTGGGCGGCAGCAACTGACTCGAAAGAGCCCGCCAGCCATTCGCCGGCGGGCCTTCCTGCTTAAGGACTGACATTCATGCGCTGCGTATGCGTCCAATTATGGTCATATGCGCTGACCGCGGAAGCGAAGGTGCGGTAAGTCTGTCCTTCGCCCGGCCATGGGTTCATGATGTAAATGTAGTTGGTCCCGTTATAGGTCTCGTAGCCGCGTCCCACCATGATATGGCCGCCGCCATTTGTCCAGCCGTAGCGGATTACAAACGGGCGGTTGCCATTGATCTCATTCACTACCGAATTCCACGACAAGTAATTGTTGATCGCGGTATTCGGCACGCCCCAAGCCGCCAGGATGTTTTGCACGCTGCCCGACGTGCCGTACATATTGTTCGGCCGATTGGCATAGCTGTTCCAGTTGAAGGTGCTGTTGCCGCAGGCGTAGTTGATGCCGTAGGCCCAGTTCACGATCTGGCACTGGCTTGGCGTGCGGTTGTAGTAGTTCAGGACAGCTTTGCTCGAGCCGGCCCAGCACCATTGGCTATGTTCCTGCGTCACCAGCGGGACGTTCAGGGTGCGCCATTGCGCAAAGGCGGAGGGCAGGGCAAGCACCAGCGCAGCACCGGCCGCGATTTTTGCGAGTTTCATGTTCGGCTCCTCCTTAGCGGAATGCTTCGATATTGGCTTTGACAGCGGCGCGCAATGGCTCCAGCAAATCGGAACCGTCGACCAGCTGGTTGCCGTTCTTCTGAAGCAGCAGCGATTCGCGCGCCGAATGCAACGGGGCGAATTTGGCGTGGTCTACTTCCAGCAGGTCCGCGCGGGCCTGGTAGATGCGGATGAAGCGCAGGTTGGAGCGCGCGCTGTTGCCGTGGACGGCCATGGCCGCGTCAACGTCTTTCGCCAGCACGGAAGCGCCATAGGCGACGGTTTCATAACGGCCGTTCACCTGCTGCACAGTCGCCAGGCCGATAGGTTTTCCGTGCAGGGAAATGACGAAACGCCATTCGCCCGTTGGCTTGGCCAGCGATGCAAGGTCGCCGCGCGCCAGCAGTTCTTTCGGATCGACGGTATAGACTTCAAAGCCATGGCTTACCTTGGCTTGTTTCAAGTCGCCGACGTCGGTGATATCGAGCGGGAAATCCACCGGTGCGCTACCGGGGCGGATCGCCTGCTGGTGTTCGGCGAATTGTGCGAGTCCGCGTTTGGCGGCCTGCAATGCCGCGCCGTTGTCTGCTTTTGCCAGGAACGGGGCGGCCATCATCGCTGCGCAGGCAATGCGCAGCCAGAGTCGATGCGTATGCATGTGACTACTCCTCTGAAGGTTGATCAGATGTTTTTTGAGGTGCGAGGTGACTGCCCCCTCTGTGCTGGACCTGAGAGTTTCACAGGCGTTGGCGGCCTGCTTGCTCCTTCGGTGCGACGGCGCTGCTTTGCCGGCGGCTCTTCAGAGTTGTGAAAACACGCGACCGGTCCTTTGGCCTGAGAGATTCCGGGGGCGGCTTGCTCCTTCGGCGTTGTCCATGGGTGGGACAAACTCTCCCGATCACGCGACCGGTGTGCACCGGCAGCGAAAACAGGATAGCCCAGGGATTTATACGATTTCAATCGTTTTCCGATACACGTTGCGTTTTCGCCAAGAGGGCCTTTCCTGTTATTCTATTGACACTCGCCCGGGAAATTGGTAACGTTTCCAAAAATAAGCAGCACATTACAGGAGACGGGATGTTTAAGCAGTTAATTGCTGGTGCAATGGCCTTGGGCGCCGCATCCGCGCAGGCTGCCGGGCCAAGCGCAGAAGTGATCCACTGGTGGACTTCGGGCGGCGAATCCGCTGCCGTCAAACAGCTGGCGAATGCCTATCGCGCAGCCGGCGGTACATGGATCGATACAGCGATTGCCGGTGGCGAGCAGGCACGCGCAGTCACCCTCAATCGCATGGTTGGCGGCAAGGCTCCCGCTGCAGCGCAGTTCAATATCTCCAAGCAGTTCCTCGATATCGTGGACCAGGAAATGCTGGTGCAACTGGACGACGTTGCGCGTCAGGAGCACTGGGAATCCACGCTGCCGGAACCGATCGTGAACACCATCCGCATCGATGGCCACTATTACGCGATGCCGATGAACATCCACATGCAAACGTGGATCTGGTATTCCAAGGCCGCCTTCAAGAAGGCCGGCATCGCAAAAGAACCTGCAACAGTTGACGAACTGTTTGCCGCGCTGGACAAGCTGAAGGCCGCCGGCCTGGTGCCGCTGGCGCACGGCGGGCAAGCCTGGCAGGAGCACATCCTGTTTGCGTCGCTGCTGGCAAACATGGGCGGGCGCCAGCTCTACCTGCAAGTGATGCGCGACCGCGACCAGCGCGCAATCAATTCCGAACCGGTACGCAAAGTGCTGCTGGCATACAAGCGCCTGCAAACCTACGTCGATCCCGCATCGCCGGGCCGCAACTGGAATGATGCGACTGCGATGCTGGTCAGCGGCAAGGCCGGCGTGCAAATCATGGGCGACTGGGCCAAGGGCGAATTCAGCAACGCGAAGATGGCGCCAGGCGTTGATTACGGGTGCATCCCGGGCCTTGGCGCGAATTCGCCGTACCTGATCCAGGGCGATGCTTTCGTCTTTCCGCGCTCGGACCGCGCCGAGGTACAACAGGCACAGAAGCTGATGACGAAAGTGCTGCTCGCGCCCGCAACGCAGGTCAGCTTCAATAAACTGAAAGGCTCGGTGCCGCCGCGCGCCGATGCCGATACGAGCCAGCTCGATGCCTGCGCTCGCGCTGGCGCAGCAATCATGCGCGACCGTAATCGCCAGGTCGGAGCGCCGGAGATTTACCTGACGCCGGACCAGAACGGCGCCGTGCAGGATGCGTTGACCGCGTACTGGAACACGCCGATGCCGGTTGAGAAAGCGCAGAAGGCGCTTGCTGCGGCCCTGAGGAACTAAGCTGTGCGACGAGCCATGTCTTATGCGGCGCTGCTGCCGATGCTGCTGACGGTATGCGTGGGCTATCTCGGCTCGTTCGCCTGGACGTTCTATGTATCGCTCACCAGTTCGCGCAGTATTGCAACCAATAAGCTGGTCGGCATGGCACAGTACGAGCGCCTGTTCGACAATGAGCGCTGGCTGTTGTCCTTGCACAACCTGGCCCTGTTCGGGGTGCTGTTCGTGCTGGCCTGCATGGTGATCGGCTTCCTGCTGGCCGCGGCGATCGATCGCCAGGTGGCGGGCGAGGGGGCGCTTCGGACTGTGTTTCTTTACCCGTATGCGATGTCGTTTGTCGCGACAGGATTGGTGTGGCAGTGGATTTTGACGCCCGGCGGGATACCAGGCGTGGAAATCGACTGGCTCGTGGACCAGGATTTGGTGCTGTACACCGTGGTTCTGGCATCGGTGTGGCAGGCATCGGGATTTGTAATGGCCCTGATGCTGGCTGGCCTGCGCGGCGTCGACCCGGAAATCTGGAAGGCGGCGCGGCTGGACGGCATCCCTGTCTGGCGCGTCTATGTCTCCATCGTGCTGCCGATGCTGGCGCCGACGCTGGCGACGGTTTTCATCCTGCTGGCAACCATGGTGGTGAAGCTGTATGACGCTGTGGTGTCGATGACCCAGGGCGGCCCTGGCACGGCCAGCGAAGTACCTGCGAAGTTCATCATGGACCACTTGTTCCTGCGGGCGAATATCGGCCTTGCTTCGGCTGGTGCTGTCGTGTTGCTGCTGACGGTGCTGGCCTTGCTCGCGCCATGGGCCTACGCCCGCACCCGGAAAGGGGCAACATGAAGGCGGCGCGTATCGGACTGTACGCCTTCCTGGCCAGCGCAGTGCTGTTCTTCCTGCTGCCGCTGTACGTGATGGTGGTAACGTCGCTGAAATCGATGGATGAAATCCGGCTGGGGAATATTTTTTCCCTGCCGCTGGCGCCGACGCTCGACGCGTGGCGTGCTGCGTGGAGCGAGGCTTGCACGGGTGCCGCTTGCGACGGCGTGCAGGGTGGCTTCTGGAATTCGGTCCGGATCGCTGTGCCAAGCACGGTACTGCCGATTGCGCTGGGCGCGCTGAACGGCTACGCCTTGTCGTTCTGGCGACCGCGCGGGGCCAACCTGTTGTTCGGCGTCCTGTTGCTGGGCGCTTTTGTGCCGGTGCAGGTGATGATTTATCCCCTGGTGCGCATGATGGCCGGCCTCGGAGTGTTTGGCTCGCTGCCTGCAATCGTGATCGTGCACCTGGTGTTCGGCATGCCGGTGTTGACCCTGCTGTTCCGCAATTACTACGCGGCGTTGCCGCGGGAGCTGTTCCATGCTGCGCGTGTCGACGGCGGCGGCTTCTGGCGCATCTTCTGGCATGTGATGCTGCCACTGTCGGTACCGATGCTGGTGGTGGCGGCGATCATGCAGCTCACCGGCGTGTGGAACGACTATATTCTTGGCCTGGTGTTCGCCGGGCGCGATAACCTGCCGATGACTGTGCAGTTGAATAATGTGATCAACACGACGACGGGCACCCGTCTTTACAACGTCAATATGGCCGCCACGATCCTGACGGCGCTGGTGCCGCTGGCGATCTATTTCCTCTCGGGCCGCTGGTTCGTGCGCGGCATTGCCGCCGGTGCTGTGAAAGGTTGAACGGATGTCGAACGTAAGTTTGAAAAAGCTGGACATTACCTTGGGGGGCAACGCGATTATCCGCGGCCTGGACCTGGAGGTGGAGGAGGGGGAGTTCCTGGTCCTGCTGGGGCCTTCCGGTTGCGGCAAGTCGACGCTGCTGCATAGCATTGCGGGGCTGACGGAAACCAGCGGCGGAGCCATCGAGATCGGAGGCAAGGACATGTCGCGCGTCGATCCGAGCGAGCGCGGCATCGGCATGGTGTTCCAGTCCTATGCCCTGTATCCGACCATGACGGTTGAGAAGAATATGTCGTTCGGCTTGCGCATTGCGGGCGTGGCGAAGGCAGAGATCAAGCGACGCGTGGATCGCGTAGCGGCGATGCTGCACCTGGGCGACCTGCTTGGCCGCAAACCAGCGGCCCTTTCCGGCGGGCAGCGGCAGCGGGTGGCGATTGGCCGCGCCCTGGTGCGCGAGGCCGGCGTCTACCTGTTCGATGAGCCGTTGTCGAACCTTGATGCCAAGCTGCGCACAGACTTGCGGCGCGAGCTCAAACTGCTGCACCAGCAACTGGGCGCCACCATGATTTACGTGACGCACGACCAGGTCGAAGCAATGACGCTGGCCAGCCGCATCGTCGTGATGCGTGCAGGGCAGGTCCAGCAGATTGGAACGCCGGGGGAGGTATATGAGCGGCCAGCGAACCTGTTCGTCGCCGGCTTCCTCGGCTCGCCGGCCATGAATTTCATTGAAGGCGAAGTCGACGCGGCGGGCATGTTTACGGGCGGTTGCCTGCGCACGGCGATGGGCGAAGGCGCCGGTGCTGCCGCCGGGCGCAAAGCGGTACTGGGTGTACGGCCGGAGCATATAACGTTGGCGCCGGGTGGTTCGCTGCAGGGAAGGGTAACGCTGGTGGAGCCTATGGGCGCCCACCGCGTAGTATGGCTCGAATGTGGCGGCAAACAGCTCTCCTGCATTTTGCAGGGTGGCCGCGCGGTTGCGCCGGATGATACGGTCACGTTCGAGATTGATGCACAACGCGCCTCGCTGTTCGATCCGGACAGCGGCAGGCGCTTTGAATTGGCGGGCGCTTCAAGTATGCTCGCGATGACGTTATAAGAAGAAAAGGATTCCAGTGGCCACTATTAAAGACGTAGCCCGCCTGGCGGGTGTTGGTTTGGGCACAGCCTCCCGCGTAGTCAGCGGCAAAGGGTCGGTGTCGCCAGCCACGCTTGAAAAGGTAAAGAAGGCGATCGACGAACTGGGATTCAGGCCCTCGCATGCGGCGCGCACGCTGCTGACAGGCACCAGCCAGATGATCGGCGTCTATATTCCTGTACTGAGCGGTACTTTCTACACGCCGATCCTGCAGATCATCGACACCGAGCTGCGCGCAGCCGGCCTGCACATGGTGGTGGCCTTCGGCGTTGGCCTGGGCGATGAACGCAAGCAGGCCAAGGATGGCATCCAGTTCCTGATGGAGCGCGGCTGCGACGGCCTGATCGTGATGACCAGCGAGTTGCTGGATGAGGACATCGAAGCGCTGGGCGCGCAGCAGGGCAGGATCGTCGTGCTGAACCACAGCCTGGCCAGCATTCCGGAACAGTGCTTTGCGCTGGACCATAAGCTGGGCGGCCGTCTGGCGGCGCGCGCACTGCTGGATCACAAGCATCGGGATATCGCCGTGGTGGCCGGCCCATCGCGCCTGGCCGACAACGTGGCGCGCATCGAGGGCTTCATGGAGGAACTGCAGGAGGGCGGCATCGACACCAGCCGCATGTGGGTTGCCGAAAGCGACTTTTCGCCGGCAGGGGGCTGGGCTGCGGCCAAGGAACTGGTTGAATCGGGCCACCGCTGCACAGCCCTGTTCTGCGCCAACGATGAAATGGCGGTGGGGGCGTTGTCTTACTTCCAGGAGGCGGGCATTCGCGTGCCGAACGACTTGTCCGTCATTGCTTATGACGATACGCCGAGTGCGGAGTTTTCCGCCCCCCGCCTGACGACCGTCCATATGCCGTGGCGCGAAATGACGATGAACGGCCTGAGCGCCTTGCTGAATCGTTGCTACGACTTGCGGCGCACGGTGACGCGCAGCTTCCCGGTGACGGTAACGCTGCGAGCCTCCCTGGCCAAAGCGGCCAGTGCCAGGCGCAAGGCCGCTGCATGAGCTGATCCTGCAAGGGGCGCTTGCGCCCTTTTTTTCGACCAAATATGGAAACCTTTCCAATTCCTGTACACTACTGAACATGACTACTCCAGACCAGATTGAACCCACCGCCCCGGCACGCAGCGACTTCGCACATGACTTCCTGTGGGGCTGCGCCACTTCGTCCTACCAGATTGAAGGAGCCGGCAGGGAAGAAGGGCGGGCAGAATCGATCTGGGACCGCTTTGCCGCTACACCAGGCAAGGTGCGGGACGGTTCGAGCGGCCTGGTAGCTTGCGACCATTACCACCGCTGGCCGGAGGATATGGATATCGCCCGCAACATGGGGCTGAACGCCTACCGCTTTTCGATTGCGTGGCCGCGCATCGTCTCCGAATTCGGCGCAACGCCCAACCAGAAGGGGCTGGATTTCTATTCGCGCCTGGTGGACGGCATGCTTGAACGCGGCATCCAGCCCTGGGCCACCCTGTACCACTGGGATTTGCCGCAATACCTGCAAGACCGCGGCGGGTGGGCCGAACGAGACACGGTACAGCGCTATCTCGAGTTCGTGGACGCAGTAACGCGGCGCTTGGGCGACCGGGTACAGAACTGGATTACGCACAATGAGCCATGGTGCACCGCCATCCTCGGTAATTTCGAAGGCGTGCATGCGCCGGGTCTGACCGATTTCCGGACCGCGCTGCAGGTCTGCCACCATGTGCTGCTCTCGCACGGCAAAGCAGTGCCCTTGATCCGCGAGAACGTGGCCAACGCGCGCGTCGGTATTTCCCTCAGCCTGCACCCACTGCGCGCCGCCAGCGGCAGCGAGGCCGATCGCGCGGCGTGCGAGCGTCACGATGGCTTGCGCTACCGCTGGTTCCTGGACCCGCTGCACGGGCGTGGCTATCCGGCGGCGACGCTGGAGCAGGTAGGTGCTGCGGCACCTGTGGTGCACGAGGGCGACATGGAGGCGATTGCAGTGGCAACCGATTTCATGGGCGTGAACTACTACTTTCCCGAGACGGTTGCGGACGCGCCCGGCCACGAGCCGCTGGATGCACGCGTGCTGCCGCCGCCAGCCAGTGCGGAAACCACCGCCATGGGATGGGAAGTGGCGCCGGAGGGCATGAGCGAACTGCTGGAACGCATCCATGCCGATTATGCACCGAAGGAGCTGTACATCACCGAGAACGGCTCCTGCTTTGACGATGAGGTACTGGGCGATGGCAGCGTGGCCGATGTCGCCCGCCGCCGGTACCTGGCGCGCCACCTGGGCGCCATGAAGGATGCCATTGCTGCTGGCGTGCCGGTCAAGGGCTATTTTGCCTGGAGCCTGGTTGACAACTTTGAGTGGGCCGAAGGCTACCTGCGCCGTTTCGGCCTGGTCCACATCGATTACACAACACAAGAACGAAGGCTGAAGGATAGCGGCAAGTGGTATCGCGCCTTCCTGCAACAGCCATAAAAGGAGACAGGATGAAACAGGTTTCACTGCTGGCCGCGGCAGTTGCCCTGGCGCTTCCCGCAGCGGCGGCGCCGCTGGCCGACTGGCCGCGCCCAAGCAGCACGATCAAGCCCGATCCGGCGCTTGAGAAGCGCGTTGCCGGCATCGTCGGCAAGATGACGCTGGAACAGAAGATCGGGCAAATGACCCAGCCCGAGATCAAGACCACGGCACCCGACGATGTGCGGCGCTACTATCTCGGTTCGGTGCTGAATGGCGGCGGTAGCTGGCCGAACGGGAACAAGCGCGCCAATGCTGCGGAGTGGCTGGCCCTGGCGCAGAAATACCACGACGCTTCGATGGCGACGGATATGGCGGTCAAAGTGCCCGTGGCGTGGGGTATCGATGCCATCCATGGCAACAGCAACGTATTCGGAGCCACCCTGTACCCGCACAATATCGGACTTGGCGCGGCACATGATCCCAAGCTGGCCTACGAGATCGGCGCCGCGACCGGCAGGGCCGTGCGCGCAACCGGTATCGCCTGGGTCTTCGGCCCGACTATCGCGGTGGTGCGCGACGACCGCTGGGGACGTACCTATGAGAGCTTCTCGGAGGACGGCAAGCTGGTGGCGCAATATGCCGGCGAGTACGTCAAGGGCCTGCAGGGCCGCTTCAAGACTGACGCCAATGTACTGGCCAGCGCCAAGCACTTTGTCGGCGATGGCGGCACCGACCAGGGCAAGGATCGCGGCAACAACAAGTCCTCGCTGGCGGACTTGATCAATATTCACGGTGCGGGCTATGCGCCGGCACTGGCGCAGGGCGCGCAGACCGTGATGGCTTCGTTCAATAGCTGGAATGGCGTGAAGATGCATGGCAGCCGCGAGATGCTCACCGATGTGTTGAAGACGAAGATGGGTTTTGACGGATTTGTGGTCAGCGACTGGAACGGCATTGCCGAAGTGCCGGGTTGCCGCAACGATAGCTGCCCGCAGGCGATCAATGCCGGGATCGACATGGTCATGGTCCCGGATGACTGGAAAGCCTTCATTGCAAATACCATTGCGCAGGTCAAGGCCGGAGAAATCCCGATGTCGCGCATCGACGACGCCGTGACACGCATCCTGCGCGTCAAGCTCCGCGCGGGACTGTTTGACAAAAGCCCTTCGCGGAACGTTTATGCCGGCAAGGATGCGGCGCTGCAGGACCGGGAACTGGCGCGCCGAGCAGTGCGTGAATCGCTGGTCCTCTTGAAGAACGAAGGGCCGGTGTTGCCGCTGGCCCGGGGCAAGAAGATACTGGTGGTGGGCAAGAGCGCTGACAATATCCCGAACCAGACTGGCGGCTGGTCGTTGACCTGGCAGGGCACCGATAATACCAATGCCGATTTCCCGAATGCCGACAGTATCCTGGCGGGCATTCGTGCTGCGGCGGGCGAGGGCAACGTGGAGTTCAGCGCCGACGCGAAAGGCATCGACCTGTCCCGCTTCGATGCCGTGATCGCGGTAGTGGGCGAACGTCCGTACGCGGAAGGCGACGGAGACATCGGCCCATCCGGTACGCTGCGCCATAGCAGCCGCTACCCGGAAGACCTGGCGGTGCTGGAGGCAGTGGCGGGCAAGGGCAAGCCGGTGATTACCGTGTTCGTTGCGGGCCGTCCCCTGTTCGTCAACGACTTGCTCAACCTGTCCGATATCTTCGTTGCGGCTTGGCTGCCGGGCACTGAAGGAAAAGGCGTGTCGGACTTGCTGGTGGCAGGCCCGCGCAGCTACGACTTCCGCGGCAAGCTTTCTTTCTCTTGGCCGAAGTCGGCCTGCCAGACGCCTTTGAACTTTGGCGACGCGGCTTATGCACCGTTGTTCGCCTTGAATTATGGCTTGCGCAAGGGACAGCGCTCGAAGCTGGGCAAGCTGGATACCTCCTATGCGCCTGGTGGCTGCGGCGCGAGCAATGCCGTGCCGGTGCACGGACAGGCCGACCGCGCCAGCTTCCCCTTGATGATCCGCAGCGGCAGCGAACAGCTGGAGTTGGGGGCAGACCTGAATGCGACGTTCCGCCTGCCGGGCATCGCGGTCCAGACGGCACAGGTAAACACGCAGCAGGATGGCAAGCTGGTGACCTGGTCGGCGGGAGCTCCCGGCGGGGCTGCATTAGTTGCACGCGGCGCCAAGCCAATCGTGCTGCCGGCGGCCGCCGTAAACTACGGTGCCCTGCAATTTGATGCGATCGTCGCTGCGGCACCGCAGGGCAAGGTCACCCTGGCAATGCAGGATGCCTCGCTGGATGCAACCAGGCTGTTCACGCGCCTCGCAGGCAAGGGAAAACAGAGCATCAAGCTGCCTTTGACATGCTTTACGGAGCGTGGCCTGCAGCTGGAGCGCATGGATGCGCCGTTTGCCATCAGTGCCAGCGCACCGTTTGCCGTGGCAATCGCCAACATCGAGATCGCAGGGGGCGCCGCGGCGGCCCCGGATGCGGTACGTTGCGAAGAACTGAAACTGGAGAACTAAATGGCAAGCATTGCACCCAACTCTTCGACCGTCGCGCAGCAGGAGGCGCCGGGCGGCACACAGAACGGAAGCAACACCGGCGCATTGGTGATCGTGACCATACTGTTCTTCATGTGGGGCTTGATCACTTCCCTGAACGACGTCCTGATCCCGCACCTGAAATCGATCTATACGCTGACCTATGTACAAGCGATGCTGGTGCAGTTCTGCTTCTTTGGCGCGTATTTCATCGTTTCGGTGCCGGCGGGCGCCCTGATCCGGCGTATCGGCTATCAGAAGGGCGCTGTGGTCGGCCTGCTGATTGCAGCCTGCGGCTGCGCGCTGTTCTATCCTGCTTCCTTTGGCGGCTATGGCCTGTTCCTGTTTGCCTTCTTCGTGCTGGCTTCGGGCATCACGATCCTGCAGGTGGCGGCTAATCCCTACGTGACGGTACTTGGGGCGGCCCGCACCGCGTCCAGCCGCCTGACGCTGACCCAGGCCTTCAATTCGCTCGGCACCACCATTGGCCCGTCTGTCGGCGGCTTGCTGATCCTGTCCGTCGCCGGTGCGGCGGCGGCAACCGTGCGTGGACCTTATATTGGACTGGCGGCTGCGCTGGCGCTGCTGGCCGTGCTGTTCTACGCGGCCCGGCTGCCGAAGATCACGGATAGTGAGGACGTCGCACTGCCGGGCGAGGGCCATGGCTCCGCATGGGCACATCGCCACCTGGTGCTGGGCGCCATCGGCATCTTCCTGTATGTCGGGGCGGAAGTCAGCATCGGCAGCTTCCTGATCAACTTCCTCGGCGAAGCGCATATTGCAGGGCTGTCGCATGCCGACGCTGCGCACTACGTCAGCATTTATTGGGGCGGCGCCATGGTGGGTCGCTTTATCGGCTTCGCTGTGATGCGGGTTGTCAGCCCGGGCAAGGCTCTGGCGTTCAATTCCCTGCTGGCGATCGCGCTGGTGCTGGCGGCCGTATTCGGCTCAGGCAGCATGGCGATGTGGGCAATCCTGGCAGTTGGCTTGTGCAACTCGATCATGTTCCCGACCATCTTCAGCATGGCGCTGAATGGGCTGGGCAAGTACACCGGCCAGGGCTCCGGCATCCTGTGCATGGCCATCGTCGGCGGTGCACTGGTGCCATTCGCCCAGGGCGCGCTGGCCGACGCGATCAGTGTGCAGGCATCCTTCATGCTGCCGGCCGCCTGCTACGGCTTCATCCTTTACTTCGGCGCCAAGTACTCCTCCATGTACGCAGCGCAGTAATTCTCCACGTACTGCTGGTGCGGCGGCAGCTGCGCCACAGTACGCGTCACATTGTTGCGGATGCTGTCGAGGAAACAGGACAGCTCCGCATCTCCCATCAGGTCTGCCGAAGGGTGGTGCTGCAGCGGCGTGATGCCCTGGCCCAGCATGACCTGGATCCATGAATTTTCGGCGAACAGCTCGTTCGACAGCCGAAACACACGGCCCGTTTCACGAAACATGTCGATCCGGTGCCGTAGCGACGCCGGTACATCCATTTCGGCGCAATGGCGCCAGAAAGGCGCGTCGCCCCGGTTGGTAACCTTGTAGTGCAGGATGATGAAGTCGCGGATATGTTCGATCTCGTTCCAGGCCTGCCTGTTGTACTCGTCGATCTCGGACTGGAAAATGCCGGCAGAAGGGAACATCTGCATCAACCGGATGATGCCGCGCTGTATCAGGTGGATGCTGGTCGATTCGATCGGCTCCAGGAAGCCGCTGGCAAGGCCGATCGCAATGCAGTTCTTGCTCCAAACCTTGCGGCGCTGCCCAGGCTTGAAGCGGATGACACGCGGCTGCACCAGTTGTTCGCCGGTGATGTTCGACATCAGCCTGGCGCGTGCAGTATCGTCGTCGACGAATTTGCTGGAGAAGACCATGCCGTTGCCGACGCGATGCTGTAGCGGGATGCGCCACTGCCAGCCCCATTCGTGGGCGATGGCTCGGGTATAGGGTACGGCGGGCCCGGTGGAGGAGGTTTGTACCGCGATCGCGCTGTCGTTATGCAGCCATTGCGACCAGTCTTCGAATTCCTCGCCCAGGGTTTCGCCGATCAGCAGGGCACGGAAGCCGGTGCAGTCGATGAACAGGTCGCCGTCGAGCATGGCGCCGGAATCGAGTTGCAGCGCCGTGATATGGCCGCTGGCCGCATCGGTGTGGACGCGGGCGATCTTGCCTTCGATGCGCTGGGCGCCATAGCCTTCGGAATACTTGCGCAGGAAGCGCGCGTAGGCGCTGGCGTCGAGATGATAGGCATAGTTTATCCCTTCGCGCGGCAGGTGGCCGAAGCGGTTCAACTGAGCGGCTTTCAGTTCCAGGCAGTAGTCGCCATAGTCGGTGGCCAGGTTGCGTTCGCGGCCTTTATGCCAGAAATGCTGGAAGCCTGCCGTCCAATGGTCGTTGCCGGTCATGCCGAAAGAGTGGATATAGTCTTCGTTGACGTTGCGCCAGCTTTCAAAACTGATGCCGAGCTTGAAGGTTGCCCTTGTGGCGGCCATGAATTCCTGCTCGTTGATCTCCAGCAGTTTATGGAAATTCTGCAGGCTGGGGATCGTCGCTTCGCCAACGCCGACGGTGCCGATTTCGTCCGACTCCACCAGCTTGATGTCGAGGACCCTTCCGAGGCTGCGGGAAATCGCGGCGGCAACCATCCAGCCTGCCGTACCGCCGCCTGCAATGACAACGCGCCGCACAGGGCGGCGCTCGAATTGTTCATCTCTCACTTCGGTCTCCGTTTATCGGTTGATTTTTTTAAGTAGCTGGGCGCGCAGCATCCGTGCTGCGTTGTCGTCCATGGGGCCGAGCGACCGCCTGGCGCTCTCGGGGATGTGCGAAGCTGTTTTCTCATCGGCCTCGAACACGTAATGACGGAAGATCTCCTGCCAGGCGCGGCGCTGTTCGGGCGGCAGGTCGCGGATCGAGAGCAGCGACAGCATCAGCGCGTTGGCTGGCGTGTCCATGTAGGCCGGCGACTGGCGCCACCAGTAATTGACCAGTACATTGAAGCATTCCAGGGCTTCGACATGGTGCCACCACATGCTGGGGATGAAGATGGCATCTCCCGGTTCCAGTTCGGCAGCCTGCGCATGGCGCATCGCTTCGCCGAAGCGGGGAAAGCGTTCCAGGTCCGGCTGATGCAGGTCGACCAGGCTGATTGGCTGGCCGGCTGGCGTGAAGTCCAGTGGGCCGGCATACAGGTTCTCCAGCTGGCTTGGCGGGAACAGGGTGAACCTGCGGCGGCCGGCGGTGACGCAGGCGAGGTTGTCGGGCAGGTCGTAGTGGGCCGGGATTCGAACCTGGTTGCCGATCCAGATGCTGGCGAGCGCATCGCGCGGGCCAAGACCGAGCGGATTTTGCTCGCAGTAGCCCGGCAACGCGGTTTCTACTGTCGTGGAGCCGACGTAGATGGTGGGAGGCTGCTGATTGTCGCGGTGCCGCACCAGCTCCGCCAGGACATGATCGAGGCGCGTGTGCACGGAAGTGAAATTGAAGCCGCTAAGGTCTTCGTTATAGAAGATGCGCCCGCCGATGTCGGGAGGGGCAATCATGGCGACCACAGTGGCATCGCGGCAGAAGCGGCGCAGGTAGGCGTCTGCGCTGGCTGCGCCGTTGCGCCCGGCCTGCACCGCTGGCCAGCGGGCAACCAGACCGCGCAGCACCAGCGGTTCCGTGGACGCCAGCACCTCACCGGTGAGATCGGACGGTGTTAGGCCAGGCAGTTCCCGAATCGGTTTAGCACTGGGCAGCATGGACGCGATTCTTGCGTTCGATCAGTGTGCGGAAGTTGGACATGGACGCGACTACCATGTAGATGGCTTGCAGGTAGCCGGCGCGATTCAGCCGTTCCAGCACGCTGCCGGGCAGTGCGGCAAGACGCTCTTCGTTGACGGTGTAGAAGCCGGCAAGGCGATTTTGCGAGCCGTCATCCAGTTCGATATCGAAGACGAAAGACTCCAGCAGTTGCAGCTCCAGCAATGCGGCCAGAAAACCCCGTGCTTGCTGCAACCCCTGGTGGATCGCCAGCAGGGTGGAATTGACGCGTTCCAGGTATTCGGAAGTCCCTCCGTGCGGCAGGAAGACGCGTTCGCCGCCGTAGCCGGAGATGCGCGGGTTTTCCAGGTCCACATGCACGGTCAGTTCGTCGCCGTTGATGCCGATCAGGAAAGGCTGGCGCTCGATCGCTAACGGAACGTAAGGAGCCTCCCACCCATGCAAGCCGAGGAACAGGTTTTCGCCTTCCTGGAAACCGAACAACGCATGTGCCTCAAAGCCGCCGTCCGCCGTTTTGCGAAACACGATCGGGTAGCAGGCTTGCACGTCGCGGAATTCGGCAGGGAAGGTGAGGGCGGACATGACGTTGTCGCCGACATGGGCGCCGCGCCCGGTCAGCACGTGCAAATCCTTGTGGTCGATGTTATTGAGCAGGACGGGTTTGGCCATGGCGATCCTTGTATGGGCGGCAGGCCGGGGCAGGCCGCCCCGGCCGAACCGCTGGCTGTCGTTAGAACTTGTAGCGAGCGCCGAGCATATAGCGTGGCCCGGATTGGGTGACGAACAGCGCCATTGTTTCAGCGCGGCCATGGACGCGCTGGATTTCGTTGGTGAGGTTGATGGCCTCGAACTGCACGCTGAGCTTTTCGTTGAACGCGTAGCCGATGCTCACGTCAAGCTGGCCATAGGCCTCAGTGTAGTTCGGGTTAGGACCGGCGCCGTCAAAGGTCGAGGACAGGAACTTGTCGCGCCAGTTGTAGGCTGCGCGGATCGACCAGTTCTTGTCTTCGTAGATGCCTACCAGGTTGGCCGAGTTGCTCAGCCCGACCAGCGCGAATTGCTCGCCGATCTTGAAGTTGTCGTACTTCAGGCCCGAATCCACCCAGGTGTAGTTGGCCGAGAGGCCGAAGCCGGAATTGCCGAACATATGCTGCACGTTGATTTCGGCGCCTTTGAGCTTCTCGTTCTTCTGGTTGGCAAACGAATTGATTTCGAACGACATGACCGGATCGTTCGGCTGGCCGACGATAGTGCCGGTGGCATTGCCGCTGGCATCGTCCGGCCCGCGCGTCACGCCCGGGGCGGTCGGATGGTTGCGGAAGATGTAGTTGCGGATGCAGACCCGGTCGGTGCCGCAATTGCCTTGCTGGACAGCTTCGTTCCACAGCGCGCCGCCCACCGGCGTGTGCAGGTTGAACGGGGTAGCCGTGATTTTCGACTGGCCGGCGTAGTTGCTCAGGTCCTTGTGGAACAGGCCAATGGAGGCGAAACTTTGCTGGCCGTAATACCATTCCCACGACAGGTCCAGGTTCTTCGACTTGACAGGCTTCAGCTGCGGATTGCCCTGGCTGCCGGTGCCGCCGAAATCGCGCGCCAGGCGGTCCAGCGTGGTGCCGCCCTGGATCTGGTCATAGCGCGGGCGGCCGATGGTTTCGCCATAGCTGGCCCGCAGCTTCATGTCGGGACGGATATCGGCATCCCAATCCACGCTAGGCAGCCAGTGGCTGTATTTGCCGTCAAGCGTAGTGAAGGTCGGCGCGCCAAAGCTGAGAGGGAACTCGTTGGCCGATACCCAGCTGATGCCCGTGGCGGCTGGCACCAGCGCGGTCGAAATAACGTCGGTCTTTTCATAACGCACGCCGATATTGGTGTGCATCGGGATCGCAGTGTCCCAGTCGGTGCCGAACTGCACGTAGGCGCTCTTCGATTTTTCCTGGGTACGCTGGTCGGAATCGAAGGTACTCTTCGGCATGTACATCTCCGGCATGCCGGTCACCTTGGCGGTCAACGCGCGCAATTCGGCGAAATTGAAGGTGTAGAACTGGTTGAACAGGGCAGGGTTGCCGCTGCCGTTAATCTTGTCGTAGTACTGGCGCAACGACTCCTGGTGGAACAGGCTGGCCGGGTAGTCGGATGCCTGGGACGCGCCGCCCCAGGAATCGCGCTGCTGGGTCGACATGGCGGAGCGGTTCTTTACCTCGATCGCTCCGACGCCGAAGTTCAGGTTCGACGCTTCCAGCAGCTTCAGGCTGCCCTTGAACTGTGCCTGTTCGATTTCGCCCTTCATGTAACCGTTCTGGAACACGGAGCCGGTCACCTGCTGCGGAGCCCTGTTGAAATCAGCACCCTGGATGCTCAGTACCGGGAAGTCTTCGCGGAAGTCGACCGTGGTGTCGCCCCGGCTGAAACTGGCGGTGCCAATCACGTTGCTGGAACCGAAGGGACTGTCGGCCTTGGACAGGGCGCTCGACTTATGCACGTCCAGTTCCAGTTTCATGCCGTCGGTCTTCCAGGCGGCATTGAAGCCGAGCGACTTGTTCTGGGTCTTGGTGGCGAAGTCGGCGCCGCCCATGGCGATGTCGCTGTTCGCTGCAGGCAGCAGTTCGGTGTAGACCAGCGGTGCGGCAACCGGGCCGTTGCTCCAGGTCGACGTGGACGGGCCGAAGTTGAACCACGCCGACAAATCCTGGCGGCGGGTCTGGATCTTGTTCTCGGAATAGGTGTAGTCCAGCGTGGTGGTGAGTTCCCTGACGGGCGCCCACTGCAAGGTCAGTTGGCCGTTGGTGCGCTGGCGCTGCACGCCGTTCATGTTGTAGTTCAGGTTTTGCGGCAGCGAGTAAATGTCGCCGTCTTTCGGGCGGTTGGTGGCGCCGGTTTGCGGAAGCGGGCCTGCGTTGCCCAGGAATGGACCGCGCCAGCCGTTTGCGACGGACGCCTGGTTGAAGCCCAGGTTGCGTTCCTGGTAGCTGGCGCTCAAGGCGACGCCGAAGCGGTTGTCGTCGAAGGTATTGCTGTAGATGCCCGACACTTCCGGCGTGGTGGCGCTGCCTTGCTTGACGTCGCCCGGCAGGTTGTTGTGGGAAGTGTCATGCACCGCCTTGACGCCGACGCTGGCGACCATGCCAGGACGGTCCAGTGGACGCGCCGTCAACACATTCACGGTGGCGCCGATGCCGCCGGTCGGCGTTTCGGCACGCCCGGTCTTGTAGACCTGGATCTGCGAGATGGCTTCCGACGCCAGGTTGGCGAAGTCGAAAGCGCGCCCATTCAGGTCGCCCAGGTTCGAGGTCGGCATCTGGCGGCCATTCAGCAGCACCAGGTTGAAGTCTGGACCCACGCCGCGCACGGTGACCTTGGAGCCTTCGCCGATGGAGCGGTCGATCGACACGCCGCTGATTCGCTGCAGCGATTCGGCGAGATTGGTGTCCGGGAATTTGCCGATGTCGGCGGCCACGATGCCGTCCACGATACCGTCGGCATTGCGCTTCAGGTTCATCGAAGAACCCAGGCTGGCGCGCAGGCCGGTAACTACCACGGTGGTCACGTCGCCCGTGTTGGAAGGGGCGGGCGCTACGCCCGCCTGGTCCGATTCCTGCGCCTGTGCTGGTGCGATGAGCGCCGCGCAGGCGGTGGCTACTGCAAGGCTCATCAAGGTCTGCTTCGCCTTTGGATAGTGCATTTGGTCTCCTTGGTTCTTATAGTCTGGCCGCCTCCCCAACCAGCATGGAAACGTTTCCATGTAATGCTTAAAAATACTAGGGGCAGCAAAATCGATTGTCAATAAAATACGCCGGGAATCGGCAGGAAGTGTGGGGTTTCCGTCATCAAACTGGAAACGTTTCCATTCTGGTCAGCGCAATATAGCACTTTTCAAATTTTGAAGTCAACAGCCTTTCCGTGCTATATTCGCAACAAAAATGGGAACGTTTCCACTTGGGGGATTCAAGGAATGTTGAAAGCATTTTTTGTCGTATTGCTGGGGCTGCAAAGTGCGCAAGCAGTGGAAACGTGGCCAATCGGAGCCCGCGCAGCGGTCAGCCTGGCTTACGACGACGCACTCGATTCGCAGCTCGACAATGCGCTGCCGGCGTTGGAACGTTATGGTTTCAAAGCCACGTTTTACCTAACCCTGGCCAATGCCCCGGTGCGCCGGCGCATGGCGGACTGGCGCGCCGCAGCGCAACGCGGGCACGAACTTGGCAACCATACGCTCTTCCATCAATGCTCCCGGAGCTTGCCGGGCCGAGATTGGGTCGAAGCGCACCGCAACCTCGATACCACCAGCGTCGCGCAAATGCTGGACCAGGTGCGGCTGGCCAATACCCTGCTGCAGGCGATCGACGGCCAGCACCAGCGTACTTTCAACGCGCCGTGTTTCGATCAACTGGCGGCGGGGGAACCATACTGGCCGGCCATTCGCGACGAATTTGTGGCGCTGCGCCCTGCCGGCACGGCGCCGGTTGGCTTGAGCGGCGCCCAGCTCATTGCACTGGTGAAGGAGCAGGGCGCCCAGGGCGGCATCGTGAGTCTGGTTTTCCACGGCATCGGCGGCGATTACCTCACGACCAGCAAGGAAGCGCATGAAGAGCTGCTGCGATTCCTGGCGGAGCATCGCCGGGAATATTGGACGCAGACCTACCTGAATATCGTGCGCCATCAGCGCGGCAACATGCAGCCCGAAAATCGCTATTCGGATGCTAGTCCCGGCTTGCGCAAATGATGTTGGATGATTACTGCCGGGGTATATCGAAAGGGGGACTAATGGTACACTCAAATGCATGAATGCAATCATCATTGCTGCGGCTTTGATGGCCGCCCCGGCGACGCCGGAACAGGCAGTTGCCACCCTGTGGCGCTCTCTTAGTCACGATGCCGGACAGGCTGGCAATGAAGCGGCGCTGCGCGCCATCCTTCACCCGGACGCCATGGTGTACGGCGCCCGCTACCGCGGCGGCGCTGCCGCGCTGTCCGTGGCGCGCGGCACCGATTTCGCGGCAGGCATCGGGCGCGTCGACGAAAAAGGTTTCTATGAATGCGAGGTGGCGCGCGAGGTACGCCAGTACGACCGTTTCTCCACTGTCTACAGCGTAGTTGAATCGCGCAGTGACCGCAGCGCGCCGAAAGCGAACTTCACGGGAGTGAACAGCATTCAGCTGTACCGCGCCGACGATGGCTGGCGCATTATCGGCCTGTACTACCAGGTCGAGCTTCCAGGCCAGCCGATTTCGCTACAGGGCGGCAAGTCAGGCGCTTGCCTGGAGGGGTAATGAACGAAAAGACCGCCCGCGCCATCATGCTGGTCAAGGCGATCGAAGAAGCCGACCAGCACAAGGAAGTGCTGACCGACGACGACCGCAAGTTTGCCAGCCGCACCGCGCGCGAGTTGGCGCACTGGCAGGCAGCAGAACAACGATCGGCGTCAACGCTGCCGGATTTCCTCTATCACCGCGCCGAACAACTGCTCAAGCGGCTGGTTGCGCGGCACAAGATGTTCGCCTCTGTCACGCATGGCCACAGCGGCATGTGGGGCGCAAGCTGGCTGTTGCCCGTGGTGGCGCTGCTGGTCGGCGGCATGGCCGAGCGCTTCGGCGATCCGCACCGGGTTGACGTGCTGTCAATGCCGCTGCTGGGGATCATCGCCTGGAATATGCTGGCCTACCTGCTGTTCATACTATGGGCCCTGCTTCCTGCGCGCCGGGCCGGCTTGCGGCGAGGACTGGCCAATCGCATGGCACTGGGCAGCGGCCACGTTCCCCGCCGCCTGCCGCACGCGCTGGCGGGCGGCGTGTTGCAGTTCATGGTGGACTGGGCGCGCATCGGCGCAAGACTGAACCTGGCCCGCATTGCGCGCATCCTGCACTGGTCGGCCGCAGCATTTGCCATCGGCGCCATATTGTCGCTGTATGCGCGCGGCATCGTCGAAAGCTATGCAGCCGGCTGGGAAAGCACCTTCCTCAGTCCGTGGCATGTGCACCGCCTGTTGTCGGTGCTGTTCGCGCCAGTTGAATTTATCTTCGGGCTGGAAGGCTTTACCCTGGACGAAGTGATGAATTTGCATAACTGGGGTGAATCGCACCCCGGCAACGGCGCGCGCTGGGTGCATTTGTACGCCGCCAGCCTGGTGCTATACGTAGTGTTGCCGCGCCTCGTGCTGGGAAGCGTTGCAGCCGCGCGGGCGCTGTGGCTGCGGCGGCATTTCCCGCTCGACCTGGACCAGCCTTACTTCCACCAACTATCGGTGGCGGGTGGCGGCGAACCTGGCCTGCTGCGCGTGCTGCCGTACAGCCTGACCGTGGATGAAGCGCGCAGCAAGGGGCTGGACGCCGTGGCGCAGGATATGCTTGGCGAGCAGGCGCGCGTGCGGCTGCTGCCGCCTGCGGCTTATGGCAGCGAAGCGCCCGCGCTGGAAGCAGGTGAAGGCGTGACCAACGCCGTCCTGTTCGGACTCGCTGCCACGCCGGAGCAGGAAAACCACGGCGTCTTCCTGGCGGCATTGGGCAAGGGGCGCAAGCTGGTCGCGCTGCTTGACCAGTCTGCCCTGGCTGCGCGCACCGATGCCAGCCGCTTGAGCGAGCGTATCGAGTTATGGCGTGAGTTCTGCATCCTGCACGGCGCCGAGCCGAAGGTGGTCGACTTGCTTTCGCCGGCAGGAACGGGCGGGGGAGCGGCATGAGCGCCGCGCCAGTCACCATCCAGCTGGCGCTGGTCTCCCACACCAATAACGGCAAGACCACGCTGGCCCGTACCTTGCTGGGTGCCGACGTGGGACAGGTACGCGACGCTGCCCACGTCACCACTTTCGCGGAATCGCATGCACTGATGACGAGCCAGAGCGGAGACCGCCTGCTGTTGTGGGATACGCCGGGCTTTGGCGACTCCATGCGCCTGATGAAGCGCCTCGCGCTGACCGGCAATCCGATCGGCTGGTTCCTGCGCGAAGTGGTGGACCGCTACCGCGACCGGCCGTTCTGGCTTAGCCAGCAAGCGGTGCGCACCGCGCGCGACGAAGCGGACGTGGTGCTCTACCTGGTCAATTCGACCGAGAGCCCGGGCGATGCCGGCTATATACCCGCCGAGATGCGCATCCTCGACTGGCTGGGCAAGCCGGTGCTGGTGCTGCTGAACCAGATGGGGCCTCCACGCCCTTTGCCGGAAGAACAGGCCGAACTGCTGCGCTGGAAGGACTTCATGCTGCAGTTCGGCCAGGTGCGCGAAGTGCTGCCGCTGGATGCCTTCGCGCGTTGCTGGGTGCACGAGCGGGTGTTTTACGACGCCCTGGGGGCGCTGGTTGGCCCGGAAAAGCAGCAAGGCTACGAGCGCCTGTTCTCGGTGTGGGAAGACACCAATGCGCGCCGCTTCAAGCAGTCGATGGCGGTGATGGCGCAGCAGCTGGCCGATGCCGCGCACGACAAGCAGATCGTGGAAACGGTGGAACGCGGCGTGATCGCCTCGGCGCTGAAGATCATCGGCATCGGCAAGGGCGAAGACCGCAAGCGCCAGGACCGCGCCATGAACACGCTGGTGGCGCGGCTCAACCTGGCGATCGGCCAGGCCACGGTCAACCTGCTGGCGCTGCACAAGCTGGACCCGAGCGAGGCGCCCAAGATCAATGCGCGCGTCAGCAACAACTTTGTGGTGCTGGCGCCGGTGGACAAGGGGCAGGCAGCGCTGCTGGGTGCCATCGTCTCGGGCGCAGCCACCGGCCTGTCGGCCGACCTGGCTGCCGGCGGCCTGACGCTTGGTACCGGCGCCCTGCTGGGCGGGGTGATCGGCGCGCTGACCTTTGCCGGTGCTGCCTGGGGATTCAATGTCGGCATGGACCGCGAAGTGCCGACCATGTCGTTGTCGGACGATTTCCTGCGCACGCTGCTGGTGTCCAGCGTGCTGCGCTATCTCGCGGTAGCGCATTTCGGCCGCGGCCGCGGCAACTTTGTCGAGGGCGAGGCGCCCGCGTTCTGGCAGGATGAAGTGGAGCAGGCCGTGGCGCTGCGTGAAACGGAAGTAAAAGCCCTGTGGCAAACCCTGCGCGAGCAGGAAGAGCGCGACCTGGCGCCGGCCAGCGCCGTGCTCACCGCTATCACGGCGCACGTGCTGGCACGGCTCTACCCGGAAAGTCAGGCTGCGAATCCGCCGTCGATATTGAGGCCGGCACCGGTCACGTAGCCGGCATCGTCGCTGGCCAGGTAAGCCACCATGGCTGCGATCTCCTCGCCGCGCGCGTGGCGCTTGATCGGCATCAGGTCGTGCAGCGCTTTGGCGAAATCGCTGTGGGCCGGATTCATGTCGGTGTCCACCGGACCTGGCTGCACATTGTTGATGGTGATGCCGCGCGGGCCCAGGTCGCGCGCCAGTCCTTGCACCAGGCCGGTCAGCGCCGATTTGCTCATCGCGTAAATCGAGCCGCCGGGGAAGGGCATGCGCTCGGCGTTGGTGCTGCCGATATTGATCACGCGGCCGCCGGCCTGCATGTGCGCCACCGCTGCCTGCGTGGCTGCGAATACGCCGCGCACGTTGACGGCAATGGTGCGGTCGAAGTCTTCAAGCGTCAGTTCCGATACGTCGCCCAGGTGCAGCACGCCGGCATTGTTGACGAGGATGTCCAGGCGGCCGAAGCGCTTGGCGATATCGTCGATGGCGGCGCGGGTGGCGGCAGCGTCGGAGGCATCGACCTTCAGCGCGATGGCCTTGCCGCCGGCTGCAGCGATTTCGCCCGCCAGGGCATCGGCAGCGGCGCCGGAACTCTGGTAGGTGAAGGCGACCGTGGCGCCGTCCTTGGCCAGGCGGCGCACGATGGCGGCGCCGATGCCGCGGGAACCACCGGTAACGAATGCGATCTTGCTCATGATTTGCTCCTGAATGTTGGTTGGGATGGAGCTAGTATGGTCGCGACATTGCATGCTGACTAGCTGGTAATATTGAGTATCACTTTCAACCAAATGTATTAAATGGGGCCACTGAACCTGTTCGAATCCTTCCTGCAGAGCGCCGAATGCGCCGGCTTTTCGGAGGCAGCGCGGCGCCTGGGCCTGACCCCGGCGGCGGTCAGCAAGAACGTGGCGCGCCTGGAGGCGCGGCTGGGCGTGCGCCTGTTCCAGCGCAGCACGCGCCGGCTGGCGCTGACGGAAGCCGGCGAACGCCTGCTGCAGCAGGTGCGCGGCCCGCTGGCCGAGCTGCAGGGCGCCATTGCCGGCGCGGCGCAGGATGCCGGCGAACCGGCCGGCACGCTCAAGGTGGCGGTGGCGCATGGGGTGGGGCGCATGTACATCCTGCCGCTGCTGAAAGGCTTCCTGCAGCGCTATCCGGGCGTGCAGCACGACTGGCGCTTCGACAACCGGACGGTGGACCTGATCGGGGAGGGCTACGACGTCGCGATTGGCGGCGGCATCGAACTGGCGCCCGGCGTGGTGGCGCGCGAACTGGGGCGGCCGCGCATCCTGGCGACGGCGGCGCCGTCCTGCCTGGCAGGGCGCCGGCTGCCTTCCCATCCGTCCGAGCTGGCAGGATGGGAAGGCATTGCACGCCGTTCGGCCGAAACCGGGCGCCTGCGCGAATACCTGCTGCGCAATGCGGCCGGTGAAGAGGCCGTGGCCGATTTCCGTGCGGTTGCCACTTTCGACGACCCGGAAGCGATGGCGCAGGCGGCCTGCATGGGATTGGGCGTAGCACTGCTGCCGGGGCCCCATGCGGCGCCGCTGCTCGAAACCGGCCAGCTGGTGCGCTTGCTGCCCGGCTGGCACGCCGAGGTGGGGCCGCTTTCCATCTACTATTCCAGCAAGAAGCTGTTGCCGGCGAAAACGCGCGCCTTCGTCGATTATGTGATTGCTCAAATGCGTGCGGACGACTTTGCGGGACGGCTCGACAGGCTTTGAAAGATCACGGTAATATGGGTTTCCAATTCATCAGCGATAGGGGTGCCTTCCATGAAGTTCCGCCTTGTTACCCGCAGTGATTTTGATGGCCTGGTGTGCGCGGTGCTGCTCAAGCACCTGGATCTGATCGACGATATCCTGTTCGTGCACCCCAAGGATATGCAGGATGGGAAAATCGCGATTACCAGCCGCGATATCACCACCAACCTTCCTTATGTATCGGGCGCCCACCTGGCGTTCGACCACCACTTATCCGAGACCATCCGCAATACGGGCGACCGGCAGAATCACGTCATTGACCCCAATGCACCTTCGGCCGCGCGCGTCGTCTATGACTACTACGGCGGCGGCAATAAATTCCCTTCGGCCTGGAACGACATGATGCTGGCGGTGGACAAGGGCGATTCGGCCCAGTTCAACCGCGATGAGATCCTGGACCCCAGGGGTTGGGATTTGCTGAACTTCCTGATGGATGCGCGCACGGGACTGGGGCGCTTCCGCGACTTCCGCATCTCGAATTACAACCTGATGATGGACCTGATCGATTATTGCCGCACGCATTCGATCAGCGAAATCATGGCGCTGCCCGATGTGAAGGAACGCAGCGACCTGTATTTCGACCATGCGGAGAAGTGCAAGGAACAGATTCGCCGCTGCTCGACTGTGCACAAGAACCTGGTGGTGCTGGATTTGCGCAATGAAGAGACGATTTATGCGGGTAACCGCTTTGTCATTTATGCACTGTATCCTGAGCAGAATATCTCGATCCACGTGCTGTGGGGGCTGAAGAACCAGAATACGGTGTTCGCGACCGGCAAGTCGATTTTGAACCGGACCTCAAAGACCAATATCGGGGCGCTGATGCTGGAATACGGCGGGGGCGGGCACGAGAATGCCGGGACGTGCCAGGTGGAGAATGAGATGGCGGAGGACGTGCTGGGCGCGCTGATCGTGCGCATCAACAAGGAAGGTTAAGACCGGTGCCAGGCCCCCAGGGCCCCGCCCCCCCCCACGCCAAGCCCATTAGAAGTCTGTTTGAGGTAAACCTCTAGAATTAT
>CBHREK010000038.1:0-110160 GCA_966077345.1 uncultured Duganella sp.
GGCGTGGCCTGGGCAGTCAACGTGAGCGTAGTGACGGGTTGCGGTCTCGTACTCAACGTGGGCGGTGTTAATGGTAATGCCGCGTGCTTTTTCTTCTGGAGCAGCGTCGATCTGGTCGTAAGCTTTCGCTTCGCCGCCGAATTTCTTCGACAGGACGGTTGCGATAGCAGCGGTCAGGGTGGTTTTGCCGTGGTCAACGTGACCGATGGTGCCAACGTTCACGTGCGGTTTAGTCCGCTCGAACTTTTCTTTTGCCATTTTAATTCTTCCTCAGAACTTTAGATTTAAGGTCAATTCCGGACGGGAGGATCTCCCCCGCCCGGGTAATTATTTATTTTACTTCGCTTTAGCGGTGACGATTGCGTCGATCACGTGCTTAGGAGCTTCAGAGTAGTGCTTGAACTCCATGGTGTAGGTCGCGCGGCCCTGGGTCGCGGAACGCAGGATGGTCGAGTAGCCGAACATCTCCGACAGAGGTACCTCTGCCTTGATGATCTTGCCGCCGCCGCCTGGGATCTCGTCCATGCCCTGCACCATACCGCGGCGGGACGACAGGTCGCCCATCACGGTACCGGCGTAGTCTTCCGGAGTCTCGACTTCCACAGCCATCATTGGCTCCAGGATCACTGGGCTGGCGCGACGGCACGCTTCCTTGAACGCCATCGAACCGGCCATGCGGAATGCATTTTCGTTCGAGTCAACGTCGTGGTAGGAACCGAAGGTCAGGGTGACTTTGACGTCAACCACTGGGTAGCCTGCCAGAACACCGTTGTTCAGGGTTTCGCGCACGCCTTTTTCCACCGCAGGGATGAATTCGCGAGGAATCACACCGCCCTTGATCGCGTCGACGAATTCGAAGCCCTTGCCTTGTTCCTGTGGTTCCAGGGTAACAACAGCGTGACCGTACTGGCCGCGGCCGCCGGACTGCTTGACGAACTTGCCTTCAACATCGGACACCGACTTGCGCACGGTTTCGCGGTATGCAACCTGTGGCTTGCCAACGGTTGCTTCCACGCCGAATTCGCGCTTCATACGGTCAACGATAATTTCCAGGTGCAGCTCGCCCATACCACCGATGATGGTCTGGCCGGATTCTTCGTCGGTCTTGACGCGGAACGAAGGGTCTTCCTGTGCCAGGCGGTTCAGGGCCAGGCCCATCTTTTCCTGGTCAGCCTTGGTCTTAGGCTCAACTGCCTGCTGGATCACTGGCTCTGGGAACACCATCTTTTCCAGGGTGATGATCGAGGATGGATCGCACAGGGTTTCGCCGGTGGTCACGTCCTTCAGGCCCACTGCAGCGGCGATGTCGCCGGCGCGGACTTCCTTGATCTCTTCACGCTGGTTAGCATGCATCTGCAGAATACGGCCCAGACGCTCTTTACGCTGCTTGACCGAGTTGTACACGGTGTCGCCTGCGTTCACCACGCCGGAGTAGACGCGGAAGAAGGCCAGCTGGCCTACGAACGGGTCGGTCATGATCTTGAATGCCAGGGCAGCGAACTTCTCTTCGTCCGAAGCCTTGCGGGTAGCTGGCTGTTCGTCTTCGTCGGTACCGGCAACGTCAGCGATGTCCACTGGCGATGGCAGGTATTCGATCACGGCGTCCAGCATGGCCTGCACGCCCTTGTTCTTGAAGGCGGTGCCGCACATCATCGGAACGATTTCCGAAGCGATGGTACGCTGGCGCAGGGCTTGCTTGATCTCTTCTTCGGACAGCTCGCCTTCTTCCAGGTACTTGTTCATCAGGTCTTCCGACGCTTCAGCAGCGGCTTCAACCATCTTCTCGCGCCACTCGGTCGCGGAATCCTGCAGTTCTGCAGGGATGTCAACGTAGTCGAACTTCATGCCCTGGGACGCGTCGTCCCAGATGATGGCCTTCATCTTGACCAGGTCGATCACGCCCTTGAAGTTGTCTTCAGCGCCGATCGGGATCTGGATCAGGATTGGGTTGGCCTTCAGGCGCGAACGCATCTGCTCGTAGACCTTGAAGAAGTTGGCGCCGGTACGGTCCATCTTGTTCACGAAGGCCAGACGAGGGACCTTGTACTTGTTAGCCTGGCGCCATACGGTTTCAGACTGTGGCTGCACGCCGCCCACTGCGCAGTAAACCATGCAAGCGCCGTCCAGAACGCGCATCGAACGCTCCACCTCGATGGTGAAGTCAACGTGCCCTGGGGTGTCGATGATGTTGATGTGGTGTGGCTTGAAGTTGTTGGCCATACCATTCCAGAAACAGGTGGTCGCTGCCGAGGTAATGGTAATGCCGCGCTCTTGTTCCTGCTCCATCCAGTCCATGGTGGCGGCGCCGTCGTGCACTTCACCAATCTTGTGGTTCACGCCGGTGTAGAACAGCACGCGCTCGGTAGTGGTGGTCTTACCGGCGTCGATGTGAGCGGAGATACCGATATTACGGTAGCGCTCAATGGGGGTCTTGCGGGCCATAATTGATCCTAAATCTTTGAATGGACAAAACCGAGCAGCATTTTTTCGAGAAAAATGTGCCCGGCTTGAACTAGGCCGGCCATTACAGGCCGGCCAAACGTATTAGAAGCGGAAGTGCGAGAACGCTTTGTTCGCTTCAGCCATACGGTGGACTTCGTCACGGCGCTTCATTGCACCGCCACGGCCTTCCGCGGCTTCCATCAGCTCGCCGCCCAGGCGCTGTGGCATGGACTTTTCGGAGCGCTTGTTAGCGGCTTCACGCAGCCAACGCATGGACAGGGCCAGGCGGCGCACTGGGCGCACTTCGACCGGCACCTGGTAGTTCGCGCCGCCAACACGGCGGGACTTCACTTCAACCAGTGGCTTGGCGTTGTTGATCGCTGCGGTGAACACTTCCAGCGGGTCCTTGCCGGACTTCGATTGGATGTGGTCGAAGGCACCGTAGATGATGTTTTCTGCAACCGACTTCTTGCCGGACAGCATCAGAACGTTGACGAATTTAGCGACTTCGGTGCTACCGAATTTTGGATCCGGCAGAATTTCGCGCTTGGGTACTTCACGACGACGTGGCATGTCATTTCCTTTTCTTCAGTTGAGTGCCTCGGGCACTCGCGGAGGCCATCATAGCCTTCCACTTACTCGGTCTCGCGACCGCCTCAACTCAGTTAAATTGCAAATTACTTCTTAGCGGCCTTAGCACGCTTCGCACCGTACTTGGAACGAGCCTGCTTACGGTCTTTCACGCCCTGGGTATCCAGAGAGCCACGGACCATGTGGTAACGCACACCTGGCAAGTCTTTTACACGACCGCCGCGCAGCAGAACAACGCTGTGTTCCTGCAGGTTGTGGCCTTCACCGCCGATGTACGAAATCACTTCGAAACCGTTGGTCAGACGCACTTTTGCAACTTTACGCAGTGCCGAGTTAGGCTTCTTAGGAGTGGTGGTGTACACACGGGTGCACACGCCACGCTTTTGCGGGCAGTTTTCAAGTGCCGGCGATTTGCTCTTCACGACCAGCTTGGTACGTGGTTGGCGAATCAATTGGTTGATGGTTGGCATCGTTTTAAATCCAACAAAATTACAGCATTGACAACCCGGGCAGCTTTTGCCCGGGGGCTAAAACGGTATCTCTTAGAGGGCATCGGCAGCGCAAAATGCGACAGCCTTTCAAACGCGTATACGATGCGCAGACTAAATTGAGAACTCGCGAGTATATACCTGGTTAACAGCTCAGTCAACTTGATTTGCTGAATAAAGTGGCAGCATTCCGACGCCAGCCGGCATGGCATTTCCAGCATAATAGCGTTCACCTTTTTATTTCCCGATTGCAATGCCCGCCCTGCCACGCCCTTCCCGGCTATTCCTGCTGTTCAGCTACCTGGCGCTGTCGGCGGTGCCCGTGCTGCCCTTGCTGCTCGGCAGGCCGGTGCAGCATGCCGGGCAGCTGCTGGCGCTTGAACTGATGGCCTGGGCGGCGCTCTGGTCCATATTCAAGCGGCCAGCCGGCTTTCATTGGCTGCTGTTGCCTGCTTTCCTGTTGCTGCCCGTCGAGGTGTACCTCCAGGTTTTCTTCGGCCAGCCGCTGGCGCCGCATCACCTGGGCATCATGGCGGAGACCTCGCCCGGCGAAGCCATCGAATTCCTGGGGGGCAAGGCGTGGGGAGTGGCCGCCGTCGCCCTGGCCAGCCTGCTTTGGTGGGCACTTACTTACGCGGCAGCCCTGCGCCAGGAATCCCTTGCATGGAATGGGCGCGCGCGCACGGCCACGCTTGCATTGAGCGCGGCGCTGGCCGCGGTGGCCGCATACTGCTATGAATTCGGCATCGAGGGTGCGCACCCCGGCCTGAAAGAAGGCTGGGGGGCGCCTTACACCGGGGCGCACCACTTGGGAAAAAGCGGCCTGCCGCCCTTCCCATATGTCGTGCGGATGGCCGCAGACGCCAGGTTCGAGCATACCCGGCCATTCGGTTTGACGGCGGTATTCGCGAGCTATATTCAGGCAAGGCGCGACCTGGCCGCCCTGGCCGGGCGCGCGGCCAGCTTCCGCTTCCACGCCAGCCAGCGCCCCGGCAGCGCGCCGCAGACTGTCGTCGTGGTCATCGGCGAGTCGTCGCGCTTCGACCGCTGGAGCCTGAATGGCTACGCCCGCCCCACCAACCCATGGCTGTCGCAGCAAGACAACCTGGTGATGCTTTCCAATGTCGTGAGCCCAGTCTCGGCCACGCGCCTGTCGGTGCCGCTGATCGTCACGCGCAAGCCGGCGGCGCAAAGCATGCAAGACGGTTTCGCCGAGCGCTCGTTGGTCGGCGCCTTTCGCGAAGCGGGCTATCGCAGCTGGTGGTTGTCCAACCAGCTGGTTGTGGGCGAGTTCGACACCCCGGTGTCGGCCATTGCGCGCGAAGCCGACGACGTGCAGTTCCTCAACCTCGGCACCTACAACGAGCAATCGAGTTTTGACGACGTGCTGCTGGCGCCGCTCAAGCGCGCGCTGGCATCGCCGGCCCAGCACCAGCTGGTGGTGCTGCACACGCTGGGCAGCCACTGGAACTATGGGCGCCGCTATCCGGCGCAATTCGACCAGTGGCGGCCGTCGCTGCATGGGGTCGAGGGGCCGCAACTGGAAGACAGCGCCAACCAGCTCCTGGCCAGCAATAGCTACGACAACAGCATCCGCTACACCGACTGGTTCCTGTCCCAGGTGATCGGGCAATTGAAGCAGCAGGGCCGCAGCAGCGTGCTGCTCTATGTGTCCGACCACGGCGAAACCCTGCGCACCGAAGGCTGCCGCAAGTTCCTGCACGGCCAGGGCACGCGCAACGAATTCCACGTGCCGGCCCTGGCCTGGTATTCCAGCCAGTACCGCGAACGCCATCCGGAAAAGGTCGCCCAGCTGGAACGGCACCGGGCGGCGCCGCTGGTCACCAGCGACTTTTTCCACACCGTGCTGGACGCGGCAGGCATCCGCTACCCCGATGAACATCTTGAGTGGAGTTTCCTGCAGCAGGGCTACACCCCGCGCCAGCGGCTGGTTTCCAATAATGACGGCGCCTGGATCGACTATGACACGGCGGAGGGCAAAGGCGCTTGCCAGGTGCTGGTCGCGCCGGCACGCATCAAACAAGCCAGTTCGACCCCAAAAGACGGGATAATACGCCCTTGATGAATCTTTCCTGTATGCAATGTCAATGCTGCGCCCTTCACACCTGTTCATCCTGCTAAGCTACCTGGCCCTATCTGCGGTGCCCTTCCTGCCTTTGCTGTTGGGCAAGCCGGTGGAGCAGCCCTGGCAATTGCTGGGGATCGAGTTCGTCGCGTGGGTGACGGTGTGGGCGCTGTTCAAGCGGCCCGCCTATTTCCATTGGCTGCTGATCCCGGCCTTCCTGGCGCTGCCGACCGAGATTTACCTGTTCGTGTTCTACGGCCAGGGCATCTCCACCCACCATCTTGGCATCCTGGCCGAAACCAGCCCGCAGGAGGCACTGGAATTCCTCGGCCGCAAAGTGTGGACCATGCTGGCGGTGATGGTGGGGGTGGCGGCGTGGTGGGTACTGACCTTCCGTGCTGCGCGCCAGACGCGCGGAATGGACTGGCATGGCGGTTCGCGCTGGCTGGCGCTGTTCACACTGGCGATGCTGGCCGCCGTGGCCGCATGGGGCTATGAATTCGGCATCGAGGCGGCGCCGGCAGCACGTCCGGCGGCCAGTGCCGCGGCTAGTGCTGCGGCGGACGGCGACAGCAGCAGCGGAAACGACAGCGACAGCACGTCCGGCGACGAAAGTTCGTCCGCGAGCGCCTCGGCCCGTGCCGCCGTCGCCGGCGCGCACACGCTGCGCCTGCCCGGCCCGGCCCTGCCCTACTGGGCACGCCTGCCGTTCGATCCGGACGCCTTTATTGAATCCTGGCCCTTCGGCCTGGGCGCGCGCGGCTATGATTTCTACAAGGAGCGGCGCTACCTGTCCGAACTGAATGAACGCAGCGCCAGCTTCGAATTCGGCGCGCGCCAGGTCGACGGCGGTACGCAGCCGGAGATCGTGGTGATGGTGCTGGGCGAATCTTCGCGCTACGACCGCTGGAGCCTGAACGGCTACAAGCGCGAAACCAATCCTTTGCTGGCCAAGGAAAGCAACCTGGTGCCGCTGTCGGACGTGATCACGTCGGTATCGGCGACGCGCCTGTCGGTGCCGGTGATCATTTCGCGCAAGCCTGCCACGCAAAGCCTGAAAGATGGCTTCAGCGAAAAGTCCTTCCTGACGGCTTACAAGGAAGCTGGCTTCAAGACCTGGTGGCTGTCGAACCAGATCTCGTTCGGCCAGTACGACACCCCGGTGTCGGTGTTTGCCAGGGAAGCGGACGTGATCCAGTTCCTCAACCTGGGCGGCTTTACCAACCATTCCAATTACGACGACGTGCTGTTCGAGCCGCTCAAGCGTGCGCTGGCCGACCCGGCGCCGAAGAAGCTGATCGTGCTGCATTCGCTGGGCAGCCACTGGAACTACAGCCAGCGCCACCCGAAGGAATTCGACAAGTGGCAGCCGTCGCTGTTCGGCGTCGACAAGCCGGCCTACACCGACCTGAAGATCAAGCAGCAACTGAACAACAGCTACGACAACTCGATCCTCTACACCGACTGGTTCCTGGCGCAGGTGATCGGCGACCTGAAAGGCACGGGCCAGCTGGCGTCGATGCTGTACGTCGCCGACCATGGCCAGACCCTGTACGACGGCACCTGCCGCCTGGCCTTCCACGGCCACAACACGGACTATGAATTCCATGTGCCGGCCTTCATGTGGTTCTCGGACCAGTACCTCGATCGCTACCCGGACAAGGTGAGCGCCTTGCTGCGCAACCGCAAGGCCAAGCTGGCCACGGAAAACATCTTCCACACCATGCTGGACGTGGCGAACATCCGCTACCCGGACGACAAGCCGGCCTGGAGTTTCGTCAACAAGGACTTCCAGCTGCACAAGCGGGTGGTGGACAGCTACGGCTGGACCAACTACGACAACGCGAAATTCAAGGGCGACTGCCGCGAAGTCATCGACAAGGGCAAGCCTCAGGCGCAGGACAAGTAGGCCTATGCCGGCTTGTGCACCATCAGCCAGTACACGGCAAGCATGGCGATAAAGGCCGGATAGCCAAGCAATTCCCAGCGGCGCGCATAGCGCCAGTATTGCGCGGGCAGCGCAGTGTTGGCGGCATGCGCCGCCAGCGCCAGCTTGCCCATCCTGACCTGGTACCACACCACCGGCAGCCAGCAGGCGCCCGCGAAGGCGTACAGCGCCAGCGAAGCCCTGATCCAGAACGCGTCCAGCGGATAACCGGCGAGGTGGATCATCCATGCGCCGGACAAGGGCTGCACGATGACGGCCGGCGTGGTGAACCACCAGTCGGCGCGCACCACCAGCCGCGAGACCACGGCAATCGCTTCCACCGATTGCGATCGGTTGGCGAAGAACAGATAGAACGCCGTGCCGAAGCCGGTGCCGACCAGCAGCACCGAGGACAGGATATGAATGGTCTTGACGGTCAGGTAGTCCACGTTTTTTCCTCTGCAGACAAGATGAACAAGATGGCCAGGATGGGCAGGTTTTTCAACCAGGGGCCGAAGGGATGCCACAGGTATTCCGGCAGGCAGGCCGCAATCGCCGCGCTGTAGCCGAGTACCAGCGCGCCCTGCGCCAGCCAGAGCGCGCGGCACGGGCGGGCGATGCAAGCGATGCCGAGCAAGGTGTCCAGCGCTGCTGCACCGTACAGCGCGGCGATGGCCGGCATGCCTTCAAGGCCGACGCGCGCCAGCAGCGCCAGGCTGTCCGCGCGCGGGTGGATGAAGGCGCTCACGATGGCAGTCGCCAGCCAGACCGCCGCCAGGGTCCAGCGCAGCAAGGCATTGCGCCAGCCGGCAAGCGCGCGCAGGCGAAACAATTCGCGTTCGGCCGGCGCGATGAAATCGGCGATGCCGCGCGGCGCATGGCCCAACACCGCGCATGTCGCGGCAACGCTGGCAGCGCGGCTTTCCGGCAGTGCGCTGCCGGCACGCAGCATGCGCCAGGTTTCCGGCGTCAGGAGCGTGCCGCAGAATTGTCCGGCCCAGGCCGCACAAGCCATGATCGTTGCGGGAATATGCAGCACTGGCGCCGGGGGAATGTCCATGGCGCTGCGGTAGGCTGCCAGCATGCCGTCGTAGCTGGCAACATCTCGCCCGGCGATCTCGAACACGCGGCGCGCCGGCGTCGCGGGATCGAGGCAGGCCGCAACGGCTTCCGCCAGGTCGTCGACGTGGACGGGCTGGAAGCGCGCCTTGCCCAGGGACGGTGCGGCAATCACCGGCATGCTGGCGGCGCGGCAGAACACCGCTGCCGACCCGCCGCCGGGGCCGAACACCAGCGATGGGCGCAGGACGATCCACTCCAGCGGGAGCGCCATCAGCGCTTCGTCGGCCGCGCGCTTGCTGGTGAAATAGGCGGCATTGCCACCGTCCGCGCCGAGCGCAGAGATTTGTACGACGCGTCGCACGCCGGCTTCGGCGCAGGCCGCAAACAAGGCCGCCGGAGCGCGGGCGTGCAGCGCCTCGAAGCTTGACTCGCGGCTTTCACGAATGATGCCAACTGCGTTCACCACGGCATCCACGCCGCGCAGCCGCGCCAGCCAGCCGGACGGCTGCAGCTCGGTACAGTAGTCGATTGCCACGTCGCCGGAGCGCTCCGGATGGCGCACGCCGCGCAGGACTTCGTGCCCGGCCGCCGCCAGCCGCAAGCAGATGGCGCGGCCGATAAAGCCTGAAGCGCCGCAAACAAGGACTTTCATTTTGCGGCTTTGGGAATCGACTTTGCGATGCTCCATGCCATCACGGCGACACCAGCCACGATGCCCGCCGTGGTCATGATCAGCGTAGTCCGGAGAACGCTGGCCAGGTTGGCGTCGCGCGCGTCGCTGTGGCCAAACCACAGGGCCAGCAGCACCGGGAAGGCAGTAATCAGGACCGTGGTTACCCGCACCCAGAAGTCGGAGCGCTCGGCCGTGCCGCACAGGTCGACCAGCAGCCGGCGCAACACGTCGCGCAAATAACGACTTACTGCCAGGCCAGCCAGCAGCGGTACGGCGATTTCGTATGTGATCAACATTGACAAATCTCCTTAAACAGTAATTTCTGTAAAAACAGAAATTTTGATTCCAAAAAAACGGGCATTGCTGCCCGCTCCCTATCTTGCCGGGGTCATTGCTTGCCGCGGATGGCCCGGCTGATTTTTGCGCTGACACCCAGGGTCTTCATCAGCGTTTCCGGCTTGTAGCGCAACAGTTCATCGGACAGCGTCGCCATCACTTCGATGAACTTCAGTGTTTCTTCGATCCGTTCACGCGTGCCCTCGTCTTCATCGGCCATCGCAGGGTTGGCGAGGCATTCCGACAGTGCGGCGGCCGTAGGATCGATCTCGCGCTGGCGGCGCCCGGCAACGATCAGCTTGAACAATTCCCACACGTCGGTCGAGGTTTCGAAATGGTCGCGGCGGTCGCCTTTCAGGTGCACCACTTTCACCAGGTTCCAGGACTGCAGCTCTTTCAGGCTATTGCTGACGTTGGAGCGCGCCACGCCCAGCGTGTTCTGGATTTCTTCGGCATCCATGGGACGCGCGGCCAGGTACAGCAGCGCATGGATTTGCGCCACGGTGCGGTTGACGCCCCAGCGCGAGCCCATCTCGCCCCAGTGCAATACAAATCGTTCGGCTATCGGTTTCAGTTCCATGCCTGTTATTCTATGCTTACACTAATTTCTGTCAAGACAGAAATCATAAATTTGCATGGATGGCAATTCGCGCCCACAATGCATGGCAAATAATCATTGGGGACGGCAATGCAGACTACGAAGCGGCTCGCCAGCATCGACATGCTGCGCGGCCTGGTGATTGTCTTGATGGCGCTGGACCACACGCGCGACTTTTTCGGCGCCGCACTGTTCGATCCGGAAGACCTGGCCAAGACCACGCCCCTATGGTTCGCCACGCGCTGGATCACGCACCTGTGCGCGTCGACTTTCGTGCTGCTGGCCGGCACGTCCGCCTACCTGCGCGGGACCAAAAGCGGCATTCCTTCGCTGTCGCGCTACCTCGTGACGCGCGGCTTGCTCTTGCTGGTGCTGGAAGCGACCTGGATCAGTTTCAGCTGGCAGTTCGGCTATAACGTCACCATCCTGCAGGTGCTGTGGGCGCTGGGCATGGGCATGATTTTCCTTGGCGGGCTGGCGTGGCTGCCCTTGCCCGCCATCGCGGCCATTGCTGCATTGCTGATCCTGCCGCATAACCTGCTCGATGCGATCCGCTCCAACCATCCACTATGGCTGGCCTGGCATCAGCAAGGCTTCTGGCCGGTGGCCGGCAATTACGGCGTGTTTCTCGCTTACCCATTGATGCCATGGCTTGGGCTGATCGCAGCCGGCTATGCCTTGGGGCCCGTGTTCCAGTGGGAACCGGCACGCCGGCAGCGCTTCCTGCTGCTTGCCGGCGCCGTGCTGCTGCTGGTCTTCGTGGTTCTGCGCAGCGGGAATTTCTACGGCGACCCCGATCCATGGTCGCCGCAGGGACGCGGCTTCGTATGGGACTTCATTTCCTTCATCCGCGTGCACAAATACCCGCCGTCACTGCTCTACCTGTGCGTGACCGTCGGCATTGCACTGCCTGTACTCGCATGGTTCGAACGCCTGCGTCCGGTGCCGATGCTGATGCTGTTCGGCGGCACGCCGATGTTCTTCTACGTGATCCACATCGCCATGATCCACTTCCTCTCCGGGCCCTACTTCATGCTGCGCTACGGCGCGACGCCGCAGGGCGGACCGGGTGGATTCACCCTGCCGAAAGGCTACGAGCCTTCCTTGGCCGTGGTCTACGCCGCGTGGATCGGCGTCATCGCGATCATGTACGGCTTGACCAGGCTTTGGCTGCGCCGGCGAACGCCTTCCCTACGCCGGCAGCAGGCGGCCTGAAAGACGTTTGTAAACGTCGCGCGCGCGTTGTCCGATGGAGGCGTCGAAGCCTGACTGTGCCAGCAAGGTCAGACCATTGGTTTCGGCCAGCACGCCGGGAGTCAGCACCAGGCGGTCGGCGCGCTTTTGCACCAGCAATGGCACGCAGCATTGCTCGAGCAACTGAGCCAGGACCACGTTGTGCGAGGACACCAGCACGGTGCCGCGGCCGGCCAGTTGCTCCAGCACGGCAGCCGCTGCAGACACCGACTCGAGGTGGTTGGTGCCGCGGAAAATCTCGTCAATGATAAAGACGGCGCGTTGCGGCTCCTTGGCCAGCGCCAGCAATTCATGCGCACGGCGCAGCTCCGACTGGTAGAGGCTCTCGCCGCCGTCGAGCGCGTCCTCATTTTGCATGCTGGCATATACCGGCAAGTTCGGCACGCGCGCGGCGTCCGCATAGCAGAAACCGAATGCACGCGCGGCCAGCAGGTTCAGTCCCACCGTGCGCAGCAAAGTGCTTTTGCCAATGCCATTCTGACCGCTGATAAAGGCGCTCTTGCCATCCAGTGCCAGGTCCAGCGCCTGTGCATCGGGCAGCAGCGGATGCCGAACCGCTTGCAGGTGAATCTCCTGCTCCCAGCCCTCTTCCGCCCAGCACCACTGCGTTTGCGTGGACAGATGGCGTGCCAGCGCCAGATCGGCATCGAGGCCGGCCACCAGTTCAAAGCTCTCGCGCAGGAAGGCAGCGTGTTCGCGCACCAGGCGGCGGGTGGCGAAATAGTGTTTCAGGTTGGCCAGCATGACCCAGTCGGCATATTCGGCCACGCCCGGCGAGGTGGAGATGGCGTTGCGCGCAAGCTTGCCGCGAAGTTGGGCGGCTTGCGCCGCGCCGGGTGCGTCTGTTTGGAGGCTATGGGCATAGAGCTGCAATTGCAACGCCTCCGCAATGCCCGACCATTGCTGGACACGCGAATGGAAAGCGATCTGGATCGCCATCAGCCACAGCGACAGCACGACCGCAGGAACCAGGGCCGCCAGCCAGAAAAAGCTGGCGACGACACTGGCGAGGAAGGCAAAGGGCGCCAGCCAGAGCCAGGCCGCCCAGCGAGGCGCAGGTGGCAACGGCGATGCTCCGGTTTGCGCTACAGCTTCCGTTGCGGGGACGAACAATGCTTCGCTGACTTCAGCGCTGGCTTTGCATAAAGGCGCGAGCTGGGTGGCGAGACGATCGCGCGCGCCGCCGTCCGCCAGCAAGGCGCGCAAATGGTCGGCCGAGGCAGCGCCTGCACCGCGCCGCAAGCGCCGATAAAGCATCTGACGGCCGAAAATGCTGGCCCCTTCGCCGACCACCTGCAGGTAGGGCGCGAGCAGCAGATCCTGCCAGGTCTGTCCATCCACCGCGCCGTTGCCGCTGGCGCCGGCCAGTTCGTCGTAACGCGCCACCGCGCTATCGGAGAACGGATACTCCACAGAACCACCCCTTGCCACAAAGATAAGTCGACAAGTATAGCCGCTTATAAAAAAATCAAGTAGTCCGATTGCCAGTCCAATGCGGACAGGTGGACACGGTGGACGCTCGCGGACAGCCCGAACAGCAAGAACGGCTCTTTATAAATCAATAGCTTATAGGTTGGCACACTTCATGCATTAGCAAGATTGACCAAATCACCAACACCAGGAAACAAGAACATGATTCGCGACACCTCACACCAGGACCAAGTGATCGCCGCTCCCGCCAGCCGCTTCCCGCGCCGCAAAGTGCTGCTGCTGGTGATCGGCCTGGCGCTGGCCGGCGCCGGCTACGGCCTGCTGAAAAGCTGGAGCGGCAGCGAGCAATCGATCAGCGCCGCGCGCCTGCGCATCGGCGAGGTCACGCGCGGCACCCTGATCCGCGACGCCGCCGTCAATGGCCGCATCGTGGCCGCTGTCAGCCCGACCCTGTATTCGACTTCCACTTCCACGGTCGAACTGAAGGTGCACGCCGGCGACACCGTCAACAAAGGCCAGGTGCTGGCCGTGCTGGAATCGCCCGACCTGACCGACGAACTGAAAAAGGAACAGACGCTGTTCAACGAGCTGCAAGCCGAAGTCGCGCGCCAGCAGATCCTGGCCCGCAAGCAAAAGCTGGCCGCCCAGCGCGAAGCCGACACCGCGGAAATCGAGCGCGTGTCCGCCATGCGCACCCTGCAGCGCTACGAAAGCGTGTCGACCGAAGGCATCATCGCCAAGATCGACATGCAGAAAGCCAAGGACGCCGTGGCCGCCGCCGACATCCGCGCCCGGCACACCAAGCAGGCCGCCGAACTGGAAGGCGACAACGTCTCGCTGGAACTGAAAACCAAGACTGCGCAGATGGAGCGCCAGAAACTGTCGCTGGCCAACGCCCAGCGCCGCGTCGACGAGCTCACCGTGCGGGCGCCGGTGGACGGCTTCATCGGCACCCTGTCGGTGGCCAACCGCAGCGTGGTGCAGGCCAACACGCCGCTCATGACGCTGGTCGACCTGTCCCAGCTCGAAGTGGAACTGGAAGTGCCGGAATCCTACGTCAACGACCTGGGCCTGGGCATGACCGCCGAAATCGAAGTGGCCGGCGTGAAGACCAAGGGCAAGCTGTCGGCCCTGTCGCCGGAAGTGGTGAAGAACCAGGTGCTGGCGCGCGTGCGCTTCGACAAGCAGCCGGACGGCCTGCGCCAGAGCCAGCGCGTGTCGGCGCGCCTGCTGATCGACGAGAAGCCGAACGTGCTGATGGTGCAGCGCGGCCCGTTCGTCGAATCGGAAGGCGGCCGCTATGTCTACCTGCTGCAGGACGGCATCGCCGTGCGCACCCCGGTGCAGCTTGGCGCCACCAGCGTGGCTGCCGTGGAAATCGTCAATGGATTGAAACAAGGCGACAAGATCGTGATCGCCGGTACCGAAAACTTCGAGAACGCCAAGCGCGTTTCGATCAACAAATAACCCCCTACGGAGAGGCAAACCATGCTGCGCATGAATAACCTGAGCAAAGTCTATCGCACCCACATGATCGAAACCCACGCGCTGCGCGGCTTCGAAATCGAAGTCAAGCAAGGCGAATTCGTCACCGTCACCGGCCCATCCGGTTCCGGCAAGACCAGCTTCCTGAACATCGCCGGCCTGCTGGAAGATTTCACCAGCGGCGACTACGTGCTGGACGGCATCAACGTCAAGGGCATGGACGACAACGCCCGCTCGCGCCTGCGCAACGAAAAACTGGGCTTCATCTTCCAGGGCTTCAACCTGATTCCCGACCTGAGCCTGTTCGACAACGTCGATGTGCCGCTGCGCTACCGTGGCTTCAACGCCGCCGAACGCAAGGAGCGCATCGAAGACGCGCTGGCCAAGGTCGGCCTGGCTTCGCGCATGCGCCACTACCCGGCCGAACTGTCGGGCGGCCAGCAGCAGCGCGTGGCCATCGCGCGCGCCCTGGCCGGTTCGCCAAAACTGCTGCTGGCCGATGAACCGACCGGCAACCTGGATACCCAGATGGCGCGCGGCGTGATGGAACTGCTGGAAGAGATCAACGCCGAAGGCACCACCATCCTGATGGTGACCCACGACCCGGAACTGGCCCAGCGCACCCAGCGCAACGTCCACATCATCGACGGGCAGGTGTCCGACCTGGTGCGCAAGTCGCCGTCGCTGGTGGTCGCCAAGGAGGCTTGAGATGATCCAGTACTACTTCCTGCTGGGCGTGCGCAGCCTGCGCCGCAATCCGATCCTGACCGCGCTGATGGTGCTGATCCTGGCGGTCGGCGTGGCCGCCAGCGTGTCGACCCTGACCATCCTGCACGTGATGTCGGGCGACCCGATCCCGCACAAGAGCGAGCGCCTGATCGTGCCGCTGGTCGACAACGGACCGATTAAAGGCTACACCCCGGGCGAGCGCGAAGGCGACGAGATGTCCTACCGCGACGCCGTCAACCTGCTCGCTTCCGGCCAGGGCGACCGCCGCACCGCCATCCGCGGCGTGGACGGCACCATCGAACCGGCGCGCAAGGACCTGCCAGTATTTACCGCCGAGGGCCTGTCGCCGACACGCGACTTCTTCGCCATGTTCGAAGTCCCCTTCGTGCACGGCGGCCCGTGGAGCGAAGCGGACGACAAGTCGGGCGCCGACGTGATGGTCCTGGGCGGCAAGCTGGCCGAGCGCCTGTTCGGCAACGCCAACCCGGTCGGCCAGCGCGTGCGCTTCCGCGGCTTCGACTATGCCGTGGTCGGCGTGTATGGCAACTGGAAACCGGTGCCGCGCTACCACCGCATCATCGGCGGCCCCGGCGCCTTCGGCGACGAAGACGAATTCTACATCCCCTTCCACAACGCGATCCGCCACGAAATGGGCCAGAATGGCAATATGAACTGCAGCAGCGACCGCGGTCCCGGCTACCAGGCCCTGCTCGATTCGGAATGCATCTGGATCCAGTTCTGGTTCGAGCTGCATTCGGCCTCCGACCGCCCGCAACTGCAAGCCTGGCTGGACGCCTACGCCGCTGAACAGCGCAAGCTGGGCCGCCTGCAGCGCAACGCGCCGAACAAGCTGTTCAACGTGATGGAATGGCTGGAAGAACAGAAAGTGGTAGGCAAGGACAGCCGCCTGTCGGCCATGCTGGCCTTCGGCTTCCTGCTGCTTTGCCTGGTCAACACCATCGGCCTGCTGCTGGCCAAATTCTCGGTGCGCGCACCGGAAGTCGGCGTGCGGCGCGCCCTGGGCGCCTCGCGCAAGGAGATCTTCACCCAGTTCCTGATCGAGAGCGCGGTGGTCGGCCTGGCCGGCGGCATCCTCGGCCTGGTGCTGGCACTGGGCGCGCTGGCCCTGATCGGCAGCATTTCGGAGCAGATCGCCGTCACCACCCATATGGACTGGATGATGCTGCTGGTGACCTTCGTCATGTCCGTCAGCGCCGCCATGCTGGCCGGGCTGCTGCCGACCTGGCGCGCCTGCCAGGTCACCCCGGCCCTGCAACTGAAATCGCAGTGAGGATAACCATGGAAATCAAACCAATCTTTTCCGCGCTGATGCGCTCCAAGACCGGACCGATCCTGGTGGCCGTGCAAGTGGCGCTCAGCCTCGCCATCCTGGCCAACGCCATGCACATCGTCAGCGTGCGCCAGGCTGTCGCCGCGCGCCCGACCGGCATCGCCAATGAAGAAGAAGTGTTCAACCTGCGCGTGAAGCCGCTCAATCCGGGCGGCCATGAACAGCAGCTGGCGAACCAGAAAATGCAGGCGGCGGCCTTGCGCGCCGTGCCGGGCATCGTATCGGTGGCGGACACCAACCAGATCACGCTGTCCAATTCCGGCAACTACAACAGCGTGGCTGCCAGCCGCGAGCAGGAACGCAGCAACGCCAGCCCGTCGATGTACGTCACGCCGGACTCGCTGGTCAAGACCTGGGGCCTGAAGATCATCGACGGCCGCGATTTCACGCCGCAGGACGCGCCGGAAATCGACCAGAACACCAGCAAGGCCTTTCCCACCGTGGCCCTGATCACCAAGGCCACCGGCCAGAAGGTATGGCCGGACGCGCCCAGCTTTGTCGGCAAGAAGCTGTACTACGGCACCGGCGCCGAGGCACGCGAAGTGACGGTGGTGGGCGTGATCGACACGCTGCAGACCCCGTCCGCCGCCATGGGCCAGGACGGCGAAATGTCGACCATGGTACCGGCCCGCATCACGGGCAGCTCGCGCTCGCTGTACACCCTGCGCGCCGAGCCGGGCCAGCGCGACCGCGCCATGAAGGATGCCGAGGAAGCGATCCGCAAGCTGCATAACGGCCAGGTAGTGGTGCGCACCACCACCCAGTCCGAAGAGCGCGTCAAGCGCTACCGCGCCGACAACGCGCTGTGCTGGATGCTGATCACCGTCAGCGTGCTGCTGATGATGGTGACCGCCAGCGGCATCGTCGGCATGGCCAGCCTGTGGGTGACGCAGCGCCGCAAGCAGATCGGCGTACGGCGGGCATTGGGAGCGCGCAAGCTCGACATCCTGCGCTACTTTGTGACTGAGAACCTGATGATCACCACCACCGGGATTGTCGGCGGCCTGCTTGGCGCGCTGGCCTTGAACCAGTTGCTGGTATCGAAGCTGGAGCTGGCGCGTTTGCCAGCCGAGTATATGGTGGTTGGCGCGCTGGCTTCCTGGGCGCTCGGTATTGCCGCCGTGTACGGGCCGGCATGGCGCGCAGCTTCCATTTCGCCGGCGCTGGCGACCCGCTCGGCCTGAACCAGTAAACCTGCCGCGGGTTTGGGTTGTGCGCCTTTGATCTTCGTCGAAAATCAAGATCGTCCAACCCAACCGCCGACCTCAAAACCGTTCTGTGTCTGACCCTGCGGGTCCGACACAGGTTTACCGGTTTTCATGTATCCTGCCAAAATGCCAACCGTACTGATCATCGACGACAACGCCGCAGTCGCAGTCGCCCTCGAAGTCCTGTTCTCGCTACACGACATCGAAGCGCTGCACGCAGCATCCCCGGAAGAAGGCCTCGCCCTGCTCGACCAGCGCAGCGCCAGCATCGACCTGGTGGTGCAGGACATGAACTTCACCGCCGACACCACCTCCGGCGAAGAAGGCGTGGAACTGTTCCGCGCCATCCGCAAGCGCCACCCCGACCTGCCGGTGATCCTGCTGACCGCCTGGACCCACCTCGACGCCGCCGTCGACCTGATCAAGGCCGGCGCCGCCGATTACCTGTCCAAGCCCTGGGACGACAAGCGCCTGATCGCCACCGTACGCAACCTGCTGGAACTGGGCCAGGCCAACCGCGCGCTCAGCCAGCACCGCAGCGACGAACTGCGCCAGCGCCGCGAGCTGGAACGCTACAACCTGCGCAATATGGTGTGGAACGACCCCGCCACCGAGCGTGTCATCTCGCTGGCCTGCCAGGTTGCCCGCGCCGACGTACCGGTGCTGATCACCGGCCCGAACGGCACCGGCAAGGAGCGCATCGCCGAAATCATCCAGGCCAATTCCGCCGTGCGCGAAGGCCCTTTCGTCGTGCTGAACTGCGGCGCCCTGCCCGCCGAACTGATTGAAGCCGAACTGTTCGGCGCCGACGCCGGCGCCTACACCGGCGCCTCCAAGGCACGCGAAGGCAAGTTCGAAGCCGCCGACGGCGGCACCCTGTTCCTCGACGAAATCGGCAACCTGCCGCTGGCCGGGCAGATGAAGCTGTTGCGCGTACTGGAAACCGGCCGCTTCGAACGCCTCGGCTCCAACCGCGAACGCCAGGTGCAAGTGCGCGTGGTCAGCGCCACGAATGCCGACTTGCCCGCCATGATCCGCGCCGGCACTTTCCGCGAAGACCTGTACTACCGGCTGAACGTGATCGAACTGCGCCTGCCGCCGCTGGCCGAACGCCCCGGCGACATCCTGCCGCTGGCGCGCCACTTCCTCGGCAAGGAACGCCAGTTGCGCGCCGACGCCGAAGCCGCCCTGCTGGCGCACGGCTGGCCCGGCAACGTGCGCGAACTGAAGAACGTGATGGCGCGTGCCAGCCTGCTGGCACAAGGCGACGCCATCACCGTCCCCGACCTCGGCCTGCCGGCGAGCATGAACGGCCACAGCACCAACGCCGCCGGCCCCGACCAGGAACCCGACCGCGACGCCATCGTCAGCGCCCTGCAGCGCGCCAGTGGCGTGGTCGCCCAAGCCGCCGCCGAGCTCGGCCTCTCCCGCCAAGCCCTCTACCGCCGCATGGAACGCCTCGGCATCGCCCGCCCATGAGCGCCACCGCCCGGCTCGTGTCAACCTTGGGGTCAGGCTCTTTGGTTGACACGCACACATCCATGGAAACGGCCGAGTCCGTGTCAACCTGGGCGCCTGACCCCAAGGTTGACACGGGCTCGGCTGTGTAGGCGGGCGATGCGGCTTTCGCTCCTTACATTGTGGTCGGCGCTGGTGGGGACGCTGACGGCCACCGGCATCTTGATTGCGCTCGGGTTGGATCAGCTGTTGCCGAACCATCCGACGATCGTGGTCGGCATTTCGCTGCTGTGCCTGGTACCGCTGGCGGTCATCACCATCCGCGCCCAGTTGCAGCGCCAGCTTTCTCTGTATCGCGCCCTGACCGGAACCGTGACCAGCTACCGCGATGGCGATTTTTCCTTCAGCCTGCATTGGCCGCAGAACGATGAATTGAGCGACCTGGTCGCGGCTCACAATGAACTGGGCCAGGTGCTGCGCGAACAGCGCCTTGGCCTGGTCCAGCGTGAGCTCCTGCTTGACACCATGGTGCAGCACACGCCCGTTGCCATGCTGCTGGTCACGGACAACGATGCCATCGTGTTCGGCAACCTGGCCGCGCGCCAGCTGGTCAACGATGGCCGCAAGCTGGAAGGCCTGCGCCTGCCAGACCTGCTGGAACGCGTCCAGCCTGCCCTGCGCGAGGCCATAGGCCGCGGCGGCGATGGCCTGTTCACGATCGGCGACAGCGAGGAGGAGGAAGTGTTCCACCTGGCGCGCCGCAGCTTCAGCCTGAATGGCCGTCCGCATGAACTGCTGCTGCTGCGCCAGCTCACGCAGGAATTGCGCCGCCAGGAAGTGCAGACCTGGAAAAAAGTGATCCGGGTGATCAGCCATGAATTGAACAACTCGCTGGCGCCATTGACTTCGCTGGCCCACTCCGGCACCGAGCTGGTGCGGCGCGGCCAGACCGAGCGCCTGCCGCAGATCCTGGCCACTATCGAGGAGCGCACGCGCCACCTGGAAAGCTTCATTCTCGGCTACGCCCGCTTTGCCAAGCTGCCCACGCCGCGGCTTGACCAGCAACACTGGGGCGCTTTCCTGGCCGCCCTGTCGGACCAGGTGCAGTTCAAGCTGCATGGCGAAGTGCCTGCCGAGGCCCATGCCTTCGATGCCGCGCAGATGGAGCAAGCCTTGCTCAACCTGCTCAAGAACGCCCATGAGTCCGGTTCGCCGCCGGAGGAAGTCGGCCTGGAGCTGCGCCGCCAGCAGGGCATGCTGCGCATCGAGGTGCAGGACCGCGGCCCCGGCATGAGCGAGGCGGTGCTGGCCAATGCACTGGTGCCGTTCTATTCCACCAAGCGCAGCGGAACCGGCCTCGGCCTGGCACTTGCGCGTGAAATAGCCGAAGCCCATGGCGGCCGCATCGCACTTGCCAACCGCGAAGGCGGCGGACTTTCCGTGGCAATCATCTTGCCCCTTTGATCCAGATCAAACAGGCGCTCAATCGTGCGGCATACCTTGGAATGTGCAGGCGCCTCGCCTGCGCTTTCAGGAGAACACCATGAAGACAGCCATGGGTTTGTTGCTTGCAGCCGCCGCCACGGCGGTGCAGGCCGACGACGTCATCATCAATGTCAACCTCGGCGGCAGCGCCACCGAACAATCCGCCGCTTTCGGCGTGACCCACCTGGAGAAGGGTGCCTTCGCCGATACCTTCAATTTCTCGCCCAGCGCCGGCACCTATTTCGTCGATGCCAGCCTGGTCACCCTGGGCTTCAGCCCGCGAACCGATGTGACCTTCAGCGCCGCCTACGTCAATGGCCATGAGCTGACCCTGAGCGGCTCGGGCCTCCTCGAATACGGCTATCTGCTGCCGACTGCCATCACGGGGCCGCTGGTATTGACCGTCTTCGGCTACGTCGATTTTGAAGATACCAGCTTCACCCCCGCCTCGGCCAGCTATTCGGGCACCCTGAACGTCAGCGCGGTGCCCGAGCCAGGCGGCTATGCCCTGCTGCTGGCGGGCCTTGGCGTGGTCGGCGCGGCGGGCCTCGGGCGGCGCCGGCAGGGGGCATGAGCGCCGGGCTGGTAAACTGTCGGCCATGACTTCCCGCAGATTTGACCAGCCTGGTTTTCCTCCCGCCACCATCACCGAGTTCCAGGGCGTCCGTTCCCTGCACCTGGGCACCTCCTGGGTGCAGGGCGCCATGCGCCTTTCCAAGCCCGACATGATCGAGCTGGAATATGTGCGCATGATGATGATGTGGACGCTCTTCCTGCCTTCGCCTCGCCACATCGTCCAGCTTGGCCTGGGCAGCGCAGCCTTGACCAAATTCAGCTACCGCCAGTTCCCCAAGGCGCGCGTGACCGCAATCGAGCTCAATCCTAACGTGATTGCGATCTGCGAAGAAAAATTCGGCCTGCCGCCGAATGACGAACGGCTCGACGTGCGCCAGATGAATGCGATGGATTTCGTGCTCGACCCACGCAACCACGGCACGGTGGACGTGCTGCAAGTCGACTTGTACGACGAAGAAGCGCGCGGCCCCGTGCTCGACACGCCGGAGTTTTACCAGGCTTGCTTCGACTGCCTGGGCCCGGACGGCATCATGACCACCAATGTATTTGGCGACTTCGACAATTACGGCAAGAACCTGCAGCACATGGAGCTGGTGTTCGACGCCGTGGTCTGGCTGCCTGAAGTCCACGACGCCAACATCGTGGTGATTGCCTTCAAGCGCTCGCCGTCGATCGATTTTTCGGTGCTGTACGACCGCGCCAACCAGATCAGGAAATCGCTTAACCTGAATGCCCGCCCTTGGGTGGACGGCATGCGGGACTGGATGGCCAACACGTAGTATAGCTACATTGACGACTGCTTCTTGTTTAAATAGTTGAAGATTATCAAGTAGTTACTAAAATTAAGCGATAGCGCGCAACAGTCCTTACGGCGGCATTGCCCCGCTTCTTTCAGTAGTTTATATTGCGGGGCCTGTGGTTTCAGGCAAGAAACAATATTGTCAGAAAGACCAAGAGTTACCGCAATGTCCGAAGCATTCCTAAAACAGCGAGAAGAGTTCAGCGAATACTCGATGAGCCGCATTGGCGTGTCGCGTGCCATGTTCGATGAATTCAACCGCATCCTCGCGCCGCACGTGGTCGAGGTACATTTCCGCAAGGGCGACTACCTGCAGCGCGCGGGCGTGCCGGCCAGCGTGGCGTACTGGCTGTACCGCGGCGTGGCGCGGCGCGGCATGATCACCAAGGATGGCGCCGACGTGACCATGGCGTTTTCGTCGGAAGGCGATTCCTGCGGTTCGCACCATGACTTGCTGGCGGCGCAGGACGGCCTCCCTGCGCAGGAATTCATTGTTGCGGAAACTCCCGTGACGGCGATCCGCGTGGAATGGGCCACCATGGCGCGCCTGCGCGAAGAACACAGCATCATGCGCGAGTACTACCTGAAGGTGTCGGAGCACTCGATTCGCCGCTATTCCCAGAGCTGCCTGGTGCGCAGCATGACGTCGGCCAATTGCCGGCTGGCGGCATTCCGCGAGCAATACCCAGGCCTGGAGCAGCGCATTTCGCAGAAATCGCTGGCCTCCTTCCTGGGTATCACGCCGCAGTACATGTCGACGCTGCTGCGGCAGGAGCAGGAACGCTAGGCGGCTTCCTGTTCGCGGCGCATGAGCTGCGACAGGTAGGCCGGCGTGATCTGCAGGTAGGACGCCAGCACCTTTTGCGAAATCCGGCGTTCCAGGTTCGGATACTCTTCCCTGAAATTGGCCAGGCGCTCTTCGGCGCTCGAGGCGGTGTGCGTGATGAAGCGGCGCGCCTGGCTGCATATAGCAAATTCCAGCAGGCGCGTGATGTAAGCGGTCAGCACCGGGTGCTGGCTGCGCGCAACGCTCATTTGCTCCCAGTCGAAGCGGAAGCCCTGCACCGACGTCTCGGCCACGATGAAGGAGCGCGACGGCTTTTCGCCGCGGAACTCCAGCAGGTCTTCATAAGCATTCGCGATATGGCTTTCGGTGGCGAAGCGCATCGTGACTTCGTTGCCGCTTTCGCTGACGTAGCCGACGCGGGCCACGCCGCCGGTGAGCCAGAACACGTCGCGCGAACTCTGTCCCACGCGTTGCAGCAGTTCGCCGCGGCGGGCCGCGAACGGCACGGCCAGCGACGCGATGCACTGGCTGGCTTCGTCAAACAGTTGTTCATTGACGGCGTAGCGCGCCATCATGTCGGCCTTGAAATTCTGCCGCAGCTTCAGGAAATGTTGATTCATTGCGCCCCAGTATTCGTTTTTTGTTTTTGACTACATCTGGTCAGGCCAGATTTACTTCATTCTAAAAACAAGCGGCGCGGGATTTCGATCAACTATTTGAACTTTCGGTAAAAATTTTCATAAGCCGTTATATGAATGACACCGGCCAGGCGCTTGACCAGGGCATCCACCTTGCCGGGGGCCACCTGGCCATAGCCCAGGGCCAGTCCTTGCCAGTCGCATTGGCCGGCAACGGCATGCACGCTGAGAGCATTGGCGATCATGCCTTCCTGCTCGAGGGCGCGGCGGCTGATCTCCACATCGGACAGGCGCGGGTCTTCCCAGCGCAGGGCCAGGTGCATGCCGGCGGAAGCGCCCTGCACGCTGGCGATGCTGCCCAGGTGCTTGTCCAGTGCTTCCACCAGGGCGTCGCGCCGTTCGCGATAGACGCGGCGCATGCGGCGCAGGTGCAGGGCGAACTGGCCGCTGCGCAGGAATTCGGCCAGCGCCAGCTGGTCGGCGGCGCGGCCGCGCGAGGCCGATTGCTGGCGCATGGTGGCCAGCGGCTGCACCAGCCAGGGCGGAACGACCAGGTAGCCGATGCGCAAGCCGGGGAACATGGTCTTGCTGAAGGTGCCGCAATACAGCACCGGGGCGTCCGGCTGCAGGCCCTGCATTGACGCCAGCGGCGGGCCGTCGTGGCGGAATTCGCTGTCGTAATCGTCTTCGATGATCAGCGCGCCGCAGGCGCGCGCGCCGTCGATCAGGGCCATGCGGCGCGCCAGCGACAGCACGGTGCCGGTCGGGTACTGGTGCGAAGGGGTGGTGTAGATCAGGCGCGGCGGACGCTCCTTCCAGTCTTCCGGGCGCGGGGCGATGCCCTCGTCGTCGACGTCGATCGGCTCCAGCTTCAGGCTGGCGGCACGGAAGGCGGCCATCGCGCCGCCGTAGCCGGGGTTTTCCATCCACAGCGTTTCGCCGGCGTCGGCGCAGGCGCGGCCGCACAGGTCAAGGCTGCTCTGGCTGCCGTCGGTGATGAACACCTGCGCCGCTTCGCAAATCACCCCGCGCGAGGCGCGCAGGTAGTCGGCAATGGCTTCGCGCAGCAGCGGTTCGCCGCACGGGTCGCCGTAGTTCAGCTTTTCGGTGGGCAGCGAACGCCAGGCGCGTTCCAGCAGGCGGCGCCACAGCCCGATGGGGAAGCTGGCCAAGTCGGGAACGCCCGGCACGAAAGGCGTGCCGCTGGCGGCGGAAGCGGTGCTGTGGCGCAGGTTCTGCGCCCGTTGCGACAAGCCCCTGTGCGGCACCACCACGCTGGCTTGCTGCTGCCGGGCAGGCGCCACGGCGGCGACGATGGTGCCGCTGCGGTCCGTCACCACATAGCCTTCGCTGGTGAGCTGCTCGTAGGCGTACAGCACGGTGTTGCGCGCCACACCCAGTTCCGCTGCCAGCGCGCGCGTGGCAACCAGGCGCGTGCCCGGAGCCAGCGTGCCCTCGCGGATGGCGGCGCGCAAGCATTCGTGCAGCAGGCGTTGGCGCGGCCAGCCGTGATGGCCATGGCTGGCGGTGAAGTTCGAGATCAGCAGCGAGTAGTCCAATCGTGGCTCCATGGTTTTGCATGCCCCTGGACCTGTTGCAGGGGCCAGCAGGACATTATAGTCCGATGCCATGAATACAACACATCCCCCATCCGACCGCACCCGCGTGCGACGCGGCGCCGTCAACGCCGCCTATGAACCCGACCTGGTGCGCGCCATCGTCGATGCCGCCTATATCTGCCACATCGCCTTCAGCGACGGGCAAGGCACGCATTGCATCCCGACCGCCTGCTGGCGCGAAGGCGACCACCTGTACATCCATGGCTCCAACGGCAGCCGCATGCTGAAGCAATTGATGGCGCAGGATGCCTGCGTCACCATTACCCACCTGGACGGCCTGGTGCTGGCGCGATCGGCCTTCAACCATACGATGAACTATCGCTCGGTGATGATTTACGGCCGCTTCGAAGCGGTCGACGAGACGGAGCAGCGCCGCACGCTGGACGCCTTCATGGATCACCTGGCGCCCGGCCGCCGCCTCGAAGTCCGTGGCGGCAACGACAAGGAACATGCTGCCACCACGGTGCTGCGGATTCCGCTGGCGGAAGCGGCGTGCAAGGTGCGCAGCGGCGGGCCGAATGACGACGAGGAAGACATGGGCATCGCTGCCTGGGTGGGCGAACTGCCGTTCGTGCAATTGCGCACCGCGCCGGTCACCGATGCGGCGTGCGAGGTCGCGGCACCGGCTTATGTGCGCGAGTGGGCTAGCGAACCTTGAGTTTCAACAGCCGTTTGTCCGGCGGCGGCCAGTCGAGCCGCATGCCGCGCAGGGTTTCCAGCAGCAGTCGGGCGACGACTTCGTTGCGATAACGTTTTGAATCCGCGGGGACCACATACCACGGCGCGTGGCCGGCGTCGGTCTCCGTGATCGCATCCTCGTAGGCTTTCTGGTAATTCTTCCAGAGTTCGCGCTGCTTCAGGTCTTCCGGGTCGAACTTCCAGTGCTTGTGCGGATCGTCCACCCGCTCCTGCAGGCGTTCTTTCTGTTCGTCTTTTGAAATGTGCAGGAACAGCTTGACGATGGTGGTGCCGCTTTCGGCCAGCATGCGTTCGAAGTCGCGAATCTGCGCATAGCGGCGCTTGCATTCATGCGGCGTGATCTTGCCGAGGACGCGCGTGATCAGCACGTCCTCGTAATGGCTGCGGTTGAACACCGCGATCTCGCCGGCTTTTGGTACTTCGCGGTGAATGCGCCACAGGAAGTCGTGCGCGGCTTCGATCTCGGTCGGCGCGCGGAAACCCACGGCGCGCAAACCCATCGGATTGATTTTGCTGAACAGATGGCGCACAGTGCCATCCTTGCCAGAAGTATCCGTGCCCTGCAACACGATCAGCAGCTTGCGTTTGCGCTCGGCGTACAGCATCTCCTGCAAGTCGGAGATGTCGTCCAGCATCTTGTCCAGCAATTCCCGATCGGGCTTGCCGTCCGATTTCGCATCCTTGTCGCGTAGGCGCAGGCCCGGCCTGGCACGGAATTCGTCGATCGCTTTCATGCGAGGACATTAGCACAGCTTGCGGTTCAGCGGCGTTCACGCCACCACAGGAGCAACATGCTGAGGGCGAATGCAAGGCCAAGCATCCAGCGCGGCACTGCAGTGGCCCACGGTTGCGGTTCGCCGGCACGCGGCGCCGCGCGGGTGGCGGGATCGGCTTCAATCGCGCCGGCCACCGGCTGCGCACTACGGCTGGCGTAGCGGGCAGTCGCGTCATGCCGCAGCGCGGCCTGCCACGCCGGCCAGTCTTGTGCAGCGTACACATAGACAGCGCTTTCCGCCTGGCCGCTGCGTACTGGAAGCCAGCCCGGTGCACGCGGCCACAACGCAGCGCACGCCGAATCCGCACGCTCACTGCGGGCCTGCCAGTGCAGGGCCTCCTGCCCCACCGTGACCGCGCCACCCGTTGCCACGCCTTGCGCGCAAATTTCAGTGCGCAAGCCTGGCAGCGGCATTGGATCGGCATCAAGCCAGCGCAATTTCTGTTCGCTGCCCAACGCGGCAAAGTCGATCACTTGCTGCCACCACTGGCCGAGAGCAGCCGGCTCGCTGATGGCGTGCCGGTGCCAGTCGCGAACGCCCAGCCACAGGATGCGGCCTTTTTGCCAGTCTCGCTGCCACAGCCAGGGTTTGCCGTCCTTGTCGCGCGCGACAGGCTGCCAGGCGCCGCTGGCCATCGGCATTTGTGCGCCGGGAGCGAACGCCAGGGTGGCGCCTGCGAATGGAAGGTGGCGCGTATCGTCCTGCTCCGTGGTGGCCGATTGCGCCGACAGCTTCAATCCAGTCTCGCGCTGCCACAACGCTGCATCGTCTGCATTGCCGCCAAGGACCAGCAGCGGCAAGCCTTGAGCAACCTGCGCCAGCGCACCACGCAGTCCGCCACGCTCAAGCCAGGCGGCATCGGCTACCAGCATGTTGGGATGCGTCAGCGGTGCTCGTGCTTCTTCATTGCGCATCAGCGATTTTCCGAGCGTGGTTTGCCAATCGACGATGGCGTTGGAGTCCGTCAACAACTGGTTCAGCACGCGTCCGTCAAAAGACGGGGCGCCGAAGCGGCCTTGCACCTGCAAGGGAACCGCGTCCAGAACCCGCAGGGGCACCGGACCTTGCGCAGCTGTCTTTCCATCCTTGTCGAGCAGGCGCGCCTGCAAGACCATCGATTCAGCCAAGGGCGGTTGCCATTGCACGGTCAGGGTATCTACAGCGGCAGCGGCGCGCGATTCGGCCAGCACCTGGCCGTTTTCAGCCAGCAGCTGCAGGCGCCAGCCCGCCTGCGGGGCATCGCGCCGCACGGTCAGCGCGAAACTGCGGCCGAGCGGCAGGGAGCGTGGGAAGTCCAGCCAAAGCAGGCCGTCCTGTGCCGGCTTCCACTGGATAGGGCGTACGGGCATGTCACGCCATTGCGCCTCGTGCAGGCCCTGGCCCTGCACTTCCACAGGGGTATCACGACGCGCCGCTGGCAGATGTGCCAGCGCTGCCGCCAACCGGTCGTCCGGTGCAGCAGGCGAAGCACTTGCTGTCGCCAGGAGTATTGGCTGCGCACTACCGGCAGGAGCGGTGGGGGCGGCAAGCAGCATCGCCAGCGATGCACCGGCCGCCAGGGCCAAGGCCGCGTCTACCCAGCGCTGCTTGCGCGCATAAAGCAAGGCGCTTGCCAAGCCGGCCAAAACCGCACCACCGTACAGGAAGTTGATATCCACGTTCACGGCGCGCCCTTCCCTTGCAATGCCTGGCCAAATCTTGTCTGCGCTTGTGGGCGTGCCTGCAACAGCACTGCCGGCTGCTGCACGGTCGCGCGCAGCCAGGCACGCAGCTGGGCACGGCATGGCTGGCAGCCATCGGCCACATCCTGCACGGCGGCTTGCGCCGACAGGCGTTGTTCTTCATCCTTGATGCGGGCAACTGCTTCGCGCGCAGCTTTGCTCCACAGTGAGGGCAGCGCGCCTTCTCCACCCAGGGCCTGCACCAGTTCGCGCACATCGGCCGGCACGAATTCGTTTGCCGTGCCCTGCGCACGGCGGTAGCTGGCCGCGCCAGTCATCTCACCGCTCATGCGCTTTTCTTCCTTGATGGCCGGCGGCACGAAGGCTGTGCGGTGCAGGTAGACGCGTTCCGCCTGCTGCAGTTCCTTGATGGCCCCAAGCGCTTTGTACTCCGGCGGCAAGGCCGGTTTGGGTGCAATGGCGCGAAGCTGCTTTTCGGCGTCCCACATCGCCCGCAATGCGCGGCGCAGGACCTCCTTGGTGGCCGGATCGAAGATGGTGGCGTTGCCTTCCTGGTCATGAGCGTGGCCGAACTGGGCGGCGATATTGCCGGTGCCGAAACCACCCGGGCCCTGGGTGCCGGCGCCGCCGTGCTCATGACCATCGCCGTCGCCGTGTTCTTCGTCGCCGAACAAGGATGACTCCTCGCCAAGGAATTGGCCATAACGCAAGCGCAGCTTGGCCTGGTCGCCGGCGATCTTCTCGCTGCGGGCGCGCAGTTCTGCGGTGCCAAGGCGCGGCGAGTCGGCCACCAGTTGTTCGGTGTCGATGATGATCTGGCGCTGGCTGCGCAGGTTTTCCGGTTTCACCATCGATGGCAGGGCAGTCGACTCGAGTGCTTCACCTTGCTGTCCCGGCAAGCGCAGCGTGTAGGTTGGCGATTGTGAAATATGCGGGACCGGGGCGTTGTCGCTGGCGCGCACGAAGAAATACAGTTCGTCGCCGGGCTCCATGCCGAGCTCTTTCAACATCCATTGCTTGTTCCAACTGCGCTTGCGCGGATCTGACGAGGCGGGAAGCGGGGCTTCCTTGTCGGTAAAGCGGATGTTTTCGCCGCTTCCTCGCGCGAGGGTCATATGCAGGGTTGCTTTGACGACCGCGTAGTCGTCGCTGACGCTGACGTTGACCTGTGCGCTTTGGGCGTCGGGCTTCAGTACGCTGACCGATTCGTTCGGCGCGGCAATGGCGACTTGCGGGGCCTGGTCAGGCATGACGCGGATTGTGTAGCGCTGGCTCGCGTTATGGCGGCTGCGCCAGAAAATGGAATCGCTTGCAGTCCATTCAGCGCAGCGGCCCGCCAACGCCTGCAAATTCTGGCCATCGCCAAGCTCAATGATGGCATCGGCGTTGACCGCGCACCAGCGCACTTTGCTATGCTGGGGAATCTGCAGGTCGCGCGGGGCGCCTTCACTTGGCTTCACGCCGGTGTACGGCGGAGGCTCGGCGTGCAGGCTTATGCCGGCTGCGGCGATGGCGGCCTGCGCTGCCGGACCGGCGCCTGTGCGCGGCGCGTACTGCGGGCTATGCGCTGCGGCATAGGCCCATGCAGCGGCGGCCGCCACTACTGCCAGGGCAAGCGGAATCGCGTTGAAGCGGGCTTTCTGGTTTGCGATGCCGCGCAAGCGTTTATCGTCGATTGCTTGCTCGATGCGGGCAAGCAGGCGATTGCGTTGCAAGTTGCCAAGGGGCGTGTTCGGGGCAGCTGCCAGCATTGCACTGCTGTCTTCAAGTTCGGGAACCGCATCGTTCAGCCACGACGGCAATTGTTCTTCCACCCGCTGGCGCCAGAATGCGAAATCGATCGCGGCCCAGAGCATCGCCGCTGCAGCCAATGCAAAGGGCGCGGTAAGCGTGAGCGTCTTTTCGGTGCCGAACGCCCCCGCAAGTATCGCTGCAGCCAATGCGGCTGCTGGCAGCAGCGGCACAAGCCAGCTCGCGATGCGGCGGCGGATCAGGGCTTGCAGCATGCGTTGGCGCACGCTGGCCAGGTGGTCAGCGGCGGCGGGCATGGGTGAGGATCCTTTCGATTGCGAACAGCGCCAGCAAGGCGAGCGCCAGCCATTCTGGTGAACGGGCCAGCGGTGCGGCTAGCGGTTCCTTGCGTCCGGCCTTCAGGGTTTGCGCGGGCATTGGGTAAGGCGACATTTGCGCCGTCGCTGCTTGCCAGCGCTCGTAAAGTAGGCGGGCTGCATCGACGTCATGCAATGGCCATTGGGGGGCGGTCCAGGCGAAGCCCTGTGGGGTGTGCGCTTGCCCGTTAGTGGCAGCGGTGCGCCACCAGAGGGGGGCCTTCCATGAGGCCGGAGGTTCGTTGCCTGGATGGTCCCAGACTATCAGCTCAGTGTCTGTGGTTGGCGTGTCGGAGAGAACGTAGAGATTGGCGCCGTCGGCGGCGGTGCTGAAGGCAGCAAACAACGCTTGCCAGCGAGGCAGGCGCTCGGCGGGCGCGGACACGACGATGTGGCGCTTGCGGGGCGTCGCAGGTGTCGCGGCGGCAGCGACGGGCGGCTGGGCGGCGACGGCGGTAGGAGCGAGGCGGAGTTCTGCTGCGTGGGCCAGGCGCGGGGGAAGCGCGGGCATGGCGGCACCGGGAGCAAGGATGAGAAAGCGTGCCTCCGGGACCCATTCGTGTTCGTTACGGGCCAGCCAGTTCCACAGGTCGGCGGGCAGCGGCTCGCGGGCAGCAGCGCCCATGCCAGCCGATTGCACCTGCTGCGCAGCCCACGGCGAAGATTCGAGCGACGGGTCAACGAACACAGTGTCGCCCTTCCACGGCATGACAAGCACCGCCAGGCAGGCGATCAGCACAACCAGCAGTGCCATCCGCGCCAGCAGGAGCAGCACGTCCGACCAGCGCAGCACGCGTTGCTGTTGCGGCGCTGCTGCCGGCAGAAAGCGCGCCGTGGCGAGAATGTCGGTGCGCGTGCGCTCACGCTTGCGCATATGCCACCACACCGGCAGCAAAAGCACCGGCAGGGCAAACCACCACAAAGGCTGCATGCTGGTCATGGCCTGCGCGCCTCCGGATTCCTCAACCACGCCCGCAGGACTTCGCCCAAAGGTTGTTCAACCTGCGCTTCGCATAACGGCACGTCATGCTGGCGACACGCGGTGCGCACGGCACCGAAGTGCGAGTCAAGCGCCGTGCGGTAATTGTCGCGATCGGCGCGGGTAAAGCTATGCAGGCGAGCGCCCTCCTCCGGATCGCGATAGGCGTGGCCGGTAGCAAAGTCCGCTTTGACTTCGGCTTCGGTGCGCAAGGCCAGCAGGCGCACGTCGTGCCGCATATGGCGCAGGCGCACCAGCGCTTCGCTTAGCGGCGACGGCCAGTCCAACGCGTCCGTTGCAGCGAACACCATGCTTTGCGAACGCGCGAAATGCAGGCTTGCGCGCAGGGCTTCGGTATCCGGCAGCCCGCCGGACGGCGTGGCGCGTTGCAGGGCCGCCAGCACGCGCTGCAGATGGCGCGGGCCGCGCGAAGCTTGCGTGAGTTCGACCTTGCCGTTGGAGAGCACCAGCAGCCCGAAGGCATCGCCCTGGCGTTGCGCGATGGCCGCCACGCAGGCCAGCGCCGTGCGCGCATACCAGTGCTTGCTCAAGCCATCGACACGCCGGCTTGGCTCTGCCATCGAGGCGGTCGCATCCAGCACCAGCCAGGTCGCGACATGGCTGTCGCGCTCCGCCTCGCGCACATAATAGCGGTCGGCGCGCGCCAGCAGCTTCCAGTCGACACGCCGCCATTCGTCACCGGGCGCGTACGCACGGTACTCGGAGAACTCCACACCGGCGCCGCGTTCGCGGCCCGCATGAATGCCATGGCCGAGGCCCGCCAGCACATGGCGGATCACCAGCTCAAGGTCGGCGGAATGCGCCAGCAGCGCGGGTGTTTCCAGCATCGCTTATTCGGGCTTGATTGCGTCGCGCAATGCGGCCAGGATGTCGGCAATGGCAATGCCATCCGCCTCCGCTTCGAAATTGCGCAGTACGCGATGCGCCAGGACCGGCAGCAGCATGTGGCCGATGTCCTCGCGCGTGACCGCCAGGCGGCCCTGCATCAACGCACGCGCCTTGGAGGCCAGCACCAGGGCCTGGCCTGCGCGCGGCCCCGCGCCCCAGCCGACGTGCTTCTTCACCGCTTCCACGCTCGTTTCGCGCGGACGGGTGGCTCGCACCAGGCGCGTTGCGTAACGAAGCAAGTGGTCGCCGATTTCGATATCGCGCACCAAGGCTTGCAGGCGCAGCAAGGTCTCCACATCCATCGCCGGCTCGGCATCCTTCAAGCCGGCATGGGTGGTTGCCGACACCATCGCAATTTCCTCGTCCTCAGTCGGATAGCCAACGTCGATGTGCAGCAGGAAGCGGTCCAGTTGCGCCTCCGGCAGCGGATAGGTGCCGGCCTGCTCGATCGGGTTCTGCGTTGCCAGCACAAAGAATGGGCGCGGCAGCTTGTGGGTCTGGCCGGCGAAGGTCACCGAACGTTCCTGCATCGCTTCCAGCAGCGCCGACTGCGTCTTTGGCGGCGCGCGGTTAATTTCGTCTGCCAGCAGCACTTGCGTGAACACCGGTCCTTGCTGGAAGCGGAACTCCCGCTTGCGCGTCGCATGGTCCTCTTCCAGGATCTCGGTACCGACGATATCGGACGGCATCAGGTCCGGCGTGAATTGCACGCGGCGGAATTCCATGTCGGTGGCTTGCGCCAGCGACTTCACCAGCAGCGTCTTGCCCAGGCCCGGCACGCCTTCCACCAGCGCATGGCCGCCGGCCAGCAGGCAAATGACCAGCGAGTCGATCACTTCTTCCTGGCCGATGATGACGCGGCCCATGCTCACCTTCAGTGCCTTCACCTTGGCGTGCAGTACGCCGATCTCGTTTTCGCTCCAGCCGCTTTCAGCCACGGTCATGCTCCCAACGCGTATTGAATGATGTTGACTGCGAAGCGCGTGTTGTCGATTGCCAGCCAGCGCTTGTTGCGGAAGTCGTAATCCCACTCGCAGCCATAGTCCTTATTGCTATACAAAAGCCTGATGCGGCCGCCGAATTCCACGGCCTTCAGGTAGTCGTGCACCAGGTCGTCGCCCCAGCCATTCAACTCCATTCCGGTATTCGGCGGTCCGTCGAATTTGAAGAACGCGGAGTACAGCGGGTGGCTGTTGGAAATCTTGTGCAGTGCTTTCGGGCCGAAGATGCGGGCAACTTCCGCCTCGAACGATTTCGCAAACAGGCCGTCGATATCGTGGTTGCAGTCGTCCACGAAAACGAAGCCGCCGCCGCGTACGTAGCGCTCAAAGTTCTTGCGCTCGGCGGGCGTGAACTGCACCAGCTTATGGCCGGCCAGGTAGCAGAACGGCGCCTCCAGCATCTTCGGATCGGACAGAGCGACGATGCGTTCAACGGGATCAACTTTCAGGGTCGTGTATTCGACCAGGGAGTTGAGCACGTTGCTCGGCATGCGAATATCGACATCCCAGTCGCCCGACTCGTAAGTCAGGCGGGTGAAGTAGAAGTCGTAGGCCGGCATTCCTCAGACCGCGTCGGACAGCGACGTGAAGTTGAAGTCCCGTACCTTCATGGCGGGGATCATCAGCTTGCGCGCATCGGTATCGCCGATCAGCACCGGACGACCCAGTTCATCGATATTGTTCAGCATCGACACCGGGCTGTCGTTGAAGCGGAAATTCTTGATCGGGTGCTTGATCTTGCCGTTCTCGATGTAGAAGGTGCCGTCGCGGGTCAGGCCGGTCAGCGCCACCGATTGCGGGTCCACCATGCGGATATACCAGGTGCGGGTCACCAGGATGCCCTTCTTGGTCGAAGCAATCAGCTCCTCGGTCGACTTCGATCCGCCCGCCATGATGATGTTGCCCGCCGGCGGAGTCGCTTCTTTCTTCTGCTTCTGTGCCCAGTAGCGGTTGTAGTCGAGCGAGGTAATCACGCCGCCTTTGATCAGGTCACGGCGCGCGCGTGCCTGCATCGTGCCTTGGTCCCATGGCAGCACCGGCGCATTGGCATCCCACGGGTCGGTCCACACATTCACCTGCTCGTCGAACAGCTTGTCGCCCAGGCGATTGGCGCCGCCCTTCTTGGACAGGAAGCTGCGCCCTTCGTCGGCCGAACGCGCATCGAAGGCGCTGAACATGAAATTCAGCAGGTCGTTGGTGGCGGCAGGTTCCATCACCACGGTATAGCGGCCCGGTTCCAAGGCCTTGGCGTCCACCGAGCGCAAGGCCTTCTCGATGGCGATTTCGGATGCCGCGCGCGGATCGAATGCCTTCGGATCGTAGGCGGCACGATTGACCCAGCCCGAGCCCCGGCCATCGTCGGTACGGGTGGTCACGGTGAAATTCAGGCCGCCCAGTTCCTGGAAGCCGAACACGCCGTTCGAGTTGGCGATGCAGTCGAAGCCAATGCTGTCGTTGAAGAAGCCCGCCGCCTGCAAGCCGGCCTTCTTGGCGGCAGCGATACTGGCGAAGGCCACATCCGCGCGGTATTCGGGATTGAATGCCTCGGCATTGCGGTTGAAGGTATTGCTGGCCTTGAAGTCCTGCTTGCCCACGGCCGGCATGAATTCCGGATTCTCCGGTGCCAGGCGCGCGATTTCCTCGGCGCGGCGCACGGCCGCTTCCAGCGACTTGGCGTCGAACTGGTTGCAGGTAGCGGAACCTTGCTTCTTGCCGAAAGCGACGCTGACCACCAGGGTCGTGTCTTCAATCAGGCCGGCAGTGGAAACGCTGTTGTTCGCGTAACGCACATTGCCCTTGCGGCTTCCGCTCAGGTTGACGCGGCACTCGTCGGCCTTGGACATGGCCATCACTTTGTCGCAAATGCTTTTTGCTTCGTCTTTGCTCAGGAGTTTCATCTATCGCGTCCTTAGTCAATCTTGCGGGCGGTGTTGATCACATTGATGCCGTTGAAGCGCGTGGTCGAGGAACCATGCGACACGGCGCTGACCTGGCTTGGCTGGCCCTTGCCGTCGAAGAACGAACCGCCCATGCGCCAGTCGCGCTGGTCGCAGGTGGCAGAACAGGAGTTCCAGAACTCCTGGGTGTTCGACTGGTATGCCACGTCGTTCAGCATCTGGCCGACCTTGCCGTCCTTGATCTCGTAGAACAACTGGCCGCCAAACTGGAAGTTGTAGCGTTGCTGGTCGATCGAATAGGAACCGCGGCCCAGGATGTAGATACCTTTTTTCACGTCCTTGACCATGTCGTCCACCGACAGCGGCTTCTTGCCTGCTTCCAGCGAGACGTTGGGCATGCGCTGGAACTGCACGCTGCTCCAGGAATCCGCATAAGAGCAGCCGTGCGACTCCTTTTCGCCAATGATGTGAGCCTGGTCGCGCGTGGCCTGGTAGTTCACCAGGATGCCATTGCGGATCAGGTCCCATTTCTTCGAAGGCACGCCTTCGTCGTCGTAGCCCACAAAGCCCAGCGAACCGGGCGTGGTCTTGTCGGCCACGATGTTGACGATGTCGGATCCGTACTTGAAATTCCTGCCCTTCCACTTGTCCAGCGTGGCAAAGGAAGTGCCGGCGTAGTTGGCTTCATATCCCAGCACGCGGTCCAGTTCCGTTGCGTGGCCGACGTTCTCGTGAATGGTCAGGAACAGGTGTTCAGGGCTCAGCACCAGGTCGTACTTGCCTGGCTCGACCGACTTGGCCGACAGCTTTTCGCGCGCCTGCTTGCCAGCGGCCTTGGCGTCTTCGATGATGTCGTAGCCGCCGTTGTACAACTGCGTCACGCCGCCCGCCGCGCGTACTTTGTGCTCCGGCTTGGCGTCGAAGAATTCATAGCCCATGCCAGCCGGCGACGACAGGCCGTCGCGAGTGCGGAACTTGCCGGTTGCCTTGTCCACTGCGGTCGCAGTGAACGGCGCCCACAGGCGATGCACGTCCTGGTCGATGTAGGAACCGTCGGTCGAAGCAAAGTACTTCTGCTGGTTGACCTGGAACAGGTTGGCGGTCATGAAGGACGCACCGGCATCCAGGCCTGCCTTGTTCGCGGCCAGCAGCATGTCGGCCTTTTCCTTGATCGGCACTTCGCGCCAATCCTTCTTGAAAGGCGTCTGCCATGCGACTTCGCCTACGCCTTTGACCGGCGCCAGTTGCACCGGCGAGGCCTGCAGGCGCGCGTTGGCTCGGGCGATGGCCACTGCCTGGCGCGCGGCGTCGGCGACGGCGTCCACAGTCAGCGCGTTAGTGGCGGCGAAGCCGTAGGCACCATTGGCGATGACGCGCACGCCGACACCGGTCGATTCGGTGTTGACGATGTTTTCGACGCGTGTGTCGCGGGTGGTGATGAACTGGTTCAGGTAGCGGCCGATGCGCACGTCGCAATAGCTGGCGCCGGCCTTGGTGGCGGCATTCAGCGCTGCGTCGGCCAGTTCTTTCTTGAACTTGCGGGCCATGGGGTTCATCAGGTCTTCGGCCGCGATGGCGTTGCCGAAGACGGGGACCAGCATGGTGCCGCCGGCGGCTGCGGCGACTTTCAGGAAGGATCTGCGTTCCAAGTGTGTTGCTCCATTTTTAAACCGGTAAAGCAGTGTCAGACCCACAGGGTCTGACACTTTGTGACGCGATTTCAAACAGCGTCAGACAAAGAGGTGAAGTTGAAGTCCCGCACCTTCATGGCCGGAATCAGCAGCTGGAACTGCGACTCGTCGCCAGCCAGCACTTCCGGACGGCCCAGTTCCTCGATATTATTCAACATCGTTACCGGGCTCTCATTGAAGCGGAAGTTCTTCACCGGATGCTTGATCTTGCCGTTCTCGATGTAGAAAGTGCCATCGCGGGTCAGGCCGGTCAGCAGCACGGTTTGCGGGTCGACCATGCGGATATACCAGGTGCGGGTCACCAGGATGCCCTTCTTGGTCGAAGCAATCAGCTCCTCGGTCGACTTGGAACCGCCGGACATGATGATGTTGCCCGGCTGGCCTACGGCGCGCTGGCCCTGTTTCTTGCCCCAGAACGGCGAGTAGTTCATCGAAGCGATCTTGCCGTTCTTGATGATGTCCATTCGTTCGCGCGCCAGCAAGGTCTGGTTATCCCATGGCAGGACGGGAATATCCTTGTCCCACGGGTCAGCCCACACGTTCACCTGCTCGTCGAACAGTTTTTCGCCCATGCGGTTGCCGCCGCCCTTCTTGGCCAGGAAGCTGCGGCCCTCGTCGGCCGAACGCGCGTCGAAGCTGTTGAACATGAATGCCAGCAGGTCGGAAGTGGCGGCGGGCTCCAGGATCACCGTATAGCGGCCAGGCTCCAGCGCCTTGGCCTCAGCCGAACGGATCGCCTTTTCCATCGCCACTTCAGCCGCTGCGCGCGGATCGAAGCGATTGACGTCCTGAGCATCGCGGCGCACCCAGCCCGAACCGCGGCCATCTTCAGTACGCACGGTGCAGGTGAAATCGATGCCGGTCTGCGACTGGTGGCCGAACACGCCGCGCGAGTTGGCGACGGTCTCGAACGAGGACTGGTCGGTAAAGAAGCCCGCAGCGACCAGGCCCTTCTTCTTGCAGGCCTCGATGCTGTAAGCCGCCACCTGTGCGCGGTATTCAGGATTGATCGCGTCGGTCGACTTGCTGAAAGTGTCGGAGCCCTTGAACGCCTGCTTGTCCGGCGTCGGCATGAACTCCGGATTTTCCGGCGCCAGTTTCGCCAGTTCTTCCGCGCGCTGCACGGCTTTCGCCAGCGACTTGTCGTCGAACTCGTTGATGACTGCCGTGCCCTGCTTCTTGCCGAAGGCGACCGCCACGGACAGCTGGGTATTTTCCACCAGGCCGGCAGTCGACACGGCGTTGCGCGCATAGCGGATATTGCCGGTGCGGCTGCCGTTGATGGTGACGATGCACTCATCGGCTTTGCTCAGCGACATGACCTTGTCGGAGATGCGCTTGGTCTCTTCCTGATTCAGGATCTTCATTCGTAGTCCTTTCGCCTTAGCCGATCTTGCGGGCAGTGTTGATCACGTTGATGCCGTTGAATCGCGAAGTTGACGAACCGTGCGACACCGCGCTCACCTGCATCGGCTGGCCTTTGCCGTCGAAGAAGGAACCGCCCATGCGCCAGTCGCGCTCATCGCACATGGCGGTGCAGGCGTTCCAGAATTCCTGGGTATTCGACTGGTAAGCCACGTCTTCCAGCATCTGGCCGATCTTGCCGTCCTTGATCTCGTAGAACATCTGGCCGCCGAACTGGAAGTTGTAGCGCTGCTGGTCGATCGAGAAGGAACCGGCGCCCACGATGTAGATGCCCTTCTTCACGTCTTTCACCAGTTCGTCCGGGGTCAGCTTCTTCTTGCCCGCCTTGAGCGAAACGTTCGGCATGCGCTGGAACTGCACATTGCTCCAGGAGTCCGCGTAGGAGCAGCCGTGCGATTCTTTTTCGCCGATCACCGCCGCCTGGTCGCGCGTGGCCTGATAGTTGACCAGGATGCCGTCCTTGATGATGTCCCACTTCTTGCACTTGACGCCTTCGTCGTCGTAGCCGACCGCACCCAGGGAGCCCTGGATGGTCTTGTCGGCCTCGATGTTGACCAGGTCCGAACCGTACTTGAATTTCTTCGACTGCTGCTTGTCCAGCGTAGCAAAGGAAGTGCCGGCGAAGTTGGCCTCGTAGCCCAGCACGCGATCGAGTTCGGTCGGGTGGCCGACGGATTCGTGGATGGTCAGCCACATGTGTTCCGGCGACAGCACCAGGTCGTACTTGCCCGGCTCGACCGACTTGGCGGTCAGCTTTTCCTTGGCCTGGCGGCCGGCGGCCTTCGCATCCTCGACCAGGTCGTAGGTACGGTTGTACAGCGTGGCGACGCCGCCCGCTGCCTTGATCTTGTCTTCCTTGCGGCCGTCCAGGTACTCATAGCCCATGCCTACCGGCGTGCCCAGGTCGGAACGGCTGCGGAACTTGCCGGTCGACTTGTCGACGGCGGTAGCGAAGAACGGCACCCACAGGCGATGCAGGTCCTGGTCGATGTAGGAACCATCGGTGGAAGCGAAGTACTTTTGCTGGTTGACCTGGAACAGCAAGGACTGGATGAAGGAAGCGCCGGCTTCCAGCGCACCCTTGTTGGCGGTGATCAGCAGGTCAGCCTTCTCCTTGATCGGCACCGTGCGCCAGTCTTTCCTGATCGGCGTCGCCCACGACACTTCGCCCACGCCCGGCGTCGGCGCCAGCTGCACGCCGGCTGCCTGCAGCTTGGCATTGGCCTTGGCGATGGCGACCGCCTGGCGTGCCGCGCCGGCCACGCCGTCCGGCGACATGTCGCTGGTAGCGGCAAAGCCGTAAGCGCCGTTGGCGATCACGCGCACGCCGACGCCGGCCGATTCGGTATTGGTGACGTTTTCGATGTTCAGGTCACGGGTAGTGATGAACTGGTTCAGGTAGCGCCCGATGCGCACGTCACAGTAGCTGGCGCCAGCCTGGGTGGCCGCGGTCAGCGCGGTATCTGCCAGCATCTTCTTGAACTTCACTTCCACGGGCTTTACCAGCTCGTCGGCCGCAATGGCGCGGCCAAAAGGCATCATCATGGCGGCCATTGCACCGCCGCTCATGTTGAGGAATGCACGTCGTTCCATAGTCTCTCCAGGGTTATCGTTTTTACCTAAGACAGCTTGCAGGGATCAAATCGTACGCAATTTTTATGCCATTGTGTAAAGCTTGTACAAAGCTGAAACAATTGGAAAATTAAACGGGACGTACCCCATTTAAAAGGAAATTTCTCTTAAAAAGGGGTACGTCCCCATTTAATTTTCCAGTGTCCGGGCAGTGTCCGCACACCGTCCGCGCGGACACTTGACCGGGCGGCCAGCTTGCACGATCATCAAGTCCCGGGCGACCGGACCCGCTGCGTCGCCTGCCCAACGAAAAAAGGAGACTCCTGAATGAAACAGTACGTCCTGGCCGGCCTGCTGGCCGTTGGCTTTACCGGTTTTTCCGGCGTTGCACTGGCTGATCCTGCCCTGAAAGCCGCCATTGCCAGCCCTACCCGCAACGCGGACAACGTCAAACGCGACCAGTTCCGCCACCCTTACGAGACCCTGACCTTCTTCGGCATCAAGCCGAACATGACGGTGGTCGAACTGTCGCCGGGCGGCGGCTGGTACACCGAAATCCTGGCCCCTTACCTGCGCGACCAGGGCAAGCTGATTACCGCCGGCTCCAGCCCGCAATCGGCCGACGAGCGCGTGCGCAAGTCGGCTGAACGCTTCCAGGAGTTCCTGGCCAAGCAGCCGGGCCGCGACAAGGTGGTGCTGGGCGCCTTCGAGCCGGGCAACGGCGTCTATACCTACGCGCCGAAGGGCAGCGCCGACATGGTGCTCACGTTCCGCAACATCCATAACTGGATCGGCACCGGCGACGAGAACATGAAGAAGCTGATGGCCAGCATCTACGACACCCTGAAACCAGGCGGCATCTTCGGCGTGGAAGAACACCGGCTGCCGTCCGCCATGACCCAGGACGCCAAAGCCAGCACCGGCTATATGCACGAAGCCTACGTCATCAAGATGGCCGAGCAGGCCGGCTTCAAGCTGGTCGCCAAGTCCGAGATCAACGCCAATGCCAAGGACGATGCCAACCATGAAAACGGCGTGTGGGCCCTGCCTCCAACCTTCACCAACAAGGACAAGGACCGCGCCAAGTACGCCGCCATCGGCGAGAGCGACCGCATGACGCTGAAGTTCGTCAAACCGCAGTAATCGGTGCTGAAAAAGCTGCAACGCGCTGCCGCCGGCCTGCTGCTGGCGGCAGCATCCACCCTGGCCAATGCGGGCGATGCGGCCAATGCGCCGCTGATGCGCTTCGTCCTGCCCTCGGTTACGCCGGGTTCGGAAGTACAGGTCACCTACTTCCATCTCTTGCTGCGCCTGGCGCTGGAAAAAACGGAGGGCCCGTTCTCGATCGAGTTCTATCCGCACGAGCTGACCAGCCCACGCCGCGCCCTGGAATTAAAACGCAATGGCGTGATCAATATCATGTGGGACGGCACGAACGCCCAGCGCGAACGCGAGCTGCTGCCGATCCGCATTTCGCTGGTACGCGACCTGAACGACTATCGCGTCTTCATGATCCGCAAGGAAGATGAAGTCCGCTTCCGCAACGTGCATTCCCTGGCAGAACTGCGCAGGCTTACGGCCGGCGCGGGCGTCAACTGGCCTTCCGTGGACGTGCTGCGCCACAACGGCCTGCCGGTCGAAACAACGGTCAATTACAGTTCCCTGTTCCCGATGCTGAAAGCAAAGCGCTTCGACTACATGCCGCGCGGCGTACACGAAGCCTGGGCGGAAGAACAGGTATATGGCAAGGATGGCTTGATAGTGGAGCCGACCATCTTCCTGCATTACCGCGTGCCTTTCTATTTCTTCGTCAGCAAGGACAACAAGGCAATGGCGGAAAGGGTGGAGAGGGGCTTGAAACTGGCGCAAGCCGATGGCAGTTTCGACAAGCTTTTGAATGGTTACCCGGCTTTCCAGCGCGCCCTGGGGGAAATCGCGGCGCGCAAGCGCAAGGTATTTGAGCTGGAACTTCCTAGCGGGATTGCAGGCGGCTCATCAAGGTGACAAAGCCGTAGCCGGCAACGAAAAGACCGCCCAGGACGACGGCAATTGAAACGATCAGGCTAGTCATTCATTCTCCCATGTGCGCAAACAAGCGATATTATGCTGCATACGCACATGAAAGATTCTCACACTTCGTTTCAATTTTGTCCGATTTTTGTCATTTTTTCGCCGGAGTAAAGGACAAATCGGCGAAGTCATAGCTGAAATCGGTCTCGCTCGATACGGGCGCCATCTTCATGCGATCAATCGAGCCGTCCGGATTCAGCGAGAACGTCACGTAGGCATCCGCGTTGAAATTGCGCTCCTTCCAGCGCACGATGAAGGTGTCGTGCTGGAAGTGCTCCAGCGTTCCGGCCAGGTCCGGCGTGCGGCTGAAGGACATCGTTTGCTTGCCGCCTTCCTGCCTGATGCTCACCGTGCCATACCAGGCGTCGTTATAGTCGCCGTTATAGGACGCCAGCGGCAGCGAAGGCCTGGACGCTGCCACCCGGGCCGCGGTCAGCTTGCCCTGGCGCGCCATCTCCTCCTTGTGCATCTCGGCTTCCTGCTCGGCGTAGACCTTGATCCAGTCGGTCGGCGCCACGCCCATATAGTTGTCCAGGATGCGCCATTGCAGCGCCGTCATGGCCGGGCCGTTTTCCGCATTGGTAAAGATGGCCACGCCCAGTTTTTCCTCAGGCACCATCACGATGCGCGAATAAAAGCCCTGCAGCGCGCCGCCATGCATGGCAATCTTGCGCCCGCGATAGTCGCGCAGCTGGAACCCCAATCCATACGCTGCGAAGTTAGGCTTGGTGGCCGCCAGCGCAGGCTTGGGCTCGCTGATCTTCATCGGCGTTTGCTGGGTCCACATTTCGCGCGCCTGCTTGGCGCTGAAAAGCTGCTTGCCGTTTTCCATCTTGCCTTCGTTGAGCAGCACCTGCATCCACTTGGCGATATCTTCCGCATTGGTCTGGATGCCGACCGCGCCAACCGCGTTCTGCACCGGCATCGGCTTGACCACGGCGGCCTTGCCATTGATCTTGCTGTGCGGCGCCGAGTAATCGGACGTCTTCAGCATGTCGTCCACGCTGGTGGTGGTGCCGCTCATGCCCAGCGGCGCCAGGATGCGTTCGCGCGTCGCCTCTTCCCAGCTCTTGCCGGACTTCTGCGCGATGATCTTGCCGGCCACGATGTACAGCAGGTTGTCGTAGGCGTAGTTGCCGCGGAAGCTGGTGGCCAGCTTCACATTGCGCAGGCGGTCGATGATTTCATCGGTGCTGAAGGTGGTGGTTGGCCACCACAGCAGGTCTCCTGCCCCGAGGCCCAGGCCGCTGCGGTGCACCAGCAGGTCGCGCACGGTCATGGTGTGCGTGACGTAGGCATCGGACATCTGGAAGCCAGGCAGGTGCTTGGTAACGGGATCGTCCCAGCCAAGCTTGCCTTCGTCCACCAGCTGCGCCAGTTCGGCCGCGGTGAAAGCCTTCGAGTTCGAGGCGATCTCGAACAAGGTCTTGCCGGTCACCGGCGCCGGATTACCCAGCTTGCGCACGCCGAAACCCTTGGTGGCGACCACCTTGCCGTCCTTGACGATGGCAATGGCCATGCCCGGCACGTCGAAGGTCTTCAGCGCCAGGTTGACGTCGCGCTCGAGGTCGAAAGCCGGCGCATTGGCGGCAGCAGCGGCGACCGAGCCTTCCGGCGCGGCGACGGCTGGCGCGCTGACGGCGGCGCCGGCCGCGAAGGCCAGCATGAGCAGAGTGGCGAGAGGTTTCTGGAGCAGCATGATCATTTCTTCAGCAGTTTATCGACGGAGCCCTGGGTTTCCGGGTGGTAGCGCGGACGGGCTTTGGCATAGACGCCTTTGGCCCACGAGGCTTCGTTCGGATTGGCCAGCAGCGCCTTGTACAGCGGGACCACGAATTTCTGGCGCCCCACGCTCATGAGGAAGGCATTCAGCGGCTCGCGCACGCCATAGCCGGCATGCACCGACGCCAGCAGGAAGCGGAAGCCGATTTCATTGTTCTTCGTGTCGCGCAGCTTGAAGGCCTCATCCAGCTCCTTCATCTGCGCCGCATTGGCCTTGCTGTCGATGCCGTTCAGGAAGTGCATCCACTCCAGCGCGACCCACTGCTGCGTCTCCAGCATATTGGTCGCCAGCTCGCCCTTCAGCCAGGCTTCGCGCTTGGCATCCAGCGCGGCCAGGCGCGCCGAATTGACATACTGCGCGCTGGCCGGGATGCCACTGCCGTGCAGCCATTCATCCAGCTCGGCGTCACTCATGATGGCGGAATTTTTCGCCAACAGGTTCTTGCGCAGGTAATCGACGAATTCATCGGTCGTCGCCGACTGGAAAGCGTGCTGGTCGAACCAGCCGCGCAGGAAGGGATCGAACACTTCGCGGCCGGCACGCTGCTCCAGCGTATGCAGCAGCCAGGCGCCTTTCGGATAGGCCAGGCCTTCATCGGTATAGGTGTCCGGGTTGGTGTCGGCATCCTTGGTCAGCAAGGCTTGCTTGGCGGGCGGGATGTCTTTCAGCGACGCGACAGCTTCGGCCTGCTCGACTTGCAGGTTCATGTCCGCCACGTCCTTGCCGTACAGGCTTTCGACGATGCGGGTGGTGACGTAGGTGGTAAAGCCTTCGTTCAGCCACCAGTGCTTCCACGATGCATTGGTGACCAGGTTGCCGGACCAGCTGTGCGCCAGCTCGTGTGCGATCAGGTCGTTCAGGCTGCGGTCGCCCGCAATCATGGTCGGGGTCAGGAAAGTCATGCGCGGATTTTCCATGCCGCCGATCGGGAACGATGGCGGCAGCACCAGCATGTCGTAACGCCCCCACCGGTAGGGGCCATAGAGCGCTTCTGCCGCGTTGATCATTTTCTCGGTGTCGCCCAGTTCATAGGCGGCGGCATCGATGCGGCCAGGCTCCGCATACACGGCAGTGCGCGGTCCGAGATTGCGCAGCTCGATTTCGCCGATCGCGATAGCCAGCAAGTAGGATGGAATCGGCTGCGGCATCTTGAAGTTCCAGCCACCCTTGCCGGTTGCATGCTGGTCGCCTTCCGCACTCATCACCACGCGCATGCCGGCGGGTGCGTCGATGTGGGCGCTGTAGGTGAAGCGCACGGCCGGCGTATCCTGCACTGGCGCCCACGAGCGCGCCTCGATCGTCTCCGACTGGCTGAACATGAATGGACGCTTGCCGGACAGCGTTTGCTCCGGCGTCATCCACTGCAGCGCATTGGCGGTTGGCGCGGTGCGGTAATAGATACGGACCTTCTCAGGCTGCGATTGCAGGGCGATGCGCAGGGCGCGGCCCTTCTTGGCATCCTGCTTGTCGAGCATGAAGGAGGCAGGCGCCCAGTTGCCGTCACCGCCTTGCACTTGCACGCGCGCGATCTTGAGCTGGCGCGTGTCGAGCACCAGGGTGCGCGCCGACTTGTCGATCCAGTTCAGCGACAGTTCCGCATAGCCGTCGAGCGTCTTGCGCATGAAATCGGCTTTCAGGTCCAGGTGCAGGTTGGTGGTGCGCACCTGGTCGTAGCGCGCATAGCTCAGCGGATCCTGCGCCTGCGCGGGTAGCGCAAACGCAGCCGCCAGCGCAGCAGCAGTCAAAGACAGTCGGAACATGGCATCTCTCTGTTGTTACAAGCGCGCAGAGGATAGCACACCGGCCGCCCGCCAGCCGCTACACTTTGATGTCTATTTCATACGTTGTACCGTCGTCAACCAGGGCGATCTCCGTTGGCGAGGTGGAAGCCTCGCCGCGGCTGACGCGCAGGATGTAGGTGCTGCTGCCATGGCGGTACTGCAGCGTGAAGCCCGGCCACGATGCCGGCAGGCGCGGCGCCAACAGCAGCTTGTCGGCCTGGCGCGTCAGGCCGAGCAGGGATTCCAGCAGCAGGCGGTACATCCAGCCGGAGGAGCCGGTGTACCAGCTCCAGCCGCCGCGGCCGACGTGCGGTTCGACGGCGTAGACGTCGGCCGTCACCACATACGGTTCCACCTTGTAGCGCTTGCAGGATTCGGCATCGGAGCCATGCCGCACCGGATTGATCATGCGCATCAGGTCCCAGGCCCGTTCGATGTCGCCCAGGCGGGCGAAGGCCATCACGGTCCAGATGGCGGCGTGCGTGTACTGCCCGCCGTTCTCGCGCACGCCCGGCACGTAGCCGCGGATATAGCCGGGATTGAGCGAAGATTTGTCGAACGGCGGGTCCAGCAGCTGGATCAGGCCGAAGTCGCGCCGCACCAGGCGCGCTTCCACCTGCTCCATGGCCCCTTCCACGCGCTCCTTGTCGGCGGCGCCGGTCAGCACACCCCAGCTTTGCGAGATCGAATCGATCTGGCATTCCTCGTTCTGCGCGGAGCCGAGCGGGGTGCCGTCGTCGAAGTAGGCGCGGCGGTACCACTGGCCGTCCCAGGCATGGGCTTCGATGTTGGCGGCCAGCTGTCTGGCTTGCTCACGGCATTCGCCGGCGAAGGATGCATCGTCGCGCTTCTCGGCCACCTCGGCAAAGCGCTGCAACACTTCGATCAGGAACCAGGCCAGCCACACGCTTTCGCCTTTGCCATGCTCGCCCACCTTGTCCATGCCGTCGTTCCAGTCGCAGGAGCCGATCAGCGGCAAGCCATGCTCGCCGAAGCGCAAGCCGTTGCGGATGGCCCGCACGCAGTGCTCGTACAAATCGCCGGCATGGGCCGAACGGCTCGGCATGTCGTAGTAGGAGTCCTCTTCCGGCTGCACCGGCCGGCCTTCCAGGTAATGCGCCTGCTCGTCAAGCACCGACATGTCGCCTGTGCTGGAAACATAGCGCCACGCGGCCAGCGGCAGCCACAGGTAGTCGTCCGAGCAGTGCGTGCGCACGCCGCGGTCGGACGGCGGGTGCCACCAGTGCTGCACGTCGCCTTCCACGAACTGGTGGGCCGCGCACAGGACCAGGTGCTCGCGCAGGATATCGGGCCGCGTGTGCACCATCGCCATCGCGTCCTGCAACTGGTCGCGGAAGCCGAACGCGCCGCCGCTCTGGTAATAGCCGCTGCGCGCCCACATGCGGCAGGCAATGGTCTGGTACATCAGCCAGCCGTTGGCCAGCACGTCGAGCTCGGGCTCCGGCGTCTGCACCTGCACCGCGCCCAGCACTTTGTCCCAATGGGCATGCACTTCGCCCAGCGCCTGCAGCGCAGCTCCGCGCCCGCCGTGCCGCTGCACCACGTTGGTGGCGTCGGCATTGCGGCGGCCGCCCATGCCGAGCACGAATACGATCTCGCGCTCCTGCCCCGGCTGCAATTCGAACGGCGCCTGGATCGCCGCGCAGGCGTCCAGTCCCGCGCCGGCCTTGCCCGACAGGCGCACGCGCCGCAGCGCTGCCGGCCGCGCCAGGCTGCCGTTGCGGCCGATGAATTCCGTGCGGTCGCAAGTAACGGTGCGCACCGAGGCGTCGGCATTGAAGAAGGCCACGCGGCCGGAGAATTCGGTGTTGTAGGCGTTGCGGGCAAACAGCGCGCCCGTCACCGGATCAATTTCGGTCACGATATGCATGCCCGATTTGGAGCGCATATCGCCCAGCACCCACTCCACATACCCGGTGACCGACAGCTTGCGCGCCACGTCTGAATCGTTGCGCACGCGGATCACCGTATAGCGCACCGGCGCATCCAGCGCCACGAAGGTGGTCATGCGGCTGCTGATGCCCACTTCCGCGTACTCGAACGAGGAATAGCCAAAACCGTGGCGGGTCAGGTAGCTGCCGCCGCCCGGCGCCGGCAAGGCGCATGGCGACCAGAAACGGCCGCTTTGCTCGTCGCGCAGGTAGAACGCTTCGCCGCTCAGGTCCGACACCGGATCGTTATGCCATGGCGTCAGGCGGAATTCATGGGCGTTCTCTTGCCAGGTATAAGCCTGGCCGCTTTCCGACACCACGCTGCCGAACTGCGCGTTGGCGATGACGTTCGACCATGGCAGCGGCGTGCGCTGGCCGGCGCCGGTGGCAATCACGTATTCCTTGCCGTCCGGCGTGAAGCCGCCCAGGCCATTCACCAGGATCAGGTCGTCCGGCAAAGGCACGCCCGCTGCCGCATCCCGTTCAAACGCTTCGCTGCGCGGCTCCGCCAGCAATGGCGGCATGCGCAGCGTCGGCGCCACGCCGCGCTTGAGTTGCTCGGCCAGGGTGCCGCGCTCGTCGCTCAGCACGGCGCGCGCCACGGTCTGCAGCAGCACGCGGTCTTCCGGCGCAATGCCTTCGGTAGGCCGTACGAAAATGCCGCCCGGCCGGTCGATGGCCTGCGCATCAAGGCCGGAGGCGATCAGCCCCATGATCTGGTCGTGCAGCGCCTGGCGGTACCCGGAGCGGTCCTCGTACCAGATCACCAGGTCCACCACCAGCCCCTTCAGGCGCCAGTAGGCGTGGGCCTGCACCAGTTGCCGCGCCAGCTCGATATTGGCAGCGTCGCGGATTTCCATCAGCACGATGGGCAAGTCGCCGGAGATCGCATAGGCCCACAGGCCGGACTGGCCGCGCTGGTTGCGGATCAGGATACCGGCGTCGGCGCGCAAGGCCGCGTTCGGATAGATCACATGGTTGGCCAGGCGCGCATATAACTGCGCTTCGGCTTCGCTGGCGTTCAGCTGCCGCAATACCACCTGGCTGTGCGTCCATGCCAGTTCGAACACGCGGTCCGCCATGTGGCGGTCCTGGTATTTGTCGATCAGGTATTGCGCGGCATCGCGCGTTTCGGTCATGCCGGTCACCACGTCGATCACCGACACCTGGCCCGGCTCCAGGGCGATGCGGTAGCGGATCGCCACCACCGGATCGAGCACCGAGCCCTCGCTGCCGGACAACGGACCCGGCTCCTGCACCGCCAGCGGCGACTGCGCCGTGTTGCCGCGGCCGATGAAGCGCGCGCGGTCGGTTTCATACGAAACCTGCTGTACCTGCGCGTCGTGCACCGTCATCACATGCAGAAGGTACGGCGTCTTCTCGTCCTTGCCGCGCGGACGGCGCGTGCACAGGATGGCGCTTTCGTCTTCCACGATCTCGGTCTGCACGAACAGCTTGCTGAACGCCTGGTGTGCATTATCGGCCGGCGCCGGCGCCATCACCACCTCGGCAAAGCTGGTGAGCTCGATGATGCGGCGACGGTCGGAATGGTTGGTGATGCGCGTGCGGCGCATCTCGATGTCGTCTTCCGGCGACACCACGATTTCGGTGTACAGCTCGATCTCGTTGTCGCTGCGGCGGAACTCGGCCCGGCCCTCGGAGAAAATCACTTCCAGCCGCTTCGGCTCGGCCTGGGTCGGCTGGTATGTGGTGGACCAGACGGCGCCGTCCTCCACGTCCTGCACGTAGCAGAACTGGCCCCAGTTGTCGCGCGTGCTGTCTTCGCGCCAGCGCGTCACGGCCAGGTTGTTCCAGCGGCTGTAGCTGCCGCCGGCGCTGCTCACCATCACGTGGTAGCGGCCATTCGACAGGAGCTGGGTTTCGGGCACCGGCGGCGTATGCTGGCTCATGATCCGCATCGGCGCGGCCTGTTCCGGCACCGTGCTGCGCACCGAGGCCTGCTCCGCGCTGGCCGAGTGGAAGGCGCCAATGCGCGGGCTACGTTCCTGCAGCACCAGCAGTGTGGATTGCAGCAGCGGGTCGGATTCGAAGCGGCGCTGCATCGGCCGGTCGTTCAGCACATAGCTCAAGGCAAGGAAGCCCATGCCCTGGTGGTGCACCATGAAGGACTTGATGATGGCGTACTGCTGGCCGCGCGGCAGGCGCGCCGCCGTGTAATCGATCGCCTCGTAGAAGCCGTAGCGGCCCATGAAGCCCATGGCTGCCATCTTCTGCAGGTTCTGGCAGGAAGTGTCCGGATCGACCATCAGGCCCAGCATGGTGGCATAGGGCGCCACCACCAGGTCCTCCGCCAGGCCGCGTTTCAGTCCGATGCCCGGCACGCCGAAGGCCCGGTACTGGTAGTTCAGCGCCGCGTCGGTTGTGTTGTAGCCCGATTCGGAAATCCCCCACGGCACGTTGCGCTGTTTCGCGTATTCCACCTGCGCCGCCACCACCGACTGGTAAGTCTGGTCCAGCAGCGTGCTCGGGTAGGTCGGCATCACCAGCAGCGGCATCAGGTATTCGAACATCGAGCCGCTCCACGACAGCAGCACTGGCTGGCCGTGGACGATGCAAAGCTGGCGCCCCATGGCGAACCAGTGCTCCTGCGGCAGCTGTCCCTGCGCGATGGCGACGAAGCTGGCCAGCCGTACCTCGGAGGCCAGCAAGTCGTAGCAGCTGGCATCGAGGCGGCGCTCGCTCAGGTTGTAGCCGATGGCCAGCAGCTTGGTGGTCGGGTTGAACAGGAAACCGTACTCGCACTGGGCAAACTCGTTGGCCTGGTGCGACAGGCGGTTCAGCGTGTCGAGCCGTTCACGCGCGTGCGCCGCGCCCTGCTCCACCAGTGCGGCCAGCTGCTGCTGGCGTTCGCGCTCGTCCGGAGCCAGGTCGCTCATGGCAGCGCCAGGCAACGGCCAGCTGGCCAGCTCGCGCAAGGTCGGCACGCGGTCGAGGGTGGTGTCGTATTGCGCCTCCGTCTGCGCCGTGATCCATGGCGCGAAGGCGTCCAGCTCGTCCAGCATGCCGCGGCATTGCGCGTGCAGTGCGCCCGCCCAGGCCGCAACCTGCGGATCGAGCGGCACCGAAGCCTGGCGCAGGAATTGTTCGGAGCCCTCGCAGGCCCGCACCAGCCAGGCACGCTGCTGGCGCAAGCTTGGCGGGAAAGCCGGTGGCGGCGCTGCGATTGCCGCTTCCAGCCCCGCCAGGGCCTCGGGCGCCAGGTTGCCGGCTGCGGCGGCGGCTTCGCGCACCAGGGCGCAGGTGGTGGCCAGGCCTTGCGCGAGGTTCGGGTGCACGATCGGCAGCTCGGCGATGCCGACCAGGCCGGCCTGCAGCGTAAGCAGGTGTCCTGCCAGGTTGCCGCTATCGACGGTGGAAATATAGATCGGGTGGAGCGGCTTCATCGACTGGGTGTCGTACCAGTTGTAGAAGTGGCCCTGGTGCCGCTCGAGCTGCGCCATGCTGTCCAGCGTGCTGGCGGTGCGGGCCGCAAGCTGGCCGCCGGTGATGTAGCCAAAGTCGTAAGCGGTCAGGTTGGCCAGCAGCGCCATGCCCATATTGGTGGGCGACGTGCGATGCGCCACTACCTGGGTCGGATGCTCCTGCATATTATCCGGCGGCAGCCAGTTGTCTTCCGGGCCGACGAAGGTCTCGAACCACAGCCAGGTCTTGCGCGACAGCTTGTGCAGGAACAGGTTCTGGTCTTCCTTCAGCGCCCTTTGCACGCGTGCAATCGGAAGGCTGATCCACCAGGCCACCAGCGGCGACGCGAACCAGGCGGCGACGAAAATCAAGGCCGCTTCGAACGCCCGTGGGCGCAGCACGGCAAGGCCGGCGCCGGCGCCCAGCGCCAGCAGCGGCGCAATCCACATGGTGCGCCAGTTGCTGGCCAGGCTGGTGCCGGAGCGCGACAGGCCCGAGGCGTGCCATTCCAGCAGGCGGCGCCGCGATACCAGCAGGCGCCAGCCGGTGCGCACGATGGCGTCCAGGCTGACGTAAGCTTCATAAGGCAGGAACACCAGCGTCAGCAAGGCGTGGGAGAACTGCATGCCGCTGCGGCGCAGCGAAGCCGGCGCGTGCTGGCTCCACAACGTGTCGTCCGGCTTATGCAGCAAGTCGTAGACCGCGCTGACCAGCGGCGGCAGGAAGATAATCGCCAGCACCGCGCAAGCCCAGAACCACGGATGCGGCAGGGCTGCGAAAGCCATCAGCAGCGACAGGGTGAGCACGGGCGCCACCAGGCTGCGGCGCAGGTTGTCGAACAGCTTCCAGCGCGACAGGGCCGACAGCGGATTGCTTTCGCGCTTGCCGCCTGCCAGCGGCACGCGGCCCATCAGCCACGGCAGCAGTTGCCAGTCGCCGCGCATCCAGCGCTGGCGCCGGCTCACGTCATCGCGGTAACGCGCCGGATAGTGTTCGTAAAGCTGCGCATCGCTCAGCAAGCCGGCACGCAGGTAGCAGCCTTCCAGCAGGTCGTGGCTCAGGATGCGGTTGTCCGGGAAGCGGCGACCCAGGACTTCCTCGAACACGTCGACATCGTAAATCCCTTTGCCGATGAAAGAGCCTTCGGCAAACACGTCCTGGTATACGTCGCTGACGGTGCGGGTGTAGGGATCGATGCCCGGCTCGCCGCCGCACAGCTTTTCATAGCGCGAAGCATCTTCGCTCGGCAGGCTGACCGCCACGCGCGGCTGCAGGATGCCGTAGCCGGCGACTACGCGCCGCAGGCGCTGGTCGATGCGCGGCATGTTGAGCGTGTGGCGCATGGTAGCGACAAACTGGCGGGCGGCATCGCGCGGCAGTTGGGTGTCGCTGTCCAGCGTGATCACATACTTAAAGGCAGGCAAGTCTTCGATATCGCCGACGATCAGCGAGAACGCATCCTGGGCGCCGCCGCGCATGAAGCGGTTCAGGTCGGAGAGCTTGCCGCGCTTGCGCTCCTGCCCCATCCAGGCGCGCTGTGCCGCATTCCAGCGGCGCGGACGGTGCAGCAGCAGGAACGGCGCCGGTGCGCCTTCTTCCGTGTATTTCAGGTTCAGGCGCGCAATGTTGGCGGCCGCGCGTTCGGTGAGCGCAGCATCGATCGGCATCGTCTCTTCCTGCGCATCGGCAAAGTCGGTCAGCAGGCAAAAGCGCAAGTTGGGATCGCGATTGGCGAGGAAGCGCACTTCAAGCTGCTCGCACAGTTCATCGACATTTTCACGGCTGAACAGCAAGCTCGGCACCACCACCATGGTGCGCGCATCCGGCGGAATGCCGTTGCGGAAGTCCATGCGCGGCAGTGGCCGTGGCTCGACGAAGAGCGTGGCAACCCAATTGACCAGCGCCAGCGCCAGCTGGCTGCTGCCCATCAGGCCGAGGATGCCCATGACGACCAGGGCCCACGGCTGCACGCCATCGCGCCAGGCGCGCTCCAGCATCAGGGCGGTGGCAATCACCGACAACGCACCGATCGCCCCGAGGTAAGACAGCAGCGGCGCAGTGCGCATGGTGCGCTTCAGCGAACGCAGGGGCGGCAGGCGCACGCCGACCTGGCGCTCCAGCAGCAGCATGCCATCGCCCACCAGGTAATAGCCGACGTGATGCAAGCGCGTGTCGTGGTCGGCGGCGCGCGTGCGCGCCAGCTCGAGCGCCTGCTGCGCCACTTCCGCTTCCGTCGCGCGCGAATAGCGCGCCATGCGTTCCACGCTATGGCGGTACTGGTCGCGCGTGGAAAAGTCCATGTCCGGATAGGTGCCGGCCGGATCCTCGCGCAGGGTCTGTTCGACCACGCTCATGGTCTCGACGAATTCTTGCCAGTCCATGGTGCCGAGGAAGCGCAGGCTGCCGATACTGTTGGCGATCGATACCTGTTCCGCAGCCTGCAAGTGGATTTCGGCCTGGATCTGCTGCTCGATGGTCTGGCCGGATTCCGCCAGGCGGTAAGTAATCCAGTTGAGCGCCAGCGTCAGGACCGGACTTTGCCCCTGCAGGCGGCGCGCCAGTTCCGCCACGAAGGCGCTGCTGATCGGCGGGTCGGAGCGCGCCATGTCGGCCACCAGCAGGATCAAGCCGCTCGGGTTTTTGTCGGCGATCTCCACCATCTGGTCGGCCCAGCTGTTGGCCAGGTCGCGCTGGAAGCGGTTTTCCGCCACGCGCGCCGCCACGCGGCGCAGGTTTTCAATCAGGGCCAGGCGCAGCATGATGGGGATGGCCCACAGCTCGCCCAGTTTCAGCGTCGCCACTTCCTGATAAGCTTCAACGAAGCGGCTCAGGCTTTCCGGATCGACCCGGCCATCGCCGTGCGCGATGATTTCTAGTGCAATCTGGTAGACGCGCGGCGTTCCCTCAGGCGCACCTTTGGCCAGGCGCGGCAATTCCTTGCTGTAGTCTTTAGGCAGGTGGCGCCGCGCGGTGCGGATCTGGTCTTCGATCAGGTAGAAGTTGTCGAGCAGCCATTCGGAAGCGGGCGTGATCTGGCGGCCTTCCTTCACTGCTTCCGTCAAGCCTTCGCAGGTCGAGCCGATCAGCGCTTCGTTCTCGCTCAGCCTCGCCAGCAGGCGGTCGCCGCCGCCGCGCTTGCTGAGCTCATGGCCCGCAGCCAGCGCGCGGCCATGCTGCTCCATCTGTTGCGCGCTGAACAGCTCACCACGCAACGGCAAATCATCTTCCTCACCGGTCCCCTTTTGCAGGGACCCCGATTCAGACTCCTTGAAACCGGCACTTGGGGCCGGCCATAAAAAAGGATTCTCTTTCAAGGGTGGGCCTCACACTTATTCTTGGAACCGCCGTGCAGACCGGCAGTATGTTCCAAGCAATGTTAGGCGGGCGCACGACAGGCGACTGTTCGCTAGCGTACATATGGCTCCGTTACAGATCAGCGCATTTCACGCACCCCAATTTCACCTCGGCAAGAGAAGGAATTTTTTTGCTAACCTGGCGTGCCGAAAACCGGATCGCGCAAGCCCTGCACACTTGGCGCTTCCGCTGCGCCATCAAGGTCGAGGATGATGATTTCGTTGTCGCCTTTACGCAGCCATGGTGCAGGCAGGAACAGGCTTTGTTGCGGGCCGACGCGCCAGTAGCGCCCGAGGTGATGGCCATTGACCCATACATGTCCTTTGCCGAGCGCGCGCGTGTCGATGAAGGTGCTGCCCTGCGCATCGGTGCGGAAATGGCCGCGCCAGAAAGTGGGCCCTTGCCGCGCAGGCGCGGCGCGCTTGAAGCGCAAGGACGTCAGGTCGGCCAGCGGCATCGTGAAGACTTCCCAATCGAGCAGCGGCTTCCCGGCCAACGTTACAGCGCGCGTGAGTCCCTTGCGTTCATCCGCCAGCAGCGGGCCGAAATTGACACGGCCCATATTCTCCACCACCACGTCCAGCGTGCTGCCGGCTTTGAGGTCGACCTCCGTCGCGTTTTCGTTGCGCCGCCGGTCAAGCGTTGCGATGGTGGTGCCATCGGAAAGCACATGGGCATAATCGCGCACCGCGCCGAGATCCAGCTTGCCGCTCGCGCCATCGGCAAAACGCTTGCGATAAACGATGAAGCCATAACCCTGTCCGTATGCCTCCATATTGCGCGCCAGGCGAGAGTTGATCGGCTTGGGCAAGGAATCCACCAGGGCTACCGATTCGTCCAAGGAGAAACGCGGCACAGCGATAGTGGCCGCCGGCTTGGGCAGTTCAGACAGGCGCTCGCCGGACGGCAAATGGCGCGCGATGGCATCGCGGATGGCAAAGAACTTCGGCGTAGGACGGCCTGCTTCATCGATGGCGGCATCGTAGTCGTAGCTGGTTGTATCGGGCTGGTAGGTGGCGCCATGGCTGTTGGCGCCGGGCTGCCAGCCAAAGCTGGTGCCGCCATGGGCCATGTACAGGTTGAAGGAAATTCCCTGTCCCAGCATCCAGTCCACCGCATCGGCGGCCAGCTTGGGGCTGGTCTGGTGGCGCCGCTCGCCCCAGTGATCGAACCAGCCAGCCCAGTACTCGCCGGCCATGCGCGGGACGTTCTGGCGGAAGGAGGCCAGCTGCGCAAAGGCTTCCCTGGCATCAGCCACGCTGCCGTTGAAGTTGACCACGGCGGTTACACCGGGCAGCGTGCCGCGATCAAGCAAGGCCGGATCGGGTCCGTCCGAAGTGAATAGCGGCGTATCGAAGCCCGCATCGCGTACCTGCTTCTGGATAGCGGCCATGTAGTCATGGTCATCGCCGTAAGAACCGTATTCATTTTCCACCTGCGTCATCAGGACCGGACCGCCGCGTGAAGACAGCAGCGGCGCCACTTCCTGCGCCACGCGTTTGAAGTAACGCGCCGTCGCATCGAGGAAGCGCGGGTCCATGCTGCGTACGCGCAGGCCGGGAGTACGCAGCAGCCAGGCCGGGAAGCCGCCGAAGTCCAGTTCCGCGCAGACGTAAGGGCCTGGCCGCAGCACCATGTTCAAGCCCACCTCCTGCGCCGTGCGGATAAAGGCAGCCAGGTCCAGGTTGCCGCTGAAATCAAAGCGGCCCGGTTCAGGCTCATGCAGGTTCCAGAAAACGTAAGTCGTCACGGTGTTGAGGCCCATGGCCCGCACCTGCTGCAGCCGTTCGCGCCAGAACGCGCGCGGAATGCGGGCGTAATGCATTTCGCCAGCGCGGATTACATAAGGCTTGCCGTCCAGCTCAAAACGGTCGCCCACGACCGCGAAATGCGGCGCGGCCGCCTGGGCGCCGAGCGCCGCCATCATCATGCCCAGCAGCGCCAGGCGCTTGATCCTCGTGCATCGCAATTTCGCCTCCGTTTCCGAAAGAAACATAAGAGCACAACGAAAGCAAAAATGTCAATACGAAAGCAGTTATGGTAAAAATCGAAAGATACATGGCAGTTACAAGGCATATTGCTGCCAAGCCGCGGTGGCCGGTGTATCCTGCTGTGTTTCTAAAAAAGCCACCGCCATTTACATGAAGAAAATCGCCCTGCCCCTCCTGCTGATCGTCCAGGCCCTGAATAGTGTTTACGCCCAGGAGCAGGCGCCCGCCGACAAAGTGACGCCCAAGGTTGAAATCAAGGGCAGCGCGGCGATGGATATCCGCCGCAACGACACCGCCACCAAGATCGTGGTGACGCAGGAAGAAATCCTGAAAAATGGCGACACCAGCATCGGCGAAGTGCTGAAGCGCCTGCCCGGCATCACGCTGGACGGCGTGCAGGGCCGCGGCGGCAATATCCGCATGCGTGGCCTGGGCAGCGGCTACACCTCGATCATGCTGAATGGCGAACCGGCGCCACCGGGCTTCTCGCTCGATTCCCTGACGCCGGACATGATCGAACGCATCGAAGTCATGCGCGCCGCCACCGCCGAATTCAGCACCCAGGCCATCGCCGGCGGCATCAACATCGTGCTGAAGAAAGCCATCTCCACCGCGCAGACCGAAATCAAGGCCGGCCTGCAATCGGACAACGGCCAGCCCGGCACCAGCGTCAACCTGCAGATGTCGGACCGCAAGGGGCCGTGGTCGTACTCCATCGGCGGCGGCTTCCTGTACGGCGACTTCGACCGCCCAAGCCGCACCATCACCGAAGCCAGCGGCAGCGCCCCCCTTCTGCGCCGGGCCGAAGCCACCAGCGAAGGCTCGTTCCGCAATTTCAACCTGGCGCCGCGCGTCAATTACGCCATCAAGCCGGGCGACGTCATCACCTCGCAAAGCTTCATCGCCGTCAACCGCTTCCGCGCCCACAACACCGAACAGGTCACCACCGTGTACGGCAGCGAGCCGCAATTCAGTGGCCTGAACCAGAACATCAAGGCCGACTTCGAACTGTTCCGCACCGACCTGAGCTGGGCACGTCCGCTGGCCGACGGCGCCAAGCTGGATATGAAGGCAGGCCTCAACTACAACCACCGCAACGTGGAAGCGCCGAACCTGCAGACCGGCTCCCTGTTCGAGCGCACACGCGAGGTAACGTCCGAATCGACCGACAAAGGCTTTACCAGCACCGGCAAGTATTCCAGCCCGCTGATTGCCGGCCATGCGCTGGCGACCGGCTGGGATATCGGCTACAGCAAGCGCGATGAAGACCGCATCCAGCGCGAGCAGTACCTGCGCGCGCCGGCCGGCACCGTGCCGCAGAATCTCGACGAAGTCTATTCCGCCGACGTGACCCGCCTGGCTGCCTACGCACAGGATGAATGGAACGTTACCGACCGCTGGTCCGTCTACTTCGGCCTGCGCTGGGAAGGCGTGAACGTCAAGAGCACCGGCACCGACTACGGCAGCATCGACAACAACTCCAGTGTCCTGAGTCCATTGTTCCAGACCCTGTACAAACTGGGCGAGAAGAAGAAGGACCAGGTACGCTTCGGCCTGACCCGTACCTACAAGGCGCCAGGCGTGGGCGACCTGATCCCGCGCCGCTTCACCTCCAACAACAACAGCTCGACGTCGCCGGATTCCATGGGCAACCCGAACCTGAAGCCGGAACTGGCGTGGGGCCTGGACCTGGCGTTCGAACACTACCTGGGTGAAGGCGGCGGCCTGCTGTCAGCCAGCACCTATGCGCGCCGCATCGAAGACATTACGCGCCGCCGCGTGGACCTGATTGATGGCGTATGGGTCTCGCGCCCGGTCAACGCCGGCACCGCCAACACCTACGGCATCGAGCTGGAAGCCAAGCTGCCGTTGCGCTCGATCATGAAGGAAGCGCCGGGCGTCGAGATGCGCGCCAACCTGACGCGCAGCTGGTCGAAGCTGGACACGGTGCCGGGCCCGAACAACCGGCTGGACCAGCAGGTGCCGGTCAGCGGCACCGTGGGCGCGGACTGGAAGCTGGACAAGCTGCCATTGACGCTGGGCGGCTCCTACAGCTACCAGGGCGGCGGTGAAGTGCGCATCTCCGACCGGCAGTTTGCCTACTCCGTGCCGAAGCGCGCGCTGGACCTGTATGGCTTGTGGAAGTTCACGCCGAAGACCCAACTGCGCCTGTCGGCATCGAACATGCTGCACCAGGATAACCTGACGCAATCGTCCTATATCGAGGCAAGCGGCAAGCGCAGCGATACCACCATCACCCCGACCAGCGTCCTGTTCCGCGCGATGCTGGAGATGAAGCTGTAAAAAAAAACGGCGGCCCGAGGGCCGCCGCAAGCAGGATACAACCTCACAAAATCATGCCGCCAGCGCCAATGCAGGCGATGCGAGCGCGACGCCGCCCGCCAGGCTGTAGGCGTTGCGGTAGCCGAGGCGGCGCAGGCATTGCGCGGCTTTGGCGCTGCGGTTTCCGCTGCGACAGAAGAACACCAGCGGCTGCTGGTCGACGGCTTCCAGCCAGCCCGGCACAAAGGCGGCCAGGCGGCTCAGTGGCACGCTCTCCGCCGCGCGTCCGCCGGGAATGCAGGCGGCTTGTTCGTATGATTCGCGCACGTCCACCAGCACGGCTTGCGGGTGCGCTTGCAGCAGGCGCGCCAGGGCCATGCTGTCCAGGTTCAGGTCCGTTCCCGCCGCACTCCCTTGCGCTTCCGCGCGCAGGCTGGTGCAGCAGGCGTTCATTTCTTCGCGGCCAGGGCATACCAGCGCGTCGGCAGGCACCTTGCCGGCCAGCTCGGACAACGCGGCCAGGCCGGTGAAGGCGTATTCGACTTTGTCGCCGCGGCACAGCAGGTAAGCCGAGCGGCCTGGATCCAGCGCCACTCGGCGCAGGGTGTGAGCGCCGAAAGCGAAGCTGTCGGTTCCTGCGCCGCCGTCGCGGGTGCCGAGGCGCGCGGCGAGCTGGTAGCCGTGGCTGCGCAGCAGGCTGTCGACGCGTTCGGCCAGTTCGGGCTGATGGTCGATCGCGATGCACTGGCGCGATGGCTCGTCCAGCAGCAGCCAGGTGTGGTTGCCCGCCATGCTCAGTTGCAGCACGCCTTCCGGCACGACGGCGCCGGACACCGGCGTATCCATCAGGCCCGCGTCGCGCAGTGCCTTGCCGCAGCGTTCGATGCGTGCGCAGGCTTCGTCGATGATCTCTTCGCTGGCCAGCGGGCCGAAGGACATGCGCACCGCGCTGCTGCTGCGCCAGGCCGGCAGGCCCATCGCGTCCAGCACATAGCTTGGCGCGGCCTTGGCGGCGGAGCACGCACTGCCGGCGCTGACGCGCACATTGGCGGCGTCGAACACGTCCAGCAGTTCCTTGCTCGACAATCCGGGTACCGAGAAATTCAGCGTGGTTGGCAGCGCCGTGTCGAACGGCGCGTTGAACACAATGCCGGGAAACGCCGCGCGCAGGCTGGCGGCCAGTTTTTCGCGGAAGCCATGCAGCTCCACCGGCGAGCGGAAGGTGCCGCCCTCTTCCAGCGCGGCCAGCACTGCGCCCAGCGCCGCGATGCCCGCCATGTTTTCAGTGCCGGAGCGCAGGCCGGCTTCCTGGCCGCCGCCCATCACCAGCGGCGTGTATGGTGCGCCTTCGCGTACATACAGCATGCCGATGCCTTTTGGCGCGTACAGCTTGTGGCCGGAGAACGGCGCGTAGTCGATGCGGGTGTTGCCAAGGTCCAGCGGCAGCTTGCCCAGGCCCTGCACGCAGTCGACCATCCACAGCGCCTTGCTGCCCACCAGCGTCGCGCTGATGCCGGCCAGGTCGGAGACCACGCCGGTTTCATTATTGGCGGCCATGGTGCAGACGAAGGCCGCCTGCGGCGCCAGGGCGCGCAGCGCGGCCAGGTCGTGGCGGCCGCCGCCGTCGACCGGCAGTTTTTTCAGTTCCAGGCCGAGGCCCAGCAAGCGGTTCCAGTGCGCCAGGGCTTCCGGCACGGCTTTGTGTTCGGTGGCGCCGTAGACCAGCAGGCTGCCGATGGCTTCGCCGCGTTCGCGGCGTTCGCGTAATTCGCACAGCGCCGACAATACCGCGGTCTGGATGCCTTCGGTGGCGCCGCTATTGAACATGATGCGGCCGTTGCCCACGCCCAGCAGGCGCCTGGCGCGCTGGCGCACGGTGTCCATCATGGCCTTGGCTTTCAGGCCGGTGGCGTGGGTACTGCTGGGATTGCCGAAACAATCGCGCATGGCTTGCACGGCGGCGTCGATGGCGGCTGGCAGCACGCAGGTGGTGGCATTCCCGTCGAGGTAGATTTCTTTGCTCATACTCAATAGTTTACGAACAAGCGGTGAATCAGGCATTCCAAAATTACCTCAAACAGGGCTTAATGTAGAATAAGCATTCCAAATATCGATATAAATAAAAATGAATGATCTCGACCGCTACGATTACGCGATCCTTGGGGCGCTGCAGGTGGATGGCACGCTCTCCGTAGCTGAGCTGGCGGAAAAGGTTGGCCTTTCGACCACGCCGTGCTGGAAGCGCCTGAAGCGGCTGGAGGAGGATGGTTATTTCGACCGCCGCGTGGCGATCGTCAACCGCCGCAAGGCGGGCCTGCCGGTGACGGTATTCGTCAGCGTGCGTACCAGCCAGCACGACGAGAAGTGGCTGGCTAAATTTGCCGCCGCCGTGGTGGCGCTGCCGGAAGTGCAGGAATTCCACCGCATGAGCGGCGACATCGACTACCTGCTGAAGGTGGTGACCACCGATATCGAAGGGTATGACCGTTTTTACAAGAAGCTGATCAAGGCCGCGCAACTGACCGGCGTGTCGTCGGCCTTCTCGATGGAGCAGATCAAGTACACCACCAGCCTGCCGCTTGACCTCGTGTCGCACGGGGCGGGTGGCTGAGAGTAGCGGCCAACCGTGGGATAATGGCCGGATGCTGAATTCCGTGCTTCTTTCCCTGCTTCCCGCCCGCAGCAATACCAGCCAGCGCCAGCGCCTGCGCGCCAGTGTCGGCGCCCTGCTTGGCCTTTTGATAACCAGCTTTGCCGCCCACGCCCTGCTGGGCGATAACGCAATGTGGCTGGTAGCGCCTATCGGCGCGTCTTCCGTGCTGCTGTTCTGCCTTCCCGCCAGTCCGATGGCGCAGCCGTGGGCCGTCATCGGCGGCAACGTGGTGTCCGGCCTGATGGGCGTGGCCTGCGTGCAGTTCTTCGGTCCCGGCCCGCTGGCGGCGGCTTTGGCCACGCCGCTGGCGATCGCCGCCATGTTCGCACTGCGCTGCCTGCACCCGCCGGGCGGCGCCACGGCGCTGATGATGGTGATCGGCGGGCCGGCGGTGCACGCCATGGGCTACCGGCTCCCTTTGGGACCGGTGCTGGTGGACTGCGTGCTGATCGTGCTTGCGGCGATCGCCTATAACAACCTGACCGGCCGCCGCTATCCGCACAGCCAGCAACTCGCGCATCCCAACCCGCACGCCACGAAAGACGAGGTGCCGACGGCGCGCTTCGGCTTCCAGCCGGAAGACCTGGATGCGGTGCTGCGCCAGTACAACCAGGAACTGGACATCAGCCGCGACGACCTGGAAGAGCTGTTCCTGAAAACCGAAATGCGCGCCTACCAGCGCCGCTTCGGCATCATCACCTGCGGCGACATCATGTCGAAGGATGTGGTGACGGCGGAATTCGCCACGCCGCTGGCCGATGCCTGGCGCGAAATGCGCCGGCACCGCATCGCTGCAGTGCCGGTGCTGAACCGGGTGCGGCGCGTGATCGGCATCGTCACCACCAGCGATTTCATGGCGCACGGCGGACTGGATGATTACCACGGCATGCGCCGCCAGTTGCTGGACTTCCTGCGCCCGTCCGGCACCACGCATTCGGAAAAGCCCGAGGTGGTCGGCCAGATCATGGTGAAGCATCCGCGCACGGCCAGTGTCGATACGCCGATCACCGAACTGGTGCCGCTGATGGCAGATTCAGGTTTCCATCACATCCCTGTGCTCGATCACGAAGACCGCTTTGCCGGCATCGTGACGCAATCGGACGTGGTGGCGGCGCTGTATGCTAGAAACGCTTTGTCAGGGTCAGAGTCCCCGCCTCCGTCTTCATATCAAGCCGCTTGAGGACCGAGTTACCGAGCAGGATCACGCTCAGGCCGGCTTCGTTGACGGAGCCGTCCACGCTCGAAAACTCCATGTCGCCGACCTTCACCTTATCCAGCTTGACGATCCACACCGGGGCCGTGCCGGCCGCCGTATTGGTGACGGCGCGGCGCCCCTTGTTCCTGTAGTCGATGCCCATCCTGTCCGCCATCGAAGCCGGGATCGACACCAGCGTGGCGCCGGTATCGAGCATCATCCTCACCGGGACGCCATTGATTTCGCCGGACACCGCGTAGTGGCCATTCGAATCGGGCGACAGGACCATGGAATTGCCGCCACCATTTGACCTGGATGCCGCGTATTCGCCCAGGCGAATGGTATAGCGCTTGCCGCCATCTTCGATGGTGGCCTCGCCCGACGTGACGCCAACCAGTCTGCTACCATCGGGCAGCGTGGCGCCAACAGGGAATGTGCGTGGCGCGCCACCGTTGACCGACAACAGGGCCCGCTCTTTCAGCGTACCCACCAGGCTTACATCGGCCTGGGCCGACACTGCGGTTAACATTAAAGCAGCAACTAGCGCGATACGCATTGCAAGAAACTCCGGTCAAAATTGCATTTTGACACACTTTTGACCGTTAAATTGTTGACTCTTGGGCGCAACATTTCGATAGAATCTAGGCATATGCAAACGTTGAAAAGGGTGCTTGCACTCGCCCTCGAAGAAGCGCAAACCGGTTTTGCGACATTGTGCAAACGGATGACCGACCGGGCCGACGCAGTCTTGGGTGAAGCCCTGCGTACTGCGCCGCCGGCGGAACAGCGACTGGCCGGAGCATGCCGCGTCTTCCTGCGCGAGCAGGGGGCAGCAATGCGCGCCCGCATGGAACGTACATATGCCGGGCTGCTGGCGCGCGCCATGCAGACCATGCACACCGACCTGCGCACCGGCCTGCATAATTTCAGCGCCGACACCCTGACCCTGATCGACGACGAAGTGGTGACGCGCCAGATCGAAGTCGAGCGCCTGCTGCTCAAGCTGCGCGACGCCGACGAACTCAGTCTCGGCCACCTCAACCTGATCATCGCCCAGATGCACGGCGACAGCGAAGTACGCGAACGCGAAAACCCGTTCCGCCCTTACCTGCTGGCGCGCTCCCTGTACGACGCGCTGCGCGCGATGGTGGAAGACGAGGCGCAAAGCAAGCTGCTGTTCGACACCCTGTCGCAAGCCATGACCGCGGAGCTGGGCGACTTCTATACCCGCCTGCGCGAAGTGTTCGAATCGCGCGGCGTCCGTTCGCGCCTGGTGGCACGCCCCTCGGCGCTGAACCGCCTGGAACAGGAGCGCCTGGCATGGCAACGCGCTGCGACCGGGCAGGCCGACGTCGATGCCGCCATGCGCCAGCGCGTGGCACGCCTGGGCGCGGTGCAGCAGGAAATCCGGCAAGACTCGTCGCCAAGCATCCTGCAGGGCCAGCAAAACATCCAGCACAAGCCGGAACTGCAGGAGCTGGTCTTCAGCATGTTCAACCCGTCCGGCATCCGGCGCAGCGCCCCGCAGCCGCAGAACACGCTGCGCGTGCAACTCGACAATGCCTTGCGCCAGCTCCAGCGCGAACATGCTGCGAGCGGACCGCAACCGCCGCTGGCCCTGCTCGACCGCATGGCCAACCTGCCGCACGGGTCGGAACGCATCGTGGTGGAGCTGATCGGCCTGCTGTTCGAATTCATCCTGAACGACGAGCAGCTTCCGCGAGGCATCCGCGAGCAACTGAGCCGCCTGCATGCGCCGTTCCTGCGCGCCGCGCTGAAAGACCTGGCGGTGCTGCAAGGTGCCCACCTGCCGGCGCGCCAACTGCTGGACCGCATTGGCAGCGCCGCCGTCGGCATCGGCGCCGATTCGCCGCTGTTGCAGCCGCTGCAAAGCGAGGTGGAAAGGCTGGTCAACCAGGTGCTGGAGCAGTACGAACACGATCCCTCGGTGTTCGCCGACGCCAGCCTGGAGCTGGACGGCTTCCTGGCCGGCCTGCTGCGCGAGTGCGATCCGGTGATGCGCCGTGCGATGCCGGCTTTCGAGCGCGCTGTCAAAGTGGCGCCGTTCGTGGCCGCCCTGGCCGATACCTTGCGCGGGCAGCTTGAGTCGGTCAATGTCGATCGCCGCATGATGGACTTCGTCACCGGCACCTGGGCGCAGGTGATGGTGCATACCTACGGCCGCGAACCGGACTATGGCAGGCTGCTGCCGGAACTGGTGTGGAGCGCGCAGGAGAAGATCCTGCCGGAAGAACGTTCGGTGCTGATGAAAATGCTGCCGGCGCTGGGCCGCGAATTGCGCGCCGGCCTGGCGGCAATCGGGATGAACGACGCCGCGACGCAAGCAGCGCTGGACCAGCTGGTGTCGTTGCACATGGATGTGCTGGCCAACAATATGCCGATGCCCACCACGCCGCGCATGAACGTGGCCGGCTTGCGCGAACGCTTCGCCGCCATCGATGCGGGGCAGCCGGCCTTGGTGGCCGCCTCGCATACCGATGCGCTGCCGGGACAGGCCCAGTTCAGCGCCGAGTTTGCACTGCACGGGGTCCTGGCCACGGTGCAGCCCGATCCGGCGCTGGCGCCTGTATCGAGCTATGAAGAGGAATGGCTGCAGTGGGCACAGGCCGGCAATGGCTTCGAGCTGCTTTCCGGCGACAGCTATGTGCCGCTGCGCCTCGGCGCCGTCGCGGCGCGCAATGCCGGCTTCATGTTCACGGCCCCCGGGCAAGCCACGCCGCTGGTGTATTCGCGTGCCGCACTGCTGACAGCCATGCGCGACGGCAGCCTGCGGCCAATGGAGTATTCGCCGCTGTTCGAGCGCGCGGTGGAATCGCTGATGACCGGCGCCGAGTCGCTCGACGCCGCCTGAGGTCCTGGACGCGGCCTGCCACCGCACGCGTCAGCCGCCTGCTTGTTTTACAGCGAGGCATCTTCGAATTGCCACAGGTACCAGCAGCCGTCCTGCTGGCGAAAACGGTAGAAATAAACCAGCGCATCGGAGTCGGGGCGGAACACGTTCAGCTCCATTCCGCCCGGCGTTGCGAGCTGCCTGGTCGACAGGCGGCCGGACCTGATCATCTCTGCCAACAAGGCCGATGCGGCAAACTCCTCGCGCGATACCGCAGTATTCTTTTCTTCCGCCGTCGCCAGCGATTGCAGCGGGAACACCGTGCGCTCGGTGGCGAACTGGCGATCGCTCATGTAGCGCGGCAGGAAGCGGTCGAATTTTTCCGCCACGCAGCCGCGCTGCGCCGATGGCGCCGTTGAGCATCCAGCCATGGCCGCCACGGCAGCCATCATTGCCAGCGATTTATTCATAGCGGGTGCCCTTTATCGATTCGATCAAGCGGAGTCCCCCCACAGCCAGCCTTTAAGACCGGGGCGCTCCACTCGATGGCAGCCGGCTCAAACGACCCGCGCGGAATGAACTCCACCGCCGTGCCGACAGCGTCCCGTTGGCATGTATGGCACTGACTTCTTGTCAATTAGTCATATTCTAGCAGCGCGCGTGAGGGCACTGCGAATTCAGGCCATATTGAATGGCCGTGACCCTTCGCGTATGCTTGTCGCTCCTTCATTTACCCGGATCAAGACAAATGAAACATCGTATTACCCTCGGCGCGCTGGCCGCCGCCGTTTTGCTGGCTTATGCCCCTGTCCACGCCAATGCTGCCGCAGCCAAGCCGGCGGCAGTGGAAAAAGCTCCGGCCAAGAGCAATGAGGCGGCGAAGAAGCAGTTCTGGGCATTGGCCGACGAGTACTACGATGCCATCGCCAAATTCGATCCGGTCGGCGCAACGCAAAACGGCGACAACCGCTTTGACGACCAGCTTGGCACTGCCATCTGGCCGGCCTCGCGCAGCAAGCAGTTCGACCTGTACCGCACTTTCACCAAGCGCCTGCAAGCGATCCCGCGTGCGCAGCTCAATCGCGGCGACCGCATCAGCTACGACGTGATGGCGTTCGAGCTGAAGACCTACCTGGCGTACGAGCCTTTCCCTGAACACCTGCTGCCGATCAGCCATATGGACAGCATGCCGGTCACGTTGGCCAACTTTTCCAGCGGCGACGCATCGCAGCCACTGACCACGGTCAAGGAATACGAAGCTTACCTGAGCCGCCTGAACCAGCTTCCAGCCTGGATCGACCAGGCCATCGCCAATATGAAGGAGGGCATGGCCAAGGGCATCACCCAGCCGAAAGCCATCATGGTGGCCGCGCTGCCGCAGTTCCAGAAGCTGGTCAGCGAAACGCCTGAAAAGAACATCTACTTCACGCCGGTGACCAAATTCCCGGCCAGCTTCAGCGACACCGACAAGCAGCGCCTGGCCGCCGCCTTCCGCGCCACCGTGGCCGACAAGCTGAATCCGGCGCTGGCCAGGCTGTCCGCCTTCGTGGAACAGGACTACATCCCGGCCTGCCGCACCAGCACCGGCTGGAACGCCTTGCCGAACGGCGACGCCTGGTACAAGGTGCGCATCGCCGATTCCACCACCACCAGCAAGACCGCCGAAGAAATCCACCAGACCGGCCTGCGCGAAGTAGCGCGCATCCAGGCCGAATACGCCAAGCTGGGCCCGAAACTGGGCTACAACGGCCCGGCTGCCGGACTGCCGACCTGGGTGGCGCAGCAGCCGAAATTCTTCCCGTTCAAGACCGAAGATGAAGTGCAGGCCGTGTACCACAAGCTGAACGACCTGCTGGACACCAAGCTGCCGTCGATGTTCACGCTGATCCCGAAGGCCAAGCTGGACCTGCGCCTGGAGCCTGAACTGAGCCGCGACACCGCCTCCGACCACTACACCGCGCCTGCGCTGGACGGTTCGCGCCCTGGCGTATTCTGGTCCGTGGTGACCGACCCGACCAAATACGGCAGCACCGGCATGAACACCCTGTTCCTGCACGAAGGCAAACCGGGCCACCACTTCCACATCGCCCTGATGCAGGAACTGGACATGCCGAAGTTCCGCAAATTCGGCGGCAATACCGCCTTCACCGAAGGCTGGGCCCTGTATGCCGAAACCCTGGGCAAGGAGATGGGACTGTTCGAAGACCCGGCCCAGTACTTCGGCCACCTGAACGACGAGATGCTGCGCGCGGTGCGCCTGGTAGTCGACACCGGCATGCACGCCAAAGGCTGGACCCGCGAGCAGTCGATCAAGTACATGACCGAAACCCTGGGCGATGAAAGCGTCGCGCGCAACCAGACCGAACGCTACATGGTGTGGCCGGCACAGGCCCTGGCCTACAAGACCGGCGCCCTGAAGATCCAGGAACTGCGCGCCAGGGCCGAAAAGGCGCTGGGCAGCAAATTCACGCTGGCCAAGTTCCACGCCATCGTGCTGGGCGACGGCACCGTGCCGCTGGCCCTGCTGGAATCCAAAGTCGACGCCTGGATCGCCGCCAGCAAATAAGCTATACGGTCGAGCCCGTGTCCCACCATGGGGTCAGGCCCCATGGTGGGACACGGGCACAGCAGCTATTTCTTCAGGGCGTAGCGCTTGATGCGCTTGAGGACCAGCTCGGGCAGCGCGCTGATCTGTTTGGCGTGGTTGGCGAACACGATCTGCTGCCGGCCTACCGATACCGGGTTGCCGTCGGCGTAAAAGCGGAACTCGAGCCAGAACGAGCACTTGCGCACGTCGTAGGTATTGACTTCGCAAGAAACTTCCTGGAATGGGAAAGTCTCTTGCAAGTAATCATTCTGGGCATGTTTCGTAATAAATACTCCCTCCTCCTGCAGCATGTCGCGGGAAATGCATTCATAAAACCACTTTTCCCGGCAAATGCCTTGCCATTCGAAATACCGTGCGAAATAGGTATTGCCGTAGGCATTGGAATCCTTGAGGAAAATCGAGATCTTGTGGTGGAAAGTCATTTCGGCTGCGGCAGGGGCGTCGGGGGCTGGGACGTGCATGTACATAGGACTATTTCTCCATAAAAGTAAAACGGCTTAATGCCAGCCCTTACTTTTTCCGATTGGCGCGCCGAACTATTGATATTCCTCAATACTTGTCCAATTTCTTGACAATAAGCTGTTAACAATCCGTTTTTCAGCTGAGGAAACTCAATGTATGCGCTAATACCGGCATTGGTCTCAGCCCTATTTATTTGCTATGGGCTGTATGTGTTGCGCTCGCGCGGCCCGAACCGGGTCGGCCTGACCTTCTTTTCCGTGTGCGCCACCACCTTCTTCTGGCAGGCGAGCTGGGCGCTGCTGTTCCTGACGCATAACGACACCACGGCGATGGCCTTGGCGCGCCTGGGCTACCTGCCCATCCTGTTCCTGCCCACCACGCTGTACCACTTCATCATCGAGCTGACCGGCAGCAAGGACGAGCGCCCCGGCCTTTACCTCAGCTACCTGGTTGCCTGTGGCCTGGGCCTGCTGCTGCCGACCACGGACTGGGTGCTGTCCGGGCTGCAGCATTACTTCTACGGCTCCTATCCGAAAGCCGGCTGGCTGCATCCCCTGCACCTGGTGCAAACCATGCTGGTGATCGGCCGCGCCGTGTGGCTGCTGTACCACCGCCAGCAGCGCGCAGTATCCACCGAACGCACACGCTTGCGCTATGTGCTGGTCAGCATCCTGATCTACTTTGGCGCGGCCAGCGATTACCTGTGCAACTATGGAATCGAGATCTATCCGCCGGGCGTGGTTTTCATCATGGCTTCGCTGGGCCTGATTGCCCAGGCCATGGTGCGGCACAACCTGCTGGCCGACCCGATGGCTGCCGCCGCCACCATTGCCCATGAAATGCGCACTCCGCTGGCCAGCATCCGCAGCCAGACCCGCATCCTGGCGCGCACGCTGCCCGAACTGATTGCCGGCTACCGGCCGGAACACCAGGGTTCGCTGGGCACGCGCCAGCTGGAACACCTGGGCGAAATCGCGCGCAGCATCGATGCCGAAGTATCACGCTCCAACTTCATCGTGGACATGCTGCTGGCATCGGCACGCGACGGCGTCATGCAGCGCGAGAGCTTCGCCGTGCATTCCGTCAGCGTATGCGTGGATGAGGCGATGGCCTGCTATCCCTTCTCGGGCGCGGAGCGTTCGCAGGTGCGCGTCAGCATTCGCAATGAGTACAGCTTCCACGGTTCCGATGTGCTGCTGATGTTCGTGCTGTATAACTTGCTGAAGAATGCCCTGCAGGCGGTGAAGGTGAATGCCAGCGGTGCCGTGGACATCGAGTGTTATTCGCGTGGGACCTACAACTGGCTGGTGGTAACCGACAACGGCCACGGCATCGCGCCCGATGTGCTGCCGCACGTCTTCGAGCCGTTCTACACCACCCACCACAACGGCGGCGGCACCGGCATGGGCCTGGCGTTCTGCAAGCGCGTGGTGTCCGCTTTCGGCGGCGAGATCGGCTGCGAGTCGGAGGCGGGGCGCTACACCCGCGTGGCCATCAGCCTGCCGCTCACGACAGCCTCACCACGCAACGCGGCCCGTAAGCATATCGCGGAACATTACCCAGTCGCCCATTAGGCTGAACAGCGGGTATTGGAAGGTAGCCGGCCGGTTGTGTTCAAAAAAGAAGTGGCCGACCCAGGCAAAGCCGTAGCCAACCACCGGCAATAGCCACAGCAGCGCCAGCTCCCCGGTAACGATCGCCATCGCTACCAGCAGCAGGACAATGGTGGAGCCGGCGAAATGCAGGCGGCGGCAGGTGCTATTGGAGTGCTCCTTCAGGTAGAAGGGGTAGAACTCCTTAAACGTCCGGTAGCGCGTCTCCATGGTCATCCTCCGGGTAGACTTCTTTGATGATGTTATCGAGGTCGGTATCGTCGCCCAGCACGAACACCTTGCGGTCTCCCAGCATCTTGAGGATGAAAGGCTGCTGCTCGCGCAGGCGGCGCTGGAAGTCGTCGACGGAATACAGGTTGGGATTGATCTTGCGGCGCAGCAGGCGCTCGGCCAGCGGCAGGCGGTTCAGCAGTTCGCCGTAGGTGGTGTTCTCGCCGATCAGCAGCAGCTCGACCGGCGCAGTGGAATCTTCCGCTTCCTTGACGGTGGTGCCGTAGACGAAGGCGACGCTGAGCTGCTTGCGCATCGGCGCCAGCGCGGAATTCAGCACGCTGACCAGGCCGAAGGTCTTCTTGACCAGGCTGGCCAGCTCCGGATAGACCAGGTTTTCCTTGTTGGGACGGAACTGGCGCACATTGCCAATGCGTTCGGAAACGATCAGCCCGGATTCGTGAAGGCGCTTCAGTTCGCGCTGTGCGGATGCGCTGCCCAGCCCTGTCAGGCGCATGATTTCATTGAGGTGGAATCCCTCATTCACGCGCACGAACAATAAGCCCAGTAGCTTTTGCTGGGCCGGGGTAAACAGGGCCGAAGCGATCATGAGCCAGATATTAGCATGATCGCCATCGGCTTAGGCTTTGGCGGCGCTCCTGGCCGGAGGGCGCATACGCGGCGCGGCATCCGACTGGCGGCGCACCAGGGTGGAATCCATGACCAGGTGTTCCGGTTGCTGCGGATCGCCGTCGCGCTGGGCGCGGATCTGGTGCACCAGGAATTTGACGGCGGTTTCCGCCATGTCGGCAATCGGCTGGCGCACGGTGGTCAGCTCTGGCCAGATAGTGGTGGCGAGCGCGGTGTCGTCGAAGCCGGCCACCGTCAGGTCGCCCGGTACGTCCAGTCCCATGCGGTGGGCAATTGCCACCGTGGCGGCGGCCATGTCGTCATTGCTGGCGAAGACTGCCGTCGGGCGGTGCTCAAGTGCCAGCAACTGCTCGGCCGCGTCGAGGCCGGAACGGTAGGTGAACATGCCCTGCACCGTCAGTTCCTTCGGCATGGCCAGTCCCTTGTCGGACATGGCGGCCTTGAAGCCTGCCAGGCGGCGCGCGCTGGCGGTCTGGTTCGGGTGGCCAATGACAAAGCCGATGCGCTGGTGGCCCAGGGCAATCAGGTGGTTGGTCATGGTGTAGGCGGCCTGGTAGTCGTCGATGCTGACGGCGCTGACGCGCTTGTCCGGCTGGCCGCAGGCGACCGTCACCGACGGCACGTGGGCCTTGGCCACCAGGTCGATCAGGCCCGGGGTATCGCACAGCGGCGGCGGCAGGATGATGCCGTCGACGCCGTTATCCAGCAGGCGCTGGGTCTTGTCCTTCCATTGCTCCCCTTCGCACTTCTCGACCACCAGTTGCACGTTATTCAGGGAAGCCTGGTTCAGCAAGCCGACCAGGAACTCGGTCAGGTAGCCGGCCGATGGATTGGAATACAGGAAACCGATGCGTACCGGCCGCACCCCGGCCAGGCGGCGCGCCGCCTGGTTGGGTACGTAGTTCAGTGCAGCGACGGCTTCGTCCACCTTCTTGCGCGTGGTGCTGCGCACGTTCGGGTCGCCGTTCATCACGCGCGACACCGTCATCGGCGAGACGCCGGCCAGCTTGGCCACGTCGGACATGGTCGGCGCCCCGCTGCGCGGCGCCGTGGCTTCTGGCTTCGGCTTTACCTTCTTGCTCGACATCTGCTTAAAAGACCCTTTGTGGTTGGACAACAAAGGGACTCTACCACAGGCGATCAGAACTTTGCACGCAGGCCCAGGCTGAAAGTACGCCCTGGCTTGTACCTGGTAAAGGCTGCGCTCTCGTACTGGAAGTAGGTACGCTGCGCCGAATCACTGAGGTTGGTGATGTCGAAGGTCAGCGTTGGCCAGTTGTCGCGGTCGAAGACCTTGGCCAGGTCCACGCTCGACGACATGTCCAGCTGCTTGTAGTCGTTCACGAACAGGGCGGCATTGGTGATGCCGTTCTGGTTGGCGCCCGATACCTGGCTGCCTTCCGTCCAGTTGTGCGAGAAGCGGATGCTGTAGCCGGACTGCTCGTAATAGGCGGTGAAGCTGTTGGTCAGGCGCGGCACGCCCAGCGCGACGAAGCCGTTGGTGCCTTCGCCGCTGGCTTTCTGCCTGGTGTAGGTCATGGTCTCGGAGAAGCCGAAGCCGCGCACCGGCAGTAGTTTGTCCAGCGGCTGCACCCAGCCCAGTTCCACGCCCTGGATCTTCAGCTCGCCGGAAGCGTTCTTCTGGCGGGTCAGCACCACGGTTGCCGCGTCAGGACCGCCGCGCGCGTTGATGGCTGCCTGCTGCACCGGGGTCAGCGCATCCCAGGTCACGCCGTAAGCCGCCAGGTCGCGGAACGGGGTGGTGACGTTCTCGCTGACGGTGAAGCCGTTGATCTTCTTCTGGAACAGGGTCAGGCTGACATAGCCTTCGCGGCCGGTGTACCACTCCAGGCCGACGTCGATGTTATCCGACAGGTAAGGGCTGAGCGAGGCGTTGCCGACGCTGCCGATATCGGCCGACGGGTTGGAGAAGTTGATGCCAGGACGCAGCGCATTCGGATCGGCACGGGTCATCGAGCGCGATGCGGAGGCGCGCAGCAGCAGGTCCTTGCGCAAGCTCAGGGCGGCACTGGCCGACGGCAGCGTGTTGCTGTAGCTGGTGTCGAGGTAGTAGAAGCTGTCGATGTTCGGGTACTTGCTGCCGTTCAGCGTCAGCGTTGCGTTGCGCGGGTCGGGAATCGAGTTGAAGGCGCCCACGGTCTGGTCGGTCTTCACCCGGCGCACGCCGGCGTTGTAGCGCAGCTGCATGCCTGCCAGGTCGGCTTCCCCATTGACCTCGGTGTAGAAGCCCTTAGTCTTTTCCTTGATGTAGCCGGCGGAAGCGCTGGTGTTGGAGGAACCGGTTTCCGGCGCGGTCGCCACGAACTGGTCGTAGTGCGAATCCTGGCGGAACTTGTTCCAGTCCAGCGTGACGAAGCCAGGGCCAGGCTGCAGGTAGCTTTGCAGCGCGGTCGCCGGAATCAGGGAGCCGTTGTACACCAGCGTGTCGGTGCGGCCGGCAGTGTAGCCGGTGCCGAAGCCTGGATACAGCGCAGCCGCGCTGGCGCCCGGGGTGCTGGCGCCGTTGCACGACGGTGCGCCGTTCGGGCCAAGCAGGAAGACGCTCGGGTTGTTGCCGCATACGGCTGCCTGCCACGCGCCGGAGTTGTCCTTGGCGGTGATGCGGCGCGAAATGTCGTCCAGCGCAAAGCCGGCCTTGACGTTGAAGGACTTTTCGCCCCAGGTCAGGTTGGCGCGCGCGCCCTTGGTTTCGGTGTTGCGCTTTTCCTGCTGCAGGTTGACGCGGCCGCCGCTCCACTGGAAGTTGGCCGGGTTGTTCAGGTCAATGTTCGAGGTGATGGAGGGGACGTCGCCCGAAGTATTATCGAAGGTGACGGTATTGCCGGTGCCCAGCGCGGTGATCGGCATCACGGTCGGCGAATCGCGCAGGAAGGTGGAGCGGGTGATGTTGGCTTGCGCATCCATCTTCCACTTGTCGTTGATCTTCCACTCCATGCCAGGGTTGGCGCCCCACAGGGTCACGTCTTCGGTGTAGGGACGGAACTCGAGGAAGTGCTGGGCATTGGCAAAGGTGCCGCTGGTAACCACGCAGCCATTGGTGCAATCGTCGCGGTCCACCTTCATGTTCAGCGGGATCATGGCGCCGTTGCGGCCAACCCAGTTCATGTCGATACGCTGCAGGGTGTTCTTCTTCTTGCCGCCCAGGGTGTCGAGGTAGAACTGCAGGTTTTCGGTCGGGCGGTATTCCAGGCTGCCGACGATGGAGACCTTGTCCTTCTTGCCGCTTTCGACCATCTGGCGTCCCAGGCGCGGAATGATGGCGTTGTCGATCTGGGTGATGTTCAGGCCCGGATTATTCGCCAGCAGGAAGGCCTGGTCGATGGTGGTGCCGGTGGTGAGTCCGTTGCCCGCGCCGACCGGCACGGTCGATGGGATGGTCCAGTTGCCACCGCCGGTGTTGTTGCGGGTCGGCGAGCTGCTTTGGGCTGCGCTCAGGTTGGCATTGGTCCAGCCGATGGTTTCAAAACCCTCGGTGCGGACCTTGTTGGTACCCCAGGCGATGCCGCCCAGGATACCGAAGGTATTGCCCCAGGTGTTGCTGGCCAGGACGGAACCGCGGTTGCCGACTTTCTTGGCGACCGAGTTTTCGGTAGCAGTCACGTTGGCCGCAATATAGCGGCCCTTGTTGTCGAATGGGCGGGCGCTGCGCATGTCGACCACGCCGGCGGCGCCGCCTTCCAGCAGGCCGGCGGTCGGGCTCTTGTTGACGGTCAGCTTGCGGAACAGGTCCGTCGGCAGCATGTCCAGGTCAACTTCGCGATTGGTGTTCTGGTTGTCGGTGCGGCCGGTCGATGCGACCGCCACCGGGGCGCCGTTCAGCAAGACCTTGGTGAAGCTGGTGCCGAGGCCGCGGATCTGGATATTCAGGCCTTCGCCGCTGATCTCGCGGCTGACCTGGATGCCTGGAATGCGATTCAGGGATTCGGCGATGTTCGTATCCGGGAACTTGCCCAGGTCTTCCGCAAACACGGAATCCTGGAAGCCGATCGCATCACGCTTGTCGCGCGCCGACGTTTCCAGGCTGCCGCGGTAACCGGTCACCTGCACCACGTTGCTGGCGGGGGTGACTGTATCCTGCGCATAGGCCTGGGCAATCATGCCGGCCATGACGGTGAGTCCCAGCAGGGTCTCTCTGCATATTACTTGCATCTGTCTTCTCCAAATTATAGTTATTACTACCATTTGGTAACATAAATTGTTACCGCTACCAACACAAACAAAAAAAAGTATCGTTCTGTATCAGCCATGTCCCGGTGCGAACGGGAAGTGCAGCGCTTTGTAGTACTCCAGGCTATGCGGCGGCGCCTGCACGCCAGCCGGCAGCGGCAGCTTCGATACAGACTGGAAGTAGGCGATGCTGGCGTCGCGCCACCACTGCGCCTCCTGCCGCTGCACGGCCAGCCGCTGCGCTACCTCCTGATGGCGGCGCGCATCAACCAGGGGCTTGAGGCGCTGCCAGCGCTGCTGCATTTCCGCCACAGCGGCGACGCCACTGTCGTAATGCGCCAACAGTTCGGCCCACAGCGTGCGGCCGGACGGCATGGCGTAATCCCACGGCAAGTGGTGGAACCACAACAGGTATTCGGGTGGTGTGCTGCGCGCGTCCGCCCAGCGCTGAGCCAGCGCCGGCGCGTACTGGGCCAGGGCGTTGCTGCCGGTCGCCGTGCGGTCGAAGCCGATGCCCTTGCTGTCGGCACGGTGGTAATAGGCCGGGTTCCATTCGGGGCGCGCCAGGTCTGACACCCACGGCGCGGGGCCATAGTGGTGTCCGGTGCCCATCAGGTGTGTCAGGCCGAGGGGCGTCATGTAGTCCACCACGGCTTCACGCGACATCATCATCAGGTCGGCGATGTCCGGCGCGGCCTTCGCAGAGAAAGTACGGCCGGCCCATTCCAGCGCAATATCGCGCGCCCTGGCCTGCGGGTTCCAGGCCAGGCGGCCAAAGGCGTACCAATTGGCCTGGTCGAAATGCGAACCGCTCCAGGTGCGGCTGCTGCCGATATTGGCGACGCCTGCCATGCCGGCGACCGCAGGCGCCGCATCGAGCAGTGTTTCCTCGTACAGCGCGCCGAGGTAGGCCAGGTGGGTGGCGAAGCCGAGGTACTCCTTGGTGACCTGGAACTCCATCATCAGCGGCGTTTTCGGCATCGCGCCGAACAGGGGATGCACCGGTTCGCGCGGCTGGAAATCCAGCGGGCCATTCTTCACCTGCACCACCACGTTCGGCGCGAACTTGCCGTCCAGCGGTGCGAAATCGCTGTAGGCCTGTTTGGCGCGATCGTCCGGCTGTTCCGAGGCGTATACAAAAGCGCGCCACATGACGATGCCCTTGTGCGGAGCCAGCGCGGCGGCCAGCATATTGGCGCCTTCAGCGTGCGTGCGGTGGTAATCCTGCGGGCCGGGCTGGCCTTCCGAGTTTGCCTTGACGAGGAAGCCGCCGAAGTCGGGGATGACGCGGTAGATCTCGTCGGCTTTGTCACGCCACCACTGCGCGACTTGCGGATCGAGCGGGTCGGCGGTGCGGGTTTGCTTCAGCTCCAGTGGCGTCGACCAGCGCACCGAGAGATAGACGCGGAGGCCGTAGGGGCGCAGCACGTCGGCAAGGGCGGCGGCTTTGGCGATCCAGGGTGCAGTCAGGATCTCCGGCTTGGAGTTGACGTTGTTCAGCACCGTGCCATTGATGCCCAGAGAAGCATTGGCGCGCGCATAGTCGATGTAACGCTGGTCGCGGATATCCGGCAGCTCCCACCAGTTCCAGATCGATTCACCGGAGTACCCGCGCTCCACGGTGCGATCCAGGTTGTCCCAGTGGTTCAAGACGCGCCGCGGCAGCTTCGGCGCGTTGCGTTCATCCAGCGCATCGAGCCGTTTGCCTAGTTGCGTGGCCTGCAGCCAGGCGAAGGCACCGTACAGCAGGCCGATATCCTTGTTGGCTGCGATCAGCGTGTACCTGCGCCCATTCGGCTCGCGCATCGAGCGCAGCAGATATCCTTCGTCGCCCAGTCCTTCCAGCGCGCCGGCCACGGCGGCCTGGCCACCGTTTGCCGCAAGTTGCGCGCGGGTTGCCAGCACGATAGCGCCGCTGGCCGGCTGGGCGCCCGCCGGAAGCACGGCAAGCGATGGCTCCTTGCCGGCCATCGCACGCACTCCTCGCTGCAATTCCTGCACCGCTGCCTGCACGGTCGGCGATCCAGGCGACGCCAGCGCAAGCTGATTTGGCAACGCTATGCCGGCAAGCGGCCGATAGCGCAGCCAAAGCTCATATCCGTCTTCCTGCTCCGCGTGCACTGCCGCAAGCGGCAGCAGCAGGGCCATCGCCAGCACGACACGCTGCCAAATAACCATCCTTCATCTCCCAGTTTTTTTCTTATGTTTGCGCAACCATTTCATGGTAGCTTATCTCAAAATTCAAACCAACAGGAGACTTTCATGAATAAAAATCGACGCCAGGTGATGCAATGGCTTGCCGCCGGGACGGCAGCGGCCTCCCTTCCCGCACTCGCCATCGGGGCAGAAACCCCTTTGAAATCAATCGCCGCAGCGAAAGGCATGCGTTTTGGGAACGCCCTCGGCTACGCCCACCGCAAGCCCGCTTATCTGGAACTGATGGCGCGTGAATGCAACACTATCGTTGCCGAGAACGAAACGAAATGGCAGGCCGTGCAGCCCAGGCCCGGACAATTCGACTTCACCCGCGCCGATGCGATGTTCGAATGGGCTCGCGCCAAAGGCATGAACGTGCGCGGACACACGCTGGTGTGGCAACCATCCAAATGGCTGCCGGACTGGGTCAACCAGCACGATTTCGGCGCTGCGCCGGCGCGTGAAGCCGAACGCCTGCTGCAGGCCCATATCGGCTCCGTTACCCGCCACTTCGGTGACGGCATCTATAGCTGGGACGTCGTGAACGAGGCGGTCGATCCCGATACCGGCGGCATGCGCAGCAATGTGTTCACGGAACGGCTTGGCGCCATCGAGCAGGTGGATTTGTGCTTCCGCCTCGCGCGCGAGCAGCTGCCGTCGGCGCAGCTTGTGTACAACGACTACATGCGCTGGGATGAGGGCAGCGCAAGGCACCGCGCCGGCGTGCTGAAAATGCTGCAGGCGTTGAAGAAGCGTGGCACGCCGATACAGGCGCTTGGCATCCAGGGCCACATCGGCTCCTGGGACGATTCCTGCAATGCTTCGCATGACCTGGCGGAATGGCGGCGCTTCCTCGACGAGGTGACAGGCATGGGGCTGGATCTGCTGGTCACGGAATTCGACGTGAATGACCGCAAGCTGCCGGCGGATATCGCCGCGCGCGACGCGGGCGTAGCGGCACTGGCGCGCGACTTCCTTGACGCGACGTTCAGCTATCCGCAATGCCGCGACTTCCTGCTGTGGGGAATGTCGGACGATATCAGCTGGCTGCAGACCTGGCACGAGGCGCCGCGCACCGACAAGCTGCCGATGCGGCCCTGCCCTTACGACGCGCAGCTTCGCGCCAAGCCGTTGCGCGAAGCGATTGCTGGGGCGCTGCGAGCGATGCCGCAGCGCTCCGCCGCTTAGAGCCGGGGACTTTCCGGCGGGCCGAGATAGCTTGGCTTCAGCCCGCCGGCATCGAGTACCAGTTTCTGCAGCACGACGCCGGGCGAGATCGCCCAGAACTTGACGGTGTGGGCGCCCGCTCCACGCACGGTATGGGTAGTGCGGAAGGTCACCGCACCATCGCTCACCGAGCGCTCCCACGCAGCCAGCGACGCATCGGCGTGCATGTTGACGATTTGCGGCGCTTCGTTGTCGATCGATACCGCAAACATGAAACCGTCGCCCGGCTGGAATTTCTGGGTCGGCGCGAGCGTGGTATGCAGGGTGAACGTGCCCGGCTTCGTCAACGCGATGTCATACTCCAGCCGCATCGCTTGCGCATCCGCCAGGCCGGCCGTTGCGTCGACCGGCAATGGCGTCATTGCCGACAAGGTCCGGCCATGGTCTGGCACCAGCAGCCAGGAGCGCCCTTCAGGCGCAACCTGCCGCGCATAATGCGCCGCTTCGATGGACACCACGCCGCCAGTTTCCACAAAGGTTCCGTTGCGCCCTTCCACGGCCGCGTCACGCTGCCGCAGCGGCACGCGGACTTTGGTGCGCGCGCCATCGCCGCCACTGATGGTCAGCGACGCCTCACGTGCATCGCGCGGCACGTCAGCCCATCGGACGTCAACGCTGATCCGCTCCTGCACCGCAACGTTGCCTTCGGTGCGCGACAGGACGAGCCAGGGCTGGTCAGCAACGATGGTGAACGACAGCGGCAGCGATCCCCGATTGAAGACTTCAACATGGCGCGCCCGCTTTTCGTATGGGTCCAGCGCCGGCAAGGCGAGCGCTTCCGCTCCCGGGCCAGGCCATGCAGCCGCGTTGCCTTCAACGGCCACGCCGAGCGCGCTGGCGGCCGGCACCTGCACTTCGCTCACTGCCGGCATTACGTTCAGCGGCGGCTGGTTCCAGTAAGTGTAGCCAAGCCTGGTCTGCGACATCATGTGGTTCCACTTCCCGCCGCGCAGCGCATGGTATTGCTCCGACAGCGCAGCATCCTGGCGGAACAGCTCCCGTGCACGCTCGGCCAACACATTGGCAGCGGCCCTGCCTTGGCGGGCATACAAGCGGTTCAATCCAGCCGTTGCGTACAGCTCATTGACCACGGCGCCGGCTTTCACCGGATACAGCACCAGTTCGAAGAAAGCATCGCGCTTTGCCTCCGGCAGCAGGCCATTGATGCGCTCCGCCTGCCCGGCCAGCGCGCGATATTCCGCCACCACGCGCTCCGACTCGTTGTAGTTCACCAGGCTGTAGGTCTCCGGTTCCAGTTGCTCTGGCTTGCGGCGGCCGTTGTACTTGGTGTACTTCGCGACGATGTCCGCGATCTCCACGGCATGCTCGGGACCGAACTCGCGCGCCGCCCACTGCTGCAGGTACTCCTGCAGGCGCGATGCAGGCCATGCATCCGGCTTCCACGCATAGCTCAGGAAGAACTCGATCGGCACCTCCATCGGCTTGAGGTCGCCGACATTCACGATCCACAGCTTGCGCGCGTCGTATTCCCACGCCAGGTGCATCTGCTCCCAAATCTTCGGGATCGGCGTCACGTTCAACCACTTGTACGAGCGCGGGCCGCCGACGTAATCGAAGTGGTAGTACACGCCGGCACCACCTGGACGCTTGCGCTCTTCCGCTGTCGGCAAGCGGCGGATATTGGCCCAATTGTCGTCGCACCACAGCAGGATTACGTCATCCGGCACCCGCATGCCCTTCTCGTAATAGTCCTGCACCTCCTTGTACAGCGCCCATACCTGCGGCGCGGCAGGAAGCTTCGACAGCATCTTGCGCTGGTCGCCGACAATGCGCTGCAGCAGCGCGACGTTGGATTCTTCCGACATCGGCTCATCACCGTCGCCGCGCATGCCGAGAGTGACGATCTTCTCGTAGTCTTTCGCACGCACAGCGCCTTTCCACCAGAAGTCCTTCAGCACTGCCTCGTTACGCGAGTAATCCCACGGCCCCTTGCCGTAGCGCGTCCACTCCTTGTGGGCACGCGCCATCGGTTCGTGATGCGAAGTGCCGATCACAACGCCGTATTCATCGGCCAGCTTGCCGTTCAGCGGATCGTCGTCATAAAACGCCGCGTCCCACATCGCAGGCCACAGGTAGTTGCCGCGCAAGCGAAGGATCAGCTCAAATACCTTTTCGTAGAACTGGTGGTTGTAGCCGCCGTAGCGCTGCTTGGCCCAGCCGGTCAGCGCCGGCGCTTCGTCGTTCAGGAAGATGCCGCGGTATTGCACTGCCGGCGCATCGCTGACAGGCGCCGGCAGCGATGCGTAGAGTGCGCTCGCTCGATTCACCGGCACGTCGGCCCACCAGTACCAGGGCGATACGCCGATCTGTTCCGACAGCTCGTAGATGCCGAAAATCGTGCCGCGCTTGTCGCTGCCGGCAATCACCAGGGCGCGCTCGACGCCAGGCATCGGCTCCGCCACCGACTGCAGCAGCCAGCCCTCCCATTTACCCGCGATAGCCTTTGCATCGAGCTTGCCGGTTTTCACCAGGCCGTCCACAAGATGACTCTTGCCCAGCGTGCCGATGATGATCACGTCCTTGCCGCGCGGCGTGGACTTCTCAAGTGCTGGCCGGACGCCGCTGACTTGTCCGATGTCCTCCTGCAGCGAGGCTGCCGCACGCAGCACGCCGGCATGGTCGCCGGCATCGACGTATAGCGTGGACGCGCGGCCAGCTTCCGCGAGCACGACAGAGCCCGGCGCCGCAGCCGCACGCTCAGTCGCAATGAAAGGTTTCTGTCCGAGCGCATGGGCCGGTCCGGCAACGCCGGCGCCAAGCAAGGCGACGGCGAGCAACAGTTCGCACAACCGCCTCATTTCGCAGCTCCGCAAGAACGCAGGGCGTTCAGCGGCAACGCTTCCGCCATCGCGCGATAGCCGGCAATCGAAGGATGCAGTCCGTCGCCGACATCGAGCGCCTTCTGCAGGCGCTCCGGCTGCGCGGGATCGCGCAATGCTGCATCGAAGTCGGCCACCGAATCGAACACACCCGACGTGCGTATCCATTTGTTCAAGGCCTGGCGGTCCTCCTCATTATGCGGCGCAGGGCGGTAGTAATCGCTGCCGGTATAGGGGGTAACGGTCGCGCCAATCACGCAGATTCCCTGGGCATGGGCGCGCTCCACCAGTTGGCGATGCGCCACCTTCAAAGCTTCCAGCAGGGCTGCGCGCGCGGCAGGCGTATCTTCGCCGGCGCGGTGCTGGCCGCCCAGGTCATTCACGCCAATCTGCACCAGCGCGTGCGTGACGCCGCTGCGTCCCAAGACGTCGCGCTCGAAGCGCGATGCCAGGTTGGGACCCAGGCCATCGCGCAGCAGGCGTCCACCACCGATGCCGGCATTGACCACGCCGATGGTCATCTTTTCCCGCGCCAGCCGCGCCACCAGGAAGTCGGTCCAGCGGTCATTGCCATCCGTCGTGGTGCCATAGCCATCCGTGATCGAATCGCCGATCGCCACCACCGCAGCAGTGCCGCGCGGCGCCTGCACCTCGATATCCGCCAGTGCGTACCAGCGCACCACCTTGCCCGCTTCCGGCCATTTCGCTTCCGCCTCATGGCGGCCCGCCAGCGTAAAGCTGGTAGTGCGCGAACCGGGATGGCCGGTCTGGCGTGCCGGTTCGCCATTGAAGTAGTAGGAGATTGCCAGGTCGGTCCCGGCTGCGTGCGGCAGTTCAACCGGATCGCTGTAATACTCGGCGCCGGCGGGGATCACCACCGCAGCCTGGCCGCCGAAAGTCAGGGGGCGAATTGTCGCGGCGTCAACATCGGGTGAGCCGGCCGCCACCGCACGGGCAATGCTGGCAGCTTCCAGCGCCAGCGGAGCGGTACCGAAGGCATTACTGACGCGCACCCGCAACACTTTCCCTCCGAGCGAGGCACGCACCACCTGCCGCAGGCTGCCATCGCGCCATTGCGCGGCGGGTAATTCATTCGGTCCTTCAGGCACCATCTGCGCCGTACCCCACGACGCAACCCAGCGCCATTGCGGCGTTGCCGCCCCGGCGCCGGACGCGCCAGCCAGCACGGCCAGCCCCGCAATCCATGCACACAACTTCTGTTGACTTGCCCGCATAAATACCTCACACTTGAGAAATGGTAGCGCTATTCATTTTAGGGTAATCAAATGGTACACGCAACAATTCAGGGCAGCGGCAGCACGCCTGCCATTGTCGAAATGCGGGTGATTCCGGTCGCCGGCCACGACAGCATGCTGCTCAACCTGTGCGGCGCGCACGCGCCTTATTTCATTCGCACCGTCGTCATTCTCAAGGATAGCGCGGGCCGCACCGGCGTTGGCGAGGTACCCGGCGGCGCCGGCATTACCAAAGCGCTGGAAAGAGCCATTCCGCTGGTGGTCGGCACCGAAACCGGCCGCTTCAACCGCACCCTGAACGCCGTGCGCGCCGCGATTTCCGGCAAAGGCAGCGGCATGCAGCATCAGGTCACCTCCGCCGCCGAAGCCGCGGTGCTCAAGCAGCCGCACGAAATCAACCTGCGCCTGGAAAATGTGGTCACCGCCATCGAAGCGGCCCTGCTCGACCTGCTGGGCCAGCACCTGGGCGTGCCGGTGTGCGAACTGCTCGGCGCCGGCCAGCAGCGCGACACCGTGCCAATGCTGGCCTACCTGTTCTACATCGGCGACCGCCAGCGCACCGACTTGCCCTACCTGTCCGGCAGCGGCAGCAGCGGCTGGTACGCTGCCCGCCACCGCGAAGCACTGACGCCGACCGCCATCGCCGACCAGGCTGCGGCAGCGGCAGACCGCTATGGCTTCCGCGACTTCAAGCTGAAGGGCGGGGTCATGCGCGGCGCCGAGGAGATGGAGGCCATCGCCGCCATCAAGGCGCGCTTCCCCGATGCCCGCGTAACGCTGGACCCTAATGGCGCCTGGTCGCTCGGCGAAGCGATCGCCCTGTGCCGCGGCCAGGGCCACCTGCTGGCGTATGCCGAAGATCCATGCGGCCCCGAGGACGGCTATTCCGGCCGCGAGGTCATGGCCGAATTCCGCCGCGCCACCGGTATTCCAACCGCCACCAATATGGTCGCCACCGACTGGCGCCAGATGGCGCACTCGCACCTGCTGGGGGCTGTCGACATTCCTCTGGCCGATCCGCATTTCTGGACCATGCAAGGTTCGGTGCGGCTGGCCCAGCTCTGCGCAGAATGGGGCCTGACCTGGGGCTCGCACTCCAACAACCACTTCGATATTTCGCTGGCCATGTTCACGCATGCGGCGGCGGCCGCGCCGGGGCGCATCACCGCCATCGACACCCACTGGATCTGGCAGGAAGGCCAGGAACGCCTGACCGTCAATCCGCCACAAATTGTAGCTGGCGAGGTAGCGGTACCAGAGGCGCCCGGCCTGGGCATTGAGCCGGACATGGAGCGCATCGAGGCCGCGCACGAACTGTTCAAGAAGGTCGGCACCGGCGCGCGCGACGACGCGATGGCCATGCAATACCTGGTGCCAGGCTGGCAGTACTCGCCCAAGCTGCCAAGCCTGGGCCGTTAAGAATTCAAAGGAGACTTTATGCAAACGATTAATGCATCGGCGTGCCTGCCGCACGACCTGGAAGATGCCCTGCTGGTGGGCCGCGTGTGGCGCCCGGCGCCGGTGGATGGCCCCTGCGTCGTCGTGGTACGAAATGGCGTGGTGTTCGATATCACCGCGCATGTGGCCACGGTGGCGGACCTGCTGGACCGTCCGGACGTACTGCAGTTCGCACGCGATGCGGACGGCGAACATTTGGGCAGCGCCGAGGAACTGATCGGCGCCGCACTGGCTGGTGACGTCAAAGGCGTGCGCCTGCTGGCGCCGTGCGACGTGCAGGCCATCAAGGCTTGCGGCGTAACCTTTGCCGTCAGCCTGCTGGAACGCGTGATCGAAGAACAGGCCGGCGGCAATCCGGCGCGCGCCAATGCACTGCGCGCGGAACTGCTTTCCACCATCGGCGGCGACCTGTCCAGCATCAAGCCCGGCTCGCCGGAAGCCGAGCAATTGAAACGCGAATTCCAGGCGCGCGGCGCATGGTCGCAATACATGGAAGTGGGCATCGGCCCCTTCGCCGAAGTCTTCTCGAAGTCCCAGCCCATGTCGGCAGTCGGCTTCGGCGCCGACGTCGGCCTGCACCCTGCCTCGCAGTGGAACAATCCGGAGCCGGAGATCGTGCTGGCAGTGAACAGCCGTTTCGAAGCTGTCGGCGCGGCCCTGGGCAACGACGTCAACCTGCGCGACATCGAAGGCCGCAGCGCGCTCCTGCTGGGCAAGGCCAAGGACAATAACGCCTCCTGCTCGATCGGCCCCTTCATCCGCCTGTTCGACAGCAGTTTCACCATGGGCGACGTGCGCAACGCCGAAGTTCGCCTGGCGATCGAAGGCAGCGACGACGACTTCGTGCTCGACGGCCTTAGCCGCATGTGCGAAATCAGCCGCGACCCGCTCGACCTGGTCGCGCAAACCGCCGGCGCCCACCACCAATACCCGGACGGCTTCATGCTCTTCCTCGGCACGATGTTCTCGCCGATCAAGGACCGTGGCCAGAAAGGCGCCGGCTTTACCCATCACCTGGGCGACCGGGTCACCATCAGCAGCGCGTCGCTTGGCGCGCTGGTCAACCACGTGCAACGCAGCGACCAGCTGCCGCCGTGGACGTTTGGTGTCCGTGCCCTCTACCGCAACCTGGCACGCCGCGGCATCGCGGCAGGAGAATAAATACATGACAGCAGCAGCAAGAAAACCCGTGGTGTACGCCACCTACCCTGACCTCGCCGGCAAGCGCGTCGTGATCACGGGCGGCGGCACCGGCATTGGCGCGGCCATCGTCGACGCCTTCGCCAAGCAGGGCGCGCACGTTGTCTTCCTCGATATCCAGGACGATGCCTCGAAGGCGCTGGAGCAAAGCCTGGCAGGCGCGCAACATCCGCCGCGCTTCATCCATTGCGACCTGACCAACCTCGACGAGGTCGGCGCCGTGTTCCAGCAGATCGAGCGCGAACTCGGCCCGGTTGAAGTCCTGGTCAACAACGCCGCCAACGACAACCGCCACCAGGTGGAAGACGTCACCGCCAAGTACTGGGACGACAGCCTGGCCGTCAACCTGCGCCACCAGTTCTTCTGCGCGCAGGCCGTGGCGCCGGGCATGAAGGCTGCGGGCGGCGGCGTGATCCTGAACTTCGGCTCGATCTCCTGGCACCTGGCGCTGGGCAAGCTGTCGCTGTACATGACCGCCAAGGCGGCAATCGAAGGCCTGACCCGCGGCCTGGCCCGCGACCTCGGCGCCGACGGTATCCGCGTCAATTGCATCATTCCCGGCTCGATCAAGACGCCGCGCCAGATGGCGCTGTGGCATTCGCCGGAGGACGAAGCCGCAATCCTGGCCGCCCAGTGCCTGCACGAGCGCGTGGAACCGGATGACGTGGCTGCGCTGACCCTGTTCCTCGCTTCCGGCAATGCGGCGCGCTGCTCCGGCCGCGATTACTTCGTCGACGCTGGATGGTACGGATCGTGAGCTCGCCGCAATGCATCTGGGAAGTCGGCGCCACACTGGCCGAAGGGCCGGTCTGGCATGCCGCCGAGCGCGTCTTCTACTTTGTCGACATCAAAGGCCGCCGACTGCATTGCTGCAATGAAGACGGCGGCGATCGCCTGAGCTGGGAGGCGCCTGCGGAAATCGGCTTTGCCCTGCCGATGGCTGGCGGCGATTTCATCTGCGGCCTGCAGGGCAAGCTGGCGCGCTTCACCACGGCGGGCAAGTTCGAGACCGTGCTGGAGATCGAAGCCGGCCAGCCGAGCAACCGCTGCAACGACGGCTACGTCGACGCCGACGGCCGCCTGTGGTTCGGCACCATGGACAACGGCGAATCCGCCCCAACCGGTTCCTTGTACCGCCTCGATGCACGCGGCCTGAAGGCCATGGATGACGGCATCATCATCACCAATGGTCCCTGCCACAGCCCGGACGGCAAGACTTTCTACCACACCGATACGCTGGCGCGCGTGGTATATGCCTACGACAGCGCAGCTGACGGCACCCTGTCGAACAAACGCGAATTCGTGCGCTATGCGCATGGCGTGCCCGGCCACCCGGACGGCAGCGCCGTCGACGCCGAGGGCCATGTCTGGATCTCCCTGTTCGGCGGCAGCCGCATCGAACGCTATGCGCCGGACGGCAAGCTGGCGCAAACCATCCCGATGCCCTGCCCTAACATCACCAAGGTCGCTTTCGGCGGCTCCGACCTGCGCACGGTCTTCGTCACCACCGCGCGCAAGGGCATGAGCGAAGAAGCCCTGGCCGCCCACCCGCTGGCTGGCGGCGTGTTCACCTTCCGCGTGGACGTGCCCGGCCTGCCGCAACATCAATTCGACAGGAAAGCAGCATGAGCACCCGCCGCTATCGTTCGCAGGACTGGTTCGACAATCCGGACCACATCGACATGACCGCGCTGTATCTGGAGCGCTTCATGAACTACGGGATCACGCCGGAAGAACTGCGCAGCGGCCGCCCGATCATCGGCATCGCGCAATCGGGCAGCGACATCAGCCCATGCAACCGGATCCACCTCGACCTGGCCAAGCGCGTGCGCGACGGCATCCGCGACGCGGGCGGCATCCCGATGGAATTCCCGCTGCATCCGATCTTCGAGAACTGCCGCCGCCCCACCGCCGCCATCGACCGCAACCTGGCCTATATGGGCCTGGTCGAGATCCTGCACGGCTACCCGATCGACGCCGTGGTACTGACCACCGGCTGCGACAAGACCACCCCGGCGCAGCTGATGGCCGCATCCACCGTCGACATTCCCGCCATCGTGCTGTCCGGCGGGCCAATGCTCGATGGCTGGCTCGATGGCGAGCTGGTTGGCTCCGGCGCCGCGATCTGGAAAGGCCGCCGCCAATTGGCAGCAGGCCAGATCGACAACGAGAAGTTCCTCGAAATCGCCGCCGCTTCGGCACCGTCAGCGGGCCATTGCAACACCATGGGCACCGCCTCCACCATGAACGCCATGGCCGAAGCGTTGGGCATGTCGCTCACCGGCTGTTCCGCCATCCCGGCACCCTACCGCGAGCGCGGCCAGATGGCTTATGAAACCGGGCGCCGCATCGTCGAACTGGCGCAGCAGGACATTCGTCCGTCGTCGATCCTGTCGCGCGAAGCCTTCCTGGACGCCATCGTGGTCAATGCCGCCATCGGCGGTTCCACCAACGCCCAGCAGCACATCATGGCCATGGCGCGCCACGCCGGCGTCGAACTGCACGAAGACGACTGGATGACCTACGGCCACGATATCCCGCTGCTGCTGAACATGCAGCCTTCCGGCAAATTCCTCGGCGAGCGTTTCCATCGCGCCGGCGGCGTACCGGCCGTGATGTGGGAGCTGCACAAGGCGGGCAAGCTGCGCGCCGACCGCCCGACCGTCACCGGCCGCAGCATGGCGCAGAACCTGGAAGGCCGCGAGAGCGCCGACCGCGAGATGATCACGCCGTTCGACAAGCCGCTGAAAGAGCAGGCCGGCTTCATGGTCTTGCGCGGCAACCTGTTCGACTTCGCGATCATGAAGAGCAGCGTCATCTCCGAAGACTTCCGAAACCGCTACCTGCGCCGTCCCGGCCAGGAAAACATCTTTGAATGCCGCGCCGTGGTGTTCGACGGCTCCGGCGACTACCACGCCCGCATCAACGATCCTTCATTGGGCATCGACGAGAACACCATTCTCGTGATCCGCGGCGCAGGCCCGGTGGGCTGGCCCGGCTCGGCGGAAGTAGTGAACATGCAACCGCCTGATGCGCTGATCAAGAAGGGCATCAACAACCTGCCGACCCTTGGCGATGGCCGCCAGTCCGGCACTTCCGACAGCCCGTCGATCCTGAACGCCTCGCCGGAAAGCGCGGTGGGGGGCGGCCTGGCCTGGATCCGCACCGGCGACATGGTGCGCATCGACCTGAACACCGGCAGCTGCAATATGCTGGTCGACGACAAGGAAATTGAACGCCGCAAGCAAGACGGCGTGCCGCCCGTACCGCCTAGCCAGACGCCATGGCAGGAGATCTATCGTGCCACCGTGGGCCAGATGGCCAACGGCGCGTGCATGGAGCTGGCACTGGCTTACCGGGGCGTCGCGAACTACACGCCGCGCCACAATCACTGACCCGGCTTGAACCGGGCCTGATAAATAAAGAGGAGACATCCATGAACAGCATTGCCCTGGAAAATACCGAACCCAGTCATGAAGAGGAGAACACTGGCCTCATCATCCTTATCAGCTGCGTAGCCACCATCGGCGGCTTCCTGTTCGGCTTCGATAGTGGCGTCATCAACGGCACGGTCGATGGCCTGAAGCAGGCTTTCCACTCGACCTCCGCCGGCATCGGCTTCGAAGTCGCGTCGATGCTGCTTGGCTGCGCAATTGGCGCCTTCTTCGCTGGCCGCCTTGGCGACCGTTGGGGGCGCCGTGCAGTGCTGATTATCTCCTCCGTGATGTTCCTGCTGTCGGCGCTGGGCGCAGGCTGCGCGACGACATCGGCGGTGTTCATCGCCGCCCGCGTGCTGGGCGGCTTTGCCGTCGGCGCGGCAAGCGTGATGTCGCCGGCCTACATCGCCGAAGTCGCCTCTGCCCGCTATCGCGGCCGTCTTGCAACTGTCCAGCAGATCGCCATCATCAGCGGTTTGTTCTGTGCCTTCCTCAGCAACTACATGCTGGCGAAAGCAGCCGGCGGTTCGACCGGCGTGCTGTGGCTCGGCCAGGAGGCGTGGCGCTGGATGTTCTGGATGATGGCCATTCCATCCGCGCTGTTCCTGCTGCTCCTGCTGGCGATTCCTGAAAGCCCGCGCTTCCTGGTCGTGAAGAAGCGCACATCCGAAGCCATGGCCGTGCTGGAGCGCCTGTATGGCGCCTCCGCAGCCAAGGAGAAGTTCGCAGCGATCGACGTCTCGCTGTCCGAAGACCACCATCGCCCACGCCTGTCCGACCTGATCAACAAGGCAACCGGCAAGCTGCGTCCTATCGTCTGGGTCGGCATCGGCCTGGCGACCTTCCAGCAGCTGGTCGGCATCAACGTCGTGTTCTACTACGGCGCGGTGCTGTGGCAAGCCGTTGGCTTCTCCGAGAGCGATGCGCTGCTGATTAACGTCCTCTCGGGTGCACTGAGCATCGGCGCCTGCATCGTCACCGTGTTCCTGATCGACCGCATCGGCCGCAAGCCCTTGCTGTGGATCGGCTCGATCGGCATGGCCGTGACCCTCGGCCTGGTCACCCTCGCATTCGCCAGCGCGTCGCTCGACGCAAGCGGCAAGCTGACGCTGTCCGGCTCGATGGGCGTGCTCGCGCTGATCGCCGCGAATGTCTATGTGATCTTCTTCAACCTGTCGTGGGGTCCGGTCATGTGGGTCATGCTGGGCGAGATGTTCCCCAACCAGATTCGCGGCTCCGGCCTGGCAGTCGCAGGCGCTGCGCAATGGACATCGAATTTCATCATCACGGTGACCTTCCCGATCCTGCTCGGCGGCATCGGCCTGGCTGGCGCATACGGTATCTACACCGTCGCCGCCGTGATCTCCCTGTTCTTCGTCCTGCGCTATGTGCATGAAACGCGCGGCAAGGAGCTGGAGCAGATGGAAGGCTAAGCAGGTCCAAAGAAAAATTTAAAACGAATACAACTACTGGAGACACAGCATGAAACGCAGGCAGTTCCTCACATCCCTATCGGGCGCGGCTAGCGTAGCCGCCCTCGGCACGCCGGCAGCCATGGCTGCCGCAGCGGCAAGGCCCCTGTACAAAGACCCCGCCGCGCCGGTGCCGGCCCGCGTCAAAGACCTGCTGGGACGCATGACGCTGGAGGAAAAGGTCGCGCAAATGCTGTGCATCTGGCAGGAGAAGGGCATCATCCAGGATGCCAACGGTGAATTCTCGGCCGCGAAAGCCGCCAAGGCTTACCCGAATGGCCTTGGCATGCTGGCTCGCCCTTCCGACCGCCAGGGCGGCGCCGAAGCAGGCGGCGCCGGCGACAGCGGCGCGCGCGCCAACCGCAACGCGCAGGAGACCGCAACTTACACCAACGCCGCGCAGAAATGGGCCGTCGAACAGACACGCCTCGGCATTCCGCTGTTCATGCACGAAGAATCCCTGCACGGCTACGTTGCAAAGGACGCCACCAGCTTCCCGCAGGCGATTGCGCTCGCATCGACTTTCGACCCGCCGCTGGTGCGCAAGGTATTCAGCGTCGCCGCCCGCGAGATGCGTGCACGCGGCGCCAACCTGGCACTGGCGCCGGTGGTCGACGTGGCGCGCGAACCGCGCTGGGGCCGCATCGAAGAAACCTTCGGCGAAGACCCGCACGTGTGCGCCGAGATGGGCAAGGCAGCCGTGCTGGGCTTCCAGGGTGAGGAACGCAAGCTGGCCAAGGACAAGGTATTCACGACGCTGAAGCACATGACCGGCCACGGCCAACCGGAAAGCGGCACCAACATCGGTCCCGCCGAAGTCACCGAACGCACGCTGCGCGAAGAATTCTTCCCGCCATTCGAGCGCATCATCAAGGAAACCAATGCCGCCGCCGTGATGCCTTCGTATAACGAGATCGGCAGCCTGCCATCGCACGCCAACCACTGGCTGCTGCACAAGGTGCTGCGTGAAGAATGGGGCTTCAAAGGCCTGACCGTATCCGACTACTTCGGCGTCAAGGAACTGATCACCCGCCACCGCCTGGCCGACATGCCGAAGGATGCCGCTACACGCGCTGTGAAAGCCGGCGTTGACATCGAAACCCCGGACGCCTTCGGCTACCAGCTCCTGCCGCAGCTGGTAAAGGAGAAAAAGGTCAGCGTCGCCGAGATCGACACCGTGGTGGCCCGCATCCTCGAGTGGAAATTCCTCTCCGGCCTGTTTGAACAGCCTTACGTCGACGCCGCCGTTGCAGACAGCCTGACCGCCACGCCCGACGCCGTTGTCCTGGCCCGCGAGGCTGCCGCACGCGCCGTCGTGCTGCTGAAGAACGACAAGGGCCTGCTGCCGCTGGACGGCAAGAAGGTCGGCAAGGTGCTGCTGCTCGGCACCCACGCCAAGGACACCCCGATCGGCGGCTACTCCGACGTGCCGCGCCACGTAGTGTCGGTGTACGAAGGCCTGCAAGCCGAAAGCCAGCGCCAAGGCTTCCAGCTCGAATACCGCGAAGGCGTACGCATCACCGAAGAACGCATCTGGGGCAAGGACGAAATCATCTTCACCCCGCCGCAGACCAACGCCAAGCTGATTGCCGAAGCAGTTGCCGCCGCGCGCAACGCCGACACCATCATCATGGTCCTGGGCGACAACGAACAGACCAGCCGCGAAGCCTGGGCCGACAACCACCTGGGCGACCGCCAGACGCTGGACATGCTGGGACAGCAGAACGAACTGGCCAAGGCCATCTTCGACCTCGGCAAGCCAACCGTCGTCTTCCTGCTGAACGGCCGCCCGCTGTCGGTCAACCTGCTGGCCGAACGCGCCGACGCGCTGGTGGAAGGCTGGTACCTCGGCCAGGAAACCGGCCACGCCGCCGCCGACATCCTGTTTGGCCGCGCCAACCCGGGCGGCAAGATGCCGGTATCGGTGGCGCGCCACGTCGGCCAACTACCGATCTTCTACAACCACAAGCCAAGCGCCCGCCGCGGCTACATCGACGGCAGCACCAAGCCGCTCTACCCGTTCGGCTACGGCCTGAGCTACACCAGCTTCGCGTTCAGCGAGCCGCGCCTGGCGCAAGCCACCATCGCCGCCAACGGCAGTACGAAAGTCAGCGTCGACGTCACCAACACGGGCAAGCGCGCCGGCGACGAAGTGGTGCAGATGTACATCCGCGACGACATCAGCAGCGCCACCCGCCCGGTGCTGGAACTGAAAGGCTTCCAGCGCATCACGCTGCAGCCGGGCGAGAAGCGCACCGTCACCTTCGACATCAAGCCGGCCGACCTGCAGTTCTACAACGCCGACATGAAGCGCGTGGTCGAACCCGGCACCTTCACCATTTCGGTGGGACCGGACAGCGCAACCTTGAAATCGGCCAAACTGCTGGTCAGTTGACGTTAGAATGTCCACTTTCGAGTCGGGAGCGAAAGTGGACATCACTCAAGTCAAAGCCCACTGCGCCAGCCTGCCTGGCGCAGACAGTCTGCTGCATGCACCGCCGGTCAATGTACTGAGCTACAAGGTCGGCGGCAAGACCTTCGCCTACTTCAAGACCAGCGAACCGGAACAGTGGCGCTTCAGTTTCCGCGCCACGCCCGACCGCTTCCTCGAACTGACCGGCATGCCCGGCGTAAAACCGGCCCGCTACATGGGCCGCTTCCATTGGGTCACGATTGTCGACGTGCGCCGCTTCCCGGAAGACTACCTGGTCGAACTGGTGCAATGGTCCTATGACAAGGCATTCTCCTCGCTGACGAAGGCACGCCAGCGCGAGATTAAGGCTTAGGGAAAGCGTAGGTCAGCGAATAGTTGCCGCTGCCCGAATACGACTTCACCTGCGCGTAGTAATAGCCCGCAGTGCCGTTGTAGCTGATCGACTCGCTGGAAGTATTGCCCTCGCTGGAAGCGACCTTGATCCACGCGCTACCCGACCACTTGTACAGGAACAGATCGAAGTCGGCACCGGAAGGACCGCTCAGTTGCAGCGAGAAGGTGCCCGCACCGGCCTGCACGTAGCCAGGCGACGCGCTAGGCGCAATGGCACTGCCGCCGTTGGCCAGGGTGCCGGTCTGCGTTACCGAACCGGAGCCGGTGTACTTGGCAAACACCTTCTTCACCGCGCCTTCATTCACCGCATGCCACGGATATCCCAGCGTGCGCATGCGCGAGTTTTCTGTCGGACGGTACTTGCCCGAGCCGCAGTACTGCGCGCCCACGAAAGTGCCGACAGTACCGTTCGGGTACACGCCCAGGCCGGTCGGAACGGCAGTGCTGCCCGAAATCAGGCTGCCCCATTTGACGGAACGCGTGCCGTTCAGCGACACGTTGACTTCGGTCGGCTCGCTGCTGGTGTTGCAGGTGCCGTATTCGTATTCGTCGGCCAATGCGAACGCCGTATGGCCAATTTCATGCAAGGCCACCTCGATCGACTGCTCGTGCATGGACAGCGTCGCCACCGCGCCGCCGGAACCACCGTAGCGCGTCGAGTTCGCGATCACCACAATCACATCACGCGCATCGGGCGCCAGCACGGAAGCCGCGATATTGGTCGCCTTGGTATTGTTCACGCACAGCAGGCGTTCGATGTTGTAGCAAGCGAATTCCCCATCCATCGCCGTATCGCGATAAATGCCCTTATCGAGTTCGTCCACGCCCGACTGGTTACTGGCCACGTCGACGCGATGAATATTCATCGAAGCGCGGTTGGCATTGAACAGCGGATCGGCCAGGAAGCCATTGATCACCTTCTGTGCATCGGCGCGCCACTTATCCATTTCCGCAGCGGTGTAGCCGTCGCCGATGAACACATAGTCCATATGCGTCGCCGCGCTGCCGTTGTTCAGGATGGTCGTCGCGGTGGCGGAAGGCGTCGCCGCCAGCATGGCCGAACGCGTGGTCTTGCCACTTGCCGCCGCCTGCTCCAGCGTACTGCGGTCGAAGCGAGCCAGCGCCGCAGGAGCAGCAAGAGCCGTCTTGGCGCCAGCAGTGCCACCCTTCCTGGGCAGCACCTCCACGCTCGCGGTGGCTTTGTCGAATGGCAGCGACACCTCAAAACTGCCCTCACGCTGCTGCACCGTGGTCGACAGGTCGATCGCGCCCGAACGCGGATTGAAGGTTTCCACATGGCGGCGCAAGCCATTGTTTACGCTCACCTCATGCAGCACGCGGCCCTGGGCATCCTTGGCAACTACCACCCACTGGTCATCCTCCGCCCCCTGGCGCACATTGGGCGTCACCGCAAACTTGCCCACTTCCGCATGCAGGGGTTTGAACTCCGCCCCGCTGCGGCCTTCGGCAAAGCCAATGCGCAGCGAGATATTGTCTGCCTGTGCAGCGCCCGCCGCCGCCAACGCGAGCAGCACCAGTGAATTTCGAAGTAAAGCCATGTTCTCTCTCCATTTGTTGTGATTTGGAACTGGAGATTCTGTGGCCGATCAAAGAGGCGGCGCGTGCAAAAACGCGCGCAATTTGCACAATCCTGCTTTTAACAATTGTTACAGCGGCTGGCGCGCCACGCCGCGGGCGACAAGCCGTATTGCGCCGTAAAAGTGCGCGTGAAATGGCTGGCACTATGAAACCCGAACTCCTCCGCGATATCGACAATGCGCGCTTCACGGCCTGCCAGCGCCACACACGCCTGCTCCAGGCGCCGGGTCAGCACATAGCGGTGCGGCGGCAGGCCAACCGCCCGATGGAACTCACGCGAAAAATGGGCTGCACTCATGCCGCACAGGGATGCCAGTTCCGCATTGGCCAGCGGCGCATCCAGGTGCTCGGAAATATGACGCAGCACGCGGCGCAGGCGCGCGCCGCCGAGGGAACTGGCCTCGCCCTGTGCCGGCCGTGAATAGTGTTCGAGCAGGTAGCAGGCAAGCGCCATGGCCAGGTGGTCGCACATCTCCGCCGCCAGCGGCCCGGCCAGCGCCTGCGCATCGAGCATCTTGCGCACCAGGTCGAACACCATGCGGTCGGAAGTGAACTGGCTGGCCGCCAGCGTGGCATCGATATCCTCCCCGCGCTGTGCCGCCAGGCGGTCCAGCAGCTGCACCGGCAGGAAAACATTCACGATATCGCAACCGCTCAACTGGCTCCAGCGCCCCTGCTCCCCCGGTGGGCAAAGACGAAAGCGGCTCGCTCCGATAGTACCGCCCCATACCGGCGTATCGCCGTGCCAAATACGCGCATCGAGCGGCTCCATCATCAGCGCCAGGCGGTAAGTGCCCGGATGTGGGCTTACGGAGCGAATGGCGTGATCCGGCCCATCGCTGGTCCACCGCCCCAACGCAGCCCCCGATCCGGGAAGCGGCCCGACACAGGCATTCAGCGAGTGCACGCCCGCCATCCTGAACCACCGCTCAAGCTCTTCGACGCTCTCCATCGAAGCAATATACCCCACCTACAGCCGAGCCCGTGTCAAACTTGGGGTCAGGCTCTTAAGTTGACACGGGCTCGGCTGTAATGCGCATCGAAATCGGCCGTTTCAGCACAGGAGTGTCGCTGCCTGCCAACTTGGAATCCGCGATGGATGGGCTATAACAATAAATGGACGCCAGTTTCCCCGCCAACGATAAGAAGGAGCGCCACCATGAAAACAATGGCATTTGTGGTACTAGCGGTTTCCACCCTGCTGAGCGCCAACGCTCCGGCCAAGGATAAAGCCAAGGCCAAGGAAGATGTGGTCTGGCCGGCTGAATCGGTGAAATGGGAGCCCGGGCCCGCGCCCGGCACCAAGGTTGCGAAACTGTGGGGCGACTGGTCGAAGGGCGGCCCATACGGCGTGCTGGTCAAATTCGACGCCGGCAAGATCAACGCCCTGCACCACCATACCCATGCGCTCAAGATCGTGATCCTGTCCGGCACTTTCACGCACAAGACCGACGGCGGCCCGGAATCACTGCTAGGCCCTGGCTCTTACCTGATGCAGGCAGCCGGCAAGAAACACGTCAGTGGTTGCACGACTGCGGGCGAGTGCACCTTCATGGTGACGTCCGACGATAAGTTCGATTTGATCGATGATTCGAAGGCTGCGGCGAGCGATAAGAAATAACTGCGAAACGAGTGAGGTCGTGTCCTGTGGCCTCACTACTTCCCGTATGTAAGCAGGAACTGCAAGATCGCACGAATTTCCGCCTCGGTAGCGGATGGCAGGTGAAACACGTCCCGATCATCCCAGGTCATCTTGGACTCGGTCAGCTTGGTCATATTGGCGCCGAAGTGATCCATATTGAAGGCAGCCCCCAGCGCATGCCCGCGCGGCGGCATCGTGTTGAAGATGATCCTGAAACTGCGGTCAGGCATCTGGCGAATCACCGGCTCGCAATTGGCGTCGAAACCGCGCGCCTGGACTTCGCCAAAGCTACGGGCATGTTTCGCGATGATTGAAGCGTAGCTGAAGCGGCGCACCCCGCCGTAGCGCTGATTCACGTGGATTGTGATGTCATTGTCCAGCGCGACCCTGGCAATGTCACCCTTCGAGTCTTTTGCTTCAACCTCGATCTTCTCGCCGCCTACCAGCGCATCGAACAGCTTGCGCTTGGCGGGATGGAGGCGAGCCACGATTTCCGCATGATTGTTTGGCAAGTCGTATAGGCCGCTGAACATTGACTCGTGCAGGTACATCTTCCCATCGTCGCCCACAGTCGTCGCGTCACAGGTGATTTGGAGGGATTCGGCCATAGCGCTCTCAAACAAATTACAGAAATACTGATTGTAGTATGCAATTGGCGCCCGACAATATTTCTGGGGCCGGCGCAAATAAAAACGCCAACCGATGGTGGCGTTTTTGCAGCAGTTTGTTAAATTGGCCTTGCCTGTTCGAGCATATACTGGTGGCCCCAAACTCCCGCTCCTGAACCATGATAACGACCCGTCGCCGTATGCTGCAGCTCGCTTTTCTGGCGGTTCTCACCCCTTGCGCTTTTGCGCAGCGGGATGCGGCACTGAACATCGCCACCTATAACCTGCGCATGAACACTGCGAGCGACGGCCTCAATGCCTGGCCGCACCGCAAGGAACTGGTAAAGAGCCTGGTGCGCTATCACGATTTTGACGTGTTCGCGACGCAGGAAGGATTGCCAGACCAGATCGCAGACCTGGATGGCATGCAGGAATACGCCCACGTCGGCGTCGGCCGCGACGATGGCAAGCATGCCGGCGAACACTCCGCCATCTTCTACAAACGCCAGCGCTTCACCCTGCTACGCAATGCCGACTTTTGGCTGAGCCAGACGCCTGAGCACCCTTCGCTGGGGTGGGACGCCACTTGCTGCCACCGTATCGCATCCTGGGCGCAACTGCAGGATCGCCAGACTGGCCGCAAGTTCTACTTCTTCTCCGTTCACTTCGACCACGAAGGCGAGGTGGCGCGCCGGGAATCGGCCAAGCTGATGCTGCGAAAGGTGAAGGAAATTGCCGGCTCCGAGCCAGTCATTGTGGCTGGCGATTTGAATTCCGTGCCGGAGACCGAACAAGTTGGCACGATGAAGTCGCAGCTGGCCGATGCATTCGATATCAGCGCCAAGCCAGCCTATGGCCCGGTTGGCACGTTCAACGGATTCAAAATCGACAGCCCACTGACAGAGCGTATTGACTACATCTTCGTCAGCCCGCAAGTGAAGGTACTGAGCTACGCAACACTGACAGATTCACTGTACGGCCGCTTCCCATCCGATCACCTTCCTGTGCTGATCAAGGCCCAGATTAAATGACGAGTTCGTGTCAACCAAAGAGCCTGACCCCAAGGTTGACACGAGCTCTGCCGTAGCGAAAAAAAACGCCACCCGAGGGTGGCGTTTTTGCTGGCATTGAAGCGGATTACGCTTCGTCGCTGTGGTGCGGTTCGTCCGCTGGCAGTTCGGCCACGATGGCGGCGCGTTCTGCTTCCAGCAGCGCTTTGCGCTCTTCGGCTTCCCACACTTCCTTCTCTTTGCGGGCGCGGTGGAAGGCCAGGCCGGTACCGCCCGGGATCAGGCGGCCAACGATGACGTTTTCCTTCAGGCCGCGCAGACCATCGCGCTTGCCCATGATCGCAGCTTCGGTCAGCACGCGGGTGGTTTCCTGGAACGATGCGGCCGAGATGAAGGAGTCGGTCGACAGCGATGCCTTGGTAATACCCAGCAGTACGTTTTCGTACGTTGCAGGGATCTTGTTCAGGGCATTGACGCGATCGTTTTCTTCCAGCAGTTCGGAACGCTCCACCTGCTCGCCGACGATGTAGTCGGTGTCGCCGGCGTTGGTGATCTGCACGCGGCGCAGCATCTGGCGAACGATCACCTCGATGTGCTTGTCGTTGATCTTCACGCCCTGCAGTCGGTACACGTCCTGCACTTCGTCAACGATGTAGCGTGCCAGCGCTTCGATACCCAGCAGGCGCAGGATGTCTTGCGGATCGGCCGGGCCGTCCACGATCATCTCGCCCTTGTTCACCACCTGGCCGTCGTGCACCAGCACTTGCTTGTCCTTGGTAATCAGGAACTCGTGCTTGTTGCCGTCCATGTCGGTGATTTCCAGGCGCTGCTTGCCCTTTGTTTCCTTACCGAAGGCCACGGTACCGGTGACTTCCGCCAGCATGCCCGCGTCTTTCGGCGAACGTGCTTCGAACAGTTCCGCAACGCGTGGCAGACCGCCGGTAATGTCTCGGGTCTTCTGCGATTCGGTCGGGATACGCGCCAGAACCTCACCCACGGACACTTGCTGGCCGTCTTTCACCATGATCAGTGCGCCGACCTGGAAGCCGATCGCCACTGCGTGTTCGGTGCCGGCGATCTTCACTTCGCCGCCGTCTTCGTTCAGCAGTTTCACCTGTGGACGCAGGGCCTTGCCTGGGGAACCACGACGCTTGGCGTCGATCACCACCAGGGTAGCCAGGCCGGTCACTTCGTCGACCTGGCGAGCCACGGTCACGCCTTCTTCGATGTTCTCGAAGCGGATGGTACCGGCGTACTCGGTAATGATCGGACGGGTCAGCGGGTCCCAGGTTGCCAGAGGAGCGCCGGCCTTCACAGCCATGCCATCCTTGACGATCAGGGTCGCGCCGTACGGTACCTTGTGACGCTCGCGCTCACGGCCGTGGTCGTCGGTGATCAGCACTTCGCCGGAACGGGAAATGACGATCTGGGCGCCCTTGCCATTGGTGACGTAACGCATCGTGGCGGTGAAGCGCACGGTGCCGTTCGACTTGGCTTCGACGGACGATGCCACTGCTGCACGCGATGCCGCACCACCGATGTGGAAGGTACGCATGGTCAGCTGGGTACCAGGTTCACCGATCGACTGCGCTGCCACCACACCGACTGCTTCACCGGCGTTGACCAGCAGGCCGCGGCCCAGGTCGCGGCCGTAGCACTTGGCGCACAGGCCGTAGCGGGTGTCGCAGGTCAGCGGAGTACGGACCTTCACTTCGTCGATGCCGACGCGTTCGATCTCTTCCACCATGTCTTCGTCCAGCAGGGTGCCGGCTTCGTACAGGGTAGCCTGGGTCTCTGGGTTGACGATGTCGGTGCCCGCCACGCGGCCGAGGATACGGTCGCGCAGGGCTTCGATCACTTCACCGCCTTCGACCATCGCCTTCATCAGGGTGCCGTTGGAAGTGCCGCAATCGTCTTCGATCACCACCAGATCCTGGGTCACGTCGACCAGACGACGGGTCAGGTAACCGGAGTTCGCGGTCTTCAGCGCGGTGTCGGCCAGACCTTTACGAGCGCCGTGGGTCGAGATGAAGTACTGCAGAACGTTCAGGCCTTCGCGGAAGTTCGCGGTAATTGGCGTCTCGATAATCGAGCCGTCTGGCTTGGCCATCAGGCCTCGCATACCGGCCAGCTGGCGAATCTGTGCTGCGGAACCACGCGCACCGGAGTCGGCCATCATGTAAATCGCGTTGAACGATTCCTGGGTCGACTGGGTGCCGTCGCGGCGCACCACGTCTTCCACCTTCAGGTGGTCCATCATCGCCTTGCCGACTTCGTCGGAGGTCTTGCCCCAGATGTCGACGACCTTGTTGTAACGTTCGCCGGCGGTGACCAGACCGGAAGCGTACTGCTGCTCGATCTGCTTCACTTCCGCTTCGGCGGTCGCGATCAAGGTCTTCTTCACTTCCGGTACCAGCATGTCGTCCACGCAGATCGAAATACCGGCGCGGGTCGCCAGACGGAAGCCCGACTGCATCAGCTGGTCTGCAAACACCACGGTCGCGCGCAGGCCGCACTTACGGAAGGAAGTGTTGATCAGCTTGGAGATCTCTTTCTTCTTCAGCGGACGGTTCAGCACGCTGAATGGCAGGCCTTTCGGCAGGATCTCGGACAGGATGGCGCGGCCAACGGTGGTCTCGTAACGGGTCACGGTACGAACGAACTCGCCGGTTGCTGGATCCTTTGGATTCTCAACGATACGCACGGTGATGCGGGTCGCCAGTTCCACTTCCTTGTTGTCGTACGCGCGGATCACTTCCGACACGTCCGGGAACATCATGCCTTCGCCCTTGGCGTTGACTGCTTCGCGGGTCGCGTAGTACAGACCCAGCACGATATCCTGGGAAGGAACGATCGATGGTTCGCCGTTCGATGGGAACAGGATGTTGTTCGAAGCCAGCATCAGGGTGCGGGCTTCCATCTGTGCTTCGATCGACAGCGGAACGTGGACTGCCATCTGGTCACCGTCGAAGTCCGCGTTGAACGCGGCGCAGACGAGCGGGTGCAGCTGGATCGCTTTACCTTCGATCAGCACAGGCTCGAACGCCTGGATACCGAGACGGTGCAGGGTTGGTGCACGGTTCAGCATGATCGGATGTTCGCGGATCACTTCTTCCAGGATGTCCCACACCACTGGCTCTTGCACTTCGACCAGCTTCTTGGCGGCCTTGATGGTGGTCGCGAGACCCATCAGTTCCAGCTTGTTGAAGATGAATGGCTTGAACAGTTCCAGGGCCATCAGCTTTGGCAGGCCGCACTGGTGCAGTTTCAGCTGTGGACCCACCACGATCACGGAACGGCCGGAGTAGTCGACGCGCTTACCCAGCAGGTTCTGACGGAAGCGGCCGCCCTTACCTTTGATCATTTCAGCCAGCGACTTCAGCGGACGCTTGTTAGCGCCGGTCATCGCTTTGCCGCGACGGCCGTTGTCCAGCAGCGAGTCGACTGCTTCCTGCAGCATGCGCTTTTCGTTACGCGTGATGATCTCTGGAGCACGCAGCTCCATCAGGCGCTTCAGACGGTTGTTACGGTTGATGACGCGACGATACAGGTCGTTCAGGTCGGAGGTCGCGAAGCGGCCGCCATCCAGCGGGACCAGTGGGCGCAGTTCCGGCGGCAGCACCGGCAGCACTTCCATGATCATCCAGTCTGGCTTGATGCCGGAACGCTGGAATGCTTCCAGCACTTTCAGGCGCTTGGCGTACTTCTTGATCTTCGCTTCGGACTTCGATTCCTTCAGTTCCACGCGCAGGGCTTCGGCATCGCGGTGGATGTCGATCGAGCGCAGCAGTTCGCGGATACCTTCAGCGCCCATGAAGGCGGTGAAGTCGTCGCCGTACTCTTCGTACTTGGCGGCGTAGTCGTCTTCCGACATGATCTGGCACTTCTTCAGCGGGGTCATGCCTGGATCGGTCACGACGTATGCTTCGAAGTACAGCACGCGTTCGATATCGCGCAGGGTCATGTCCAGGACCATGCCCAGACGCGACGGCAGCGATTTCAGGAACCAGATGTGCGCAACCGGGGATGCCAGTTCGATGTGGCCCATGCGCTCGCGGCGCACTTTGGCCAGGGTCACTTCAACGCCGCACTTTTCGCAGATGACACCGCGGTGCTTCAGGCGCTTGTACTTGCCGCACAGGCATTCGTAGTCCTTGATCGGGCCAAAGATCTTGGCGCAGAACAGGCCGTCGCGCTCTGGCTTGAAGGTACGGTAGTTGATGGTCTCAGGCTTTTTGACTTCGCCGTAGGACCACGAACGGATTTTCTCAGGAGAGGCCAGACCGATCTTGATCGCGTCGAACGACTCGTTTTGCTGTACTTGCTTGAATAAATCGAGCAGGGCTTTCATGTATCACTCCAGATAGTGACGAATTCTTTACTTACTAAAACCGGTAAATCTGGGTACGACCCAAGGGTCGGACCCGTTACGCGGCTGCCGCAGGGCGGGTCTGACCCTTGGGTCAGACCCTGTTTTACCGGTTTTTAGTTGCGTTCCAAGTCGATATCGATACCCAGGGAACGGATCTCTTTCACCAGCACGTTGAACGATTCCGGCATGCCGGCGTCGATCACGTGGTCGCCCTTGACGAGGTTTTCGTACACTTTGGTACGGCCGTTCACGTCGTCGGACTTCACGGTCAGCATTTCTTGCAGCACGTAGGACGCGCCGTACGCTTCCAGTGCCCACACCTCCATCTCACCGAAGCGCTGGCCGCCGAACTGGGCTTTACCGCCCAGAGGCTGCTGCGTCACCAGCGAGTAAGGACCGGTGGAACGAGCGTGCATCTTGTCGTCGACCAGGTGGTGCAGCTTCAGCATGTGCATCACGCCCACGGTGACTTTGCGCTCGAACGCTTCGCCGGTGCGGCCGTCGTACATGGTGACCTGGTTCTTGGACGGGGTCATGCCCAGGTGCTTGGCGATATCGTCCGGATACGCCAGGTCCAGCATGCGGCGGATTTCCGATTCGTGCGCGCCGTCGAACACCGGAGTCGCGAACGGCACACCCTTCTTCAGGTTGTATGCCAGCTTCATGATCTCGTCGTCGGACAGGGATGCGATATCTTCCTTGGCGCCGGACTCGTTGTACACGGTGGTCAGGTACTTGCGCATCTCTTCGACCTTGATCTGCGCTTGCAGCATTTCGCCGATACGGATGCCCAGGCCCTTCGCTGCCCAACCCAGGTGGGTTTCCAGGATCTGGCCGACGTTCATACGGGACGGAACGCCCAGTGGGTTCAGCACCACGTCTGCCGGGGTACCGTCAGCCATGTATGGCATGTCTTCCACCGGAACGATACGGGACACAACACCCTTGTTACCGTGGCGGCCTGCCATCTTGTCGCCGGACTGCAGGCGACGCTTGACGGCCAGGTAGACCTTGACCATCTTCTGCACGCCAGGCTGCAGTTCGTCGCCCTGGGTCAGCTTCTTGCGCTTCTCTTCGAAGGCCAGGTCGAACTGGTGGCGCTTCTCGGCGATGGATTCCTTGATGGCTTCCAGGGCCTTGGCCATGTCTTCGTCGGCAGGACGGATGTCGAACCAGTGGAACTTGTCCAGGTCGTCCAGGTAGTCCTTGGTGACTTTGGCGCCTTTGGCCAGCTTCTTCGGACCGCCGTTGACCACTTGGCCGATCATCATCTTTTCCAGACGCTGGAAGGCGTCGCCTTCCACGATACGCATCTGGTCGTTCAGGTCCAGGCGGTAGCGCTTCAGTTCATCGTCGATGATCTGCTGGGCGCGCTTGTCGCGCGGGATGCCTTCGCGGGTGAACACTTGCACGTCGATGACGGTACCAACCATGCCGGATGGAACGCGCAGCGAAGTGTCTTTCACGTCGGATGCTTTTTCGCCGAAGATCGCGCGCAGCAGCTTCTCTTCCGGGGTCAGCTGGGTTTCGCCTTTCGGGGTCACCTTACCGACCAGCACGTCGCCGGCTTGCACTTCAGCGCCGATGTACACGATGCCGGATTCGTCCAGGCGAGCCAGTTGGTTCTCAGCCAGGTTCGAGATATCGCGGGTGATTTCTTCCGCGCCCAGCTTGGTGTCACGGGCAACAACGGACAGTTCTTCGATGTGGATCGAGGTGTAACGGTCGTCTTTCACGACGTTTTCCGAGATCAGGATCGAGTCTTCGAAGTTCAGGCCGTTCCATGGCATGAAGGCCACGGTCATGTTCTGGCCCAGTGCCAGTTCGCCCAGGTCGGTCGATGCGCCGTCGGCGATCACGTCGCCCTTGGCCACACGGTCGCCCACTTTGACGATAGGACGCTGGTTGATGTTGGTGTTCTGGTTGGAACGGGTGTACTTGATCAGGTTGTAGATGTCCACACCGACTTCGCCAGCCTGTGCTTCTTCATCGTTCACGCGGATCACGACGCGGCCCGCGTCGATGTAGTCCACCACGCCGCCGCGCAGGGCCTGCACGGTGGTGCCGGAGTCGACTGCCACGGTACGTTCGATACCGGTACCGACCAGCGCCTTTTCAGGACGCAGGCAAGGCACGGCCTGACGCTGCATGTTGGCGCCCATCAGTGCACGGTTCGCGTCATCGTGCTCCAGGAATGGAATCAGCGATGCTGCAACGGATACGATCTGGCCTGGCGCAACGTCCATGTACTGCACGCGCTCTGGGGAGACCAGGATGGTTTCGCCGGCTTCACGGGACGACACCAGTTCGTCGACCAGTTGGCCCTGCTCGTTCACCTTGGCGTTTGCCTGGGCGATGATGTAGCGGCCTTCTTCGATCGCGGACAGGTAATCGATCTTGTCGGTGACCTTGCTATTTTCAACCTTACGGTATGGGGTTTCCAGGAAGCCGTACTCGTTCAGGCGGGCATACAGTGCCAGCGAGTTGATCAGACCAATGTTCGGGCCTTCAGGCGTTTCGATCGGGCACACGCGGCCGTAGTGGGTCGGGTGAACGTCTCGCACCTCGAAGCCTGCGCGTTCGCGGGTCAGACCGCCAGGGCCCAGGGCCGATACGCGGCGCTTGTGGGTGATTTCCGACAGCGGGTTGGTCTGGTCCATGAACTGCGACAGCTGGGACGAACCGAAGAACTCGCGGATAGCAGCCGAGATCGGCTTGGAGTTGATCAGGTCGTGCGGCATCAGGTTGTCGGCTTCGGCCTGGCCCAGGCGTTCCTTGACGGCGCGCTCAACGCGCACCAGGCCGGCGCGGAACTGGTTCTCAGCCAGTTCGCCCACGCAACGTACGCGGCGGTTACCCAGGTGGTCGATATCGTCGACTTCGCCGCGGCCATTGCGCAGCTCAACCAGGATCTTGATCACGGCCAGCACGTCGTCGTTCGACAGGGTCATGGCGCCGGTCAGTTCGTCACGGCCGATACGGCGGTTGAACTTCATGCGGCCCACGGCGGACAGGTCGTAGCGGTCGGCGCTGTAGAACAGGCCGTTGAACAGGGCTTCCACCGACTCTTCGGTTGGCGGTTCGCCAGGACGCATCATGCGGTAGATCGCGATACGGGCCGCGGTCTGGTCGGCGGTGTCGTCGATACGCAGGGTCTGGGAGATGTAGCCGCCCTGGTCCAGGTCGTTGGTGTACAGGGTCTGGATCGCGGAGATATTGGCTTCGCGCAGCTTGCCCAGGGTGTCTTCGGTCAGTTCGTCGTTGGCCAGTGCCACCACTTCGCCGGTTTCCGGATCGACGATGTTCTTCGCCAGTACGCGGCCCAGCAGGTAGTCTTCCGGCACGGAGATGTGCTGGATGCCTGCGGCTTCGATTTCGCGCACGTGCTTGGCGTTGATACGCTTGTCCTTGGTGACGATGGTCTTGCCCGACTTCGGATCGACGATGTCGAAGCGCGCGACTTCACCGCGCAGGCGTTCGGACACGAACTCCATCTCCGCGCCTTCCGAACGCAGGTTGAAGTTGTCGAAGACGAAGAAGTTCGCCAGGATCTGTTCCGGGGTCATGCCGATCGCCTTCAGCAGGATCGATACCGGCATCTTGCGGCGGCGGTCGACGCGGAAGTACAGGATGTCTTTCGGGTCGAACTCGAAGTCCAGCCAGGAACCGCGGTAAGGGATGATACGTGCCGAGAACAGCAGCTTGCCGGACGAGTGGGTCTTGCCGCGGTCGTGCTCGAAGAACACGCCTGGCGAACGGTGCAGCTGGGATACGATGACACGCTCGGTACCGTTGATCACGAACGAGCCGGTGGTCGTCATCAGGGGCAGTTCGCCCATGTAGACTTCCTGCTCCTTCATTTCCTTCACGACCGGCTTGGTTGGCGATTCCTTGTCCAGGATCACCAGGCGCACTTTGGCGCGCAGCGGGGAAGCGAAGGTCAGGCCACGCAGTTGGCATTCCTTGACGTCGAACGCCGGGTCACCCAGGACGTAGGACAGGAATTCCAGACGGGCGAAGCCGTTGTGGGAAACGATTGGGAAGATCGACGTGAAAGCCGATTGCAGGCCTTCGTTCTTGCGGTTTGCAACTGGAGTGTGCTCTTGCAAGAAGTTCTCGTAAGACTCGAGCTGGGTAGCCAGCAGGAACGGAACGTTGTGGACGTTGGCGCGTTTCGCAAAGGACTTGCGAATGCGTTTCTTCTCAGTAAATGAGTAGTGCATGGACACTCCGTGTGAGACAGGAAAAGGTAGAGAATTCAGCGTTGCGGGCGCGCTTCGCAAAGCTCAATTCACTAGAAAACAACAACTTCTACTTCAGAGACGACAAAGGAGCCAAGGGCGGACCCTCCCTTTCGGGAGAGATCCGCCGCATTGGCTTCCTAAACTAAGGCAGTTACCCGCCTTGGTTCAATTACTTCAGGTCAGCTTTCGCGCCGGCTTCTTCCAGCTTCTTCTTAGCTGCTTCAGCGTCGGCCTTAGCCATTGCTTCTTTCACGGTCTTCGGTGCGCCGTCAACCAGGTCTTTGGCTTCTTTCAGGCCCAGACCGGTGATTTCGCGAACAGCCTTAATCACGCCAACTTTGTTAGCGCCGACTTCGGACAGAACCAGGTTGAATTCGGTTTGCTCTTCAGCAGCAGCGCCGCCAGCAGCAGCACCGCCAGCTGCTGGAGCAGCCATTGCAGCAGCGGACACGCCGAATTTTTCTTCGAATGCCTTGACCAGTTCGTTCAGGTCCATTACGGACATTTCGGACACTGCGTTCAGGATGTCGTCTTTGGAAATTGCCATTTGAAACTCCTAATTTGTTTGTAATACTACAGAATTGGTATTGACTAAGAAACCAAGCCAGCGATTAAGCGGCTTCGGTTTCTTTCTTGGCTGCCAGAGCAGCCAGGCCACGTGCAAAGCCCGACACCGGAGCCAGCATAACGCCCAACAGCTGCGAAATGAGGACTTCACGGGAAGGAATGCTCGCCAGTGCGGTAACGCCAGCTACGTCGAGCTGCTTACCTGCATAGTTACCAGCCTTCAGGACCAGTTTGTCGTTGGTTTTGGCGAAGTCGGCGAGGACTTTCGCTGCAGCAACAGCATCATCCGAGATCGAGTAGATCAGCGGACCGGTCATGGAATCGGCCAGAGCGGCGAACTGCGTGCCTTCAACTGCACGACGTGCCAGGGTGTTCTTCAGAACACGGATGTACACGCCTTGCGCACGCGCATCGGCACGGAGTTTAGTCAAGTGACCAACCTGGATGCCACGGTACTCGGCCACAGCGATAGTTTGCGCAGTTGCTACTTTTGCGGAAACTTCGGCGACGACGGCCTTTTTGTCATTCAGATTGAGACCCACGGTCTTCTCCTTAAATAATGCTCGGCTTGCGCCTCGCATCGGTTCGAACAACGGCGTCCGAGGTTTAGGAGTCTAAAGGGACTGCATAAACTTGTTCGGGATCACCATCTGCGTTGGGAGCTTTCACTATTAACCCAGAGCCTACCTGATGCTCCGGGCCCAACGGTCTTTGAAGGCATGGCGGCAGCAGAACCGCCGCCAACCCAAAGATCCGCCTCAACCTTCCGGCTGAGGACTTAATTCTTTACTACTTAGCCGTTCAGGCCAGCGTGGTCTACGCGTACGCCAGCGCCCATGGTGGACGACAGGGATACTTTACGCAGGTACACGCCTTTGGACGAAGCTGGCTTAGCCTTGTTCAGTGCGTCGATCAGAGCAACCAGGTTGGTCTTCAGATCTGCGTCGCTGAACGACTTGCGGCCGATGGTCGCGTGGATGATACCTGCCTTGTCGGTACGGTACTGAACCTGACCGGCCTTGGCGTTCTTCACGGCGCCAGCCACGTCTGGGGTTACGGTGCCAACTTTCGGGTTAGGCATCAGGCCACGTGGGCCCAGGATCTGGCCCAGGGTACCAACGATACGCATGGTGTCTGGGGAAGCGATCACGATGTCGAAAGGCATGTCGCCGGCTTTGACGCGCTCAGCCAGGTCTTCCATACCAACAACGTCAGCGCCGGCAGCTTTAGCTTGCTCAGCCTTGTCGCCGGTTGCGAACACAGCAACGCGAACAGTCTTACCGGTGCCAGCTGGCAGAACCACGGAACCGCGAACAACCTGGTCGGACTTCTTAGGGTCCACGCCCAGTTGAACGGACACGTCGATGGATTCGTTGAACTTGGCGGTAGCCAGTTCTTTAACCAGGGCGACAGCGTTGTCGAAAGCGTACACTTTGGTACGGTCTACTTTAGCCTTGATGGCTTGAGCGCGCTTGGACAGTTTTGCCATGATTAGATGCCCTCTACGGTGATGCCCATGGAACGTGCGGAACCAGCGATGGTGCGAACAGCAGCATCCAGGTCGGCAGCGGTCAGGTCCGGGGTCTTCAGTTTCGCGATTTCTTCAGCTTGTGCGCGGGTCAGCTTGCCTACCTTGTCGGTATGTGGCTTGGACGAACCTTTTTGCACGCCGGACAGCTTCTTGATCAGGTAGGTGGCCGGTGGGGTGGCCATCTTGAACGTGAAGGACTTGTCAGCGAACGCGGTAATGGTCACTGGGATTGGCATGCCTGGTTCCATACCTTGGGTCTGCGCGTTGAACGCTTTGCAGAATTCCATGATGTTCAGACCGCGCTGGCCCAGTGCTGGACCGATTGGAGGGGATGGGTTTGCCTTACCAGCTGGAACTTGCAGCTTGATAAAGCCAATGATTTTCTTTGCCATTTGGGCACTTCCTATCGTTGGATTGAGTAGTAGCGCCCCGCACGCGGCGGGGCTCCTCTTTTTGGCAGCTTAAACGCGCTGCCGGACGTTAAATCTTCTCGACCTGGCCGAATTCGAGTTCGACTGGAGTAGCGCGACCGAAGATGGTGACCGACACACGCACCTTGGATTTCTCGTAGTTGACTTCTTCCACGTTGCCGTTGAAGTCGGTGAACGGACCATCCTTGATGCGGACTTGCTCGCCCACTTCGTACAGCACTTTTGGACGTGGCTTTTCCACGCCTTCCTGCATTTGCGTCATGATCTTTTCGATCTCGCGCGCAGGGATCGGGGTCGGTTTGTTCGACTTGCCGCCGATGAAGCCGGTCACTTTGCTGGTATTTTTCACCAGGTGCCAGGTTTCGTCGGTCATTTCCATTTCCACCAGCACGTAGCCAGGGAAGAAACGGCGCTCGGTCACAGACTTCTGGCCGTTGCGCACTTCAACCACTTCTTCAGTCGGCACCAGGATCTGGCCGAACTGGTCTTGCATGCCAGCGCGCTCGACACGCTCCATCAGGGCGCGCTGAACGCTTTTCTCCATGCCGGAGTAGGCGTGTACGACATACCAGCGCTTGTTGCTGACTGGCGTGGACACCGCCTGCGCCGGGTCCTTGCCCGGCTGCTCGTCTTGCACAATTTCGCTCATTATTTCTTCCAGCCCAGGATCAGGTCGTACAACACAAATTCGAGGATCTTGTCCGTGCCCCACAGGAAGATCGCCATGACCAGCACAAAGGCGAACACGATCAGAGTGATCTGACGGGCTTCTTTGTGGGTCGGCCAAACAACTTTCTTGGTCTCGCGAACGGATTCTTTCGCAAAATTCAGGAAATCACGGCCTGCAGCAGAGGTGTACGCGATGCCGGCGGAAATGAGCAAACCAACCACAAGCGCGGCTGCCCGCACCAGGGTTGGTTTTCCGGTCAGAACAAAGAATCCGACCACGCCTGCAATCAACGCCACAACTGCCAACACGACTTTGAACTTATCGTTCGTCGTGCTAACGGTTTGCACGGATTGATTAGACATTTACTTTTACTTTCGGTGCCCTGCACCAGATTCGGTGGCAGGGGCGGAGGGCATCGAACCCCCAACCTTCGGTTTTGGAGACCGACGCTCTGCCAATTGAGCTACGCCCCTACGTAAAACTTTACAGTGGAATCCGTAATTCTAGCACCCATCAGCGATGGGCGCTAGCCTTGGCTGGATTCTTTTCGACTACTTAGTCGATGATCTTGGCAACCACGCCGGCGCCAACGGTACGGCCACCTTCGCGGATTGCGAAGCGCAGACCTTCTTCCATAGCGATCGGGGAGATCAGCTTAACGGTGATGGAGACGTTGTCGCCTGGCATAACCATTTCTTTGTCCGCTGGCAGCTCAATGGAGCCGGTCACGTCGGTGGTACGG
>CBHREK010000039.1:0-308343 GCA_966077345.1 uncultured Duganella sp.
CCGAAGGCAGAAAGTCCGATTGGACGAATGCGTCCGAAAGTATGCTGCGGCCAACAGGAGAGTAGCTGCGAAAAGTCGATTTCAGGACCACTAAGAAAAAGGTCCGCCCAGGTTAAATTTGAAGTCATAAGGCCCAACGTGCACGATAACCGGCGGCTGAAGCGCGCAGCGCGTAAGCCGTCCGGTTGATTAAGAGGTTGGGCATTAAGCTAACCATACGGACAGCCGCATGATGTTGAAAGCCACGTATGAGCCAATTTCTTCGTCTCCATAGACATCGATAGGAAGTGGAACCAAAGGCCCACCGCAATCAGCCAGAAGATTTTGATCTGTGCCATCAGCCGCGACTAATTTTCCGTAGGCGCGGTAGGACCAGGTACCTGTTGATTCCAGTCGCTGCTCTTCGAAGGGATTCCCACCAAACAGCGAGTTCCAGTCAACCGGATCATCATCGTCAAACAGACAAGTGAAGCGAGGCTCAAAAATTTGGCCGACCGTTGGATAGGACTGGGCCGACTTCCCGTATCCGAGGCAATCCATCGCCGTAACCTCAACACCATCGAAAGAGATCACGGCAGGACCTCCCTCGTCTTCTTCGATACTGACCAATCGTGCCTTCATCTATAGAGCCCAACGTTCACGCTAACCGGCACGGCGAAGCGCAGCTTTGACGTGTCCAGCGACCGAAGGGAGCGAGGTTGAGCATGTTGTTAGGCCCCCGCACAAAAAGGGCAAAACAAGTCGCTGCCAAAATCGTCAGTCGAAACGGATGGAGTGAGCACTTCGACAGTGACTTCACCATGCAGAGAACAAGAGATCCGTTGACCGGCACCTGCCTTTTCCAACTTTGAGACTTCCAAGTCCTCCCATCCGCACCAAGGACACTGATTTAGCTCCGCGTCAGTCTCAGCGAGGACCGACATAGTCCATCCACATTCGCCGCACTCGAGCCGATGCAGGAACTTGGGGTCAGTAAGTAAGGTGACTGTTGGCTTCATTTATGGGGCTTAACGTGTTGGCTCAGCGGCGCGCGGAAGCGGGCAACGCCCGCTGTTGCGCGTCCGCTGGAGCAGATTGTTATGCGAAACATGCATCAAAGCCCCGCCTCTTTCCAAGACTTAAACCCGAGGCGGCGCAGAAGACGACCAGATAATCCGCAACTCCAAGTCCCCATTTGAATTTGCACGGGTTTTAATTTTCTATCACTCCATACCTTTGCGGCGAACTCTACGAGCACATCGCTTAGCTCCGAATCGTCCGCTTGTTGGGGCAATCTATGCATCAAACTAAAGATGGTAGATGGTTCAATAGATGCATTCAATGATTCCCATAGCAACGCAATAAGGACACTGTGGTTAATCTGCGCACTGGCTTGGGTAAATCGGCCTCGCCAAGATTCATCATGCGCAGTCCAAGCGCCAAGCACATCCGGAAGATCCTCTTCACTAATTTGAGCAATTATTTCCTCAGCATCGAGAAACAGATCTCCCGCATAATATTCGTCTTCGTCAGAAGATAGTAGCTCGTCAAGCTGGCTAAATCGACTCATAGGGCATAACGTGCAGGATAACCGGCGGCTGGAGCGCGCAGCGCGTAAGCCGTCCGGTTGATTTTGAGGTTAGGCACTTGCATCACCTCGGGAAAAGCGCCGACTCGCTGCGCGAGCCCTGTGGCGTAGATTTTGCGGAAAGTGCGAAGTGTTTTCAATTCGATCCAGTAGCTCACAAATCCCCAAGTCCACCAGAGCGCCGTCTTCAATCCAGCGAACAGCCAACTCAGGCCAATAAGGCATGAGCCAAGTAAGGCCCGCAACAATGATCTCTCGAACTTTAGCAGGTTCACCGGAGTAGTCGGCGAACGGCTTCTCGAGCAAGACAATGAGTTCACGTTGATCCATCTGAAGCAAGCCTAACGAATGAATTCACCGGGCCGCGCGGTTTTTCGCGCGGATCCGGTGGAATGAAGGGTTAGCCGAGTCAGCATCACTTAAGAACCGCATAGATCATGCCGCCACCCATTGCAATCGCAATGAGAGCGAAGACCCAATTCAATGCTTTTTCAGTCACCCGATCAACCTTATCCTCAAAGCTTCCATCAGCTTGATCCTGTAGGCGAGCAAACTCATCAACATCGACAGGGTTCTTTACCGCATGACTCGGGTTCCGAAGAAGCGCAATTGCGTCTTCGTACTGGTGATCCAGCCAAATGGCGAGTACTCTGTGCCGTGGCCCGACCTTAAAACCGGGTACATTGGAATATTTCGACGGTTCAAAAACGGGGATTCCGCTTTCAATCAATCGGTCCCACGCAGTTGCATACTCGTTTTCGTCTTCTGTTGCAAAAATAGGGCGCATAAGCAAGCTAACGTAAAGTGGACGTCAAATTGACGTTTTTGCAAATTTTAACACGCGGCCTAATCACATATTGAGGAATGTCCAAACCCGACATTCGATGCAATGCGATGATAAAAACTCCCAACGGCAGGAGAAAACCATCATGTCGCCTAGCCAACCAAAATTGCTTGACCAGTTGCGTGCGGTGATTCGAACCATGCATTACAGCATTCGCACCGAACAGGCGTACGTTGACTGGGCTCGCAGGTTTATCCTCTTTCATCACAAGCGCCATCCGCAAGAAATGGGAAAAGAAGAAATAGAATCATTCCTGACCCACCTCGCAGTTGAAGGTCGGGTTTCGGCGTCCACGCAATCTCAAGCGAAAGCCGCCCTGCTCTTCTTGTATCAGCGGGTTCTGAAAATGGATGTCGATTGGCTGAAGGATGTGATAGCGGCCAAACAGCCCCAGCGAATGCCAAGTGTGCTCACCGTCGATGAAGTGAGGTCGTTACTTTCACGAATGGAAGGCGTGCCCTGGCTTGTCGCCTCTATTTTGTATGGCAGTGGCCTACGCGTGCTTGAAGCCTGTCGATTGCGAGTTCTCGACGTGGATTTCGGTGCGCGTCAAATCATGGTTCGCAATGGCAAAGGGGCGAAAGATCGGGTCACAATGCTCCCTGATGTGCTGACCGACCCTCTCAAATCCCACCTGGAACTTGTTAAGCTCCAGCATCAGCGCGACCTGGAGCAAGGGCATGGCAAAGTATTTCTTCCGTTTGCGTTGGATCACAAATATCCAAACGCGCCAGCCGAATGGAAATGGCAGTACGTATTTCCAGCCAGCCGTTTTTCCACCGATCCGCGCTCAGGTGAAGTTCGGCGCCACCATGTGGAGGAGCAAATGATTCAACGGGCAGTAAAGCAAGCCGCTCGAGACGCCGGCATTTCCAAGAGAGTTACGCCGCATACCCTGCGACATAGCTTTGCCACAGACTTGTTAAAGTCTGGATACGACATTCGTACAGTCCAGGAACTGCTTGGGCATAAGGATGTACGCACCACGATGATCTACACCCACGTCCTTAATCGGGGTGGGCGCGGAGTAATCAGCCCCCTCGATCGCTAACTCTTGCACGCAGGCTTGTGCGCCTCCCGCACGCCTTTACGCTAGTAAAATGGGTATATCGTCCTGCCGGAGCGCCCCATGAAAATTTCGGCCACAGTTCGCAACGCCCCTGGTTCGCATGAAGTAAACGTCGCCACAAACGACGCAGCACGGCCCTTGTCTATTCCCGAGAAGAGAGGCGGCAAAGGTTCAGCTGTCAATGGCGGCGAGTTCCTGATGCTGGCTCTGGCGACATGTTATTGCAACGATGTGTACCGCGAGGCCGAACGGCTTCACATTCCTGTCGATGCAGTTTTCGTTGAGGCTAGCGCAGACTTCCCCGGCCCCGGCCTGGCTGCGACAAACATCCGTTACAAAGCACGAATCACCTCCTCTGCTCCGGACGATGTGATCGCGAACCTGTTACGCCAGACCGATGCCGTGGCAGAAGTCCACAACACCCTTCGTTCCGGAGCGTCTGTAACTCTGGAATAGAACCGAAGCCGCGCCTATTTCGTTGGAACGTCGACGGGAACGCCACGGACTTGGCGGGTCATGTATTGCACAGAAAAAGGCAAGTGCGGGAAGCGTTTGATTTCACCAATGGTGAATCCAAACGCCTCATACCAAAGCTTCAATTCCGTGTGTTCGCCAATCACGCCAATACTGATGCTTTGCACCGAGTCGGCCGCCGCCAGCTGGATGATATGCTGGACCAGCAGTGCTCCGGCGCCGCGGTTCCGATACTCAGGCAGCACGGACAGTCGGTTCAGATATGCCCGGCCTGGTCCAGGACGTTCATAGGCAACGCAACCAATGGCAGCCTCACTGTCTTCAAGGATGAAATAGCGCTCGCCTCGGCTCAAATCGCCCTCAATCCAGGCCTCGGTGCAGAATGAAGGATGCTTCGGACAGTTCTGCGCATTGAGGCCGAACTTGACCGCAACATCCTTGTTTGCTTCGCTCACCAGCATGGCAAGTATGGAAATGTCGCCTGCGTCAGCCAACCTTATTTTCATTGAAGCCAAGACTCCCTCGTACTCAAGACGTCACACCTTATTTCTTCGCGACGAGCTTCATGCAGTGCTGCACCGCAGTCTTTCCTGCCGAAGGCGGAAGCGCTGCAACTGCCTCGTCAAACTGCTTGCGCAACGGGGCCTTGCTGCCGATCTCCGCGAACATATACAGGTCGCCGCCAATTTCGGGACTAAAGAAATTCGCGCAGGCAGGAGCGTCCATAATCGCTGCGCAGCCGGAAATGGCGGCGATTTCTTCCATTACCTTTGCATCAATGCGTTGCGGAGGCGGCAGTTTGCCTTCCCAATTCTTGCCCCACACCTTCTCATAACGAGAACTCAGGCTATCCGTGACTTTGCTCATATCCGCGTCGGTCGCTTTGTCCCCTGCCACGCAGCGCAGGCCGAACGGGGCATAAGCATCACCGGCGAATGCTGGCGTGGCGCTACAGCCAAGCAGTACCGCCAGCCCCGCCTTGAACAGGAATTCAGGCGAACCCACGACTTAATCCACTTGGGAGTAGATGAACAGGTCGCCTGCACCCAGCGACTTGGCCTTCTTGCTTTCCGCGCCCTTCAGCGCGGCATTGATTGCCGGGTCCTTCTTGGCGTCGTTGCTGGAACCAAGATTCTTGCCGTCCCAGGTGTACAGTTGCTGCCATTCGCATTGATCGCAATTGCCGCCATTGCTCATCATGATCACGATGAACTTCTCCTTGGAAGCGGTCTCTTTGCAGCTCACCTCACTCAGATGCTCCGAAATCAGAGGATAGGCATCGCCTGCTTGAAGTGGCGCCGGCTGGAAGGTCTGGCTTCCCAGTTCGCGGCCGGTGCTGGCATCGCTGATACTAAGACGCTGCTTGGTGCACGACAGCCCTGGAATGCCTTCCTGCTTGAAGCACGCGCCTTTCAGTTCGATTTTGCGGTCGGCACATTGCGCGACAGCGCTGCGCTGAACCAGCGGCACTTTGCCTGCTGCATTGGCAGTTTGCGCAAAGCCGGCTGCGGCCAGCAAAAGTCCCAGGAGTACAGTATTTTTCTTCATCAGTCGGCTCGTGATTATTAATAAAGCAAGTTTCCGTGCGGAATTATAACAGTGCCACCTTGAGCACGATTAAAACTTTGCAATATTTTTTGACAACTTCTATGTCGTGGCCGATCTCCGCGCGACTGCGGTCGAAATGGAAGGCGATTTCGCAAGCGTTTGGTAGACAACGCAATAGCGTTCGGTCAGGCGCAGCAGGGTCGCCAGTTGCTCGTCGGTGGCATCGGTATCGAGTTCGAACTGCAGGCGGATCTCCTGGAATCCGACGGGCACCTCTTTTGATACGCCCAGCGTTCCGCGGAAATCCAGGTCGCCTTCTGCCTTCAGCACGGCCTCGCGCAAAACAATGCCAAGCGATGTGGCGACCGCATTGAGCGTGACTCCGGCACAGGCCACCAGGGCCTCCAGCAGCATGTCGCCAGAGCAGGCTTGCAGTCCGGTTCCGCCAGTGGCCGGATGCAGGCCTGCCTCCACCAGTCCCTTCCCCGACTCGATCTTGCAGCTGACGCCCTCGCCTGCACGGCCTTCTGCGTGGAGGGTGATCATTGCCGCTTCCGGGTGGTCCTTGTAACGCTCCTTCAGCGGCGACTGAATCGCTCGCAAATCCTCTGTCTTCATGACACCCTCCCTTGCTCGCTAGATCAGGCAACCATTATGCGCCAGGCGGTGCGCGGGATTTAGTCGCGCTGGTATAGCGCTTCAATCGTGCTGGAGGCCAGTGAGTGGGCCTTCACCATATAGCCCGTCAATGCGCCGGATGCATTTTCAGGAAGCTCCAGTTTTTGCGAAAGCGCGTGCACGGTGAATTGATAGCGGTGAACGCCGTGCCTCGGTGGCGGGCACGCGCCGCCAAAACCTTTGACGCCGTAGTCGTTGTTCATCTGCTGGCTGCCGGCCGGCGCCACAGCACCTGCCGCAAGCGACGTCACGTCTTTCGGGATATTCACAAGCTGCCAGTGCCACCAACCGCTACCGGTCGGCGCATCGGGATCGTGGACCATGATCGCAAATGCCGCTGTGCCGGCTGGGGTTCCGGACCAGGACAATTGCGGCGACTGGTTACCGCCGCCGCAGCCGAACCCTTGGAATTCCTGGGCCTTGGCCATGAATTTACCGTTGGCGATGTCGGTGCTGGACAGCGTGAGCGAGCCTGCAAGCGCGGAATTAGAGGCCAGCAGTGCTGCAAGAATGAGGTGTCGCATATGTGCTCCTGTAGTTTGGAACGCATATGGTAGGCGTCAAGCCAGGACTCGTTTAGCCCCGATCCAGCCAATCTTTCGCCTTAATCGCGCATCCGTGTTTTGCGAAGCTCGGTGGGCGTCACGCCGAAGAACTGCTTGAACTTGTCGGTGAAGCGCGATTGGGACTGGTAGCCGCACCGTTCCGCCACACGGCCGATGGGCTCGAACGTCGATTGAACCAGGTGCAGGCCATGAGCCAGCCTGGCCCTGTCTTTGATGGCCTGCAGCGTCGTGCCCTCCGCCGCCAACTTCCGGCGCAGCGTTGATTCACTGAGCGCAAGCCTTGCGGCCAGCACATCCGCGTGCATGTCATGCGCGAAATCCGCGCTGACCAGGCCATGCAGCTTGTGGCTCAGGCTTGGAGGCTCAGCGACCGCAGTGATCTGCTCATGGCCCAGGTGATAAATCAACTGGAGGATTTCCTGCCTGCGCGCAGCCCACATCGCTGGCGGCGCGAATCCGCTCCATTCCACAAACTGCTCCAGGGTCTTGCGGAACACATCGCATATCGGGCCCTGGACGCTGGGTTCCGTCCGGCCTTGCCGGGGAGGCAGGCAGTTGAAGTCTTCGTGCTCGAATTCGACGATCAGTGCCAGGTATTCCCCTTCACCGGGAATATTGCGCATATTGATGCTGGGATGGTTCGACAGCACGACGAAGGAACCCGGCGGGCATTCGATTTCGCCTTTACTGCCAAGCTTCTTGCTGCCTTCGAGCACGCAGATCAGCATTGGCTTGAAGATCGGGACGTTGACGATCTTCTGCTCACAGAACGACGAATATACAGAGAACGGCAGCACGTTAGCTGTGCCGGCCGCCCTCTTCGCCGCAACAATCAGCCTTGAATCTTCGCGGGACAATATCAGTTGCGGTCGATCGAATGAATATGCCCAGCCTTCTGAAGGCGCTCGATTTCGTCTTTGGTGAAGACAATCGTCCCATCGAAATAGTCCGGGGACGACACTTTACCGCCGCTCAAGTCCCTCGTCGCTCCCTTCAACTTACTGTATGTAACGCGAGGCGCATCGAATTCGATGTTGTTTCCACTGACGCTACGGACCCGCAGCACCCCATACATGACCGAGGACTCAGGGGACTTCAACAGGCTTGCCAGATCGGCGACGTAGATGTCGTTTTTCATTGGACTCGCCACCAGCGTCTGCACCCGGCTGCTCCGCTGTGAACTCTCGATTGAGCCAAAGACGCCAATGCCTACGACCAGCGCAAGCAGGAACGCCCAGCCCCAGCGGGACATGAACGGGATAGGCGGCTTTCCGAGCCGCTCCTCGACCGCCTTGGTGGCCAGCTTTTCGCCGCGCTGGCAGACTTCGCACACCTTGACGTACTGCTTGGCGGAGATCCACTTGAAGATGTACCAGATGTGGCTAACCTTGTAATGCAACTGGACCAGGAACTTCCGCTCTTTTTCACAAACCGGGCAATGCTTATGCTCTTCGGCTTCCAGTACCGCGACTTCACCCTTCGATCCCCAGACGATCATTCTCTTTCCCCTCATTAGTTTTAACAACGTCCAGCATCATGCCGTCATTTGGGGCGATTGAATCTCTCGAATCTTCACAAACTATCAAAATACAACGCTATAAAAAAAAGCCGCCGGGCTTTCGCACCGGCGGCTTTTCGTTTCAGCTTCGCTGATTACTGTGCAGCGGCAGCAGCTTCTTCAGCAGCGGCTTTCATCGACAGTTTCAGACGGCCGCGCTCGTCGGTCTCGAGGACCTTCACGCGCACTTGCTGGCCTTCTTTCAGGTAGTCGGCAACGGCGTTCACACGCTCGTTGGCAATCTGCGAAATGTGCAGCAGGCCGTCCTTGCCAGGCATCACCTGGACGATGGCGCCGAAGTCCAGCAGCTTCAGCACGGTACCGTCGTAGCACTTGCCCACTTCCACGGAAGCGGTCAGTTCTTCGATACGGCGCTTGGCTTCCTGGCCGGCAGCTGCGTCGACGGAAGCGATGGTGACGATGCCGTCGTCGCTGATGTCGATCTGGGTGCCGGTTTCTTCGGTCAGCGCGCGGATCACTGCGCCGCCCTTGCCGATCACGTCACGGATCTTCTCTGGGTTGATCTTGATGGTGATCAGGCGTGGAGCGAAGTCGGACAGCTCGGTCTTCACAGTCGGCATGGCCTTCTGCATTTCGCCCAGGATGTGCTGGCGGCCTTCTTTAGCCTGTGCCAGTGCAACCTGCATGATTTCCTTGGTGATGCCCTGGATCTTGATGTCCATCTGCAGCGCGGTAATGCCGTTGGCGGTGCCAGCAACCTTGAAGTCCATGTCGCCCAGGTGGTCTTCGTCGCCCAGGATGTCGGACAGAACGGCGAAGCGGCCGCCTTCCTTGATCAGGCCCATCGCGATACCAGCCACGTGTGCTTTCATCGGCACGCCGGCGTCCATCAGTGCCAGGCAACCGCCGCAGACGGAAGCCATCGACGAGGAACCATTGGATTCGGTGATTTCCGAAACCAGGCGCACGGAGTAGGAGAACTCTTCCTGCGAAGGCAGTGCGGCAACCAGTGCACGCTTGGCCAGGCGGCCGTGGCCGATTTCGCGGCGCTTAGGCGTGCCAACACGGCCGGTTTCGCCGGTGGCGAACGGAGGCATGTTGTAGTGCAGCATGAAGTCATCGGTGTACTCGCCCATCAGCGCGTCGATCTTCTGCGAATCGCGGGCGGTGCCCAGGGTCGCTACGACCAGTGCCTGGGTTTCGCCGCGGGTGAACAGGGCGGAACCGTGGGTGCGTGGCAGCACGGAGGTGCGGATCGAGATCGGACGCACGGTCTTGGTGTCGCGGCCGTCGATACGTGGCTCGCCTTGCAGGATCTGGGAACGAACAACCTTCGCTTCCATTTCGAACAGGATGTTGCCGACTTCGACCGAGTCAGGAGCATCCACGCCATTGGCGGCTGCGTCGGCAGCCAGGTCGGCCACCACTTCAGCGGACATGGCGCGCAGCTTTTCGGTACGGGCTTGCTTGTCCTTGGTCTGGTAAGCAGCGTTGATCTTCGCTTCAGCGAATTGAGCAACCTTGGCGATCAGGGCTTCGTTCTTGGCAGGAGCAGTCCACTCGTGCTCAGGCTTGCCGCCGTCGCGCACCAGTTCGTGGATCGCGTCGATCACGACCTTCATCTGCTCGTGGCCATAGACCACGGCGCCCAGCATCACTTCTTCGGACAGTTGCTGCGCTTCGGATTCCACCATCAGCACGGCGGATTCGGTACCGGCAACCACCAGGTCCATCTGCGAGTCTTTCAGCTGGGTGGCGGTCGGGTTCAGGATGTACTGGCCGTTCTTGTAGCCGACGCGCGCTGCGCCGATCGGGCCGTTGAATGGCACGCCAGCCACGCACAGGGCGGCGGATGCACCGATCATGGAAGCGATGTCCGGATCGATCTCAGGATTCACGGACAGCACGTGCACGATCACCTGGACTTCGTTCATGTAGCCCTCTGGGAACAGAGGACGGATTGGACGGTCGATCAGGCGGGAAGTCAGGGTTTCTTTTTCAGAAGGACGGCCTTCGCGCTTGAAGAAGCCACCAGGGATCTTGCCCGCTGCGTAGGTCTTTTCGAGGTAGTCGACGGTCAGTGGGAAGAAGTCCTGGCCTGGTTTTGCGTCTTTACGCGCCACCACGGTTGCCAGTACGACGGTGTCATCCATCGATACCACTACCGCGCCGGATGCCTGGCGAGCGATTTCGCCGGTTTCCAGCGTCACGGTGTGTTGGCCGTACTGGAAGGTCTTCGTTACTTTGTTAAACATGGGTTTATCCCTCTTTCTCTTTAGCCGACAGATTTTCAGGAGCTGTCGTAGCACCTCACCACGGACGGCCCGGAGGCCGCCATACTGCTTTACTGCAATAAAACTAAGGGTTTAAAAAGTCAAAATGCCTGCGGCAGCGAACTGGCGCAGGCATTTCCCGTTTAAACCTGGTAACGCAAGAATTACTTACGCAGGCCGAGTTTAGCGATCAGGTCGCGGTAACGGTTAGCGTCTTTATTCTTCAGGTAGGACAGCAGGGACTTACGACGGTTAACCATCTTGATCAGGCCACGACGGGAGTGGTGATCTTTGGTGTGCTCTTTGAAGTGGGTGTTCAGTTCGTTGATGCGAGCGGTCAGCAGAGCAACTTGCACTTCTGGGGAGCCGGTGTCGTTTTGGCCACGAGCGTTGTCGGCGATGATGGCCGACTTGTTGATGTTTTCAACGGTCATTTTCTTACCTTTCACATGCGATGCACGGAGTCTTGGGAACCCTGCACATCGTGAATTACGTTTAATATAAAAATCCGGCCGGATGGCCAGACACGGGAGTATAACCGGATTAGGGGGCGAAAGCTACCGCCGCACACGACCAGCCATGAAAACACCTTTTCGCGTTGCATTCTTGTCACTATTGCTCAGTGCTTGCGCCGTCGGCCCACCCTCCTGGCAGCGCGGCAATGACAGCTTCAAGCCGATCCAGCTCGGCGTAACTACCCGGGCCGACCTGCTGCGCCTGTACGGCCCGCCCGACGACCGCACTTACTTGCAGTTGCGCGACCTGAACGTCTGGAGCTACCGCTACAAGGAATCCGGCGTCTGGGATTCGATGATGCACATCATGATGGACCGCCAGGGCGTAGTGCGCGAAACCATGAGCGGCCCCGACCTCGAAAAAGAAGAGCGCGGCTTCTTCCGCTGAAAAAAAGGGGACGTACTCCTTTTTTTATCGAAAAAGGGGACGTACTCCTTTTTTATGGTCTACGCCTGCCTTTGCTTTGCCTCAAAACAGGCTCGGTGCCGGCGAACATACTGGTAGGATGCCACGCCACGCCCGCATCGTTGTTCCGAACGTCCCGGTCCACCTGATCCAGCGTGGTCACAATCGACGCGCCTGCTTTTTCGAGGAACGCGACTTCGAATATTACCTTCACTGGCTCGAGTTCTTTGCCGCGAAATATGGCTGCGACATCCATTGCTATGTTCTGATGAACAATCATGTCCACATTGCAGCAACGCCGCATGAGCGCGACAGCCTGGCCCACCTCATGAAGAGCCTCAACCAGCGCTTCGTGGCGTATATGAACAAGAGCTACCAACGCACTGGGACGCTCTGGGAAGGGCGGTTCAGGTCATGCCTTATTCTTGATGGGGAGTATTTCCTTACATGCATGGGATACATTGAGCTCAATCCAGTTCGTGCCGGTATTGTCGGCCACCCGCGCGATTATCGCTGGTCGAGCTATCGCGCGAATGCGGAGGGCGGCGAGAATTCGTGCATTGCCCCGCACGCTCATTACTTATCGCTGGGTTCAAACGAACTGGAGCGCTGCGTAGCGTACCGTCAACTGGTTGCGGAATCCAGTAAAGAGAGCGTTGTGCAGTCGATAAGATGCGCAACCAACGCCAACCACGTATTGGGCGACCCAAGCAACTTTACCGATCTGGCAACGCCGCTATTGCATCGACTTCCACCTGGACTGCGCGGCCGCCCGAAAAAAGGGAACGAATAATGTGTTACGTCCCCTTTTTTTCAAGCAAAATGTGTTACGTCCCCTTTTTTTGATTAGTCCTTGATTTCGAGGGCGCGGTTCAGGCTGAGGGCGGCTAGCGAGCCGGCGGCGCCGGATAGCAGGTACAGGCTCACGTAGGCCAGGCCGAAATGCGCCGACAGACCCAGTGCAACCAGCGGGGCGAATGCCGCGCCTACCAGCCAGGCGAGGTCCGAGGTCAGCGCGGCGCCACTGTAGCGGAAGCGGGACTCGAAATTGGCGGTCACGGCGCCGGCAGCTTGGCCATAGGACAGGCCCAGCAGTGCGAAGCCCAGCAGGATGAAGACGGTCTGCCCTGCGTCGCCGCCTTGCATCAGCAGCGGTACAAAGCCGCTGAACACGCCGATCAGCACCGCCAGCGAACCCAGGGTGCGGCGGCGGCCGATGCGGTCGGCGATCCAGCCCGAGGCGACGATGCAGGCTGCTGCGATCACGGCGCCGGCAATCTGGATCACCAGGAATTCGCTGACCGAGCGCTCCGAGTACAGGGTGATCCACGACAGCGGGAATACCGTTACCAGGTGGAACAGCGCGTAGCTGGCCAGCGCTGCCAGCGCGCCGATCACCACATTGCGGCCTTGTGATTTGAATAATTCGCCAATATCGGTCGGCTGCAGCTCGCGTTCTTCCAGCAGGCGCGCATATTCATTGGTCGACACCAGGCGCAGCCGCGCAAACAGGGCCACCACATTGATCGCGAACGCTACATAGAACGGATAGCGCCAGCCCCAGTCGAGGAAGTCTTCCGATGACAAGCTCGACAGCAGGAAGGAGAACAGGCCCGCTGCGATGATGAAGCCGGTCGGCGCGCCGAGCTGGCCCAGCATCGCGTACCAGCCGCGCTTCTCTTGAGGCGCATTCAGGGCCAGCAGCGACGGCAGGCCGTCCCAGGAGCCGCCCAGTGCAATACCCTGCCCAAAGCGCAGCATGGCCAACAAGGCCAGCGCGCCCAGGCCGCTTTGCCCGTACGTCGGCAGGAAGGCCATGCCGGCCGTCGAGGCGCCCAGCAGGAATAGCGCCGCCGTCAGCTTGGTTTCCCGCCCGAACCGCAGCTGGATCGCCATGAAGGTCGCCGTACCGAGCGGCCTTGCCAAAAATGCAAACGAGAAAATCACGAAGGAGTACAGCATCCCGTCCAGCTTGGAGGCGAACGGGAAAAACACCGCCGGGAAGACCAGGACGGAGGCAATGGCATAAACAAAAAAGTCGAAATATTCGGAAGCCCGGCCAATCACCACGCCCACGGCAATTTCGCCGGGTGCAATGTGCTGGTCGCTCGAATCGGATGGCCGCATCGGAATACCGTGGGCTGGTGCGGACATACTCTGCATGGTTCAGTCTCCTGTTTCTCACCGGTTGAGAGATATCACCGGTGTTTATTACTGTTATCTAACCTGCTGGTAGGACAATATGTCCAATTTCGCGCCTTGTCCAGACCCTTCAAAATAGAAAGATTCTTGACTTAGGACATTGTTTCTTGCGCATGCCTATATTACTTCTCCTCCTCGCAGCCGTCTGCCTTACAGGCTGCAATACTGTCGTTATGAACCCCGCCGGTGACGTTGCCTCGCAACAGGCGCACCTGGTGACCATCTCGACCCTGCTCATGTTGCTGATCATCGTACCGGTGATCGCGCTGACCGTGCTGTTCGCTTGGCGTTACCGAAAAGGCAACACCAACGCCAAGTACACCCCTGACTGGGATCACTCGACCCAGCTCGAACTGGTAATCTGGGGCGCCCCGCTGATGATCATCATCGTGCTCGGCCTGCTGACCTGGATCAGCACCCACCTGCTGGACCCATACCGTCCACTGAGCCGCATCGACGAAAAGCGTCCGCTGGCAGCCGACCACAAGCCGCTGGTGGTGCAAGTGGTGGCCATGGACTGGAAATGGCTGTTCATCTACCCGGAACAGGGCATCGCCACCGTCAATGAGCTGGTGACCCCGATCGACACCCCGATCCGCTTCAAGATCACCGCGTCGAGCGTGATGAACTCGTTCTACATCCCTGCACTGGCCGGCCAGATCTACGCCATGCCGGGAATGGACACCACCCTGAACGCGGTGCTGAACAAGCCGGGCACCTATGAAGGCTTCTCCGCCAACTACAGCGGCGCGGGCTTCTCGCACATGCGCTTCAAGTACCACGGCGTGTCGACCGCCGATTTCGACGCCTGGGTTGCCAAGACCAAGGCCGAAGGCGGCAACCTGAACCGCGCCGACTACCTGGCCCTCGAAAAGCCAAGCGAGCGCGAACCTGTGCGCCGTTATGGCGCGGTTGAAAACGAGCTGTACACCGCAATCATCAACCGCTGCGTCGAACCTGGTTCGACCTGCGCCAGCCAGACCATGGCTGACGATGCCGCCCGTGTCCGCGCCGTGACCGCCAAGAAGGAAATGGAAGCGCGCATCTGCACGCCAAGCGATACCTACGCTGAAGCCAAGCAGGAAGTCGCCCTCGTATCTACTCCTCGCAAGAACTGAATATGGAAAACCAAACCACCCTCCACCCGCTGCTGGGCCGGCTGAGCTTGGACGCGATCCCGTACCATGAGCCGATCCTGGTCGCCACCTTCACCATGGTGGTGCTGGGCGGCCTGGCCGTCATGGGCGCCATGACCAAATACCGCCTGTGGGGCCCGCTGTGGCGCGACTGGGTCACCAGCATCGACCACAAGAAAATCGGCATCATGTACATGATCCTGGGCCTGGTCATGCTGCTGCGCGGCTTTGCCGATGCGCTGATGATGCGCCTGCAGCAGGCCATCGCTTTCGGCGACCAGATGGGCTACCTGCCTCCGCACCACTACGACCAGATCTTCACCGCCCACGGCGTGATCATGATCTTCTTCGTGGCGATGCCTTTTGTGACCGGCTTGATGAACTACGTGGTGCCGCTGCAGATCGGTGCGCGCGACGTGGCCTTCCCGTTCCTGAACAACTTCTCCTTCTGGATGACCGCATTCGGCGGCGGCCTGACCATGGTCTCGCTGTTCGTCGGCGAATACGCGAAAACCGGCTGGCTGGCTTACCCGCCTCTGTCCGGCATCCTGGCCAGCCCTGACGTTGGCGTGGATTACTACATCTGGTCCTTGCAGGTGGCGGGGGTCGGGACACTTCTATCAGGGGTCAACCTGATCGCGACCATCGTCAAGATGCGCGCGCCAGGCATGAAGCTGATGAAGATGCCTGTCTTCACCTGGACCTCGCTGTGCACCAACGTGCTGATCGTAGTGACCTTCCCAGTGCTGACCGCCGTGCTGGCCATGCTGTCGCTGGACCGCACCTTCGGCACCCACTTCTTCACCAGCGATTTCGGCGGCGATTCCATGCTGTACGTGAACCTGATCTGGATCTGGGGCCACCCTGAGGTATACATCCTGGTGCTGCCGGTATTCGGCGTGTTCTCGGAAATCGTGTCGACCTTCTCCGGCAAGCGCCTGTTCGGCTACACCTCGATGGTGTACGCGACCGTGGTGATTACCATCCTGTCCTACCTGGTATGGCTGCACCACTTCTTCACCATGGGCTCCGGCGCCAGCGTGAACTCCTTCTTCGGCATCACGACGATGATCATTTCGATCCCGACCGGCGCCAAGATCTTCAACTGGCTGTTCACCATGTACCGCGGCCGCATCCGCTTCGAACTGCCGATGATGTGGACCATCGCCTTCATGATCACCTTCGTTATCGGTGGCATGACCGGCGTGCTGCTGGCCGTTCCGCCTGCGGACTTCGTGCTGCACAACTCGCTGTTCCTGATCGCCCACTTCCACAACGTGATCATCGGCGGCGTGGTGTTCGGCGTGTTCGCTGCGATTAACTACTGGTTCCCGAAAGCCTTCGGCTACAAGCTGGACGTGTTCTGGGGCAAAGTCTCCTTCTGGTGCTGGGTGGTCGGCTTCTACCTCGCCTTCATGCCGCTGTACGTGCTGGGCCTGATGGGCGTGACCCGCCGCATGAGCCACTTCGAAGATCCTTCGCTGCAGATCTGGTTCCAGGTGGCCGCCGTTGGCGCCGTCCTGATCGCCGGCGGTATCGGCTCCATGCTGGTGCAGTTCTATGTGTCCTACCGTCGCCGCGACGCGCTGCGCGACGTGACCGGCGATCCATGGGATGGCCGTACCCTGGAGTGGTCGACCTCGTCCCCTCCTCCGGACTACAACTTCGCGTTCACCCCGCGCGTGTACGACAACGACACCTGGACCGACATGAAGCGCAAGAACTACCTGCGCCCAGTGAAAGACTTCGTGGCGATCCACATGCCTAAGAACACCGCTGCCGGCTTCGTCATCGCCGGCCTGAGCGCCGCGACCGGCTTCGCCCTGGTCTGGCAGATGTGGATCTTCGCTGTGCTTGGCCTGGTGGCCACCGTGGGCGCCGCGATCATCCATACCTTTAACTACAAGCGCGATTACTACATCCCGGCCGAAGAAGTCGTTGTGACCGAAGCCGAGCGCACCCGCATCCTGGAGGCCGCCAATGTCTGAAATGGTTCTTGATCCTGCCAAGGCAGGTGCGCACGGCGCGCAGGACGACATGCCGTTCCACGTCCGCGAACACCATCCGGAGAACGGCACCCTGCTGGGCTTCTGGATTTACCTGATGAGCGATTGCCTGATCTTCGCCGTCCTGTTCATCGCTTACGCAGTCCTGGGCCGCAACTTCGCGGGCGGCCCGTCCGGCGCCGAGCTGTTCGATCTGCCGCTGGTAGCCCTGAACACCGGCTTCCTGCTGCTGTCGTCGATCACTTACGGCTTCGCCATGCTGGCGTCCCAGCGCGCCAAGCTGGGCACGACCCTGGTGTGGCTGGCCGTTACCGGCCTGTTCGGCCTGGGCTTCCTCAGCCTGGAAATGTTCGAGTTCGTGCACCTGATCCACGAAGGCGCCGGCCCGCAGCGCAGCGCGTTCCTGACCTCGTTCTTCGCGCTGGTCGGCACCCACGGCCTGCACGTGACCTTCGGCGTGATCTGGCTGGTGACCCTGATGGTCCAGTTGAACCGCCACGGCCTGACTGAAGCCAACACCCGCCGCCTGATGTGCCTCTCGATGTTCTGGCACTTCCTGGACGTGATCTGGATCGGCGTCTTTACCTTTGTCTACCTGATGGGAGTCCTGCCATGAGCGCACACCACGACCACCACGAACACGGCCATGGCCACGGCGCACACGGCGACGGCCATGACCACGGCAGCCTGAAAAGCTATGCTATCGGCTTCATCCTGTCGGTGCTCCTGACCGCGATTCCGTTCTGGCTCGTCATGGGCCATGTGATCAAGGATTCGAGCACCACCGCCTTCGTCATCCTCGGCTTCGCTGCAGTGCAGATCGTGGTTCACATGATCTACTTCCTGCACATGAACTCGCGTTCGGAAGGCGGCTGGAGCTTGCTGGCACTGATCTTCACCATCGTCCTGGTCGTCATCGTGCTGACCGGCTCGATCTGGGTCATGTACCACCTGAACCACAACATGATGCCGTCCATGGGTCCGGCCGGCAGCTCCTCCGTGCAGCAAATGCACGACATGCCTTGAGCCAAGCGCGCACCGCCTCCCCGCGGGCGCGCCTGTTCTGGGCCGCCGGGATCTCGCTCGCCTGTGCGGTATTCCTGGCGCTCGGGACCTGGCAGCTGTTTCGCATGCAGTGGAAGCATGAGCTGATCGCCCGCGTCAACCAGCGGGCGCACGCAGCTCCTGTTGCCGCCCCCGCCCCTTCCGACTGGCCGACCCTCACGGCCGACAATGCCGAATACCGGCATGTGCAAGTTTCCGGCACCCTGCTGCTCGATCGCAGCACCCTGGTGCAAGCCTCGACCCAGCTCGGCCCCGGCTTCTGGGTCATGACGCCGCTGCAAACCGCTGCCGGCGACATCGTTTTCGTCAACCGTGGCTATGTCGCCGACCGCAAGACCGGCACCGGCTCCGGCACGACTGCTGCCGACGTCACCGGCCTGCTGCGCATGAGCCAGGCCGACGGCGACCTGCTGCGCAAGAACGATCCTGCCGGCCAGCGCTGGTATTCGCGCGACGTGCAAGCCATTGCCGCGGCCAGCGGCCTGTCTCAGGTCGCCCCCTACTTCATCGATGCCGACGTCAGCCCTGCCCCACAGGCCGGGCAGCCCGTCGGCGGCCTCACCGTGATCGCTTTCCGTGATAATCATCTGGTATACGCATTAACTTGGTATGCTCTAGCGTTGATGATCATCGGGCGAACATGGCAAATCACTCGGAAAACACGGCGGAACCTGGCGGAATGATGTCCTTGTCCCTCGCGGCGGGCGTCGGCGATACTACTGGCCACAAAAACATGCTGTACCTGATCCGGCTGCGCTGGATTGCGGTACTGGGCCAGATCACGACCATCGCCGGCGTTACCCTTGGCCTCGGCCTCAACCTGCCGATGCCGCAGATGTTGACGGTGCTGGCCTGCCTGATCGCCTTCAACATCGGCAGCCATTTGCGCTGGCACGAAAACCCGATCGTCACCAACAACGAAATGCTCCTGGCGCTGCTGGTCGACGTGGCCAGCCTGACGGCGCAGCTGCATTTCAGCGGCGGCACCACCAATCCCTTCGCCTTCCTCTACCTGCTGCAGGTGATCCTGTCGGCCGTGCTGCTCGACGCCTGGGCCGCCTGGACCATCGTCGGCATCACCGGCGCCTGCCTGGGCGGACTGGCCCTGTTCTCCAAGCCCCTGCCCCTGCTGCTGGAGGATGAAAGCGCGTTTGCCCACCTGTATGTGGTGGGCATGATTATCTGCTTCCTGCTGAACGCCGGCCTGCTGGTAATCCTGATCAAACGCATTACAGGCAACCTGCGCGAACGCGACGCGCACCTGGCCGACCTGCGCCAGCGAGCGGCGGAAGAAGATCACATCGTGCGCATGGGCCTCCTCGCATCTGGCGCAGCCCACGAACTGGGCACGCCAATGGCAACCATGTCGGTCCTGCTGGGCGACTGGAAGCGCATGCCCGAATTTACCGGGAATGCAATCCTGCAGGAAGAAATCGAAGAGATGCAAACCCAGCTCCAGCGCTGCAAGACCATCGTCACCGGCATCCTGTTGTCGGCCGGCGAGCTGCGTGGTGAATCGTCTGCCAAAACCACGCTGCGCGCCTTCCTCGGCGAGCTGCTGGACGAATGGCGCAGCAACCGCCCGGTGATGGCATTCGAGTTCGATGACCGTTTGCCGAGCGACCTGCCGGTAGTCTTTGAGTCGGCTCTCAAGCAGACGATTTTCAATTTGCTCGATAACGCGCTGGAAGCCTCGCCGCGCTGGGTCAAACTGGAGGCCTCTGCCGAAGACGACGTACTGAAGCTGGCTGTGAGCGACCGTGGTCCCGGCTTCGCTCCCGGGATGCTGGCGCAGTTCGGCAAGCCCTACCAGTCGAGCAAGGGCCGGCCCGGCAGCGGGCTGGGACTGTTCCTGGTCGTGAATGTCATTCGCACGCTGGGCGGCACCGTCGAGGCGCGCAATCTCGAACAAGGCGCGCTGGTCGAGCTGCGCCTGCCGTTGTCGGCAATCGCCCTGGAATAGGAGACGCAGAATGACCACAGAGCGCCTTTTGCTGATCGTGGAAGACGACCCCGCGTTCGCACGCACCCTTTCCCGCTCGTTCGAACGGCGCGGCTACGCCGTGCTGAAGGCATCTAACCTGGAAGAAGTTGACGCCCTGCTGCAGAAGCACACGCCGACACACGCCGTGGTCGACCTCAAGCTGGAAGGCAACACCTCCGGCCTCGCCTGCGTGCAGGCGCTTCACACCCACTCGCCAGACATGCTCATCGTGGTGCTGACGGGCTTCGCCAGCATCGTTACCGCTGTCGAAGCGGTCAAGCTGGGCGCCTGCCAGTACCTGGCAAAGCCGTCCAACACGGACGATATCGAAGCCGCCTTCTCGCATGTCGCCGGCGTGGCCGAGGTCGAACTGACCAACCGCTCCACCTCCATCAAGACGCTGGAGTGGGAACACATTCACCAGGTGCTGGCGGAAACCGGCTTCAATATCTCGGAAGCCGCCCGCCGGCTCGGCATGCACCGCCGCACGCTGGCGCGCAAGCTCGAAAAGCAGCGGGTCAAATAGTCGATGGGGCTCAGCGACGCCTTGCGCTCCTTCTTCGTCGGGGAAAACCTGGCTGATGGACCATGCGCCCCGCTGGCAAAGGTAGAGATGATGCGGCCCGAGGGCCCTCGCCATTATCTGAAAGCGGTGCCAAGCTGCCCAACCGCAGAAAAACGCCCTCTGGTCGTAGTCCTGCATGGCAGCGGCGCTTCGGCCGAACAGGTCATGGGCCTGGCCTTCCCCTTTTCGCCACTCTCGGTCTGGCTGGAAATTGCCGAACGCGAGCAAGTCGTCGTCGTGGCGCCTGACGGCGTAAAACGGCGCGGGCAGCGGGCATGGAACGACGGCTTTGCCGACGTGGCGAGCAATCCACAGTGCGACGACGTAGGATTCATCGGCGCGGTCATCGACCGTGCCATCGCCGAGGACGACGTTGACCCGGAGCGGATCTACGTGATCGGCGTTTCCAAGGGCGGCATGATGGCATACCGCGTTGCGGCGGAACTGGCGCCACGGCTGGCTGCGTTCGCGACGGTGTTGGCCGCGATGCCTCAGCGAGCGTCATACGCGATGCCGAAGACAGCTCTTTCCGCGCTGATCGCCGCCAGCGAGAAAGACCCATTCATTCCCTATTCGGGCGGCAAGTCGTTCGTGACACTCTGGTTCACCGCGCCTTCAATGAGCGTTGAAGCAACGGCCGCCGTTTGGCGGAAACTGGCGCATCTGCCGAGCGAGCCTGCCATCGAGCAGCTGGCAGTAACGAAAGGCGATTCGACACGCGCAAGCCGTTACACATGGGGCGACCGCTCGAGCGCGTTGCAGGTCGTTCTCCTGAAGATCAGCGGCGGCGGCCACGCGGAGCCGAGCCGGAAGAAGCGCTACCCCGGACTGTTCAGCCGCTTCCCAGGCCGACAGAACGCAAGCATCGAGATCGCGGAAGAGGCCTGGACCTTTTTCAAAGATAAGCGGCGCGCGCCGCCGTCAGAGGCTGGTCTCGGCCGCAATGCGTTCGCCGAGACGCTGTAGCAGCAAGTGGACGTGGTAACCGTCCACAAAACCGTGATGCGCCTGGACACAGAACGGCACCGTCATCGTATCGCCATCCAGGTCGCTGTAGCGCCCCCAGGCGATTAAGGGAATGTCGGCGCTCTTGTACTCATAGATCGGGTGCTCGATGGCACGCATGTCCAGCCAGGGCATGCAGGTGGTGTAGACGTTGTTCTTCTGCTCGCGCGGCGCCAGGTCACGGCCGGTGTTGATGAATTCACGCGTCGCGCGGGCCTCCACGCCCGCCGCCAGGCTGCGGGAGATAAACTCTGCCCGGTCTGTCGACATGTCGAACCTGGCGTAATTCAGGTTGTTGTCGAGGTTGATGACCGTGTAGCCGCCGTAAAAGTCATCGATCTTGATCACATTCCCTTCGAACTCGCGGTACAAGAAGTTGTCGACATCCTTCACGCTCATGTACAGGCAGTACAAGAGGAAGTGGAACGGCGGCAGTTGCCGCTCCTTGCAGTAGTGACGGAATTCCGGCAAGCGGGCGACCACGCTCAGGTTCAGCAGCGGATTCGCGTATTGGCGAAATGACTCATAGCGGTCGCGGCGAAATTCAAATTTATCCATGTTCAATGCTCACTCGGCGAGTCGGTCATCATATGGAGAGTTCAGCGGCCTGTCCTTAACATTTGCCAAGCAAATCCCGTCAGACCTGCGGATTCAACTTTTCGATCTTGGAGTGCAGCTTGTTGAGGCCCGCCAGGTAAGCTTTGGCGGAAGCGACGACGATATCCGGATCGGCGCCGACGCCGTTGACGATACGGCCGGAATGCGCCAGGCGCATCGTCACTTCGCCCTGCGATTGCGTGCCGGGACTGATGCCGCTGATCGCGAACAGCACCAGCTCCGCGCCGCTTTGCGCCTTGCTTTCGATGGCGTTGACCATGGCGTCGACCGGGCCGTCGCCTGTTCCTACGGCGGAGTGTTCAACGCCGTCGATAGAAAATACGATGCGCGCAAACGGCAGTTCGCCGGTCTCCGAACGCTGCGACAATGAGACCAGGCGGTAATGCTCGCCCCCGGCCGTAGCTTCTTCATCGCTCACCAGCGCCATGATGTCCTCGTCGAAAATCTCGGCCTTGCGGTCGGCCAGTTCCTTGAAACGTGCGAAGGCGGCGTTCACTTCAGCCTCGGAATCGAGCTCGATGCCCAGTTCCTGCAAGCGCTGCTTGAAGGCGTTGCGGCCGGAGAGCTTGCCCAGAACGATCTTGTTGGCCGTCCAGCCCACATCCTCGGCGCGCATGATTTCGTAGGTTTCGCGCGCTTTGAGGATGCCGTCCTGGTGGATGCCGGAGGCATGGGCAAAGGCATTGGCCCCAACGACCGCCTTGTTCGGCTGCACGGCGAAGCCGGTTATCTGCGACACCATCTTCGACGCCGGCACGATCTGCGTCGTATCAATGCCGCAGTCCAGGTTGAAATAGCCAGCCCGCGTGCGCAGCGCCATCACCACCTCTTCCAGCGCCGTATTGCCGGCGCGCTCGCCCAGGCCATTGATGGTGCACTCCACCTGCCTTGCACCGCCAATCATGACGCCGGCCAGCGAATTCGCCACGGCCAGGCCAAGGTCGTTATGGCAATGCACCGACCACACGGCCTTGTCGGAGTTCGGGATGCGCTCGCGCAGGCGGCGGATGGTCTCGCCGTACAGCTCCGGCACGGCATAACCGACGGTATCGGGGAAGTTGATCGTAGTGGCGCCTTCGGCGATAACGTTTTCCAGCACGCGGCACAGGAAGTCCTCTTCCGAACGGCTGCCATCTTCCGGGCTGAATTCAATGTCGTCGGTGAACTTGCGAGCAAAGCGAATCGCCAGCTTGGCCTGCTCCAGCACCTGCTCCGGTTCCATGCGCAGCTTCATCTGCATGTGCAGCGGCGAGGTGGCGATGAAGGTGTGGATGCGCTTGCGCGCCGCCGGCTCCAGCGCTTCGGCAGCACGGGCCAGGTCGCGGTCATTGGCGCGCGCCAGCGAGCAAACGATCGGCTCGCGTACGGCAGTGGCAATAGCACGGATGGATTCGAAGTCGCCCTGCGACGCAGCGGCGAAACCCGCCTCGATCACATCGACCCGCAGCTTTTCGAGCTGGCGGGCGATGCGCACCTTTTCTTCGCGGGTCATGGAAGCGCCCGGCGATTGCTCGCCGTCGCGCAGGGTGGTATCGAAGATGATGAGGCGGTTATTCATGGAATCGCTCCTTCTGAATTGCCGCCCCAGCGGCGTTACGATTTATCTTCTGGCGAGGTTTTCTCGATCAGCTTGACCGGGTTGCCTTTGACCAGGCGGGTCAGGTAGATCACGTAGCCTGACAAACCATAAGCTACGAACAGCACGAACAGCACCTTCGGCGGGTCGATCGAGATCAGGGCGAAGAACATCGCGATCAGGAACACGGCCAGGAAAGGCACCGACTTGCGGAAGTTGATGTCCTTGAAGCTGTAGAACGGCACATTCGACACCATGCTCAGGCCAGCGAATACCGCCAGCACCCAGCCCTGCCACGGATACAGCACGCCATCCACTTCCAGGTCGGTCAGCAGCATGACGAAGCCGGCGATCAGGGAGGCCGCAGCCGGCGAAGGCAGGCCCTGGAAGTAGCGTTTGTCGACCACTTCGATATTGGTGTTGAAGCGGGCCAGGCGCAGTGCAGCACCGGCGCAGTAGACGAAGGCTGCGATCCAGCCCAGCTTACCGAGGCCGCGCAGTGCGAATTCATAGATCACCAGCGCCGGGGCGGCACCGAAGGACACCATGTCCGACAACGAGTCGTACTGGGCGCCGAATTCACTTTGGGTATTGGTCAGACGTGCCACGCGGCCGTCCAGGCCGTCCAGCAGCATGGCGACGAAAATTGCCCAGGCGGCGTGTTCGAAGCGCTGGTTCATGGCCATGACGATGGCGAAGAAGCCGCAGAACAGCGCGCCGGTGGTGAAGGCGTTTGGCAACAGGTAAATGCCGCGCGAGCGCGGCCTGTCGAGGCCATCGGCCCCCTTGCGGCGGGCGAAACGGCTGAACAGCGATTGTTTGCCGGCGGCGTTCTTAGGCCGGCGGCGGGGGAATTTGGCCATACTCTTCCATTTTTTATACGAGGGTGGCCCCTATTATAGAGGACACCCCGTATGGAAGTGGCAACTTTGGCTTACTTGAACTTGACCTTGCCGACCACGCGCATTTCCAGCGTGGTTTCGCCAGGTTCGAAGCTTGGCTCGGCCACGGACTGGTCCATCTCGGCTTTGGCGGCCATGCGGGCCATCATCGGGGCCGGAGCGCCGGCTGGACCACCGCCGTAGTTACCCGACCCTTCGTAGTCGATGGTATCCAGCACGGCGTCGGTCACCGGACGGCCCATGGCCGAGGCGATGGAGGCGATGCGTTCGTTGAGGTTCTTGTAGGTGGCCGCGATGCGGGCGTCATCCAGCTTGCGCGTAGCGGCCGGGCTCAGGCCGAAGGACAGGCCATTCAGGGTCAGCACCTTCTGTGCAGCGGCCACGGTCTTCGGCAGCACGCCGATATTGGTGGTGGTCATCTGCACGTACTGGCCAACGCGCCATGCGGTCGGCTGGCGCGGCTTGGCGGCGGCGCCCGGCGGCAGCGGACGATCTTCCGGATAGACCGGATAGGTGTAGTAGCCCTGGGTTTTCAGCTTGGCCTGCGGATCTTCCTTCTTCAGGATTTCGAGGCCCTGCTTGATCTTCTGGTTCACGCGCGATGCTGCGGCAGCCTTGTCCTTGTCCTGCTCTTCGATCGCCAGGGTGGCGATGGCCTGGTCGTTCGGGGCAGTGACTTCACCATATGCAGGAACGATGACAGTGGCGCCCGCGGTCGGGACGGATTGTGCGATGGCAGCCTGGGTTCCCATTACCAGCGCGGCTGCAGCTACAGCTTTCAGGACGGTCATTGTTATTCTCCTTGCTTGATTACGATGGACGCACTTTAACTGAAATCACAATGCAGGTTTGTCGCAGTTTAGTGAGCGTTTGTAACAGCCCTGACATCACAGCGTCATGCGATTATGGCATCATCACGCGTCGTCCACTCCATTCATGTACAAGGAAAATGGCAAAGCACCTGATTCCCGCCCTGGCCCTGGCGGCCAGTTTCGGCGCCCACGCGGCGCCGGCCAAACAGCCAGCACACCCCAAACTCGTCCTCGTGATGGCCGTCGACGGCCTGCCGCAGGAACAGGTCACCCGCTACGCCCACCAGTTCGGCCAGGGCGGTTTCCGCCGCCTGCTCGAGCAAGGCGCATGGTTCAGCAATGCACACCAGGCGCACGGCATCACCGTGACCGCGGTTGGCCATGCGGCCATCTTGAGCGGCGCCTATCCGTACCAGCACGGCATCATCGGCAATAACTGGGTGAATCCGGCCAACGGCGGCAGCATGTACTGCACCGAAGACACCAACTACAAATACATCGGCAACGAGAAGACCGATCCGCATGACGGCACCGCGCCGACCAACCTGCGCGTCGACACCCTGGGCGACCAGCTACGCTATGCAAGCGGCCAGCAGTCGAAAGTGATCACCGTGTCCGGCAAGGACCGTGGCGCGATCCTCCTGGGCGGCAAGACCGGCACGGCCTATATGTACATGGAAGAAAGCGGCAACTTCGCCTCCTCCACCTTCTATATGAAAGAGCATCCGCAGTGGGTGCAGAAGTACCAGGCAGGCAAGCCGCAGGAGCGCTACTACGGCGTGAAGTGGAAGCCGCTGCTGGCCGATTCGGCATATGCGGGAGATTATGGCGATGCGCCAAACCTGCAGCTTTCCAGTGAATCCGGACTGACCGATGCGGCGTACTACAAACGCCTGAAGGCATCGCCATTCCTGGACGAACTGACGGTGGAATTTGCTCAGGCAGCGATCGAAGGCGAAAACCTGGGCAAAAATCCAGCCGGCGTGCCGGACCTGCTGGGCGTCAGCTTCTCCGCGCATGACCTGGCGAACCACGAATTCGGCCCAGAGAGCAAGTTCTCGCACGACCACTTGCTGCGCCTGGACCGCATGCTGTCCAACTTTTTCTCGTACATCGACAAGCGCATCGGCATGGACAACGTGCTGGTGGTGCTGACCGCCGACCACGGTTTCCCGAACACGCCTGAATTTGCGAACGAAGTGCAGAAAGCCGGCATCAACCGCATCGACGGCAAGAAGCTGGTGGAAGACCTGAATGCCCATTTGTCGTCCAGGTTCGGCTTGAACAAGGGCCTGATGGCGTACTCGATCCCGAACCTGCACCTTGACTACGCCCAGATCGAAGCCAAAGGCCTGAAACGCGAAGACGTCGAGAACGCAGCGGCGCGCTTCATCCTGTCCCAAACCGGGGTGGCCGATGTATTCACCCGCACGCAGATGGAAAGTGGCGCTGTGGGCGGCACACGCATTGCCACGCTGATGCGCCGCGCCTGGAACCGCCAGATTTCCGGCGACCTGATGGTGGTACTGAAGCCGCACTGGATCTTCGGCTTCGGCGGCGGCAAAGGCACCACCCACGGCGCGCCGTATGCGTATGACACCAACGTTCCGCTGATCGTGATGGGCAAGCCATGGGTGAAATCAGGCCATTATGGGCAGTATGCCGAAGTGGTCGACATCGCCCCTACCCTCGCTTACCTGCTGAATGTGCGACCGCCGGCTGGCGCCGAAGGGCGCGTCCTCACCGAAGCGCTGAAGTAAAACCGGCAACCCGGTGTCTGACCCGCAGGGTCAGACACCGACTGCGGCGCATGCATCTCAGTGTCAGACCCTTCGGGTCTGACACAGGTTTACCGGTTTTGGCACTCAAAAAAAACGGCCCCGAGGGGCCGTTGAAGTTTGCTTCTAGGGACAATCAGTTCTTGGACTGGTCGACCAATTTGTTCTTGGCGATCCAAGGCATCATTGCGCGCAGCTTGGCGCCGACTTCTTCGATCTGGTGCTCGGAAGTCAGGCGGCGGCGGGAGATCAGGGTCGGTGCGCCGGCCTTGTTCTCGAGGATGAAGCTCTTGGCGTATTCGCCAGTCTGGATGTCTTTCAGGCACTGGCGCATGGCTTCCTTGGTGGCCGAGGTCACCACTTTCGGGCCGGTCACGTACTCGCCGTACTCCGCGTTGTTGGAGATCGAGTAGTTCATGTTGGCGATGCCGCCTTCGTAGATCAGGTCCACGATCAGTTTCAGTTCGTGCAGGCACTCGAAGTACGCCATCTCCGGCGCATAGCCAGCTTCCACCAGGGTTTCGAAACCGGCTTTGATCAGTTCCACGGTACCGCCGCACAGGACAGCCTGTTCGCCGAACAGGTCGGTCTCGGTCTCTTCACGGAAGTTGGTTTCGATGATGCCGGCCTTGCCGCCGCCGTTGGCCGATGCGTACGACAGGGCGATATCGCGGGCGGAACCGGATTTGTCCTGGTACACAGCGATCAGGTGCGGCACGCCGCCACCCTGGCGGTAGGTACCGCGCACGGTGTGGCCTGGGGCCTTGGGAGCGATCATGATCACGTCCAGGTCGGCGCGCGGCACGACTTGGCCGTAGTGCACGTTGAAGCCGTGGGCGAAGGCCAGCACGCCGCCTTGCTTGATGTTCGGTTCGACGTTTTCCTTGTACACCTGGGCGATGTTCTCGTCCGGCAGCAGGATCATCACGACGTCGGCGTTCTTCACCGCTTCGTTCACTTCCGCCACTTTCAGGCCAGCCGCTTCGACCTTGTTCCAGGAGGCGCCGCCCTTGCGCAGGCCGACGGTCACGTTCACGCCGGATTCGGTCAGGTTTTGCGCGTGCGCGTGACCTTGCGAGCCGTAGCCGATGATGGCAACGTTCTTGCCTTTGATGAGGGAGAGGTCAGCGTCTTTGTCGTAGAAAACTTTCATGGTCATTCCTTGGGTGTGAATTCGGTTCGTATTGTTTAAACTTTGAGGATGCGTTCGCCGCGGCCAATGCCGGAGCCGCCAGTACGGACGGTCTCCAGGATCGAGGCGCGGTCAATCGCGTCGATGAAGGCGTCCAGCTTGCTCTTGGCGCCCGTCAGCTCAATGGTGTAGGTCTTTTCGGTCACGTCGATGATGCGGCCGCGGAAGATGTCGGCGGTACGCTTCATCTCTTCGCGCTCCTTGCCGACGGCACGTACCTTGATCAGCATCAGTTCGCGTTCGATGTGCTGGCCTTCGGTCAGGTCCACCACCTTCACCACTTCGATCAGGCGGTTCAGGTGCTTGGTGATCTGTTCGATGATGTCATCGGAACCGGTGGTCACGATGGTCATGCGGGACAGGGTCGCATCTTCGGTCGGCGCAACGGTCAGCGTTTCGATGTTGTAGCCGCGGGCAGAGAACAGGCCTACCACGCGGGACAGCGCACCCGCTTCGTTTTCGAGCAGTACAGAAATAATGTGTCGCATGATTACAGGTCCTCCGAGCCAAGCAGCATTTCGGAGAGGCCTTTGCCGGCTTTCACCATCGGCCACACGTTTTCACTCTGGTCGGTAATGAAGTTCATGAAGACCAGGCGGTCTTTCATGCCAAACGCTTCTTTCAGCGCGCCTTCGACGTCACCCGGTTTTTCGATGCGCATGCCGACGTGGCCATAAGCCTCGGCCAGCTTTTCGAAGTCCGGCAGTGAATCCATATAGGACTCGGAATAGCGCGAACCGTAGTCGATCTGCTGCCACTGGCGAACCATGCCCAGGAAGCGGTTGTTCAACAGGATGATCTTAGGCGTCAGGCGGTACTGTTTGCAGGTCGCCAGTTCCTGGATGTTCATCTGGATCGAGCCTTCGCCGGTGATGCAGGCGACGGTCGCATCGGGATTGGCCATCTGCACGCCCATGGCGTACGGCAGGCCGACGCCCATGGTGCCCAGGCCGCCGGAATTGATCCAGCGGCGCGGTTTGTCGAACCTGTAGTACTGCGCAGCCCACATCTGGTGCTGGCCGACGTCGGAGGTGATGAAGGCGTCGCCCTTGGTCACGTCGAACAGCGACTCGACCACTTGCTGCGGCTTGATCACCAGGTCGGAAGTGGCGTACGCCAGGCACTTGCGGCCGCGCCATTCTTCGATCTGCTTCCACCAGTCTTTCAGCGCGGCGGCGTTCGGGCGCTGCTCGGTCGCGTCCAGCTGCGACAGCAGTTCGACCAGCACGTCCTTCACGTTGCCGACGATAGGAATGTCCACTTTCACGCGCTTCGAGATCGACGATGGGTCGATGTCGATGTGGATGATCTTGCGCGGGTTCTGGCTGAAGTGCTTTGGATTGCCGATCACGCGGTCGTCGAAGCGGGCGCCGATCGCGATCAGCACGTCGCAGTTCTGCATCGCGAGGTTGGCTTCGTAGGTACCGTGCATGCCCGGCATGCCGACGAAGCATGGATCGGAAGCGCGCGAGCCGCCCAGGCCCATCAGGGTGTTGGTGACCGGGAAGCCGAGCTTGTCGACCAGTTTGTTCAGCTCATTCGATGCATGCGCCAGGATCACGCCGCCGCCGGTGTAGATCATCGGACGCTCGGCCGACAGCAGCAGCTGCAGCGCCTTGCGGATCTGGCCGGCGTGGCCTTTGTCTACCGGGCGGTAGGAACGCATCTCGATATCCTTTGGATACGAGTACACGTGCTTGTGCATCGAAATGTCTTTTGGAATATCGACCAGCACCGGGCCTGGACGGCCGGTCTTGGCGATATAGAAGGCTTTCTTGATGGTCTCCGCCAGGTCTTTCACGTCCTTGACCAGGAAGTTGTGCTTGACCACCGGGCGGGTAATGCCGACGGTGTCGCATTCCTGGAAGGCGTCCTGGCCAATGGCGTGGCTCGGCACCTGGCCGGAAATCACCACCATCGGAACGGAATCCATGTATGCGGTGGACAGGCCGGTCACCGCATTGGTGACGCCAGGTCCGGAAGTGACCAGCGCCACGCCCACTTTGTTCGAGCTGCGCGAATACGCATCGGCGGCATGGATAGCGGCCTGCTCATGGCGAACGAGGATGTGCTGGAATTTGTCCTGCTTGAAGATGGCGTCGTAGATATAGAGGACGGCGCCGCCGGGATATCCGAAAACGTGTTCTACGCCTTCCTCAGCGAGGCAGCGGACAACGATTTCGGCGCCCGTGATGGGAGCTTCGGTATTCATGAAACATTCCTTTCAAGGTCCATAGGAGATTGATCGGATGCTCTTGCCTAGCGAAGTGGGCGACACCGTGCACGACTCTCAGCTTCCCTTCTTTCTGCGGTCACACTGACCCTTCCCCCATGCGTAGCTGGAGTACAAGCCGGTGCTAAACGCAACTCGTTTGGCCGGAGTTTTGCAGCGGTTTCTGGCCTACCTCTCGCGCTTGTGGCACGGGTTAGAGCAAACTGCTGACAATAGAAAGCTGGCTTTTCAGAACGGCTTTGTGTGCCTGTCCCGAAGAACCGGGGAGCTTTGTGGTGTGCAAAGCGTCCTTAACGTTACCGCGCTGCACCATATTGGTCAAGCATATTCTGCATTTTTTGTTAAAATGCCGGATTGTTCAGACTAGCGATATAGCGCAGCCCTCTTCCCGACGCATGGCCACAGACAAAGAATTATCGGATTTCCTCGAAAGTGTCGAGCGCCGCGCCTTCAAACAAGCGGTCTATGCCGTCCGAAAGGACGAATCCGCACTGGACATTGTTCAAGATGCAATGATTAAATTGGCAGAAAAGTACGGCGACAAGCCGGCGGCCGAACTGCCGGCATTGTTCCAGCGCATCTTGCAAACGACTATACTTGATTATTTCCGCCGCGAAAAAGTCCGTAATACCTGGGTAAGTCTTTTCTCGGGCCTTGGCCCTGGCCAGGAAGAGCATGAGGACTTTGATATACTGGAATCCTACGAGGCTGAAGAGGGTTCCCAGGCGGCCGAGTCGAGTGCAGACCAGGTAGAACGGGCACAGATCTTGCAGATTATTGAAGAAGAAGTGCAAAAACTGCCTGCGCGTCAACGAGAAGCGTTCCTCATGCGTTACTGGCAGGACATGGACGTAGCAGAAACTGCCGAAGCGATGGGATGTTCCGAAGGGAGCGTAAAGACGCATTGCTCACGAGCAACACACACTCTCGCTGAATCGCTCAAAGCCAAGGGAATTAAGTTATGAACACCGAAGACACCAACTTTGCATACGGCGTGCGGCGCGCGCTCAATGAAAAGCTAGACGATCTCCCAGCCTCGACCACGGATCGCCTGGCCGCAGCCCGCATGGCTGCAATGAAGCGCAAGAAGGCCGATGCGCCGGCCCGCGTGCGCGTGACCCGTACCGCTCCAGCTGTGGCTGGCGGCGCTACCGGCTTCTTCGCCAACCCGTTTGCCTGGTTCAACCGCGTCAGCGTGGCCCTGCCCTTGCTGCTGCTGATGGGCGGCATGGTCGGCGTGTACCAGTACGAACAACAGCAATCGATCGTGGAACTGGCAGAAATGGACGCCGCTGTGCTGTCCGACGAACTGCCGCTGTCTGCTTACCTTGACCAGGGCTTTGGCGCCTATCTCGAGACCCGCGAGCAATAAAGTATGGCGCGTGTAAGTGGCGGGAAAAAATGGGTTGCTGGAGCAATCGCGCTGATAGGCGTGGGGGTCGCTGCCGTCGTCTGGCTGGTGAGCCGTCCTGCTTCGCAGCCTGCACCAGCGCCTTCGACTGCCGCTACCGCCGCAGCGCCTGCCAAGCCGGTCGGTGAAAAGCCGCACTGGTCGGATCTCAAGCCAGCCCAGCAGCAAGCCCTGGCGCCCCTCGAGTCGACCTGGGAAGAGCTGGGTCCGGTGCGCAAGCAAAAATGGATTTCCATCGCCAATAGCCTGGCCAAGATGAAGCCGGCTGAGAAGGCCCGCGTGCAGGAACGCATGCGCGAATGGGTCGCTTTGTCGCCAGCCGAACGCAAGCAGGTGCGCGAAAACTACGCGCGCGCGCAGAAGAAAGCGACGCCGCCGGGCCAGCGCGCAGCCGAGTGGGAGCAGTACCAGCAATTGCCGGAAGAAGCCAAGAAGGCCCTGGCGGAAGCAGCGGCCGCCAAGAACAACCAGGTGGTCAAGACGCCTAGCCTGGCGCAGTCCACCGTGAAGACACCGGCCCCAGTCAAGGCCCAGGGTCATGGCCTGGTGCCGGCGCCGGGCACCGTACCGCCGGGCACCGTACCGCCAGCGCCGATCGGCTTGCCGCAAGGTTCTCCTGCCGTTGTGCCGCCGGGCAGTTCGCTGGGCGCGGGCAACATCGCTCCTGCAACCGCGGCCGCGGCAGCGGGTGCGACAGCCGCGCCTGGCGTCGCTCCGGCCGCGGCTCCGGTTGCCAGCCCGCCTGCGCCGGCAGCGGATGCAACGACGCCGCCTTCCGTTACCCCTATCGCGCCGAGCGCCCCACCAGCCGTTCCGAATGCAAGCAAATAACGCTGTTCCGACCATCAAGCGCCGCCTGATCGCGATGGTCTACGAGATCCTGCTGGCGCTCGCCGCGCTGTTCCTGCCCTTCCTGGTATTTGAGATCGCAACCAAGGCCAGCCATACTCCCCTGGTTGAGCACATGCGCCAGTTCCTGGCTTTCCTGATCCTGGGCGCCTATTTCATCCACCAATGGACGCGCAAGGGCCAGACCCTGGCCATGCAGACCTGGCGCATCAAACTGGTGCAACCCGGCCAAAACCACCTGCCGATCCGCACCGCCGCCATGCGTTACTTGCTGTGCTGGCTGTGGATCCTGCCCGGCATCGTCGTCGCCTACCTGGGTGATCTCAGCAATAAGCACAAGCTGTACGCCCTGCTGGCCAGCGTCCTGCTGTGGTCGCTGACCGCCTTCCTCGACAAGGACCGCCAGTTCCTGCACGACCGCATTGCCGGTACCCGCCTGGTGCAGTTGCCGAAACCGGAGAAAAAAGGCGCCAAGGCCGCCTAAGCAATCGCTATACTGGACTTGGACAAGGGAGGCAACCATGGACAAGGACAGCAGCTTCACTGGCTCAATTCCGGAAACCTACGAGCGCGCCATGGTGCCGCTCCTCTTTACCCCTTATGCGATCGACATGGCGCGCCGCATTGCGCTGCGGCGCCCTGCGCGCATCCTCGAAGTGGCCGCTGGCACGGGAGCCGTTACCCGGCACCTGCTGCAGGAAATCCCGTCCGCCCACATCGTCGCCAGCGACCTCAATCCCGCCATGCTTGAACAGGCGCGCAAGGCCGTCGTTTCATCGCGCGTCGAATGGCAGGAGGCCGACGGCCAGGCGCTCCCCTTCCCCGATGCGAGCTTCGATGTGGTGGCTTGCCAGTTCGGCGTGATGTTCTTCCCCGACAAGGCGCGCGGTTTCAGCGAAGCGCGCCGGGTGCTCAAGCCGGGAGGCCTGTATTGCTTTAACGTGTGGGATGGCATCGCCCACAACGATTTTTCCGCCACCATCAACCATGCGCTGGCCAAGGTGTTTCCTGAAGACCCGCCGCGCTTCCTGGCGCGCGTGCCTTATGGCTGGCATGACATCGATGTGATCCTGGAAGAGCTCAAGCGTGGCGGCTGGAGCAAAGGCATTACGCATGAAGTGGTCACCGCGACCAGCCGCGCCGAATCCGCAGCATCCACCGCGACCGCCTTGTGCCAGGGCTCCCCGCTCAGGGCAGATATAGAAGCCCGCGATCCGGCGCGCCTTCAGGAAGCGACCGATGTGGTGATCGCCGCATTGACCGAGAAGTTCGGCAGCGGCGCCATCGAAGGCAAGATGCAGGCGATTGTATTTACTTGCGAGGCGTGAACTCGTAGACGCGGGCGCCCTGCCCGACATCTTCATCATCGCCCAGCGCCAATTCGCCGCGCTCGAAAGCATCAAGGATTTCCAGCGCCTGCGCCAGTTCGTCATGCGGCACCATTATGCGCGCCCCGCCGATGGCCGGGGCCAGCAGGAAAGCCGCCTGCACATGCTGGTCATCCATCACCGTGGCGTTAAGTCCCGCTGCGCGCAGGCAGCCGCACAGGATGAAGGCATCCGCCGGAATAAGGCAGCGGCGAACGAGGCAGAAGTCGTTGTCCATACCCCCATCATAGCAAGCCTTTCTCGTCCATGGCAGCGCACCGGACGCAGCGCTGGCAATAAGGTTAGCCAGCCACTTGGGCGCTCACTGTCCGGCACCTCGTTTTCGAGGGAGCTCGAATGGCGGATTTGGATCAGGTTTGCACTCCAGGTATCGCGATTGCTTGTCCAGCTTTTCAATGCCATGGGTACAGACCGCGTCGAGCTCCGGCTGGGGGAAAGTACGCAACAGCCTGCCTTTTGCGTCGAATTCGAATCCTGTGCCGCCCACCAGGCTCGAATCGTAGCAGTCAGGATGCGTACAATAATGTTGACAGTTTTTGCATGCCCGACCCAGGCCGTCATCGTGGAAAGGATGGCAGTTGTCATACTGCGCGGGCACGATGATCGTGAATGTCCTTGACTGGAAGTAGCCGCATTTGCCGTTGGCGCCGAAGCGCCCAACCCCGAGCGGGGCATAAGGATAATCGAAATCCTGGGTGTGGTAGATGCCCGGCACAACGACACGTCCACGCCGGTCGAGTGCCACTACTTCGTCAGGTATCGGATCACCTGCAATCACGATCACCGCCTTGCCGGTCTTTTTGAAGGCGAGCTTGCTCAAGTATTGTGGCTTGAGATGGCGCACACCGCCCTGCTCAGTAAAACACTGCGGGGACCAGAGGCCTTCCCCATCCCCATCCGGGCAACCCGGCTTGCCGGCATGCGCAAAGATGGGGGACAGTATGAGCAACAGCAGCAGGAATACCCGCATCGTTATTCTCCATTCAGTAAAGGGTGTTCGGCAGTGAAAGCCGCCAGGTGCTCAAGCAAGGCGCGAACGCGGGCAGGCAGGTAGCGCTGCTGGGACCAGACCGCATAAACGCTTCGCTCATTAGGCAGCCAGCCGGGCAGCAGGCGTACCAGGGCGCCAGTTTCCAGGCTGGCGTGGCATTGCAGCTCGGGAGCCAGTGCGATGCCCAGCCCTGCTTCCGCCATCATCACCGCAAGGCGAACTTCGTTGACGCGGATGCGCGGGTCGGGGTGGAGGACTGTGACGGCGCCGCTTTGCGGGTCCTGCAGGCGCCATTCACGCAAGGGCAGCGTGGCGATAGTGGCATGCCCGTCGAGTTCTGCCGCACTGGCTGGAGTGCCATTGCGGGCCAGGTAGCCCGGCGCTGCCGCCAGGACCATCCTCACGTCGCCCAGCTTGCGCTGCGTGAGCGTGGAATCCGCCTGGGCGCCGATGCGGATCGCCAGGTCGGCGCCACTGCCGACCAGGTCCTGCACCTCATTGGACAGCTCAAGTTCCAGCTGCACGCGAGGGTATTGTTCCAGGAAACTGGCCCAGGCCGGCGCCAGGATTTCGCTGGCAAAATTCACCGGCGCCAGTACGCGGATCGTGCCTTCGACGGCGCCCAGCGTCGCGTCCAGTCGCAGCGTCGCCTGGCGCAGCGCCTGCACCAGAGGGCGGCATTGTTCGTAATATTGGGTGCCTTCTGCGGTCAGCATGGTGCGGCGCGCACTGCGATGCAGGAGTCGGTAGCCAAGGCCAGACTCCAGCTTCTGTAAGCGGCGCGTGACCGTGGCCGTCGGCAGGCCTTCTTTCTCGGCTGCGGCGTTCAGGCTGCCAGCTTCGACGATGGAGATAAACAGGGCAAGGTCGTCAAGCATGATTCCATTTTTGGAATTAGAGATTCAATTTTCATCTCTAGTGTACTTCAGCGGAATTGACTACGCTTGAGTCATTGATAATTTGCTGGAGAAAGCCATGACTGACCTGCGAACCCGGATGATTTTTGCGGCCCTGATGTCGTTCCTGATGACTGTGATCATGAGCGGCTGGATCACCTGGCTGAACATCGGCTTCCACCCCGAATACGCGGCGCGGTGGGGGCACGCCTTCCTTGCCGCCTGGCCGGCAGCCTTCTTCGCTGTCATGACGATCGCGCCGATGGTGCAGCGCCTGACCGTGCGCCTGGCCGCCGCGCTACGCTAGAGCCCGTGTCAACCTTGGGGTCTGACCCCAAGGTTGACACAGACGCGGCTGTAAATAGCGCTTAGAAGCGCTCGTAGCCTTGGAGGTAACGCCATTCGCCCGGCTGCAGGCCGGACATGGAGATGCGGCCGATGCGCTGGCGCTTTACTGCGGTGGCTTTCAGCCCGACGTCGGCGCATAGCTTGCCTACCAGCCCTGGCTTGGGCGGCTTTACGGCGAAGCGCAGGCGGTGTTCGTTTTGCCAGCTTACTTTGCCGGCGCCCTGGTTCAGAAGCGTAAGGCCGTTGTCGGCGATCTCGCCTTCAACGTCAACGATCAATTCCTGTTCGACGGTGGCGCCTTCGTCCACCAGCTTGCGCGCGACGCGGAAATCTTGCGTGAACACGAACAGGCCGCTGGCTTGTTTGTCCAGCGCCAGGCAGGCGGTCAGGTTGCGCAGGTGGCGCTTGAGGAAGCGAACGCGCTGGGCGTCCTTACTGCGCGCTTCCGGCAGCAGGCAGGCCAGCGCGTCGGCGCCGGCCGGCTTGTTCAACAGGATCGTGACCGGCGCGATGTCAAGCAGGGTTGCGTCAGCCAGCAACGCGACTTGCTGGCCTGGCGCGACGCGGGCGCCGGGTTCTTCGACGATTTCGCCGTCCACCGTGACGTAGGCGCCTTCAATGTAGTTTTCTGCTTCGCGGCGCGAGCATGGAACCATGTCCGCCACGCGCTTGGCGAGGCGGATGGTGTTGTCTTCGTTGTTCATTATTGCTTGAAGTAGTGGGCGAATACGGCGGCGACGTGTTCGAGGTCGGTACGCGTTACGTCCAGGTGGGTCACGAGGCGCAGTGTCGGCGCCATCGAGACGCGGATGCGTTCTGCTGCCAGCGCTGCATTCAACCCTTCACAGGCTTCGCGCGGCATGGTGACGAACAGGATGTTCGTTTGCGGCACGCTCACTTGCAGCACGCCGATCTTTGCCAGTTCCGCGGCGAGCCAGCTTGCGTTGGCGTGGTCGTCGGCCAGGCGCTGCACATTGTTCTGCAGGGCATACAGGCCGGCAGCGGCAATTACGCCGGCCTGGCGCATGCCTCCGCCCAGCATTTTGCGCCAGCGCTTGCCTTGTTCGATCAATTCGCGGCTGCCGCACAGGACGGAACCGACGGGGGCGCCGAGGCCCTTGCTTAGGCAGACGGAGACGCTGTCGAAGCCTTTCACCGCGTCCTTCAACGAGATGCCTTGCCTGACGGCGGCGTTGCAGATGCGGGCACCGTCGAGGTGCGTGGCCAGGCCGCGTGCATGCGCGAGACTGGTGGCTTGCGCGACGTACTGCTGCGGCAGGACCTTGCCGCCGATGGTGTTCTCCAGCGCCAGCAGCTTGGTGCGCGCGAAGTGGAAATCGTTCGGCTTGATGGCGGCTTCGATGTCTTGCAGGGCAATGCTGCCGTCGGCCTGGTTGATGATCGGCTGCGGCTGGATACTGCCGAGGACTGCGGCGCCGCCGCCTTCGTACTTGTAGGTGTGGGCGTCCTGGCCGACCAGGTATTCGTCTCCCCTGCCGCAATGGGCCAGCAGGGCAATCAGGTTGGTTTGCGTGCCGGATGGCGCGAACAGCGCGGCTTCGTAGCCGAAGAGTTCCGCTGCGTAGGCCTGCAGCGCATTGACGGTGGGGTCGTCGCCGTACACGTCGTCGCCGACCTGGGCGGTAAACATCGCTTCGCGCATCTCGGCGCCGGGATGCGTGACGGTGTCGCTGCGCAGGTCGATCCAGCGTTCGCCGTCTGCGGCGAGCGGGCTTGCAACTGCACCGGCGGGATAGCCGGTGCTCACGGCGCCACCTCGGCGTCAGTTGGTGTTGCGACAGGCGCGCCGGTGTAGAAGCGTTCGCCCATTTCGTCGAGGCCGATGGTGGACAAGACTTCCTTCAGGCGCTCGGCAGGCTTGCGGCGCGGGAGGTTCTTGTACGTGGCAACGATCAATTCGTTCTTCATCGAATGCTCCCAGCCCACGAGTTCCGTCACGGTGACCTGGTAGCCGTGCGACTCAAGCTGCAGGCAGCGCAATACATTGGTGATCTGGCTGCCGAATTCACGGGTGTGAATCGGGTGGCGCCACAGCTCGGTGAGCACATTCTTGCCCAGCGAAGAGCCCTTGTTCTTGCGCAGCACGGAGGCGACTTCGGCCTGGCAGCAAGGCACCAGCACGATGTGCTTGGCTTTTTTCTTCAGCGCGAAATCGATGGCGTCGTCGGTGGCGGTATTGCAGGCGTGCAGCGCGGTGACGATGTCGATCTGCTCCGGCAGCTTGTCGGATGTGGTCGATTCGGCCACCGACAGCGGCAGGAAGCTCATGCCCGGGAAATCGAACTTGCGCGCCAGTTCTTCGGAACGGGCCACCAGCTCTTCGCGGGTTTCGATGCCGTAGATGTGCGAGTCGTCGCCCAGCGCCTTGAAGAACAAGTCGTAGATGATGAAGCCGAGGTAGGACTTCCCTGCCCCGTGGTCGACCAGCGATACCGAGCCCTTCGCCGTGCGTACGTCGTTCAGCAGCGGTTCAATGAACTGGTAGAGGTGGTAGACCTGTTTCAGCTTGCGGCGGCTGTCCTGGTTCAGCTTGCCGTCGCGGGTGAGGATGTGCAGCTCCTGCAGCAGCGCGACCGACTGGCCGGGCTTCACTTCTGGGATGTCTGTGACGGTAGCGGGCAGCGGCGTGCCCGGGGCCTTACTGCGCTTCATCGATCCACGCCTGCTGGATCGCTTCCAGCACTTTTTCGCCGCCGCGCTTATGGTCGTCGTCGAAGCCGTCCAGGTCGACGATCCAGTTGTGCAGGTCGACAAAGCGCACGGTCGTCGGATCGACGTCCGGGAACTTGTCGTACAGGGCTTCGGCAATCGCCGTGACATCACTCCATTTCAGCATGGTGCACCTCGGCTCAGTGGCCGCCTTCGCTGGCGTGGTTGATCGTGTACTTCGGAATTTCGATGACCAGGTCTTCGTCCGCCACGATGGACTGACAGGACAGGCGCGAGCAGGCTTCCAGGCCCCAGGCTTTGTCCAGCAGGTCTTCTTCGGTGTCGGTCGCTTCGTTCAATGAGTTGAAGCCTTCACGCACCAGCACGTGGCAAGTGGTGCAGGCGCAGGACTTCTCGCAGGCGTGCTCGATGTGGATGTCGTTTTCCAGCAGGACGTCGCAAACGGACTTCCCTGCTTCGGTTTCGATCACGGCGCCTTCGGGGCACAGCTTGGCATGCGGCAGGATGACGATTTGTGGCACTTCTATTCCTCAGTCAATTAAACAACCTGGTCCAGCGTCTTGCCGGCCAGTGCGCTGCGCACGCTGCGGTCCATGCGGCGCGATGCGAATTCTTCGGTGCCCTGGGCCAGGGCTTCGTAGGCGGCTTTCACCGCGTAGTGGTCGGCTTCGCCGCTGCCGGATTTCACCAGCATGTCCATGGTGGTGGCCATCAGGGCGTTGATGGCGGCGCGCTCGTCGTCGTTCAGCAGGTTGCCGTCTTCGTCCAGCGCGGACTGGGTCGCCAGCATGATGCGCTCGGCCTCGACCTGCTCTTCGCGCAGGGCGCGGGCTTTCATGTCGGCTTCCGCTTCGGTGTGCGATTCGGACAGCATGCGTGCCACGTCGTCGTCGCCCAGGCCATACGAAGGCTTGACGGTGATCGAGGCTTCCACGTTGGAGCGCAGTTCGCGCGCCGAGACGGACAGCAGGCCGTCGGCGTCCACCTGATAGGTGATGCGGATGCGCGCCGCACCAGCCGCCATCGGCGGAATGCCGCGCAGTTCGAAGCGCGCCAGCGAGCGGCAATCGCTCACCAGTTCGCGCTCGCCTTGCAGCACGTGCACCGCCAGCGCAGTCTGGCCGTCCTTGAAGGTGGTGAATTCCTGCGCGCGGGCGCATGGACTGGTGGAGTTGCGCGGGATGATCTTCTCGACCAGGCCGCCCATCGTTTCAATACCCAGCGACAGCGGGATCACGTCCAGCAGCAGCCAGTCGTCGCCTGCGGCGCGGTTACCGGCCAGCAGGTTGGCCTGGATGGCGGCGCCCAGCGCCACGACCTTGTCCGGATCGATATTGGCGTGCGGGATGGTGTGGAAGTATTCGCCTACCGCGCGCTGCACGTGCGGCATGCGGGTTGCGCCGCCGACCATAACAACGCCGTCGATATCGTCGGCGTCGATGTTGGCATCGCGCAGGGCCTTCTTCACCGCGTTCATGGTCTTGGCGACCAGATGCTTGGTGATGTCGGCGAAAATCTCAGGAGTCACGCGCTGGTGGACTTCTTCGCCCGAGCGCAGGATGGCGTCGATGGTCACTTCAGGCTTCGTCGACAGCAGCTCTTTCGCTTCGCGCGCTTTCACCATCAGGGTCGCGGTGTCTTCGTCCGACAGCGGCGCCAGTTTTTCCTGCTCGTGCACCCAGCAGAACAGGCGGTGGTCGAAGTCGTCACCGCCCAGCGCGGAGTCGCCGCCGGTGGCCAGCACCTCAAACACGCCTTTCGACAGCTTGAGGATCGAAATATCGAAGGTGCCGCCGCCCAGGTCGTACACGGCGAAGATGCCTTCGGAGCCGTTATCCAGGCCGTAGGCGATGGCAGCGGCGGTCGGCTCGGACAGCAGGCGCAGCACGTTGATGCCGGCCAGTTGCGCGGCATCCTTCGTTGCCTGGCGCTGCGCTTCGTCGAAGTAAGCAGGCACGGTGATCACGGCGCCGACCAGGTCGTCGCCCAGCGAGTCTTCCGCGCGCTGGCGCAGCGTGGCCAGGATCTGGGCCGACACTTCCACCGGCGATTTCACACCGGCCACGGTCTTCAGCTGCACCATGCCCGGAGCATCGACGAAATCGTAAGGCAGGTTCTCGGCGTAGGCGATGTCTTTCAGGCCGCGGCCCATGAAGCGCTTGACCGACACGATGGTGTTCTTCGGGTCGGTGGTCTGGTGCGCCTGGGCTTTGTAGCCGATATTGGCATGGCCGTTCGGCAGGTAACGCACCACGGAAGGCAGCAGCGGGTGGCCGTCTTCGTCGTTCAGCACTTCAGGAATGCTGCTGCGGACGGTCGCTACCAGCGAATTGGTGGTGCCGAGGTCGATGCCCACCGCCAGCCGATGCTGGTGCGGGGCGGTCGACATGCCCGGTTCGGAAATCTGCAAAAGAGCCATGGTGAAACCTGTCTTGTTCTTTTACGCCTCGATGGCGTCGTAAGCGAAGCGCACTTCTTCGCCAAATTTTTCGATGAACATCAGCGCGCGCACACCTTGCGCGACGGCGTGATAGTCACCGCTATTGCAATGCTGTTCGATCTCCGCCAACTGAGCCTTGCGCGCGGCGCGCAACTGGCCGTCCAGCTTGTCGAGCAAGTCGCCGTCCTTGCCGGCGCGCGCTTCGGACAGCTCTTCGCGCCACTCCATCTGCTGCATCAGGAATTCCATCGGCATGGCCGTGTTGGATTCCATCTTCAAATCGACGCCATTCAGCTCGCACAGGTATTGCGCGCGCTTCTGCGGATTCTTCAGGGTCTGGTAGGCCTCGTTGGAGCGGGTCGACCATTGCATGGCGACGCGCTTTTCGGCATCGGTGGCGTTGACGAATTTGTCCGGATGGACGCGGCTCTGGACTTCGCGGTAGGCGGCATCCAGGGCGCTCGTATCGACGGCGAACTGCTGGGGAAGCTGGAAGAGTTCGAAGTGGTTCTGCACGATATTAAATGCGGAAGCTTTCGCCGCAGCCGCATGCATCCTTCTCGTTCGGGTTGTTGAACTTGAAGCCTTCGTTCAGGCCTTCGCGGGCGAAGTCCAGCTCGGTGCCGTCGATGTACGGCAGGCTTTTCGGATCAACGAAGACCTTCACGCCATGCGACTCGAAGACCGAATCTTCCGGCGTCACTTCATCCACGTATTCCAGCTTGTAGGCCAGACCGGAGCAGCCGGTCGTGCGTACGCCAAAGCGCAGGCCAATGCCCTTGCCGCGACGCTCGATGTAGCGGTTGATATGCTTGGCTGCTTTTTCGGTCAGGGTGATTGCCATACTTCCTCCGCGCGCTGATTAGGCGCCGTGTTTTGCCTTGTAGTCGTTCACTGCTGCCTTGATGGCGTCTTCCGCCAGGATGGAGCAGTGGATCTTCACTGGCGGCAGTGCCAGTTCTTCCGCGATCTGGGTGTTCTTGATGGCCAGCGCTTCATCCAGCGACTTGCCCTTCACCCATTCGGTGACCAGCGAGCTGGAGGCGATTGCCGAACCGCAGCCGTAGGTCTTGAATTTCGCGTCTTCGATCTTGCCGTCCGCGCCGACCTTGATCTGCAGCTTCATCACGTCGCCGCAAGCTGGTGCGCCGACCATGCCGGTACCGACAGTTTCGTCGCCTTTTTCAAAGGAACCGACGTTGCGCGGGTTTTCGTAGTGGTCGAGAACTTTTTCCGAGTATGCCATTTTGATGCTCCTGTAATCTATGAATTAGTGCGCTGCCCACTGGATGGTGCTCAGGTCGATACCGTCCTTGTACATTTCCCACAGTGGCGACAGTTCGCGCAGCTTGCCCACTTTGCCTTTCAGCAGTTCGACGGCGAAGTCGACGTCTTTTTCAGTGGTGAAGCGGCCGATGGTGAAACGGATCGAGCTGTGCGCCAGTTCGTCGCTGCGGCCCAGGGCGCGCAGTACGTAGGATGGCTCCAGCGAAGCCGAGGTGCAGGCGGAACCGGACGATACGGCCAGGTCTTTCACGGCCATGATCAGGGACTCGCCTTCCACAAAGTTGAAGCTCACGTTCAGGTTGTGCGGCACGCGGTGGTCCATGTCGCCGTTGACGTAGGTTTCTTCGATTTCCTGCAGGCCCTTGGCCAGGCGGTCGCGCAGTGCGCGGATACGCTCGATCTCGGAGTCCATTTCCACTTTCGCCAGGCGGAAGGCTTCGCCCATGCCGACGATCTGGTGGGTTGGCAGGGTGCCGGAGCGCAGGCCGCGCTCATGGCCGCCGCCGTGCATCTGCGCTTCGATACGCACGCGCGGCTTGCGGCAAACGTACAGGGCGCCCACGCCTTTCGGGCCGTAGGTCTTGTGCGCGGTGAAGGTCATCAGGTCGACCTTCAGGTCTTGCACGTCGATGGCCAGCTTGCCGGTCGCCTGGGCTGCGTCGCAGTGGAAGATGATGCCTTTCTTGCGGCAGAAGGCGGCGATTTCCTTGATCGGCTGGACCACGCCGATTTCGTTATTCACCAGCATGACCGAGATCAGGATGGTGTCCGGACGCACGGCCGCTTCCAGCTGCTCGATGGTGACCAGGCCGTTGTCCTGGGTGTCCAGGTAGGTAGCGTCGAAGCCCTGGCGCTCCAGTTCACGCACGGTGTCCAGCACGGATTTGTGCTCGGTTTTCACGGTGATGATGTGCTTGCCCTTGGACTTGTAGAAGTTGGCCGCGCCTTTCAGGGCGAGGTTGTTCGATTCGGTGGCGCCGGAGGTCCAGATGATTTCGCGCGGATCGGCGTTGACCAGGGCGGCCACGTGGCCGCGCGCTTCTTCCACCGCTGCTTCCGCGGTCCAGCCGTACATGTGGCTGCGGGAGGCCGGGTTGCCGAATTGTTCGCGCAGGTAAGGGATCATCTTGTCCGCAACGCGTGGATCGATCGGCGTGGTGGCCGAGTAGTCCATGTAGATCGGGAAGTGCGGTGCGGTCTTGAATTCTACCGGTGCTACCTGGGCGACGTTCTTTTCGGGGGCGTTCATCTAAATTACTCCAATTCGGTTAACCGAGGGCTGCTTGGTTGCTGTTGCGGTGCACATGGACTGGCTGCTCTGCCGCGGCTTTGGCTTTTTGCTGGTCCACCAGGTCCTGCAGCGACACGGAATCCAGGTAGTCGACCATCTTTTCGTTCAGGGTGGCCCACAGTTCGTGGGTCATGCAGCGGGCGCCGTTCGCATGGTCGGCGCCGTGGCAATTCTCCTTGCCACCGCACTGGGTTGCATCGAGCGGTTCGTCAACAGCAATAATGATGTCGGCGACGGTCACCTTGTCTGCCTTGCGGGCCAGGCTGTAGCCGCCGCCAGGGCCGCGGATCGATTCCACGATTTCGTGGCGGCGCAGCTTGCCGAACAATTGTTCGAGATAAGACAGGGAAATCGACTGGCGCTGGCTGATTCCGGAAAGCGTCACCGGACCCTTGCCCTGGCGCATAGCCAGGTCAATCATCGCAGTCACTGCAAAACGGCCTTTGGTAGTCAGACGCATCACAACCTCGGTTCAACTCAGTTAAAATATCGTTCTGTTCTCGCAAATCAAAACCTGATTACTTGAACGATTTAGTCAAGTATAACAGACTTGCGCAGACCTTGCCGGACGCGCCTTTCGCTGTCCGAGGGGCAATACGCGCCCTTCTTACCTCTTCAGCAATCCCATCGGGCCGAACAGCGCCTGCATTTCCTTATTGGCAATAAACGACAGGTTGTACGGGTGTTCCGCCACGATCTGCGGCAAGGCCTGCACGCTGGGCAGCTTGTTGAGCTGTTCGGCGATCTTTCCCCAAAGAATTAATTTTGGCTGCTGGATGGCCAGCGCCTGCATGACGGTCTCGAAGAATGGCAGCCAGGCTTTGGCGTCTTTCACCGGGGCAACATGCGGGCGGAACACCAGCGAGGCGTTCAGCAGCAGGAAGCCGTGGCCGTGCAGGCGCTCCTGCATCTCGGCCAGGGTCTGGATCGCGGCGCCGGCCTTGGCGCGGGTCGAGCATGCCGCCAGGGCTTCGCCGGCGGTATTGTTTTCTTCAAGCTGGCCGTCGGCGACCAGCAGCATTTTCATGAAGTTGCGCAGCGAAGTGGCTTTATTGACGGGCTTGGACAGGCCGCCGCCCTCTTCTTCCGACCAAAGGCCTTTGACAGCGCCGTCCATGAAACAGACGCCGGTAGCGCTTTCTGCACGCGGATAAGGTCCCTCGCCCACCAGCACGTAGCGCACCTGCTCCAGCGGCTGCTGGAAGGCGGCAAACAGGCGCAGTTCGGTCGGCAGGTAGCTGTCATCCGCCAGTTCCGGCAGGTAGGCCGGGTTGGCCGCTGCAATCGCCTGCAGGCCGCGCTCCAGGATCGGACGCCACGAAGGGTGGGCACGGTCGAGCGCTTGCAGGATGGGGCTGGGAATCGTCATGGCGGCTGTCGGCGATGGGCAAAGGCGAGATTGTATCGCCGCCAGCCATTGCGGTCTACGGCTTGGGCTTCTCCGCACCGTAGACTTTGGCGAGGTAATCCACCATGGCGGGGATGTCGTCGTCCGAAAACTGGGCGCCGAACGGTTTCTTCATTTTCTTCACCGTAGCCTCCCAGTAGCTGCGCGGCGAGGTTGGCGGCTGCATCTGCGCGTACTGCGCCGAGTGGCATAGCAGGCAGTTGGCCAGCACGAGCTGGTAGCCGGGCAGCGTGCTCTGTTTGTAGGCCGCCGTCTCGTCGGGCAGCTTGATCTCGGCGGCGCTGGCAGCGCCGGCGGACAGCAGGAGCATGATGGCAAAGGTCTTCATCGGTTCCTCCTCAAGCCGCGGTGACGCGGGTGGTTTCCACGACGTTGCGCATATAGCCGGCCGCGTTCCACAGGGCGGTCGAAGGCTGGCTCTGGCCGATTCGGTTCACGGCGCGCACCATCAGCGTGTGCTCTCCCTTGCCTGGCTTGAACGAAGCGCTCCACTCGCGGAAGGAATACTTGCCCAGGTCCTTGCCGAGCGTGGCGGCCTGCCAGCTCTTGCCGCCGTCGGCCGAGAAGGCGACTTCGGTGATTCCGTAGCCGCCGTCGAAGGCGATGCCTTTCACAACCACCTGCTTGCCTGCTTTGAGCCGCGCACCGTCCTGGTGGCTGGTAATGAAAGACCGCACATTGAAGCGGTTAATCGGCACCGTTTTGGCCGGCGTCGTGCCCGGCGCAACGCAAGCGCAGGCGTTGTCGGCAATGCGGTAGGCGCTGGCGACCCAGAAGCCGTCGAAGGGCTTGTCCAGCACCGTAATGTCCGACAGGTGCTTGATCCAGTAAGTGCCGTAATAGCCCGGCACCACCAGGCGCAGCGGATAGCCGTTCAGCATCGGCAAGTCTTCGCCATTCATCTGCCAGGCAAGCATCACTTCCCCATCAAGTGCATGGTCGATATTGAGCGACTTGACGAAATCCGGCCCGTCGCCGGCGGGTGGCGTATCGAGGCCGTTGAATGCCACCTGCACGGCGCCGGCCTTGATACCCGCGCGCTCCAGCACTTTTTTCAGCGGCACGCCGGTCCAGCGCGCGTTGCCCATGGCGCCGTTGGAGAGCTGGCCGCCGTTGGCGCGCGGGGCGAAGTGGCCGCGGCTATTGCCCGAGCACTGGTTGACCGCCACGATCTCGACGGCATCGCCGATCTGCTTGAGTTCGGCCAGCGACAGTTCCAGTGGCGAATTGACGTGGCCGCCGATCTTCAGGCGGTAGCTCTGCGGTTCGATCGAGGTCGGAATGGCGCTCCAGTGATAGCGCACGAAGAAGGCATCGTTCGGCGTCAGCACGCTTTCACCGAACACGCTGAAGGGTGTTTCGAGCTGAGGCGGGCGGCTGGTCAGCACGATCATCGGGCGCTTCTGCGGGAACGCCACCAGATCCCTTTCGCCATTTTCAAACGGCAGCATCACGCTGCGCGAATCGGCCAGCGCCGACAGCGCCGGGCTGCCCAACGCGGTCGCCACGCCCGCCATGCCTGCCTGTTTCAGGAATTCACGTCTTGGAATGCTGCTTTTCATGCCTGCCTCCCGGTGGGTGATTCACGCGAGATGCAAATTTAACATGCTATTCCGCTGGGGAATCGGAATTCTTCAGCCTGACGTTGGCGGCGCGCAGCTTGCGGTACAGGAAAGCCACCGCGAGCAAGGCGACCGCAGCCAGTGCTGCTGCGACCGACCAGGCCAGCCGCAGCTTCGACTGGTTGCGCAAGTCCTTGGTGTTTTCATCTTTCTGGCGCAAGAGCTCTTCATCCTCGCGCTCTTTTTTCTGGAGTTGGGACTGCACCGTGCTGGCGTCCTGCGCCTTGCGCCCGGCGCGCGCGTAGACCTGCAGCGCAAGCTCCTTCAGGCCGACGTAGTCCAGCGCCCGCGCATATTCCGACAGCGCGTCGGCATCCATCATTTCGATGTTGACCGCTTCGATGGCATCCCGGCCGGCTTCAAGCTGGCCCAGGTAAATCAGCGCGATCCCTTCGTTGAACTGCGAAATCTCCGCCATTTCAGTGTTGCCGGATGCCAGCGCTGCCTTCTTCGACTCCTGGCTGAGCGACAACGCCTCCTTGTAGTCCTGGCTTTTCAAGCTCATGTCAGCCAGGGTGACTTGCAGCTCGGGCACATCGTCGTCCATATGATGCCTCTGGAGCCAGGCCACCACATCGTTCAGGGCTTCACGGGCGCGCGCAACCTGGCCAGCGCTTTCGGCGATTTCCCATTCCGCATAGCGGGCCCGGATCATCGGGCCGTCGAGCGGGATCAGCGCGGCCTTGGCCTTCAGGACATCGATCGACTTGAGCGCCTCCTGGCTGCCGCCGGCCAGGCCGTTCAGCGCATAAGCCCTGGCGCGCAGCGCCATGAACTGGGCAATAGGCTGCCCCGACTTGTCGGCCAGCGCCACCGCGTTGTCGATATATTCAAGCCCTTTGCGGCCATTCCCGCGCCGGATTTCGTCCTGGCCAACGGTCAGGATCACTTTGGCCTGGAGCGCAAAATCGCTGGTCTGTTCGGCCAGCTGGCGCGCCAGTTCCAGGTTCTTGCTCGCGGCCTCCCTGTCTTCCAGCGCGGAGAAGAGATAGGAACGGTCAAGCAAGCTGTTGGCAATGATCGATTCGTCATCCAGTTGATGGCCGATGCGCTCTTCCTCTGCCACCGCCTTCAGCGACGTGGCGCGGTCCGAGGTCCGGGTAACCTTGCTGAGCACGGAATAGTAAGTCGCCTGGTCGCGTTGCGGCCACTGCGCAACTTGCGGTTTCAGTTTCTGCAATTCGGCCAACGTGCCATTGGTGGCGAGGTAAGAAAACTCCCGCAACTGTCCCAGGCGGGCGGTCACATCCTGCCCCCAGGCCAACGGCTGGGCCAGTGCGGCGGCGAGGATGGACATGCGCAGCACGCGCGGAATATTGCAAAACATACAGCTTTCGATTTGATAGGAAGTAAATATATTTTACTGCCCGGCAAACAAATCGTGGGCATTCAGGATTGCAAAAGCGATTTCCGGGTGTCGATCAAGGCATTTGCGTATCGCCGCAGGTACAGTTTGGCGCGTTTTGCGGCACAGGCCGGGCCGGTCGCCCAGCTCGATCTGGAAGCCGCGCACGGTGCGCACTTCGTTCGGGCCGGGCGCGATGCGGACCGAGACGCCAAGCTGCTCTTCCAGGCGCTGGCCAATGCGCATCAGCTCCGCATAAGTCGAGATGGCCTCGATGCGTTCGAGCAGGCGCTTCTCTTCTTCCTTGGTCAGGCGCAGGACGCGCAGGTCGGCTTGCGGGTCCTCCAGCAGCGACTCGCGCTGGCAGTCGCAGGCGCCCGGCGGGCACTCCTTGCGGATGGGGAAAGGCGGCATCGTCATCGCCCCAGTATCCGTTGCTTGCATCGTGCTGTCAAACGCGGCCGGCGCCTTGTCTGTATAGGACACTTGTGTGCGCCGTTCAAGTTTCGTACAGTGCAGAATTGCTAAAAATTACAGTTAGAGAAACGCGTGACTATCAAATCGGAAGGCTTGCAGTTCCTTGCTTCTCCAGGTGCGCTAGGCCGGCAGATTGCAGCCTTCGACTGGTCTTCCACGCCGCTTGGCCCACTCGATGCCTGGCCGCAGAGCCTGCGCACGACCGTCAACCTGATGCTGAACTCGAGCCATCCGATCTGGATCGGCTGGGGTCCGGAGGCAACCTTCCTCTACAACGACGCCTACATCGACGTGCTGGGCGCAGCCAAGCACCCGTGGGCCCTGGGCCGGCCGGCGCAGGAAGTCTGGGCCGAAATCTGGCACTACTGCGGCCCGCTGGTTGACAAGGTATTCCAGCGCGCCGAATCGAGCTACGTCGACGCGGTGCAGCTATTCATGAGCCGCGGCGACTGGGTGGAGGAAGTCTGGTACTCATTCTCCTACAGCCCGATCTTCAATGAAACCGGCGCAGTGGGCGGCCTGTTCTGCCCCTCCACCGACACCACTGGTACGCGCTTGAACGCGCGCCGCCTGGCAACGCTCTCGACGCTGTCGGCCAGCGCCTTGCGTGAGCAGGACGTGGCCAGCGCCTGCGCCACCGCCATGCACACCATTGCCGAGAATCGGGACGATATCCCTTTCGCGCTATTGTTCAAGCGCGCCGGCGACACGGTGCGCCTGCAGCAAACCGCACACGTCGCGGAGGAAGCCTGCGACCTGGCATTGTGGCCAGTCGACCAGGTCCTGGCGCATGGCGAGGCGGTGACGATTGCAATGGAGGGCATGCCCGGCCTGCCATTGGGCCTTGCAAGCCAGGCGGTGCGCGTGGCGCTCGCCTTGCCGATCACGGATGGGGTGCTGGTGCTGGGCATCAGTCCCGCGCGCCAGCTCGATACGGAATACCGCACCTTCTGCGACCTGGTGGCAGGCCAGCTATCTGCCGCCGTGCAGAATGCCAGCGCCGCTGCCGAGCAGCGCCAGCGCGCCGAAGCGCTGGCGGAACTCGATCGCGCCAAGACCGCCTTCTTCAGCAACGTGAGCCACGAATTCCGCACGCCGCTGACGCTGATGCTGGGCCCCATTGAAGAAGCGCTGGGCGACAGCGCCAGCCGCCTGCCAGCCGTGCACCACGAACGCTTGCGCCTGGCGCAGCGCAACGCCCTGCGCCTGCAAAAACTGGTCAACACACTGCTTGACTTCTCGCGCGTGCAGGCCGGCCGCATGCACGCCACGTACGCGAAAGTGGATCTGGCTGGTCTCACGCGCGACCTGGCCAGCGGCTTCCGCTCGGTGGTCGAGAGCGCGGGCCTGTACTTGGCGGTCGATTGCGAGGAAATCGATACCGGCGCCTGGGTCGATGTCGCGCTGTTCGAGAAAATCGTGCTGAACCTGCTGTCCAACGCCTTCAAGTTCACGTTCGACGGCGGCATCACGGTCAGGCTGCGGCAACTGGGCCAGTCGGCAGTGCTGTCGGTGACCGACACCGGCGTCGGCATTTCGCCCGAACAGCAGCAACACATCTTCGAACGCTTCCGCCGCGTGGAAGGCTCGCGCTCGCGCACGCACGAGGGTTCCGGCATTGGCCTGGCGCTGGTGCGCGACCTGGTGGAACTGCTGCACGGCCGCATCGAACTGGAAAGCAGGCCGGGTGCCGGCAGCACATTCTCGATCACGCTGCCGCTTGGCCACAGCCATCTGCGCGACGACCAGTTGACCAATGTCGCCGACGCCGGCACCAGCGAAGTACGTGAGGCCTTCCGGCTGGAGGCCCAGCGCTGGCTGCCGGAAGAAGACGACGAGGAACCATTCCTCGACCTGGCCGACGACGAGAGCGTGCTGACGCTTGGCGCGCACGTGCTGGTGGTGGACGACAACGCCGACATGCGCGATTACCTGGCGCGCCTGCTGCGCCAGCGCTGGCACGTCAGCACAGCCGCCAACGGGCGCGAGGCGCTCGACGCCATGCTGGCCGGCGCACCGGAACTGGTGGTATCGGACGTGATGATGCCCGAACTGGACGGCTTTGGCCTGATCGCGGCCATGCGAGCCGACCATGCGCTGCACGACGTGCCGGTGCTGCTGCTATCGGCCCGCGCCGGCGAGGAAGCGCGCATCGAAGGCGTCAATGCCGGCGCCGACGACTACCTGGTCAAGCCCTTCTCCGCCCGCGAACTGCTGACGCGGGTCGACTCGCAACTGATGCGGGCCCGCATCCGCCAGGCCGAACGCGCCCATATGGTGCGCATGGCCAACACCTTCCAGCAAGCGCCGGCCGCCATCGCCATCGTGCGCGGCCCCGACCTGGGCTTTGAACTGGCCAACGACCGTTTCGTGGAGTTGAGCTGGCAGCGCGAGCTGATTGGCTTGCCGATGCGGCGCGCCTTCCCCGAGCTGGAAGGCCAGGGCATGGTGGAGGAAATGGAACTGGCGCTCAACAGCGGCCAGCCGGTGACCGGCAAGGCGCGCCGCGTCATGCTGAAACGCGACGGCGGCTTGCAGGAATGCTATTTCGACTATGTGCACCAGCCGGTGCGCAATGGGCGCGGTGAGGTCGACCGCGTCGCCATCGTCGCCTTCGAAGTGACGGAGCTGGTGCGCGCGCGGCGCGATGCAGAACTGGCCAACCGCACCAAGGATGATTTCCTGGCGATGGTAGGGCACGAGCTGCGCAACCCGTTGTCGCCAATCCTGATCGCGCTGGAACTGATGCGTCTGAAGGGCCTTGGCGGCCTGGCGCGCGAACACGCCGCCATCGAACGCCAGGCCCACCACCTGGTGCGGCTGGTGGACGACCTGCTGGACGTCGCGCGCATCGCGCAAGGCAAGATCGCGCTGCGGCCGGAGCGCGTCGAGCTGGCGAAACTGCTGGCGCAGGCGCTGGAAACCGTCAGCGGCCTGCTCGAGGAGCGCCAGCAAACCCTGGAACTGGACGTGCCATCGCACGGCCTGGCGGTCAATGCCGACCCGATGCGCTTTGTACAGGTGCTGGTCAACCTGCTGACCAATGCGGCCAAATATTCCAACCCGGGCGGCCATATCCTGGTGCGGGCTGGCGCCGTCAAGGGCCGCGTCGTGATCAAGGTGCGCGATACGGGCATCGGCATCGGCCCGGACATGCTGCCGCACCTGTTCGACAAATTCGTGCAGGCCCCGCAGTCGCTGGACCGTTCGCGCGGAGGCCTGGGACTGGGCCTGGCGATTGCCCGCAGCCTGGTGCAGTTGCACGGCGGCGAGATCGCAGCGCACAGCGCCGGGCTTGGCGCAGGCAGCGAGTTCACCATCCACATGCCGCTGGCCGGCGACCTGGCCAGCGCGCCGCTAGCCAGCACGGCGCCGGGCGGCATGACTGCCGTAACGCCGCGCCGCGTACTGCTGGTGGACGACAACCAGGACGTGCTGCAAGGCTTGCGCGCCCTGCTGGAAGTGGGCGGCCACGAGGTGCAGGCGGTGGGCGATCCTGCCAGTGCGCTACGCACCAGCGCCAGCTTCGTGCCCGACCTGGCCATCCTCGATATCGGCTTGCCCGGCATGGACGGGTATGAGCTGGCCGCCGAACTGCGGCGCCGTCCCGGTTACGGCAACACGCGGCTGGTGGCCCTGACCGGCTATGGCCAGCCGGCGGACCAGGAACGGGCGCGTGCCGCCGGTTTTGCAGCGCATCTTGTCAAGCCGATTACGCCTGCCCAGCTTTACTCCTTGCTGGTCGAATAAATCGCGCAGCGACGTTGCAAAACTGCCACGATTGTTGCTTTTAGGGAAATTAAGTTGCACGCCAGCGTGCTACACTCGTTTTCCCTATGCGCCCTCATCCCTACCGCCGTGCAGTCCTGCGCCTGGCCGCCGCCCTGTGGCTGGCCTGCGCCTGCGGCCGCGCGCTGGCCGACGAACGCCGCGTGCTGGTGCTGTACTCGCTCGGCGCCGATTCGTCCTCGGCCTGGCAAAGGCTGGTGCACAAAGGGCTGTACGACGAACTGGAGCGCAGCAGCCAGGGCGCTACGCCGGCCATCTTCGAGGAACGCTTCGACGCCAATCGCGTCGGCGAAGACAAATCGCAGGAGGGCATGGCGCCCTACCTTGCCACCAAGTACGCCGACGTCAAATTCGACGCCATCGTGACCGAGAATTTCGTCGCGGCGCGCTTCCTGTCCAGCCACCCCGAACTGTTCGCCGGCGTGCCACGCCACTACGTCAACCACGGCCGCGACCAGTGGCAGCCGCGCGATGGCCTGGCGTACGAGGTGACCTCCGATTTCGAGCGCGCGATCGGCGTGATCCCCCTGGTGGCGCCGAACGTGCGGCACGTGGCCATCATCGGCGACAAGACCTCGCGCTGCCAGATATGGCTGGACCGCATTCGCAGCGTGACACCGCGCTTCCCGAATATCCAGTTCGAGATTTGGGACGACGGCAGCGTGGACGAACTGCGCCAGCGGGCGGCGCGCCTGCACCGCGGCAGTGCGATCTTCATGCTGGCGTCGCTGCGCGGCGAGGGCAATGCGCGCATCCAGCCGCGCGAACTGGCGCTGCAGATTTCGGCCGCCACCAAGGCGCCTTTATTCACCCATTCCGAATCCCTGGTGATGCCGGGCGTGGCGGGCGGTTATGTCGTCAGCGGCGAAGCAGTAGGCCGCATGATGGCGCGCCTTCTGCTTGGCTTGCCGGCCATGACCAGCCAGGTGCAGGGCTATTACTTCGATTACCCGACCGCGCGCCAGGCCGGCTTGCGCAATATCCCCCAGGAAGCGGTGATACTGAATCGTCCGCACAACGTCTGGGAGCTGTACCGCTGGCAGATCGTCTCGGCGGCGGCGCTGATTGTCCTTGAAGGCATGCTGATTACTGCGCTGGTGCTGTCGCTACGCTCCCGGCGCCGCGCCATGTCCGAGCTGGCGTCCGAACGCAACAGCCTGGAAGACCGCATCTTGCAACGGACGCTGGAGCTGCTGCAGGCCAATCGCAAGCTGGAACAGCTGGCCACCACCGATCCGCTGACCGGCATCGCCAACCGGCGCAAGATGACCGAGCAGATTGCGCAGGAACTGGAACGCGCGCGGCGCTTCCACCATCCGCTGTCGCTGCTGATGATCGATATCGATCACTTCAAGCGCATTAACGATACCTACGGCCACGAGGTGGGCGACCAGGCGATCGTCCAGACGGCGACATTGTTGACGGCGAGCCTGCGTGCGGTGGACATGGTGGCGCGCTTCGGCGGAGAAGAGTTTGTGCTGCTGATGCCCGAGACGCATATCGCGGTGGCGGTGCACGCGGCGGAGCGCTTGCGCGCACGCGCGGCGGAGCTGCGGGTGCGAACGGAGATTGGCGTCGAGGTGGAGCTGACGATCAGTATCGGCGTGGCGGCCGCCGACCCGCATGGGACGCCGGATACGCCCTCCTCCCTGCTGGTCCGCTCCGACAAGGCGCTGTACCGGGCAAAGAAGGAAGGACGCAACCGCGTCGTGCAGTTCTGATTATTCTGCGTCCGGCTGCGCCGATGGATGCGCCGCCTTGAATGCCGGCAAATCGGCGCAATTGGCCGCAACGCGCGCCACGTTCGGATAAGGCGCCAGGCCGATATTGAAGCGCTGCGCGTTATACACCTGCGGCACCAGGCAGCAATCGGCGATGGTCGGCGTGTCGCCATAGCAGAAACGCCCGACGTCGCCATCACGCTCCAGGTGCGCTTCGAGCGCCTTCATGCCCTCGCCCATCCAGTGATAATACCAATCCATCTTCTGCTCTTCGCTCAGGCCCATCGGCCCCTTGATGTGCTTGAGCACGCGCAGGTTCATCAGCGGATGGGTATCGCATGCGATGGTCTGCGCCATGGCGCGGACACGGGCTCGCCCTACCGCATCCTGCGGCAGCAGAGGCACCATCGGATGCACCTCTTCCAGGTACTCCATGATGGCCAGCGACTGCGTCAGCACGATGCCGTTGTCCACCAGCGCCGGCACCAGTCCCGCAGGGTTCACTTCGCGATAGGCGGGCGCAAGCTGCTCGCCGCCGTCGCGCAGCAAATGCACCGGAACAGCGTCATACGCCAGCCCTTTCAGGTTCAGCGCAATGCGGACGCGATAGGCGGCCGAGCTGCGGAAGTAGGTGTAGAGCTTCATTAACGTTCCCCGTAATTGCGCACGGTCTGGTCGATGGCGCCGAAGATGGTCTTGCCTTGCGCGTCATGCATCTCGATGCGCACGGTGTCGCCGAACTGCAGGAAACCGGTTTCCGGCTTGCCGCCTTCGATGGTCTCGTACATGCGTACTTCGGCCAGGCAGCAATAGCCCACGCCGCCGTTGGCGATGCTGGAGCCGTGCAGGTTGCCCTGCTTGTTCGACACGGTACCGGAGCCGATGATGGTGCCGGCGCACAGTTCGCGCGTCTTGGCAGCGTGTGCCACGAGCTGGGCGAAGCTGAAGGTCATGTCTTCACCGGCATTCGGCTTGCCGAATGGCTGGCGGTTGATCTGCACCAGCAGCGGCAGGTGCAGCTTGTTGTCCTGCCAGGCCTTGCCCAGTTCTTCCGGCGTAACGGCCACCGGCGAGAAGGCGCTGGCCGGCTTGGAGTTGAAGAAGCCGAAGCCCTTTGCCAGTTCGTTCGGGATCAGGTTGCGCAGCGAGACGTCGTTGACCAGCATGACCAGGCGGATTGCCTTGGCCGCTTCTTCATCGCTGGCGCCCATTTTCACGTCGCCGGTGATGACGGCCACTTCCGCCTCCAGGTCGATGCCCCAGGCTTCATCCAGCGCGTAGACCGGGTCGCGCGGGCCGACGAAACTGTCCGAGCCGCCCTGGTACATCAGCGGGTCGGTGTAGAACGATGCCGGCACTTCCGCATTGCGCGCCTTGCGCACCAGCTCCACGTGGTTGATGTAGGCGGAACCGTCGGCCCACTGGTAAGCGCGCGGCAGCGGCGAGTGGCACATGCTTTCGTCGAAAGGCTTGGCGCCGGATGCGCTGCCCTGGTTCAGCAGGGCGTAGATCTGCTTGAGCTGCGGTGCGGCGACGTCCCAGTTGTCCAGCGCATCCTGCATGGTGGCGGCGATGTTCGGTACCGGCTGGCAGGATTTCAGGTCGCGGCTTACGACGACCAGGCGGCCGTCACGGCTGCCATCTTTCAGGGAGGCGAGTTTCATTGTGTTCCTTGGTTCCGGATCTTAATTCTGCGGCGCGTGCATCCAGGCTGCGTGCTTGGGCGCCCTTTTCGTTTTAGACCATTCTTCCAGCATTTCCCACTTCACATCGTCCAGCTTCTGCATCATTTCGGGGGTGCCCGTGTTGGCCGCCAATTCCAGGCGGTGGCCGTTCGGGTCGAAGAAGTAGATCGACTTGAAGATGGTGTGGTTGACGGGGCCCAGCACCTCGATGCCGGCGGCCACCAGGCGCTCCTTGGCAGCCAGCAGTTCGTCCATCGAGCCCACTTCCAGCGCCAGGTGCTGCACCCAGGCCGGGGTGTTCTCGTCGCGGCCCATTTCCTTCTGGGTCGGCAGCTCGAAGAAGGCCAGGATGTTGCCCTGGCCGGCGTCCAGGAAGACGTGCATGTAAGGATCCGGGGCCTTGGTCGACGGCACTTCATCCTCCGCGATGGCCAGCACGAAGTTCATGTTCAGGTGCTTGACGTACCACTCGACGGTTTCCTTGGCGTCCTTGCAGCGGTAGGCAACGTGGTGGATTTGCTTGATTTTCATGGCGGGCTCCTTTGTATCCCGCCATTAAACTCTTGTTTCAGCTATCATACAAACGATATTTTCACGTCCATTTATTAGTTTTCCTGATGAGTCCAACCGTTCGCCAGATGCGCGCCCTGGTCGCCGTCGCCCGCACCGGAAGCTTTACTGCGGCCGCCGACCTGCTGCATGTCACCCAGTCCGCCCTGTCGGGTCAAATCAAGGAACTTGAACAGCTTCTGGGCGTGAAAGTGGTCGAACGCAATACACGGCGCGTGCAGCTTTCCGAGGTGGGGCGCGAGCTCTATCCCCTGTTCGACAAGATGCTGCAGGACCTGGATGGGGCGATGGCGGATATCGCCAGCCGCAAGGCTTTGAAGAAGGGCATCGTGCGGGTCGCCGCACCGCAAATGATGGCCTGCACCCTGCTGCCGCAGGTGATCAGCTCCTTCCGCGCTTCTTATCCGGACGTGCAGGTGCAACTGGTGGACTGCCCGGTCGACAATGTGGCTGCACGCGTGGTCAGCGGCGAGGTGGACGTGGGCATTGGCCCGGAGCGCGACGTGACGGCCGAAGTGGACGCGTCGCTGCTGTTCGAAATGCCCTTCGTGGCGGTGTTCCCGCCAGCGCACCCGCTGGCCGCCCGGCGCACGGTGGCCTGGGCGGAGGTCAACCAGCATCCTTTCATTGCCCTGCAAGGCCAGTTCACGGAACGCCTGCTGCGCGACATGACCACGCTGACGCCGTATAACGAGGTGACCTTCATGACGACGGCGCTGGCCATGGTGGCGGCGGGGCTGGGCATTACCGCCTGCCTGCCCTATGCGGAGCCGATGGTGCGGCTGTACGGACTGGAAATGCGCCCGCTGGTCGAGCCGGAACTCAAGCGCAAATTCTTCATCTACACCAAGACCTCGCGCACGCCCTCCCCGGCTGCGGAACGCTTCATCAGCGTGCTTGGCGAGTATTCCCTATAATTTGCGGCATGTCGCACAATACGATTGAAGCCAACAAGGCAATGGACAAGTTCGACGGCCACCACCAGGTGTGGCTGTTCGGTTATGGCTCGCTGATTTACAAAGCAGACTTTCCTTTCATCGAGCGCCGGCCGGCACACATCTATGGCTGGACGCGCCGCTTCTGGCAAGGCTCGCATGATCATCGCGGCACGCCTGACGCACCCGGCCGCGTAGCCACGCTGATTCCGGCCGAAGGAGACGTCTGCCACGGCATGGCCTATCTCGTTACGCCGGAAGAATTTACGCACCTCGACCATCGCGAAAAGAACGGCTACCTGCGCGTGGCCATCGACATCCATTTCGAAGCTGGCGGCGTGGAAGAAGGCCTGATCTATATTGCCGCCGCCGACAACGCCGCCTGGCTGGGCGAGGCTCCGGTGGAGGAAATCGCCCGCCACATCGCCTCGGCATCCGGCCCAAGCGGCCCGAACATCGAATACTTGCTGCGCCTTGCTGCCGCCTTGCGGGAAATGGGACACCACGACGAACATGTGCATGCCATCGAAGCATTCCTCGATCACCAGTAATCAGCCTGTCAGGCGACGAACGGCAAGCCGATCAGGAAAACCACAAAACCGATCAGGCCAGCAAATCCGCCGAGATTCACGAGGAACTTACCGGTATGCTCTGTGTCCTGGAAGTGATACTGAAGAAATTCGTTGATCATGGTGGCCTCCTTCTGCAATGGGCGCACTTCATCATAGTCCGAATTGAACTACCAGGCGAACCAAGGCTGCCCAAACGGTCGAAAACAGTGAGAACGCAAACGTTGAGTAATGGCGAAGCGGGGCAACACCTTCAGGCCTATGCAGCGAGGTTGGAAATGTTGCGCCACCAGCAGCTATGATACTTGATGCCGCAATGATGAAGACTGCTACTCCCTGTACGTAGCCAACACTCGTGGTGCCCAGCACGCTTCTTCCAACGCCGATTTCATATAACGCTGATGCAGAGAAGGCGATTGCTGTCCAACACAGCTGACCATCCTTGACTGGAAGAAGCAACTTCAACGCAGACCGGTTTTCCTGAGGCATCGGGAACGCCCTTAGGATTGCGAGCACAAGCACAGGTGCCGTAAGCGGTAGCATGACATTGATCAGAAACCAGCCCATCATCGCCTCCCATTTCAGAAAAGGTTCATTTGCCCCGCTTTGGCTGCAGCGGCTGCGCGGGCGCCGGAGGGTGGAATGTATTCGGGCCGCTTGAACTGGGTGCAGTCGAGCGAACGGAACTTGCTGTGTCGGCCGTGGAAACCGAAGCGCGTGATGCCTTTTTCGATGCGCTGCAGGATCAGGTCGGCCCACACGCCTTCACCACGCATGCGAGAGCCGAATTCGGCTTCGTAATCCTTGCCGCCACGCATGTCGCGCACGCGGTTCATCACGCGCGCGGCACGGTCGGGGAAATGCGCCTCCAGCCACTCCTTGAACAAGGGGCTGACTTCCCACGGCAATCGCAGCACGACATAGGTTGCCATCACCGCGCCGGCATCGCGCGCGGCGGACATGATTTTCTCGATATCGGGCTCAGTGACGAAGGGAATGATCGGTGCGATGCTGACGCCAACCGGTATGCCGGCCCTGGCCAGCGTTTCGATCGTGCGCAGCCGGCGCGCGGGTGCGGCGGCGCGCGGCTCCAGGGTGCGCGAGATCTTGCTGTCCAGCGTGGTGATGGTGACCGATGCGGCAGCCAGGTTGCGCGCAGCCATCGGCGCGAGGATGTCGATGTCGCGCTCGATCAGCGAGGATTTGGTGATCAGGCCAACCGGATGGTTGCACTCGGCCAGCACTTCCAGTACCCGCCGCGTGAGCTGGTATTCGCGCTCGCAAGGCTGGTAGGCGTCGGTATTCACGCCCAGTGCGAGCGACTCCACCTGATAACCTGGCTTGGACAATTCGGCGCGCAGCAGGTCTGGCGCATTTACCTTGGCGAACAGCTTGGTCTCAAAATCCAGGCCGGGAGACAAGCCCAGGTAGCTATGCGATGGCCGCGCAAAACAATAGATGCAGCCATGCTCGCAGCCGCGATAAGGGTTCAGCGAGACATTGAACGGAATATCGGGCGACTGGTTGCGCGTGAGGATGGTCTTGGCCGTTTCCGCGGTGACAATGGTGCGCGGTGGAAGCAGTTCAGCCTCGGCGTCATCCGGATCGGGCGCCCAGCCGTCGTCGAACGCTTCGCGCGCCTGCAGCTCATACCTTCCTTGCATGTTTGATACCGCACCGCGCCCTTTTTTGGCTTTGAGCGATTGCGGCGGCAGCATCACCTGCCCTTCGAATTCATGGTCCTGCATGCGGCGCCTCGAAGCATTACTGTATATACATACAGTATTCTAATCCGCCCGCGCCAAGGCTGCAAGCCAAGCTGGTATCATGCGCACTTCTCCGGGATATCCCCCGACATTCAAAGAGCAATAACATGAGCAAAACTACCAATCTGCCCTCCTTTGGCAGCAGGATTTCCCTCGCCTTTGGCGCCTTTTTCAAAACCCTGGGCGATGCCGAATTCGCCGCCCGCGTGCGTGACGACAGCGTGGGCCCTGCAGCGGCTCCAGCCGCCGCGCCAGCAGCCGCCCCAGTCGCTGCCCCAGCGCCAGCCGCCGCGCCCCTGCGCGAAGCCACGCCGGACGCAGCCCTGCAACTCCTGTCCCTGTTCCAGCGCGAAGCACGCCTGATTGACTTCACGCAGGAAAACCTGTCCGGCTATTCGGATGCCGACATCGGCGCCGCCGCCCGCGTCGTGCATGAAGGCTGCTCCAAGGTGCTGCGCGAGCACTTCACGATCGATGCCGTCCGTTCCGAAGCGGAAGGCAGCCGCGTGACGCTGCCGGAAGGCTTCGACGCATCCGCCGTGCGCCTGACCGGCAATGTGGTCGGCAAGGCGCCGTTCACCGGCACCCTGAGCCACCGCGGCTGGCGCGCCTCCAGCGTGCGCCTGCCGAAACTGGCGGAAGCGCATGACGCCAAAGTGTTGGCTCCGGCCGAGGTGGAACTGTGACCGATCCGCGTTTTGCCATCGGCATTGACCTTGGCACCACTCACAGCGCGCTGTCGTATGTTGAACTGGCGGGCAGCGATGGCGAGAAAACCAGGCACGGCGTGCTGGGCGTGCCCCAGCTCACCGCGCCGGGCACGGTAGAAGAACTGCCGCTGCTGCCGAGCTTTCTCTACCTGCCGCATCCGGACGAACTGGCGGCCGGCGAGCTGGCCCTGCCCTGGGCTGCTGCCGGCGGACAGCCCGCAGTGACAGGCGAAATGGCCCGCAGCCGCGGCGCCACGACGCCGATCCGCCTGGTGTCGAGCGCCAAGAGCTGGCTGTGCCACCCCGGCGTGGACCGCCGCGCAGCCATCCTGCCGCACGACGCGCCGGAGGAAGTGTCGCGCGTCTCGCCGCTGGAAGCTTCGACCCGCTACCTGGCACACCTGCGCGCGGCATGGGACAACGCCCATCCGGACGCACCATTCACGCAGCAGGCAGTCACGGTCACGATCCCCGCATCGTTCGACCCGGCCGCCCGCGAACTGACCGCGGAAGCCGCGCGTGCTGCCGGCTACGAGAACGTCACCCTGCTGGAAGAGCCGCAATCGGCCCTGTACAGCTGGATCCAGAACAGCGATGGCCGCTGGCGCAAGGAAGTCAAGCCGGGCGACATCATCCTGGTGGTGGACGTGGGCGGCGGCACCAGCGACTTCTCGCTGATCGCCATCCTCGAACGCGATGGCAAGCTTGAGCCGCACCGCGTGGCCGTGGGCGACCATATCCTGCTGGGCGGCGACAATATGGACCTGGCGCTGGCCCACCTGGTCGCGCGCAAGCTGGCCGCCAACGGCACCCAGCTCGACGCCTGGCAGATGCGCGCGCTGACTTATGGCTGCCGCGCTGCCAAGGAAAACCTGCTGGCCAATGCGCAGGCCGAAAGCTGGCCTATCGTCGTGCCAAGCCGCGGCTCGAAACTGATCGGCGGCTCGATCCGCACCGAACTGACGCGCCCTGAAGTCACGGCCTTCATCACCGACGGCTTCTTCCCGAAAGTGGAAGCCTCGGCGCGCCCGGCTGTGCGCACGCGCGCCGGCCTGACCCAGCTTGGCCTGCCTTACGCGCAGGACGCTGCGATCACCAAACACCTGGCAGCCTTCCTGGCGCGACAGGCGGGCGCCACGACAGAACTGGAAGGCTTTACCGCCAACCCGGCCCATACCTTCCTGCATCCAAGCGCAGTGCTGTTCAACGGCGGCGTGTTCAAGTCCGAACTGCTGGCCAATCGCGTGATGGAGACCATCAACGAATGGCTGTATATGGAAGGCGCGGAGCCGGCACGCATGCTGGGCGGCGCAGACCTGGACCTGGCCGTCGCGCGCGGCGCGGCTTACTACAGCTATGTGCGGCGCGGCGCCGGCGTGCGCATTCGCGGCGGTACCGCCCGCTCCTACTACGTGGCGGTGGAATCCTCGATGCCCGCCATTCCGGGCATGGAGCCGCCGATCCAGGCGCTGTGCGTGGCGCCGTTCGGCATGGAAGAAGGCAGCGAGCTGGAATTGCCGGGCCAGGAATTTGGCCTGGTGGTGGGCGAGCCGGTGCACTTCCGCTTTTTCGGTTCCTCCGTGCGCCGCCAGGACCAGATTGGGTCCGTGCTCGATTTCTGGGGCCCGGAAGAACTGATCGAGCTGAACGAAATCCAGGCTACGCTGTCGCCGGAAGGCCGCGCCGTTGGCGAGGTGGTGCAGGTGCGCCTGCACGCCTATGCCAGCGAGTCCGGCACCCTGGAACTGCTGGCAGTGGCGCAGGATGGCCAGCGCTGGAAGGTCGAGTTTGACGTGCGCGGCAGCGGCGAAGGCCAATGACGCAGTACCTGGTCAGCATCGACCTTGGCACCACCAATTCGGTACTCGCCTATGCCGCGCCGCGCGGCGACGTGCAGTTGCTCGACGTCGAGCAGCTCGCTGCGCCCGGCGAAGTTGGCAGCGCGGTGCTGCTGCCCTCTTCGCGCTATCATCCGGCAGCCGGTGAATTTGCCGAGGGCGAGTTGCAGTTGCCGTGGCCGGAACCTGCCGTGGCGGATGCGCCGGCTGGCGCTATCATCGGCCGCTTTGCACGCAAGCTGGGCGGACAGGTGCCGGGCCGGCTGGTTGCCAGCGCCAAGAGCTGGCTGTCCCACACTGGCGTGGACCGCATGGCGCCGATCCTGCCGTGGGGTGCCTCGGACGATGTGGCGCGCGTCTCGCCGGTTGCCGCCAGCGCGAGCTATCTCGCGCACTTGCGGGCGGCCTGGAATACCCGGTTTCCTTCAGCCCCGCTCGAGCAGCAGCAGCTCGTCCTGACGATCCCCGCTTCCTTCGACGAGGGCGCCCGTGCGCTGACGCTGGAGGCAGCCCGCATGGCAGGCCTGCCGGACTTGCGGCTGCTGGAAGAGCCGCAGGCAGCCCTGTACGATTGGCTGTACCGGCATCGCGCTTCGCTGGCGCAGGAGCTGGCCGAGGCACGGCTGGTGCTGGTGTCCGACGTCGGCGGCGGCACCACCGACTTCACGCTGGTCAAGGTGGAGATGGCGGGAGGCAAGCCGCAACTGACGCGCATCGGCGTCGGCAATCACCTGATCCTCGGCGGCGACAATATGGATCTGGCGCTGGCGCACCTGGCCGAGCAGCGCCTTACCGGCAGTGCGGCGGATGCGGCAGCGCCGCAGCGCCTGTCCGCAGCCCGCCTTGCGCAGCTCACGGAACGCTGCCGGGCGGCGAAGGAAACACTGCTGGCGGCCGACGCACCGGAGCAGGTTTCCGTGACCCTGCTCGGCTCCGGCTCGAAGCTGGTCGGCGGCAGCCGCTCGATCACGCTGCAGCGCGAAGACGTCGAACGCATTGTGCTGGACGGCTTTTTCCCCGCCAACGAAGCGCAGCAGCCGGCACAGGCCAAGCGCGCAGGTATCGTCGAATTCGGCCTGCCCTATGCTTCTGATCCGGCCATTACGCGCCACCTGGCCAGCTTCCTGCGCCAGCATGCAACGGCTGCGCGTGAAGCACTGGGACTGCCGGACGACGGCAAGCTCCCCATCCCCGATACGCTGCTGCTGAACGGCGGTGTGTTCCGGGCGGCCAGGCTGGCAGAGCGGCTTGCCGGCACCCTGTCGGGCTGGCGCGGCGAGCAAGTACGCGTGCTGCACAACGAAGATCCCGATGTCGCGGTCGCACGCGGCGGCGTAGCCTATGCACTTGGCCGGCAAGGGCTGGCGCCTGTCATCGCCGGCGGATCTCCGCGCAGCTACTGGCTGCTGCTCGACAATGCGCGCGCCCCAGGCGTCACGCGCCGCGCCGTATGCCTGCTGCCGCGCGGTACCGCAAGCGGCCACGAAGTGCGCCTTGATGAACGCAGCTTCGCCTTGCGTCTCGGGCGGCCGGTGCGCTTCCATATCGCCACCACGCTGGCCGATGCAGTGCCGCCGCAAGCGGGCGACGTTGCCGACCTGTCGCCCGACGACCTGACCGTGCTGCCGGCCATCGCCACCGTCCTGCGCGACAGCACGGATGCCAATGCGCGCAAGGAAATCACCGTGCAATTGGCGGCTTCGCTGACCGAAGTGGGCACGCTGGAGGTCCATTGCGAAGGCAACGGCCAGCGCTGGCAGCTCGAATTCCAGCTGCGCGAACATGGCTCCGACGAAGCGGCTGATTCCGGCGCAGAGAATGCCGGCGCCGATGCCGCCACGGCGGATCAGTTGCCGGCACGCCTGCCCGATGCACTGGAAAAGATCGACCGCATCTTCGGCAGCCGCGCGCAACAAGTGGACGCCAAGGAAGTGCGCCAGCTCCGCAGCCAGCTCGAACACCTGCTCGGCAGCCGCGAACGCTGGGCCACGCCGCTCCTGCGCCGCCTGTTCGACGCCTTGATGGAGCGCGCCAAAGGCCGCCGCCGCTCGGCGGAGCACGAGCGCACCTGGATGAACCTTGCCGGCTATTGCCTGCGCCCAGGCTTCGGCCACACGCTGGACGAATGGCGCATCGAGCAGTTGTGGGCGATTTTCGAGACCGGTGTTCAGAACCACAAGGACAACCAGGTTTGCGCCGAATGGTGGACGCTTTGGCGGCGCGTATCGGGCGGCCTGCCGCCGGCGGCGCAATTGCGCCTGCTGGACGATTTCGCCTTCAACCTGCAAGCCGATGCCAGCGAGCGCGGACGCCGGCCCGTCACCTTGGTGAATGGCAGCGAAGAAGACATGCTGCGCCTCGGCGCGTCGCTGGAACGCATTCCGTCCGCCTACAAGGCCGAAATCGGCAACTGGATGGTGGGCGAACTGCCGAAGGCCAAGACCCTGGCAACGCAAACCCGCTACCTGTGGGCGCTGGGGCGGGTCGGCGCACGCCGTCCCTTCCACGGCAGCGCGCACGATGTGGCGCCGGTCGGAACGGTGGAACAATGGCTGCAGTCCGTGATGCTGCTGGATTGGCGCAAGGTGGAACCGGCAGGCTTTGCGGCGGCCCACCTTGCGCGCATGACCGGCGACCGTTCGCGCGATATCGACGAGGCCTTGCGCGCCGAAATCGTGCGCCGGCTCCAGGCTGCGGGTGCGCCGCCAAGCTGGCCGTCCATGGTGCGCGAGGTTGTCCAGCTCGACCAGGCCAGCGAGCAGCGCATGCTGGGCGAGGCGCTGCCGCCCGGCCTGAAGCTTCTCAGCTAGCCGCGTTGCCGCGCGCAGCCTGCGCCTGCTGCTGGGCGACGAAGCCATCGAAGGCTGCAATCACGCTGTCGTAGCGGTGCTCGTCGCCTTCCATCTGTGCCAGCGCGTAGCAGGTCGCTTCCAGCGTCGAGAGCTGGTCGGGCGCATGCGCCTTGCGAATCAGGTAGTGCGACGGCGGCGTGTCCCGCAGCGGAAGGCGCGGCAAGACCTGCAGGGCCGGATTCAGATACAGCATCTTGCGGCTCTTGCGCCAGGTGGCGTCCAGCACAACCAGCCGGATCTCCGCCGGCGCCAGCCCGGCGCTGATTGGCGGTGGCGGTGCGATGCCGAGCGAACGGTCTCCGGGCGTGTCCGGATAGAGCAGGACCGGCTGGCGGGCGCCTGCACCGAGCATGACGCGCAATGCCTCTGCATCAAACTGTTCGCCGGTCTCGATGCGGCTGCCGGGCAGGCAAAGGTGCAACAGGCGCGCGCTGCCCTTGGCATTTTCCACTTCCATTGGATGTTGCAGGATCAGGACATCGACTGTACCTGCCACCGGCGCCGCCCAATGGCAAATGCAGGTGGCGGCGGGACGCAGGCAGGTGGCGCACTTCTGGCGCCGCGGCTTGGTGTTCATGCCGCGGATCATACACTAGGCTTGCGGCGGTGCCCCCAACAACTCGTCGAGTTGCGCTGCCTGCGCGGGATCTTTTATCACGGCGCGCAACCATTCGTGCAACGGCAAGTCGCCCCAGTTGGCGGCCTTCTCCGCCAGGTAGGCAACGGGGCTGTGCGGTTCTGTAAGACGAAAGAATTCGGCCACGAGGCGCAATTGCACCAGCGCGTGCTCGCGGGTGCCGGGCATCACAGGCTGTCGCTCCACGCCCGGGCCTGCCCCCGTGCACGCAGCACTCCGCCTTGGCGCGTCACCGTTGACGGCTACCGAGCCGCCGATATCGCTGCCCGCTGCGGCAACCGATGGCGCTTTGCGCTCCGCATCTTCCAGGGCACGCTGCACCGCATCCCGCGCCGGGCCGAACGCCGGGCCATCAGCCCCGAGGCGGGCATCGGCCGCTGCCTGCAGCTTCTGTAACGCATCCAGGCAATGCCGGGCGTCCTCCAGGCGCGCTTCAGCATCTCCATCTGCAGGAAAGCCCTGGATCAATGCCGGGGTCCGCCCCAGCAGCCAGGCCAGGTTCCCGCTGCGCAGCTCATGCTCGCCGCCTTCGGGCAAGGGATATACATGTTCCCAATAACGTTCGCACAATCCCGCCAACAGAAGAAAGCCGTCACCCAAACCGCGCATTCCATGGGTATATGCCCGGGCCTCCGCCAGCCAAACGGCCAGCCGCAGGTCCTTGCTACGCGAACGCAATAGCTCGGCGCAACGCTTGGCCACCAGCGGCCAATCTGCGCTGTGCAAGGGAGTTGCCCACTCACCCTGCTCCAGCGTGGGATCGTCCTGGCGCCTGGCGGCGGCAATGGCGTCCATGCAGGCATCGAACGAAACGTCTTCACCGCAAGGCTGGCTGACGCTCACCGGCACCAGCAAATCCTCATTCGTGAACATATGCCCTCCTATTTGGTGGTAATCCGGAATTGACCCTGGCGTGTTACACCGACTTTCACCTTCGTTACCGGCATGCCTTCAGCCATGCGTGCCAACAGCACGTCCGCTACGCCGGGCAACAGGCTGCCATGGAGAATGCCGTCGATATTGCGCGCGCCGGAGTCGGTTTCGGTGCAGCGCGCCAGCACCGCCTGGACCAGCGCGTCATCCCAGCAGAATTCGGCGTGGTGATTCTCGCCGATACGCTGCCCAATGCGGCCCAGCTTCAGGGCGATGACCTGGGCCAGCGCCTCGTCCGAAATCGGGTAATACGGCACTACCTGCAAGCGCCCGAGGAAGGCCGGCTTGAAATGGCGTACCAGCTGCGGCCGCAGCAGCGCATCAAGTTCCGCTGGTGATGGCAGCGGCGTCCCGCCCCGATTCAGGCAGGCCTGCATGATCGCGCCAGATCCGAGGTTGGATGTCAGCACGATGACCGTGTTGCTGAAGTCGACCATCTGTCCTTCCGAATCTTCCAGCATGCCGCGGTCGAACACCTGGTAGAACAGCTCCAGCACGTCGGGGTGCGCTTTGTCGGCTTCGTCAAGCAGCACCACGCAATAAGGGCTGCGCCGCACGGCCTCGGTCAGCACCCCGCCTTCGCCGTAGCCGACGTAGCCGGGCGGCGAGCCTTTCAGGCCGGCCACGCTGTGCGGTTCCTGGTACTCGCTCATGTTGATGGTGACCAGCTTGCGCTCACCGCCATACAGCAGGTCGGCCAGCGCCAGTGCGGTTTCCGTCTTGCCCACACCGGAAGGCCCGGTCAGCAGGAACGCCCCTTTCGGTTTGCGCGGATCATCGAGCCCGGCTCGCGCAGTACGCATGCGCTGCACGATGGTTTCTACCGCATGCGGCTGACCCAGTACGCGCGATTCCAGCGCTGGCTTGAGCTGCTGCATCGTGCGGATCTCGTCGCGCAGCATGCGGCCGACGGGAATTCCGGTCCACGCCGCGACCACTGCAGCCACGACATGCCGGTCCACCTCCAGCGCTACCAGGGGCGTCTCACGCTGGAGCCCCTGCAATTCCTGTTGCGACGCGGCCGCTGCCGCCGCATCGCCCTCTTGCCGCAGCGCGATCACGCGGGCGCAGAGGTCGCGCTCGCGCTCGTACCGTGCAGCCAGCTCGGCGTGCCAGGCCTGAAGGCTGCCGCGTTCATCGCGCAGCGCAGGCAGGGCGGACGGGCCTGCGTCGGCGTTGCCGGCACTGGACGTCGAATCGCGCTCCAGCGCCGCAATGCGGACCGACAAGCGCTCGATCTGGCAGGCGGCATCCTCCAGCAAAGCGGGCGACGCGCACTGTCCCAGCGCCACCCGGGCGCAGGCTGTATCGAGCACCCCGACCGCCTTGTCGGGTAATTGGCGGCTATTGATATAGCGATGCGCAAGCCGTACTGCCGCTGTCACCGCATCGTCGCGAACGCGCACGCCGAAATGCTGCTCCATCAATGGCACCATGGCCCGCAACATGCTGGCCGCAGTGTCTTCGTCCGGTTCCTCGACCTTGACCACCTGGAAGCGGCGCGCCAGGGCCGCATCTTTCTCGAAGTAGCGCTTGTATTCACTCCAGGTGGTTGCGGCGATCGTGCGCAACTCACCCCGCGCCAAGGCCGGTTTGAGGAGGTTGGCGGCATCGCCCTGCCCTGCCGCGCCGCCGGCTCCGATCATCGTGTGCGCCTCATCGATGAACAGGACGATCGGATGCGGGCTGCGGCGAACCTCGTCGATCACGTTTTTCAAGCGGGCTTCGAACTCCCCGCGCACGCTGGCGCCAGCCTGCAGCAGCGCCAGGTCAAGCGCATGCAACGCCACGTTCGCTAGTGGCGGCGGCACCTCGCCGGCGGCGATGCGCAGGGCCAGCCCTTCCACGACCGCGGTCTTGCCGACGCCGGCCTCGCCGGTCAGGATAGGATTGTTCTGGCGCCGCCGCAGCAGGATGTCCATCAGTTGCCGCACTTCTGACGCACGTCCAATGACCGGATCAAGCTTGCCTTCGCGTGCCAACTGGCACAGGTTGACCGTATATTGCGCCAGCGCCGGGGCCGAAGCCGGCGCCGCTTGCTGCGTTCCTGGAGCTGGCATCGCTGCCGGCGATGACGATTCTGCAGAACCGGCAAGGTACTTTTCCATGCGGTGTTTCAGGCCGTCGACCGGAAAGCGCATGAACAGGCTGGAAATCCGCGCGGCCTGCTGCGACAGCTCCGATTCGGTCAACAACGCGAGCAGCAAATGGCTGCTCCGCACCTGGTCGGGCTGCGGCAGGGCCAGCGAAGCAATCAGCCAGGCATGCTCCAGCATCATTTGCAGCCGCCGGGCGAATACCGGAACGCGCACGGTGGAAACGCGAACGCCGGCCAGCTCGCGCCGCAGGTCCGCTTCAAGTGCCGTTGCGCTGACCTCGCAACGGCGCGCGATCGCCAGCAAGTCGCAATCCGGCTGTTCCAGCAAAGCGAGCAGCAAATGTTCGACATCGACTTCGCCGTGGCCCATGCCGATAGCGATGTTCGCCGCCCGGGTGGCCGCCGCATGGCACGTGCCGTTCAGTTTTCCGATCAGGGTCTTCAGTTGAATGCTCATGCGATAGCTCCGCGCTTGATGGAGTAATGCAGCGATGACGGTTGCAAGGCCGCGCTGAAGCTGACAGCTTCGTTCCCTCCTTGCATTCGCAGCTTGCCGACGATGACGATATCGATGCGGTTGACGGTGCCAGTGCGCTCGGCCAGCGAAACCTGCACATTGCACAGGCGCGGCTCGTGCCGTTCAACGGCCTGGCGGATACTGCTGCAGATCCGCATCCGGTCCTCGCTGCTGCTATGCGACAAACCGGCGAAATCGACCAGCCCGAAATTCAGGATCGAAGACGCGCATTCGGGGTAAGCATGCAGTACCTGTGGCGAGAGCGCGGTACGCGTGTTGAGCAGTGCCTCAAGGTCGCGCGCCACGCTCTCCTTCAACTGTTCCTGCGACAAGAAACGCCCGCCAGGACCGAGCCCCAGCAAGCGATCCAGCAGGCCTGGCCTGTACCCATCCATGCCGCACCTCCGAAAAAAACGGCTGCAGCACTTGCGCGCCGCAGCCGCAACTCCCTCCAAAATCATGCAATGCGGTTGGTTGCCAGGTCCCAGCCGCCGGACGTATTGCCGCCCATGCCGCCCGAGATGCGCTGCTGGGTGTACTTCCAGCGCACCTTCGAAAACTTGAAGCCCACTTCCTCGGTCAGAATGTCGCCCTCGCTTACCGATGGGGAGACCGCGCCAATCAGCACGTTATCCAGTTCGATCTCAAAGTATTTGACCCGCTCGCCCTGCGCATCGGCACGCATGAACTCCAGCTTGGCCTTGGGGATCGTGCGGCCGGCGGAGCAGGTTTGCAGCAGGATCGGCGAAGCCAGGTCGGCCAGCTTGGTAATCACCACGTCGCGGTGTTCGCAGCGTTCTGCCGTATGGCCGCCGCCGGTGGAAGATGTGGCGGAACGAGGCTGCTCCACCGCCCAACTGACCGATTTGCACTCGATCCAGTCCTTGTGACGGTCATCGGTCGATTCCCCTTTGATGCCATCGATATGCAGGTACACGTCAATTGCCATCGCAATGCTCCTTCTCAGTAGTTGGTGGTTTGCGGCAGTTCCGCCACAAGGCGGAGGGAAACGGTCAGCTCGTCGAGCTGGAAGTGGGGACGAAGGAAGCTCACGGCGCGGAACACACCGGGCCGGCCAGGCACCTCGCTGACCTGGACCGAGGCTTCGCGCAGCGGGAACTGCGCCTTCTGTTCCTGGCTCGCGTTATCGTCCAGCAGCACATACTTCATCAGCCAGCGGTTCAGGAAGTCCTCGACGTTGGAAGCGGCGGCGAAGCTGCCGATCTTGTCGCGCATCATGGCCTTCATGTAGTGCGCAATGCGCGATACCGCGAAGATGTATTGCAATTGCGAAGACAGCACTGCATTGGCATTGGCGGCGTCGGAACTGTAGCGCATGGCCTTTTGCGCCGATTGGGCGCCGAAGAAGGCGGCGTAGGCGGTGTTCTTGCAATGGACCAGGGAGATGAATCCCAGGTCGCTCAGCTCTTTCTCGCGCCGGTCGGTGATTGCCACTTCGGTCGGGCACTTCAGCGCCACTTCGCCTTGATCGGTCTTGAAGGTATGCGTCGGCAGGTCATCCACCAGGCCGCCGCCTTCCACGCCGCGAATGGCGGCGCACCAGCCGAACTCCTCGTGCGCCTTGGTCAGCCTGGCGCCAAAGGCGTAGGCGGCATTGCACCACAGGTACTTGTGGTGGTCGCGGCCATTCACGTCTTCCACGAAGTTGAAACCCTCCACCGTGGTACCGTCGACAGGGTTGAACGGCAGCCGCCCCAGGAAGCGCGGCAGCGTCAGGCCGACATAGCGCGAATCTTCCGATTCGCGGAACGCCTTCCACTTGGCGTATTCCACGGTATCGAACACCTTGGCCAGGTCGCGCGGCTTGCCCAGGTCGCCGTAGCTGTCGAGCCCAAACAGCTCGGGCGAGGCGGCGCTGATGAATGGCGCATGGGCCGCAGCTGCCAGGTGCGACATCTGCTCGATGAAATAAATGTCCTCGGGCTGGCGCGAAATTTCAAAGTCCCCCAGCAACGCCGCGTATGGCGAGCCGCCGAAGGTGCCGAATTCCTCCTCGTAGACCTTCTTGAAGATGGTGCTCTGGTCAAAGTCCAGCGCGCTCTGGAAATCTCGCACCAGCTCACGCTTGGTTGCGTTCAGCAAACGGATCTTCAGCGTAGGTCCGGTCGCAGTGCTGCGCACCAGGTAATGCAGCCCGGTCCAGCTTTGTTCAAGCTTCTGGAATTCAGGCGTATGCATGATGGCGCTCAGTTGCTCCGAGATCAGGCGGTCCAGCTCCGCCACGCGAGCGTCGATGGTGGCCGACAGGTTGTGCGACATCTGCACGGTACCCTGCATCACCTGGCGCGCCAGTTCGCCGATGATGTCGCGCGCGCGTTCATGCTCGCTGCCGGACTTGGCCACCTTGCTTTCCTCGACAATGCGGTCCAGCAGGTCGCCATCCTCCACGACGGCCGCCGCGGCTACCTTCATTTGCGCGCTCATTCAATCCTCCTTCGGCGCGATTGCCGCCAGGTGTTCGGTGTTCTGCAGCACGTCCGTCAGGATGTCCTCCAGCCGGTCATTGCCGGCCAGCTTGTTGCGCAGGTCGGCGAGCTTGCTGCGCGCTTCCAGCAGTTTCCCTAGCGGCTCGACCTGGCGCACGATGGCTTCGGGGCGGAAGTCCTGCATCGAGCCGAAACGCAGTTCCACCGGGAATTCGCCCTCCCCGCCCAGCCGGTTCGGAACCTGGAAGTTCAGCACCGGGTTCACGCCCGCCAGCACTTCGTCAAAGTTGTTGCTGTCGATGTTCACGAAGTTGCGTTCCTTCAGGCGCTTTTGCGGAACGCCGGGATTGCCGCCAAAGTCGCCCATGACGCCCACCACGAAAGGCAGTTCCTTGTTTTCCATGTCGCCGCCGACTTCGACGTCATAGGTCATCTGCACGCGCGGCGGACGGACCTTGGTCAGGCGCTTTTGCACGCTGTCACGGTTTGCCATTGCCAGCTCCTTATTTGAGTGCGCCGAAGGGATCGGCAGCGGTGGAAGGGTTAGGCGCGGTGCGAGGTGCCGGCAGCTTGATAGCTGGTGCGGTCTTTTTCGGCTGCCGGGCGGCCCCCGCCACTGGAACAAGCACGTCTTCGCCCAGCGTGTTGCGCAGCGTGCGCGCCAGTTCCTGCGCTTCGCTGCGCACCGTTCCGCCAAGGCTGCTTTGCTGGTTAAGTTCGGCCAGCGAGCGCGTCGACAGGCGCAGGCCGCTGACGGCGATAATGCTGAGGGCCTGCTTGTCGGCCGGATCGCGCTGCAAGGCTTCCTGCGCCTGGACGATGGCATCGCTGTAATTGCCGCGATCGAAACGCATCTGCGCCATTTGCAGCCAGGGCGCCTTTTCGGACGGATAGGTCGCGGCGGCGGCCTTCAGCGCTGCCTGCGACTTCTCGTGCTGGCCGGCCGCTGCCGCGCGGTCTGCGTCAGCCAGCATCTTTTCCAGCGTCTGGTGGCTGGCCCGCTCCCCGACCTTCTGCGGCGCATCGGTGGCGCATCCCGCCAGCGTGGCCGCGCCTATCAATACTGCGATCAATAGTTTGCGCATCGTTCTCTCCTTCCGCAAAGTGAAGGCCATTATTGAATCGAAGCGCGTGCTTGCCATTGCGTTGTCTCAAAGGCCTCCGACATCGCGGCACCGCAGTTTGCGCGCGCGCAAATGCGGGCCGCACGGCGCCAGTTTTAATGAATACCTCAACCAAGGAGGCCGGCATGACATTACCTGCGAAGATACTTTGGAGCGAAGGCCTGTTCCTGCGCCCGCAGCACTTCCAGCAGCAGGACCGCTATCACGAGGCGCGCATGCACGCGACAGTGCTGGCCGCGCAGCCGATGCTGTGGGGCGTGCAAGCGGTGGAATGGGACACGGCGGCGCTGGCGAACGGCAAATTGCGCCTGCTCGCACTGCGTGCAATTTTCCGCGAGGGCGAACTGTTCGACGCGCCGGCCAGCGATCCGCTGCCGCCAGCGATCGACCTCGCGGCCTTGCCGGCGGAGGTGCAGGAGATCTGCTATCACGCTGCCCTGCCATCGCAGGAGTCCGACCGCTTCCAGCAGGCGGAGCGCGAGACGGCGGACTTGTTCAGCGATGCCCTGCCGGCCGGCCTGACTTATCTCCGCAAGCAGGTGCGCCTTGTCTCCGACCTCGAGCCGCGCGGCGCCTATGACAGTTTTCCGCTGCTGCGGCTGCGCCGTGTTGTGTCGGGCAGCTTCGAAATCGATCCGGCATTCATGCCGCCATCCCTTTCCATTGGCGCGACGCCCCGCCTCAAGCTCCTGCTCGACCAGCTGATGGATGCCTTGCAGGCCAAGGCCAACGCATTGCAGGGCCATATGCGCGAACCAAGCCGCAATGTCATCGAATTCCGATCCGGCGACGTGTCTTCGTTCTGGCTGCTGCACACGGTTTCCTCTTCGGCCGCGGCCTTGCTGCACCTGCTGCGCCATCCCTCGATCCATCCGGAGCGGCTGTACCAGTCCATGCTCGGCCTGGCCGGTGGCCTGATGACGTATTCGCGCCTGGTCCACCTTGGCAACCTGCCCTCCTACGACCACGCGGCGCCCGGCCCGGCCTTCCTGCAGCTCGATGCACTGATCCGTGAACTCCTCGACACGGTGATCTCGGCCCGGTATTTCGCCATTGCCCTGCGCGAGGAAAAGCCCGGCTACCATGTCGGCAAGCTCGATTCCGGCAAGATCGGCGCCGGCGCCACCCTGTACCTTGCCATCGCGGCGGCAATACCGATGCTGGAACTGGTCGAAGCAGTGCCGTTGCGCGTCAAGGCCGGCGCGCCCGACGATGTCGAACAATGCGTGCTGTCCGCCATGCCTGGTGTGAAGCTGGTGCACGCGCCGCAAGTGCCTTCAGCCATTCCGGTACGTCCCGACACCTGCTACTTCGCGCTCGAGAACCGCGGCGTGCTGTATGAGCAGATGCTCAAGTCGCAATCCATTTCCATTTACGTGCCGGCAGGGATCAAGGAACTGCGGCTCGAACTCCTGGTGGTGACAGCATGAGCCATTTCATCGAACGGCGCGCTGCGCCGAGCCAGCAACGCGTGCCTTCCCTGGTCGACTTGATGCATGAGGGCTTCCATATGCTCTCCTTGCTGCGCCATGGCAGCAAGCCGCCGGGCGAGGCGGAATTCGCCGCCGCTATCCGCAGCTTCCTCGACGACTTCGGCAACCAGGCGCGCGAACTACGCATTGCGGCCGACGACATCGAAAACGCCAAATATGCCTTCTGCGCCGCACTGGACGAAACAATACTCGCTTCCTCATTCGCATTGCGGGATGCGTGGGAACGCAGGCCCTTGCAGTTGCTGCTGTTCGGCGACCAGCTGGCGGGTGAACACTTCTTCGACAAGCTCGAACAGCTACGCCTCAAGGGCAGCGAACGGCTGCAAGCATTGCAGGTATTCCATATGTGCCTGCTGCTTGGCTTCAGGGGCCGTTACGCGCTGGACGACGCCGACCGCCTGTCCTACCTCACTGCACGCCTTGGCGACGAAATAGCGCACTTGCGCGGCAAGGACAAGGGCTTTGCTCCGCGCGCAGCGCGCCCGGACAATGTGGCGCACAAGCTGCAAAGTAACGCCCCACTGTGGATCGCAGGCAGCGTGTTCACTTTTGCGGCATTGGTTTCGTTCGGCGCCATGCGCTACATGCTCGCCAGTTCGACCGGCACCACACTGGCTGCCTACCAGGACGTGGTCAAGCAGCCCCCGCAGCCCGCCACGCTGACGATGACTTTGCCGTGAGCTCCTTCAATCGGCCACGCGAAACTCAATGCGCCGGTTGCGGGCACGCCCCTCGGGGCTGGAATTGTCGGCAAGCGGCTGGTCCGGGCCAGCCCCGGCCACGGCGATGCTGGCGACCGCAATCCCCTTCGCAGCAAGATAGCTGCGTACAGCGCCAGCGCGGGCCAGGCTGAGCGCCAGGTTTGCTTCGCGCGTGCCGGTATTGTCGGTGTGGCCGATCACTTCGACCTTGCGGCCGCCTATCTGCCCCAGGGCGGCCGCCATTTCGTCGAGGATCAGCATCCCCGAGGGGCGCAGCACCGCCTGCCCGCTTTCAAACTCGATGATGCGCCGCGCCAAGGCCGTATCGAGCAGCTTTTGTGCAGGGGCGTTGACGCGCAGGCCGTTACTGATCGTGTAAGTCGGGTTGAGGCTATTGGCCATGTCGCTCGCCACTTGCTGCCGCAGCGCCTCGTTCGCAACATCGCCACGTATACCGACGCGGTTGCCTTCAACCGTCAACTGGCCCTGGGTGACCTGTTTCAGCGGTTCAGCGAGCAGTTTTTGCATATGCGCGCTCCAGTTGGGGGGCGCCACCACGCTGCCCACCGCAACCTGGTCCACCACGCGCGCCACGCCATACAGGGCGCGCGCACGCTGCAGGATCGCAGCCTTGGTTGCCTCGTCCGGCACAGTGCCCGATACCACGACCGGCGTTAGCTGCGCGATGGCTGGCGCGCAGGCCAATAAAAAAACCAGGACCAGCTGGCGCATGGCAGGCTCCTTATTCAACAGAAGGTCTCATGGAACAATTGCATCGCAGCGGGCAAGCCAAGCTGCCCCTGCTCCAGGCAAGCGGCAAGGCGCTGCAAGGGCGCATCCCCGTGCAATGCCGCTTCCGCCCAGGCGCAGTCGCCAGCTACCACCATTCCTTCCTGCGCAGCCTCTGGATCGATCACGGAAAAAAGCCCAGCCGGATTGGCCCCATCCAGTCCCAGTATCAGCGAAGGCCGGCCGGCAACAGGAGCGAGGAAGATGGCTATTTCGAGATCCTGGCGCGCCAGCAGCGGTGCCGCAAGCGACATCCAGAAGGCAGCAACCAGCGGCCGCAATCGTGCTTCGTGTGGCAAAGGCAGGGCCAGGCAGCGCGAGGTGACAGGCGCATGCTCGCCCAAGGGAGACAGCAGCAAGCCCAATGCCAGCAGCAGTTGCCGCGCCGACGCGCTTCGCGCTGGCGCGGCCAGCGTTTCTTCCAGGCTCGCCAGGCACGCATCTGCGAGGAAGTTTTGCAGGGCGGCCTGCGCCTGCCAGGTCTCACTGAGGGGTACGGGCAAGATACCGTCGACCGGCCCCATTGCGGCGGCAGTCGCTGCACCGGCCGCAATGGCAAGGCCTTCCCAGGCCGGCGCCAATGCCAGGGGACTGCACGGGATGAAGTCGCGCGGCTTTGCGACATGGTGGACTGCCATGCAGGCAAACGGGAATCGGCGTGCCGACTGGTCCCGGCTGGCCAGCAGGTGCCCGCAGACCACCTGGCGCGATCGAGTGCCGATAAACGCAAAATCCAGCGGCGGGCAGGAATCGTAATGCTGGCGCCAGCGCGGATTGGACGCAAGACGCTGCATAACCGCTGCCAGCCACTGGTCCACCAGTTCCAGCAGAACCTGGTCGCCCGGCGACCGCACAAAATCGCCGCATCCCGGCAACTTGCCGAAGTAGGCGATACGCTGCGATGGGGCGCTCATGGCGCAGTTCCTTTGCCGACCACGCTTTCAGGCAGGCGCATGCCGCGAAAGCCGCTGTCGCCTTGCGCACTGCCCGGCGAACTGGTGATGCGCAGGTCCACGGTTACGGCAACGCTGCCACTGCTCCAGCGCAGTTCATGCACGCCCTCCTCCTTGCGGCTGCGGGACGCAGCGTCGATCATCCGGCGCAGGCCCGCGACGCCAGTGTCGCTGAACAGCTCCACGACCTTGCCTTCCGGCGTTACGCCGCTGATCCGCACGCCGCTGCTCCCCTGAGGTCCCGGGTAGACCATGTTCGCCCATTGCGGCACGCTGTTTCGGAAACGCAGCACCTGGCCGTCGATCTCGATCGAATACTCCGTCAGCCCGCTGGACGCGTGCGGCAGCAACTGGAATACCGTTTGCGTGCTCGACGCCACGCCGCCCGCCGCCACCGGCGCCATCCAGGCCGGAAAGTGCTGCAAAGTCTGTGGCGGGAAGGTAAGGCCCATGTCGGCCCAGGTTCGCGGCGCCAGTGCATCACCGCGCCGTACGACCAGCGCGCCGAGGGAGCTGCCGACAAACCTGGCAATCGCCCCTTCCGGCCCGAACACCTGGCCGATCTCCGCCTGGCTGGCTTCCGCACTGCCTGCGGGGGCGAAAGGGAATTTCCCCGCAAGCGTGCGGCCGAACGGTTCATAAACCTGCGCCCGCCAGGTCTTGTTGATCTCTTCTTCCGTCGGCGCGACCAGGCCTGCGAAGACCTGGATCAGCGGCCGCACCAGCAATGGGCGGATGGCTTGCTTCTGCGCGTCTCCCAGACCCGCCATCATCTGCTCGTCCACGTGGCGCAAGGCGTCGGCCAGTTCGGAACCGCTGCCTTCCAGCGTTTGCTGCATCAGTTGCCTTGCGCCCGGCCCGGGATCACCCTGGTTGCGGATGCCATTCAGGCGCGCCCTCAGCCGGGAAAGATGATCGAGATACGTTCGCATCAGGGAGCTGTCCTTGTCGCGCGCTGCCAGCAATGCCGCCACCGGGGCGAACTCGCGGCCCAGAGCACCGGCCTGCGGCAATGCAGCCGCCACGGCGCCCGCTGCCGGCGTGCGTTCGAAGAGCTTCGCCTTGAACCAATGTGCCAGTCCCTGGTCGGGATGCTGTGCATTGCCAGCCGTCAGTCCCGGGCTGTCCCAGCTTGTCTGCGCCACCACCGCGCTCCACACTTTCAGCAGCGGGGAAATGGCCGGATCGCCGAGGCGATTCATGGCGTCGACCGTGCGCGGGAAATCCGGCATTGGCGCAATCGCGACGCCTTGCAGGAAGGCTTGCCACTCCTTGATGTATTCGGCCTTGTAGCTGTCGGTCAGCGCCTTCTGTACCTGTTCCGGACTGCCTTCCAGCGTCAGGTCGGTGCGATCCGCCGTTTTCAGGACCCAGTCACTCGATTGCAGAGCGCTGTTCGCGGCCTCGCGGATCGCGCCGCGGACATAGCCTTCCCACGCCTCGCGAGTGAAGGCGCCAGGAACGGCGCGGCTGCCCTGCACCAGCAGCCGGTCCTGTTCCCCGACAATGCGTGCTACTGTCATCGCGGGATAGCGCGTCCCGGCCCGCGCCTTGATATCGGCATAGACGCGTTCACGCGCCGTCATGCCGCGCACCACCTGCCGCAACTGGTCGCGCGCAGCATCGACCAGCGCCAGCTTGGGCTCGATGCGCGGCCAGGCCGGATCATTCACCTGCGACAGGTAAAACGCCAGCAGTCCTTCCGCACTGCGCAGCAGCTGCTCGCGCGGCATGGCCCCGCGATTGGTTTCCAGCCAGCCGCGCCAGTGGCGCGTAAGCTGATCGCCCAGATGGGCTGGTTCTGCATGCGATTTATCAGCCAGCATCAAGTAAGCCTTCAGTGCGTTATAGGAATCCTCGACATTGCCCGCCTCGCGCTGGCCGAGCGCGAACAACTGCGTCTCCAGGCTCGCCGCAACAGGCTTGAGCAGGATTTCGCCCATGCCTTTAAAGTATTCGCCGCGCAGCTTGCGGCCGAGCGCATCGCCCTGGTACAGGCCCATGCCCAGTTGCCAGGGCGATTCACGGTCCAGCTTATCCAGTTGCTCGATACGATCCTGCAGCAGCTGCAGCGCTTCGAGGCGCGACTGGAGGTCCGGACGCTGCGCCTGCAGTCTGACAGCTTTATCCAGGTCCGCAGCCGCATGGGCAAGCAATTGCGCATTGCCAGAATATGACCAGGTCCATGCGCCCAGTGCGGCACCGAGGAGGAGAATCGCGCCGGCAAAGCCGCCGCTGCGCATCAGCCTTTGCTTGCGCGTCGCATATTGCGAAACCAGGTCTTTGTCGGCGAAGATGACTTCACTGAAAAGCCGCGGCAGGAAATAGCCGGCCTGGGCGCCAGTGCGCGTGCGCGGTGCCGCTTCGACCGTTCCGCTCAGGCCGAAGCGCCTGGCAACATGGAGCGACTGCGCACACAAGGGCTGTCCTTCCTGCAGCGCGCTGGTGAAGTAATACCCCCGGAACAAGGGGCGGAACTGGAAGGGATTGTCTTCGAATAGCGTGGCAAGGAAGGCCTTTAACGACGCCCGCAGGGCGGCAAACTCCAGCGGGAAAGTAGCCACGCCAGGCGGGACCAGGTCGCGGCGCCGCTGGGTCATGGTGGCGATACCCATCTCGCGCAAGCCCTCGCACAACTCATCGAAGCTCTGTTCGAAAAATGCCAGCATTTCGCGGCAGCCGGACTTCTGCTTGAAGGGGATGGTCGCACCCCACGGACGCTCGCGCTCCGCAACCTCCGCATCCATGAAGAAGTCGGCAAACCCGGCCACCAGGTCCGCCTTTGTGAACATTACATATATTGGCGCGAAGACCTCCAGTCTTTCGATCAGGTCCTGCACGCGCTGGCGCAGGCTGCGCGCGAGCTGCAGTACCGACTCCGTGTCATCCCCCCGCAACTCGGCGATACTGACGGCGATGATAATGCCGTTGATCGGCGCCCGTGGCCGATGCTTTTTCAGCAGGCCGAGGAAACCATGCCATTCCTCCCGGTCGGCAGCCTGCACCGCATAGCGGCCGGCAGTATCGAGCAGGATGCCTTGCGCGGTAAAGAACCAGTCGCATTGGCGGGTGCCGCCCACGCCCTGGATCGCCTTCGGGTCGGCGAACGGAAATTGCAGGCCGGACTGCGTTATCGCGCTGCTCTTGCCTGCAGCCGGATTGCCAATCACCATATACCAGGGTAATTCATACAAGGCTCGTGCACCGGTTGCGCGGCCAAGGCGCGAATTCCTGATGGTGCCGACCGCCTCCAGCATCGCGCTACGAACCGCATTCAAGTCGGCCTCGGCGCGTGTTTCCACTGGCGGTGTTGGCTCAGATTCACGCCGCCGCGCAAGATAGCGGCGCGTTCCCCACGCCGCCAGCACCAGCAAGCCGGCCGCCGCGATACCAGCCAGCGCCCACACCAGCGCAAGTTTCAGGAGTTCGGCGCCGAGGAAGAACAGGCCGGCCAGCAAGGCGAAGGCCAGTATGTTCAGGGTGCGCCGGTCGGTAAGCAGGTACCAGGTTCGTTGCAGCATGATGGGCCGGAAAAGGGAGGCAGGTTGGCCGATGTTGCCACCAAGCTGCGCGGCGCCCCTTGAGCCGCCTCAAGTCCTTGTGTCGCGTGCGCGCAATTCGGCATGGCCGAAATCCATCATCGTCCAGCGCCCGCCCCACACCATGCCGACCGCTTCCGCTGCTTCACCATACAACTGGTAGCCGCGCATGGCCCAGGGATCGCGCTCGCTGATCACCAGCTTTCCCTCGCGGATAAAGGCGCAATCGGCAGCCAGCCCAAACTGATGGAAGCTCTGGAAAGCACGTGCGTTGCTGACATGGCTTCCAGCCGCGGCCAGCCTTTCCTGCCGTTCCGGGCTCCGATAGCCTTCCAGTAAAGCCATCTCGTAGCCATGCCGCTCACGCATGATATTGAAGACCACCAGCAGCCGCCGCGCGAACTCCCGGTCCAGGCGCTGCCAGTCGCGGTCAGCCTGCGACAGCATGGGGCGCAACAGCTCCACCTCCGCCGTGGCAAAAGCCAGCGGCGGCAAGGCCGGCGGCGGCACCAGTTGTTCGCCCTGCAGCAATGCAGCGATTTGCGGATCGGCCGGCCGGACGCCATCGTCGAAAGCCGGCACCATCTGGCGCGGGCGCAGCAAGCGAACCAGCAGCGGTGGCGCGCCCGCCAGCAGCGCAGTCCCTGCACCGAGCAGCAGCAAGCGCCGCTGGCGCGGACTTGGACGGCGTTTTGGCGGGAATAACAACAGCCAGCCGGCGGCGCTGGCCGCTACGAAGATGCCCGCGACGATAATTGGCAACATGGTGCGATCCATCAATACGAAAGCGCATACGGCGCGCGACACTTCAATCCTATGCGCGCCCGCAATCGGACGGGTCGAGCGAAATCAAGCTTTAGGAGGACTTATGCGGCCGGATTTGTTTGCAAGCCCCGCGTTGCGGGACGATAGCCATCGCATACTGGCACGACTGGCCAATGGCGGCAGCGTCCCAGCCACTTCCCGACGGTGGGCCAGGTGGGATGCGCCGCAGCGTGCAAGGCTCGCGGCTATCGCCACATTGCTCGCTACCGGTGCCGCGGCCTGGGTCTGGCTGCAAAAAGGTGCTGCCGCACCGGAGCGCCCGCCCGTACTGACGTCGCAAGCAGCGCCAGCGACGATGCCGGCATTGCCCGCTGTTTCGCAGGAAGCTGCCCCGCAGCAGGCCGCAACCATCATCAACACGGCAATCGAGCAAAGCGAGACACCGACTGCACCGCCAACGCCGGCGCCAGCCGCAACGAAACCCGCGGCAGGACATGCGCGCACCGCCAAAGTGGCGAACGCCCCGCGCCGGCAGCAAGCCGTGCCAACAGCTTTGGAAAGCGACGAAGACGTGACCCTGTTGGCAGCGATGCTCAAGCACGCCAAGCCGCAAAAGCCCTCCTCTACCCCGCCAAAGGATTGATGAAGGCAGCCATGGCCTGCAATGTCGCTTCCGGCTGCTCAATATGGGGACTATGGCCGCAGCCGGGCAACATCAACTGGCGAGCACCCGGCGCGCCTCGCTCAATGGCATCGAGTTGCGCGCCGGAGCCATAGTGGTCGTCGCTACCCTGCATTGCCAGAAGGGGACAGGCAATCGCCGGCAGCAGGTACTCGATATTCCACTGCCTGAACCACGGAGCGAGCCAGGTATCGGCCCAGGACGAGAACACTTGCCCAGCCTTCTCGCCGTGATAGCGCGCCAGCGCCCGCATCTTGCCTGCGCTATGGGCAGCCAGCACGGCGTTGATCCCTTCGATCGTGATCTCTTCCACGAATACGTGTGCCGCAGCGCTGATGACGCCACGCAGCCCCTGTGGGCGCCCCGCCGCGTAGATCAGCGCAATGCTGCCGCCATCCGAATGCCCCACCACGATGTGCTCGCGTCCCGGCGCCAGGCACGCCATCACTGCCGGCAGTTCGACCATCGCCGACTGATGCAGGTAATGGATGCTGCGCGGCGCAGGTTGGGCCGAAGACAGGCCATAGCCCTGGCGCTCGTACACCAGCCCCGCGCAACCGGTAGCGGCGCACAGGCGATCCGGGAATTCCTTCCACATGCCGATACTGCCCAGGCCCTCATGCAGGAACACCAGTAACGGCTTGCGCGATTCGCCTTCAATCAGCTCATAGTGCAGTTGCGCGTTACCCAGTTCCAGCATTGGCATGTACGGCTCCTAATGCAAAGCGAAATCGACGCGGCCTGCCGCACCAGGCTTGGGTGCGACCAGGAAGATGCGCTCCGGCGCTACCTGGCCCTGCCCCACCAGCCAGTCCTTCGCCACCTGCGCGCGGCGATTGCCGAGCGTGATGAAGTCGTCCTGTTCAAGCTTGATATTAGCCAGCATCAGTTTCTCCATTTCTTCCACGGGCAGGGACTTCGCGAATCCCAGGGCATTGCGCGGCTTGACGAACTTCTCGTCCTTGTAAGCACGTTCCAGCAAGGCCGCGTATTCCTCTTTGGCCACCACGACGCCCCCTTCGGGAAGCGCGGCGCCGCGTGCCTGCAGGTCGCGCGTTTTCATCTGGCGCAGCTTGCGTTCCAGCGCCACGCGTTTGAGGGCACCCTCTTCCGCCGCATCATCGAAGCGGCCGGTAATATCGAGCTTCAGGCCCGGGCGTTCAGTCAGCGCCTTGGCCAGCGATTTCAGCTTGCCTTCCGATGCCGGCAGCAGTGCCGCACGGCCCTGGTCGAACTCCAGCATCGACAGCTCTTCGCCACCGCCAAACAGGGAGCCAATCAGGGCGAATGGCGAAGTCACCGTCTTCATGATGGCGTTGCCGATCACCTTGAGGATGATGCCGCCCAGCGAAAATTGCGGGTCGTCGAGCGAACCGCCAATCGGCACATTAATGTCGATCACGCCATTACGGTCGCTCAGCAGGGCTACGGCCAGGTTCACCGGCAACCTGGTAGCGTCGGGGTTCGTGCTCTCCTTGCCGAAGGTCAGTTGGTCGAGCACCAGGCGGTTCTCGGCCTTCAGCTGGCGGTTCTCAAGCGCATAGGACACCTCGAACGTCATCTTGCCTTTCTCGATGCCGTAGCCGACATATTTATCCGCGTAGGCCGACAGCTGCGACAGCTCCATGCCGCGCACTTCGGCGCGCAGGTCGAGCGAAAGCTCCTGCTTCAGCGGATGTACGCGGCCGGCGATCAGCAGCGGCGCTCCGCTGACGTTGCCGCGCAGGTCAACGTTTGCGTTATGCGCGGGATCCGACGACAAGCCGCTAACCGTACCGCCCAACTCCTTCAGGTTGGCCGTGTAGTTAGGCTTGATGAAGTTGTCGGTAAAGCGCACTCGCCCGCCTGACAGCAGCAGCTTGCCGATACGGATCGGCGGCAGCGGTTCGGCAGGTTTCGCCGGGGCCGCCTTCGGCGCAGGCGCTGTGGCAGCAGGCGGTGCGGCCTGCGCCACATCTTTCGACTTCGCTTTGGCATCCTTGACAGCCTGGGCACGCGTGCCGGCCTCGGTCAGGCTCTTGCCTTCCTCGCCTTCCTTGCGCATCACGTCCTGGACGTTCAGGCGGCCGTTGGGGTCAATAATGACGCGGGCGAAGAAATCGTCCAGCGCCACGCGCTCCACGTTCAGGCTGAACGGCTTGAAGTTCACGTCCATGCCGCCAAAGGCCAGCGATTTCCAGCTCAGGAAATCATTCGAGCTGGATTTGTCGACGGTGGACAGCCGGGTCACGCTGACATCGCCCTTGAAGCCACCGCCGACAGCGCCATCCTTGCCCGTTTCGAGCTGCAGGCGCGCTTTGCTGGAAACGGCTGCCTGCACCAGGCGCAGGTTCACGTAATCGGTGACGTAAGGCTGCAAAGGCAGCAGGTCGAAATTCTTCAGGTCCAGCGCCAGGTCGGCCTTCAGCGGCGATGGCGCCAGTTGCCCCTTGAGTTCCAGTTCGCCTTTATTGACGGCGGTTTTCAGCGCCACCTCGGCAGACGCGCCGGGAGCGTTGGAGTAGTTTTCGACAGTCAGCGCCAGCGGCGACAGCTTGAAGACGGTTGGCTCCTCGCGCAAGTCTTCCCGCAGTTTAGCGTTCCAGCCGCTGACATCCAGCTTGCCGACCTTGATTTGCATCGGTTCTTCACCGGCCGGTTTCGCGTCCGGCTTGGCACTGGCCGGCGTATCTGCCAGCTTGCCCTGGTGGACGTCGATTTCCGCGCTGTTCGACGTGACTGACGCGATATCGAGGGTATGCTTGCCGCCATCGAAAGCGATGTCCTGCACCACCAGCCCGAATTTGGCCAGGTCGGCACGCAGGTTGCCTTTCGGGGTGTCATCGGCATAGCGCAGCGCGGCTCCGTTGACGGCCAGTTCCTTCAGCAGCACGACCGGACCGGTGGCTGCCGGCTTGGCCGCAGGCGCAGGCGCGGCAGCTTGCGGTGCTGCGGCCGGCACCAATTGGTCCAGGTTCAGCACACCATCCTTGCTGCGCTTGACGTCCAGCTCCAGGCCATCGACTCCGACGCGCGCGATCTCGAAGCGCTGCGCCAGCAAATCCAGTTTGCCCAGCTTGACCTTCAAGGCATCGAGCTTGGCCACTTGCGTGCCATCAAGCTGCAGCAACTGCGCGCCCGACAGCGTGGCCTCCCCGCCCAGTACCAGCGATGCCGGCTTCTCCTTCGGCTGCACCACGGTCAGGTTCAGTTGAGCTTCCAGGTGCGCCGACGGCAGCTTGAAGCTCGGCTTGAACGGCAGGTAGCCAAGATAGGTGGTCAGGTCGACCTTGTCGAGCTTCAGGTCCAGCGCATAGTCTTTCGGCTCCGCGAACGGGCGCGCTTTGCCTTTCAGGAGCAGCGGCGCGCCATTGATATTGGCGCTGAACAGCGGCTCGACGAAAATCGTCACATCCGCCGGCAGCGAGGACACAAACGGCAGGCCCAGTTTCAGGTCTTGCACCTTATGCGTCACGCCGGCCGGTTTGTCCTCGAAGGACAGGCTGCCGTCTTCCAGCTGGATGTTGTTGACCGAGAAGCGCGCCGGCTCCGGCGACGGCGGCTGGCTCGCGATCAGTTTCAGGATGTCGTCAATGTTGTAGCGGTTATCGGCGTTGCGGGCCAGGTGCACGTAAGGCTTGGTCAGGCGCACTTCCTGCACCACCGGCGCCATGCGCGTGACGGACTGCCACGACAGGTCAGCACCCAAGCGGTCAAAGCTGGCAAAGACGGTGCTGCCGTCCTGCTCCATCATCTTCAGCCCGCGCACCGAGGCGGCAAGCGTGAATGGGTTGAAGGAGACATCCTCAATGCTGAGCTGGCGATGCAGTTTTTCCGAGGCCTGTTTGGCCGCTTGCGACTTGACGATCGCCGGCACGGCGAGGAAGCCGATGCCGGTGTAAGCAAGCAGCAGCCCGGCCAGGGTGCCGGGAACAAGGTATTTCAGTGGCGGGATCTTCATAAGCCATTATTGTAATCGCATACGCCCTGGGGGAAGATTCGCGACAACCAGGCTTTTTGCACATCGCTGAAGCTCACCGCACGCCCGTAAGTCCCGTCGGCAAAGGCCTTCTCCAGGGGTTTCAGTTTGCATTTGAAGGTATCGCCGCGGATCGACTCTCCCGCCACCATGCGCGGGCTGCTGTAGATCGGGAAGGCCTGGGTACAGGCGCCAGGCTTGCCTCCATCGAGGATGCCGCTCCAGGCATCCGGTCCGGAGCCTATCACGTTGCCGGCGCTGTCCACGCAGCGGTCTGCGAATTCGGCGGGCGCGCTGCCGCTGGTGAGATATTTGTCCAGCACCGACACCGCCTTCATCACCTGCCCCGGCAAGTCCGTATCCGGCCTTGCAAACCAGACAACCTGCCGCTTTGCTTCAGCCGGATTGGCCGCCAGCAGCCTTGCGCGAACCGAAAAGGCCTGCCGGGCGTTGTGCATGTCCAGCTCCGCTTCGCGGTACGGGCGCAGGTCGATCATCGGGATGCCAAGGCGCTTGCCGGTAAATACGTGGCCAGATTCAAAAGCCGCCCGGATCGCCCCCTGGCTTCCCTCGCGCCGCGGGGCCGGCGTGCCGGCCGGATCGCGGCAAGTCGCGCTGCGCTGCATATTCACCGAATCGAAGGGATCGCCGTCCGGCTTGTAAGGCACGAAATCGCGCTGCTCCTTCCAGCTTCCGGCACATGCGTTCAGCCGCAGGAATTCGTCGGCATTGATCCTGCCCGCCACCAGCGCGGCAAGGCCATACTGCACGCCCACATTGTCGAGCGGGATCGGCGCAAAGCCTTCGGCATCCGTACCATAGAATTCCTCCAGGTCGTTCCAGTGCGTCCACTTCACCTTGGCGAAGGCCTCCGGCGCATAGCCGTAGAAAGCGATGGCCTTGTCGAATTTACTGTCGCGGAAAAGCGGATTCAGCACCGTCGGCATCGCAAAGCGCCAGCCGTTGATGCACTCCGTCGTGCCGGGCTTGCCCGTAAAGGGATTTTTCGCGGTATCGCTGGCATTCATGCCCTGCACCAGCGTCTGGCGGCTCCAGGTCGCCCACGGCGAATTCGGGTCTCGCGCCACCTCGTCGCGGAAGTACTGCCCGAGCAATGGACAATCCGAGATCGGGATCGCCTGCGTCACCATGTCGGGATACGACTGCACCGGAATCCCCGCATCGAAAAGTCCGGGACGATTTTGCGCAAACATATACTGCTGCACGGCCCCGCCCGAACCGCCGATGCCGATTGTATAAACCGGCTTGCCGTAAGCCGAAGCGAAATAGGCTTTGGTCTGCGCCGCCGTTTCTTCGGCCAGCCGCATATTGTAGTGAACCCCGCTCTCATTGCCGGATGAACTGGCGATCGCATAACCCTCCGCCAGCAACTTGGGCATCAACTGTTTTTCCGAGCCGTTCAGCGCATCGTTGAACCACATCGCAAGACCCTGCTGGTGGCCAATGCCGACACCGCCGCGCATCCAGTAAATCAGCTTATGGTTCCAGGGGGCGCGCTCGAGCATCGCAATCGTATACACGAAGCGATTGATGGTGCCGGCCTCCACTCGCACCACAAATGGAATCGCCGCCCCGTTCACGACGACCGTTTTCATGTCGGGCGGGGGCGCCGCGTAACCATGTCCAATATCGAACGGCTTGAAACCCGTTCCCGTGTAATAAAAGTGCTGGATGCGTGGCTTGATGGCGCATTGACTGCTATAGCCGACCATCTTGCCGGCTTCGTCACGCACCGGATGCCCTATGCCTTGCTGGTTATCGACCATTGGCTGGCCGAGGCCGGATTCCACCGTCCGGCAGATAAAGGGCTGTTGCTGGTGATTTTGCGGGGTGCTGCAACCTGCCAGAGTAATAGCTGCTAGAACGGCCAGTATCCAAGCTTTCATGGCGCCTCCTCCTTGGCAGCCAGTGTAACGCGGCTGTAGCGCAGTGCCTATCGCTTCCCTGCCAACTCCTGCGGCCGATACCACAGTTCACTGCGTGCCAGCGGCGTTTGGGGCGGCAAGCCAGGGTTGGGAATGCGGAACAGCCGGCGCCGCGCCAGGCCGGAACGCTTGATCAGCGGTCCCTTGTAAGTCATGAATAGCGCTTGCAGCGAACCGTCCTGCACCATCGCCTCAAGCCCGGCCTCCAGCCGGACTGCCAACGCTTCCCCTTCCGCATCACGGCGCGTAAAGAAGTACCGCGCCAGCGGGTAATAGAGTGCAACGTCCGGTTCGACCTCGAAGCCGAAACGCTTGTGCCATTCGTCGTACTCGCTCAAGGCTTCGTCGACAGAGCGCGACAGCGCATCGAAGCGCTTGACTTCGAGCATTGAGAACAAGCCGTCGTAATTATTCCCTTCCACCACCTTGAAGCCGCCGGCCTGCAGGATGCCGACGTCAACCCAGCCCTTGCCCTGGCCGATGCTAAAACGGCGCAACTGGTCGAGGGACCTGACCTCTGAGAACCTGGGCAAATCCTCATGGCGCACCAGTAGCAGGCGGTAACCGATCAGGCCACGGTCAACCGGAATCCGCACCGGACGGAATTGCTGCTCCAGTTGCACCGACGTGGCGCGCACAAACACATTGATGGAGCCCGCTCCTGCGGCTTCAGCCGTCACCCGTGCAGGCGACATGTATTGGCTGGCCTCCCGCAGCTCAAACGGCCCGAACCTGGCGCGCGTCTTCTCGAGAGCCGTGCGCAATACCTCCCAGTCATACAAGTAGCGGCTGTCATGCTCCGACTCGGGGCGCGGATAAACAACCTGCTGCGGAGCCTTCAGGGGATTTGCAGCCGCCGGCTGCAGGTCCAGCATGGCCAGGAGTAGCAGGACAATAAAAATCCCGGCTCTAGTCTTTTTCATGTCGTCGAGCTTAACCCGAAACGAAGAAACTTGACTAGAATATGATTCTAGAACAATATTCTAGGCATGACCCAAGTTGACCGAAAATCCGCCATCCTCTCCGCCGCCCTCGCCGTGTTTTCCGAAAAGGGGATCGAGGCCACGTCGATAGAAGACATCCGCCAGCGCAGCCAGGCTTCGGTGGGAAGCATCTATCACCACTTCGGCAACAAGGAAGGCATTGCTGCCGCCCTGTTCGCACAGGGGCTGGACAGCTACTGGCAGCAGATCAAGGCCAACGTGGCCGAAGCCGGCAACGCCGAATTTGCCATCCACGCCATTGTCAGTACTCACCTGAACTGGATCGTGGAACAGCCCGACATGGCGCGCTTCCTGTTTGCGCGCCGCCAGGCCGTCAGCGCCGAGCATGACGACGCGATCCGCCAGCGCACGGCAAGCCATTTCAAGGACGTGTTCGAAAAGTTGAAGCCCTGGTTCAAGCAGGGCGTGCTGCGCCGGCTGCCGATCGAGCTGTATGGCCCCTTGCTGCTCGGCCCCTCGCAGGAGCTGGCACGCAACTGGCTGGGTGGACGCCTCGGGTTCAGCCCACTCACTGCCGTCGATGAATTGAGCAGCGCCGCCTGGCGCACTCTCGCCACCAACCCTGCCCACACCGGCGTCTCCTTCGGAGGACGAAAAACATGAGCGGCACCCGCTTCACACTGCAAACGCAGGACGGCCAGCAACTGACCGCCTACCGCCACGAACCGTCATGCCTGCCGCGCGCGCAGGTAGTGATTGCGCCCGGCATGGCAATTCCCCAAGGCTTCTACGCCACCTTCGCCGCTTTCCTCGCGAGGCTGGGCTACCGCGTGTGGACTTTCGATTACCGCGGCATGGGCGAATCGCGCCAAGGACCGCTGCGCCGCTGCAAGGCCGATATCACCACCTGGATTGCGATCGACCTCGAATCCATCGTGCAGCACGCCACCAGGCACGACGCCACACTTCCGCTGTTCCTGCTCGGCCACAGCCTGGGAGGCCAGACCGCCCCGCTGCTGCCATCGATCGGCAAAGTGGCAGGCCTGGTCAACATCGCCGTCGGCAGCGGCGCCACGCGCCATAATCACCCGCGCGTCCAGCGTACCGCGCCACTACTGTGGTACGTGCTGACACCATTGTTATGCAGGGTGCTGGGCTATTTCCCCGGCAAGCGCCTGGGCATCCTTGGCGACATCCCGCGCGGCGCGATGATGCAGTGGCGCCGCTGGTGCCTCACCCCGGATTACCTGCTCACCGGCGAACCCGGTGCGCGCGAAGCCTATGCCAGCGCCAGCTTCCCTGTGCTCGGCCTGACTTTCAGCGATGACGAACTGCTGCGCGAGTCCGGCTCGCGCATGCTGCATGAAGCCTATACCAGCGCCAAGGTCGACTACCGCGTGCTCAGCCCCGATACCTTCAATCAGGAGCGCATCGGCCACTTCGGTTTTTTCCGCTCGCACCAGGAAAAAGTACTGTGGCCGCTGGTCGGCGACTGGCTCGACCAGCACTGCTGATCACTGGGCCAGCACGCCCGGCATGACAGCGTCCATTGCCCGCTCAAGCGCCGTGCGGACATTCTTGATCTTGTCCGCACCGGTCATGTTGTTGAAAGTCTCCATGCCGGTAGAGTCGGCAGAGGGACGGGCGATGACGAAAGACTGTTTCGCCGTCCCTTCCCCCACCACCTTTAACGAATCGGCCTCCAGCAGCCGCACCCGCACGTAAGCAAACGGCGCGACCATGCCCCGCGACGTGGTGCTGTCGCCCCTGTTGAAGGTATAGATCATGTCATCGACATAGAAGCCGAGTCCCTCAAGGGCGCCACTGCCGACGGTCGCGTCGATCAGCTTGATCGTGGCCAAGCTGCGGAATTTGCTGATCAAGATGGCATGGCTCACGCCCTGCTCTTTCAGCAGGCTTTTCAAATACTCGCGATCCTCGCCATGCTGCTCGGGATGCTCGAACATTTCGTTCTGGGCGCTGTAAAGGCCCTTATCCTGCGTCGTCATCAGGTTCAGCTTCGCATTGGGCAGCAGTTTCAAAAGCGACGCGCGAGCCGCGATGATCGCGGCCTGGTCGAAGACCGGATCTTCGACCGGTCGCACTTCAACTGGCGAATTTTCGGTCCGACTTCCAACCTGGTGGCGCTGCACATGCAAGGCGAGGCTGTTGCCGGCCAATGAGAGCACAGCAACGTTGCGTATTGGCGCAGATTCAGCCCGGGCGTTCAGGCTCGCGAAAACCAGCAGGAGGGAGAGGACAACACTGGCAACGGGTTTACCCATAATCACTTTCAATTTCCAATTTTGCAACATTATATCGGCTGCCAAGAAGCGTCAGGTTGTAATGGATCCACATCCTTAGCATGGAAATTCCCGATCCAGCTCCGTTGCTGCCGGGTTTGACCAAACTTTGGAGACAAACGATGAATCTGACAATCCTGCAAGACATCAACAAGATGGTGTCCGAAAATACCTTGGCCAAGGAAGTAGTCGACGCCACCGGCGCTGCCTTCAAGCGCCTGGGCGGCGACCTGCTCGAGATGGAGCGCTTGCTGAACGCCCCTGACGCCACCATGACCCAGCGCCTGGCCGTCCTGTTCGGCAACACCGACGAAGCCACCCGCAACCAGGTGCGCGCGGTCATCACGCGCATGCTTACCGTGATCAAGCGCCCGGCCTCGCTCAATATGACCTGGGGCAAGCCGCGCTCCAGTAGCGTCGATAACTACGCCTACGTGTACACCGATGTCGATCCCATGGTCGCCGGCAGCATGTTCATCTACTTCGACGAACGCTACAAGATCGCCGAAGAGCATGGGCTGAATAACCGCTACCTGACCCTGGTACACGAGTTTTCGCACCTGGCGGCGCGCACCAAGGATCACAAGTACGACAAAGACTGCTTCTGGGCGCTAAACAAGGCCATGGGGAATTCGCGCGAAACGAATACCCCGTATCGGACCACCGAAGCGGTCGAAAACGCAGACTGTTATGGATTCCTGATGGCGGCCACCTTCCAGCGCACGGGCCGGCCATGCCCGCTGCCCTGATTCTGAAAGCAAAAAGCCCGGCCGAATCAAGGCTGGGCTTTTTATGGTTTCCAGACCGCCCGGCCCTTTCCGTCCAGTTCCAGCGTCCGGCTTTGTCCGGCATAGCGTACCGGGACCCGGCTACCGGGTTTGCCGCGCAGCGCCAGCCGCCGCAACCGCCCGCCCGACCATTCAACGTCTGCCTCGATTGCACCACGCGCTCGAATGCCTTGCATTGCCCCCTCGGGCCACGCCTTTGGCAGCGCGGCCAGCACGTGGATTTCATCGCCCCAGGATTGCAGCACCATTTCGATGATCCCCGCCGTGCCGCCGAAATTGCCATCGATCTGGAACGGCGGGTGGGCGTCAAACATATTCGGGTAAGTGCGTTCGGGGCCGAGCAAGCCAAGCAGGATAGCGTGTGCCCGGTCGCCCTCCCCCATGCGCGCCCACAACGCCAGCCGCCATGCGGTGGCCCAGCCGGTCGACTTGTCGCCGCGCGCATTGAGCGTGACCTTGGCCGCCTGCACCAGTTCCGGCGTGTCGCGCACATTGGCCTGCCCGGAAGGATAGACCGCGTACAGGTGGGATACGTGACGGTGCCGTTGCTCCGGCGCACCCGCGTCCCAGTCTTCCAGCCATTCCTGGAATTGGCCTTGTGCGCCGATGCGGTCAGCCGGCAAGCGTTTTAAAGTGGCTTGCAGTGCATCGCGCAGGGACGCATCGTCATCCCCCAGCAGGGCCTGCGCTGCCAGCGTGTGTCGGAACAAGTCGCGCAGGATCTGGCGGTCCATGGCAGGTCCGGCGCAAATCGCCACACCCTTGTGATGCTGGTTTTCCGGCGAAATGGAGGGCGATGTGACCAGTCCGCGCCCCTGTGGATCTTCGACCAGCGTATCGATGAAGAATTCGCAGGCGCCTTTCAGTAAAGGATAAAGGCGGCGCAGCCAGGCTTCGTCGCGGAAGTAGTCGTAATAGTCCCACAGGGTATTACAAAGCCAGGCGCCACCCGTAGGCCAGATGCCCCACAGCGGCCCGTCAATTGGCGCACTGGCGCGCCACAGGTCCGTATTGTGATGAGTCACCCAGCCGCGCGCACCGTATGCCTTGCGCGCAGTGACGGCACCGGTCACCGCCAGCCCTTCCACCATGCGCAGCACCGGCTCAACGCATTCGCCAAGATTGGCCGGTCCCGCCGGCCAGTAGTTCATCTGCGTGTTGATGTTGATCGTGTACTTGCCGCCCCATGGAGGATTGGTGCCTTCGTTCCACAGTCCTTGCAGGTTGGCCGGTTCACTCCCCGGCCGCGAGCAGGAAAGCAAAAGGTAACGCGCGTATTGCACATACAGCGCCGCCAGCGTTGGATCAGGCTGGGATTCAGCGCTGGCAATGCGCGCATTGGTCGGGCGCACATCCTGGCCGTTTCCGAAGCGGATCGAGAATCTGCGGAACAATGCCTGGTGCGACTTCACATGCTCATCGCGCAACTGCGCATACGGCTTCCGTGCCGCGGCAGCGCAGTCGCTGCGCACGCGCGCCACCGGATCGCCGCTGGCGTCGGCGAAGTTGACAAAACTGGTAGCAGCAGCGACCAGCAGGGTTACATCGCGCGCGCCGCGTACTTGCAGGCGGTCGCCGGCAACGATCACCTTGCCGTCGCAGAGCGCCTGCACCCTCACTGCGTAACGCAGCGCGGCAGGAACGCCCGAAGATTCGTTATTGCGGCCTTCCACCAGCAAGGCTCCCGCGCCGTCGGCACGGATCGCAAGGGTGGCCGGACGGACCGCTTCATTCAAAGACTCGCGTAGTTCCGACGGTGCTTGCGTGCCGCCGTATTTCACCTGCTCCGGGTGACGGTACCCAAGGTCGAAATCCAGCATGCCATGCACGGCAGTCAAGCGAACCACGATCACTTGCGCCGGAGCGCTGGCAAACACTTCACGCACATAGCGTGTTTTGCCGACTGCATAGGTGGTTGTAGTGATCGCCGAATCCAGGCTGAGGGAACGGCGATAGGCGCTCGGCGCATCAGGCGCACCGATAAAGTCGATCAGCAAGTCGCCGGCTGCGCTGTACGGCATTTGCTGGTGGGCGATCATGGTGCTGCCGCACATGTCGTGGGCTTCCTTGAACTTCCCCTGGTCGATCAGCGCTCGCACTTGCGGCAAGGCGGCCAGGGAACCCGGCATGTTCGGATCATTCGGACCGCCCGCAAACAAAGTATCTTCGTTGAGCTGCAGCCGCTCCTGTCCAACGCGTCCATAAACCATGGCGCCAAGACGTCCATTACCGACCGGCAGCGCCTCCACCCACGGGCCGGCTGGCCGCTCGTACCAAAGCTCCAGGTCTTCGCGTTTGCCCCGAGCCGTGGCACTGACCGCAGCCCCCGCCAGCCCCGGAAACGCCGCCGCCAGTCCGAGCGACACCATCAGGTTTCGCCGCCGAGAATTCACGCCCATTTTGTCTCCGTCAATTTCTTGAATTGGCAGATTATCTTCCTGCCCGGCGACGCTGGAGCTATAACTTATGTGCTGTGAGCTATGCCAATCTGGCCAGGGCGGCGTGTGCGCCATCTGGCAGGCGCGAATTGCTCACACAAGTAATTTCATATAATTCCCCCCGTTGCAACATTTTTAAGTTTGGCGCGACACCTCCTACAGATACAGAGCAGAAAGAGCAAGTCATGTTGTCTACCGCTATTAAGGGTCGGTGTGTAGCCGGCTTGTTTGCGTTACTCTGCGCCACCGCGGGCGCACAAGAAAGCAACCGTCCTCCACAATTCTTGCGTGATCCCATTCTTGGCCTGCGGCTCCCTACAGCAGGAGCCAAACTGGAGCCTTTGCCAGAAGATGTACGCGCGCTATGCGAGCAAATAGCCGACACTGAGACCTGGGCCACACGCCAATGGATCTACGGTGTAGCCAAGCATTCCACAACTACGTATTACCTCGTTAACGGCTACTCCCAGCGCCGCAATCCCAAACCGGGCCAGCGCCTTTATTTTCAACACATTGATGGTGGCGTTTATAAGCTATCCGGCACCGAGTGTAATGGCGACCCGGCGGGAGAAGCGTTTGCGGTGCGCGACCCAAAGCAAATTCCACGCGAAGTACAACAAGAACTCGCCCAGGATCTGGTAACTCGCCTGGTACGCGCAGCGGGAAGCGCACAACGCTTACGTGCAGAAATTAAGAGGCAGCGTATCGACTTCCATCGATTATCGCCCGAGATGCAAGAAGCGTTCAAAACCTACTTTGGCCCCCCACATTAAATAAAGCGGACTGTTTCGTTTGTCCAGTGGAAGGCAGGGTGCTCGCACCCTGCCCTTTCGCTTCCGTCCGCCATGACGTTGAAAGGATTATTTGGCCGGGGCCAGCGTCGGAAACAAGGCGCCCAGCATCCCGTTAATGACCGCATCGGCTCCCATGTCTTCGAATGCATTGGCTACGGCGAGCACGCCGCTGCCCTGCTCAGGGAATAAGACGACTACCGCAAGCCAATTGCCATCCGAGCCCTGATGCACCAATGCTGGCCCCTTGCGCCCGGCGATCGACGCTTGCACGCCCCAGTCGAGACCTGCCCCACTACCCGGTTGAGCCGTTTGCATCAGCTTATAGCTGGCTGGCATCAACAGCTTGCCCTTTCCTGCGGCCCCAGCCAGTTGGTCGAGATTGAAGCGTGCCCAATCAGCAAGGCTCATGTGCAAGAATCCAGCCGGCGCGTACATGGCCGGCACGCCATCGGCTTCCACTTTGACCTCAAGTTTCGGCTTGCCTTTGCTGTGGCCGCGGATCTGGCCATCATGGGTCGCGCCGCTGCCGGCAGTTGCCATGCCTAGCGGCCCGAAGACCTCAGCCTGCATCAGTTCATCATAAGATTTTCCGGAGACGCGTTCGGCAATGGCCGCCGCGATCAGGAATCCAGTGTTGCTGTAACTAAAGGCAGAACCTGGTTTCTGAGCAGGTTTCTCCTTGAGTGCAGAGGTGATGTAGGCCAGCCGCTGCTGCGTCAGCGAGCGGGTATCCCTAAAGTAGGTATTGAGCGCTTTGGTATTGCGCAGGTCACGCGGCAGGCCGGCCCGGTGCGACAACAGATCAATCAATGTGACCTTGCGATATTCCGGGCGCATGGCCTTGGCCAGATCGGGCAGCATTTGTTCAAGTGACGCATCCCAAGACAGGGCGCCCTGTTCGACCAGGCGCGCAATCATGGCCACCGTCATCACTTTGCCGGTAGAACCGATCACCCACACATCATCCTGCATGACAGCGTCCTTGCCATCATTGCGGCGCACGCCAGCGACAGCCTGGTCCTCGACCTGCCCGTTCCGCATCACGAGCACGCCTGCGGCGGGGACCTTGGTGCCAGCCATGGCTTTGGCCAGGACGGCATCGAGCTTGTCCGCAGCACTGGCGGGGATTGCAGTGGTCAGGATCAGGGCCGCAGCGGCGGCGAGAAAACGAAAGCGCATGTTATCTCCATTATGTTGGGCTTTTGCCAATGAAACGGAGTCTACTGTCGAGCTGGTCGCGCCCACCCGCATCTTGCGACGAACTGCAATATCAGTCGCCTGAGCCGTTGATTTCGATCACAAACCCGGCCTGCGAAACAGTTCGCGGCCTTCCGAGCGCGCTTTTCTGCATTCCGGCTCCCGACCTGGACTCGAACCAGGGACCGACGATTGAACCGGGTTTGCTGACCATTAACCCTTTCAAAACAACCATTCGTCGCATCGCACTGGCGTCAGCACAATGCCTTGAGGAGAATGAAGTTTTCACGTTCCCCAAGAAAAGGATCGTAATGAAATCCCTACTTCTCGTACTCATTGTTCCGAGCCTGTCCATTCCAGCGCACGCGCAAGAGCAAACGCCCCTGTACAAAGAAATTGCAGCGATGGATAAGGTCCTGTTTGACGCCTTCAACCGCCAGGATGCCGAAGGAGTCAAAGCTGTATTCTCTACCGACCTCGAGTTCTTTCATGACACGGGCGGCTTGCAAAACTACGAGCAGAACCACGAAGCCACCCGCAAGCTGTTCGCCCGCAACCTGCAGCTGAAGCGGGAGCTGGTCCCCGGCAGCATGGAGGTCTACCCTGTAAAAGACTATGGCGCCATCCAAACCGGCCAGCACACTTTCTGCCACATCGAAAACGGTAAGGACGACTGCGGCACCTTCAAATTCCTGCAAATCTGGAAACGCACCGCAGATGGCTGGAAGCTGGCGCGGGTGGTCAGCTACGGCCACTAAATGGCGCGCAGAGCGAACCAGGGACCTGCGGATTAACAGTCATTCGCTCCACATTGCGATTCGGAAGGGGCAAACACTTTGACCACCCTTCCGACCACATGGCCTACCGGCACGAATCCCCAAATCCGGCTGTCTGCGCTGTTGTTGCGATTATCGCCAAGAACAAAATAGTGTCCGTCCGGTACCCGGCACTCCATGCTGGTTTCCGTCGAGCGGCATTGCTCGTGGCTGGCAAATTCTCTTTCCTGCCAATAGGGATAACTAGCCCCTTGCGCGAGTACCTTATAACGCACCCCTTTCAACTCTTCCTCAAGCAGGCCGGAGTCATCAAGTTGTTTGTTAGGGGCGGGCACCCCGTTAAGGGTAACCCGAGTGCCCTCTACCTTGACTAAATCACCTGGCAGGCCAATCACACGTTTCACGTAAGTCATCTGGGGATCAGGCGGAAAGTCGAATACAACGAGGTCGCCATGGGCCAGCATGGCCGAGCCGCCATGCCCCAGTTTTATTCCGAAGGCGCTGTAATGCCCGTATCCAGCCTTTTGCGCCAGCAGCATCGCTCCGCGCGGCAAGGTCGGCTCCATGGATGACGATGGCATGCGGAATGGCTCATATAGGAAAGTACGAGCCAACAAAATTGGGATCACGAACGCAGCACTGATCGCCAGCAGTCCCTTCGGCCGCGAATACCAGGGACGCGCCACCAGCGAGACCTTGCGTGCCACGAAAAACATATAAACCGGTAGCGCCAGCGACAGCAACCAAGCCACATAAATCAACGCGGCGAGGCCAGAAACAACGCTACTGGCAAGGCCACACGCCAGAACAATGATGAAAAATCCGATAGCCCATCGCGCCTTGCCGACATATAGAAGTCCGAGAGGACTGGAAAAGAGCGACAGCACAACTGCTATCCAACGTTTAGGCTTCCATTCCATTGATGCGCTCCAATGCAAAAAGGCCATGTCGTGAAACATGGCCTTTTAAAATTCTGGCTCCCCGACCTGGACTCGAACCAGGGACCTGCGGATTAACAGTCCGTCGCTCTACCGACTGAGCTATCAGGGAAAAGAGGCCGCATTATATCGGCCTATTTTGGGGCTGGCAAGTGCCAGCCCCAAAAAGTTTAGAACGAACCTTTGAACTGCACGCCAACCTGACGTGGCTCGTTGATGAAGCCGGTCAGGTTGTTGAAGTCGATGGCGCCGGTGATGCGGCGCTGGTCGGTGATATTGCGTGCAAAGGCTGCGACTTCGTACTTGCCGCCGGCCCAGTTGTAGCCCACGCGCAGGCCGCCTTCGGTCAGCGGAGCGCCGGTGAATTCAACTGCTTCGTACAGGAAGAAGTTCACCTTCGAACGGTAGGACCAGTCGGTCACCACGAACAAGTTGCCTTCCGCCAGCGGGTAGTTGTAGCGGGCGTTCAGGTTGATGATCCACTTCGGCGCCTGTGGCAGCGCATTGCCGTCGATGACCACGCGGTTGGACGCGTTGATCGGGTCCAGGATGGTGCACTGTGCGCACTTGTTCAGGGACAGCGAAGGATCGCGGATCTCGGTGAAGTTGTACGATGCGCTGGCCGACATCTTGAAGTCGTTGGTGATGAAGCCTTCGATTTCGCCTTCGATGCCGCGGCCCTTGGTCTTGGCAGCGTTGATCAGCTTGGTGACATTGGAATTGCCGCCAACCACGGTCAGCTGCTGGTTCTTCACGTCGTAGTCGTACACGCTCAGGGTAGCGCGTGCGCGGCGGTTCCACAGGTCGGCCTTCACGCCGGCTTCGATCGAGGTGATGGTTTCGGCGTCAGCCACGGTGATCGGCACCGAGGTCGAAGCGGCAGCGATCGATGGCGCGCGGAAGCCGGTGGCGTAGCGGGCGTACAGGCTGACGTCGTTGTTCAGCTTATAGGTGCCGCTCAGGTCCCAGTTGAACTTGTCCTTGGACTCGGAAACCGACTTTGGACCAACCAGGGTGGTGCCGGTGGTTTCCAGGGTGTCGAAGTCCTTCTTGTCTTCGGTGTAGCGCAGGCCGCCGCGCACGGTGAACTGCTCGTTCACAGCGTAGTTCACGGAACCGAACAGCGCCCAGGCTTCATTCTTCTGCTGCGATTTCACGCGCGAGGTGCGGTCGCCGGCAACGTTGAAGTTGTCCTGGCCTGCCACTGCCTTCTCGTCGAAGTAGTACACGCCTGCCTGCCAGTTCATCGGGCCGGTGTACTTGGACTCTACGCGGAACTCTTGCGAGTACTGCTTGATGTCGGGTACGAAGGCCGCGGTGGCAACCTGGAACGGCACGGCTGGCGCATCGCCTGGATTGCCGCCGTCGATGTCGCCGCGAGAATTGTAGCGGGCCACGGTTTCGTAACCGGTGATCGAGTACAGCTTGTGTGCGCCCAGGTCCCAGCTCATGCGCACATTGGCGCCCTGGGTTTTCAGTTCCTGGTCTTCGCGGCCGTTGATGGCGATGCGCTCAGGATCGAAGCCGTCGACGAAGGTGTTGGAACCCTTCTTGATGATGTTGGCGCGGAACAGGCGCGAGCTGCCGGTGGTCTGGCGCTGGTGCACGTTGAACAGGGCGTTGAACACGCCGTTCGGCTGGTACAGCACCTGCACGCGTTCTGCGTGCTCGTTGTAGCCTTCCAGCGCATCCGGCTGGCCGGTGTAGGTGTTGGTGACGAAGTCATCGCGGTGCTGGCGCAGGGTCGATACGCGCAGTGCCCACTCTTTCGACAGCGGAACGTTGGCGGCCGCTTCGATGTTGGCGGTAGCGTCGGTTGCGTAGGAAACGTTGTAGAAGCCTTCCACGCCGCGCAGGCTAGGCTTGGCCGATTCGAACTTGACCACGCCGGCCGGGGTGTTGCGGCCGAACAGGGTGCCTTGCGGGCCGCGCAGCACTTCCACGTTGGCCAGGTCGTACATCGGGTAACCCTTCAGGATCGGGTTTTCCTGCACCACGTCGTCATAGATCAGCGAAACCGGCTGCGAGGCGAACACGGCGAAGTCGGCGTTGCCGTAGCCACGGATGTAGAAGCGCGGGAAGACACGGCCGGTCGACGATTCGACGTTCAGCGATGGGGTCTTGCCTGCCAGGACGCGGATGTCCTGGCCGCCGGACAGCAGGATGTCCAGCTTTTCAGCCTTGATCGAGGACACGGAAACCGGCACGTCGCGGATATTCTCGGCGCGGCGCTGCGCAGTAACGGTCACTACTTCCATTTGGCCGGCTGGGGCCTGGGCTGCTTCCTGGGCCATGGCAGCCATCTGCATCGTAGCGAGGCTTACCAGCACGTGCATCTTGGACAACTTCATCATGTTCTTTCCTTGTGGGCGGTTTGATGGATGTCCCCTATTCTCCCCACAGGTTGCGGTCTGTCGCCGCAAAATAGCGCGCATTATATACCCACTATAAGATTCAGGCACTATTCCTTGACCGTCAGCGTGCTATTGGAGGCGCCCGCATAGAACACCACCAGCTTGAGCGGCCCCTTGCCCACATTGCGCCCGTTGTGCAGGGTATTGACCACTTCCGCCAGCGCCTGGCCCGCTTCCAGGCGCTTCTTCGAGCCGTCTTTCAGGCTCACTTCCAGCTCGCCTTCCAGGATGTAGGCAAACGATGCCACGGGATGCAGGTGCCAACCGGTTTCCGCGCCGGGCGCAATTTCGATCAGCATGGCCGTGACTTCGGCTTGCCCGCTCGGGTAAGCCAGAGCCGCGCCATTCCAGCTGGTGGGCGACTGCAGCAGCCTGGTCACTTTGACGGAAGCGCTCTGTTCCAGCGCAAAGGCGGGCTGGGCAGCGAAGATGGCGAGCGCGGCAACGGCAGTGGCGAAATTTTTCATGGATGTCTCCGGTTGGTTTATGCCGCATGATAGACGCAGGTCAAACTCCAATCAAACAGGCCTCCTAGACTGGCTTGATCCCCGCAGCAAAGGGGATTTCCGAACTCGCTAGGAGACATCATGAAGAACTTTCCGCAAGAAATGAGTCATGCCTCGGGCGCCGCACTGGCGCTCGACACTACCCGCCTGCTCGTCGCCCTCAAGCAGCCGAAAGAACGCAGCGCCGTCGAGCAATTCCTGCACAGCGTGGACCTGTTCCTGGAAGACGAGGCGGATGAAGGCATGGTACCGGGTGAACGCGTCAACCACACCAGGACCCGCTACTTCGTGCAGTCGCGCCGCCCGCTGGACGACGTGCGCCTCGCCAGGATCGAGGAAGCCGGCGCCCAGCTCGGGTTGGACTGGATCGGCCCGGTCTATCGCCAGGCCGGCCAGCGCGGCCGCCGCGCCTTGATGGCGCCCCTGCCCCACGTAGCCCTGGTCAAGCTGCGCCAGCGCGATGCCGGCTTCAAGCTGCCGGAAGGCCTGGGCGCCAAGGGCGCGGCCGAACCGGCCATCCAGGAGGTCGCCGAGAAAACGCGCTACCTGAACGGCCACCACTATCTCCAGATCAGCAACGTCAAGGAAATCAACGCTTACCAGCTGCGCGAACGCCTGCGGCAGATCCCCAATGCGCCGATTTCGGACTTTCAGTTCGAGACCATGCCGCTGCTGACGCCGACGTCGATCGCGCCCAACGACACCCTGTTCCCGCAGCAATGGGACATGACCCGCATCGAGGCCGGCGGCCCCGGCACCACCGGCTGGGACATCACCACCGGCGCCGCCACCACCGTGGTCTGCGTGCTGGACGAAGGCTGCGACCTGACCCACCCCGACCTGCGCTTCGCCGCCCCCGGCATCAACCTCGGCACCATGAGCGGTGACGGTTCGCCCACCGGCAACCACGGCACCGCCTGCGCCGGCATCGTGGCCGCCACCTACAACAACGGCACCGGCGTGACCGGCGTGGCCGGCGATGCGCGCATCCTGCCGGTCGCCTTCGATGCCTGGACCGACGTCGAAGTGGCAGCCGGCATCAACTACGCTTCCGCCAATGGCGCCAGCATCATCAGCATGAGCTTTGGCTGGAACGGCTGGAGCCCGGCCATCATCGATCCGGCCATCCAGGCCGCCTTCAACAACGACCTGGTGATGTGCGTCGCCACCCACAACTACAACGGCCCGATCACCTACCCCGCCACCAATCCGCTGGTGATCGCCGTCGGCGCCTCGGACGAAATCGACAACCGCAAGACGCCGGCCAGCCCGGATGGCGAAGCCTGGGGCTCCAACTTCGGCCCGCAGATCTCGGTCGTCTCTCCCGGCGTACACATCCCGACCACCGACCGGCAAGGCGCAGCAGGCTACAACGCCACCGACTATGACCTGGTATTTAACGGCACCTCGTCCGCCACGCCGCATGTAGCCGGCCTGGCAGCGCTGATCCGCAGCGTCTATCCAACGCTGGACAATGTGCAGGTGCGCGCCCATATCGAGCGCACCGCCCAGAAAGTGGGCGCCGTGGCATATGCCGAAACCGCCGGCAAAGCGAATGGCACATGGAACCAGGAAATGGGCTACGGCCGCATCAACGTTTTCCGGGCCCTCGACGAAGCGGACGTGATGATCAAGGATGCCCCGGCCGACAACGGCGCCGAGCCCTTCACCGGCGGGAATTTCTGGGACTTCTCCGACATCGTCGTGCGCATCAACGACGACAACGTCTTCGTGCCGAGCGACCCGCTGCAGTCAAAGAATGTGGAACGCGGCCAGGCCAATTACATTTACGTGCGCGTCACGAACAAGGGCGCCCGCGATGCGCGCAATGTCTCGGTCAGCACCCGCATCACGCCCTTTGTCGGGCTGCAGTTCGTCTACCCGCCCGACTGGACCCAGGTCGACGCGATGCACGTCAGCCCTACCGGCATCACCACCAGCTTTGCCAGCGTACCGGCCGGCGGCACCGTGATGGCCAAATTCCGCATCGAAGCATCGCAGACCGAAGACCTGTACGGCTGGCAGGAAAACCATCCATGGCACCCTTGCCTGCTGGCCGTCGTCAACTCCGACAACGACTACGCCTTTGCCACGGCTCCGTTGAGCGGGGACCCGATCAGCGCCCGCCGCAACAACCTGGCGCAGCGCAACCTGTCGGTGATCGACGTACTGGCCGGTGCCCGCGCCGCCTTCCCCTTCGTAGCGGGCAGCCGCTATAACCGCGAAGCGCGCATGACCCTGGTCATCGACCGCAGCCACCTGCCGGAAACCATGCCGCTCACGCTGTCGCTGGACGAAGATGGCTCCGCCTTCCCCGCCATCGATTTCGACCACCAGTCCGATCCGATGCCCGGCCAAACCCACGGCGATGAAGAAATGAAAAAAGATTGCGGCCTGATCTTCCTCGAAGATACCCGCGTCAAGACGCGCTTTGCCTGCTGCTGCGGCATCCTGACGCTGGCGAAAGGCTCGCATTTCGATTGCCTGCCGCATCGCACGCTCGGCAAGGTCACGGTGGAAGGTGGCGATGTGGTGCTGCGCAATGGCAAGCGCTATGTCGAGATCCGCCAGTCAGTGGTCAAGGTCACCATGGAGAAAGACCCGGCCATGATGTACCCGCTAGCGCTGCAGGCCAACATTCCCCCGGCTGCCGCCGCCGGCAACCTATACCAGATCAATGTTGCCCAGCTTAATGAACAAGGTACGCCAGTGGGAGGCGCATCCATGATTTACCACGTCGCCTAATTTTCCAGGCCCGCAACCTTTGCCATCCGGGTCCGTTGCGGGCCCGCAGGCGCGAAAGACCCGGCATACCAAGTCTTTCACTTTGACGTAAAAACAACTATTACTAAACAAATAGTTATCTGCTTGACATGGAAACCTATTAGAAAGTCACTCCCTCGTGCGATAGTGGCGCCCATATCACAATCTAATAAGTGATAGCCATACCACCAGTGATTGATAGTAAATCCGATAGGGAGAAATGTTTTGACCAAGCAACTCGCATTAAAGCAAGGCGCATTGGCTGTGCTGCTGGCATTCAGCGGCGCGGACTACGCACTGGCGCAACAAGCAGCCAGCACTGCGCCGACTACCGTGTACATCACGGGTTCGAACCTGAAACGTACCGCCAAGGAAAGCACCAACGTGGTGCAAGTCCTGACCGCGCAAGACATCAAGAACACTGGCGCCCAGTCCGTACAAGAACTGATGAAGACCATCCCGGCGGTGGGCTCCGACAATAACTTCGACGTCACCGACGGCGGCTTCTCGCGCGGCGCCGCGACTGTTTCGCTGCGTAATCTGAGCTCGACCTCGACCCTGGTGCTGCTGAACGGCCGCCGCGTCGTGATCGGCGCTTACGCTGACCCGAACGACGGCAACTCCTCGCTGTACGACCTGAACAGTATTCCAGTCTCGGCACTGGAACGCGTGGAAATCCTGAAAGAAGGCGCATCGGCAATTTACGGTTCCGACGCCGTCGCTGGCGTTATCAACTTCATCACCAAGACCAATTACCAGGGCGTGGAAGTTTCGGCCCGCGCCGGCGCCAACGACGACGGCAAGTTCGGCCGCCAGGGCGTGAACCTGGTGGTCGGCAAAGGCGACCTGGCCACCGACGGCTACAACATCTTCGCGACCCTGGACGTGGCGCACCGCGACCGCACCCGCCGCGACGAAGCACGCGACATCGAATGGGACACCTACCGGACCCTGAACAACCGCTATGCCACCCAATTCGGCAGCTTCATTTCGTCGTCCCCAACGTTCTATAAGGAAACCAAGCCAGGCTCGAAGAGCTTCGGCGTGACCCAGGCTACGCGCGACAACAACATGCGCATTACCCTGAACTGCGATCCGTCCCAGCAGATTACCGGCACCCCTGCTACCGGCCTGCCGAGCACCTCGGTATTCATGAACCGCAAGTTCTGTAACTACGACCTGCTGCAATACCTGGAAGCACAGTCGGCCGGCAAGGACACCAACCTGATGAGCCGCGGCGAAATCCGCATCAACGACAACTGGTCCGCATTCGCCGAAGTGGCCTTCAGCCGCTCCGAGCGCACCTACACCGGCACCAGCGGTTCGCGTACCCTGGGCCAGTCGGTGGTGACCAACTACACCCAGTCTGGCACCGGCGACCCGTTCCAGGCGATTCTGGAAATCGGCCACCCGGACAATCCATTCACGAACGCTCGCGCCTCGGTAGGCTACCGCTTTGAAAACCTGCCAGTCGGCAATAACAACCGCAATGACTACCTGCGTGCGCTGGCTGGCGTGCGTGGCTCGGCCATGGGTTGGGACATCGAGTCCGCACTGCTGTGGAACGAAGCCCGCCGCAAGGACACCACCCTGGGCCAACTGTACCTGCCAACCCTGCGCAAGCTGAACACTGGCACCACCCTGGCACAGCTGGCAGCCGACCCAACCCTGGGCCGCAACGTTACCAACAACAATACTTCGTCCTTCACCCAGATCGACCTGCGCGCCAACCGCGAGTTCGGGCCGGAACTGCCTGGCGGCAAAATGGCCGTTGCGCTCGGCGGCGAATACCGCAAGGAGAAGATGGACCTGAATCCTGATGAAGTGCTCGCCAGCGGCAACATCCTGGGCCTGGCCAATACTGTGCTGCACGGCCAGCGCGACGTCAAATCGTTCTACACGGAATTCCGTGCACCAGTGCTGAAAACGCTGGAACTGAGCGCTGCCGGCCGTATCGACAAATTCGAGAAGCTGGAAACCAGCCGCGTGCCGCAGTTCGGCATCAAGTGGACCCCGGTCGAACAATTCGCCGTACGCGGTGCTTACAGCCGTGGCTTCCGCGCTCCTGCGCTGAACCAGGTAACGCCGGGCGGCTCGCAGTTCTTCCTGAGCGGCCTGTACGATCCGAAGCGTTGCCAGGTCGACGAGAAAACCCCGAAGCCTAATGCGTTCACAACCGACTGCCAAAAATCCACAGCCGGCGTCGGTGGCTTCAATCCGGACCTGCGTCCTGAAAAGTCCAAGTCCTACACCCTGGGCCTGATCCTGGCGCCTATGTCCAACGTCGGCATCACCATCGACTACTTCCGCATCCGCAAGGAAGGCGAAGTGATCCTGGGCAGCGCGTCCGAAGTGCTGAAGCACGAAGACAGCAATCCGGAAAACGTCGTGCGCGATACCAACCCGGCTAACTTCGTGACTGATGCCAACGGCAACCCGATCCCTGGCACCGGCCCGCTGCTGATGGTTAGGGAGCCATGGCTGAACCAGGGCGCGAAAGATATCAAAGGTATCGATTTCGACGCCACCATCACCAACAAGCTCGACTCGTGGGGCAGCCTTCTGACCAAGTTCTCCGGCACTTACACGCACTCGTACAAGATCGCCCAACATGCTGGCGACATCGAGCACAATGTGGTTGGCAAGGACCCTGGCCTGTGGGACTGGAACCTGAGCAACAATACCCGCGTGCCGCGCTTCAAAGGCTACCTGTCGACCACCTGGCGCTTTGCTGACGTTCACTCGATCAACGCTTCGCTCCAGTACGTCGGCCCAATCTCGCTGATGCGCCAGTACGACGCCGAAACCACGTACGCTGCACCGTTCTGCCACTACGGTACCAAGAAGCCGACCGATGCCGCGCCTAACCGCGACCCGAACGTGCCACTGTATGAAGCCTACTTCCCGAAATGCCAGATCAACAGCTGGACTACGGTTGGCCTGGGCTACACCTACACCGGCATCCAGAACCTGACCCTGTCGGTGAACATCAAGAACCTGTTCGACGAAAAGGCGCCATACGTTCCGAACTCGGGTATCCACACCAGCAGCATCTACCCGCTGGCCGGCTACTCCGAACAGCTGCATAGCAACCAAGGCCGTTACTTCAGCTTGAACGCAACCTACCGCTTCTGATTGAAGATAATGCCGCCCTCGCGGGCGGCACAAAAACAAAAAGGCTTTGCGAGCGATCGCAAAGCCTTTTTTATTTGAGCGCCAAGCCGGTTCAGGCCAGGGCTTCTTTCGCCGCCTCTTCCGGCGTCAGCCCGTCATAGAACAGGTCCGTGAACCATTCGATCTGTTCTTCGATGTGGTCCTGGGCCTGCTCCACCGTGGCGCCGCCCTTGACCAGGAAACCTTCCACCTCGATACACCACTGGATCAGTTCCAGGGTTTCCGGATCGAGCTCTTCTTTCTTTTTTGCCATATCATCCTCCCGCGCAAAGCAAAAAGCCCAACCGGCTGGTTGGGCTTTTCATAATTCTGGCTCCCCGACCTGGACTCGAACCAGGGACCTGCGGATTAACAGTCCGTCGCTCTACCGACTGAGCTATCAGGGAAAAGAGGCAATATTATAACTGCCGTTCCGGCTTTTGCAAAGCCTATTTTAGATCACATGCCGAGGGACTTCAAAAGTTCATCGGCATCGTCCGCGGAGATCGCCTCGGCCGGCGCGGCAGCAGCTGCCTTGGCAGCCTGCTCGCGTTCCAACAGGGCATCCGGGTCTTCGACTTCGGTCTTCTCGAAGTCATGCAATTTAATAAACTCGGTACGGTCAATTGCCAGTTCGAGGTAGAAGATGTTGTTGCGCTCGGTGAAGAAAGACACGCGGCGCATTTCCGGGCGATCGAGCGGCGTATCCACGCTCAGCGTCACTTGCTTGTTCAGCACCAGCATCTTTGGCTGGTTCTGGGTAATGTTGGTATGCAGCTCGCTGCGCACCTTGCCGGTAAAGTCGCCGACGATCTGGTTCATCAGCTCGCCCATGATGTTCGCCACTTCGTCCGACGTGAAGGAACTGGCCAGTTCCGACTTCGGCATGCCCATGCTGAGCATGTAGCGCTCGTAAATCTCCATTGCCGCTTCGGCCGAGAAATTCAGCACCACCAGGCCGGTAAAGCCGCCGTCGAACAGCACGAAACAGCCGATATCCGGCTTCAGGCCGACCTTGGTGATACGTTGCACCATGGCCGAGTAGGTAATCCGGCTTTGCGACGCCACGTTCAGCACGCGGGTAACCGACGAGCACAGGGTGGTCAGCAGGTCTTCGGTGCCGTACACCACCCGTTCTTCTTTTGTAATCATTCTTCAAATGCTCCGGATTAAAACTAATGGATAACTTGAAGAATAACTGATTCCACCCCAAAAGCAAAAAATTGCCGCCGCATGGTGCGGCGGCGCCTGCTTACTGGGCCAGGTTGGTTCGCGCCCCTGCCGTGGCAATTGCCTTGGCCTTCACGTCGGCTCCTGCGATCGGCGTATAGGAATAGCCGGTTGGGCCATATGACTGGGTGCTGCCCCAGTTGGTGGCGTTGACCGCGCCGCTCGGCGTATCCCAGGTGATGCCGCTGCCCACATAGTTGTTGCGCAGTTCCCAGTACCCGATACGGCTGCTGTCGCGCGAAGTGACCGGGTTCTTCACGTTCTCGAAGTAGTTCGCCTCGATCAGCGAAATGCCGTCCATGCGCACATTGATGCCGGACGTTTGCACGTCATTGAAGTAGTTGTTGAAGATATGCGTCATGCCGAAACGCTGCAGCGGCAGGCGCGACTTGACGTGCTCGAAGCGGTTGTTGTGGTAAGTGGTACGGGCATTCGCATTGGCCGTATCGCTGTCGCTGTAGCCGTTCAGGGCGACCTTCTGGTAGTTGTACACGTGGTTGTACGACACCGTGATGTGGTTGGCGCCCTTCTTCATGTCGATGCCGCCATCGAACGACGCATCGCCCGCACCAGGGCAGGACGTCAGCGAAGCAAAGATGGTGTTGTGGTCGATCCAGATATTGCTTGGCTGGCCGGAGGACATGCCCTCGATCGAAATGGAATCGGCAGCCTCCCCGCCCTGCAGCAGGCCGATCATCATGTTCTGCACGATGACGTTGTGCGCATTGCCGGCAATGTGGATGCCGAAGTTGGCGCTCGAATCGCTGGCGCCGATGATCGTGATATTGCTCTTGTTCTTGATCTCCAGCGTCTGCGCCGGCTTTTGCCATTGCGCGCACACGTCGGTGATGGTGTTGTAATCGAACTTGCCGGTGTACCTCAGGACCAGGCCGGAATTATCGGTGTAGGCGTTGATCTTCGCCTGGGCATCGGCCAGCGTGGCCACGTTGACCGGCGCCTTGCTGCCGCCGCCCGTCGTGGCGGCGCCATATCCAATCGGCCCGGCAACTGCAGACGCGGCAGCCGCAACTGCGGCTGCCAGGAAGACTACCTTGAGCTGATTAACTTTCATGCGCTTGTCTCCTTTGCTTTCTGGTTTGAGGAGCGCACAGGATGCATTTATTCCAATAGTGCGTCAATTGGCCTGACCAAAATACAACAATCGGACTTACCGCATTATTTTTGGTCTGGCCAATAATCAAGAGAAAACAAACTTGGCAGTATGCTATCGTTGCAGAATGATAAAAATCCTGATCGCCGTGGTCCTGCTGGCCACCCTGCCCGCCAAGGCCGATAGCGCCGCCGACATCAACCGCCTCGCCACGCGTTATCACGCCCTTGGCCAACTGGATGGGTCGGTACTGGTCGCCGACCATGGCAAAGTGATTTATCACCGGGCGTTTGGCCTGGCCAACCGCGAATGGCAAATCCCGCACACCACGGATACCGCGTTCCGCGTCGCTTCGCTGACCAAGCAATTCACCGCCACCCTGGTCATGCAATTGGCGGAGCAAGGCAAGCTGCGACTGGACGACCCGGTCGGAAAATACGTGCCCGAACTACGCACGGAGATTGGCAGGCGTGTCACGCTGCACCATTTGCTGAACCACACTTCGGGCATCGTGGACTATGCGAATTTCCCTGGATTCTGGGCCAACCGCCTTGGGGAAAAAGTCCCCAAGGCCGATTTCCTCGCCATCATGAACCGGCCACTGGAGTTCGAGCCCGGCAGCCAGGGCCACTACAGCAGTTCCAACTACACCTTGCTCGGCTGGGTCATCGAAAAACAGGCCGGCAAGACTTACAGCGAGGCCCTGGACAGCATGATCCTGCACCCCGCCGGCATGCAGCGCACCGCCTATGACGCGCCTGGCCGCATCATCGCGCGCAAGGCGTCCGGCTATGTGCGCGCGCTGGGAGAATACCGTCCTGCCGACCCGCTCTGGATTCCCAACGTCGGCGCCGGCGGCGGTGTTGCCAGCACCACCGGCGACTTCTTCAAGCTCGATCGCGCCCTGGCCGGCAACACACTGCTCAAGCCGGAATCAAAACGCCAGATGTTCACCGCCTACATCAAGGACGATGTATGGGGCGACCTCGGTTACGGCTACGGCTGGCTGGTTGGCACCCGCACCATTGCCGGCAAGCCGCGCCTGGTGCACGAGCATGGCGGCAATGCCAATGGATTCCGCACGCTGGTCACGCGCTATCCGGAAGACGGCAAGCTGGTCGTCATCTTCCTCAACGAAGGCAATGGCAACAAGGGACCGGAGATCTACCGCATGCGCCGTGATTTCACCGACGCACTCTATGGCCAGGTTGTTGCGCAACCCAAGCCTTCATTGAATGATTTACTGGCTGCAGAAATTCGCCACGCCGGCGCCGGCGCGGCACTGGCACGCTTCAACGCCTTGCTGGCGCAAAGCGACAGGCCGGAGAATGGCGATGGCCTGAACCGCCTCGCCTATCAATATGCAGAAGCCGGACATGCGGCGACCGGCATTTCGATCCTCCAGCGCGCAAGCGAGCTTTTCCCGCAAGACGGCAACCTGCACGACTCCATGGGAGAGCTCTTTCTAGCGCTGGGCGACGATGCCAAGGCCATTGCAGCTTATCAGCGCGCACTGGAGCTGGATCCCGGCAATGCAAACGCCGCCGCAATTCTGAAAAAGCTCCAGCCTGAGTAGGAGGTCAGTACCTGGCCTGGCAAGTCCGGTATTTATTGTCCACCACGTAGGAATTGGTGAGCGTCTTCCTGGACTTATTGACCACCAGGTTGATGAACTCGTCGCCGCAGCGAGGTGCCAGCGGCACAAACCTCTTTTCGTTCGGCGAATAGACGTAGACTAGCGAAAGCTCATAGGTCCCCATCCCGTCATCGGCGTGGGAAATGGAGAAGTCCCTGAAGCCGTCGAAATTGTAGTCCTCAATCTTTAGGCGCAACCTCTTCTCGGTTTCTACCGTAATGATTTCAGTCGCCTGCTTACCCTCGCCGGCCAGATTGAGCTCTACCTCCTGGCCTTTCGCTGTCAACAATGCCTGCATGCCCTTCGTCGGAGAAAACTCAATGCGGCCCGGATCGGCCTCCTGCGCGCATACATGTGCCGCACCGGCGGTGACAACGATTATCAGCATCGCAGCTATTGTTTTCATCGTTCCCTGCATCATGTCCCGGGATAATCCACTGTGACTGTATGCCATATATCCTGCCGCCAAATGCAAAAAGCCCAGCCATGCAAGGCTGGGCTTTTCAGGCAAATGCCAGCAAACGTCCTGGACTTATGCGCGGCGGCGGGTGCGTGCCAGAGCCAGCAGGCCCAGGCCAAACAAGGCCATTGAGGCAGGTTCCGGCACCTGAACGTCAGCGGCTACGGCGCCAACGTTGTTCCAAGCATCGGTATCCCAGAAGAACAGGTTCAGTTTACCGCTGGAGTTGGCAAAACCGTTGAATTGGGTGCCAATGACAAAGAAGTTGCCGGCGTCCGCGGTACCGGTCCCGATCTGGCCGACCAGCGCGCCAATCAATGCGTTGAAGACGGTGCCATCCGGATTCGAGACGGACAGGTTCCAGCCTGGCATGCCGTTGGCGTTGGTGGTGTAGCCAAAATTGCCGCCGGAGAAATTCCACAGTTCGGATGGATCAACCGAGATCGACAGTTGCTGACCTTCCGACAACATGATCCCGCTATCGTGAGTCACACCGCCGACGAGGCTGTTGGCATTCGAATTCACCGAAACCACGCCTGCCTGGGCCAAGCCGGCCATGGCAAATGCAGCGACGAAACCAAGAGTGCGCAGTACTTTCTGGACTTTCATTCGATCTTTCCTAGAATTATTTTTGAAGCAATCTTACTAGCAATTTGCATGCCAGTTTCCAAGAATCACTAAAAGATGAAATGTATCAAACACTTATCCAAAGAGGAAATAAAATCCCTTTCGCGACTGTAAAGTTTTCCGACAGTCTGCTCAGCCCTATTGGCCAAGGCAGATAATCTTGGTTGCGTACTCGTGGGCAGCAGATTTCTTCTTTGCCGCCCAAGCCATCGCTTCTTGCGCTTGGGCGATCGTCATCACGGTCGCCTTTTCCTTGTTTTTGATGAAGGAAACGCCCTCGAACACGCCTTCTTTGCTGCGCATTACCCTCGCGAAGACTGGCGGCTTATTCGGATCGTTGATTTTGTTCTGCTGGACCAGATAGCGCTGATCGTTGTTTTCCATATGCGTACCTAAAACTCAAAAAGCCTTGCCAACATGCAGATGTCGCCCCCTTCTTTCGCCCCAATGCAAAAAGCCCAACCTTTAGGGCTGGGCTTTTCTGAATTCTGGCTCCCCGACCTGGACTCGAACCAGGGACCTGCGGATTAACAGTCCGTCGCTCTACCGACTGAGCTATCAGGGATCATTCTCTGACCGCGTTGCGATCAGAGAGCAGCATATTAAAGGACCTTGGCGATGGCGTCAACTACCACATCAATATTCTTCGAGTTCAGCGCAGCGACGCAGATACGGCCGGTGTCCACCGCGTAGATCGACTGTTCGCGCAGCTTGCCAACTTGTTCCTTGGTCAGGCCGGAGTAGGAGAACATGCCAACCTGCTCACGCACGAAGTCGAAGTCATGGCCCGGAGCCTTGACCTTCAGCTTCTGCACGAAGGCTTCACGCATTTCCTTGATGCGCACGCGCATGCCGGCCAGCTCGTCTTCCCACATCTGGCGCAGTTCAGGGGTTGCCAGGGCGGTTGCCACGACCTTGCCGCCGTGGACCGGTGGGTTGGAGTAATTGGTACGCACCACGCGCTTCAGTTGCGACAGCAGGCGTGCCGCCTCTTCGGCGGAGGAAGCCACCACGCTCAGGGCGCCCACGCGCTCGCCGTACAGCGAGAACGACTTGGAGAAGGAGTTCGATACCAGCAGTGCCACGCCGGTAGCGGCGAAACGGCGCACCACCGCGCCATCTTCCGCGATGCCGGCACCGAAGCCCTGGTAAGCCATGTCCAGGAACGGCACCAGGCCGCCTGCGACCACGGCAGCGATCACCTCATCCCACTGGGATTGGGTCAGGTCGGCGCCGGTCGGATTGTGGCAGCAAGCGTGCAGCACGACGATGGCGCCGCGTGGCATGGCTTTCAGCGCAGCCAGCATGGCAGCGAAGTTCACGCCATGGGTGGTTTCGTCGTAGTAAGCGTAATTGTTGACTTTGAAGCCGGCGCTTTCGAACAGTGCGCGGTGGTTTTCCCAGCTTGGATTGCTGATGTAGACCTCGGAATCCGGGGAGAAGCGCTTCAGGAAGTCGGCGCCGATTTTCAGCGCGCCGGTGCCGCCCAGTGCCTGCACGGTCACTGCACGTTTCTCTTGAATTACGGCGCTGTCGGCACCAAATACCAGCTCTTGCACAGCCTTGTCGTAAGCCGCCAGGCCTTCGATCGGCAGGTAGGTACGCGGGGCGTGCTGCTCGATCAGGATTGCTTCCGCTTTTTCCACGCACTTCAGCAGCGGCACTTTGCCATTGTCGTCATAATAGACACCTACGCCCAGGTTAATTTTCGCTGGGTTAGTGTCTGCATTAAAGGCTTCGGTGATGCCGAGGATCGGGTCGCGCGGGGCCATCTCGATGGCGCTGAAAACGGAAGGGTTCGTCATGATAAGTTTAGTAACGTTTGAAGGCGGGTCGATGCGAAAGCAGGCCGGCACCCGAACAAAATCCGGTCAGGGCCGCCGACAATCGCATATTCTATCAAAGGTCTGCACTAATGTCTGATTCCCAAAATACCAGTGCTCCGGCGCCGGAAGTTATCACTTTCCCGGATTCGCCTTACCGGCTGCACCAGCCCTTCCCTCCCGCCGGCGACCAGCCAACCGCTATCGATGGTTTGTGCGAAGGGATTGAAGACGGTTTGTCCTTTCAGACCCTGCTCGGCGTGACCGGTTCCGGCAAGACCTACACCATGGCGAATGTGATCGCCCGCATGGGCCGTCCAGCCATCGTGTTCGCGCCGAACAAGACGCTGGCGGCGCAGCTGTACTCCGAATTCCGTGAGTTCTTCCCGGAGAATGCGGTCGAGTACTTCGTGTCGTACTACGATTACTACCAGCCGGAAGCCTACGTGCCTCAGCGCGACCTGTTCATTGAAAAGGATTCGTCGATCAATGAGCACATCGAGCAGATGCGCCTGTCCTGCACCAAGTCGCTGATGGAGCGGCGCGACGTGGTGATCGTGGCCACCGTGTCGGCCATTTACGGTATCGGCAACCCGAACGAATACCACCAGATGATCCTGACGCTGCGCGCCAAGGACCGCGTCTCGCAGCGCGACATCATCGCGCGCCTGATCCAGATGCAGTACACGCGCAATGAGATGGACTTCGGCCGCGGCACCTTCCGCGTGCGCGGCGACACCATCGACATCTTCCCGGCCGAACACGCCGACCTGGCGGTGCGCCTTGAGATGTTCGACGACGAGCTGGAATCGATCCAGCTGTTCGACCCGCTGACCGGCAAGGTCAAGCAGAAGATCCCGCGCTTCACCGTCTATCCTGGCTCGCACTACGTGACGCCGCGCGCCACCGTATTGCGCGCGATCGAAACCATCAAGGAAGAATTGCGCGAGCGCCTGGACTTCTTCCGCCGCGAGAACAAGCTGATTGAAGAACAGCGCCTGGAGCAGCGCACCCGCTTCGACCTGGAGATGATGTCGGAAGTCGGCTTCACCAAGGGCATTGAGAACTACTCGCGCCACCTGTCCGGCGCCAAGCCGGGCGAACCGCCGCCAACCCTGGTCGACTACCTGCCGCGCGATGCGCTGATGTTCCTGGACGAATCGCACGTGCTGGTCGGCCAGCTCTCGGCAATGTACAACGGCGACCGTTCGCGCAAGACCAACCTGGTGGATTACGGCTTCCGCCTGCCATCGGCGCTGGATAACCGCCCGCTGAAATTCGAGGAATTCGAGTCGAAGATGCGGCAGACGATCTTCGTCTCCGCCACCCCGGCAGAATACGAGAAGAAGAACGCCGGCGCGGTGGTCGAACAGGTGGTCCGTCCGACCGGCCTGGTCGACCCGCAAGTGATCGTGCGCCCTGCCCGCACCCAGGTCGACGACCTGCTGGGCGAGATCAACGACCGCATCGAGAAGAACGAGCGCGTGCTGGTCACCACCCTGACCAAGCGCATGGCGGAACAACTCACCGAATACCTGGGCGACCACGGCATCAAGGTGCGCTACCTGCACAGCGATGTCGATACCGTGGAGCGCGTTGAAATCCTGCGCGACCTGCGCATCGGTACCTTTGACGTGCTGGTGGGGATTAACCTGCTGCGTGAGGGCCTGGACTTGCCGGAAGTCTCGCTGGTGGCCATTCTCGACGCGGACAAGGAAGGCTTCCTGCGTTCGGAGCGCTCACTGATCCAGACCATCGGCCGTGCGGCGCGTAACCTGAATGGCGTGGCGATCCTTTACGCGGACAACATCACCGACTCGATGAAGCGCGCGATCGATGAGACCGAACGCCGCCGGGCCAAACAGATGGCCTATAACGAGAAGATGGGCATCACGCCGCGCGGCGTGAAGAAGATCATCAAGGACCTGATCGATGGCGTCTACAGCGCTGCGGCACGCGAGCAGCTCGAGGTATCCGAAGAGGCAGCGAAGTACGAGGCCATGAGCGAGAAGCAGATCAGCAAGGAAATCAAGCGGCTTGAAAGGCTCATGCTTGACCATGCGAAGAACCTGGAGTTCGAGAAGGCGGCGCAGGTGCGGGACCAACTTCACCATCTCAAGGAGCAGCTGTTTGGCGCGCCGGGGGCTGATGCCCTGTAAACCCGGCAAACCTGGGTCAGACCCAAGGGGCTGACCCTGATTTACTGGTTTACCGGTTTCAGGAAGGCTGCTTGACGATACGCAGATAAGGCTTGGGCGCCTTCCACCCGCCCGGGAACAGGTTCTTGGCATCATCATCGCTGACCGAACCAGCGATGATCACATCTTCACCATCCTTCCAGTTCACCGGCGTCGCCACTTTGTGCTTGGCGGTCAGCTGCATCGAATCGAGCACGCGCAGGATCTCATCGAAGTTACGGCCGGTCGTCATCGGATAGGTCAGCATCAGCTTGATCTTCTTGTCCGGGCCGACAATGAACACCGAACGCACGGTCGCATTAGTGGCAGCGGTACGGCCGTCGGAAGTGCCCGGCTCTTCGGCGGGCAGCATGTTGTACAGCTTTGCCACATTCAGGTCCGTGTCGCCGATCATCGGGTAATTCACTTTGGCGCCCTGGGTCTCCTCAATATCCGAAGCCCACTTACTGTGATTCTCGACCGGGTCGATCGACAGCCCGATGATCTTGGTATTGCGCTTGGTGAACTCCGGCTCGATCTTCGCCATATAGCCCAGCTCCGTGGTGCAAACCGGCGTGAAATCCTTCGGATGCGAGAACAGGACGGCCCACTGGTCGCCAATCCACTCATGGAAATCAATCGGGCCCTTGGTGGTTTGGGCCTTGAAATTTGGTGCAGTATCGTTAATGCGCAGGGACATGACAGCTCCTTTAATGATTGGCATGGCGGGATCATTATCGTGCCACGCCGTCATTATCAAAGCAACATGTTTTAGTCCAGCAGTTTCCCCATCAGTGAGAGGCCATCGCCAATCAGGTCGATGACATCCATCCCCGTCGACACGCCGTCGATGACATCCGAAGCGCGGCGACCTTCCGCTTGCGGACGCGGTGGATTCGGTTGCGCAAGACGTTTGCGGGTTTCCTCCATACGTTTCAGCTCCGCGTCGCGCTGTGCGATCTGCTCAGGCGCAAGCCGCGCTTCTGTTGGCAGGTCGGCGCCGCAGTACAGGCAGCGTGCAACACTCCGGTTCAGCACCCCGCGATTGCAGCCAATGCAGCGGAATTTTGGCTCGACATCATTCATGCGGCCGCCCGATCCTGCACCAGCACCGCGCCTACCAGGTCACCCTGCGACATAAGCGACGAGCGGCCCTGCGCATCCAGCGCGAACAGGCCGCGGCCATTGCTATACACAATGGTGCCGTTCGGCGTCATATCAAACGAGCTCACATTGCTTGCCACCACGGATTCCCCGCCGTTGCGGGTGCGCCGCACCAATTGCCACGACGACGGCACCAGCGAAGGAATGCCGCCAATGCTGGCTTCACTGCGCAGCGCACGTTCCGCGTCGATACGCTTGCCCTGCAGGACGATGTCCTTCATGTCCGCCTGCACCGGCATGCCGCTGGCGCCAGTCAGCGGCTTGCGCGAGTACATCAGCGAGAAGAAATTCAGGTAATGGAATACTGCGCGCAGCAGCCGGAACGGGAAGAACAGCGTGTCGAGCAGCACGTTGCCGGAGTTGTACTGCGGCGGTTCGTACGGACGACGGATGAAGAACAGTGCGCCATCCGGCGCAACGCGCGGCGAAAGGAAGTCGTAGCGTGGGTCTTCCAATACCGGCGTAATGCGGCCGGTCGCGGTATTCAGTTCCTGCAACGTTACGTGGCCCGTTGCGGCCCAGCCGCCGTGCTGGTCACGCCCGATTGCAGCAGACTGGTAGATCACCGTGGCATCGTCGCCCGGCACCGGCGTCGGCGAAGAATCGATCGTATCGCCGCCGGTCAGTTCGCGCAGGCCATCACCATTGCTGCGCATGGTCGCGATATGGCTGGCGCCACCGCGGGCGCGCATCGTGCAAACGATCGTTTCGCCTGACGGCGACAGGCACAGGTCATCGAGTTGCAATTGCTGGCGATGCAGCAGGCGTTCTTCATGCCCGCTGGCGATGTCATACGAGAACAGCCCACCCATGCCAAGGTCGGCCTGGAAGTACAGCAGCTTGCCTTCACCGGTGAACAGCGCCGACGAAATCAGGAAGGGATCGCTATGGCCGTCAAAATCGCGGTAATTGCCTTGCGCGGCAACGCCAAAGGCGGTGTCCTTCTTCCACGAGTTCTTTTCGCGGCTGCGCTCCGCGCGCTCCATCGCCTGCTGCGCGTATGGGCTGGTGATTTCCTGCACCGCACCATATCCGCCCTGCACGAACAGCTTGCCGTTGGACACCCAGCCGATCTGCACTGGCGGCGCGCTGCCCCCCATTGCTTGCGCCGGCGCCGCGGCTTGCGAACCTGCCGGCTGCACATATTGGTTGGTCGACTTATAGAACAGCACTAGCAGCAGCACAACGATTCCCAATATGATCAGGACATGCATGAATCACCTATCTGTGGAGCCGCAGGGCGGCAAAGTCGGATGATTATATTGCCATTGCCCGACAGAAAAAGTCACGGAAAATCACAAGGTGGATTACCGCGGCTTACAGGGTCTTGACGAATTCGCGCACGCCGCCAAGCAGCATCTCGATCGACATCGCCGCCAGGATCAAGCCCATCAAGCGCTCGAAGGCTGTCATTACCTGCGTGCCAAGGACCTTTTGCAAGCGCTCCGCACCAAGGAACACAACCAGCCACACCACCACCACCGCCGCCAGCGCCGCCACGTGCGTAAGCACTTCGCCGGTGCTCTCGCGCGAGAACAGCAGCACGGTCGCCAGCGCGGAAGGTCCAGCAAGCGCGGGAATCGCCAGCGGCACGATGAACGGCTCGCCGCCCTCCTGCTTGCCCAGCACACCGTCCGGATGCGGGAACACCATGCGAATGGCGATCAGCAGCAGGATCACGCTGCCGGCAATGCGCAGCGAGGCTTCCGACAGGCTCAGGGCCTTGAGGAAGTGGCTGCCGAAGAACATGAACACCAGCAGCACGACAAAGGCGATCAGGCATTCGCGCACCACGATTTTCGGGCGCCGCTTGGGCGGCACCGTCGCCAATGCCGACGCAAAAATGGGAACGTTGCCGAACGGGTCGGTCACCAGCATCAGCAGGATGAAGGTCTGGAAGAAGTCTTGGGTCATGAATGCGAGTTTACACTACCGGCTTGCGTCGGCGAAGTGGCGGCCGAAGCGCCCTTGCCCAGCTTGCGGTCGCAAGCCTCGACGCTGGCCACGTCGGGCCACAGCTCGGGCATGATGCGCTCGCCAAGTTCCTGGCGCAGCTTGAGGTAAGTCTCGCGGTCATTGGCACGGCAGGCGAAGGAGGCGAACTTGTTACGGCCACGCAGGTCTTGCGGATGGCGCTGCAGCAAATCCTCGAAGCCTGCTTTTACCATGCGCCATTCGGGCAGGCTGCGCTGCTCGCGGAACTGGATCGCGTCGCTGCCATTGCCGTCTTCACGCCAGTACAGGCGCGCATACATGGCGCTACCTTCCACCGCCTTGGTGAAGAACATGGCGCGCCGTGCAAACTGGTCGAATTGCACTGCACTGCCCCCGGCGCGCGGGCTGTACGCACGCGACATGGCGAAGTGGATCTGAAGGTCGTTCGGGAAGGCCTGCACCGCATCGAGGTAGGCGCTGGCGGCGCTGCGGCGCGAGCCGGCTCCTTCCAGCTGCAGGCTGATATTCAGGCTGTGCCACAAGGGGCAGGTATTCGCTTGCGCCTTCACATGCTGCAGGCGCGCGACGCCGCGCCCCAGCTGCTCCTGGTAAAACTCCATGGCTTCTTTCGGCAGGTGGCCGACAGCCCCCAGCCGCAGCTGCGAAGCATAGGCGCGCCAGTAGATAGCCTCCACCAGCGCCTGCGCCAGCGCATCGGGCGCCTGCTGGCGCCACTGCTCCAGCGCGTTGCGGTCGGACTCCCAGGTTTGGGTGGTGCGGAAGTAGCTGTCGAACTGCGCTTCAAAGCCGGCCGGGTCGGCCGTGCAGGATTCGCGCAAGCCCCGTTCAATGGCGTCGAATTTGCGCTCGGCCCAGTGCTTCTGCAGCACGGCCGGCCTGGCGGCCTGGCCGCCGCCCGGCTCCGGGGGTGAAACCGCCAGCATCAAAGTCAACAGCATCGAAGGAAACATCAAAATCCCGGCAACATGCAAAATGATGCCAAGAATTGTATAGTCATTTCCCAATAGAAATATATCGAATTGCCACTTGTTGCTATTTTTTTCGCACTTTGTGGTGGATTCAGTACACTCGCTTCTTTCCCGTTCAATTCGAAAGAAATAATGATGAAGCGACTGTTTTCCACCTGCCTTATCGGTGCCAGCCTTACCCTGGCATTGTCAGCTTGCGACCGCAGCAAGCCGCCGGTTCAAGCCGAAGCCGCAGCCATTCCATTCCAAAAAATCGATACCGTTGTCGGCACCGGCAAGGAAGCTGTGGCCGGCTCCAACGTCGCCGTCAACTACACCGGCTGGATTTATGAACCGAACTCGCCGCAGCAGCATGGCGCGCAATTCGACTCTTCCATCGGACGCAGCCCATTCAACTTCCCGCTCGGCGCGGGACAAGTGATCCCGGGCTGGGACCAGGGTGTGCAGGGAATGAAAGTTGGCGGCAAGCGCACCCTGATCGTGCCGGCAGCCCTGGGCTATGGCAGCAACGGCATTGGCCCGATCCCACCGAACTCGAACCTGATCTTCGACGTCGAGTTGCTGGAAGTACGCTGATAAAAAAAAAGCGGAAGGACTTTCGCCCTTCCGCTTCATTTGAAGCCGGCTGATATTACGCGCCGGTTTCGCCCTTCTTGATCCATGCCGCCAGCTGGTGCGGACGCAGGCCGTCGTAGTCTTCGAACGGCTGGTGGATCCATGGGTTGTGCGGCAGTTCTTCCATCTGGTAGTCAGGCTTGAAGGCGGAGCAGCCCTTGGTCCAGATCACGGCCGAACGCACTTCGGTCACGCCTTCAAAGTTGTCCTTCAGGTGCTTCATCACCTTGGTCAGGGTCACGCCGGAATCTGCCAGGTCGTCGACCAGCAGGATCTTGCCGGACAACGGCCCCTTGGTCATGGTCATGTACTTGGCGATATCCAGGTCGCCGCGCACGGTGCCCGCTTCTTCACGGTAGGAACTGGTTGACAGGATCGCCAGCGGCACGTCGAAGATGCGCGAAAACACGTCGCCAGGACGCACGCCGCCGCGCGCCAGGCACAGCACCATGTCGAACTTCCAGCCCGATTCATGGACCTTCAGCGCCAGGCGCTCGATCAGGCGGTGGTACTCGTCCCAGCTAACCCACAGGTGTTTTTGGTCGGATACAGGAGTGGTCATGCTCTTATTCTTTCTTGATTACTCGAACGGGTGGCGCAGGACGATGGTCTCTTCGCGGTCAGGACCGGTGGAAACCATATCGATCGGCACGCCGACCACTTCTTCAATGCGCTTGATATAAGCACGTGCCGCGGCAGGCAGCGCGTCCATCGACTTGGCGCCGACAGTGCTTTCCTTCCAGCCTGGCATTTCTTCGTAGATCGGCTGGCACAGCGCTGCGTCTTCGGCGCCGACCGGGAAGATGTCGACCTGCTTGCCGTTGATGGTGTAGCCGGTGCAGATCTTCAGGGTTTCCAGGCCGTCCAGCACGTCCAGCTTGGTCAGGCACATGCCCGACACGCCGTTGATCTGAACGGAGCGGCGCAGCAGCGCTGCATCGAACCAGCCGCAACGACGGGCACGGCCGGTCACGGTGCCGAACTCGTGGCCCACGGAGGACAGGTGGTGGCCGACGCCTGCATCGGTCGGCAGTTCGGATGGGAACGGACCGGAACCGACGCGGGTCGTGTAGGCCTTGGTGATGCCCAGGATGTAGTGCAGCATGCCCGGACCAACGCCGGCGCCGGCAGCAGCATTGCCTGCCACGCAGTTCGACGAGGTGACGAACGGATAGGTGCCGTGGTCAACGTCCAGCAGCGAGCCTTGCGCGCCTTCGAACAGCAGCGAGCCGCCGGCCTTGTGGGTTGCGTACAGGGCGGACGACACGTCGGTCACCATCGGGCGCAGGCGCGGCACGTAGGCCAGCGCGTCGTCCAGGGTCTTCTGGTAATCGATCTTAGGCGCCTTGAGGTAGTTTTCCAGGACGTAGTTGTGGTAGTCCAGGTTCTCTTTCAGCTTCTCTGCAAAGCGCTCTGCGTTCAGCAGGTCGGCCACGCGGATGGCGCGGCGCGCGACTTTGTCTTCGTATGCCGGGCCGATGCCCTTGCCGGTGGTGCCGATCTTGGCTGCGCCGCGGGCGGCTTCACGGGCCGCGTCCAGCGCGGTGTGGTAAGGCAGGATGACCGGGCAAGCTTCGGAGATCTTCAGGCGCGAAGCCACTTCCACGCCGGCGGCTTCCAGCTTGTCGATTTCGCGCAGCACGTCAGGCACGGACAGCACAACGCCGTTGCCGATGTAGCAGGCCACGCCTGGGCGCATGATGCCCGAAGGGATGAGCTGCAGGGCGGTCTTGACGCCGCCGATCACGAGGGTGTGGCCCGCGTTGTGGCCGCCCTGGAAGCGCACCACGCCCTGGGCGTGTTCAGTCAGCCAGTCGACGATCTTGCCTTTGCCTTCATCGCCCCACTGGGTGCCGATAACAACAACGTTCTTTGCAGTTTTGTTTGACATCACAATTAACCTAAGTTTTTGAGAATCCAGTTACTACCACTTTCGTCGAGCACCAGCGCGCGATCGCACTCGAACTCGTCCTGTTCATCGTTGTGACCCGGCAGGGACTGGATCACAACTTCGCCGGACTTGCGCAGCTCGGCGATTTTTTCTTTCAATTCCGGTGCATTGCCCCACGGCGCGCGGATCGAATGCTTGCGCTCCGCGGTCGGCAGCAGGCGCGCCAGTTCGCGCAGGTCCAGCGAGAAGCCGGTGGCCGGACGCGCGCGGCCGAATGCTTCGCCCACGTGGTCGTAGCGGCCGCCGCGCGCCACCGCGTTCGGCAGGCCCGGCACGTACAGCGCAAACATCGCGCCGCTCTCGTACTGGTAGCCGCGCAGGTCGGCCAGGTCGATCGCCACTTCGGCGCGGCCAATGGCCGATGCCGCCAGCGCAGCCAGTTCGGCCAGCGCATGGGTGATGCCCGGCAGCGCAGGCAGCACTTCGCGCGCACGCTTCAGCACCTCGACGTCGCCGTACAGGTTCGGCAATGCCAGCAGTGCGGCGCGGGTCACCTCGTTGTATCCGGCGGTCTGCTGCTGCAGGCCCGGCACGTCCTTGCCGCGCAACAGCGCGACGATGGCCTCGTAATCCTTTTTCGCGGCCGCATCCTGCGCCAGGATCGCGTGCAGCACGCCGACATGGGTCAGGTCCAGGCGAACGTCGCTGAAGCCGGCCAGGGCCAGGGAACCGAGCGCCAGCTCCTGGATTTCAGCGTCCGCTTCCAGCCCGGCATGGCCGTAAATCTCGGCGCCGATCTGGAACGGTTCGCGCGTCGCATGCAGGCCGGATGGGCGGGTATGCAGCACGGAGCCGGCGTAGCACAGGCGGGTCACGGTAGCGCGGTTCAGCAGGTGGGCGTCGATGCGCGCCACTTGCGTCGTCATGTCGGCGCGCAGGCCCAGCATGCGGCCGGAGATCTGGTCCACCAGTTTGAACGTGCGCAGGTCGGTATCCGCGCCGGCGCCCGTCAGCAGGGACTCGACGTACTCCAGCATCGGCGGCATCACGAGCTCGTAGCCGTACAGCCGGAAGTTATCCAGCATCAAGCGGCGCAACTCCTCGATCTTGCGTGCTTCGGAAGGCAAGACGTCGGCAATATATTCAGGCAAAAGCCAATTCGGCATGGTTGGTGCTATTGAATTAAAAACAATGCAGGCGCAACTACGCCACCCGGAAAACCGGATGACCAAACCGCGTATTTTACGCGAAATTGTTGCGGTGCAGGTAAAAAAATGGCGGGGTCAAAAAGGGGACGTAACACATTTATCGCACGCGATAAATGTGTTACGTCCCCTTTTTTGACCCCGCCGGCGCTTACTTCCCGGAGCCAGCGCTCTTGAAGTATTTGAAGAAGTCGGACTGCGGATCGACCAGCATCACGTCAGCCTTGGTCTTGAAGGAAGCACGGTATGCTTCCAGCGAACGGTAGAACTTGTAGAACTCCGGATTGCGGCCAAACGCTTCGGCATAGATCTGCGACGCCTTGGCATCGCCTTCGCCCTTGATCTTTTCCGCTTCACGGTAGGCTTCGGCCAGGATCACGGTGCGCTGCTTGTCGGCATCGGCGCGAACCTGCTCCGATTCTGCGGAACCGGTAGAACGGGCTTCGTTGGCCACGCGCAGGCGCTCGGCTTTCATGCGCTCGTATACCGAGTTGTTGATCTGCTCGACGTAATCAACACGCTTCAGGCGCACGTCGACGATCTCCACGCCGATCTGCTTGGCCTCGTCCACCACCTTGCTGCGGATCGACTCCATCACCTTGCCGCGCTGGCCGGAAATCACTTCGCGCACGGTGCGCTTGGTGATCTCGTCGTTCAGCGCCGCTTTCACGATCTGCTGCATGCGGTCGCCTGCCCTGCCCTCGTCGCCGCCAAAGGAGACGAAGTACAGGCGCGGGTCGGTCACCTTCCATTTGACGAAGGCATCCACCAGGATGTTCATCTTTTCGGCGGTGATGAAGCGGTCAGCCTCTTTCGGGTCCAGGGTCTGGATCCGTTTGTCGAGGTACACCACGTTCTGGAACGGCGGCGGCAGCTTGAAGTGCAGGCCCGGCTCGGAAATCACCTGCTTCACTTCACCCAGCGCGAACACGATGGCGTACTTGCGCTGGTCCACCACGAACACGGTGGACGACAGCAGCATCAGGGCGATAAAGCCCGTAATCAGGATAGTTGCAAAGCGATTCATTAACGGCCCTCCCGGTCACGGGACGATTCACGCGAACGGCCATCACGGCGGTTCGGGTCGGTAGTCGGCTCCGGCGGCAACAGCACGGCCGCTGGCGGCGGCGGGGTCACGCTGGCGGCGCGTCCCTCGGTGGCAGCCACCTGGGCGATCAGCTTGTCCAGCGGCAGGTACAGCAGGTTGCTGCCAGCCTTGGAATCGACCATCACCTTGCTGGTGTTGGAGAAGATCTGCTGCATGGTGTCCAGGTACATGCGGTCGCGGGTCACGGCCGGCGCCTTCTGGTACTCGGCCAGCACGGACTTGAAGCGGTCGGCATTACCGGTTGCGTTCTGCACCGTCATGGCGCGATACGCCTCGGCTTCCTGGATCAGGCGGAATGCCGCACCGCGCGCTTTCGGCACGATGTCGTTGGCGTAAGCCTGGCCTTCATTCTTCTGGCGCTCGCGGTCCTGGCCCGCTTTCACGGCGTCGTCGAACGCTGCCTGCACCTGCTCCGGCGGCTGCACGCCCTGCATCGTCACATTGGTCACTTGCGCGCCCGAGTTGTAACGGTCCAGGATGGCCTGCATCAGTTGCTGGGTATCGGTGGCGACCTTCTCGCGGCCTTCATACAGCACGAAGTCCATCTTGCTGCGGCCTACGATTTCGCGGATCGCCGTTTCCGCCACCTGGCGCACGGTGTCTTCCGCGTCGCGGTTGGCGTACAGCCACTTCACCGGGTCGCTCAGCTTGTACTGCACGGCGAACTGGATGTCGATGATGTTTTCGTCTTCGGTCAGCATCAGCGCCTCGGAAGCCATCTTCGACTTCGCACTGCCGCGGTAGCCCACCTCCACCGTGCGCACCTGCGACACGTTGACGATTTCATTGCCCTGGAACGGGTATGGCCAGCGCCAGTTGAAACCGGCCGGCGTGGTGTGGCTGAATTTGCCGAACGTGGTGACCACGCCGGTCTGGCCTTCCTGCACGATGAACGCGCCGGAAGCGAGCCATACCAGCGCTGCCACCGAAGCGACCGCGCCAAAGGTGAAGCCGGCGCCCTTCATGTCGCCGCCGCCATTGCCGCCGCCGCCCGAATTGCTGCCGCGGTTCTTGCCGCCGCCAAACAGGCCATTCAGGCGCTGGTTAAAGTCGCGCCAGAGCTGATCGAGGTCCGGCGGTCCTTCGCCGGGCTTTTTGCCTTCCTGGGCAATATAGTTGCCGAGTCTTTTCTTGAGAGAGGAAAAAGGCATATTTTTCTTTTAGTGAGATCCTACTTGGGTAAAGGTGAGAATACTGTCCGGCGCCACCTCTTCTTTGGGGTTGGCGAGCGCCTCCTGCTCATCCCGTGCTGCCTCACAGATTGCATCGCGCAGCAGGTTCAGGCCTTCGCCCGTGCGTGCGCTGATGAATACGCGGGAAATCTTATCATACTCATTACGTTCTACCGCCGGCTCCAGGCCCGCCGCATCGATCTTGTTCCACACCAGGATCTGCGGGATATGGTCGGCGCCGATTTCGCGCAGCACCAGGTTGACCTGCTCGATCTGCTCCATGCGGCTCGGCGACGCGCCATCCACCACGTGCAACAGCAGGTCGGCGTGAATCGTTTCTTCCAGGGTGGCGCGGAAAGCGGCCACCAACTGGTGCGGCAATTCGCGCACGAAGCCGACCGTGTCCGACAACACCACGTTGCCGATTTCCTCGCCCATGTAGACGCGGCGCGAGGTGGTGTCCAGCGTTGCGAACAACTGGTCCGCCACGTAGACGCCGGCCTTGGTCAGCGTATTGAACAGGGTCGATTTGCCGGCATTGGTGTAGCCGACCAGGGACACGGAGAAAGTATGGCTGCGGCCGCGCGCGCGGCGCTGGGTCTCGTGCTGCTTGCGCAGCTTGGCCAGTTTGGCGCGCAGCATCTTGACGCGCTCGCCGAGCAGCCGGCGGTCGGTTTCGAGCTGGGTTTCACCGGGACCGCGCAGGCCGATACCGCCCTTCTGGCGTTCAAGGTGAGTCCAGCCGCGTACCAGGCGCGTGGCCAGGTGCTGCAACTGGGCCAGTTCGACCTGCACCTTGCCCTCGTGGCTTTGCGCACGCTGGGCAAAGATATCGAGGATCAGGCTGGTGCGGTCGAGCACCCTGACTTGGAGGCGTTTTTCCAGGTTGCGCTGCTGGGCTGGAGACAGCGCATGGTTGAAGATGACGATTTCGAGCTTGTGGTCCTGCACTGCATGACCGATTTCGTCGGCCTTGCCGCTGCCGACGAAATAGGCGGCATCCGGCGACGACCGCTTACCGGTGATGGTGGTGACCGGCTCTGCGCCCGCGGAACGGGCCAGCAGCATCAACTCCTCGATACTGGCAGCAAAGTCGCCCTGACCGAAATCTACCCCGACTAAAGCTGCACGCATACGAAGTGGCTTACTCCGCTGCCTCGGAGGAGTTATCCATGTTCAGGTTGACGGCGCGGGCAGGCACCACGGTGGAAATGGCGTGCTTGTAAACCATCTGGGTTACGGTGTTACGCAGCAGGACCACGTATTGGTCGAAAGACTCGATATGGCCTTGCAGCTTGATGCCGTTGACCAGGTAGATCGAGACTGGAACGTGCTCTTTGCGCAGCGCGTTCAGGAATGGGTCTTGTAACAATTGCCCTTTATTGCTCATAACAGCTCCGTTTTATGTTGTTGTGTACGAATTGGAGACGCTGTGCCTATATTTCAAGTGCTGGGGATGCTGCTCCAAAGACACTGTACCTTGTTTTTTTAAATCTTGCAGCGTGATAAAGCTTAAGCTTAGCTTATTCACGCCCCCGAAAAAGGGGACGTAACCCTTTTTTAAATGGTTACGTCCCCTTTTTCCAGGTTTATTTGCCTTCGCGCTTGTCGAAAGGGTTCTTGCCGTTGCGCAATTCAATGCGCAGCGGGGTGCCGACCAGCTTGAAACTATCGCGGAAATGCTTCTCCAGATAGCGTTTATACGGCTCGGACACCGCATCCAGCGAATTGCCGTGGATGACGATGATCGGCGGGTTCTGGCCGCCCTGGTGCGCGTAGCGCATTTTCGGACGCACGCCGGCCTTGCGCTTGGGCTCCTGCTTCTCGATCGCTTCCTGCAAGGCGCGGGTCAGCTTAGGCGTCGGCAGGTCGGCCGTGGCGGCGGCATACGCGCCGTTCACGGATTTCATCAGCGGGCCGATGCCGGTGCCGCGCAGCGCCGAAATGAAGTGAGTATTGGCGAACGACAGGAAGTCCAGCTTGCGGTCCATGTCCATCTTCACCTGGTCGCGGTCGTCCGACTGCAGGCCGTCCCACTTGTTGACCGCCACCACCAGGGCGCGGCCCGATTCCAGGATGAAGCCCGCAATGTGGGCGTCCTGCTCGGAGATATCCTGCTGCGCGTCGAGCATCAGGATCACCACATTGGCTTCCGAGATCGACTGCAGCGTCTTCACCACCGAGAATTTCTCGATCGCCTCGAACACCTTGCCGCGGCGGCGGATACCGGCCGTATCGATCAGGGTGTACTGCTTGCCGTCGCGCTCAAACGGGATCTCGATCGAGTCGCGGGTGGTGCCCGGCATGTCGAAGGCGATCACGCGCTCCTCGCCCACCAGGGTGTTGATCAGGGTCGACTTGCCCACGTTCGGACGGCCCACCAGGGCGATCTTCACGCCGCGCTCCTGCGGCAGCAGCTCTTCCTCGTCGGCCGGACGCGAGGCAAATGCCTTGTCCAGCGCTTCGGCTACCAGGTCGTGCACGCCGTCGCCATGGGCGCCGGAAATCGCATACGGATCGCCCAGGCCCAGCTCGTAGAAGTCCGATACGGCAGCGGTATAGCGCATGCCTTCGGCCTTGTTCACCACGAGCAGCACCGGACGGCCGGATTTGCGCAGGAAATCGGTAATCGTCTTGTCGTGCGGGGTCATGCCTTGGCGGCCATCGACCAGGAACACCACCACGTCGGCTTCCGCCACGGCCTGCTTGGTCTGCAGGGCCATCTGGAACATGATGCCTTCCTTGGCGACCGGCTCGAAACCGCCGGTATCGATGACCAGGAATGGGCGATTGCCCACGCGGCCCTCGCCGTAGTGACGATCGCGCGTCAGGCCAGGGAGGTCCGCCACCAGCGCATCGCGCGAGCGGGTCAGTCGATTGAATAAGGTCGATTTCCCGACGTTCGGGCGACCAACAAGTGCAATTACCGGCTTCATATTATTTTTATTCGACCGCGATAGCGGCCACAGTCCCATTCTGGGTTTGGAAAATCACATTCGGACCGGACAACAGCGGCGCCGACTTGATGGCGCTGCCGTCGGTGCTGATCCGACCTAACATCGTGCCGTCTTCCCGCGACAGGAAGTGCACATAACCTTCGAGGTCGCCTACGGCCACGAAGCGGCCATAAGAAACCGGAGCCGACAAGCGGCGGTAAGCCAGCTTCTCGTTCTTCCACGCCGATGCGCCGCCTTCGCGGGCAAAGGCTTGCACGGCGCCCTTCTCGTCCGAGACAAACACGAAGCGCTGGTCCACGCCCACGCCAACGTCCGACGATGCCGGCTTGGTCCAGCGGGCGGCGCCGGTGTTCAGGTCCAGGCAGCCTACCTTGCCCTGGTAGCTCACCGCGCACAGGTCGTTCTCGAACACGGTCGGAGTACCGCTGATGTCGGACACGCGTTCCAGTTCGGTCGCGCCGCGCGGCTCGGACAGCGGCACTTCAAAGCGCGGCACGCCGTTCGACAGCGCCAGGGCCAGGATGCGGCCCGCAGGCTGCGCGGCGTACACGTTGGTGTTGGCGATGACCAGGCCTGGCATATTGCGCAGGGTCAGCGGCGGGGTCACGCGCTGGATGAACCAGCGCTTCTTGCCGTCCGCTGCGTCATAAGCGGTAACCTTGTTGTCCACGGTGCGCACGATCACGACGTCGTTGCCGACAGCCGGAGCGGACAGGATCTCGCTCGAAGCCTGGATCTTCCACAATGCCTTGCCGCTGCCGTCGAAGGCCATCAGCTGGCCCTTGACTGCGCCCACGGCCAGCAGCTTGCCGTCCGGGCTGACGCCGACGCCGGCAGTCAGGTCGGTGCCGGCCTTGCTGCGCCATTGCACCTTGCCGGTGGCGGCATCCAGGCGTTCGATCACGCCGTCGGCATCGGCCACGAACACGCTGTTGTCGGCCAGTGCCGGCGTGAAGACATTGGTGCCTGCCTTGCCGGTGCTGTGCTTCCAGACCATGCGGGCCGGCACGCCGCCCTTCAGCTCTTCCAGCTTGGCCGGTGCGAACTTGTCTTCTTTCTTGAACGGATTCAGGCTGCCGCAGCCGGCAACCAGCACCAGGACGCCCAGTGCAATTACGGTACGAGTCGCGCGCATGTGTTTACGCCTTCACTTCCGGCACGCTGCCGCCGATGGATTCGAGCTTGAGCTGGATCAGCTGGCGGCCGGGATTGTTCTTGTCGGCGGCTTCCAGTGCGGCCTTGTAGGCGGTACGGGCTTCTTCCAGCTTGTTCTGTGCCGCCAGGATGTCGCCCTTGCGGTCTTCCACCGAGGACTTGAACTGCGGCAGTGCAGCCACGGCCAGCGCCTTCAGCGCAGCGTCGTAGGCTTTCTCGTCCAGCAGCACGCCGGCCAGGCGGATCGAAGCAATGTTCTTGTGCTCGTCGTTGCCGTTCGCAACCACCCACTCCAGCTGGGCCTTGGCGGACTTCAGGTCATTGGCGTCGAAGAACGACTTGGCGGCGCTCAGCGCGCCCAGCGAGGCGTATGCCGTGCGGCCGAACTTGGACTCGATGTCGCCGGCTACGCGCGCCACCTTGGCATTGTCCTTGGCGTTGACGGCGGTTTGCAGCTCATCGAACAGCACGGAGGCTTGCGCTGCCTGGTTGCGCTGGTAGTAGTTCCAGCCGTTCCAGCCCGAATAGGCGGCCAGGCCCGCGATCACCACCCAGGTGGTCAGGTTGCCGTACTTTGCCCACCACGCTTTGAGGGTAGCAAGCTGTTCTTGTTCTTCGAGATCGTATGCCATGTTTCAGTCTGCCTGTTTCTTTGAAAGATTAATGGTGGTGGTGATGGTCGTGGTCACAATCGTCTCCGCATGTGATCTGGTCCACGACGTAATCGACAACGCCTTCAAACGCGACGGTCTGCTGCTGGCCCTCGCCTTCTTCAGCGCGCATTGCCTTGACGACGGCAGTGTTGTTGGCCACTTCGTCTTCGCCGATGATGACGGCGAAGGTTGCGCCGGAGCCATCGGCTTTTTTCATCTGCGACTTGAAGCTGCCGGCGCCATTCAGCCCGCCGCAATGCAGGATCACGTCCAGGCCGGCGTCGCGCAGGCGCTCGCCGATGATGAAGGCTTGCATGCGCGCCGCGTCGCCCTGGTGCACCAGGTAGACGTCGCACTGGCGCGGCGCGGCGGTGTCGCCGGCGCCTTTCATCAGTTCGATCAGGCGTTCGATGCCCATCGCGAAGCCGACCGCCGGGGTTGGCTTGCCGCCGAACATTTCGATCAGCGGGTCATAACGGCCGCCGGCGCAGACGGTGCCCTGCGCGCCCAGTTCGTCGGTGACCCATTCGAACACGGTGCGGTTGTAGTAATCGATGCCACGCACCAGGCGGGTGTTGACGGTGTACTGGATCGCATTGGCGTCCAGGATCTTCTTCACGCCTTCGAAGTGGGCCAGCGATTCCTCGCCCAGGTAGTCCAGCAGCTTCGGTGCGCTGTTGACGATGCCTTGCAGGGCCGGGTTCTTGGTGTCCAGGATGCGCAGCGGGTTGCTGTGCAGGCGGCGCTTGGCGTCGGCATCCAGGTGCTCTTCGTGCTGCTCCAGGTAGGCGATCAGGTCGACGCGGTGGCGTGCGCGCTCCTCGGCGTCGCCGATGGAGTTGATTTCGAGGCGGATGTTTTCCAGGCCCAGGTCATCCCACAGGCGGCGGCACATCACGATCATTTCGGCGTCCACGTCCGGGCCGGTGAAGCCCACGGCTTCCGCGCCGAACTGGTGGAACTGGCGATAGCGGCCGCGCTGCGGCTTCTCGTGGCGGAACATCGGGCCCTTGTACCACAGGCGTTTCGGGCCTTCGTACACCAGGTTATGTTCCAGCACGGCGCGCACCACGCCTGCGGTGCCTTCCGGGCGCAGGGTCAGCTTGTCGCCGTTCATGGAGTCTTCGAAGGAATACATTTCCTTCTCGACGATGTCGGTCACGGCGCCGATGGCGCGCGAGAACAGGCGCGTCTCTTCCACGATCGGGGTGCGGATCTGCTGGAAGCCGTAGCTCTGCACCACGGACTGCGCGGTGTTCTCGAAGATTTCCCACAGGTGGGCGTCAGCCGGCAGGAGATCGTTCATCCCCTTGATGGCTGCGATTTTGTCTGCTTTGTTGGACATGTTCTTTAAGCTGCTTTGCTATAGTTTTTCTGTACGTAGTCGAGCACGATGGCCTGGAATTCTTCGACGATATTGTCGCCGCGCAGGGTCGCTACTTTCTGGCCGTCGACGAAGACCGGAGCGGCCGGCGATTCGCCAGTGCCCGGCAGGCTGATGCCGATGTTCGCATGCTTCGATTCGCCCGGGCCGTTGACGATGCAGCCCATCACGGCAACATTCATCGCCTCCACGCCTGGGAAGGTTTTTTTCCATTCCGGCATCTGCTCGCGCAGGTAGCTCTGGATATCGTCCGCCAGTTCCTGGAACACGGTGGACGTGGTGCGGCCGCAGCCCGGGCAGGCAATTACCATCGGGGTGAATTTGCGCAGGCCCATCGTCTGCAGGATCTCCTGGCCCACCACCACTTCCTTGGTGCGGTCGCCGCCCGGTTCCGGGGTCAGCGAAATGCGGATGGTGTCGCCGATGCCTTCCTGCAGCAGCACCGACAGCGCAGCGGTCGACGCCACGATGCCCTTGCTGCCCATGCCCGCTTCGGTCAGGCCCAGGTGCAGCGGGTAGTCGCAGCGCTTGCCCAGTTCGCGATAGACCGCAATCAGGTCCTGCACGCCGGACACTTTGCACGACAGGATGATCTTGTCGCGGGCCAGGCCCAGTTCTTCAGCGCGCACCGCGTTTTCAATCGCCGAGGTGATCAGCGCTTCATACATCACGGCTTGCGCCGTCCATGGATTTTCGCGTGCCGCGTTCTCATCCATGATGCGCGCCAGCAGCGCCTGGTCCAGCGAGCCCCAGTTGACGCCGATGCGCACCGGCTTGTCGTACCTGGCCGCCACTTCGATCATTTGCGCGAACTGCGTGTCGCGCTTGGCGCCCTTGCCCACATTGCCCGGGTTGATGCGGTACTTCGACAGCGCGGCGGCGCAATCCGGGTACTCGGTCAGCAGGGTGTGGCCGTTGTAGTGGAAGTCGCCCACCAGCGGCACGTCGATGCCCATCTTGTCCAGCTGGTCGCGGATATAAGGCACGGCGGCCGCCGACTCCGGGCGGTCCACCGTCAGGCGCACCAGTTCGGAACCGGCGCGCGCCAGTTCCTTGATCTGGATCGCCGTCGCCACCGCATCGGCGGTGTCGGTATTGGTCATCGACTGCACCACCACCGGCGCGTCGCCACCGACCCAGATCTTGCGCTCGCCATGCTGCACCAGCACGCGGCGGCTGGCACGGCGTGCCAGTGGTCCGGATGGGATCGGGTTGTTCGAAGAAGACATGCTTGGCTACTCTTATTACTTGATGTTCACGAGGGCGTACGACTTGCCCGGACCTTGCGTCAGTTCCAGCTTGCCGCCCGCCAGGTTGGCGCTGACGGCGCTTGGCTTGCCGACGATCAGCACGTCATCCGCGCGCACGTTGAAGGTCTGGGTACTGCCTGCCTTCACGGTGCCGCGGGTCACGTTCGGCTGGCCGGCACGGCGAATCTCGACCCAAGAATCTTCCTTCACTGTCAGCACCAGCTTGCCGCCCGCGGCGCCAACCGCCGGAGCTGCACCGGCTACAGCCGCAGGTACGGCCGGCGCGGTCGCAGCCGGCGCGGCACCCTGTGCAGGTGCTGGCGCCATAGATGGAGCGGCCGCCGGCGGCTTGACAGGAATCAGGCCCGGCGAAGCGGGTGCGGTGCCAACTGCTGGCGCGCCACCTACAGTCGGCGCTGCGCGGTTGACGGGCGCTCCCCCTGCAGCAGGCGCACCGGCCGCGTTGCCTGCCGCAGCGCCAGGCGCGGTTGCCGGCGCAGCTACGCCGCCGGTCGTAGTGGTCATGCCGGGAGCCGCTGCCGGCACAGTGCCAGGCGCAACGCCGCCTGCCTGCGCTGGCACGCCGCCGGCGGCGCCTGGGACGCCAACGCCAGCCACCGCATCCGGCGCTGTATTGCTGCCTGGTTGCGGCGGTACCGAAATCAGCGGCACGTTCTGCGTCTGCATCGGCGCGTCCGCAGGCTGCGCGCCCGGCTGGGTCACCACCACAGGCACTGGCGCTTCGGCCGGCGCCGCCGGCGAAGTCAGGCCGCCGCGGGTCGCCAGCGTCAGCGGCGACAGGATGCCCATCTGCCAGGCTGCGGCCAGGCCAAGCAAGGCCAGCACGCCAACGCCGGCCACAATCGCGCCCAGCGGCTTGCCGCTATTGCGTTCGTTCAGCGAAGGAAAGCGCGACTCCTGGAACGAAGCCGTCACCCTGGTCGGGCGCACGGTCGCATCGGCATGTCCTGCTGCCCCCTCCACTTCCACCATCGCCACCAGCGGCGCCGGATCGAGCCGCATTGCCTTCGCATAGGCGCGGATGAAACCGCGCGTCACCGCACGGTTCGGCAAGGCATCGAAATCCCCCTGCTCGATCGCCACCACCTGGCGCGGCGCCAGCTTCAACTGGTCGGCCACCTGCTCGACCGACAGGCCCATGGCCTCGCGTGCCGCTGCCAGTGCTGCCCCGGGCGTGGAAGCATGCTGCTGGCTGGCCGGCTTGTCCTGCTCAGAATCCATTGGTTCCCCGTTCTCACTCATCAAACGCCCCACGTTGATACGCTGCATACTCCGGCGACTGGGCATGGTGACGCCGCAATTGGGTCGCAAAGCCCTGCTCCAGGCCCTGGTCGCCCATCTTGTGCTGCACCTTGACCGCCAGCCACAGTACGTCGGCCGGCAGGGCATCCAGCTTCGCTACCTTGTGCAATTGCGTGATAAAGAAGCTGGCGCGCGGATAGTCGCGCCGCGCATAGTACACCTTGGCCAGGCCGATATTCGTTTCCGGCACTTCCGGCGCGAGCTTCAGTGCATCCAGCAGATATTTTTCCGCCAGGTCGATGTCCTTCATCTTCAGCGCGCAGTTGCCGGCATTGTTCATGGCGCCGGCCGGCGAGCGGTAATTGCGGCTGGCAAGCGCCGTATCGAAGTGCTTGAACGATTCCTTGATGCGGTCGTTCTGGCACAGGAAGGAGCCGTAATTATTGTTCAGGTCCGGATCGTTCGGCGCCAGCTTCAGTGCCTGCATGAAGTTGTCGTTCGCCAGGTCCTTTTCACCCATGCGCATGTAGATGATGGCGCGCAGGCTGTAGCCATTGGCGTTTTGCGGATCGGCGGCGATCGCTTTTTTCACCTCATCGAGCGCAATCGGGTAATTGCCCTGCTCGAAGTAGCCGATCGCAAGCTGCAGGCGGATCTCGGCGCGCTTCTGCGCGGAAGTCTGGTCGGAAAGGGTCTTCAGATCTTCTTTGCCACTGGGGTTGTGCCCCGAAGTCGCGCAGCCCGCTAATACGCCGGCCAGCACGACCGCGGCCAGGCACTTGAAGCGGCGCTGAGCGAAATCGGTCATCAGGAACGAATCTCCACAATCTTGCCGAAATCGGCGCCGTACTTCTTCTGGTATTCGGTCATCTTTTCCATCCGTTCAGCCACGCGGGTGCGGTCTTTCACTTCGCCCGCCAACTGGCCGCAAGCTGCGTCGATATCATCGCCGCGGGTCTTACGGATGGTGGTTACGATGCCCGCATTCATCAGAATTTCAGCGAAAGCCTTGATGCGCGGGTTCTTGGAGCGCAGCAGGCCCGATTCCGGGAAGGGGTTGAAAGGAATAAGGTTGAACTTGCAGTTGACGCCAACCACCGGATCGTTCACCAGCGCGATCAGTTCGCGCGCGTGTTCGTCCGAGTCGTTGTAGTTATCGAGCATGCAGTACTCGAATGTGATGAAGTCGCGCGGGGCGAACTCCAGGTAGCGCTTGCACGCCGCCAGCAGTTCTTTCAGCGGGTACTTCTTGTTCAGCGGGACCAGCTCGTCGCGCAGCTTGTCGTTGGAGGCGTGCAGCGATACTGCCAGCGCCACCGGCACGTCCTGCGACAGCTTGTCGATCATCGGCACCACGCCCGAGGTGGACAGGGTCACGCGGCGGCGCGACAGGCCGTAGGCGTTATCGTCCAGCATCAGCTTGAGCGCGGTGGCGGTCGGTCCGTAATTCAAGAGCGGCTCGCCCATGCCCATCATCACCACGTTGGTGATCTGGCGCTCGCCTTTCGGGCCGGGCTCGATGCCTTTGGTTTTGCGCAGTGCGAATTCAGCCATCCACAGCTGGCCGATGATTTCGCCCACGGTCAGGTTGCGGTTGAAGCCCTGCTTGCCGGTCGAGCAGAAACGGCAATTCACGGCGCAACCGGCCTGGGTCGAGATGCACAGCGTGCCGCGGTTTTCTTCCGGGATGAACACGGTTTCCACGGCATTGCCATTGCCCACGTCCACCAGCCATTTGCGGGTGCCGTCGGCGGAAGTATGGTCGCTGATGACGGCCGGCGCCACGATGTGGGCGCGCGTCTTCAGCTTCTCGCGCAAGGACTTGGCGAGGTCGGTCATGCTGTCAAAGTCGGCTGCACCGAACTGGTGGATCCAGCGCTGCAGCTGTTTGGCACGGAAAGGCTTCTCCCCCAGCTCCGCGCAGTAGGCGACTAGTTGCTCCGGATCAAAATCCAGCAGGTTGGTGAGGGATGTTTCCATGCTTTTTTACTCAATTTCAAAAACGGCTTTGCCCCGGACCGAAGACCCGGGGCAAGGCGCAATACTACTGTACTACATTACAACCGCTAAAAATTAACGGGAGTAGACGTTCAGTGCTGGGAAGAAGTAGGCGATTTCAACGGCAGCGGTCTCAGCGGCGTCGGAGCCGTGAACAGCGTTGGCGTCGATGGAGTCAGCGAAATCAGCACGGATGGTGCCTTTTTCTGCCTTCTTCGGATCGGTAGCGCCCATCAGGTCGCGGTTCTTCAGGATTGCGCCTTCGCCTTCCAGGACCTGGATCATCACAGGACCGGAAACCATGAAGTCAACCAGGTCCTTGAAGAAAGGACGCTCGCGGTGCACGGCGTAGAAGCCTTCGGCTTCAGCGCGGGACAGCTGGGTCATGCGGGCAGCGATCACTTTCAGGCCTGCGCCTTCGAAACGGCTGTAGATCTGGCCGATCACGTTCTTTGCTACTGCGTCAGGTTTGATGATCGACAGGGTGCGTTCGATTGCCATTATGAAAAACTCCAATAAAAAGAAAGGTTTAAAAGAAGAAATTAGATTCTCGATCAACCCTAGATTTTAACATAGTTCACCCTCTATGCCCAAGGAAACACTCCGGGGCGGCTTATAAGGGCTTCCCTTAAGCGTTTTTAAGTATTTCCTAAGCCAGAAAGTCCCCATTCGGTCAGCGGCATGCTATGCTTTTTGGTAAAGGAGGCATTTAAATATGCAAAACGTACATCATTTCGGTAGCGCAGTCGCCACCGACAACGCACTGATCCGCAACCGCGTGCTGCGCAACACCTATTGGTTGCTGGCACTGTCGATGATCCCAACCGTCCTCGGCGCTGTGGTCGGCGTGACATTCGGCATGCCATTCCCGCGCGGCTTCATGGGCGCGATCCTGTTCATGGCGGTCGCATTCGGCTTCTTCTGGGCTATTGAGAAGAACAAGGACACCGGCGTGGGCGTTGCCCTGCTGCTGGGCTTCACCTTCTTCATGGGCCTGATGCTGACGCCGCTGCTCAGCCGCACCCTGGGTTATGCCAACGGCCCAACCCTGATCATGACCGCGTTCGGCGGCACGGCGTCCATCTTCGCCGCGCTGGCCAGCTACGCCACCGTGACCAAGCGCGACTTCTCGATGATGGGCAAGTGGCTGTTCGCCGGCGTGATCGTGCTGCTGCTGGCGTCGATTGCCAACATCTTCCTGGGCATGAGCGCGCTGTCGATCGTGATCTCGGTGCTGGTGATTGCCGTGTTCTCGGCTTACATCCTGTTCGACGTGCAGCGCATCGTCAACGGCGGCGAGACCAACTACGTGTCCGCCACCCTGGCCCTGTACCTGGACGTGTACAACATCTTCACCAGCCTGCTGAACCTGCTGGGCCTGGCTGGCGACCGCGAATAAGCGACAAGCTGCCCAATGAAAAAGCCGGCATCCGCCGGCTTTTTTTCGTTTGGCGCACACCTTTGCGCCACCTCAATCCGTACGCTACACGATTGGCAAACACTTATCGCACTGCCACCCGTGGGAGCCTATCATGGAAGCGGATTCCCCCGATCACGAAGAACGTATTCGCAAACTGGAGCAGAGAGTGCCTGACCTCGCCTGCGAAATCAAGCTTCTGAATGAACGCCTGGACAAGTTCGCGATAGAGCTGCGGGCTGAGATCGCCAGTGCTGTCGCCGAGTCGGAAACGCGCATGCGTGCCTATGTGGATGCGCGCCTGGCGGAACTGGAGCAGCGACTGACCGCACGCATTGTCGCGCTGGAGCAAGGGCAGCGCTGGATCATCGGACTCCTGGTCGCCATCCTGCTCGGGATGGTCGGCCTGGCCAGCGGCATGGCGACCATCCTGTCCCGCCTGGCCTGAACGTTACACGAGGTCGAACACCGCCATCGATTCCACGTGGGAGGTGTGCGGGAACATGTTCATCACGCCCGCCTGCGACATGCGGTAGCCGGCACGGTGCACCAGCACGCCGGCATCGCGCGCCAGGGTCGATGGCGAGCAGGAGACGTAGACGATACGCTTTGGCAGCATGTCCGGGTTGCTTTCCTTCAGTTCAGCCAGCGCCAGCGACAAGGCCATGGCGCCGTCGCGCGGCGGGTCGATCAGCATGCGGTCGAACTTGCCGAGGGCGATCAGGTCATCCTTGGTGATCTCGAACAGGTTACGGCACTGGAAAGTGGTGTGGCCGTCAACGCCGTTCACCTTGGCATTGGACAGCGCGCGCTCGGTCAGCGCGGTCGAACCTTCAATACCCACGACTTCGCGCGCCTGGGTCGCCAGCGGCAGCGTGAAGTTGCCCAGGCCGCAGAACAGGTCGGCCACGCGCTCGTCCTTTTGCACGTCCAGCAGGCGCAGCGCCTTGTGCACCAGCACGCGGTTGATGTGGTGGTTCACCTGGGTGAAATCGGTCGGCTTGAACGGCATCTTGATGCCGAATTCCGGCAGCGTGTAATACAGTTCCTTGCCGGCCGGGTAGAACGGGTATGCCGTGTCCGGGCCTTTAGGCTGCAGCCACCACTGGATCTTGTATTCGTCGGCGAAGGCCTTCAGCTTGTCTTCGTCCCCCTCGCCCAGCGGCACCATATTGCGCATCACCAGCACGGTATTGTCTTCGCCCACGGCCAGTTCGATCTGCGGCACCTTGTCGAAGATGGTCAGCGAGTGGATCAGGGCGCGCAGCGGCATCATCATGTCCGACACGTGCTTCGGCAGGATCTGGCAGCTCTGGATGTCGGCCACGAATACCGACTTTTTCTCGTGGAAGCCGACCAGCACCGTGCCCTTCTTGGCCACATAGCGCGAGGACAGGCGCGCGCGATAGCGGTAGCCCCAGGTTGGGCCGTACATCGGGCGCATCATGGTGTCGGACTTGACCTTGGACAGGTGCCACAGGTTGTCTTCCAGCACGCGCTGCTTGATCGCCACCTGGGCCGAAGCTTCCAGGTGCTGCATGGAGCAGCCGCCGCAAATCTCGAAGTGCTCGCACTTCGGCTTGACGCGCATCGACGATTCCTTGTGCAGCGCGGTCATGCGGCCCTGCTCCCAGTTCTTCTTCTTGCGCAGCAGCTCGAAGCTGACTTTCTCGCCCGGCAGCGCGCCTTCGATGAAGACGACCTTGCCCGGCGAGCCGTCTTCGTTCTCGATGTGGCCAACGCCACGGGCATCCATGTCCAGGGATTTGATTTCGACGATTGTGTCTTGCATAGCGATTAAGGTTGCAGCCGGCGCGTTGCGCGCCCAAAGCCCGCTATGATAGCAAAAACCGGTAACCCGGTGTCAGACCCGCGGGGTCTGACACCGCACTTCCGGTTTCAGAGAAGCGAATCGCGAACCACGCCGCGCGCCGCCATGGCCCGCTTCAGCTTGACCAGCGCTTCCTGCTGGATCTGGCGCACCCGCTCGCGCGTCACGCCCATTTCCTCGGCCAGTGTTTCCAGCGTGGCCGGATCGTCGTTATCCAGCCCGAACCGCCGCATGATGACGATACGCTGCTTGTCCGGCAACTTGGTCAGCCAGTCGCGCACCAGCACCGTCATCTCGTGGTGCTCGGCGCGTGCGTCCGGCGAATCCTCGGAATCGCCCGGCAGCATGTCCATCAGCGACGACTGGGGATCGTTATCCAGCGGCGCATCGAGCGAGGTGGCATGTTCGGACAGGGCCAGGATATCCTGCACCTCTTCCACCGGCCGCCCCACCAGGTCGGCGATATCCTCGGCCGTGGCATCCTTGCCGTTGTGGTGCTGCGCCTCCAGGTGGTACTTCCCGCGCAGGATCTGGTTCAGTTCACGCACCATGTGCACCGGCAGGCGCACCGTGCGCGCCTGGTTCATGATGGCGCGCTCGATGCTCTGGCGGATCCACCAGGTGGCATAGGTAGAGAAGCGGAAGCCGCGCTCCGGCTCGAACTTGTCGATGGCGCGCATCAGGCCGATATTGCCCTCCTCGATCATGTCGAGCAGGACCACGCCGCGGTTGATGTAGTGCTTGGCGATCGACACCACCAGCCGCAGGTTGTGCTCGATCATGGTCTGGCGGGCGGAAAAATCGCCCTGCTTGGCCAGGGTCGCGAAATGCACTTCCTGCTGCGCCGTCAGCAAGGGACGGGTGCCAATCTGGTTCAGGTAGTGCTGGGTAGTGTCGGTGGAGAGCTCCGCCGCCAGCACCTTTTTCAGTTCGTCGACAGTTTCGAGGACGGCGCTGGCGCCTTCAACCGCAACCTCGCCGTCCGGTTCCATGGAATCGATGGCTACTTCATCGATCGGCTCGTCCGGGAATTCCTCAGGAATCGAGTCGTCTTCCAGTTGGTCATTCGGCGAGCGTGTCATGGGTACTTATCTAGCGGTTAGGCAGGAATTTCGATGGATCCACCGGCTTGCCCTGCTGCCTTATCTCAAAGTGCAGCTTGACCGTGTCGGTATCGGAGTCCCCCATTTCAGCAATTGCCTGCCCCCTGCGCACTTCCTGCCCCTCCTTGACCAGGATGGAGCGGTTATGGGCATAGGCCGACAACAGGCTGTTACTGTGCTTCACAATGACGAGATTACCATATCCGCGGATGCCGCTACCGGCATACATCACTTTTCCTCGTTCCGCAGCCAACACTTGTTGCCCGGCGCGCCCGGCGATGTCGATGCCTTTGTTCTTGCCCTCGTCGAACTGGGCCACCACGCGGCCATCGGAAGGCCAGGTCCACGACAGGTCGCGGTCTTCGGCGCTGACTGCCGCTGCCGGCGGCACGGCCGGCGCCGGGGCCAGGCTGGCCACCAGGGTAGGCTTGTCGGCACGTTCGTCGGATTTCTGCAAATCGGCCACGGCGGAATCCGAATACGGGCGCTTTTCCCCCTTCGGCGTCGACTTGCGCGGCGGCGGCGGGGTTTTCTCGATCGCCGGCGGGGTCGGCACGGCGGCGACCTGCACGCCTTCAGGCTGCGTCAGGCGCAGCACCTGGTCGACCTTGATGTCGTCCGGATTGGCCAGGTTGTTCCAGGCCGCCAGGTCGCGGTAGTTCAGGCCGCGGTCAAAAGCGATGCGGATCAGGGTGTCGCCCTTGTGGACGGTGTAATAGCCTTCCTTGTCTTTCGGCTCCTCCACTACCGTTTTCGCCGGAGTCGTGGGTTGGGGAGCCGAGCGGTCCTCGACCGGCGCCTGGGTCGGCACGGTCGTACATGCGGTCAGCACGGCCAGCGAGGCCGCCATCAGGAAAAGGGAATAGTTCTTCGTCATTCTATTGATCTGTGTGTTAAACGGTGCCAGGGCGCAGCGGCACAAAATGGCAGTCTTCCAGCGTCTGGCGCACCCATTCGTTCTTGCTGACACGGGTTACCAGTTCGAGATGCTGGGTGCGAGCCCCGACCGGGGCGACCAGGCGGCCGCCGATATTCAGTTGATCCAGCAAGGCCTGCGGCACTTCCAGGCCCGCGGCGGCAAGGATGATGCCATCGAAAGGCGCCGCCTGCGGCAAGCCTAGCATACCATCTCCGTAGTGCAAACGCAGGTTTGGCACCCGCATCGGCCGCAAATTGGCCTTCGCCAGTTCGTGCAGGGGCTTGATGCGCTCGATCGAATACACCTCTTTCGCCACGCAGGCCAGCACTGCCGCCTGGTAGCCGCAGCCGGTGCCGATTTCCAGCACGCGGTGCAGGTCCTGCCCGGCGCGCATCACCTCGATCATGCGCGCCACGATATAAGGCTGGGAAATGGTCTGGTGGTGGCCGATCGGCAGCGAGGCATCGATATAGGCCTGCGGCGCCAGCCCTTCGTCCATGAACATATGGCGCGGCACGGTGTCGAGCGCGCCCAGCACCACCGGGTCGCTGACGCCCTGCTTTGCCACCCGCTGCACCATGGCGCGCCGCACGCCGTCCGATACCAGCGCATGCTGGCGCGGTGCTGCCAGCGGCGCAAGCTGCACCTGGGCGCGTTCCTGGGCGTAGGAATGGGCGCGCGAAGGCGACGCCACCGGCTGCGGCTGGCGCCAGCCGCCGGGGCTGGCTGCAGCGGTGCGGGCGGCGTTCTGGGTTGCGGTTTGTGGCGTGGCCACGCTGTTGTAGACCGGCTTCTTCGCCGGGCTCTTGTCGGTAACGGATGACAGGGGCAGCGGGAAAGTGCGGGTCTTGTCGCTCATGCGATAGCCTTTGCCAGGGAATCGAGTTGCTGGCGATGGGTCAGGTCGATCTGCAAAGGCGTCAACGACACGCGGCCATTGGCGACGGCATGGAAGTCGGTGCCCTCGCCGGCATCCTTGCAGGCGCCGGGCGGACCAATCCAGTAGATTTCGCGGCCGCGCGGATCGAGCGCCTTGACCACGGGTTCGGCCTGGTGCCGGCGGCCGAGGCGGGTCGGCGTCAGCGGGCCAAGCTGCTCGTACGGCAGGTTGGGAATGTTCACGTTCAGCAGGTAAGGCCGGTCCAGCAGTTCCAGATAGCGCTGCACCAGGTCGCGCGCCACGCGGGCGGCGGCATCGACATTGGCCCAGCCGTAGGAGCCTTGCGAGAAGGCCATGGCCGGCACGCCGAACAGGTAGCCCTCGGTGGCAGCGGCCACAGTCCCTGAATACAGGGTGTCGTCGCCCATATTGGGGCCGTTGTTAATGCCCGACACCACCAGGTCCGGCACATGATCCAGCAGGCCAGTCAGGGCCACGTGGACGCAGTCGGTCGGCGTTCCGTTAACAAAAAAGAAACCATTGGCCGCCTGGTGTACCGACAAGGGACGGTCCAGCGTCAGGGAATTGGAGGCGCCAGAGCGGTTGCTGTCCGGCGCCACAACCACGATATCGGCAATTGGCTGCAGGGCTTCCGCCAGCGCATTGATGCCAGGCGCCAGGTAGCCGTCGTCGTTACTGATAAGGATTCTCATACAGGGAATTTTACCTGAAGCAACGACTGGCGCAGCGCGCCGGCGGCGACAAATTTACATCGCAGCAGGTATCGGCCAGTACCCCGTGCGGTCCTGCTCCAGGGGCAGGCTGTGGTGGTTATTCAAGGTGGCGGCGCCCGCCGACGGCAGGCGTTGCCAAGGGCATAAGCCCTGGCCAAACCATTGCATAAATGCATAATAACTTTGCTGCAAGGCCAGTGCCGGCAATGGTTCCCCGCTGGCCAGGCTGGCGCATTGCGGCAGTTGCACCGCGTTGAAATAGTCTTCCAGCGACAGCCAGGGCAAGCCGTAGGCTTCGCCCAGCATGCCTTCAAACAGCGGCTGGTAGCCGCCCTCCCCGTCTTCGCCGCGCCGCCACAACTCGCATTGCGCCTCGTCCGAAGTGTCAATGCGCGATGGCAGCGGATAGACCAGCAACTGGCGCTGTTCGTCTTCATGGCAGCTGCGGTAGCCGGTAGCGCGTTCCACCAGGTCCTGCAAGCCATCCAGGTTCTGCCGGTTCGGCGCAAAGACCAGCACCAGCCGCGTTGGCAGCAAGGTGGTGCAAATGGCGGCGCAGTCGGCACGTCCGCTGCGCGCATCGACCAGCACATGGCCGAAATGGCGCGCCAGGCGCGAAGCAAAGGTGCGGAACAGCGCGGGGCAAGCGTCGAACAGGCCTTGCCAGTCCAGCATTGCCGCGCGTTCCGCATGGCCGCCATCGCACCGCCCAGCGCGCAGCAGCCAGAGTGGCCGGTCATCGCAAGCCCTTACCAGGTATTGCTCCCAGCGCACCGCATCGAGCACCGCCTCGGCCAGCGCCTGGTCGCTGGCATAGCGGCCGGCGCGCTCCTGGAGCTGGTCGCGGCATTCCTCGAACAGGTCCAGCACGCCCGGTGCCTGCGCCGCGCCGGGAAAGTAATAATGCAGGCCAGGCGCTTCCAGGTCCCAGTCGACCAGCAGTACCGGCGCCGCACGGCGGCATGCCAGGATATGCCCAAGGTTGGCCAGCGCCATGGTGCGGCCTACGCCGCCCTTATATGAGTAAAAAGTGGTGACTTCGCCAGCTGCGGGCAGCTGCGGCAGGTGCAGGCGTAGGTGTTCCATGGCGCTCTTTCAGTGGTTTTTCTAGCGTGGGAAGTGCGGCGGAGCCGGCGGGCGCCATTCCGGCGGCACTGGCGGCAGCACGAACTGCCTGCAATCGTGGTCGGGCGGGATGCTCGCCTTCAGGCAGTGGTAGTGCATCGTGATTCGGTCCACGATGCGCCGGATATCGGGCAGGAAATCGGGGTTGGTTTTCAAGTCCCCGGTTGCCAGCGTGTAGCGCGAAAAATCGACATACATGCCAGGCTCGCTGATCTGGCGCGGCAGGTTCAGCGGATGGCGTGTCATGATGACGGGGATGATCAGGTGGCTGGGCAGTTCATACCAGCCGCTGCGCTCGGCCTCGATCATCTGCATGGCAGCGAACTCGCGCCGGGTATATGGGTGGGCTTCGTACTTCGGCGTGTAGATCACGATCATCGTAGCGCTCTGGCACATGGCCAATGCCAGGCGACGGTCGATATCGTCGCCACCACCCAGTTGCTCGCTATCGACAAAGAGTTCGGTCTCGTTGTCGAAATGGGGCTCAAGATAGCACTTCAGGGCGTCGACCAGGTCGTCCTTGAAGTGGCTCATATATGCGTGCTGGCCATGCGCGTAACTGAAAAAGCAGCCGTACCGGATACTCATGGCAATCGCCTCCCCTGCCAGCCCAATGTATTCCCCTCCCGCGCGTTAAACTTTGTGCCGGCGCAAAGTGTTCTCGGGCATAATCGCACGATCGTTCGATAATAATGGAGACCGTATGAAGGCTATCGTTTGCAAGGAATGGGGCTTGCCCGACACGCTGGTGCTGGAAGAAGTACCCGACCCGCAACCCGGCCCGGGCCAGGTGGTGCTGCAGGTGAAAGCGGCGGCCGTCAACTTTCCCGATGTGCTGATCATCCAGGGCAAGTACCAGTACAAGCCCTCCTTGCCCTTCACGCCGGGGAACGAAGTCTCTGGCGTGGTGCTGTCGGTCGGTGAAGGCGTACAGGGTTTCAAGCCGGGCGACAAGGCGATTGCCTTCTCCGCACATGGCGGCTTTGCGGAACAGTTGCTGGTGCCAGCCGCCTCGCTGATGCCAATGCCGCCCGGGATGGACTTCGACACCGCAGCCGCGATCACCCTGACTTACGGCACATCGCACCACGCCGTAGTGGACCGCGCCCAGTTGAAAGCCGGCGAGACCATGCTGGTGCTGGGCGCCGCCGGCGGCGTTGGGCTGGCAGCGATCGAGATCGGCAAGGCGCTCGGTGCGCGCGTGATTGCCGCAGCCTCCAGCGCGGAAAAACTGGCGGTCTGCAAGGAGCATGGCGCCGACGTCCTGATCAACTACAGCAATAGCGACCTGCGCGAGGCGATCAAGGAAGCTACCGACGGCAAGGGCCCCGACGTGGTCTACGACCCGGTTGGCGGCGAATACGCCGAGCCGGCCTTCCGCTCGATCGGCTGGCGCGGCCGCTACCTGGTGGTGGGCTTTGCCAACGGCGAAATCCCGAAACTGCCCCTGAACCTCACGCTGCTCAAGGGCGCTTCGCTGATGGGCGTGTTCTGGGGCGAGTTCGTCAAGCGCGAGCCAAAAGCCAACCTGGCCGGCATGATGCAGCTTCTGGGCTGGCTGGCCGAAGGCAAGATCCGCCCGCACGTCTCGGCACGCTACGCGCTGGCCGATACGCCGCGCGCGCTGGAAGCGATGGCCGCGCGCAAGGTCACGGGCAAGGTGATCATCAAGCCCTGACGGAACTACTTTGATTTCTGGCCGCGCAATTGCTCAAGCGCGCCCGCCAAAGAGATTGGCGTCCCTTTTGGCAGCGTCATGATCAACGAATCGTGCCGGTATACGCGCCAGTCCTGCATATCGACATCCTTCGGAATGCGCGGAAGCTGGCTGGCATAGTGCCACGATCCCTGGATCTCCACGCCTGGGGCTTCCTTGATCGAATAGTCGACCATCATCCCTTTCCTGCGAATCCATCCGTCACTCAGTTGCAAGGTCGCCTGATCTTTTAGTACGCATGGCCCGGCAAGCTTAGGCTCCTTCCAAAATGGGCCCTCCACCAAAGCGCTGGACTTCCGGAAATGGGATGGCGTTTCGTTGTCGGACGCCCAGAGAAAGCTGATCCCTTCATCATCACCTTTCCCCGTCAAGATGATCATGCTCGCCGTTCCGCCGCGCACTTTGAGGCCCAGGGCGATAGCGTCGGCAAACTGTTTGACGACCACATGCCCCCGTTCGCCTCGCTCGATATCCGTGCGCTCGACATATGTACCGTCCTTCCAGCGGAGGTTTGCCGGACAGTCTGTGGCCTGTGCAGCAGGAAGTACTGCCAGAAGCAAGGTGCAAATCATGCGCATGGTGTAGCCCGCCCCTTTATTAACAAAAAGGCAATATATACGATGGCGCCATTTGCTGCAAGCATGACCGCCATGTGGATGCCTATTGTCCCCAGGACAATCAGCGCCGGCCCCACTGCACCGCGTCCGCAGATCGTCATCAGGGAAGGCATCAGCACGAAGCCTGCGCCGTGAGCCGTGGACATGATGAAGCTCCACAACGCCATGCCCAACTGCCCCGCCAGCGCATGCCCTCTGAGCAAGCGGCAAGCCAATGCAACAAGGAGCAGTGCGCCGGCTCCCCATTGCAGCGCGGGGCGGTCCAGCGGCAGCCGGAAGGCCACCGCCGCTGCCACCGCCGCCATTGAAGCCAGGTGGCCGCAAGCGATCGAAGACACGGCCCGCCAGGGCCGGAAGGTGGACATGGCATCCCCGCATCAGGTCTGGGAAGCGCAGCACGAGGCGGCCGGCTGCGCGTAACGGTCGTGGTGCCTGACCCACGCCATCGTATAAGGCAAGTCATCCTCATGCCTGCCCAGCGGGGTGAGGTCGAGGAAGCGATATGTGTGCATCATCACTTCCACGCCGCGGCCATAGGTCGAATAGGTGTGGTAGACCGCGCCCGCATCGTCCTTGTAGAACACGCTGACGCCGGGGGCATCTTCGTGCGGGAAAGGCTGGCCGGTGTAATTGTAATAAACCTCGCCTTCGGCCATTTCTTCCGGTGCGAAACTGACGTGGAAGTCGTAATTGAAATCGCTTTCGCCCGACGACACCCATTTGAACTGCCAGCCCATTTCCTTGCGCATGCGTTCCAGGCTGGCCAGCGGTGCACGCGACACCGCCACCAGGCTCACGTCGCGCTGCGCCAGGTGCGCCAGCGCACCGTCGGTATGGTCGGCCATGTAGGAACAATGGGCGCAGCCGCGCTCCTGCCCCGGCGCGAACATGAAGTGCTGCACAACGAGCTGGCTGCGTCCTTCGAACAGGTCGGACAGCGAGCGCTTGCCCTGCGGGGTGTCGAACACATACTGCTTGTCGACGCGCACCCACGGCAGCGCGCGGCGTGCGCTGGCCAGTTGGTCCTGCTGGCGCATCAGTTCCTTTTCGCGCACCAGCAATGCCTTGCGCTGCGCGACCCATTGCTCCTGGTTGACGATGGCGTTCATGATCATGCTCCCCGTGGGCGGCGCACTGCACGCACCTTGCCGCTGTTCTCGCCACCGGCATAGAACAAGCCGGCGCCGTCCGACTCCAGGCCGCTGACGAAGACCCCTGGCGGCATTTCCAACGTTTCGAGCACCGCGCCGCTGTGCGGGTCGACGTGGCGGATATCGCTCTGGTCGCCCTCCCAGGTGCCATGCCACAGCTCACCGTCCACCCACGTCACGCCGGTGACAAAGCGGTTCGATTCGATGGTGCGCAGCACGGCCCCGTTTTCCGGGTTGACCTGGTGGATCTTGCGGTCGCGGTACTGCCCGACCCACAGGCTGCCTTCCGCCCACGCCAGGCCGGAATCGCCGCCCTTGCCGGGCGCGGGAATCGACGACACCACCGTGCCGCTGGACGGGTCGATCTTGTTGATCCGCTCCGCCGCAATCTGGTAAAGGAACTTGCCGTCGAATGCCGTGCCGGCATCGGCGGCAAGGTCCAGCGAGCGTGCCTGCTTGCCGCTCTCGGGGTCAAAGCCGATCAGGCGGGCGCCGGTCGCCGCCCACACCAGATGGCCGTCGTAAGTGACGCCGCCGACTTTGCTGACACCATCGAACGGGCCGTATTCGCGCAGGATTTCAGCCTTGCGCACTTTGCTTGAATTTCGGGTCATTGCTTTGCTCCTTATGAGGCGCGCCTCGAATGGCGCCGCAAGTGAACTTTATTCCAATGGCAGTGCAGCAGGGAGTAACAAGATTGTCGTGAATCCGGCCAGCGGCGGCGACAGCCAGCGCCGGGTGCGGGCATTGCCGATCGAGCGCACCTGGCCATCCTCTTCCAGCTCTGCCAGGGCACGCTGGACGGTGCGCTGGCTGGCGTCGAGCGCCAGCGCCAGTGCGGAAGTCGACCAGGCCGCGCCATCGGACAAAAGCGCCAGCAGCGAAGCCTGTTCGCCATCGATGGGCGGCTCCAGCACCGCCAGCGCGCCGCCATCCACAGGTCGAATCGCAAAGCCAAGGGGCGTGGCTTCGATGCCGGCCAGGCCTTTGATCAGCGTGCGCAGGCGGCCAATCTCCACCCGCAACCGGGCCCGGTGGGTTTCGTCGGGGCGCCTGGTGTTGAAAGCCCGTTCAATCAGCAGGTCGCGTCCGGCATCGCCCGGCCAAGCCTCGGCCAGCGTGCGGGCCAGTGAAAACAGCACCGGCCTGCGCGCCAGTGGACGCCATGCGGCGCCGCTGCCCAGCCCGCGCCGGCAAGCATCGAGCACCAGCGTGCCGGACTCCTGCAATGCCGCCACCTCGTCGAGCGACATTTCGCCGCCGCCATGCAAGCGTGCAGCGGGGCGTTGCAGCGCGGTGTTGGCCTCCATCACCTCTGCCAGCAGTTCCGGCACGCCCGAGCGTGCGGCCGCCGCCTGCGCCTGGGCGAGCGCGGCCCGTGCAGGCGCCGGGCGTAGCGAACGCATTGCCAGTTCCGCCGCGGCCAGCTGCGCCACGGCCGCCAGCGCCGGCGTCAGCGCGCGGATATCGAGGCGGGACAATTCTGCCGCAGCAGCGTCCAGTCGCCCCAGGAGCAGCAGTTTCCGGGCGGCGATCAGGCGCGCCTGCAGTGCATTGCCGTAGTCGCCATGCGCTTCCAGCACCGCCAGCGCGGCCGCCAGGGCACGCGGCGCGGCCGCGAAATCGCGCATGGCCATTGCCACTTCCGCTTCTGCGACCACGCAGCGGGCGCGGGCCAGTTCTTCGTGCGAACCGAAGCCGCGGGCGGCACGCCGCAGCAGTTCGCGAGCTTTGGGAAAATCGCCCAGCCGCGCCATGGCGATGCCGCGCAGGGCCAAAGCCGGCGGGTCGTCACGCAAAGCCACATGCTTCAGGGCGCCCAGCACATCACCGCTGGCAAGGGAACGCGCCGATGCGGTAATCAGGGAGTCCATCGATATTCAGGCCCTGAGCACGCGGGAAGCGGCTGCACGCAGCAGGATGCGCGAGTACTGCTTGTGGAAGCCAAGCAGGGCGCGGAACATGCCGCCCTGCCGCGAGCGGACGACTGCGGAGCCGAAATACAGCCGCGTGCCCTGCCCGGTGGGCACGGCCATCAGCCAGGAACGCGTGCTGCCGGCGTAATCGCACATCAGCAACTGGCCTGGCGCCCGCCCCTCCACCGACCAGGCGGCGAACTGCTGGCGCTGGCCGCTGGCCAGTTCACGCGCCTCCGCGTCGCGCGATGGCCGCGCGACGAACAGCGCCAGCAAAAGGCGCTCCAGCTTGAATACAGCGGTCGTATAGAAGGCTTCCACATAGGCGGCATGCGCTACCTGGCCCGGCACGTCGATCGCAAAGCAATCGGTATAGGCGCCCTGATCGCGGTAGCGCTGCAGCAGAGCGCCTGCCGGCAGGTCGGCGATCATAGGTAGGTCCAGGTATCGGCGCCGTCAAACTTGCGCACTTCGAGCGTCGCCACAACTTCGGGGGCGAAGTTGGCCATGTTGACGCCCATGCGGCCATCCTCATCCGGCTTCAGCGACTTCCAGTGGGTGACACAGCCGCAGGAGCGGCAGCGTACCGTGCGCAGGGACTTGTCGCCCCAGACGTAATCCTCGGCATGCGCAGGATCGCCCACGATGCGCACGGCGTCCTGCGGATAGAAGGCCCACAGCGCGCGCGTGCGGCGGCAGATCGAGCAGTTGCAGTCGATCAGGTAGGCCGGTGCGGCCGGGACCTCGATCGTGATTGCGCCGCAGTGGCAGGAGCCGTCAAGGATAGTCATTTGACAAGCATAACACCTCGCTCGCCGATTTGCAGTCGCTCGGGGTCGGTCCCCAGGACCAGCTTCAGGTTCTCGCGCGCGCTGTTGCGCAGGTTGGCAGCCACGTGCTCCGGCTGCGCCTTTTGCTGCTGCGATTTATAGGCCAGCGCCATGAAGGCGCCCACCATAGCGCTTTTCTCGTACAGGTTGCGGATCGCCTCGGCGCTTTGCGCATCAGCCAGCCTGCGCGTGCCGCCGCCCTGGCGAAGCTGCTCAGCCACTGCGGCAAATTCCCCGTCCTGCACCTCGCGATTGGCGAAGACCATGTAATTGCCGACGATGAAGGCTGCCATCGCGCCATCCAGGTCATCGCGCTGCCATCCCATTTTGGCGGCAACCTGCTGGTACACGTCCATGCTTTGCTGGAATGCCTGCGTCATCGCAGCCTGGGTCGATGCCGGGAAGATCCTGGCCAATTCCTGTGCATTTCGCCGCACCGCCTGGGGCGCCGTCAGCCGCGCCGGCTCGCCGCGAGAATGCCGGCCGGTGTTCATCGAATTGTTGTTCATCACCGCCATGTTGGCGAAGTTGATCAACGGCGCCGTCGTCATCGGATAATCGAGCCCCAGGCCAACATAGCCCTGCGCCTGGACCGCCTGCGCCGCGAGCAGCGCGAGGCACAGCGTCAGGCGCGGCAGCAGGCGGCTCATGCGCTCATGACCTGGCTAGGCAGCAGGTCGGACATGTTTTCCGCCACATTGCGCGCATTGAAGCAACGGAAGCGGAACTCGCCGCCATCGTCCAGTTCAACCACCACGATGCCGGTCAGGATGCCGAATTCGCGCCTCACCGCACGCACTTCACGCAGCGGGATATGCACCGGCAGCAAATCGTCGTGCACCGCCGTGTTCATGATGTTGGGCACCCAATCCAGCGCGTCGGCCGACACAGTGACGGTACCGCCCACCCACAATCCGCCGATAGCGGCGCCGATCGCTTCCACATTGCGCGCCGCCACCCCGCCAATGCGGCGATTAACCACGGCGTCCGTGATGAAAGCGTTACACAGCTTCTTGATAAAGATCGTCATTGGAACCTCATGCCGTTTTGGTCGATGAACAGGTTGGCCGGATCGCCCTTCAGCACCAGCTGCAGGTTTTCGCGGGCGGCGTTGCGCATGTTTTCGTACACTGCAGGCGGCTGCGGTTGCTGCTGGTGCGACTTATAGGCCAGCGCCATGAAGGCGCCGATCATGGCGCTCTGTTCGAACACGTCGCGCACCTTGTCCGCTTCGTTGCGGTCATTGATGTTCTGGAGCTTGTTCTGCGCGCGAATCTGCCGCGCGACGGCATTGAAGTCCTCATCCGAGACTTCGGTGTTCTTCAGCACCATGTAATTCCCTACCAGGAAAGCAGCCAGGCCGCCCGCCATATCGCGCGGTGTCCACCCCATTTTCTTCTCGACCTGGAGGTAGACGTCCATGCTTTGCACATAGATCTTTTCCATTTCAGCGCGCTTTTCAGGCGGGAAGTGCTGGGCAAGCTTGTGCGCATTGGCCTTCACCGCGGGGCTCGATTTCGGCAGGATGGGCGGCGCCTTCTTCGCGTTGTTCGACGGCGGCACCGGAATGCGCAAGTCCGGCTGCGGCCAGACCACGACGTTGTCGTAGCTCATGCCAAAACCACAGCATTGGCTATGCGCAGCGGGCGCCATCGCAATCGCCAGCGCTCCCAGGATCAACTTGCACTTCATGGTCCACCTCGACTTTTGCACAAAACGTTGTCGGAGAATATACAATTTTGCACAACGCGCCAATCGAATCGCGGTGCGTGAAAGTCACTCGGCGCGGGAGGTATCGCAAATGAAGATTCGCACGCTGGCTATGCTGGCTATAGCGCTGCACGGCACCGTGCAGGCCGGCGAAGTACTGCTGGATATCCCAACGCGGCCGGGCGCCGCAGTGCGGGTACTGGAGATGACAGGTGAACGCGCCGCCAGCCATGTGGTGCTTTACCTGGCTGGCGGTTCAGGCCAGCGCGGCTTGCAAGGCGTATGGCCGGGCAGCCTGCCGTCCGATCCGGATACCTTGTTCGGCGCACAGCGCCAGATGGCGGACCAGGTGGGCGCCATGGTGGCGCTGGACACCGCCAGCGACCATGAAGTCCTGGATATCGGCAGCCGCCAGGGGGCCGCGCACCGGCAGGACGTCGCCGCTGTCGTCGATTTCATGCGCAAGCGCCACCCGCAAGCGCGCATTGTCCTGATGGGAAGCAGCGACGGCGCCTTCTCTGCCGCCTATCTCGCGAACCGCTTGCCGGCCGTGGATGCTGTGGTGCTAATCAATGGCAGCGCCGATGCCTGGGCCGAAGTGCCGCACCTGGAACGCGCTGTGCTCGGCGTGCATCACCGGCGCGACGCCTGCCTGCCTTTCCGCGACAGCTATCCCAAGGCGCGCTTCTTCCCGTTGATCGTGGTGGACAGCGATGCGTTCCCCCCGGTCTACGCCGGCACACGGCGCGACTGCAGCCGCGAAAGCGCGCACGGCCTGCAAGGCCAGCGCACGCAAGTCTATCGGGCGATTGCAGACTGGCTGCTGACCGGCGAGGCGCCGGCACAACTGCACTAGCCGCCCTTCGTGGCCAGGCATCAGGAATGCAAGCATGTTGCGCAGCTTTATGCTGCGCGGCGTTCGACCAGCAGGCGCACGGGGTCCGGCAGCCATTGGCGAAGGCTGGCGCCGATCGCCGCTTCGCGCCTTTGCCAGAATACGCCGGCGGCGATGATGGCGATGCCGATGGCAGTCAGGGCGACCGGGAACAGCAGGCTGTCGCGGAAAACGGTGTAAGACAAGTGGCCCAGGTAGCCTGCAATGCCAAAGCCGCCAAATACCGCGAACACGCGGCGCGACAATGCTGCGCCGATGCCGATCATCAGCACGTTGATCAGGCAGTACACCAGCTTGCCGAATTCGCTGCCGGAATCCATCGACGACAAGGCGCCCCAGAACGTCAACACGCCCCAGATGTACAGCCAGAACGCAAAATCCTTGCTGCTGCGGTTGCGCAGGTCGACCCACAGCGCGAGCAGCGTCATGGCAACGCCAAACACTGCCGAAATAACCTTGCCTTCGTGGGAAAACAGGCTGTAATGGCCAAGCAGCATTTCGGTGACGTCCATGCTCATGTACCAGAGCGTGACGGCCAAGGGCATCACGGTGAAAGGCATGCGGTAGCGCCACAGCACGACGGCGCCGGCAGCCAGCGTGGCCAGCTCCATCAGGATCCAGCGCCAGTCGATGTAGTAGTGGTAGTTGCGGTATGAACTGCCGGCGCCGCCGTCCGCCCACAGGCCGAGCATATGCTGCAGGCCGTAAACCGCCAACGGCACCAGCACCACCGCAAAGGCGGCCAGTACGCCAGCCGGCAGCATCATGCCGCGCGCGCGCAGCCACTCGACCGCACCGAGCGCGGCCGCCATATAGCAAATGGATATGAACAGCAGGCCGGTGCCGCCGAACGACTCCCAGCCCAGCGTCATGAACAGCGACATGGCGCCGATGGCGATCAGGCCGCCCAGGTAGTACAGGATGTGCGCCGGCTTGAAGCCGGGCGTGTGCTGTTCACGCTCCACCAGGAACTGCCACAAGCGCCCCGCCTGGCCTTCATCCAGCAGGCCCTGGCCTGCTGCTTCGTCCAACATCGCGCGTGTCAGCTTCATTGCGTCTCCCGGTGGTTAATGGCCTTTGAAGAATTCTATGACATCCGCCGCTTCGCGCGTGCGCTTGAACGGCGGCAGGCTTTGCCAGATGCGGCGGCCGTAGGGCTTGGAGATCACGCGCGGGTCGCACAGCATCAGCACCCCGCGGTCGCCTTCGTCGCGAATCAGGCGGCCGGCACCCTGCTTCAGGTTGATGATCGCTTCCGGCAAGGTATGGCCCATGAAGCCGTTCAGGCCCTGGCGCTCCATCACCTCGATACGGGCAGCCAGCACTGGATCGTCCGGTGGCGCGAATGGCAGCTTGTCGATGATCACCAGCGACAGCGCGTCGCCGCGCACGTCCACGCCTTCCCAGAAGCTCTGGGAGCCGATCAGCACGCCGTTGCCGGCCTTGCGGAACTGATCCAGCAGCTCGGTACGTCCACGGTCGCCCTGCACGAACAAAGGGAACTTCAGGCCGCGTTTGTCGAATTCGTCGCGCAGGCGGTCGGCCGCGCGCTTGACGGCGCGCAGCGTGGTGCACAGCAGGAAGGTGCGGCCGCCGGCCGCTTCGATGATCGGCAGCGCCGCATCCAGCACGGCGTCGGTATAGCCCATCGAATTCGGGTCCGGCAGGCCTTGCGGCACGTACAGGATGCCCTGCTCTTCGTAGTTGAACGGGCTTGGCCAGTTGCGCGCGACTTCATTCTCCAGGCCCAGCTGCTGGGCGAAGTGGGTGAAGTCGTTTTTCACTGCCAGCGTGGCGGAAGTGAAGATCCAGCTGCGCGGCACGCCTTCGCGCTGGCCGTTGAAGATCGGCGCAATCGACAGCGGGGTCTTGTGCAGTTGCAGCGAGCTTTGGAAGGCCTCCACCCAGAACACGGCTTCTTCGCCGGCAGCTACCTTGGCTTTCGGGTCGAACTTCCAGGCTTCCAGCTTGGCCGACAGTTCGTTGCCGCGCACGCGGCACTGCTCGATGGTTTCGGCGCGCTCGGCATTTTTTTCCAGCACGGCCACCATGTCGATCAGCTCATCTTTCAGCGTCTGCAGGGCCGGGAAGAAGTCGCTGGACGGCGCGATCTGCGGCAGCGACATGCGCACAATGTCCTGCGAGAAGGTCAGGCGCAGGTCGCGCGCTGCTTTTTCCACCGGCGTCACCACCTTGGCCCATTCGGCGCCGTCGCGCGCATGGGCCAGGCCCTCGGCCAGCACGTCACGGCACAGTTCGAGGATCTGCGAGGTCGAAACGCTATCGCCGAAGAACAGCGTGGCGGTATCGGGCAACTGGTGCGCCTCGTCGAAGATCACGGTATTTGCTGAAGGCAGCAGTTCGGCCACGCCGGTATCCTTCAGCGCCACGTCGGCGAAGAACAGGTGATGATTGACCACCACCACGTCGGCCTGCTGCGCTTCGCGGCGCGCCTTCATCACGAAGCAGTCCTGGTAGTACTGGCACTCCTGCCCCATGCAGTTCTCGCGGGTCGACGTCACCAGGTTCCACACCAGGGCATTTTCCGGCACGCGCGCCAGTTCGGCCTTGTCGCCGGTGCTGGTCATCTTCAGGAAGCGCGAAATCTCGCGCAGGTAGCCGACGTCCTCGCGCGAAGTCATGCGGCCGTTCTGCAGCGTGCGCTCCAGGTGGTAGTGGCACAGGTAGTTGGAACGCCCTTTCAGCAGCGCGACCGAAACCGGCGCCTGCAGCGCGGAGCGGATAGTCGGGATATCGCGCAGGAACAACTGATCCTGCAGGTTCTTGGTGCCGGTGGAGACGATGGTTTTGCCGCCCCACAGCAAGGCAGGCACCAGGTAGGCAAAAGTCTTGCCGGTGCCGGTACCGGCTTCGGCGATCAGGGTCTGCTGCTTGGCGATGGCGTCGGCAATCGCCTTGGCCATCTCGGTCTGCGATTTGCGCGGGCGAAAACCGCCCACCGCCGGGCCCAGGGGGCCGCCGGGTCCAAACAGGCGCTCAATATCGGCGTCGTGCGCCCCCGGAGGAAAAACCGGATCGTTCGGCGCGCCGGGAGCGGCGGTCGGCTGTTGTGGATCTGTCAACTTAGTCGAAGAATGAGTGGCCCTGCTCAGGCCGGTACGTCGGGCACCAATTGCATTTTCAGCAGGGTGATATAGTCTTTCAATTGCAACTTACGCTTCTTGAGGCGGCGCAATTGAAGTTGATCGTGGTGACCATCCAGGGTCAACATTTCAATGACTGCATCCAGGTCGCGGTGCTCGACATCGAGTTCAACGATGCGGCGCTGGATTTCTTCTTTGTTGATCATAAATGGAAAGTCTGCACGATTTCGATTAACGTTTGCTTACAGTTTCGTTGGGACAACAGGCTATACTTGCAACAAAACTGCATACAGGTGCATAGTTTAACTCAGGTAGTCATTGGAAAGAAGCTGTCAAGTCCCTATGAGCACGTACAAGATCGAGGCTGGAACCGCACAACATATCGGTAGCCGGCCCCAACAAAATGACCGTGTCGCGTTGTTTACCGCGCAGAAAGCGCCCGGCTATGTGCTGGCCGTGCTGGCCGATGGCATCAGCGGCGGCGCCACAGGCGCTGAACAAGTGCTGCATACGGCCAAACAATTGTTTGACGAATACCGGGCGGCGGAGGCCGTCCACTTGCCGCGGCTGGAAGAATTGGTGCGCGAAATCGCGCATGACGTGCACCAGATCCTGGTGATGGACCCGCGTACCGGCGCCAGCGAACCGCAATCGAGCATGGTGCTGCTGGTGCTGACGCCGGAACGCCAGGCGGTCTGGGCTATCGTCGGCGACTCCCGCCTGTATCGTTTTGACAACAAGGAATGCCTGGCACGCAGCAGCGATGCCGAATACGTGGCCCACCTGATGGAGAAGGAAGGCCTGCCGGAAGAAGCGGCGCGCAAGCACCGCCAGGCCAAACTGCTCAGCAACGCGCTGGGAAACAAACACCGGGAACCCTTCGTCACCTTTGGCGTGCAGGAGGACCTCAAGGCCGGCAACGCGTTCCTGCTTTGCTCGGACGGCCTGTGGTCCTATTTCGCGGATGTGGAACTGGCGAGCGCGATCGCCAAGAAATCGCCGCGCGAGGCAGCCGAACTGCTGATCAACAAGGCGCGCGAGCGGGCGCAGGGCAAGGGCGACAATTGCTCGATGGCGATCATCAAGCTGGTCGCCCCGCCGAAAGAACCAATCAATTACACCGTGCAGAAGCTGCGTAAAGCCGTTTAAGGCTTTTTCGCGGCTTCGGCCTTGGCTGCAGCTTCGGCTTTCGCAGCCTCGGCCTTCTGCGCCTCTGCGGCACGGCGCTTCTTTTCTTCTTTCTCGGCCAGCTTGGCCTTGACTTGCGCCTGGCGCTTTTCCGATTCGGCTTTCTTGCGTTCGAATTGCGCGGCTTTCTTCGCGCGCTCCGGCGCGGCTGCGGCTTCCTCCGCAGCGCGGGCGCGTTCGCGGGCGTCATGCTCTGCCTGCCGCTGCTGCACCGACACGGCAGCCGGTTTCGGCGCCGCTTTGAGCGCGGGATCCTGCTTCACCGGCTTCGGATGGGCGGCGTTATAGGCCTCCTCCGCCGCATCCTTCTGCGCCCGGTCTTCCAGTTCGCGGTCGCGCACTTCCACTGCATTGCGGCGCTTGAAGTAATTCGCTTCCACTTCCACGGCACGCAGTTCGGCCAGGCGCAGGCGGCGCTGCTCCTTGGCCTTGTCGATGCAGGAGTTGACGAAGAACTTTTCGTAGCAAAGCTGTTCGCGGGCGCTGAATTCCGCCTCCACCACGTCGCGATCCTTCTTCACCTGCGCCAGGCGCGCGTCGGCCTGCTCGACCGAATGGGTTTCAGGAATGCGCGGGGCGCCAGTCGCTGCCGGGCGGCCAATGTCCTGCGCCATTACGGCGCTTGGCAGCATCATGGCCAGCCAGATCCAGTTCTTCAAATTTTTCTCCTTGTCAGGACAGCTTTTCGGCGGCGCCGCGCTGTTCCTTTTCCATATATTCGCGCGATTGCATCTCGACGATGCGCGACACGGTACGGTGGAATTCGTTGGACAACACACCGGAGGTGTACAGCTCTTCCGGCTCCACCTCGGCCGACATGATCAGCTTGACCTTCTGGTCATAGAACACGTCGATCAGCCAGGTGAAGCGGCGCGCTTCGGACGATTGTCCGGCCGACATCATCGGAATACCGGACAATATCACGGTATGGAAGCGGCTGGCGATTTCCAGGTAGTCATTCTGCGAGCGCGGGCCGCCGCACAGCGTGGCGAAATCGAACCAGATGATGGTGCCGGCGCGGCGCAGGGCCTTCAGCTCGCGGCCTTCGACGTGGATGCGCGGATCTTCGTCGGCCGTTTCGGCGATGCGGGCGAACGCTTCGCGCAACTGGTGGTCGGTGCTGGCGTTGAGCGGCGTGTAGTAGGCATCCACCTGCTCCAGCGCGCGGCCGCGGTAGTCGACGCCCGCGTCGACGTTCAGCACGTCCATCTTCTCCTTCAGCAGGGCGATGGTGGGCAGGATGCGGTCGCGGTGCAGGCCGTCCGGGTACAGGGTGGACGGCTCGTAGTTCGAGGTCATGATGAAGGACACGCCGTTGTCGTACAGCGCCTTCATCAGGTTGTACAGGATCATGGCGTCGGCCACGTCCGATACGTGGAATTCATCGAAGCAGATCAGGCGGTACTTCTTGGCGATACGTTTCGCCACTTCGTCCAGCGGGTCTTCCACGCCGCGCAGCTCGTCGAGCTGCATGTGGACGTCGCGCATGAATTCATGGAAATGCAGGCGCGTCTTGCGCACCAGCGGGATCACCGAATAGAACGAATCCATCAGGAAGGACTTGCCGCGCCCTACCCCGCCCCACATGTACACGCCGCGCGGAGGCGTCGGGCGGTTGATCAGGCGTTTGAAGGAATTCGAGCGCTGGGCCTTGTAAGCGACCCATTCGTCGTAGCACTGCTGCAGGCGGTCGACGGCGCGCTGTTGGGCGGCGTCGGGTTTGAAGTCGCGCTGCTCGAGCGCGTGCTGGTAAAACTCTTGGACGTTCATTATTTTTAAAACCGGCATTTCTGCAGTGAAGGACGGGGGCTGGACCTAGGGCCAGTCCCCGCCCCGGCGGGATACCGGTTTTAGAAGTTCAGCGTACGCTTATCAACAGCCAGCGCCGCTTCCTTGGTCGCTTCCGACAGCGATGGGTGTGCGTGGCAGATGCGCGCGATGTCTTCGGCCGAAGCCTTGAACTCCATCGCCACCACCGCTTCGGAGATCAGCTCGGAAGCCATTGGGCCCACGATGTGCACGCCCAGGATCTCGTCGGTGGTCGCATCGGCCAGGAACTTCACCATGCCGTTGGTATCGCCCAGCGCGCGTGCGCGGCCGTTTGCCAGGAACGGGAAGGTGCCGGCCTTGTACGCCACGCCTTCGGCCTTCAGTTGCTGCTCGGTCTTGCCCACGGACGCGATTTCCGGATGGGTGTAGATGACCGATGGCAGGGTGTTGAAGTTGGTGTGGCCATGCTGGCCGGCGATGCGCTCGGCCACGGCAACCGCTTCTTCTTCCGCCTTGTGCGCCAGCATCGGGCCGCGTACCACGTCGCCGATCGCCCAGACGTTCGGCAGGTTGGTCTTGCAGTCTTCGTCCACGGTGATCATGCCGCGCTCGTCGACAGCCAGGCCCACTTTGTCGGCGCCCAGGCCGATGGTGTTGGCGGTACGGCCGATCGACACGATCAGCTTGTCGAAGGTGGCCTTCTGCGCTTCACCCTTGGCGTCGGTGTATTCAACGGTAACGTTGTTCTTGCCGGCCTCGACCTTGGTGATCTTGCAGGACAGGTTGATCGACAGGCCCTGCTTGGTCAGCAGCTTCTGTGCTTCCTTGGCGATCTGCTCGTCGACTGCGCCCAGGAAGGTCGGCAGGCCTTCCAGCACGGTCACTTCGGAGCCCAGGCGGCGCCATACGGAGCCCAGTTCCAGGCCGATCACGCCGGCGCCGATCACGCCCAGCTTGGCTGGTACGGTTTCGATGTTCAGGGCGCCGGTGTTCGACAGGATCAGTTTCTCGTCGAATGGCGCGCCTGGCAGTGCACGTGGATTGGAACCGGTAGCAACGATGATCTGCTTGCCGGTGATGGTCTCGGTGGTTGGACCGGAGATGGCGATCGGGTATCCTTCGGCGCCGGCGGCGCCGGCGAATGCGCCGCGGCCGTGGAAGAAGGTCACCTTGTTCTTCTTGAACAGGAACAGGATGCCGTCGTTGTTTTGCTTGACCACGGTGTTCTTGCGCTTCAGCATTTGCGCCACGTCGAAGGACAGGCCTTCCACGTTGATGCCGTGCTCTTTGAAGCCGTGCGATGCGTGTTCGAAGTGTTCGGACGATTGCAGCAGCGCTTTGGATGGAATGCAGCCTACGTTGGTGCAGGTCCCGCCTGGGGCCGGCTTGCCGGCGTCGTTGCTCCACTCGTCGATACAGGCTACGGAGAAGCCCAGCTGCGCTGCGCGGATGGCGGCGATGTAACCGCCAGGACCGGCGCCGATAACTACTACGTCAAATTGTTTGTTGCTCATGTCTTTTCCCAAATCATTGGTCGTCCGTGGGGACGAAAATCCACATAAGGATGTAAATCAGCCCGCCGAAGCCGAGGCATGTTGCGACCAGAACGAAGATCAGGCGCCAGATCCAGGACTCGATGCCGGATTGCTTGGCGATGCCGCCGCACACGCCGCCTAGCCAGCGGTCGGTAGTGGAGCGGCGCAGCTTGCCGACTTCGGTGGCGAAATCGCCGCCGGGCTGCTGGCTGGTACCGCCGCTTTGCAGCAGCTTTTCCTTGGCACGGGCGAATTCTTCATCGCTCAGGGCACCGGCCTGGTGCAGTTCGTGCAGGCGCTTCAGTTCTTCGGAGACGCTCATGTGACTCCCTTCGATATTTAAACCCGGTAAACCTGGGTCTGACCCAAGGGTCAGACCCTGTCGGTTCCACGGCCTGTGGCTTCGGCATACCTGGGTCTGACCCTTGGGTCGGACCCAGCCTTACCGGTTTACAGGTCCAGCAGCAGGCGCGCAGGATCTTCCAGCGCTTCCTTCATTGCCACCAGGCCCAGGACAGCTTCGCGGCCGTCGATGATACGGTGGTCGTAGGACATCGCCAGGTAGTTCATCGGGCGAATCACGATCTGGCCGTCAACGACAACAGCGCGGTCCTTGGTGGCGTGCACGCCCAGGATTGCCGATTGTGGCGGGTTGATGATCGGGGTCGACAGCATGGAGCCGAAGGTACCGCCGTTCGAGATGGAGAAGGTGCCGCCGGTCAGGTCTTCCAGGGTCAGTTTGCCTTCCTTGGCTTTCGCGCCGAACTCGCCGATCTTCTTCTCGATCTCGGCAATGCTCATCTGGTCTGCGTTGCGCAGGATAGGCACCACCAGGCCGCGTGGGGAGCCCACAGCGATACCGATGTCGAAGTAGCCGTGGTAGACGATGTCGTTGCCGTCAACCGAAGCGTTCAGGATCGGGTACTTCTTCAGTGCGTGCACAGCGGCCTTCACGAAGAAGGACATGAAGCCCAGCTTCACGCCATGCTCTTTCTCGAACTTGTCCTTGTACTTGTTGCGCAGGTCCATGACCGGCTTCATGTCCACTTCATTGAAGGTGGTCAGGATCGCGTTGGTGGACTGGGACTCGACCAGGCGCTCGGCGATACGTGCACGCAGGCGGCTCATTGGCACGCGCTCTTCCGGACGGTCGCCCAGGTTGGCAACGGCTGGAGCAGCAACCTTCTGCAGTTGCGCTTTAGGAGCGGCTGGCGCCAGCGGTGCCGGAGCGGCTGGCTTCGGTGCAGCAGCAGCGGCCAGGGCGTCGCCCTTGGTCACGCGGCCGTCTTTGCCGGAACCGGCAACGTCGGAAGCGGCGATGCCGGCTTCGGACAGAATCTTGGCAGCGGCCGGCATGGCAACGCCGGACTTGTCGGCGGAAGCGGCAGCAGCTGGGGCAGCAGCAGGAGCGGCGGCAGCGGCAGGAGCCGATGGGGTCGCGCCGGCGGCAGCTTCGGTATCGATGATGGCGATCACTTCGCCGGCAACCACGGTGGCGCCGTCGGCCTTGATCACTTGCACAACCACGCCTGCGGCTGGTGCTGGCAGTTCCAGGACAACCTTGTCGGTCTCGATGTCGATCATGTTTTCGTCGCGGGCCACTGCCTCGCCGACTTTCTTGTGCCAGGACAGCAGGGTCGCTTCAGCGACGGATTCCGACAGTTGAGGAACTTTGACTTCGATTTGTGCCATTTGTTTTTTACTCCGAATTTTGTGTATTTTTCGCGCCGCCCGCATGACGCGGGCGGCTCACCCGCTAATGCGTGAATTACTTGGTCAGGATGAAGCCCTTCAGCTTCGAGAACGCGGTTTCCAGCAGGTCTTTCTGCTGCGCGTAGTGCTTGTCGTAGTAACCCACGGCAGGCGAAGCGGAAGCAGGACGGCCGGCGTATGCCAGCTTCTGGCCCGATTCCATGGCCTCGAAGATGTTGTGCTGGATCTGGAACCAAGGACCCTGGTTCTGCGGCTCGTCCTGCGCCCACACCACTTCGGTCAGGTTCGGGAACTTCTTCAGTTCAGCAGCGAACGCCTTGTGCGGGAATGGATACAGCTGCTCGATACGCACGATGGCGGTATCGGTCACGCCGCGGGTCTTGCGGGTGTTCACGATGTCGTAGTACACCTTGCCGGAGCAGGCGATCACGCGCTTGACCTTCTTGGCGTCGATGGACTCGTCCACTTCGCCGATCACGGTCTGGAACGCGCCCTTGGCCAGTTGCTCCAGCGGGGAACCTGCATCCTTGTTACGCAGCAGCGACTTAGGAGTCAGGATCACCAGCGGCTTGCGGAACTGGCGCACCATCTGGCGGCGCAGCACGTGGAAGATCTGCGATGCGGTGGTCGGCTGCACAACTTGCATATTGTTGTCGGCGCACAGCTGCAGGAAACGCTCTGGGCGGCACGACGAGTGCTCTGGGCCCTGGCCTTCGTAGCCGTGCGGCAGCATCATGACCAGGCCGGAAGCACGGCCCCACTTCACTTCGCCGGAGCTGATGAACTGGTCGATCACAACCTGGGCGCCGTTGACGAAGTCGCCGAACTGGGCTTCCCAGATGGTCAGGGTGTTAGGCTCGGCGGTCGAGTAGCCGTATTCGAAGCCCAGCACTGCCTCTTCGGACAGCACGGAGTCGATCACGGTGAACGGTGCCTGGCCTTCTGCGATGTTCTGCAGCGGGATGTAGGTGCCAGCGTCCCAACGCTCGCGGTTCTGGTCGTGCAGCACGGCGTGACGATGGGTGAAGGTGCCGCGGCCGGCGTCCTGGCCGGTCAGGCGCACTGCGTAGCCGGAGGAAACCAGGGACGCGAAGGCCAGGTGTTCGCCCATGCCCCAGTCCAGGTTCATCTCGCCCTTGCCCATGGCAGCGCGGTCAGCCAGCACTTTCTCGACCAGCGAGTGCACCTTGAACGATTCAGGCACGGTGGTGATGGCGGTCGCCAGGCGCTTCAGCTCAGTCATCGGCACGGCGGTATCGGCCGCGTCGGTCCACTTGCGGTTCAGGAACGGCAGCCAGTCAACGGCGTACTTGTTCTTGAAGTTGGAGATCACCGGATCGACGGTGTGCTTGCCCTGGTCCATCGCAGCGCGGTACTCGGCCACCATGGCGTCGCCGCCGTCGGCCGGGATCACGCCCTGGGTTGCCAGCTTGTCCGCGTACAGCTTGCGGGTGCCCGGGTGCTTGGCGATCTTCTTGTACATCAGCGGCTGGGTCAGCGCCGGGGTGTCCTGCTCGTTGTGGCCCAGTTTGCGGTAGCAGATGATGTCGACAACGATGTCTTTCTTGAACTGCAGGCGGTAGTCCAGGGCGATCTGGGAAGCCAGTACCACGGCTTCAGGATCGTCGGCGTTCACGTGCAGCACAGGCGCTTCGATCATCTTCACGACGTCGGAGCAGTAAATGGTGGAACGTGCATCGCGCGGATCGGAGGTGGTGAAGCCGATCTGGTTGTTGATCACGATGTGCACGGTGCCGCCGGTGCCGTAGCCGCGGGTCTGCGCCAGGTTCAGGGTTTCCATCACAACGCCCTGGCCGGCGAATGCCGCGTCGCCGTGCACCAGGATCGGCAGCACTTGCGCGCCGTGCGCGTCGCCGCGGCGGTCCATGCGGGCCTTTACGGAACCTTCAACCACCGGGTTGACGATTTCCAGGTGGGACGGGTTGAACGCCAGAGACAGGTGCACAGGGCCGCCTGCGGTGGAGATGTCGGACGAGAAGCCCTGGTGGTATTTCACGTCGCCGGCCGGCAGGTCGTCGGCGTGCTTGCCTTCGAATTCTTCGAACAGGTCCTTAGGCGCCTTGCCCAGGGTGTTCACCAGCACGTTCAGGCGGCCGCGGTGGGCCATGCCGATCACGATTTCCTGCACGCCTTTTTCGCCGGCGCGCTGGATGATTTCATCGATCGAAGCGATGAAGGTCTCGCCGCCTTCCAGCGAGAAGCGCTTCTGGCCGACGTACTTGGTGTGGAGGTAGCGTTCCAGGCCTTCAGCAGCGGTCAGGCGCTCGAGGATGTGCTTTTTCTTTTCGGCGGTGAAGTTAGGGGTCGAACGGATCGACTCCAGGCGCTCCTGCAGCCAGCGCTTTTCGGCCGGGTCGGAGATGTACATGTATTCCGCGCCGACGGAACGGGTGTAGGTGTCCTTCAGCAGGTTGGTCAGGTCGCGCAGGGTCGCGGTCTCTGGGCCGAAGTAGGTGTTGCTGATGTTGAAAACGGTGTCCTGGTCGGCATCGGTGAAGCCGTAGAAGGATGGTTCCAGTTCCGGAATGCTCGGACGTTCCTGGCGCTGCAACGGGTCCAGGTTTGCCCAGCGAGAGCCCAGGTAGCGGTAGGCTGCGATCAGCTGGGTGGCGGCCACGCGCTTGCGGCCCATTTCGGCGTCGGACGAAGCGACGATGGTGCGGATTGGACCTGCTTTCGCGCGTTCGGCGAAGGAGGCGATGACGGACGAGTGAACGACGTCTGGTTTGGCGCTGCCGTCTACTGCCGGCACGTTCTGCATGGCGTCGAAATACTGGCGCCAGTTGTCTGGCACGGAGCCAGGATTCTCGAGGTACGCCTCGTACAGTTCTTCTACGTACGGCGCGTTCCCACCAAACAGGTAGGAATTGGACGTCTGTTGTTGCATCATTTCTTTGCTCACCTTTCTTCGCGCTTCGCGAGGAATTAGCGGGTTGTTCAAACCTTCCGCGACACGGCCTGACCGGTTAGCGGATTGCACATCAAGTTGTGGGGGAAGGGCTCTGTTGTTTCCAGATTTTCCAAAAACGGTCGCCTAGCATAGCACTGTCATTGAACTGAAACAACTAAAACTCGGCACCGCGGCGGGCGAACCAGTCAGCCAGGTAATCGAGCAAGGCCCGCAGCGCAGGCGGCATGTGCTGGCGCGATGTATAAATGGCATGAATTCCCAGCGCTTGCGGTTGCCAGTCCGGCAAGACTTCCACCAGCCGGCCCGCCGCCACCTCCGGCGCGACCACAAAGCGCGGCTGCATGGCGATGCCGGCGCCCTGCCCGGCCGCCGCCAGCAAAGCCATCGATTCATTCGAGGACAGGTTGCCGCTGACCGGCACCTCCACCACGGCGCCGTCATTGCCCGCCAGTGCCCATACGCTCTTGCCGAAATAGCTATAAGCCAGGCAGTTATGCCGCGCCAGGTCCTGCGGGCCAGCGGGCGTGCCACGCTCCGCCAGGTAGGCCGGCGCTGCCGCCAGCATCGAGCGGCACTCGCCCAGCTTGCGCGCGATCTGGTTCATCTCCAGCGCATTGGTAATCCGGATGGCCAGGTCGATGCGCTGCTCGACCAGGTTGACGGCACGATTATCGACCTGCAGGTCCACCGTCACCTGGGGGTACCGGCGCAGGAAGCCCGCAAGCGCATCGGCCAGCGCCGTCTGCGCCAGGAACTGCGCACAAGCTACGCGCAGCAAGCCGCGCGGCTCGCCAGCCCCAATGTCGCCCGCCGCCGGAATCGCCCCGGCCAGCGCCAGCAATTCGCGGCAACGCGCCAGCGTCACCTCCCCCGCCGCCGTCAGTCCCAGGCGACGCGTGGTCCGATGCAGCAAGCGCGCCCCGGCCCATTCCTCCATCTCCGCCAGATAGCGGGTCACCATGGCGCGCGACATATCAAGTGCTTCGGCCGCAGCGGCCAGGCTGCCGCGATCGGCGATGGTGACAAAGACGTTGGCAGAGGCGATGCGGTCCATATGAACGATTTAAGCAATAAACAGTTTCAATATATCCTATTTTTCGATCATGTCCAGCGGCCTACACTGGCGTCATCTAATTACCCAAAGGAATTCAGACATGATCAAGCACACCCTCGCCGCAGCCGCCCTCGCCGCAAGCACCGCCGGCGCCTCCGCCGCCCCGCTGACCCTGGAAGTCTTCAATCCAGGCGAAGCCGCCATCTTCCCGGTTGCCTCCGTGCTGGTGAAAGGCGAAAAAGACGCCGTGCTGGTCGACGCCCAGTTCTCGCGCGCCGAAGCGGAAAAGCTGGCAGCCCAAATCAAGGCCAGCGGCAAGCGCCTGACCACCATTTACGTCAGCCATGGCGACCCGGACTTCTACTTCGGCCTGGACGTACTGAAAGCCGCCTTCCCGCAAGCCCGCATCGTGGCACGCGGCACCACCATCGCCGCCATGGAAAAGAAAGGGCAAGCCAAAGTGGCCTACTGGGGGCCGATCCTCGGCACCAATGCCCCAAGCGGCGTAGTGATGCCGGAACTCCTGCAAGGCGATATCGAGATCGAAGGCAAAAAGCTGGAAATCAAAGGCCAGGGCGACCGCAGCTACGTATGGATCCCCTCAATCAAAGCGGTTGTAGGCGGCGTGGTGCTATTCAAAGGCTTGCACGTCTGGGTGGCGGATACGCAGACACCTGAATCGCGCGCCCAATGGCTGTCCGTGCTGGACGACATGGCCAAGCTGAAGCCGGTAACGGTGGTGCCTGGCCACTTCGCCCCCGGCTCCGCCCTGACGCCGGACGCGATCAGCTACACCGCCGGCTACCTGCGCCGCTTCGAAGCCGCCACCCCGGCCGCCGCCGACAGCGCCGCCCTGGTCGCAGCGATGAAGTCCGCCTACCCGCAAGCCGGCCTCGAAAGCGCCCTGCAACTGAGCGCCAAAGTCGCCAAAGGCGAAATGAAGTGGTAACACAGCCGAGCCCGTGTCACACCATGGGGTCGGGCCCCATGGGACACGAGCTCAGCCGTCGCCGGCAGAGTAGACTTTTCTGTCTAGATCATTTATTCTAGATCCATCGATGTTCTTCCTGGATCTATCATGGCCCTGCCAAAACCTACTCCTAGCGAACTTGAAATGCTGCGCCTCTTGTTTGCGCTAGGGCCGGCGACGGCGCGGCAGGTGCATGAGGCGGCTGTCGAAACACGGCCGGATATGCAATACGCCACCGTGCTGCGCCTGCTGCAAGTCATGCACAACAAGGGTTTGCTGAACCGCGATGAAAGCCAGCGCGCCCACATTTACTCCCCTTCCGAACAGCAGGATTCGATCCAGACTTCCCTGCTGAAGGATTTGATCCACAAGGCTTTCGCCGGCTCCGGCAAGGCGCTGGTAATGGCGGCGTTGCGTGGCGGCCATGTCAGCGCCAAGGAACGCGCCGAAATCCAGAAATTGCTGGACGAGGAAAGCTAGACGCAAGCTATACTGCGCCCGCTAAAACTCTTCATGTAAATTGATGCAAACGCTTCAACAACTGCGCTCCGGCCAGCTTGCCGGCGCAGTGCGGCTGCAATTGCGCGGCGGCCTGACAGAATTCCCACGCGAGATCTTCAACCTGGCCGAGACGCTGGAGATCCTGGACCTTACCGGCAACGCCTTGTCCTCCCTGCCGGACGATCTTCCACGCCTGCACCGCCTGCGCATCATCTTCTGTTCCGAAAACCAGTTCACCGAGCTGCCGCCAGTGCTGGGCCGCTGTCCCTCCTTGACGATGATCGGCTTCAGGGCGAACCGCATTGCGAACGTGCCCGCTGCCGCCCTGCCCGGCCGATTGCGCTGGCTGATCCTGACCGACAACTGCATCGAACAGCTTCCCGCCGAACTTGGCCGCTGCACCGACATGCAAAAGTTGATGTTGTCGGGGAACCGCTTGCGTGCATTGCCTCCGGAACTGGCGAATTGCAGCAAACTTGAACTGCTGCGCATTTCGGCCAACCGCTTGCCGCAACTGCCAGCCTGGCTGATGTCGATGCCGCACCTTGCATGGCTGGCTTTCGCCGGCAACCCCTTCAGCGAAGCGCCATTGCCGCCTGCCGCCAGTATTTCCTGGAGCGAGCTGCAAATCCAGCACAAGCTGGGCGAAGGTGCCTCTGGCGTGATCCATCGGGCCATTCTTAATGGCGAAGCCGTCGCCGTCAAAGTGTATAAAGGCGCCATGACCAGCGATGGCTTGCCGGCACAGGAAATGGCCGCCTGCATTGGCGCCGGCACCCATCCAAACCTGATCCCGGTATTGGGAACGATCCCCGATCACCCCGCCCAGTTGCCGGCCCTGGTCATGACGTTGGTCGATCCGGCCCTGCGCAACCTGGCTGGACCGCCAAGCTTCGCCAGCTGTACGCGCGACGTCTATGCCGATGGCCATCGCTTCAGTGCCGATGCCGTGCAGGGCATCGCACGCGGCATTGCATCCGCCGCTGCCCACTTGCATGCGCAAGGCATCATGCACGGCGACCTGTATGCACACAATGTCCTCAACTGCGGCGCGGGCACGGCGGTGCTGGGCGATTTCGGCGGAGCTTCGCGCTTCGAACCAGGAACCGCGTTCGCATCCGCACTGGAGCGGCTGGAAGTGCGGGCCTTCGGCTACCTGCTGGAAGAACTGCTCGAACGCTGCGAAGAAGAACTGCCGCTGGTGCGGGCACTGGCAATTGATTGCCTGCGCCCGGTACCTGGAGCCCGCCCTGCATTTACCGAAGCGGTAGCAAGGCTGGCTGCGGCTTGAGCTAGCGGCTCTTGTCCGGATAAGCCGGACGCGCAGGACGGCTTGGCGGCGATTTTGCCAGTTCGGCCTTGATCACCTCAATTGCCTTTTCAAGCTGAGGGTCGCGCCCTGCAAGCACATCCGCCGGGTTCTGGTCTACTTCGATATCCGGCGCCACCCCTTCGTTCTCGACGCCCCAACCGCCTTCGCGAGTCCAGAAAGCCAGGTTCGGCGCCGTAATCGTGCCGCCATCCAGCAGCACCGGGAAACCGAGGATGCCAACCAGGCCGCCCCAGGTCCGCTTGCCAATCAACGGGCCAAGCTTATTCTTGCGGAACATCCACGGCAGCAGGTCTCCGCCCGAGCCCGCGGTTTCATCGATCAGCATCGCGCGCGGCCCCTGGATCGAGGCGGAAGGCGTCTTCATATCCGCGCCATAACGCATGGCCCACCAGGCGATCTCTTGCTTCTGCAGCAGCTCGATATAGTAGTCGGCCAGGCTGCCGCCGCCATTGAAGCGCTCATCGATGATGATCGCGTCCTTGTAGGCTTGCGGGTAGAAATAGCGCTTGAAATAGGTATGCCCCAGCCCCGCTGTATTCGGCACGTAAACATAGGCTACGCGCCCGCCGGTTGCGGCATCGACTTTGCGGATATTCCCTTCCACCCAATCACGGTTGCGCAGCGCATCTTCGCTCGCGACCGGCACTACCGTGATATGGCGCGCGCCCTTGCCATCCGCGTTCGGTCCGACCGTGATCTCAATCGACCGGTTGGCGGTATTTTCGAATGCGCTGTACAGGTTGGTCGGCGGCGCCAGCGGACCGCCGTCGACCGCCAGCAGGTATTCGCCCACTTTCACGTTCAGCCCCGGCTCCGTCAACGGCGCTCGCAGCGTCGGGTTCCAGTTCAGGCCACCGTAGATTTTCTTGAAGCGATAACGTCCGTTGGCGATCTCATAGTCGGCGCCAAGCAAGCCACCCGGCACCGGCTTGGCGTCAATAAAGTTGTCGCCACCGCCACCGCGATGGTGGCCAACCGCCAGTTCGCTGCACAGCCACTGGATCACGCGGTTCAGGTCACTGCGCGTAGCCACGTCCGGCAGGAACTGGGCATATTTGTCGCGCATCGCTTTCCAGTTCACGCCATGCATGTGCGGGTCGTAAAAATAGTCGCGGTTGATGCGCCAGGCTTCATCGTAGATCTGCTTCCACTCCATGCGCGGATCGGCCTTGGTTTCGATCGCTTCCACACGCAGCTTGCCTTCCGATGGCGACAGCAGCTTGCCCGTGGCGGAGCCCATGTTCCATTGCTCCTTCAGGCGCCAGGCGATCTTCTTGCCGTCAGCGCTGATCTCAAAGTCATCCGCGTCGGCGACGATGGTTTCGGTCTTGCGGTCTTTCAGGTCAAAGCGCTGGACCTGGCGTTTGCCGTCCACTTCGCGCAGGAAAAAGATCTGCCCTTCCGCGCCTGCCTCCAGGTCGAAGTATTGTGAAACCGGCGGCGGCATATCGATCACGCGGGTCGAGATACCATCCCAGTCGATGCGTATTGGCGCAGGCGGCCTGGCCGTTGCAGCGGCGGCTTTCGCCTTGGCGTCCGCACCGCGGCTGGTCGAGGTATCGGCCACTACGCGCTCCTCGCTCTTGTCGCCGGCGGCGCCGTCCTTGGGCGGTTCCTTTGGCGCAGGTGGCGCTGTCGCTGCCCCCTTTTCCTCATCGCTTTCGCGCACCAATGGAGACGGGATGTCATTCCGCAGCACCATCAGCCAGAGCGAGCGAGTCGGGCGGTTGTCCTGGTTCTGCAGCGAGAACCAGTTGTTGCTCGGTCCCGCGTCGGTGGATGCGAAGAAGTACAGATACTTGCCGTTACGGTCGAACACAGGGTTGGCGACGTCGGACAGGCCGTCGGTCACCGCATGCGATTTGTCCTCGTCCAGCGCATAGATATATGCTGTGCGCGTGTAGCTCAGCGAATTGAGCGTGTAGGCGATAAAGCGCGAATCCGGCGACCAGGTTCCACGCAGCGACTTGTCGACGCCATACATGGGTTCCGTGGCGACTTTCCTTTGCACCCCCGTCGCCAGGTCGATGTAATACAGCGTCCAGGAATTGTCGATGAAGGCGATTTTCTTGCTGTCCGGAGACCAGGCGGCGCGCTCAAAGAAGCCGGAACCGCTCAGCTTGAACTTGCGCAGCTCTCCTTTGCCGTCCTGCTGCCTGACATGCAAGGCATACTCGCCGCTTTCATCGGAAAAGTAGGCGACCTGGCGTCCATCCGGCGACCAGGCCGGGCCACGCTCGTGCACACCTGGGGTCTGTGTCAAATGGCGGATATCGCCCTTCTCCGCCGGAAGCGTGACGATGTCGCCGCGGAATTCAAAAGCCACCCGCGCGCCCGATGGCGATACTGACGAGTTGCGAATATATTTCGCCCCGCGCACCCAGCGCTCACGCGACAGGCCAAGGTCGGCACTGACGCCAATTGCCAGCCGCTTGCCGGCAGTCGCGCCCGAATTGATATCGAGCATATGCAGATAACCTGCCTGCTCATATACGATCCGCCCACCAGCCAATGACGCATTCAGGACGGGAAAATCCGTGTGCCGGGTTAGCTGGTTAATATTCTTGCTGCGAACATCATAAACGTAGAGATTAAATTCCCCGTCCCGGTCAGAACGGAAATAGACTTTATCTCCTGCCCACATCGGGTCCACGTCATTTACCCGGCTGGCGGGCTGCGGAATTCGTTCGACGGCCTGCGTGTCGCGATTAAACAGCCAGATAATGGAGTTCAAGCCGCCACGATAACGCTTCCATTGCAGGAAAGCGGGCGAAGTCGGGTTATACGCGATAGCCCGCCCAGTCGGCGAAAATGTCGCGCGCGCGGCATTCGGGATTTCCAATTTGGTTTCGACACCGCCGCCTACCGGAACGGTAAATAGATTTCGGTATCGATTGTTCGATGCTACCCGAGGCGAGGTAAATAAAACCTGCGAGCCATCAGGCGTAAAACCCTGAACCAGGTCTGGTCCCGGATGCCAGGTCAGGCGGCGCGGAATTCCGCCGGCAATCGGCAGGATGAATACATCGGTATTGCCATCAATATTCGCGCTGTAGGCAATAGTCTTGCCATCCGGCGAAAAGACGGGATTCGACTTTTCGCCGACATCGGAGGTCAACCTGCGGACGTCTCGGCCATTCTGGTCTGCCAGCCATACGTCGCCGGCGTAAATAAATGCAATATGGTCTTGGGAAAGTGCCGGCTCGGATAGCAGGCGGGTATCGGAAGTATTTGGAACAGCGAGCGCCGCAATTGGCATGGCCACGGCTGTGGCGAGAATGAGGTTACGACTGGTGAACAAGCAAGCCTCCATGTTGGGAAAGTACTTGGACTTCAACCGCTGAATGGTCTCAACGATATCAGAACTGAGCCTTCATGGGAGGAAAGGCATGCCAAACGCGCTAAATAATTGCCTGATTGCGCCAGAATTCAGCATACATCCGCTTACCTCCCAAACACGTCCGTCAGGGTTCGGGCGTTAATCAGCGCCTCAGCCCATTCAGCAAGTTTGTCAGTACTCGCGCGGCTCAACCTCTTGAGAACCGTTTTCGAAAGCGGGCCGAACCGAATTTCCAACTGCCGCTCGAGCACTCCGGCGACGGCCTCTTTTCGGCCTCGTGCGAAGCCCTGTTCGATTCCCTGTTCGATTCCCTGTGCGATTCCCTGTTTGATTCCCTGTGCGATTCCGCTTTTCATGCCACGCTTAACTCCCACCGCAACGCCATCTTCAAATAAGATATTCTCAACTGGACACATCCAGTTCATTTTCGGCCTCCCTCTGCAATTCCCAGCGGCAGGCAATCAATCGAGGTTCGGTGCAAACGGAATTCAAATTCACTGGCAGATTGCCTTCCTCGTGGAGTTAACAACATACTGATTACTGGGATTCCTTTTAGCGCGCAAATCCGGACAAAATACGAAAACATCCGGCGCCTCATCGACCGGCCGCAGGCTCCTTCGATTTCGATATGCAAGATCGCCTTTTGTTCCCGATTCCGCAAATTAATTTCGACCAACATGCCCGCCGATCCCGCGTGACCGAATGGCTCAAGACAGGCGAAAAAAAAAGCGAGCCGAAGCTCGCTTTTCTTATTACCGGGAAGGCTGCAAGGATTACTTGCGGTCTTTCAGCGGAGGCACGTCGCGCACTGCCGAGCCGACGAACAGCTGGCGTGGGCGGCCGATCTTCTGCTCTGGGTCGGCGATCATTTCGTTCCACTGAGCGATCCAGCCGATGGTACGGGCCATGGCGAAGATACCGGTGAACAGGGACACTGGGATGCCCAGGGCCGACTGCACGATGCCGGAGTAGAAGTCCACGTTCGGGTACAGCTTGCGGGACACGAAGTACTCGTCGTTCAGCGCAATCTTTTCCAGTTCCATGGCCAGCTTGAACAGTGGGTCGTCTTGCAGGCCCAGTTCGTTCAGCACTTCGTGGCAGGTTTCGCGCATCAGCTTCGCACGCGGGTCGAAGTTCTTGTACACGCGGTGACCGAAGCCCATCAGCTTGACGCCGGAGTTCTTGTCTTTTACCTGGGCGATGAACGCCGGGATGTTGTCGACGGTGCCGATTTCCTTCAGCATGTTCAGTGCAGCTTCGTTAGCGCCGCCGTGGGCAGGGCCCCACAGGCAAGCGATACCGGCAGCGATACAGGCGAACGGGTTGGCGCCGGACGAACCGGCCAGGCGAACGGTCGAGGTCGATGCATTCTGCTCGTGGTCTGCGTGCAGGATCAGGATGCGGTCCAGGGCGCGCACCAGCACTTCGTTGACCTTGTACTCTTCGCATGGATTGCCGAACATCATGCGCATGAAGTTGGCGGAGTACGACAGGTCGTTGCGTGGGTACACGAACGGCTGGCCGATCGAGTACTTGTATGCCATGGCGACCAGGGTCGGCAGCTTGGCGATCAGGCGAATAGCCGAGATTTCACGCTGCTTGGCATCGTTGATGTCCAGCGAGTCGTGGTAGAACGATGCCAGCGCGCCGACGGTCCCAACCAGTACCGACATCGGGTGCGCGTCGCGGCGGAAGCCGCGGAAGAAGAATTGCATCTGCTCGTGCACCATGGTGTGCTTGGTCACGGTGTCGACAAACTTCTTCTTGTCCACTGCATTCGGCAGTTCGCCGTTCAGCAGCAGGTAGCAGGTTTCCATGAAGTCGGCGTTCACGGCCAACTGCTCGATCGGGTAGCCGCGGTACTGCAGCTCGCCCTTGTCACCGTCGATGTAGGTGATCGAGGAGTTGCACGACGCGGTGGACATGAAGCCTGGGTCGTAGGTGAATTTGCCGGTGGCGCCGTACAGCTTGCGGATGTCGATGACGTCCGGGCCCACGGTGCCCTTGTAGATCGGCATTTCTACCGATGGGCTGCCGTCGGAGAACGATAGCGTTGCTTTGGTATCAGAGATGTTCATGGACTCTTCCTTTGGGAGAGATGCAGCAAATAAAAAAACTTAAACTCAGGCTTGGCGCAGGCGTGCCAGTAACGCATGTACATGCGGCAGGTCTATTTCGCCTTCCGGCTCCTTACGGGCCAAGACCAGATCCATCAGTGCATTGTCCGACAAATCGAGGAGCCGCGTGAACGCGTCCACTTCTTCGTCGGTCAATTCAGCCTCGTGCGCATCAAGGAAACGAGTCAGGATAATGTCGTTTTCCAACAGGCCCCGGCGTGCGCGCCAGCGTAGGCGCGCACGGTTGGTCGGATCAGCCTGGTGCGCTCGTTTTTCGAGTTCCGCCATTTTTTAATTAAATCGCGCGGCGAACCATCAGTTCCTTGATCTTGCCGATTGCCTTGTTTGGATTCAGGCCTTTCGGGCACACATCGACGCAGTTCATGATCGAGTGGCAGCGGAACAGACGATATGGGTCTTCCAGGTTATCCAGGCGCTGGCCGGTGGCTTCGTCGCGCGAGTCGGCGATGAAGCGGTAGGCTTGCAGCAGGCCGGCCGGGCCGACGAACTTGTCCGGGTTCCACCAGAACGATGGGCAGGAAGTCGAGCAGCAGGCGCACAGGATGCACTCGTACAGGCCGTCCAGTTCTTCGCGTTCCGCAGGCGACTGCAGGCGCTCTTTCTCCGGAGGGATCGAGTCGTTGATCAGGAACGGCTTGATCGAGTGGTATTGCTTGAAGAACTGGGTCATGTCGACGATCAGGTCGCGCACCACCGGCAGGCCTGGCAGCGGACGCAGCGTGATTGGCTCGGTCAGCTCGTTCAGGTTGGTAGTGCAGGCCAGGCCGTTCTTGCCGTTGATGTTCATCGCGTCGGAACCGCACACGCCTTCGCGGCAGGAGCGGCGCAGCGACAGCGAATCATCCACGTCGGACTTGATGCGCTGCAGTGCGTCGAGCAGCATCTTGTCGGTGTCTTTCAGCTCGACCGTCAGGTCTTGCATGTACGGCTTGGCGTCCTTGTCCGGATCGTAACGGTAAATCTTGAATTTGAGAGTGCGTGCCATGTTGTGAGGCCCTTGCTTAGAAAGTACGTGCTTTTGGCTTGAAGGTTTCGACCGTCAGCGGCTTGGTGACGACTGCCTTGTATTCCAGGCGGTTGCCCTCGGAGAACCACAGGGTGTGCTTCATCCAGTTTTCGTCGTCGCGCTTCGGATGGTCGTCCTGTGCGTGTGCACCGCGCGATTCCTTGCGCGCGTTGGCCGACACGATGGTCGCTTTTGCGGTTTCGATCAGGTTGTCCAGTTCCAGCGCTTCCACGCGGGCGGTGTTGAACACCTTGGACTTGTCCTTGAAGGAGACGTGCTTGCGGCGCTCATCCAGCTGCATGATCGCTTCCACGCCCTTGGCCAGCATCTCGTCGGTACGGAACACGCCGCAGTATTTCTGCATGCTGGCGCGGATGTCGTTGGCGACGTCCTGCACGCGCTCGGAACCGGTGGAGGTTTCCAGCTTGTTCAGGCGGTTCATTGCGAAGTCGGCGGCGTCCTTCGGCAGCGGCTTGTTTTCCTTCTGCTTCAGGTTCTGCGCCACCACGTGGTTGCCGGCTGCGCGGCCGAACACCACCAGGTCCAGCAGGGAGTTGGTGCCCAGGCGGTTTGCACCGTGCACGGAGACGCAGGCGCACTCGCCGATTGCGTACAGGCCGTTCACGACTTTCTGGCTGCCGTCGCCGGCAGGCACGACCACCTGGCCGTGGATATTGGTCGGGATACCGCCCATCTGGTAGTGGATGGTCGGCACGACAGGGATCGGTTCCTTGGTCGCGTCGACGTTGGCGAACTTGTGGCCGATTTCCAGGATGGATGGCAGGCGCTTCTGGATGGTCTCGGAGCCGATGTGGCGCAGGTCCAGCAGCACGTGGTCTTTGTTAGGACCGCAGCCGCGGCCTTCCTTGATTTCCTGGTCCATGGAGCGGGACACGAAGTCGCGCGGCGCCAGGTCTTTCAGGGTCGGAGCGTAGCGCTCCATGAAGCGTTCGCCGTTCGAGTTGATCAGGATGCCGCCTTCGCCGCGCACGCCTTCGGTGATCAGCACGCCCGCGCCGGACACGCCGGTCGGGTGGAACTGCCAGAATTCCATGTCCTGCAGCGGCAGGCCGGCGCGTGCCGCCATGCCCATGCCGTCGCCGGTGTTGATGAAGGCGTTGGTCGATGCTGCGAAGATACGGCCTGCGCCGCCGGTTGCGAAGATGGTGGTCTTCGCTTCCAGGATCATGACTTCGCCGGTTTCCATTTCAAGTGCCACCACGCCAACGACGTCGCCGTCGGCATCGCGCACCAGGTCCAGGGCCATCCACTCAACGAAGAAGTGGGTGCGGGCGCGCACGTTGCGCTGGTACAGGGTGTGCAGCAGGGCGTGGCCGGTACGGTCAGCCGCGGCGCAAGCGCGCTGCACTGGCTTCTCGCCCAGGTTCGCAGTGTGGCCGCCGAACGGACGCTGGTAAATGGTGCCGTCAGGGTTACGGTCGAAAGGCATGCCGAAGTGTTCCAGTTCGTACACGACCTTCGGTGCTTCGCGGCACATGAATTCGATGGCATCCTGGTCGCCCAGGTAGTCGCCACCTTTGACGGTGTCGAACATATGCCAGTACCAGTTGTCTTCCGACATATTGCCCAGCGAGGCGCCGATGCCGCCCTGCGCTGCCACGGTGTGGGAGCGAGTCGGGAACACCTTGGACAGCACGGCCACGTTCAGGCCGGCTTCCGCCAATTGCAGGGAGGCGCGCATGCCGGAACCGCCGGCGCCAACGATCACCGCGTCAAAGCGGCGGGTAGGGATTGCAGATTTGATAGCTGCCACGATTTACACACTCCACAGAATTTGCAGCGACCAGGCGGCGCAGGCGATCAGCCAGCCAATGGTAGCGATTTGCAGGAACAGGCGCAGGCCGACCGGCTTGATGTAGTCCATCCAGATGTCACGCACGCCAACCCAGGCGTGGTAGAACAGGGCCAGCAGGGTCACGGCGCTGAACAGCTTGAACCACTGCTTGGCGAACAGGGCCGCCCAGCCTTCGTACGACGGCGTCGACGAGGTGAAAATCATGAAGAACAGGACGGCGGTGTACACCACCATCAGGACAGCGGTCACGCGCTGGACCAGCCAATCCTTGACGCCGTAGTGGGCGCCGACAACCAGGCGTTTTGGGCCGATGTTATTGTTAGCCATTTAGAACACTCCAAACAATTTCAGTGCAACCAGCGCGGTCACGATGACGGTGATCACAACCACCACGGTGGCGGACTTGCGCGCGGAATCCTTGTCCAGGCCGACGTGGGTGTCCATGATCAGGTGGCGTACGCCGGCGCAGAAGTGCTGGGTATAGCCCCAGACCAGGGCCAGCATGACCAGCTTCGCGATCGGGTGGGAGGCAATGATCATGAAGTTGGCGAAGGTGTACTCGGAGCGCAGCGATTCCTGCAGCAGGTACAGCACGAACGGCAACAGCAGGAACATCAGTGCGCCGCTGATGCGGTGCAGGATGGAGACGATGCCGGCCATCGGCAGTCGGTACTTCATGATGTCCGTAACGTGGATGTTACGGAATTCTGGCCGCTCTTTTTTCGGTGCTTCCCGCACGGCTTCAGTCATATACAACCTCCCTATGCTTTATTACAAAGTGTTTTGCCAAACTTGGCGAAGCTACGATTTTCGCCTATTTTTGCACTTACAACCAATATGTATTGTTACATATCACCAAAATATTATTGCAGCGCACCCTAACTGAGATCATTTTGATAATGATGGCGCTCCGTTAAGTACAAACCGCGGCGCAACTCGACCGGTTTGTCGCCGTAAGTGAAGGAAACACGCTCGGCGCACAGCAGCGGCGTGCCTGCCGCAATTTTCAGCAACTCGGCGTCGCCCTCCTCCGCACAGACAGCGCGGATCTTCTCTTCCGCACGGATCATGCGGGTGCCGAATTCGGATTCGAACAGGCCGTACATCGGCCCCTTGTACTCGTTCAGGCGTTCCGCCGTCAGGCCTTTGAAGATCAGGCCGGGCAACCACAGTTCTTCCACGATGGTGGGCACGTTGTCGAAACTTTGCACGCGCTTGATGTAGACCACGGCGTCGCCCGACTTCAGGTCGAGCAGGCGCGCCACTTCGGCCGGCGCGCGCAGGCGCTTGACTTCAATAAACCGGGATTCCGGATAATGCGGCACACCTTCGTCCGGCACCAGGCGCAAAAAGCGGAAATGCGCGCGCGCCTCGTGGTGGGTGGAGACGAAGGTACCCTTGCCCTGGCGGCGCACGACCAGGTTTTCCGCCGCCAGCTCGTCGATCGCCTTGCGCACGGTGCCCTGGCTGACCTTGAAGCGGTTGGCCAGTTCAACTTCGCTGGGGATCATTTCGCCCGGCTTCCATTCGCCGGACTGCAGGCTCTGCGTGATCAGGCCCTTGATCTGCTGGTACAGGGGAGAGAAAGTCGGGGACGGAGCGCCGGCCGCGCCTGGGGCGTCAGAAGTGGTCTGGTTGGGCGTGACGGGATTCATAGCCCGCTATTCCACCACATCCAACCCCTCGCGTCCAGAAAAATCCTATAACTTATATGTCTTATATAAGACATAAGATAGGATTGACAGGCAGTCGACAGGAGCCTACACTCGCCCGAATTGTCGTATCATTACGAGCTTACACCGTTTTCACGTCCACTTTGGAGATTCACCATGGCTAAAACCCCAATGCGTGTTGCCGTTACCGGCGCCGCCGGCCAGATCGGCTATTCCCTGCTGTTCCGTATCGCCAACGGCGACATGCTGGGCAAAGACCAGCCAGTCATCCTGCAACTGCTGGAAATCCCTGACGAGAAGGCCCAGAAAGCGCTGAAAGGCGTGATGATGGAAATCGACGACTGCGCGTTCCCTCTGCTGGCCGGCATGACCGCCCACTCCGACCCGATGACCGCCTTCAAGGACGCCGACGTGGCCCTGCTGGTTGGCGCCCGTCCGCGCGGCCCAGGCATGGAGCGTAAAGACCTGCTGGAAGCCAATGCACAGATCTTCACCGTGCAAGGCAAGGCGCTGGACGCCGTCGCATCGCGCAACGTTAAAGTCCTGGTGGTCGGCAACCCAGCCAACACCAACGCCTACATCGCCATGAAGTCCGCGCCATCCCTGCCAGCGAAGAACTTCACCGCCATGCTGCGCCTGGACCACAACCGCGCCCTGTCGCAAGTCGCTGCCAAGACCGGCAAGGCTGTCAAGGACATCGAAAAGCTGTGCGTATGGGGCAACCACTCCCCAACCATGTACGCCGACTACCGCTTCGCCACCATCGACGGCGCATCGGTAAAAGACATGATCAACGACCAGGAATGGAACGCCAACACCTTCCTGCCGACCGTGGGCAAGCGCGGCGCAGCGATCATCGAAGCACGCGGCCTGTCTTCCGCAGCTTCCGCAGCCAACGCTGCGATCGACCACGTGCATGACTGGGTGTTGGGCACCAACGGCAAGTGGACCACCATGGGCATCCCATCGGACGGTTCCTACGGCATCCCTGAAGGCACCATGTTCGGCTTCCCGGTGACCTGCGAAAACGGCGAATACAAGATTGTCCAGGGCCTGGACATCGACGCCTTCTCGCAAGAGCGCATCAATATCACGCTGAAGGAACTGACCGAAGAGCGTGAAGGCGTGAAGCACCTGCTGCCATAATCGTCTTTGACAGTGGAACCGGTTAAACCACCGATCCGCCGTACCCGCCGCGCTGCCGATGGCAGCGCGGCTGCTGTTTCATCTAACGTACCAATGCATCCATCCGAGGTTTTATTCCAGGGCACACGCCAGCCGCTGCTGCTCCCTGCCTGCGACCACTACGCCGGCAGCGAGAAGCTGATGCGCAAATCCATGGCCCTGCAACAAGAGCTTGGTCCCCTGTTCGACATCACCTTCGATTGCGAGGACGGCGCCGCCGCCGGCAACGAAGAATCCCACGCCAAGCTGGTCGCCCTGCTGCTGCTGGACGAAGCCAATGCCTTCAACCGCATCGGCGCCCGCGTGCACGATGTGAACAGCCCGTTTTTCGAGCGCGACGTCGAAATCATCTGCACCGAAGCAGGCCACAAGCTGGCCTATATCGTGGTGCCGAAGCCGGAGAACGTGCAGGAAGTCTCGCGCGCTATCGACCTGGTGAACAAATATGCGGCCAAGTCGGGCCGCGCCACGCCGGTGCCGGTGCACGTGCTGATCGAGACCCACGGCGCACTGCGCGACGTGCACGATATCGCCGCCCTGCCCCAGGTCGAGTGCCTGTCCTTCGGCATCATGGATTTCGTCTCGGCCCACTACGGCGCCGTGCCGGGCAGCGCCATGCGCACGCCGGGCCAGTTCACCCACCCGCTGGTAGTCCGCGCAAAGCTGGAAATCGCCGCCGCCTGCCACGCGCACGGCAAGGTGCCATCGCATAACGTGACCACCGAAATCAAGGATTCGGCCGTGGTGGCCACCGATGCCCAGCGCGCAGCCGCGGAATTCGGCTTCACGCGCATGTGGAGCATCCACCCGAGCCAGATAAAACCTGTCATAAAAGCATTCACCCCGCGTGCATCCGAAGTCAATGAGGCTGCAACCATCCTGCATGAGGCAGAGAAGGTACAGTGGGGCCCGATTAACCAGCATGGTCGCTTGCATGACCGCGCGAGCTATCGCTATTATTGGACGGTTCTGCAGCGAGCCAAGCTCGCAGGCCTGCCGCTGCCGGACTCCGTTGCCGCCCTAGTCGGGGCGGCCGAATCAAAAGGAGCCCAATAATGTCGTTTATGAAACTGATCACCGCCTGCGCCATGGCCCTCGCCATCGCCGCCCCTTCCGCACATGCCGCCCCCAAGAAAGCCGCCAAACCAGCCGCCACCCAAGGCGAGCCGGAATCGAGCGTGAGCGGGCGCACGGCCACCAACTACGCCTGCGAACTGGGCAACAAGATCACCATTTACAGCAGCGCCGACGACGGCAACAGCATCGTCATGCGCTGGAAGAACCGCCTGCACCGCCTGACTCGCGAAGCCACCTCCACCGGTGCGCAACGCTTCGAGAACAAGATTGCAGGCCTGATCTGGATCGGCATCCCTGCCAAGGGCATGCTGCTGGATTCCAAGGTGAACCGCCAACTGGCGAACGAATGCAAGACATCTGATCAAGCGCTCGGACTTTAATCAATAAGGAGAGGACATGTCCCGCAACACACTGAATACGCTTAAGGATTTCCCGATCGGGGCAAAGAAGGGTAAGTTCTACTCCCTGCCAGCCCTGGAAAAGGAACTGGGCGCCAAGATTTCCCGCCTGCCGGTATCGATTCGCGTCGTACTGGAATCCGTTCTGCGTAACTGCGACGGTAAGAAAGTGACCGAAGAGCACGTCAAGCAGTTGGCTAACTGGGGCGCCACCGCTGCCCGCACCGACGAAATCCCATTCGTCGTAGCCCGCGTTGTGCTGCAGGACTTCACCGGCGTTCCACTGCTGGCCGACCTGGCTGCAATGCGTAACGTCGCCTCCAAGATGGGCGTCAACCCTAAGAAAATCGAACCGCTGGTCCCAGTGGACCTGGTGGTCGACCACTCGGTCACCATCGACCACTTCCGCGAGCCTAAGGCCCTGGACCTGAACATGAAGCTGGAATTCTCGCGCAACAACGAGCGCTACCAGTTCATGAAGTGGGGCATGCAAGCCTTCGACACCTTCGGCGTGGTTCCTCCAGGCTTCGGTATCGTCCACCAGGTGAACCTGGAATACCTGGCGCGCGGCGTGCACAATGCATCCGGCGTGTACTACCCTGACTCGCTGGTGGGCACCGACTCCCACACCACCATGATCAACGGTATCGGCGTGGTGGGCTGGGGCGTGGGCGGCATCGAGGCGGAAGCCGGCATGCTGGGCCAGCCGGTGTACTTCCTGACCCCGGACGTGATCGGCGTCAACCTGACCGGCGCGCTGCGCGAAGGCTGCACCGCAACCGACCTGGTGCTGACCATCACCGAAATGCTGCGTAAGGAAAAAGTCGTGGGCAAGTTCGTCGAATTCTTCGGCGAAGGCACCGAGTCCCTGTCCGTGACCGACCGCGCAACCATCGCCAACATGGCCCCTGAATACGGCGCGACCATGGGCTTCTTCCCGGTCGACGACGCGACCATCGAATACTTCGAAGGCACCGGCCGCACCAAGGAAGAAATCGCTGCATTCCAGTCCTACTTCAAAGCGCAAGGCATGTACGGCGTTCCGAAGAAAGGCGAAATCGACTACACCCGCGAACTGCACCTGGACCTGTCCACCGTTGCACCGTCGCTGGCCGGTCCTAAGCGTCCGCAAGACCGTATCGAAATCGGCAACGTGAAGTCCACCTTCACCGAACTGTTCTCCAAGCCAACCACCGAGAACGGCTTCAACAAGAAGGCCGACGACCTGACCAAGACCTACACCACCAGCAATGGCGTGAACGTGAAGAACGGCGACGTCCTGATCGCCGCCATCACCTCCTGCACCAACACCTCGAACCCGAGCGTGCTGCTGGCTGCTGGCCTGCTGGCGAAGAAAGCTGTGGAAGCCGGCCTGACCGTTGCTCCGCACATCAAGTCCTCCCTGGCTCCTGGCTCGCGCGTTGTGACCGAGTACCTGACCGCCGCCGGCCTGCTGCCGTACCTGGAAAAGCTGGGCTTCGGCGTGACCGCTTACGGCTGCACCACCTGCATCGGTAACGCCGGCGACCTGACCCCTGAGCTGAACGCCACCATCACCGGCAACGACATCGTTGCTGCTGCCGTGCTGTCCGGTAACCGTAACTTTGAAGCGCGTATTCACCCGAACATCCGCTCCAACTTCCTGGCATCGCCACCGCTGGTCGTCGCTTACGCGATCGCCGGCAACGTGACCCGCGACCTGATGACCGAACCGGTCGGCCAGGGCAAGGATGGCAAGGACGTGTACCTGGGCGACATCTGGCCGACCTCGAAAGAGATCGCCGCCCTGATGAAGTTCGCGATGAACTCCAAGGTCTTCAAGTCCAACTACGCCGACGTCAAAGGCAACCCAGGCAAGCTGTGGGAAGCCGTATCGTCGACCGAAGGCCAAGTGTACAACTGGCCTGATTCGACCTACATCGCCGAGCCGCCATTCTTCGACGGCTTCGAGATGAAGCCTAAGGCAGCGGAAGCCGGCATCAAGGGCGCGCGCGCACTGGGCGTGTTCGGTGACTCCATCACCACCGACCACATCTCGCCGGCAGGCTCGATCAAGGAAGACGGCCCGGCAGGCAAATGGCTGAAGGAAAACGGCGTGATGAAGGCCGACTTCAACTCCTACGGCTCGCGCCGCGGCAACCACGAGATCATGATGCGCGGCACCTTCGCCAACGTGCGTATCAAGAACAAGATGATCCCTCCGAAGGCCGACGGTTCCGCGGTTGAAGGCGGCATCACCCTGCACCAGCCATCGGGCGAACAACTGTCGATCTACGACGCAGCAATGCGCTACGTTGAAGAAGGCACCCCGACCATGATCTTCGGCGGCGAAGAATACGGTACCGGCTCTTCCCGTGACTGGGCAGCCAAGGGCACCCAGCTGCTGGGCGTAAAGGCAGTGATCTGCCGCTCCTTCGAGCGTATCCACCGCTCCAACCTGGTGGGCATGGGCGTTCTGCCGCTGCAATTCATCGGCAACGACTCCGTTGAATCGCTGGGCATCACCGGCAAGGGCGAGACCTACGACCTGAAGGGCCTGGAAGGCGAGATCAAGCCTCAACAGCAAGCCACCCTGGTGATCCACCGCGCCGACGGCTCGAGCAAGGAAGTGCAAGTGCTGCTGCGCATCGACACCCCGATCGAAGTGGACTACTACAAGCACGGCGGCATCCTGCCATTCGTGCTGCGCCAGTTGCTGGCTGCGTAATCCGGCCTCGCCGAACGCAAAACGCCACCTCCGGGTGGCGTTTTTTTTCAAAAAGGGGACGTAACCAATTTTTAATTGGTTACGTCCCCTTTTTTACCTCCGCATTTATTATTGCTGCGCTCATTTGCCGCGAAGTCTTGCCGAATCCACTACAATAAGGGTACCAAGGTTTCCTTTTTCACTAAGAAAAGCGCTATGCGTCGCCCATCCAAAGATTCAACCCATAAATTATCTGCCGACAGCCAGCGCCTTATCTCCCTCGCCCAAGCCCTGGGCCAGGCCGCCAGCCGCATTGAAGAGCGTAACTGGGAACGGGTGCTGGATGCCCAACTGCACAAACTGCTGCGCACAGGACATCAGGATACTGTCGACTCGGCACTGAACTCGCTGTTCAGCGTAAATCTGCCTGCCTACGACATCCTGATGGACAGCGTGGAAGCAGTCAGCGAATCCGACTCCATCGTGGTGGAAGTCGACGGCGAATCGCGCGAATACGACATCCTGCTGGTGGCCGCTCCGGTGCTGGCCTGGACCCGCTTCTCGATCGCTTCGGGCCAGATTCCGGCCGACATCCTGAACACCCTGTCGGCGCATTTCTCCGCCCACCTGCTGGCCGATGGCACCCATATGGCGATGTCGTCCACCCTGTATTCGATCGACCAGCTGCCGCGCACCCACGCCGAGGCCTATTCGAAGGTGCACAAGCTGGCGCAGGCTGCGCTGAAAGGCCAGGCCGTCAAATCCGATGCCAAGCAGGCCGAAACCGCGCCCTTCCTGGCCGATACCCGCTACCTGATGGTGGCCGTGGTGGCGCCGCACAATGGTCCGATGTTCCGCTGGCAGATGCCTGCGCACCATGCAGCGCAGGCCGAAGCACGCCGCGATGCGTTGGCCGCATGGACTACGCAAGCCACGCCGACCGTGGCGCGCCTGCTGCCTGGCTGCGGCATCGAGTTGCTGTTGCCCGAAGCCTATTACACCGGCTGCCGCGAAGCCGACAAGTTGATTCGCCCGGTCTCGATCCGCGCTGCCGTGCATTACCTGACGCACTCGCTGGCTTGCGAGCCGTCCGACCTGCGCGCCGTGATCGCCGGTTTCGGCGATGAGTCCGCGCCAGATGGCCAGGTAGACGAATACCGCGTCGCTTTCACCCGCCGTTCCGACAGCGATGTGATGTACGGCGTGGTATGGCCGCTGTACGGCCAGGAAGATGAGGAAGGCACGCCGGCTGAAGGCCTGTCCGGCAGCATGGCCGAATTGCTCAAGCCGCGCACGCCGGTCGAGGAAATCGTCGAGCACCTGAATGCCGCCGGCGTGTCCCAAGTGAAGAAGCTGGGCGAGAAGTATGTCGCTGAATACTGCGATGACTGCGGCGCGCCCCTCTTCGCCGATCCGTCAGGCGAGCTGGTCCACGCAGAAATGCCGGAAGACGCTGCCACCGGCACCGAGCACTTCCACTAAAGCAAAAGCCCGCAAATTAATGCGGGCTTTTTTCCTGGGGCAACGCAGCCTGTGGTGGTGCGCATGGCTGGCATTGCATTGTCGCTGCCGGCGGCGCTGTCGCAACTGGACGGGCCAACATATTGGCTGCGGCAAAAATCAAGCCGGAAAGGCCGACAAAGAAGCCTACCGCCGTCACAAGCATCCAACGTGCGATATCACCGCGCAACGACTCCAGGTCGGCCTTGGTAGCCAGTGTCGGAAGGATTGCCTCGATGCGAGCAAGGCGGGAGTTGTGGTCTTCGTCCATGCATCCAGCATACGCCGCCCCTCGATCACTTCCAAGTGGAATACGGCTGCTTAATCAGGTTGGAATTGAGGTAGCGCAAATCGTGTGTGACGTCCTCGCCTGCCCAGTCCGGCTTATCGAACTTGGCGTCCTCTGCCGGCAATTCGATCTCGGCGACGACGAGGCCGGCATTCTCGCCGAGGAACTCGTCCACTTCCCACACAAAGCCGCCGTATGGGATACGGCGGCGGTACTTCTCGATCAGCGGCCGTTCGCACAGCCGGTCCAGCAGTTCGGCGGCGTCGGCGACAGGAACGGGATACTCCCATTCTCCGCGCGCCGCGCCCACGTTCTTGCTCTTGATCGTCAAGACCGCCCGCTCACCCTCGATCCGCACGCGCACGGTGCGCTCGGCGTGCGAGGACAAATAGCCCTGGCGCAGCAGCACCGGCTCGCCTTGCGTACGCCAGCCATCGCCCTTCACCAGGAATTTGCGTTCGATCTCGACGCCCATCTGCTTACTCGTCCAGCGACAGCAGGATCGGCTGCAGGATCGCGGCGCCCAGTGCCGCACTGCGGGCGCCGTTCCAGCCCACGGTCGGAACCGGCAGGTCGGCGTTGTCCTTGAACGGCATTTCCAGCGTCAGCGACAACACCTTGAAGTGGTGGCCGATGTACTTGGAGGCCAGGGTCAGCATGTCTTCCTTGTACTTGGAAGGCGCATAGCCCACGGCATCCTGGAAGTCCGGCGAAGCATCCTTGTAGCGGTTGATGAAGTTCTTCTGGCGCGCCATCTGCTCCGGCGTGAAGTTCTCCAGCATTTCGTTACCGGCCACGAAGTTGTAAGGCAGCGCTTCATCGCCGTGAATATCGAAGAACATGTCGACGCCGGTTTCGTGGATCTTCTCTTTCACGCACAGCACTTCCGGCGAGCGCTCCAGCGATGGCGTCATCCATTCGCGGTTCAGGTTGGCGCCGGCTGCGTTGGTACGCAAGTTGCCGCGGATCGAACCGTCCGGATTCATGTTCGGCACGATATAGAAGCAGCAGCGCTGCAGCAGCTTGCGCGCGATCGGATTGGCGTCGTCCAGCAGGGAATCGATCAGGCCTTCGGTGAACCATTCGGCCATCGACTCGCCTGGGTGCTGGCGGGCGATGAACCAGATTTTCTTTTCAGCTTCCGGCTCGCCGATGACGACCAGGTTCATGTCGCGGCCATCGATAGTGGAGCCGATATCGAGCACGCGCGCGATCGGGTTCTCTGCCACTTCGCCCAGCAGGCGCAGGTGGCGTTCCCACGAATATGGCTCGAAGTATGCGTAGTAGACGCTGTCGTTGTGCGGCGTGTGCTTGATGGTCATGACCTGGCCATCGAACGAGGTCGGGACGCGGAACCAGTTCTCGCCATCGTAGCTGGCTGCAGCGTTGTAGTCTTCGAAGCCTTTGGCGTAGGTGGCGTCGCCGGCGTTCAGGAACTTCATCGTCACCGCTTCACCACGCGCGCCTTGCAGGCGGAAGTGGAACCACTGGTGGATGTCGGCGGCGTTGTCCTTGCGGAGTTTCAGTTCGATGTTCGCGGCGTTGTCGGCGCGGACTACTTCGATGGCGCCAGAGTCGAAATTCTGGCTGATTTTGATGGTCATTACGGTCCCGTTCAGAGGCTTGGGTTGATCGGAACCGATATTGTACACATCAAAACCGGTAACCCGATGTCTGACCCACAGGGTCAGACACCGATACGCGACGGCCGCCGGCTAAGCGTCTGACCCCGTGGGTCAGACACTGGTGTTCCGGTTTCTAATCGACGTTACGCCCACGCGCCTTCAACGCCGCCCGCACGCCGGCGCCATACGCCGCATCAGCCTTGTCGAAATGGCCGAGCTGCCGCAGGATGATCTCTTCGCTGACCTGGCTCAACGGCCCGGCAATATTGTCAAACAGGTTCTGCTTCTCCTGTTCTGGCAACAAACGGAACAGGTTGCCCGCCTGGGTGTAATCGTCCTCCTTGCCGCGCCCATCGTAGCGCCCTGCCCCGCCGCTCAGCGCCAGCGCCGGTTCGCCGTGCCCCATGCCCTGCGGATTGGTACCCGCCGCTTCCACGGGCGCATAGTTTTGCTCCGCCCCGCCAAAGCCGTTCGCCATCGCGCCATCGCGCTGCTGGTTATGGAACGGACAGCGCGGCGCATTCACCGGCAGATGCTGGTGATTGGTGCCAACGCGGTATAACTGCGCATCGTGGTAAGCGAACAGGCGCGCCTGCAGCATCTTGTCCGGCGAATAGCCCATGCCCGGCACCACATTGGCCGGCGACAGCGCCGCCTGCTCCACTTCCGCATGGTAGTTGACCGGATTGCGGTTCAGCTCCAGCACGCCGACGGGAATCAGCGGGAAGTCCGCATGCGGCCACACCTTGGTCAGGTCGAACGGATTCCAGCCGGTACGCTGTTCCCACGCCGCCAGTTGCTGGTCGGTCGCCACCTGCACCTTCACTTCCCACTGCGGGAAATCACCGGAAGCGATGTCGTTATACAGGTCGCGCTGTGCGTGATCAGGATCGGTGCCAGCCAGGCGAGTCGCCTCGGCCGCGCTCAGGTTTCTTATCCCCTGCTTGGTCTTGAGGTGCCATTTCACATAAACGCGCTCGCCGGCAGCGTTGACCAGGCTGAAGGTATGGCTGCCGAAACCGTCCATATGGCGATAGCCGTCCGGCGTGCCACGGTCGCTGAACAGCATGGTGACCTGGTGCAGCGACTCCGGCGTCTTGCTCCAGAAGTCGAACATCATGGTCGGCGATTTCAGGTTGGTTTGCGGGTCGCGCTTCTGGGTATGGATGAAGTCAGGGAACTTGATGCCGTCCTTGATGAAGAACATCGGGGTGTTGTTGCCGACCAGGTCCCAGTTGCCTTCCTCGGTGTAGAAACGCACGGCAAAGCCGCGCGGATCGCGCTCGGTATCGGCGCTGCCACGCTCGCCGCCGACGGTGGAGAAGCGCACAAAGGTTTCGGTCTGCTTGCCAACGGCCGCGAACAGCTTGGCCTTGGTGTACTTGCTGATGTCGTGGGTGACGGTGAAGGTGCCGTAGGCTCCGGAGCCTTTGGCGTGCACCACGCGCTCAGGGATGCGCTCGCGGTTGAAATGCTGGAGCTTTTCAATCAGATGGAAGTCCTGCAGCAGGACAGGGCCACGCGGGCCGGCAGTCAGGGAGTTCTGGTTATCTACGACTGGAATGCCGGATGCGGTGGTAATCGGGGTCTGGCTCATTTATTGGCTCCTTCATGTGATCGGTGAAATCATTCTAAAGAGACACGAGCAATTAATAAATTTGATTAATTCTATGAATTCGATAGTTAAAATTGTTCATGGATAGCAATCCCCTCAAAGGTGTCCGCTCCTGCGGCCCACGGCCTTGCCTTGAAAGCCCGCTGCGCATCCGCGTAGCCGGCCTGCCAGCGCTGGCTGATGCCGGCGCTCGAGAAGTCGATGTCTTTGGTATGGTCTTCGCAGCTCAGGTGCGGCGCCTTCAGGAGCACCACGTGCATCGACGTGCCGCAGCCCCACAGCGCCAGCTCGCGCACCTCCGGCGTGGCGCGCATGTGTTCCGGAAGCTTCATCGCCAGTTCGCGGATCACGCGCCGCAGGCGGTGCAGCTTGCGCTGCTGCTCGATATGGCTGGCGCGGCTGGCGTACTGGATTTCCTTGTGCTTCTCCAGCACGTCCAGCACGCTTTGCGGTTCGCTGCCGTCCGGGTTCCACACCTGGACCGAGAAAATCACCGAGTCGCGACGCGGTTCGTCATCGAGCACCGCCTCGATCGGCGTGTTGGAGTAGATGCCGCCATCCCAATACGGCTCGCTGCCGACACGCACCGCCGGGAATGCCGGTGGGATGGCTCCAGATGCGATCACATGCGACAGGTCCAGCGCTTCCTTGCGTGTGTCGAAGTAGCGCATTACGCCATTGCGGGCATTGACCGCCCCTACGGTCAAGCGCGTGTGGCGCTCGTTCAGGTAGTCCAGGTCCACCAGCCCGTCCAGGGTATTGCGTAGCGCGTTGGTGCGATAAAACGATGCGTTCTCCACACCCAGCGGCGCGGCAGGATTCCACCACGCGAGCGGGTTGGGATCAAAGAAGGCTGGTATGCCCTGCGCCAGCGTGAGCGCATTGGCAAACGCCGGCGGCAGGCTGCCGAATATATCGTGGCGCTCCATCGCTTCCCAGAACGCGCGCAGGCGCGGCAGGCGCTGTTCGGGCGGATTGCCGGCGATGATGGCGCCATTCAGCGCACCGATCGAGGTGCCGATCACCCAATCCGGTTCCACGCCTGCTTCGTGCATGGCCTGGTAGACACCAAGCTGGTAGGCGCCCAGCGCACCGCCGCCCTGCAGCACCAGCACGACCTGTCCCGGCATGCCCTTCTTCACAGGCGCACCGACAGGCCAACGGTGAACGCCAGGTCCGGCGTACGCCGGTTCAGGCCGAGCATGACGCCGGCATCGACGTGCAGGTCGCGCGTGAACGAATAGCCGCCGCCGAAGTCGAAGCTGGCGGTGGTGCCGCCGTCGCGCGCTCGGGCAATGCGCGGCGTAGCCACTTCAACGAAGGTGTAGGCGCGTTCGCCCAGGTTTTTTGCCAGCGTTACACCGAACTGCCCGGTGGAGACATGGCGGCCGAATTCATCGCGATCGAGGTAGTAGCCTGGCATGACGCCCAATTCCAGGTCATGCGGCAGTTCCCATTCGATTGGCACCCGAAATGACGGCCGCGTGCCATTTCCCTTGAAGCCGCTCGAGCCCGTGGCAAAATCGGCCTGCACGATCAGGCCGACCGAAGGGGCGCCGGCTGCTCCATCGCGTAGCTGCCATTTGAAGCTTGCCGCGGCGTCGCCCCAGCCGCGAGCGCGGGCAGGATCGCTGCGGTCGGTCAGGCGGCCGTCCGACTCCAGGCGCAGCTCGAGGTCATCGGTTACGCCTACGCGCAGCAGCGTGGGTGTGCTGCGCGCCTCTTTCGACTGCAGGATGCCGGTTTCCAGCTGTATGCGCCCTTTGCCCACCACTTCCGGCGCATCGACAAAGTCGGGACGGTCGGTGGTGATCCAGCTATCGGGTTCGGCCGCCGCGCAGCACAAAGGCAACGCAAGGGCAGCGCACAGTACACGTTTCGACATTCCGCTCTCCTGGACTTTTCCGGCTTAGGATAGAAATATGCCACTAATACCGGAGATCAACAATGAAGCTTAACCATATTGATTTGCCCGTGACGGACCTGGAAGCGGCAGCTGACTATTTCCAGCGCGGTTTTGGCTTTACGCGGGTGCGCGCGCCTGCCGAAGGCATGGCCATCCTGCGTGCCGAAGACGGCTTCGCCCTCATCCTGCAACAGGCGGAAAATGTCGAATATCCGGCCGGCTTCCACATCGGCTTCCTGCAAGCCTCCGACGAAGCGGTGCACGCCGCCTACCAGCGGCTATCCGACGCCGGCCTGCCAATGCCGCCCGCCCCGGCTGTGAGCTATGGCTGCCTGGCTTTCTGGTGCCGGGCTCCCGGCGGCATCCTTATCGAAGTCAGCCACCGGCCCGGCTAGCCCATCCGCCCCGTGCGCAGGGCGGTCGCCCAGTCTGGCCTCCCGTGGCGTTGCGCGACTTCCGCCGCCGCGTTCCAGTCGTAAGCAACCGCATATTGCTCGACCGCCCAACCTCCGGCGGTACGCTCGACAATCGCATAACGCGCGTGCGGCGAACCGTTTTCGGCCTTGTGCGGATAAGGCAAGTCGTCGTCGTAAGCCTGCAAGCCCACGCTGCCCGGATTCACGATCAGGCGCCCATCGTCCAGCAGCACCGAACGCGGCACGTGGGTATGCCCGCACAGGATCAGCCCGGCCTGCGCATCGCCCGCCCGCTGCAGCACTTCGGCATAGGTCGCCGCACGCTGCCCGGACGGGTCGACAGACTCCATCCAGTAAACGAGGTCAGATCCTGGGGTTCCGTGCACCATCAGCACATCTTCGTGCAAGCGCATGGATGCGGGCAGCGCTGCGATCCATTCGCGGTGGCCGGGCGCAATGTGCTCGTGCGCCCACCGGTCGGAAGCGCCCATGCGGGCCGGGTCATGCTCCAGCACCTGGCGCTCGTGGTTGCCGCGAATGGTCGGCAGGTCCAGCGCCATCAGGCGTTCTGCCGTTTCAGCCGGCAGCAAGGGGCCGGACAGGATGTCGCCCAGGTTGACCGTCACCTCGACATCGCGGCGCGCGATGTCGGCCAGTACTGCATCGAGAGCCCACAAGTTCCCATGGATGTCCGACATCACTGCGATACGCATTGCCTACGCTCCTAGCTGGCCAGCGCTGCGACCTCCGCTGCGCTGAGAGCGCCATTATAGATCCGGAAATCGTCGATCTTCCCGTTGAAATAAGGATCAGCGGAATACTGCGAGCGGCCCAGCCAGTTCTGCGTACCGGAACGCATGCGAAACGGGGCATGGGTCATCTGGCTATTGGTGGCCACCGCGCTGCCGTTCACGTACAAAGTGCCGGTGGTACCCGACAGGGTCACCGCGACGTGCACCCATTGTCCGGCCGGCAGCGTCGCCGAGGACAGCGACTGGTCACCCCAGCCGTTGGTGAGGTTGATGGTAAAGCGCAGGCCGCCGCCGCCGGCTTGGGGCGTCAGGAACATGTATTGCGTCGTGCCGGAGCCGAAGTCGAAAATGCGCGTCCAGGTACGGCCGCCATCCCAGAATACCCAGGCTGCAATGGAGAAGTCGGCCAGGCCATCCATCAGTGCCGCCGGCAGCGCGACGTAATCGTCGACGCCATCAAGCGCGACGGCATTGCCCTTCTTACCCACCACCCACTGGCCGCCGTTCGGCAAGCTCGCATGACGGCCATTGCCGCTGGTATCCTGCGCGGTCGCGCCTTGCACCTCGTCGAAACCCAGCAGTACATGTGGCGAGACGGCGGTAACTACCTTCGCTTCGTTGGACTTCGCGCTGGTGCCGGCCGGCGACTGCGCGGTGACCGCGTAGTAGTAAGTGCTTGGTGCCATGCCGCTGTCGGTATAGGTAAGCAGGCCGGAAATGCCACTGGCGACCGTCGCATAGGGCCCGCCAGGGGCGGTCGCGCGCAACACGCTATAGCTGGTGGCGCCAGCCGCGCCCCACCAGGACAGCTCGACCTTGCCACCGACCAGGCGTGCCGTCAGGCCGCTTGGCGCCCCGCCTGCCGCCTTGGCATCGCGGGTGAACGTGAGCGTGCCGACGCCAAGCTGGTCGCCATTGTTGCCATCGCCCTCGGCGCGCACCCTGGCCGCCATCTGCGCGGTGAACGGCGCCGCCACCCCGCGCCGGTTGACGTAGTGGTTGTAGATCATTTCCCAAACCGGGCGGATGCTTGGCAGTCCGGCCGGAGAAATGCCCGTGCCGGTACCCTGCCGGTTGATATAGGTATCGAACGGCATCGACGTGTAATACGGATTGCCGCTCGCGTCGTTCAGGTTGGATTTGGCCACGTACTCGGCGCCCGCCAGGAAGCGGTTATTGTCGTAGCCGTAAAAGTCGTCGCCCTGGTTCCAGGCCATTTCGCAGAACACGCCGGCCAGCCCGATGCCGAGCGTGCAATGGCCCTGGTCGCGCGAGCTTTCCTGCCATTGGCCAAGGTAACCCGGATGGATAAAGGGAACGGCCTGGCTCGAGGCGCCATTGCCGCGACCGGTTTTGTAATAGGAAACCGCTTCGTTATACAGGTCTTCGCGGTCGCACAGCACGCCGATGGCCAGGATAGCCGCCAGGTTGCACTGGTCCCAGTTGGCCCAGTAATTGGTGATGTCCGAGCCATTATGTCCCGTCAGGAACTGATGGCTGAGCGGGTAGAACACATTCAGCATCATGTCCTGGAAGCGCTTCAGGTCAGCCGCGGCCCAGCCAGGGTAAGTACGCATGATTTCAGCCGCGTTGGCGAACTGGAAGCCGTAAATGCCGGCAGCGAGGAAGCGATCGGCATTGCCTGTGATAGTGGTCAGGGTGGACGACCAGGCGTTGAGGAACTCGACGGCCTTGTCGGCGTACGCCTTGTCCTCGGAAACCTTCCAGCGTACCGCCAGTTGGTATGTGCGCGCGATGTCGATATACATCTGGGCGAAATTGCTGTCGGTGCCGCCGCGGATCACGGTCTGCAACGGGCGCGGGCTATTATTCAGGTGCGAGCGGCCAGTGCCGAGCAGTGCATTCCAGCCGTCGAGCCAGGGCTGCGCTCCCGCTTTCACCTTGTCGCGCATGCGGATGAAGTCGGCTTCTGTGTGCAGCAGGCCAGGGTGTACGAAGATGCGGCCCGATACCGGTTGCGTCGTTTGCACCGGGTCGGCAGGCGGGACCGGCTGGGCTGGTTCGGTGGCTGGCGCGGGTTGGGCCGGCGGCGCAACTGCCGCAGGGGGCGCGGCTTGCACGGAATCAGCGGGTGTTGCGTTCGGTGGGCTGGATGAATCGCCACCGGCATTGCAAGCGCTGAGCGCGAATGGACCGAGCGCTGCCAGGCTAAGCGAACCGGTACAAAAAGTCCTGCGGGGAAGGGAGATGCCTTTAGGTTGCCTGGTCATGGTTACTTTCGAACGTTGTTGCGGGCAGGACGCCGCGCGCGGTCGAATAGTAACTTACTCTATGGCAACATTTCTATTAACACTCGATGAAATTTGCGCCCGTCATTTGCAAAAATGGCGATGCTTTTGGAATCAGTTGCCGGCCAGCGCATCCGCCACCTTGTCCATCTGGGACGCCTTGGCAACGGCATTGGCAGGCTGCTTCTTGTCCTGCTGCGATTCCTTGGCCTGCGCCGGCGGCGGTACCGGCAACATCGAGGCTAAGCGCACGGTATCCATGGCATACAGCGATACCCCCAGCCCCACTGTTCCGATCAATAACCAGCGTACCCACGAGGACAACACGGCAACCTCCGGCAAACTCTTCTACTAATTAGTTTAGTGTCGAAATTTGCCGGGATTCTATTCGATTGTCACAACAACCAAAAGTATTACTGCTGGGGTTGTTCGGCCATGTAGACCAGTTCCCAGATATGGCCGTCCAGGTCTTCGAAGCCATGCGCATACATGAAGCCATAATCCTTCGGCTCGCGCGGCGTCTTGCCCCCTGCCGCCACGGCCTTGCGCACCAGTTCGTCGACTTCATTGCGGCTCTCGCAGGACAGGCATACCAGCACTTCGGTCGCCTCTTTGGCATTGGCGATCGGCTTCGCAGTGAAGGTCCGGAAGAAGTCCTCGACCAGCAGCATCGCGTAAATGCTGCCGTCGTGGATCACCATGCTGGCGGCGTTTTCGTCGGTGAACTGCGGGTTGAAGGTGTAGCCCAAGGCGGCAAAGAATGCCTTCGATTTTTCCAGGTTCTTGACCGGCAGGTTGACGAAGATTTGCTTGTTCATATTGGCCTCTCAAAAGGGATTAACAGGGTGGTTTGTAAACCTATGACGCGCCAGCTTTCTTTAAATCGACATCAAGCAGCAAAAAAATTTCGGTCGCGAATATAGCATTGGATTTCTGGCAAGAAGCTCACAGATTGTCACAAACACAAATATTATTAAAAAATACAAATATGTGACAAATGACATGCTAGATTCATGGGTGCACCTTGAGCGCCAGTGCTCCGGGTTCCCCAAATCCACAAGAGACAGGAATAAATATGAAGAAATTGATTTTTGCTGCGGTGTCCGCAATCCTCGTAGCCGGTTGCGCTGACATGGGCGGGGCCGATCCCGGCGTCAAGGAAGATGCGGTCGTGGTGACCGGCTCGCACATCCCGCGCAAGGCTGGCAACCTCGCTTATACGAACACGCAGACCATTGATAAAGACGAACTGGCACGCCAGATACAGAACCAGTCGGCGACGAATAACGGAACGGGTCGCTGAACGTTTATCTTGCCTGGACAGAGCCCCGCCGTAATTTTCGTTGACGGCAAAGCTGGGTAAAAATTTAACGCAAGCGTACGCTGATTATGCACAACGAGGCGGGTAGCTATCATCGACAGCACCCGCCCCCCCCCTTTATCAATGGCAGGCCGGGCAAGGCATAGCCAAAGCGAACGCCGCGTGGTCACCCTGGTCATAGACATCCAGCTCGCCGTAACCATTGGTCGCCGTCGCACTCACGTAAAGTACCTCGGAGAACGCCGCATTTGGACACGCCTCCAACAGGCTGGCGACGACAACCGCCTTGGCATACTGGGAGGCGCCCGCCGGCACGAAACCGCTGCCGCCCATATCGCCAACAGTTCCGCCGGTACTGGCCACGAACAGGTCCGGTCCTGCGCCGCGAGCCGTCCTGAACGAATAGGTGGCAAAGTTGTTCGGATGGCGCGCAGTGAACGAGAGCAGCGCAGTGTCGCCCGGATCGCTGTAGTTGTGGAAACCGCACAGCGGGTCGGGCGAGACGCTGCCGCCGACTGGGTGCACCTCCGCCTGGCAGCGGTTGTTGTCGACCCGGACCACCATGCGGAAGCCCATCGTGTCACCGCCCGGTGACAGGATGCGGTTATAGGCAGGCGCCTGCACCGTGGGTACCGTGCCGGTGCCAAACGGTGCGTCGGCATCGGTAATGCGCAGGTCGATGGCTTTCGCGGTCCAATTTACCAGTGTCCCTGCCGCATCAAACAGCTCCAGCCGCATTTCGTAACGGCCTGCAGCCATGTCGTCGGACGGCGGTGTGCCGCTTGGGGTCCCAGCCAGGCCGTCCGTCTCGAAGTATGCCGTCGCCAGGTCGACGTGCTCATTCAGGACGATCCACTCGTCGCCCGATGGCGACACCGGCGGGCGAATGCGGAACAGGTTGGGCAACGGTGCCGGGCTTGGCCCCGTTGTCGGCATTGGTCCCATCAGGTCCGACGAATAGCTCGTGCCGGTCTTGTAATGGCGATACACGTCGGCAGCCATGGCCTTGGGTGCGGCCAGCAGCGGCTCCGAACCCGGAGCGACCATGCCGGAGACCCCGTCGGTTCCACTCAGGCGCCGGTAAGACCAGCGGTAGTACGGGACACCCTTCGTGGAAATCAGTTCGGTGCGGCTGAAATCGACGCGCGGCTCCAGGGTGCCGCCGAATGGCCTGCCGTCGTTGGTCAGGCCTTCCACGCCGGCAGTCTGGACCTCGCGCACGGCAACGCCGTTACCGATCGACAGCACGACGACCTGGCATCCCGGCAGGTCCGGTTCCTCATCGCAGCCCGGCACGCGCGGATCGGTGATGCGGATGGTGACTTCGCTGCCGCACTGGTAGTTCCAGTAGGTGTGGCAGTACTTCGACGGGTGGTAGATCACTTCGAAGCCGTTGCCAAAGTCATACTCGGCCCAGAAATACAGGTCAGGATGGTCGCCGCCGCAGCGATAGAACAGCGTGGTTTCGAAGTTGCCGAATTCGTCGGTCATGACCACCGCCATCTCATCGCAGCGGAACAGCCACCACCAGTGCGGCCAATGGCAGAACCATGGCACCAGCAGCTTCCAGTTCTCGGCCATCACGTTGCGCAACAGCTCCGCAGAACTGCTGCGCAGGTGGCGGGACAGCTCGAAAGGCATGTCGACAGGCGAAGGCGGATCGGGCTGTGGATCGAAGCGCAAGGCCGCGCGGCGCGGTCCGGGGCCAGGGAGCGGAATCGGAGGCCGCTCCAGCACTTTGATCAGGTCGTCGCGCAGGCGAAAAATGTCGGGATCCGGCAGCTTCAGGATCCAGAGCGGAATCCGGTCGACTTCGCAGATATGGACGCGCGCATTGCAGACCGCCCGGTTGTCGGACTGGCGCACGACTTTCCCATGCACCCAGCAAAAGCAGAACGGCCACCAGTCAATGATGGCGCCCGGGATTTCGATGCGTGCGAAGTCGCGTTCACGGTGCAATACCGGCTCGTACGCGCCCATGCGCTTTAGCCGATCGGCGCCGGGCTTGGCCGCATCGATACGTTCGCTCACGGGCGCGATGAGCACCCGGGAACTGCCCATGCCCCGTCGTGGCATGGGCAGTTCGAACTTGCCGTCGCGGATCTCGATGCGTTGCATCTCTTGCCCGCGCTTGTCGTACACATAGGCCGCAAGCGGCAGCTTGAAATCCGGACGTTCGCCCGTTGAAACCTGGATGGTGACCTGTTTCGCTGAATCCTGGGATTGCTTGCTCATGATGTTCCTCGCTCAAGTGTTCTGCAGCATTGCAATGGCACGCTGCATGGAGTGCACTTTAGGAAAGCGAGGAGAAGGATGAATTGGTACTGGCACCCAATTTCCCGGGTGCGCAGCACCCATTTTCTCTTAGGTCAGCTACACAGATAACCAAGCTTGACGCGCCCGGCCGGCAGTTGCGTGACCCCGTTTGCGCGCAGCCAATGCCGTTGAGGCAGTTGATCGAACAAGGGTTTTCCAGCGCCCAGCAGCACCGGATGAACGACCAGCTGGATCTCATCCAGCAAGCCGGCTTTCAGCAAATTCGAAACCAGCGACGCGCCGCCCACCGCGTGGATGGCCTTCCCGGGCGCCTGCTTCAATGCACGCACCTGGTCGAGGTCTTTCAGGATGGTAGCCTCCGTACGGTTCGAATGCGCTCAGGGTGCGCATCTACCCGTACGACGGATCAGCAATAAGGAAATCGACACCGAAACCCAAAAAGCTGCCTAAACGTCGGCGCCATCGGTGAGAACCGCGCGGAAAGTTATCTCAATCAGTTGCTGTGGAAACGCAAGGCGGCTGACGCCAATGAGATTGCTAGCGCATTGAGGACGATCGACTCCATACATCTCTTTCCGCACCTTTCCCGCCACCTCGAACGCAGCATCGACATCCAGAACATAGAGCGTCTCTTCAACGACGTTGTCCAGCGTAGCGCCGAATTCGGCCAGCAGAGTGATTGCGTTCAGGTAGGTCTGCCGCATCTGCTGCTCCATGCCGGAGAAATCGGTTGGCTTTCCGCTGGCATCAAGCGTTGCCGGTGCAACCAGAACGCCCTGGTTGTCATGACCGAGTTGGCCCGACACATATATCACGTCTTTTACTTTGACGGCCTGGCTGTAGCCGTAGATGCCTTCCCAGGCAACGCCGTGATTGGCGATTGTTTTCTCGAGGGGTTTACTCATCATGCTCCCATGTTCGTTAGTTTGTTTCGGTGTCGAATGCCCGAACGTTAGATGCACGAGCAAACGGGCCAATTTTCACAAAACGAAGCTGTTTCCGCATCCCTAAAAAGAGTTACGGCATATCGCGCTCCGCGGCCGAAAAAAGGCTGCGGTTATCGGTTACGCGCGTGAGAGTCGGCTACGAAGCCAAGAAAGGGGGCGAGACCAAAGTCGGAGGGCCGTAGGAAATCGCGGATACGAAAAAGGCCAACCATAATGGTTGGCCTAAATCCTTGATTCCATTGGTCGGGGCGAGAAGATTCGAACTTCCGACCCCCTGCACCCCATGCAGGTACGCTACCAGGCTGCGCTACGCCCCGACTCGAGCCACGGATTATATCAGAGCAATTTGTGGTTTTGTCAAAGTTACCTCAAACTATATGAATCATGATCGAACCACAGCTAGCCGCGCGTGCGGCCGAACTCATTGTACAAGCCGATGGACTGGTCATCGCGGCCGGCGCCGGCATTGGCGTGGACTCGGGCTTGCCGGATTTTCGCGGCAATGAGGGATTCTGGAAGGCTTACCCTGCCCTTGGCCAGGCGCGGATGGAATTTGCCAGCGTGGCTTCGCCGCGCACTTTCCATGCAGATCCGGCCTTGGCCTGGGGTTTCTATGGCCATCGCCTGAAGCTTTATCGCGAGACCGTGCCACATGAAGGTTTCGCGCTGCTGAAGGCGTGGGGAGAGGCGATGGAGCATGGATGCTTTGTCTTCACCAGCAATGTGGATGGCCAGTTCCAGAAGGCGGGCTTTGATCCGCGTGCCATCTATGAGTGCCATGGCTCGATTCATCATCTGCAATGCCTGGAGCCTTGCTGCAGCAAGATCTGGGCGGCGGATGATTTTGCGCCTGACGTGGATTCGGACGCATGCCGCTTGCGGAACCAAGCGCCCCGTTGCCCGGAGTGCGGCGGGTTGGCGCGGCCGAATATTCTGATGTTTGGCGATTGGGGGTGGGTTGAACGCCGAAGCGGGTTGCAGGCGGCGCGGCTGGAGGAATGGCTGGACAAGGTGCGTCGGCCGCTGGTGATCGAGCTGGGAGCTGGGACGGCGATTCCTTCGGTGCGGCACTTTGGCCATAGCGTGGTGCAGCGGGGCGGGCGGATGGTGCGGATTAATCCGCGAGAGTTTGCGGTTGGAAGTTCCGGGGATGTGGGAATTGCGGCGGGGGCGCTGGAGGGGTTGCGGGCGATTGCTCGCGAAATTCAAAACCGGTAAACCGGGGTCAGACGGGACGGCCATCCGGCAAGGGTCTGACCCCGACTACTCAGGTTTCTCGGCTTAGATGAACTTGACCGACAGGCTGGAGAGGCCTTCGATGCTGCCGGTGAGGGATTGGCCGCGCGTAACGGCGCCGACGCCTTCCGGGGTGCCGGTGAAAATCAGGTCGCCGGGTTCGAGGCGGAAGAGCGTCGACAGGTTGGCGATGGTTTCGGCCACGGACCAGATCATGTGGCCGGTGCTGCTGGACTGCTTGACCGTGCCGTCCAGCGCCAGCGCAATGGCGGCGCTTTCGACGCCTGCGGCATCAGTTGCGCGGCGCAGTTCGCCGACCGGCGCGGAGTAGTCGAAGGCCTTGCCGATTTCCCATGGACGGCCGGCGTCTTTCATCTTCCCCTGCAGGTCGCGGCGCGTCATGTCCAGGCCAACGGCGTAGCCGAAGATGTGCTTCGGCGCCTCGGCTACGGAGATATCGCTGCCGCCGGCGCCGATGGCCACCACCAGTTCGCACTCATAGTGATAATTGCTGGTCTGCGGCGGGTATGGCAGTTCGGCCACCGCGCCCGGCGCCACCGGCACCACGGCCGCTGCGTCACCGGGTTTGCAGAAAAAGAACGGCGGCTCGCGGTCCGGGTCGGAGCCCATTTCGCGCGCGTGGCCGGCGTAATTGCGGCCCACGCAGTAGACGCGGCGCACTGGAAAGCGCTCGTCGGAACCGGCGATATGAAGCGCCGCTACCTGGTGCGGCGGGAAGACGTAATTGGCCATTGCTTGAATCCTCAGGTGAAAAGGAGCGCGCGCAAGGCGACGCGGAACGATGCTACCAGCTCGGGGACCGGCAACTCGGGATAATTCAGCACGCGCAGCTGCAAGCCCTGGTACAGGCAGATCACGGCCTGCATGCGGCCTTCGACGGTGGCGTCGTCGGCCGCCAGGCCATGCTTTGCGCGGCCGGCTTTGAGCATGGCCAGGAAGCGCTCGCACATGCGCCGGTCGGCCCCCTGGCTCAAGGCGGCGATGGCAGGGTTGCGCGCGCTTTCGGCGGCGATTTCCAGCGGCAACGCCCAGTAGTCGGGGTCGAGGTTGTCGCGGATGCTCTGGTCCACGTCGTCGATGATGGCCTGCAGCGGGTCCGGCTGGCTGCCGATGTCGCTGATGATGCCCATCACCCGCGTTTCGTTTTCTTCAACGAAAGCGGCAATGATGGCGTCTTTGCTGGCGAAATAGTTATAGATATGGCCGGCGCTCATGCCGGCCGCTTTGGAAATCTCGGACATGCTGGCCCCGTGGAATCCGCTGCGGCGGAAACAGGTGGCGGCGGCGTCCAGTACCTGGCGGCGGCGGTTGGCGGCGCGCTCTGGGTCGATGTGGCGTTTTTCAGTCATAAGGCGTAACAATGGCCAAGGGAATGAACTTTGTCAAATTACAACGTGCTATGATGGAGAAGCAGTTACTTCATTCTTAAAGGAAAGAGTGATATGCCCTCCCGTACCTCTCGCTCGATTGAGATGCGGCCCGCCGAAGCGGGCGACCTGGCGTTCATGCAGCACCTTTATTCCAGCACGCGCAGCGCCGAAGTCCGGATGGGGGGCTGTGACCTCGCCACCGAAACCCTGCTGCAAGGCCTGCAATTCAAGGCGCAGCAAACCTGGTACGAAACCCAATATCCGAATGCCGACCTGGCCGTGATCATGGACCGCGAGCGCCCGATCGGGCGCCTGTACGTCGATTACGGGCCGGACGAACTGCGCATTCTCGACATCTGCCTGCTGCCCGAATACCGCAACCGCGGCATCGGGCTAGGCCTGCTGCGCAGCCTGCAGGCCCAGGGCGAACGCCTGCGCCTGCCCGTACGCCTGAACGTGGTGCTGGGCAGCCCGGCACAGCGCCTGCTGCTGCGCTGCGGATTCGAGATACTGGCGGCAGACGGCATCTACAACATCATGGAGTGGATGCCGCCGGCAGGCATTGATTAGGCCCAGCCTCCAAGCACTTTGTACAAGGTGACCTGGTTGGTCGCCTTGGCCAGGCGCACGCTGATCAGGCTTTGCTGTGCCGCGTACAGGGCACGCTGCGACACCAGGGCATTCAGGTAAGACTCAGCCCCTTTCTGGTAGCGCGCCTCGTGAATGCGGTAGCTGCGGCTCGCCGCTTCGGTCAGCGCAGTCTGCGATTCCACCCGTTCATCCAGCGTGCCGCGCTGTGCCAGCGCATCAGCCACTTCACGGAAGGCCGACTGGATCGCCTTTTCATAGCGCGCCACGGCGATGCCGTTGTCCGCCTTGGCAATATCCAGCCTTGCCTTGTTGGCGCCGCCGTCGAACAGGGGCAGCGTCAGTTGCGGCAGGAAGGTCCAGGCGCCGGTGCCGGCCTTGAACAGGTTGCCCAGGCTGCTGCTTGCGCTGCCAGCAGTCCCGGTCAGCGTAATGCTCGGGAAGAAGGCGGCACGCGCCACGCCGATATTGGCGTTGGCGGCTTTCAGCGAGGCTTCCGCTTCCAGCACATCCGGACGCTGCAGCAGCACGGAAGACGGCACGCCTTCCGGCAGGTCAGCCAGCGTGGTCACCGCGGTCGGCAAGGCTTGCGGCAGCAGGCTTGCCGGCACTTGGGTACCGACCAGCAGGGCCAGCGCGTTTTCGCCGGCCGCTACCTGGGCGGTATACAGGGCCATGTCGTTGCGCGCGGCTTCGACACTGGTTTGTGCTTCGTACATATCGAGCCCCGAGGTGGCGCCGGATTCGAAGCGGCGTTTGCTCAGCTCATAGGTGATCTGCTGGCTTTTCAGCGTGTCCTGCGCCAACAGCAGGCGTTCCTTGTCGGCAGCCAGGCCTAGCCAGGTGCTGGCCACTTCGGCCACCAGGCTAAGGCGCTGGGCGCGTTGCGCTTCCTGCGTGCCGAGGTAGGCTTGCAGGCCCGCTTCCGACGTGTTGCGCAGCTTGCCGAACAGGTCCAGCTCATAGGCTGGAATTGCCAGGCCGCCGGTGTATTGGCGGCTGATGTCGCCGCCCGGTGCACGGGAGGCGCTCTGGCCTACCTGCGCATTCACCTTGGGCAGTTGGGCGGAACGGTCGATGCCGTATTGCGCCCTCGCCTTTTCAATGTTCAGCGCCGACACGCGCAGGTCGCGATTATTCTTCAGCGCCAGCTCCACGACTTCGCGCAGTTGCTGGTCGCCGATGAAGTCCTGCCAGGCGATTTCGCTGGCCGGCTTGGCATCGGCCGCTGTTTTGGCTGGCTTGTAGGCCTCGCCCTGCGGCCAGGCAGCAGCCACGGGCGAATCCGGGCGCTGGTAAGTCGGCGCCAGGCTGCAGCCGGCCAGCAAGGCCGCCGCTGCAAGGGTAAGGATGGTCTTGTTCATATCAATGTGCCTCCGAAGCGAGGGTGGCCGGTGCGGCGGAAGCCTTGCGGCCTACCCATGCGCGCACAACCACGAAGAACACCGGCACGAAGAAGATGCCGAGGAAAGTAGCCGTCAGCATGCCGCCCAGCACGCCCACGCCGATGGCGTTCTGGCTGCCGGAGCCGGCGCCGCTCGAAATGGCCAGAGGCAGCACGCCGAGGCCGAAGGCGATGGACGTCATCAGGATCGGGCGCAGGCGCAGCTTGACCGCCTGCAGCGTGGCTTCGCGCAGCTCAATGCCCTTCTCTTGCAGTTCCTTGGCGAATTCCACGATCAGGATCGCATTCTTCGCCGACAGGCCGACCACGGTCAGCAAGCCAACCTGGAAGTACACGTCGTTCGACAGGTGGAAGCCCCAGGTCGCCAGCACGGTACCGATCACGCCGAGCGGCACCACCAGCAGCACCGAGAACGGCACCGACCAGCTTTCATACAGCGCGGCCAGGCACAGGAACACGATCAGCACGGAGATGGTGTACAGCACCGTGGTCTGGGAGCCGGAATCGCGCTCCTCGACCGACAAGCCGGTCCACTCGAAGCCGATACCAGCCGGCAGCTGCGCCACGAGCTTTTCCATTTCAGCCATCGCCACGCCGGAGCTCACGCCAGGCGCAGGCATGCCCTGCACGTTCATCGACGACACGCCGTTATAGCGTTCCAGGCGCGGCGAAGCGTAAATCCAGCGGCCGGTAGCAAAGGCGGAGAACGGCACCATTTCGCCTTGTGCATTGCGCACAAACCACTTGTTCAGGTCTTCCGGTGCCATGCGCGATTCCGGCGAGCCTTGCAGGTAGACGCGCTTGACGCGGCCACGGTCGACGAAGTCGTTCACGTACGACGAGCCCCAGCCTACGCTCAGCACCTTGTTCACGTCGGCCACGGTCAGGCCCAGCGCAGTGGCTTTCTGCTGGTCGATATCGAGCTTGAATTGCGGCGTATCTTCCTGGCCGTTCGGCCGCACAGCCATCAGCAGCGGGTTCTTGGCCGCCATGCCGAGCAGCTGGTTACGCGCAGCCATCAATGCTTCGTGTCCAAGACCGCCCTGGTCTTGCAGTTGCAGGTCGAAGCCGCTGGCATTGCCCAGTTCCATCACGGCTGGCGGCGCAAAGGCAAACACCATCGCTTCGCGGATCTGCGAGAACGCGCCCATGGCGCGGCCAGCCACTGCTTTCACGCTCAGGTCCGGGCTCTTGCGCTCCGACCAGTCTTTCAGCCGCACGAAGGCCAGGCCGGCATTCTGGCCGTTACCGGCAAACGAGAAGCCTGCCACCGTGAACACGGAAGCCACGGAAGCTTTTTCGTCTTCCATGAAATGATGCTCCAGCTTTTCCAGCACTTTCAGAGTGCGTTGCTGGGTGGCGCCGGTTGGCAGTTGCACCATCGAGAACAGGATGCCCTGGTCTTCTTCCGGCAGGAAGGAAGTCGGCAGGCGCATAAAGGACACCGCCAGCACGGCCAGCAGCGCGCCGTACACCAGCAGCGAACGGCCGCTGCGGGTGATCATCTTGCCGACCCAGCCCTGGTACTTGGTGCTGCTGCGGTCGAAGCTGCGGTTGAACCAGCCGAAGAAACCTTTTTCCGATACGTGTGCGCCGGGCTTCAGGAAGGTTGCGCACAACGCAGGCGTGAACACCATTGCTACCAGCACCGACAGCACCATGGCGGAAACGATGGTCACCGAGAACTGGCGGTAGATCACGCCGGTCGAGCCGCCGAAGAAGGCCATCGGCACGAACACCGCCGACAGCACCATGGCGATACCAACCAGTGCGCCTGAGATCTGGCCCATCGATTTCCTGGTCGCTTCTTTCGGCGACAAGCCCTCCTCCGTCATCACGCGCTCGACGTTCTCCACCACCACGATGGCATCGTCCACCAGCAGGCCGATTGCCAGCACCATGGCGAACATGGTCAGGGTGTTGATCGAATAGCCCAGCGAGAACAGCACGGCAAAGGTACCCAGCAGCACGACCGGAACGGCCAGCGTAGGGATCAGGGTGGCGCGGAAATTCTGCAGGAACAGGTACATCACGATGAACACCAGGATCACCGCTTCCACCAGGGTCTTGACCACTTCTTCGATGGACAGCTTGACGAAAGGCGTGGTGTCGAATGCCACCACGGCCTTCATCCCTTGCGGGAACTGCTTGCCCATGACTTCGATCTTCTTCTTCACCAGGTCGGCGGTATCCAGCGCATTGGCGCCGGTGGCCAGCTTGATCGCCACGCCCACTGCAGGTGCGCCGTTGTAGCGCGCCACGGTGTTATAGTTTTCGTTGCCCAGCTCAATGCGGGCCACGTCGCGCAGGTGCACGGTGGCGCCGCTGGCCGTGGTCTTCAACAGGATGGCGCCGAATTGCTCCGGCGTTTGCAAACGGCTCTGGGCCGTCACAGTGGCGTTCAACTGCTGGTCCGGCACGGCTGGCGCGCCGCCCAGTTCACCGGCAGATACTTCGGCGTTCTGCGCCTGGATGGCGGCCGTCACGTCGGCTGGAGTCAGCTGGAAGCCCTGCAGCTTTTGCGGGTCGAGCCAGATGCGCATCGCGTACTGGGAACCGAACAGCGTCACGTCGCCCACGCCCTGCACGCGGCTCAGGGGATCGATCACGTTGGCAGCCACGTAGTCGCCCAGGTCGGAATTCTTCATCTTGCCGTCTTCGGAAATGAAGCCCAGCACCATCATGAAGTTGCGGGTCGCTTTCGACACCACCAGGCCCTGCTGGGTGACAGCGCTAGGCAGCAGCGGGGTCGCCAGCTGCAGCTTGTTCTGTACCTGCACCTGGGCGATATCCGGATTGGTGCCGCTGTTGAAGGTCAGCGTAATGTTGATGCCGCCGGTCGAATCGCTGTTCGACGACATGTAGCGCAGGCCGTCGATACCCTTCATCTTCTGTTCGATGACCTGGGTCACGGCGTCTTCCACCGTCTTTGCCGATGCGCCCGGATAGGAACCGGTGATCGAGATCGATGGCGGTGCAATGCTTGGATACTGCGCGATTGGCAGGCCCTTGATCGCCATCACACCCGCCAGCATCACAACGATGGCGAGCACCCAGGCGAAAATGGGCCGGTCGATAAAGAAACGAGACATGATGAAAACCTCCGCTTAGCGCGCCGCGACAGCTGGCTTGTCCGCAGCCGCCGTGGTAGCGGTACCGGTGGTATTCTTTGCCACCACGGCCGGCGCACCAGGCTTCACTTTCTGCAGGCCTTCAACGATGACGCGGTCGCCGGCCACCAGGCCGGACTTCACCAGCCACTTGTCGCCGATGGTGCCGCCGGTTTGCAGCACGCGCTGTTCAACTTTGCCTTCCTTGTTCAGCACCAGGGCCGTCGCCTCGCCTTTCGGGTTGCGGGTCACGCCCATTTGCGGCACGGCGATGGCTTGCTCGCTGACGCCCGTTTCCAGCACGGCGCGCACGAACATGCCCGGCAGCAGGTCATGCTTCGGGTTCGGGAACAATGCGCGCAGGGTCACGTTGCCGGTGCCCGGATCGACGCTCACGTCTGAGAATTGCAGCTTGCCGGGCAGCGCGTACTTGCTGCCATCGGCCAGCAGCAGCGTCACCGCGGCCTGGCCGTTGGCCCTCTTGAGCGCGCCGCTATCCATTTCGCGCTTCAGGCGCAGCAGCTCTTCGCTGGACTGGGTGACGTCGACGTAGATCGGGTCCAGTTGCTGCACGGTGGTCAACGCAGTGGCCTGGCCCGCAGTCACCAGCGCGCCCGGAGTCACGTTCGAACGGCTGATGCGGCCCGAGATCGGCGATGCCACTTTGGTGTATTCGACGTTGATGCGTGCCGAATCGACCGCGGCTTGCGCGGCTTCCACTTCGGCCTTGGCCTGTTCGTGTGCGGCGACGGCATCGTCGTAATCCTGGCGGCTTACGCCTTCGATCGCCACCAGCTCTTTGTAGCGGGCGACTTTCGGCGCGGCGGCGGCCAGGTTGGCCTTGGCCTTCGCCAGGTTCGCCTTGGCGGAATTGAATGTGGCCTCGTAGGTCGCAGCATCGATCTGGTAAAGCTGAACGCCGGCCTTCACGTCCGCGCCTTCAGTAAACAGGCGTTTCTGGATCAGTCCACCCACCTGCGGGCGTACTTCGGCCACCTGGTAAGCAGCCGTGCGGCCTGGAAGCTCGGTGCTCATGGCCAGCGCTTGCGTCGCCACGGTGAAAACGGCGACTTCCGGCGCCTGCTGGGCGCCACCCTGGGCGGGACCAGCCTGTTTGCCGCCGCATCCGGCGACCAGTGCGGCTACCGCAGCAGCGGCACCCAGCAGCATGAAATTCTTTTGAATGTTTTTCATCTTTTTTCCCGAAAGACTTAGAATGAACGATCATTCTAACACGGTTTGAAGATCTGACTACAAGGTCAGTAATTCTACGTAGGGTCTAGAGGGGTCGTTCTAATCGCAGTGCAGCATCTTTTATTTTTATCAAGATATGCCAGAATAATTTCAAGCACTCATTGAAGAGCAATAACAAAAAATCGTGTCCGACCTCGTGTCACCAGCGCTCAACGCGCAACCGCAGTTCCTCCCGCTGGCTTATGCCAACCACCCTGCCCCTGTGTCCTTCACGGCTCCGCCGCGACGCTGACTTCCCGCGCGCCTTCATGCGTCGCCGTGACGCATCCGTATTTCCAGCTTTATCCACAACCGAAAGGTATGTATGTCAAGCCAGCTGTTTGGCCTCATCGTAGTAGCAGCCATCCTGCTTACTGCATTGCTGTTGTTGTTGATTTCCGGTGTCATCAAGTACATCCCGAACGACCGCATCGGGGTCGTTGAAAAACTCTGGAGCCCGACCGGCTCCGTGCAAAGCGGGCTACTCGCACTGAATGGCGAAGCAGGCCTGCAGCCAGAACTCCGCCGAGGCGGTTTCCACTTCTTCGCGCCGTTCCAGTACCGCGTCCACATTCATCCAATGGTGTCCGTCACCCAGGGCACCATCGGCTACGTCTTCGCGCGCGACGGCATCGACCTGCCCGCCGGACAGACGCTGGCCGACAACTCGGGCATCGACGACTTCCGAGACGTGCGCGCCTTCCTCGGTAACGGCGGCCAGAAAGGCCCGCAGCGCAAGATCCTGCGCGAAGGTACCCACATCATCAACCCTGCCCTGTTCGTGGTAATGACCGGCGAAGCGACGTATTCGATGTCGCTCGACGCCAAGGAAAAGATCTACTACGAGCAAATGCGCGGCCTGCTCGACGACCGCAATGGCTTCACGCCTGTCGTGATCAAGGAAACCACCGGTTCGCACGATTCCGACCAACTGGCCGTGGTGACGGTGCAGGACGGCCCAGGCCTGCTGAAGGACGAACTGCTGGCGCCGGACGTGGGCGATACCCACAACTCCTACCAGGAACCCGAGAAGTTCATCGCTGCGGGCGGGCGCCGCGGCCGCCAGGAGCGCGTGCTGGTGGAAGGCACCTACTTCATCAACCGACTGTTCGCGACGGTGGAGTTCATCAAGAAGACCGTGATCCCGGTCGGCTTTGTCGGCGTAGTGGTGTCGTACACCGGCCACAAGGGTCATGACTTGTCCGGCACCGAGTACTCGCACGGCGAGCTGGTGGAAAGCGGCTGCCGTGGCGTTTGGCGCGATCCGCTCATGCCGGGCAAGTACGCCTTCAACACCTATGCCGGCAAAATCGAACTGGTGCCGACCACGAACTTTGTGCTGATGTGGAAGTCGGGTGAAAGCGGCTCCAGCTTCGACAAGAACCTGCGCGAAATCACGCTGATCACCAAAGATGCTTTCGAACCGCAGCTTCCACTGTCAGTGGTGGTGCATATCGACTACCGAAAGGCGCCGATGGTGGTGCAGCGTTTCGGCAACGTGGCGCAACTGGTGGAGCAGACGCTGGACCCGATGGTGTCCTCGTACTTCAAGAACGTCTCGCAGACCAAGACCTTCATTGAGCTGATCCAGTCGCGCAGCGAGTTGCAACACAACGCGTCGGAGGATATGAAACAGCGCTTCCAGGCCTATTCGCTGGAATTCCAGGAGGTCCTGATCGGTACGCCCAAGCCGCAGCAAGGCGACAACAAGATCGAAAACATCATGGCCCAGCTTCGCGACCGCCAGATCGCCCGCGAACAGGTGGAGACCTTCGCGCAGAAACAGATCGCCGCCGACAAGGAGCGCGAACTGAATGAAGCCGAACAGCGCGCCGCCAAGCAGAAAGAATTGACCGGATCGCTGGTGGACATCTCGATCAAGGAGAACCAGGGCGCCGCGAACGTCAAGGCCGCCGAGAAGCGCCGCCAGGAGATCGAAGCACTGGCGCAGGCCGAACGCTTCAAGCAGGAGATGGAAGGTTCAGGCCGCGCTTCTGCAATCCGCTCGGTGGGTGAAGCGGAGGCTGCAGCGATCCAGGCTAAATCGGAAGCCATGCAAGGCGAAGGCGCCGACAAGCAGCTGATGCAGACTGTGATGCTGCGCCTGGCGGAAGCGTTCGAAGCCTCGAAAGTGCCACTGGTCCCGCAGATCCAGATGGGCGGCGGCGACAACAACGCCTTCAACACCCTGCTGGGCCTGATGAGCGCCATCAAGGCCGGTGAACTGACCGCAGTAACAGGGAAAGAGTAACTTCGTCGCGGGCCGTCACGAAACTGCCGGCCCGCTGTCGGAACCTCACACATAGCTGTCGGCATCGTTGAATAGGTCGATTCAGCCGAGCGCGTAGAATGGCGTCTTTGAACTGGAGAACGAATTGAAGAAAACTGACCTGGCAAAGTACGACGCGAAAAAACTGATGGGCAAGATGGCTGCGCCGGGCGTCGCTTCGTTTGGCCCATCCGCCAGTCCTGCCATCGACAAACGCGAACAGCGCAAGCGCGATCAGGCACTGGGCTTGGTGCCGTTTGCGGTCAAGCTGAATGGCGACTTGGTAAAGCGCCTGCAAACCCTGGCCGCCGAACGCGGGCTCGACATGAATGCTCTCGTTGCCGAAGTCATTACCAAGGGCCTCGACGCGCAATGAGACTTGCCAACGCAAATTGCACACGTCCTTTGCTTGTTGCAGCCTTGCTCGCGGCCTCTCCTGCATATGCCCAGGATCCCTGCCTGCAGGAGTTCAAATGGACAGACGCCATCTACGCCAGGCGCATTGGCGAGAAAGATGGCCATTTTGCACAGGCGGAATTCACTTCTTTTGCCAACGCTTCAGTGCTCCACCTGACGCTGGACAGCAATCAAGCCGGAATGATTAAAGTACTGGGCGCTGCAAACGGCGCCTCTGTGCAATTGACCTATGGTGGCGACAAACTTGGCCCAGACCAGTTTTCCGAAATCTCGATGATCGTTGAGCCGCCTATGGCGCACGGAGACTGGCCCCGCTTACCGAGACCTTGCGCAATCCCGGATGGAGTAACCATTGGTTTTAACCAGGACGACCAGCCTGCTACCGGCAAGCATGGCGCCCAGGCACCAAAATTTTATGGGACATTGCAACGCCGCGGCCTCCAGGTCGTCTATTCGATGACAAGCGAGGATGGCGAGACTTCGCGCGGCGAACTGCGTTACGGGCGCAACTTGAAAGACATTGATCCGCAGACCGACGTAAGTGGCTGGAACGTATTCCGCGACAAGTCGTATGTGGAAAAACTGCCCGGGAATTCTCCCGTTCCGCTTCGCACGGCACTGGAACGGACCTTACGCAGGACGGATTTGCCTTCTGCGCGCTAATTCGCGATCAAGCGCATTGGCAAAATTCTGTCGGTCGCCTTGGCTGAAGGCGGCTGGTCCGCCGGTGTCGACACCGGCGCCACGCAATTCTTCCATAAAGGACCGCATCGTCAACTGCTGCGCGATGGTGTCCCTGGTATACCACTCGCCGCGTGGATTGAGCGGAAGGCCGCCCTTTTCCAGCACCTGCGCGGCCAGCGGGATATCGGCCGTGACGACAATATCGCCAGCGCTCACGCGTTCAACGATTTCCGCATCTGCCGCATCGGCGCCCGCCGGAACTTGCAGCGCGCGGATGAACCGGGAGCCCGGTACACGGATTAACTGGTTGGCTACCAGCGTGACATTGATCTGCGCTCGATCCGCGAGCCGGAAAAGGATGTCCTTGATCACGGCGGGACAAGCGTCCGCATCTACCCAAATGTGCATGAATTACATCGATTACGGTAAAAAGAATCGAATATTGTAATCAAGTTGGCCAGACTATATTCGCCATTAACCGCCGCAACTTGGCGGCACGGTCCGAATTCACCATCGCCACGTAAGAAATCCGTCCGGCCAGGTAGGCCTGGAAGTTTGGATGATTCTCCCGGTTCTGGGATTCCGGACCATGGCGCACGCAATTGGTCAGCGTCGCCTTGAGTTTGTCATACTCATCGCGGGCGATATTCGGGTGCGCGTTGACCACGATGCCCGTCACTTGCTGTCGCGTCCCGTCGCGCATCAGGCGGGTTTTGCCCGTGTTCACACGAAAGCCCTCTTCCAGTGCAATCGCGGCAACCTGGATATGAAAGCGCTCCGCTGCCCGCGCAAATTCGTCCCCGCCGGAAAAGGCCAGGTCGTCCGCGTATCGGCTATACGAAGCGCCGAGCGAACGCGCCAACGATTCGAGCCGAATGTCGAGCCGGTACGCACAAAGGTTAGCCAGGGCTGGCGAGCATGGTGAACCCTGCGGCAGGTGCGGCGATTTCAAGGCCTGCCGCTCGGACCATGCCAATGAGCCGCCGGTCTGCTTGTCGCGGAACAAACCGTGCGGCGTACGGTTGACGCAAATGCGCGCAAGCGTTCCTGCGACGCTTTCGGGATAGCCGAGCTTTTCAAACAATGCCTGGATGCGCGAATGCTGGATGCTGGGGAAGAAATCTTTCAAGTCCATGCGGATGACCGCATGCTGGCCAGCATGGGCCGCGGCATGCGTAACGCAGGAATGCCCGCGCCGGAAGCCATGTGCGGACGGATGCGGCGGCACCAGGTCCAGGATCTGGCGCAGGATCTTTTGCTGGATGCGGCGCAGCCGCTCTTTGGGAATTTCGATCAGGCGCAGGCCGCCGCTGCGCTTCGGGACCCAGCGATAATGGTAATGCTGGAGGCGAGACTCCTCGTCACGCGCGATACGCCACTGGTCCGCGAACCAGCGCAGCGCACCGACAGGCTCGTTCAGCCAGGCGGCCAGATCACCAACGGTGCGCAGCTCCGGCAGCGCAAGTTCGGCCAGCCATGCCGGCTTTGGTGGGCGTATGGGCTGGTCGATGCAATAGCGCCGCACTGCCGGCAGTTCGATGAACGGCTGCATATCTCCGGCTTCATCGTCGTCTTCCTCATCTTCATCAAGGTCGGCATGTCCGCGGCCAAGAAGTTCGAGAAGGATGTCCGCCAGCTCGTGTCGGGTGAAGTAATGGAAGTTCTCGCCGGTCCGCAAGACGAGCGCCATGCACACGCCGGGCGCCCACGGCAGCATTGCGTCGAACACGCGGTTGCACGCAGCGATCAGGTTTTCCGGGCTGCCGTCCGTTGCCAGCATTGTGTCGGCAAGCGCCAGCGCGGTGAGTTTTTCGATATCCATGAATTGAGAGGAGCGGAGAGCCGTCAACGAGTCTCGTGATGCGTGAGCGGCCTATGCGCGGAAGCGCAATGTGGCTCATGCGGCGAAATGCAGAACATCAAACATCCCGCGGGGTAACCCCGCAGAGGCTGTCCCTGCACGAAGCAAAGACAGGCCGGCTTGGCGGTTCCGCCCCGCCGACACAGTAGGTCAAATTCGCCTGAAGGTCAACACGGTGGCGATTACAGCGTCGCCGGAGTCGCGTCGAGCTGGATGTTCTGCAGGAATACCTGCGAATACGCTTCAAAGCCGGAATCGATGCCCAGGATGATCCACACCGCGCCATTCGCATCGGTGGTCACCTTCTGCGTCTTCTCATTCTTCAATGTCTTGCTGACATAAGACACCGCAGTGCCACAAGCCTGGCCGTTTGCGATATTGCCGATCACCTGCGCTTCCTTGCCGCCTTCCGCCTGGTTGCCGCGATCGATGTTCATGCGAATTGCGTTATTGACGGTGACTGCCTTGGGCTCAGTGGCCGTGGCGCCGGCATAGACCCATACTGCTTCACCCGGCGCACCGCCCACGCCCATGCAGCCTGTTTGCGCGTTGCTGGCAAATTTGAGGGAGAAGTTGATGTTGTAGGTTGTGTTCTTTTCCAGTCCGAAGAACTGCTTCTTCACGAACAGGAACAAATCGTCGCTGCGATTGGTGCCGCCCACCAGGTAGCCCTTGCCAGTCAGAGGTGCAGGCAGCGTGCGCTGCTCAAAGACGACGTTGGTCGGTGCGGTCTCCGGCGTGTAGTCGGAAGAGCTGCCGGTCCAGCCAGTAATGCCATCCTTGTCGAAGTCCACCACCGCCGAAACCTGCTTGGGGCCTTTGTCATTATCGCTGCCGCCACCGCAAGCAGCCAGCACGGACAGCATGGCAACGGAGACGCCGGTTTTCAGGATTGTTTTCATTGACTGCCCTTCTCACAATAGTTTTTGGAAAACCAATTGTAAAAAGGAGCAAAGGCGCCGGGATGGCGCCTTTGTATGTAGAGGTATGTAGCCCGCTTAGACCAATGACTACATTTTTCTACTTCCAGTCACCGCGCAGTTCTGCTACCTGGCGGTACAGCATTTCGGGACTTACTTCGTGCGGTTCGACCGGCTGGCCGACAGCCAGCGAGAGCTGCGAGCGGAAGCCTTTGCGGAAAGCACGCTCCAGCAAGCCATCCTTGCTGCGGCTAAGCAGGTGGCCCCACAGGCCGCGCAGCGCCATCGGGATGACCGGCACTTTGGTGCGTTCAATGATCTTGCTGATGCCGCCCTTGAATTCATTCATCTCGCCTGTGCTGGTCAGCTTACCCTCCGGGAAAATGCAAACCAGCTCGCCTTCATGCAGTGCCTGGGCGATATCGACGAAGGCTTTCTCCATCAGCCACGGGTCTTCCTTGGCCGGTGCAATCGGGATCGCCTTGGCGGTACGGAAGATCCAGCCGAAGAATGGCGTCTTGAAGATCCTGTGGTCCATCACGAAGCGGATCGGGCGCGGGCTGGCAGCCACGATGACGATCGCATCGACGTAGCTGACGTGGTTGCACACCAGCACAGCGCCGCCCTCTTCCGGAATCCGGTCGGCATCGATGGTCTTCACATTGTGAACGGTATGAATCAGCAGCCACGCAAGGAAGCGCATGAGGAATTCAGGCACCAGCGAGAAGATGTACGCCGCCACAATGGCATTCATGATGGCCGTGGCCAGGAACACTTGCGGAATCGTGAAGCCCTGGCCAAGCAGCAGGATCGCCACGCCGGTTGCCACAACCATGAACAGCGCGTTCAGGATGTTCATGCCGGCGATAGTGCGCGACAGGTGCTGCGGGTCGGCACGCAACTGGATCAGTGCGAACAACGGGACGATGAAGAAGCCGCCGAACACGCCGATCATTACGACGTCAAAGATGATGCGCCAGGCGCCGGGCAGCATCGCCATGGCATAAGCATTCACCTCACCGGGAGCGCTATAGCCCTGGCTCGCCAGGTACAGGTCGATGCCGAACACCGACAGGCCGATGGAACCAAATGGAACCAGGCCGATTTCCACTTTGCGGCCAGAGAGCTTTTCGCACAGCAGCGAACCGGCGCCGATACCCAGCGAGAACATCGTCAGCAGCAGCACAAACACGCTGTTGTCGCCTTTCAGGTACTCCTTGGCATATACCGGGAACTGGGCCAGCACGATGGCGCCGTAGAACCAGAACCAGGAATTGCCCAGCATGGAAAGGAAGACGGAGCGGTTGCCGGACGAGAAGCGCAGGTTGCGGATCGATTCGGTGAACGGATTCCAGTTCACTTTCAGGTCAGGCTGCGGAGCCGGCGTTTTCGGGATGCCATGTGCGGTGACCAGGCCCACCACTGCAAAGAACACGGTGGCCGCTGCCAGCCAGGTGATGCCATCCGGCTTGTGATTGACGATGATCGCACCGAACACCTGGCCAAGCAGGATGCCGACAAAAGTGCCCATTTCTACGATGCCGTTGCCGCCGGTGAGTTCTTCCGGCTTCAGGTGCTGCGGCATGTAAGCGTATTTAACAGGGCCGAACAGGGTCGAATGCATGCCCATGCCGAAGATCGCGATCATCAGCAGGGAGAGCGTGTGCGTGAACCAGCCGACGGCCGCCACGCCCATGATGCCGATCTCCAGCCATTTGATGAAGCGCGCCAGCTTGCCCTTCTCCACTTTCTCGGCGATCTGGCCGGAGGTGGCCGAGAACAGCACATATGGCAGGATGAACAGGCCGGGCACCAGGTTGGTGATCAGCGATGGATCCAGGGTGGTCCAGTCTTTGGCCTCAAACGCCAGTGCTACCACCAGGGCGGTCTTGAACAGGTTGTCGTTAAAAGCGCCGAGGAATTGCGTCCAGAAGAACGGCGCAAAACGGCGCTGTTTCAGGAGGTCAAACTGGCTGGGATGGCTCATGTTGCGTCACGGGAATAGTGAAAATATCGACAACATACAGCACATTGCGCAAGCTCTCAACCCGGCTCGTCAAAGTATCGCAATTTAATACTTCCCGGCAGTGGCCTCACATGCGTACCAGGCGTCGATAAGCCGGGCCGACGGCCAATACTAGCACCACCATCCGGCAAACATGGAAGGCCGTCACCACCGGCACTTCGACATGCAGCGCGCGTGCCGTCAGCGCCATTTCGGCGATCCCGCCCGGGGAAGTCGCCAACATGGCCGTTGCGGGGTGCAGTGCTCCGAACTTCGCCAGCGCGAGTCCGAACAGCGCAGCCAATCCCAGCGCGGCCCCGGTGCAGGCGGCCACCGCGGCCATGAAGCGCGGCGCTGTATGGAGGAATCCCGGCGTGAAGCGCGTACCAAGCGACAGGCCGATGCAAAGCTGGCCGGTGCGCACCATCCATTCGGGCACGCCGCCAACGGGCACTTGCGCCGCCGCCAGCAGCCCCGCGGCCAGCAAGGGTCCCAGCACCCAGGCATTCGGCACGCCGCGCTTCCACAGCAGCCAGCCAGCTGCGCAGGTGACTGCTGCGAGCACGCCGAACGCCAGCAACGCGTCCACGACGCCTGGCGGCAGCGCGGCAAGCGCCGGCCCGGCTGGGTGGGATGCCAGTGGCGGCATGCCATGAGCGCTCCAGTAGCGCAGCACAAACGGCAGGAAGCTGACCACGAACATCAGCCGCACGCCCTGTGCCGCAGCTACATGCTGTGCCACCGCGCCATGCCGTTCCCCCTGCACCGCCATCTCGGAGGCGCCGCCAAGCGCCATGGAGAAAAATGCAGTGGCAGCGCTGACGTCCGCCATCCGCTTGAGCAGCCAGGCACACAGGCATCCCAGCGCCAGGGCAAATGCCACCGCCCCGGCGATATAGCCGGCGCGCGCCATCACCACCGCCAGCACGGCTGGCGTGAAATACAGCCCAAGCACCGTGCCGATCGCCCACTGCCCCGCCGCACGCGCAGCAACCGGGCAGCACAGGTCGACGCCGGCGATGCGCAGCGCCGCGCTGGCAAACAATGGCCCTATCAGCCAAGGCAGCGGGGTATCAAGCCACCTGCAAAAAAAAGCGGCCAGCAAGCCGGCCGCCAAAGCTTGGAGGAAGCAACGGTGGCGGGTCAGAAGACCCACAGCTTGTCGGCCGGCAGTTGCAGCCAGTACTGGCCATCCTGCAGGCGGTATTTGGAGTGGGCGCGCACGCTGATGTCGCCGCGCTTGAACAGGCATTCCCAGCGGTCACCAAGGTACATGCAGGTGACCAGCGCAAGCTGCAGCGAGTTCTCTACCTGGCTACTGCTCACGCGCACCTCTTCAACGCGGATCAGCGGAGCAACCGAGTCGCCGCCCTTGCCGCGTGCAGTCGCTTGCAGTTTCGTGCCGGCGACGTCGATCACGACATTGTCGCCATCGCGCGAAACCAGCGTGCCAGGCAGGCGGTTGTTACTGCCCATGAATTCGGCCGTGAACAGGGTTTCAGGCGTTTCGTACATCGACTGCGGGGTGCCCTGCTGTTCGATCTTGCCGTTGTTAAGCAGCAGGATGCGGTCGGAAATCGCCATTGCCTCGTCCTGGTCGTGCGTCACCATCAGCGCCGACAGGCCAAGGCGAACGATCAGTTCGCGCAGGAAGGCGCGCGCCTCTTCGCGCAGCTTTGCGTCCAGGTTGGACAGCGGTTCGTCCAGCAGGATCACCGGCGGGTTGTACACCAGCGCACGGGCAATTGCCACGCGCTGCTGCTGGCCGCCGGACAACTGGTGCGGGAAGCGCTCGCCGAGGTGGCCCAGGCCCAGTTGCTTCAGGACCTCGGTCACGCGGCGGCCGATTTCTTCCTTGTTCATCTTGCGCAGCTTCAGGCCGTAGGCCACGTTTTCCGCCACGGTCTTGTGCGGCCACAGCGCATAGGACTGGAACACCAGCCCCAGGTTGCGCTGTTCGGCCGGCATTTCAAAGCCCTTCCCGCCGTCGAACACGCGGCGGTCGCCGATGTCGATGGAGCCCAGGCGCGGGCTTTCCAGGCCGGCCACGGCGCGCAGCAGCGTGGTCTTGCCGCTGCCGGAGGGGCCCAGCAGCGCCACCACTTCGCCCTTTTGCAGGTGCATCGACACGCCCTTCAGGATCGGGTTGGCGTGGGCGCCGGTGCCGTAGTCCAGGTGCAGGTCTTCGACGGACAGTTCGTTCATTTTCAGGTCTCGTTTCATGATCTATGTCTCAGTTATGCAGCTTGACGCCGAAGCGCAGCGCGATGCCCAGGCCGATGCCGACCAGGGTGATGTTGATGAAGGACAGTGCCGCCACCAGGTCGGTCGAACCACCCGCCCACAGCGACACGATCAGCGCGCCAATCACTTCGGTACCCGGCGACAGCAGGTACACGCCTGTCGAATACTCGCGTTCGAAGATCAGGAAAATCATCAGCCACGCGCCCAGCAAGCCGTATTTGATCAGCGGCAGGGTCACGTCGCGGGTCACCTGGCCGCGGCGGGCGCCGACTGCGCGCGCCGCCTCTTCCAGTTCAGGGCCGACCTGCAGCAGCGCGGTCGAAATCAGGCGCATGCCGTAGGCCATCCACACCACCGAGTAGGCCAGCCACACCGCGAAGATGGTGGTGCGCAGGCTGCGCAGTGCAGGAATCGCGTTTTCCACCAGCCAGACCGCCAGGCCGTTGTCGGAACCCTTCAGCATGCCATCCAGCCAGCTCGGCACGAACAGGAACACCCACAGGAAAGCCAGGCCAGCCAGCAGGCCAGGCACCGCACGCGGCACCAGCACGCTGTAATCGAGCACACGGGTCAGCAGGTCCGGCTTGCGGTGCATGGCCAGCGCGATAAAGCTGTAGCAGAAGATCGCCAGCCCGCCGCCGATCACGCCGATCAGGACCGTGTTGATGATGCCGCGGATCAGCGCATGCTGTTCAAAGATGTCGCGGAAGTGCTGCAGCGTCAGGACGTCGGCCAGCTTCACGCCCTCGCCCCAGTACTGCACGAAGGAGCGCAGCGCAATGCCGGACAGCGGCATCACAATGGTGAACAGCAGCCATGCGCCCAGCAGTGCAAACGCCAGCCACTTCCAGCGGCCCAGCGGCAGCGCCTTGCTGCGCGCACCCTTGCCCTTGATCGACACGTATTTGTTGGCCGATTTCAGCAGCCAGCGCTGGATCATCACCAGCGGCATGGTCACCGCCACCAGGCAAACTGCCACGGCAGCCATCAGGTGGTAGGACGGCGTACCCAGCTTGTTGGTCAGTTTATACAGGTAGGTCGGCAACACCAGGTGGCCTTCCGGGTCGCCCAGCACCAGCACCAGGCCGAACACCTCGAAGCCGAGGAAGAACACCAGCACGCCCGCATAGGCCAGCGCCGGCATGATCATCGGCAGCGACACGTTGAACATCACCTGCAGCGGCGAGGCTCCGGCCACACGTGCCGCTTCCTCCACGTCCGAACCGAGGCTCTTCAGCGCCGACGATGCATACAGGTAGACGTGCGGCACGTGGGTCAGGCCGGCGATGATCACAATGCTGGTGAAGGAATACACATTCCAGGGAATGAAGCCGATCAGGTCCTTCACCCAAGTGGAGTAGAAACCTACAGGCCCCATCGACACCACATAGCCGAAGCCCATCACCATTGGCGAGACGAAGATCGGCACCAGCAGCAGCGGGGAAATCCAGCCGCGACCCGGCAGGTCGGTACGCACCATCAGGAAAGCCAGCATGCCGCCCAAAGGCACGGCAATGGCAGCCAGGCCGGCCGCCAGCAGCAAGCCATTCTTGAATGCCACGGCAAAGTCCGGATCATCGAAGATGAAACGGAAGGCATCCAGTCCTACTTCCTTGCCGGGCATGAAAAATGGCGCCGACAGGAAGCTCTGGTAAAAGATCAGGAACAGCGGCAGGAAGATGGCGGTGCAAGTCAGCGCTGCCACAATCCCGCGCGGCCAGTTGATACCGGCACGCCCTGTTCCCTGCAAAGTCGCGGTAGTCATTCTCGGCTCCTTATTTCTTGCCGGCGGTTTCTTTCCACTGCTTCAGGAAGGCCATGCGTTTCTGCGGGCCGAGGAACTGCAGCAGGATTGGGTGCACCGGCACCGGCTTGATCTTGTCCTGGCCGATCTGCTTGACCAGGTCGGACGAGGTGGTTTCACCGGTCACGTCGGCGCGGATCGCGAACAGCTTGGATTCGTTGGCGATGATGGTCTGGCCGCGGTGCGACAGGGTGTAGTCCAGCCACAGCTTTGCGGCGTTGACGTTCTTCGCGCCCTTGTTGATGAAGATCACGCGCGACATCACCAGGGTGTAGTCCTTCGGCAGTTGAACGCCGATCGAAGGATCGGTCTTGGCGCGCACCAGGGCGTAGGAGCCCAGCACGTTGTAACCGATCAGGTTTTCGCCGGAAGAGATGCGCTCCATCATGGTGCCGGTGGAAGACTGCACGCGCACCTTGGCTTCGCCGAAAGCATTTTCCAGTTCCAGGAATTTCGGATATTCCTTGGCATCCTGGCTCATGAACATGAAGCCGACGCCCGATTTCTCGATGTCGTAGGTGGTGACCTTGTCCTTGAACTTCGGCTGCTGAATCAGCTTCACGAAATCGGCGTGGGTCTGCGGCACTTCCTTGGCGTCGACCAGGCGCTTGTTGTAGACGATGGCGGCCGGCTCGAAGGTGGTGCCGTAAGCCTGGTCGTCCCACACTGCCCAGCCGGGAATCTTGGACGCTTCCACCGATTTGTATTTCAGCGCATAGCCGTCGGAGGCCAGGCGCATTTGCAGGTCCATGGCGGAGGACCACATCACGTCGGCGGTGTTGCCGCCGGCTGCCATCTCGGAGATGAAGCGGTTGTACACCTCGGTCGAATTCATGTCGTTGTACTCGACGGTGATCCCAGGGTACAGGGCATTGAAGTCGCGGATCAAAGGCTGGGCTGCCTTGCTGTCGGTAGCGCCGTACACCACCAGCTTGCCCTCTTTTTTCGCCGCATCGATCACTTTCTGGTAATCGGCAGGATAGCCGGCTGGCGATTGTGCGAATGCGGTGCACGCGAACAGGCCCGCGGCGGCCACCAGGGTCGTCTTGATCATTTGTGTCTCCTAGAATTTTGAGGGATGTTTCAGCGCACCAGGCCTAGATGGCTGGCGCGTTTGCCGTAATCGTCTACGGCCTTATGCACGTACTCGTTGAGTGCCTGTCCTGTCAGGCTGAAGGGATATAGTCCCGCTTCCGTTCGCAGCTTCGCGAACTCCGGCGTCGCCATGAGGTGCTCGAAGGTTTTCACCCATTGCTGGTAGTCGGCATCGGCCACCTGGGGGCCCATCCACACGCCGCGAATCACCGGCCAGACCAGGTCGTAGCCTTGCTCGCGCGCCGTCGGCACCGCAGCCAGCTTGCCTGGCAAGCGCTCCTCCGACATCACGGCCAGCACGCGGATCGAATTGCCGACCAGGTTGGCTTCGGAAGCATCGCCTGACACCACCTGCACGTAATTCGCCTGCATCGCGGTGAAGGACTCGCCGCCCCCTTCCAGCGCCACGAAACGCAGCACTTTCGGGTCCAGGCCGGCCTGGCGCACCAGCAGCGCTACCTTCAGCCAGTCCTGGCTGCCGATAGTGCCGCTGACCCCGATCAGCACCTTGGAAGGATTGCGCTTGAGCGCCGCCACCAGGTCAGCCAGCGTCTTGTAGGGCGAGTCGGAGCGCACGGCGATCATGCCGTAGTCCGCACCCAGCGCCGCCACCCAGCGCACATCGTCGGCCGTCGCTTTGCCGAACTTGCCTTGCGCGAGATTCAGCAGCGAACCGCCGGAAAACGCCACCAGGGTATTCGGTTCGGCGCGGCGCTGCGATACCAGCGAGTGCCATGCCACGGCACCGATCCCGCCCGGGCGATACACCAGCTTCATGGACCGGCCGCCCGGCACCGTCGCCAGGCCCTTCTGGGCCAGCTTGCAGGTCAGGTCCATCGCACCGCCCGGCTTGGACGGCACGATGCATTCTGCGGCCTGCGCCTGCCCTGCCATGAGCAGGACAGCAGCGAAGATGGAAAACAGGATCTTCATGGCTTCATTATTATCAGAAGCGGTGCTGGATGCCAACCATTACACCGTGCTGGCTGTCGCCGAAACCGGCGTCGTCGCGCGACAGGCCGACCAGCTGGTCATGCTTGCCTTTGGTGTAACCGACAGTTGCATACAAGTCGGTGCGCTTGGACGCCGCGTAGCGGTAGCGCAGCACATACATGGTCGGATCGGCGTCCTTGCCGGCTGCCAGGTTGCGCTGGTCGATGTGGTAGACCGCACCGGTGATGGTGACGTTCGGCTGCGGCTTGTATGCCACGCCAGCCCACAGGGTGTTGCCTTTTACATCAGCCGTAGCCGCTTTGCCCGACACCAGCTTGTAGGTCCGGCCGCCGAGCCAGAACTTGAAATCGCCCGTGGCGTAGTAGCCGCCCAGGTGGTAGGCGGTGGTCTCGTCACGGTTGCCGGTGGCGACCACGTTGTTGCCGTTGATGCGCTCCGCGGTGAACATCGCGCCCAGCGACTCGGACTGGTAGCTGACCGCGCCTGCATACTTGGCGCTGTCGGCCGAGCTGGCGCCCGCGCCCTGCTGCTCGCCCATGCCGTAGCTGAAGCCGTAGTTCCAGTCACCGGTCTTGCCGGAGTATTTGATCAGGTTATCGAAGCCGGTGGTCATGCCGTACTTGCTTGGCAGGGTGGCGCTGCCGCCGGTCGCCCAGGAGTAGTAAGGCGCAAAGCCCATCGGGTCGAACTTGATCACGGTGTCGTACACGCTGGTGAACGAGCGGCCCAGTACCACGCGGCCCCAGCTGCCTTCCAGGCCGACGTTGGCCTGGCGCTTGAACAGGTTGCCGTCCTGTGCGCCGGTATCCATCAGGATGCCGCTTTCCAGCTGGTACACGGCTTTCAGGCCGCCGCCCAGGTCTTCGCTGCCTTTGATGCCCCAGCGCGAAGTATTCATGCCGCCGGAGCTGACGTGGGTAACGCTGCCGCCGCCGGCCTGCGCATTATTGGTGATGTCGACACCCATGTCGAGCAAGCCGTAGACCTGCACATTGGATTGGGCGTGGGCGGAAGTATAGGCGGCAAACATCATCGCGACGGCCGCTGCCATCGAAGTTCTTTTCACAATCAGTCTCCTGGGTTTATAGTTATTTCAGTCATGCCTCGCTCTGGCACGGTTCAACTATAAAATCGCCAACCTTTCAAACGCCTTTCAGGCAAATGCCATGCGAATACTGTTAGTGGAAGACCACACCGAATTACAACACTGGCTTTCCAAAGCCCTGCGCGACGCCAACCTTTCAGTCGAATGCGCCGATAACGGCGCCGACGCCGACTCCCTGCTGCTGACCCAGGACTACGGTCTGGTGATCCTTGACCTGACCCTGCCCCGCATGGACGGACTGGAAGTACTGAAACGCCTGCGTGCACGCGGCGGCAAGACGCCCGTGCTGATCCTGACCGCGCGCGGCGGGCTGGAAGACCGGGTCCAGGGATTGAACCTGGGCGCCGACGATTACCTCGCCAAACCTTTCGAACTGGCCGAACTGGAAGCACGCGTCAAAGCCTTGCTGCGCCGCAGCGCAGGAAATGAATCGCTGGTGTACGAATGCGGCGCGCTGCGCTTTGATACCGTCAGCCGCATGTTTTCCTATTTCGGCGAGAACCTGCAGCTCACGCCGCGCGAGCATGCCGTGCTGGAAGCGCTGATCACCAAGGGCGGCAAGCCGGTGGCAAAAGAAAAACTGTTCGACCAGGTGTTTTCGCTGGCGGACGAAGCCAACCTCGACGCCATCGAACTGTATATCCACCGCGTGCGCAAGAAGCTTGACCGCAAGGAGCCCGGCGCCGCGGCCATCACTACACTGCGCGGCATCGGCTACCTGCTGCAGCCGGCCGAAGCGAAAGCCTGATGAAAGCCATGCTCGCCATGGGCAGCCTGCGCGGCCAGTTGCTGCGCTGGCTGTTGCTGCCGCTGGTCTTGCTGGAGATCATCAACACCATCTCGGTCTATTACAACGCCGTGGATGCGGCGGACATGGCCTACGACCGCTCGCTGCTGGCGTCCACCCGCGCGCTGGCGGAACGCGTATCGGTCGAAGGCGGCAAGGTAGTGGCCGACGTGCCTTACGTTGCGCTGGACAGCTTCGAGACCGATACGCTGGGCCGCATCTATTACAAAGTCACCGGCATCAATGGCGAAACGGTGTCCGGCTACGACGACCTGCCGAAAGTGCCGGCCAATGTGCCGCGCTCGGAGAACTACCCTGCCCTGGTGCGTTTTTACCATGCCAACTATAACGGCCAGCCGATTCGCATCGCGGCCCTGCTGCAGCCGGTGTATGACGACAATATGCGCGGCATCGCGCTGATCCAGGTGGGCGAAACGCTCGATGCCCGCAAAGGCCTGACGCTGAAAATCCTGTACGACACCATCGCCTGGCAGTCCAGCGTGGTGCTGCTGGCGGGCTTGCTGGTGTGGTTTGCCGTCAAGCTGGTGTTGCGGCCATTGATGCAGTTGAAGCACGAGGTGGAATCGCGCGACGTGTCCGACCTGTCCGACCTCGACCCGGCGCTGGTGCACAAGGAGGTGCGGCCGCTGGTGCAGGCCATGAATGCCTCGACCACGCGCATTGCAGGCCTGATCGCCAGCCAGCGCCGCTTCATCGCCGACGCCTCGCATCAATTGCGCACCCCGCTAACGGTACTCAAGACCCAGGCCGAACTGGCGCAGCGCGAGCTCGAACGCGCGCCTGCCACCTCGGCGGAACTGCGCAATGTGGTTGCCAGCATGGCTGCCACCACCGACTCCACGGTACACCTGGCCAATCGCCTGCTAATGCTGGCGCGCATTGAGCACAGCGAAAATCGGGAGCCGGTGCCGGTCCCCCTGCGCGAGACCGTACAGCAGGTGGCGTTGGAGCTGGCCCTTTCCGCAGTGAACCGCGGCATCGACCTTTCGCTGGAAGCCGATGGTGAGGCCAGCGTCGATGGCCAGGCCTTGCTGCTGCATGAACTGGTGTCGAACCTGGTCGACAACGCCCTGCACTACACGCCGCGAGGCGGCAGCGTGGTGTTGCGCGTGCAGCCAGGTGAAACGCAGGTCGTCCTGGAAGTGGAAGACAGCGGACCAGGCATTCCGCCGGAAGATCGAGACCGCGTCTTCTCCCCCTTCTACCGCGCCGCGTCGACCATGCAGGCCAATCCGGGCGGCTCCGGCCTGGGCCTCGCCATTGTGCGCGACATCGCCGTCCTGCATCGTGCCGAGCTTGAGCTCGACCAGGGCGCTGGTGGGCGCGGTTTGCTGGTGCGCGTCAGGTTCCCGCGCGCCATGCCTCCACCGGCAGCGTAATCGCAATGCGCGTGCCCGACGAGCAATCCATCGCGAAGCTGCCGCCCAGCGCCTGGACTCGCTCACGCATGCCGGCCAGGCCAACGCCGGCAGCGGTGCGCGCCGGATCGAAGCCGATGCCGCCATCGGCCACGGCGATCTGCAACGCCTCGCCTTGCCGTACAACGTCCACGCTCGCTGCGCTGGCACGCGCGTGCTTCACAATATTCGAAAGCGCTTCCTGTACGATCCGGTAAGCCGAGATCGCGGCATCGCCATCGAGCCCGCCGAAGTCACCCTCGGTATGCAGCGTGAAGCGGCAGGCGGGATGACTGCTGCCGACCTGCCGCACCATTTCCTCCAGTGCGCCTTGCAGGCCAAGCATGTCCAGCATTTCCGGGCGCAAGCGGCGCACCAGAGTCCTGCCGCTGTTGTACAAGCCCAGCGCCAGCTTGGTGATCGCCTGCGCCTTGTCGCGAATCTGCGCCGTCGCGTCAGCTGGCGGCAGCGTGCCCGCCAAACCGGCGATCTGCTGCGCCTCCAGCCGCACCGCGATCAGCGTCGCGTTCAATTCATCGTGGATCTCCAGCGCGATCGCCTTGCGCTCGTCCTCCACTGCCGTGGTCACCCGCTGCAACAGGCGGCGCTTTTCCGCATCGGCCGCGCGCACCGCCTGCATGGAAGCCTGCAGCGACGCGGCAAACCCGCTGGTCATCTGCCATGCCAGTCCGGCGCATACCAGCAATCCGGCCAGCGCCACTCCGAGTTCAAGCTGGAAGCGCGATCGCGCCTTGCGCAGCATGGCGGTCGGCGACATGCGCACCTGCACATAGCCCATGGTTCCGACATTGCGGTTGCCGCCGCCAGTCACGTACAACAGGCGCTTATGGACGGCCGATTCGTAATAGCGCGCCTCGGGCACCGTGTCTGCGCGCGCGGCGACGTCCAGCAGCGGTTTGCGGTCCGCGTCGAGCAGGGTCACGCGATGGATCGCGCTGTCGGTCTGCAGCATGCCGTTGATCGTCGCGCGCAACTCGTCGAACTGCCCGTGCACCAGGCTGATTTCACTGCTGGCCACCAGCGCGGATGCCAGCAACTGGCCGCGCTCCGCCAGCTCGGCATGCACCTCGGACTGGCGCGACTGGTAGTTGTACCAGGTGAGCGTGACGAATAAGGCCAGCACCGGCAACAGGGTAATCGCCAGCAGCCGCCCACGGGTGCCGACGCGCCATTTGGCCCGCATCAGGCTTGCAGCACGCCGTGGCGCACCGCCAGGCGGGTGATGTCGGCCGCGCGTTCAACGCCCAGCTTGTCCTTGATGGCCTGGCTGGAGTTGCTGATCGTCTTGCTGGAGACGCCCAGCTTTTCGGCGATTTCCGCGTTGGTCAGGCCTTCCGCCATCAGCTTGAAGATTTCCAGCGAGCGCTCATCGAGCAGCGCCTGCGGCGATTGCTCGCCCAGCACCGAGAGGCTGGCCAGCCGTTCCGCGATGGCGGGCATGAAATACAACTCGCCCTGCGCAGCGCGCTGCACGGCGGTGAAAAGTTCGGCCGGATCACAGTCCTTCGTGACCAGCGCCCGCGCGCCAATGCGGTAGGCCTCCTTGACCAGCGCGTCCTGGTCGAACTGGGTCAGGAAGATGATGTGCGCCTTGGGCGCCATGGCCAGTATCTGGCGCGCCACGTCCAGTCCCGTCATTTGCTCGCCGAAGCGCATATCAAGGATAGCAACGTCGGGTACCAGGGCCTGGAAGGCCTCGACCGCCTCGGCCGGCGTCTTTGCCTGGCCGACGACTTCCACCCCGAAACCAGCCAACGCCATCGCAAATCCGCCCATTACCACAGGATGATCGTCAGCCAGCAGTACTCTGATCTTATTCATAGCATTCCTCGTTTCTAGATGATGGAAGGATACCACGCCAAGACATAGCAATAAAAATTGCTTGCTTATTTCCATGAGATAGCAGAATATCTTGCCATGGACTGGCAATTCAGCCTACCAACAAGAAGAAAGGAGCATTTCCATGAACTTCGACACCTCCCGCAAGAACTACTCCGGCCTGGCTTTTGTTGCTGTCTTGCACCTTGTTGCCGCCGGCTTCGCCTTGAAACATTCGACCGTGTGGATCACGCGTGCCACCGGCCCCGAACCGGTCGAGGTGAAACCGCTGCCGCCGGAACCTAAACTCGAGCCGGCCAATGTGCCGGAACCCGCAATGACGCAACTTCCGGTGTTCATTCCGCCCGTGCCAGTCATTGAAAATTGGCCGACCGAACCGACGATCACCACCGTTACGCCGGACAAACCTCGAGAGCACATCGATCCTGGTCCACCGGGTCCAGGCCCTAACCGCGAAATCGTCGAACCTGTGCGCCATCAGCCGGTGAACGTGGCCGCAGTGATCGACGCAGCAAGCTGCGCCAAGCCAGCCTATCCGGCAGCAGCCCTGCGCAACGGCGACGAAGGCACCGTCACCCTGGCCTTCCTGATCGGCAAGGACGGCCGCGTGGCAAGCGCCAAAGTGGAACGCACCAGCGGCCACCGCGACCTGGACCGCGCTGCGCTGCAAGGCCTTTCGATGTGCGCCTTCAAGCCCGGCACCATCGATGGCGTGGCGCAGGAATCGTGGGCCCGCATGCAATACGCCTGGCAGCTCGACCAGTAAGCAATAGAACGCGGCAGTAAAGCAAATTCCCCTATCATGCGCCGGTTAACCATGTGGTTGCCGGCGCATGCTCTATGTTCATCAAGCTTTCTTTCCGCCAATTACTGCTGGGCGTTTTCCTGCTGATCGCGCTGCTGCTCAGCGCCACCTCGATCCAGGCCCTGTTCACGCTGGACCGCCTCGCCGCGGAAAGCCGTGAAGTCGGCCAGGACGCCGTCATACTGACCGCGAACGTGCAACGCCTCGCCGAACGAAGCGTGGCAATGGAACGCAGCGCGCGCCAGTTCCTGGTGCTGGACGACCCAGCCTTCCGCGACCGCTACGCCGCCGCCTGGCGCGATGGCGAAGATGCGCTGTCGGCGCTGTCTGCCGGCCTGCCCTCCGTCCCCAAAGCCAGTTTCGCCGCCTGGCGCGATCAGGGCGAGCAAGCGTGGCGCGCACTGGAGGCGCCGAACGCCAAACGCGCGCAGCGCCAGAAAATGCTGAACACCGCGCTGGCCGGGCTTGGGCCAATCAACGAGGAACTGGCGGATGAAGTCAAACGCGAAGTCGACCAGCGCAACCAGCGCATCCTGCTCGAACTGGAACACCGCCGCAGCGTCCTGGCCGGGCAACTGCTGGCCTCCATCAGCCTGGCCGCAGCCCTGGCCCTCGGCTGCGGCATGTGGCTGTCACGCCCACTGGCGCAAATCGAAGGCGCCATCGACCGGCTGGGCGGCAACCGCTACGACCAGCCGATTGAAGTCGAAGGACCCGACGACTTGCGCCGCCTCGGCCAGCAGCTCAACTGGCTGCGCCAGCGCCTGGCCAGCCTGGAAGCCGACAAATCGCGCTTCCTGCGCCACATATCGCACGAGCTGAAAACCCCGCTGGCCGCGCTGGTGGAAGGCGTGGCCCTGCTGGAAGATGAAGTGGCCGGCACATTGACGCCAAACCAGCGCGAGGTGGCAGGCATCCTGCGCCAGAACACCGCCTCGCTGCAGAACCAGATCGAAGACCTGCTGCGCTATAACACCGCCACTTTCGCCGCCCAGCACCTGCAGCGCCAGCCCACCGACATCGCCGCCCTGCTGCGCGATACGGTCGACGCCCAGCGCCTGCAATGGCAGGCCCGCCACCTCGACGTATCGGTCGAAGGCAGCGCGCCCACCATATCCGTCGATCCCGGCAAGCTGGCCATCGCCACCAGCAACCTGTTGACGAACGCCGTGCGCTACAGCCCTGAAGGCGGCAAAGTACGCTTTATCGTCGGCGAGCAGGCCGGCACCCTGGCCATCGACTGCATCGACCAGGGGCCGGGCGTGGCGGCAGAAGATGCAGCCCATATTTTCGAACCCTTCTACCAGGGGCAGCGCCAGCCGCCCGGCGCGCGGCGCGGCAACGGCGTCGGCTTGTCCATCGTGTTCGAGTACATCAGCGCACACGCTGGTTCCCTGCAATTGCTGCCGGCCAGCACCGGCGCCCATTTCCGGATCGAATTGCCCTATGAATATTAGAACGTTCCCCTTGCTGCTGCTCCTCATGCTCGCAGCCTGCGCGCAGCAACAGCCCATGGCGCCACCCCTGCCGCCCTTGCCGCCGCCGCCAGCCCCGGCGCCATTGACGCTGCTGGTGGCGCCGCAGGACGAGGTGGCGCCGCTGCTGGCCTATCACCAGTCGCTGCGGCGCATGACACAAGGCGAACTGCTGAAGGAATTGAGCAGCCTGTCGCTGCAGCAGAAGACACCCAAAGTGCTGCTGCAATCGGCCATGGTGCTGTCGCTCACGCGCGGCAGCGGCGACTTGGCTAAGGCGCAAGCGCAGTTCGACGTCGTGGCCACCGCGCCGGAACCGGAAGCGCAAGGCTTGCGGCAACTGGCGCAGCTCCTCTCCGCCCAATGCGCGGACACACGCCGCCTGGTCGACGACAGCGACCGCCTGCGCGCGCAGTTGAAGGACAACCAGCGCAAGAACGAGCAATTGACTGAAACCCTGGAAGCGCTGAAAGAGATCGAGCGCGGCCTGCCTGCGAGAGCCAGTAAATGAATGCACCAATTTCCCCCCGCCTGCTCCTGGTCGACGACGACGACGACCTCCTGCGCCTGCTGTCGATGCGCCTGAGCGCCAACGGCTACCAGGTCACCGCCGTCGGCAGCGCCGAAGCCGCGCTGGCCAACCTGTCGATCGCCCTGCCATCGCTGGTGATCAGCGACGTGCGCCTGCCCGAGCGCGACGGCATGTCCCTGTTCCAGCAGATCCGCAACCAGCATCCGGCGCTGCCCGTGATCCTGCTCACCGCCCACGGCACCATTCCCGACGCGGTCGAAGCCACTTCACTTGGCGCCTACGCCTACCTGACCAAGCCTTTCGACGCAAAAGTACTGCTGGATCGCATCGGCCAGGCCCTGAGCGTGGCAGCGCCGGAAGCCGCACGGGAGGCCGGCAACGGCGCATGGCGCGCCGACATCATCAGCCGCAGCCGCGCCATGGAGGAAGTGCTGCATGAGGCGCAACTGGTTGCAGCCTCCGACGCCAGCGTATTGATACGCGGCGAAAGCGGCACCGGCAAGGAATTGCTGGCGCGCGCCATCCACCGCGCCAGCCGCCGCTCCGCCGCGCCTTTCATCGCAGTGAATTGCGGCGCGATTCCCGAGCAACTGCTGGAATCCGAGCTCTTTGGCCACGTGAAAGGTGCCTTCACCGGCGCCGTCGCCAGCCGCGAAGGCCTGCTGCAGGCGGCCGATGGCGGCACGCTGTTCCTCGACGAGATCGGCGATATGCCGCTGCTGCTGCAAGTGAAGCTGCTGCGCGTGCTGCAGGAACGCGTCGTGCGCCAGGTCGGCTCCGACAACGGCCGCCCGGTCAACGTGCGCGTGCTGTCCGCCACCCACCGCGACCTGGAAGCGGCCATGCTGGAAGGCCAGTTCCGCGAAGACCTTTACTACCGCCTGAACGTCATCACCCTCACCCTGCCGTCGCTGGCGGAACGGCGCGAAGACATCGGCCTGCTCGCCACGCGTTTCCTGCAAATGCTGGCCGACAAATACGGCAAGACCGTCAACGGCTTTGCACCGGAAGCGTTGGAAGCCCTCTCGCGCGCCTCCTGGCCCGGCAATGTGCGCCAGCTCTATAACGTGGTGGAACATGCCTGCGCCCTCGCCACCGCCCCTCTGGTGCCGCTATCGCTGGTGCAGCGCGCGCTGCGCGTGCCTTCGCTGGAAGTGCTCAGCTACACGGAGGCCAAGCAGCGCTTCGAGCGCAACTACCTGGTGCAGCTCCTCAAGCTCACCGACGGCAATGTGACAGACGCTGCGCGCCTTGCGGAACGCAACCGCACGGAGTTCTATCGCCTGCTGCAAAAGCACGAGTTGAACGCCGCGCAGTTCCGCAACGAACCTGTCGCCGAGGGGCGACAGGCATAAAGCCCGTCAAATCAAGGCTTTGCGTCTGGCGGGCCGAACCCTGTCGCCGTGCGGCGACAAACTTCATGTTGCCGCACAGCTAAGTCATTGATTTCTCTACATGGCACGCGCCTTGCAATAACAAGGACAACGCACATGCGTTGATTGCCAACTTAAAAATGGAGAGATAGACCATGAAGGAATCCAAACTGATCGCAGGCCTGTTCGCCGCAGCAGCATTCGCCCTCGCCTCGCTGTCCGCCCACGCGCAGCAAGAAGGCGCCATGGCCGGCGCCGCTGTAGCCACCGCCGATTCCACGCTGCAGGCCAAGGTCAAGGCGGCCCTGTCGGACCAGAAAGAGATCATCGTATCCGCCAACCAGGGCGTCGTGGTCCTGAGCGGCACGGTGTCGAGCTCCGACGCCGGCGCCAAAGCGATTCAGGCGGCATCCGCCGTGGCGGGAGTGAAGGAAGTGAAGAGTGAGCTGACTGTCGCTGGCAAATAAGCCTTTGCTGCAGTAGTACCTCCCTTATCGGGCGACCCATGGTCGCCCGCTTTTTTTGGTGCGTCGCTTACGCGAGGTTCTCGAGGCGGATCTTGGTGACGTTGCCCACGATGCTGGACAGCTTTTCGATCTTCTCGATCGCGGCCACTACGTTTTTCTCCTGCGTCTGGTGTGTCAGCAGGATGATGTCGGTGTGGGTCTCGCCTTCCGCCGGCTCCTTCTGCATCATGGCGTCAATGGAGATGGTGGCGTCGGCCAGGATGCGGGTCAGTTCCGCCAGCACGCCCGGACGGTCAGCCACCGTCATGCGCAGGTAGTAGCTGGTGGTGATCTCGGACATCGGCAGGATCTTGATGTCGGTCATCGCGTTCGGCTGGAAGGCCAGGTGCGGCACGCGGTGCTCGGGATCGGCGGTCGCCAGGCGGGTGATGTCGACCAGGTCGGCAATCACGGCCGATGCGGTCGGCTCAGGGCCGGCGCCTTTGCCGTAGTACATGGTGGCGCCAATCGCGTCGCCCTGCACCAGCACGGCATTCATCGCGCCTTCCACATTGGCGATCAGGCGTTTGGCCGGGATCAGGGTCGGGTGCACGCGCAGCTCGATGCCTTCGCCGCCGTTCACCTGCGCGCGGCGCGCGATGCCCAGCAGCTTGATGCGGTAGCCCAGTTGCTCGGCGTACTTGATGTCGATCGCCTGCAGCTTGGTAATGCCTTCAATATGCGCCTTGTCGAACTGCACCGGAATGCCGAAGGCAATTGCGGAAAGGATGGTCGCCTTGTGCGCTGCGTCCACGCCTTCGATGTCGAAGGTCGGATCGGCTTCGGCGTAACCCAGGCGCTGCGCTTCCTTCAGCACGGTGTCGAAGTCCAGGCCCTTGTCGCGCATCTCGGACAGGATGAAGTTGGTGGTGCCGTTGATGATGCCGGCGATCCATTCGATGCGGTTGGCGGTCAGGCCTTCACGCAGCGCCTTGATGATCGGGATGCCGCCTGCAACCGCAGCCTCGAAGGCCACCATCACGCCCTTGGCCTGGGCCGCAGCGAAGATCTCGGTGCCATGCATGGCCAGCAGCGCCTTGTTGGCGGTGACCACATGCTTGCCGTTGGCGATGGCCTGCATCACCAGTTCCTTGGCGGTGTCATAGCCGCCAATCAGCTCCACGACGATATCGATTTCCGGATCGTTGACGATCGCGAACGGGTCTGCCACGACTTGGCATTGGCCTTCGGTGCGCTCTTTTGCGCGCTCCAGGTTGCGGGCCGATACGGCCACGATCTCAATGCCGCGGCCGGCGCGGCGGCGGATCTCTTCCTGGTTGCGTCGCAATACACTGAACGTTCCGGCGCCTACGTTGCCGACGCCCAGCAAACCTACTTTAATCGATTTCATCTTTCAAATTCCCTGGTGTTGTTAGCTGTGCCCGTGCCGTTTTCGGTAGCCTTCCATGAAGCGCGCGATACGGCCGAATGCATCTTCCATGTCGTCCGAGTTCGGCAGGAAGACCACGCGGAAGTGGTCCGGGCTATGCCAGTTGAAGCCCGTGCCCTGCACGATGAGGACCTTGGTTTCTTCCAGCAGTTCGTAAGCGAATTGCTGGTCGTCCGCGATCGGGTAGATCTTCGGATCGAGGCGGGGGAACATATAGAGTGCAGCTTTTGGCTTGACCACGCTGACACCCGGAATATCGGACAACAGCTTGTATGCCAGGTCGCGCTGCTTGAGCAGGCGCCCGCCGGGAGCCACCAGGTCGTTGATGCTCTGGTAGCCGCCGAGCGCAGTCTGGATCGCAAACTGGCCCGGTGCATTGGCGCAAAGGCGCATCGAGGCCAGCATGTTCAGGCCCCAGATGTAATCCTTCGCATATTTCTTGTTTTCGCCCGAGAGCACCATCCAGCCGGCGCGGTAGCCGCAGGAACGGTAGCTCTTGGACAGGCCGTTGAAGGTCACGCAGAACACGTCGTCGCACAGCGCGGCGATCGAGGTATGGGTGACGCCGTCATACAGCACCTTGTCGTAAATTTCGTCGGCGTAGATGATCAGCTGGTGCTGGCGCGCCAGTTCGATGATCTGCAGCAGTACTTCGTCCGGGTACAGGGCGCCGGTCGGGTTGTTCGGGTTGATGACGACGATCGCCTTGGTGTTCGGCGTGATCTTCTTGCGCATGTCGTCGATGTCCGGGTACCAGTCCTGCTGCTCGTCGCAGACGTAGTGCACCGGTTTGCCGCCGGACAGGCTGACCGCCGCGGTCCACAGCGGATAGTCCGGCGCAGGTACCAGCACCTCGTCGCCGTTGTTCAGCAGCGCGTTCATCGACATCACGATCAGCTCGGACGCGCCGTTGCCCAGGTAGATGTCGTCCATGGTGACATTGGCGACTTTTTTCTGCTGGGTGTAGTGCATCACCGCCTTGCGCGGGGCGAACAGGCCTTTGGAATCGGTATAACCCGCCGCATTGGGCAGGTTCACGATCATGTCGTGGACAATCTCGTCGGGCGGATCGAAGCCGAACGGCTGCATATTGCCGATGTTCAGCTTGATGATCTTATGGCCCTCTTCCTCCATCAAGCGGGCCTTCTCCGGCACTGGGCCGCGGATTTCATAACAAATCTCGTTGAGCTTATTGGATTTCTGAACCGGACGCAAAATCAATCCCTTACGTGTAATTGCTGCAATGCGAAAATACCCATTCTGCCGAATTAAATTGGTTTAATCAACCATAGATATGCGCAAAACGTTACAATAAGATCTCTATTGCATTTAAATATAGCTAAGCGTTATGAAACTCCACTCCAGCACCACCGGCCAGTACCAAACCGTTTCCGGCTACTTCGAGGGTGGAGTCGAGATCAACGGCAAGCCTTTCGACTACAGCCTGCTGGTCCTGCCGGAAAGCGCCCCGCGCCCCTGGCCAGTGGCAAAGTTCGAGGAACTGACAGTCGAACACTTCGAGCAACTGCTCGCCGAACAGCCCGACGTGGTCATCCTCGGCACTGGCGAGCGCCAACGCTTCGTCCACCCGCGCCTGGCCGCGCCGCTGATCTCGAAGCAGATCGGCGTCGAATGCATGGACACCAATGCCGCCTGCCGCACCTACAACATCCTGATGGGCGAAGGCCGCAAAGCCCTGCTGGCACTGATCATTGAAAAATAACACTTTGCCCCCATATAGACGCGCATGAGCCAAACCATCCCCGACTTCAGCGCCGCCATGACCAGCGGCCAGACCTTCCAGCTCTCCGGCCGCCCGGCCAAAGCCACCGTGCTGTTCTTCTACCCCAAGGACAACACCCCCGGCTGCACCACCGAGAACATGGCCTTCCGCGACCTGCACGACAAATTCACCGCCGCAGGTGCTGAAATTTATGGCATCAGCCGCGATTCGCTGCGCTCGCACGAAAACTTCAAGGCAAAACTGGGCCTGCCGTTCGAACTGATCTCCGATCCGGACGAGGCGGTATGCCTGGCCTTCAATGTCATGAAGATGAAAAAAATGTACGGTAAAGATGTACGCGGCGTTGAGCGAAGCACGTTTGTGATTGACGCAAAAGGCCGATTGGTGAAAGAATGGAGAGGCGTGAAAGTACCAGGTCACGTCGATGAAGTGCTGGAATTCGTGGCAAACCTGGGCTGATGGCAAGGCCCTCGCCGCGAATGTGTTAGCTCAACGGGAGCTTTACATTTGAACGTGTCAGCCAGATTTTGAGTCGAGTAAGTCCTTCCACCCACTGTCCCCGGTGGCATGCCCACCGGCTTTCGGGCGACGCAGACGCCCGCCAGGCATCCTTTAGTTTTTCCGAACCACCCCACAGTTCGTCCATGCCGGGCACTCGCCCTCGCGTGGATGCATCTTTTTTAGATTGAGATCCTGATGCCACTGCCAAAACTGCCTAGCAAGCCAGCCACCCTGCTGCTGGCTAAAGACTACCCGAAGGCTAGCGGAGCAAATCCGGTTCCCTTCCCTACTGAAGAAAAGGCAGCACCAGCGCCGAAGAAAGCGGCGACTAAAACTGCTGCCAAAGCAGCAAAAGAACCAGTTGCGAAAAAAACCGCAGCGAAGAAGACGCCTGCACTGAAGGCCGTCAAGCTGCCGGACGACGTGCCGGCCCCGCCACGCACCAAGGCCGCACCGCAGGCCCGCTCCAAGGTCACACCGATCAAGGCCGACGCCCCGCATCCGGCCAAACACAAAGCCCACGAAGTGGTGCTCAAGTCCGCCATCAGCCGCAAGGCCGACGTGGTGGGCAGCACCAAGCTGTTCGTGCTCGACACCAACGTGCTGATGCACGACCCGTCTTCTCTGTTCCGCTTTGAAGAACACGATGTCTTCCTGCCGATGATGACGCTGGAAGAACTGGACAACCACAAGAAAGGCATGTCCGAAGTCGCACGCAATGCGCGCCAGGTATCGCGTACGCTGGATGCCCTGGTCAGCAACACCGACGACGACGACATGGAAACCGGCATCCCGCTGAACAAGCTGGGTAACAAGGATGCCAAGGGCCACCTGTATTTCCAGACCAAGGTGCAGGTAGCCGATTTGCCGGAAGGCCTGCCGCAAGGCAAGGCCGACAACCAGATCCTGGCCGTGGTGCGTTCGCTGGAAGCGGAGCAGCCTGGCCGCGCCGTGGTGCTAGTGTCGAAAGACATCAATATGCGCATCAAGGCGCGTGCACTGGGCCTGCCGGCGGAAGACTATTTCAACGACCATGTACTGGAAGACACCGACCTGCTGTACTCGGGCATCGTCCAGTTGCCGGACGACTTCTGGAATAAGCACGGCAAGGACATGGAGTCCTGGCAGGAAAACAAGCACGGCCAGTCGAGCACTTTCTACCGCGTGACCGGCCCGTTCATCCCTTCCCTGCTGGTGAACCAGTTCGTGTTCCTGGAGCCGAACAACGGCGAGTCGCCGTTCTACGCGCAAGTAAAGCAGATCAACGGCAAGACCGCCGTGCTGCAAACCCTGCGCGACTACTCGCACAACAAGAACAGCGTATGGGGCGTCACTGCCCGCAACCGCGAGCAGAACTTCGCGCTGAACCTGTTGATGAACCCGGAGTGCGACTTCATCACCCTGCTGGGCCAGGCCGGTACCGGCAAGACCCTGCTCGCGCTGGCCGCCGGCTTGGCGCAGGTGCTGGAGACCAAGCTGTATAACGAGATCATCGTCACCCGCGTTACGGTGCCGGTGGGCGAAGATATCGGCTTCCTGCCGGGTACCGAGGAAGAGAAGATGGGTCCGTGGATGGGCGCCTTCGACGACAACCTGGAAGTGCTGAACAAGTCCGATGGCGAAGGCGGCGAATGGGGCCGTGCGGCGACGCAGGACCTGATTCGCTCGCGCATCAAGATCAAGTCGCTGAACTTCATGCGTGGCCGTACCTTCGTCAACAAGTTCCTGATCATCGACGAGGCGCAGAACCTGACGCCGAAGCAGATGAAGACCCTGGTGACGCGCGCCGGTCCTGGCACCAAGATCCTGTGCCTGGGTAACATCGCGCAGATCGACACGCCTTACCTGACCGAAGGCTCGTCCGGCCTGACCTACGTGGTCGACCGCTTCAAGGGCTGGGCACACAGCGGCCACGTAACGCTGGCCCGCGGCGAACGTTCCCGCCTGGCCGACCACGCGAGCGACGTACTGTAAGCACCGCCGCCCGCAGTCCCCAAAGCCCCGCCAAGTGCGGGGTTTTTTTCGCGCAGACGGGTTGGTGTCTGACCCTGTGGGTCAGACACCGGTTTACCGGTTTACGCGCCGAGCAATATGATGATCCGGATTCAATTGCAATAAATCCCACAGGTTGCCATACAGGTCAGCGAAGACCGCGACCATGCCATAGCCCTGCTGCTTCGGTTCGCGCACAATCCGTACACCTTGCGCCTTCAGCCGCTCGAAGTCGCGCCAGAAATCGTCGGTATTCAGGAACAGGAACACCCGGCCGCCAGCCTGGTCCCCGACAAAGGCATCCTGCTCCGGCTTCGACGCACGCGCCAGCAAGATGGTGGTGCCACTGCCGCCTGGCGGCGCCACGACGACCCAGCGCTTGTCCTGTTCCGGCTGATACGTGTCGTCGAGCAGCTCGAAACCGAGCTTGTTGACATAAAAGTCGATCGCCTCATCATAGTCGCGCACGACGAGGGCAATGTGGACGATGGATTGCTTCATTAGGTCTTCTCCGTGACAAAATCGTGCACCGCGTGGAAAATCTTCGCGACATCTGCCGCATACATGCGCGAGGCATTCCAGCAGTTATATTCGACGATGCGGATGCCTTCCCGCGCTTCGGCCAGGTCCATCGTGAATACCGAATGGGGCTGGTACATCTGTGCAAATTCGATAGCGGCCTGCATCACATTGGCCGGGATGTTTGCATTGAAATTGGCCTTCCCCGCAAAGCGGTAAAGCGATCCGGTGACGACCTCCCGGTCGACCACGAAGAAGCGATATTCAGCGGCAATCGCCTTGCATGGCGCGATGACGGCCATTTCGTCGATCCAGTTTCGCGCCTGCGGCTGGCTGGCAATGAACGTTTCGATGGTCTGGCCTGGTGCAAGGATTCCGGCATCGAATGCTTTCTCGTCCTTGCTAGGCTTGATAAACATCTCGCGGTCGAAAGATTGCGCCAGGTTCGCTGCAATCCGATACATCACGGCGTCGCCGTTCAGCAGCGGCAGGTCAAGTCCCGCGTAATACGCCTGGTCGAACTTTTGCTCGTCATAAAAGATCCCTTGCCTGAGTTGCTGCAGGTAGGCCGCGCCATGCTCCATCTGCTCGGCCGTCAACTGCTCGTCCAGCTCGATAAGGCTTTGGGCTGCATTCAATATGGCATGCAGGCGGGTTCCACCGCGAACGATGTACTTCGACTCCGGGTCCGACAGGATTTGCGCAAGATTCAAGACCTTCGTCCACGGCGGCGTAAGGCCAAAACTGTCGTAGTTGAATCCAAAGCGCTCCAGCACCTCCATGGCTTCCGTGCGGTTTGCCATGGCAAAGCCTTCTTTCTGAACCAGCCATTTAACCTTATCGCTCATTTCCGGCGAGTCCTCCGCCAGATCTTGCGCACCACTGCACCTGCCACAAACAGGATCAGCGCCCAGGGCAGCAGGTAAGCGATGCCGGTGATGGCGCTGGCGATACCTTCCGACAGATTGCTGGCAAAATCGCTTGTCGCGCGCTTGACCGGCGACCAGAAGCCGCGCTGGCTACGGGACTGGATCGAGATGTTCAACAAGTCCATGTTGACCCGCTCCATCAGGCGCGCCTCAACGCCGGTCGCTGACTCCAGCTCGCTTTGCACCGTCGCCAGTTCCTGCGACAGCTTGATCAGGGCTTCGGCGTTGTTGCCTGCTTTGCTCTCCAGCGCCAGCAGTTTCTCGCGATAGGAGCGCAGCATCTCGAGTCGCTTGGCATTGTCGCGGATCGGGCCTTCGAGGTCTTCCGCCGCAGTGTTGCGCGATGCGACTTCGCCGCCCGTTGCCGCCAAGGCGATCAGTTTTTCCACGCCCTCTCGCTTGATGCGTACGCGGACATGTGCGCTCGACTGGCGCCCTCCCTCCACACCGGAGGCCAGCAACGTACACTGGTTCGCCACGTCTGCCTGGCACGCAGTCACCAGCTTGTCGAGTAGCGGCTTGATTTCCGGCTCGGCCGCGTCAACGGTCACGGAATGCTCGTAAGCCAGGTATTTGCCGCGCTGGGCTTGAGGCGTCCCCGGGTCCCCTGCAAGTCGCGACTCCACCATAAGCCCGGCCCCTTGCGGTCCGGAGAAGGCCGGCCCCGCATGCTGCTGTGAGCAGCCTTGCAGCAAAAGCAGGGCCAGCACGCTTGACTTTACAATGGTGGGAAGGATTAAAGTACGTTTACCCATATGACGAAAGGAACTCCAAATGTATGAACTGACTGTAGAAAACATGACCTGTGGCCATTGCGTCTCGGCCGTGACGGAAGCCGTGCACACCGTTGACCCGGCCGCCTTTGTCGAGGTGGACCTGAAGGGCAAGCACGTCAAGGTCAACTCGGCTTCGGCGCTGGAGCCGATCAAGGCAGCCATCGTGGATGCCGGCTATCCCGTCACCCGCGCGGTTTAAGGCGAACGCCCTGCTCCAGTTCCGGGTAATGCCGGAATACGTCGTCCTCGTTGTTGGCGAGGCGGCGTTTGGACGCCAGGTAGGCGGCGACCCTTGGCCGCGCCGCCACCCGCCCGGCCAGCCGTTGCAGGCCGGGCCAGCGCCCTTCGTAGGCCGCCATCGCTTTCGGGAAGGCATAGCGCAAGCCGTCCAGCAACTGGAACAGCGACAGGTCGACATAGCTCAGGCGCGAACCGACAATCCATCCGCCGCGTGCCTGGTTGACCCGCAACACGGTTTCAAAATAATCCAGGTACTTGGGAATACGCTCTATCGCAAAATCGCGCGCCCGCGCCTTCGATTCCCGCGCCTGCTCTTCGTAATACATATTCACCGAGATCGGGTGATGCGTGTCGTGCGCCTCGCCGACGATGTCCGCAATGGTGAGCTGCAGCTGGTTGCATCGCAGCCGTCCCGCTTCCGAGCGCGGCGCCAGTTTGTGCCGCGCTCCGAGGAACATCAGGATGTTGGCCGTCTGTCCGATCATGAGTTCACCGGCCTGCAAGATCGGCGGCGCGAAAGCGGCACGCGGGTCGCTGCCGCCCGCGATCAATTCGGTCATCGCCTTCATGCCGCCCTTGCCGCGCGCCACATCGATGTAAGGAACGTCAGCCTCCTCCAGCGCCAGCCGCACGAATTCTCCCCGGCCCTGGATCGTCGGCCAGTAGTAAAGCTTATAGGGCTCCATCATTGCTCCTCCTGTGCCAGCAGCCATGCTTCGACGGCGCGCACCTCTTCGCGCGGATCGTCGCCTTCAGGCCGCACAACATAAAAGTCGAATCCGCCGAGCACCGGTCCGACCGGCGCTTCCAGCAGTCCCATGCTGATTTCTTCGCGCACCAGCGGCAAGGCGGTCAGCACCACGCCCTGCCCTGCGATCGCCGCCTGCACAGCGTGCGATTCCTCCGAAAAGCGCGCTCCGGCAGTCACGTCCAGCGCCACCCCGGCTGCGTTTGCCCACTTGTCCCAGGTCAAGGCACCTTTGAAGCCGCGCTGCCAGTCGAAGTGAATCAACGGATGGCGTGCCACATCGCTCGCCTTGCGCAACTTCAGGCGCGGGCTGGCAACCGGGGCAAAGCCCGCCCGCATCAGTCGCTCCGCGTGCAGGCCTGCGAAATGCCCGCTGCCGCCACGTACTGCCAGGTCCGCCGCACCGCCGGCCAGGTCGACCGGCTTGTTGCTGGCCTGGACGTTAAGGGCGATGCCTGGATGGGCCAAGTTGAAGGAGGCGAGCCGCGGCACCAGCCAGCGCGCCGCGAAGGACGGCGTGGTCGACAAGGTGACCGTACGGCGCTGTTCTTGCCGCAGCCGCTCGACGCCGGCAGCGATGGCGTCAAAGCCGGTGCCGGTCGCCTGCAGCAGGATGCGGCCCTCCGGCGTCAGCTCGACGGCGCGGGTCTTGCGCAGGAACAGGCGCACCTCCAGCACCTCCTCCAGCGCACGCACCTGGTGGCTGATCGAAGTAGCGCTGACCGACAGCTCCTCGGCAGCGAGCTTGAAGCTTTGCAGCCGCGCAGCGGCCTCGAAGCTGCGCAGGGCGGACAGGGATGGCAGGCGGCGTTTCATGTTGATGACTATACATGAATTGAGTTCATCCATCCGCTGAAAATTAATCGTTTGTCACTGCCTACCCGCCGGCGCAAAGTATGGCCTTCCCAACTTAACGGAGAGCACAAATGACCAGCATCCTGCATATTGATTCAAGCGCCCGGCCCGGACGATCCGGGGAACAGGCACATGGCTCGCATACGCGCCGCCTGACGGCCCGTTTCATCGAGCGCTACCTCCAGCTCGATAGCAGAGCAAAAGTCATCTATCGCGATGTCGGCGCGGAGCCGCCATCGCCGGTAACCGGCGGCTGGGTGCATGCCGCATTCACGCCGCCCGAAGCGCGCGAACCGTGGATGGTGGAAGCCCTGGCGCAGAGCGATGCGCTGGTAGATGAAGTGCTGGCAGCCGACATCATCGTCGCCGGAGTGCCGATGTATAACTTCGGCCCGCCAGCGCAGTTCAAGGCCTGGATCGACAACATCGTGCGCGTTGGACGCACCTTTGGCTTCGACCGCTCGCGCCCGGGGGAACCATATTGGCCGCTGCTGGCGGATGCAGGCAAGCAGCTCGTGATCTTGTCCTCGCGCGGCGACTATGGCTACGATCCAGGCCAGCGGCTGGAGGGCATCAACCATGTCGAAGCGTCGGTGCGCAGCGTATTCCGCTACCTGGGCGTGACCGATGCCTGCGGCGCGGCCATTGAATATGACGAATTTGGCGACGAGCGCCTGCTGCGCTCCATCGCGGACGCCGAACACGCCACCGGCGTCCTGGCCGAAACCATCGCCGCCAAGCGCGCCCCACGCCGCGCCGCCTGAGCTCGGGCAAGACTCGGGCACCTTGGCTATAATGGCCTGATGCCCGAACTCCACACCATCTTACTGCTCGCCGCAGCAGGACTTTTCGCCGGTACGCAGAATGCGTTGGCTGGCGGCGGCTCTTTCATCACGTTCCCTGCCCTGTTGCTGGCCGGCCTGAACCCGGTCGCGGCGAACATGACTTCCACGGTTGCCATGTTCCCGAGCCAGGCTACGTCCGCCGTCGCCGGCCGCAAGTTCGCGGAAGGCGTCAGCGGCCTGACCTTCCCGCAGCTTTTCACGATCAGCATTATTGGCGGCATTTTTGGCGCCATCCTGCTGTGGATTACGCCGCCGACCTTCTTCGCCAAGCTGGTGCCCTGGCTGGTGCTGTTCGCCACCACCATGTTCGCCTGGGGTGCTTTCCGCCGCCAGCCGATGCAGGCCACCGCGAGCATGCCCAAGTGGATGCTGGCCGTGATCCAGTCCTGCATTGCGATCTACGGCGGCTACTTCGGCGGCGGCATCGGCTTCCTGATGCTGGCAGCGCTGACTATCGCCGGCCAGCAAATCCGCGCCGCGACGGCGACCAAGAACATGCTGGCGATGGCAATGAATGCCTCCGCCACCCTGATCTTTGCATTCTCCGGCATGATCAGCTGGGCCGCTGCCCTGGCCTTATGCGCGGGTGGTATTGCGGGCGGGCTTCTGGGCTCGTGGCTGATCTATCGCCTTCCCCCGCAGTTGATGCGCATCTTTGTCGTGATCGTGGGCGCAGTGCTCACCGTGTACATGTTCCTGCGCTGATCCCAGCGTTTGCAGGATCGGGCAATCCGGCCGGTCGTCACCGTGACAGGTCTTGGCCAGGCTGGCCAGCGTGTCGCGCATTTCGGTCAGCTCCACGATGCGCTGGTTCAGTTCATCCACATGGCTCATCGCGATGGTCTTCACGTCTGAACTGGCGCGGCCAGTGTCCTGCCATAGCGACAACAGGTCGCCGATCTGTTCCAGCGAAAAACCCAGGTTGCGGGCGCGCTTGATGAAGCGCAGCGTATGCAGGTCATTCTCGCCGTAGATCCGGTAGCCGCTCTCGGTGCGCGCAGTCTCGCGCACCAGGCCGATGCTTTCGTAGTAGCGGATCATTTTGGCGCTGACGCCGGATGCTGCCGCGGCTTGTCCGATATTCATTGCTTACTCCTTTGAAGGCTGCCAGCGGCGCAGCAGCAAGGCGTTGCTGATCACGCTGACCGAGCTGAATGCCATCGCGGCGCCGGCCAGCAGGGGATTCAGCACGCCAAGCGCCGCCAGCGGAATCCCTGCCACATTGTAGATGAAGGCCCAGAACAGGTTCTGGCGGATCTTGCTGAAAGTGCGGTGCGAGATGTCGATCGCGTCCGCCACCAGCAGCGGTTCGCCGCGCATCAGCGTGATGCCGGCTGCATTCATGGCGACGTCGGTGCCGGTCGCCATCGCAATGCCGACGTGCGCTGCGGCCAGCGCCGGCGCGTCGTTGATGCCGTCGCCGACCATGGCAACGCGCTTGCCTTCCGCCTTCAGCCGCGCTATGACCGTGGTCTTGTCGGCCGGCAGGAGGTTCGCTTCCACGCTGCCGATGCCGAGCGCTTGCGCCACCGCCTGCGCGCTGCCCTGGTTATCGCCGGTCAGCATCACGGTGGCGATGCCTCGGGCGTGCAGGCGCTCCACCGCGGCGCGGGCATGCTGTTTCGGCTGGTCGGCAAAGGCGAGCAAGCCAAGCAGCTGCTTGCTGCCGGCATCGGCCAGCCAGGAAATCGTATGGCCGGCCCCTTCCAGCTCCAAGGCGCGCAGCTGCAACGGCGACAGGTCCACGCCGCGCTCCGCCATCAGGCGTCCGCTGCCCAGAATCAGTGCCAGGCCGTCGACTGTCGCCGCCAGGCCGCGGCCGGGCAGCGTGCTGACCGCATTGGCCGTGAGCGACGGCAACGCCTGGCCCGATGCAACTTCCGCGTCCAGGACGGCGCGGGCGAGCGAGTGTTCGCTGCCGCGCTGGATGGCCGCTGACAGCTGCAGCGCGCGGCCGGCAGGCACGCCATGCGGCAGCAATTGCGCCAGTACCGGCTTGCCTTGCGTGAGCGTGCCGGTCTTGTCGAACACCACGGTATCGACCTGGCGCGCCATCTCCAGTGCCTCGGCATCCTTGATCAGGATGCCATGCCGCGCCGCGACACCGGTGCCGGCCATGATCGCAGCCGGCGTGGCGAGGCCGAGCGCACATGGGCATGCAATCACCATCACTACCACGGCGTTGATCACTGCCTGCTCGACATTCCCGCTAGCCAGCCACCACCCGGCCAGCGTCAGCAAGGCCAGCACCAGCACCACCGGCACGAACACCGCAGCCACCTTGTCGACCAGCTTTTGTACCGGTGCCTTTGCCGATTGCGCGTCTTCCACCAGGCGGATGATCCGCGAAAGCATGGTTTCCGCCCCTGTTGCACCGGTACGCACCAGCAGCAAGCCCTCGCCATTGATTGCGCCGCCGGTGACATGGTCGCCAACGTGCTTGGCGACCGGCAGGCTCTCGCCGGTGATCAACGACTCATCGACGTGGCTGGCGCCATCGACCACTTCGCCATCCACCGCCACGCGTTCGCCGGCGCGGATCACCACGATGTCGCCCACTTGCACCTGTTCGATCGGCAAATCGGCATCCGACTCGCCTTCGCGCCGCACGCGCGCTGTCACCGGCCGCAGGTCCTGCAAGGCGCGGATGGCGGAGGCGGTTTGCCGCTTGGCCCGCGCTTCCAGCCATTTACCCAGCAAGACCAGGGTCAGCACCACCGCCGACGCTTCGAAATAGAGGTGCATGCCTTGCCCGCGCGCCAGCGCCAGGTAGACGCTCAAGCCGTACGCCGCCGACGTGCCCAGCGCCACCAGCAAGTCCATATTACCGGCGCGCGCCTTCACCGCTTTCCAGCCGGCGCGATAGAAGCGCGCCCCGAACACGAATTGCACCGGCGTCGCCAGCAGCCATTGCAGCCATACCGGCAGCATCACGTGCGCGCCGAACCACTCGGCGACCATCGGCACCACCAGCGGCACGGAAAGCACTGCGGAAAGGAGGACAGCCAGCCCTTCAGGAATATGCGGCGCGGAATCGGGGGCTGGCGCGGCCAGTTCGCTGGCAGCGTAGCCAGCCTTGCCGATGGCGTGCTGCAGGGCGGCGAAGGCGACCGGCGAATCGGAATCGACGCGCGCAGTCTCGGTGGCCAGGTTGACGGCGGCATGCGCCACGCCCGGGACGGTCGCCAACGCCTTTTCGACGCGGCGCACGCAGGATGCGCAACTCATGCCTTCAATACGGACGGTTTGCTGGAACTGACTCATGGGATACTCCTCGCCTATGCTCTGGCGACCAGTATCAAGTATCCCATGATGGGAAGGTCAAGGCTTTTTTTGCGATTTATTTACCAGGCATAACCCATGCGCAGCGTCAGCCGGTTACGCGCATCATCCGGCATCTGGTCGGAGCGCACTACCCGGCCGTAATCGAACTGCATGCTGGAACGCTTGCCCATCTGCATGCGCACCCCCACGCCGACGCTACCAACCCGGCCGCTGCGCAGCTGTCCCGCGTAATTGCGGTTGTAGCGGATGTAGTTGCGGTCATAGAACATCAGGGCCCGGCACTTGCGCAGGAAGGACGCGCACATATTCGGCGAGTACAGCTCAAGGTTGCTGCCGATGCCGCCATCGCGCACCACGTCGCGGTCCCGCATCATGCGCAGCGAGGTGAAGGCAGGCGGCGCCAGCGCGTCCTGCAAGGTCAGGTCGCCGGAGTTGTACTGGGTATTCACGCTGGCCCGCACCATCCAGTCGCGTTCCAGCGATTTCGTCATGGTCGCTGCCAGGCGCACCGTGACATTATTGTTGTTGGGATTGCCGGGCCAGTCGGAAAGTTTCGATTGGCTGGCGCTCAGGTCAAAGATGGCTGCCGGCGCTCGTTCGCGCTCTCGCTCGGGCCGCATGGGATCGGCTGCAAGATTTCCACAGGCTATGGCCAAGGCGGCCACACCCACCAGACGAGGCGCGGGGCTAATCATTTTCGTTCTCCCGGCAATCATCTTGCCTAGCTAACGAGCAACTGTTGTTACTCTTAGTTTAGGACGAGAAGATCCAATTGACAGTTTTATTTTACGCCTGCGCGCGGCCGCACAGTTGAGTGTTGCGAATTTGGCCTATCATTGACAAAATTGGAAAATAGACAAGTAAAAAGGGATGTGTCGTGAGCGATTCCGAACCATTGCAGCTCTACCGTAAGCTGCATGCCGTCAGCACCCGCGTGCATGCTGCGCGCGGCCTCGAAGCGCTGATGAACAGTGTGCCGGCAGACCTCTGCCACCTGTTCGACTGCGACCGCTGCCTGCTGTTCGTGATGGACCAGGAAAAGGATTACCTGGTGTCGCGCGAGTCGCGCGTCGCCGCCACGCCGGGCAGCATTGCCGGCTACGTCGCGTTGACGCAGCAGTTGGTGAATATCGACGACGTGTACGACTCCTCCCAATTGCGCGCTATCTCGCCCGATCTGCAATTCCAGCAAGGCGTGGACCAGCGCACCGGCTACCGCACGCGCCAGGTGCTGGCCGCGCCGGTCGCGGATGCCCAGGGCAAGGAACTGCTGGGGGTAGTGCAGCTCATGAACCCGCGCAATGGCGAACGGTTCAGCGCAATGCAGGTCGAATGCCTGCAGGCGCTGTGCGAAACGCTGGCCGTGGCGCTGGCGGCACGCCAGTCGCCGCGCTTCACCTTGACCTCCGCCGCCAGCCGGCCCGCCGGCACGCACAACGCCGCCGATGCCGATGCAGCCGCCGCCCTGGCCGAAAAAATCATTACCGAGGCGTGCCGCCTGGATGCTTCCGACATCCATATCGAACCGCACGCCGCGCGCGGCATCATGGTACTGCGCCTGCGCCGCGACGGCGCCCTGCTGCCTTACGCCGAAGCCGCGCTGGATATGCACGCTGCCCTGGTCGCGCGCCTGAAAACCATGTGCGGCCTGCCAACCGCCGTTGCTGGCCATCCGGTCGAAGGCAAGCTGCTGTTCAGGGAATTCAGCCAGTTCGATGTCGAACTGCGCGCCAGCTTCATTCCATCGGCCGGCGGCATGGAGGACATGGTGCTGCACCTGCTTAGCAGCGGCGCCCCGATGCCGCTGGAACGCCTGGGCATGGTCGCCGCCACGCAGGACAGGCTGCGCGCCGCCATCGACACCACGCACGGCTTGTTCCTGCTGTGCGGACCGGCCGGCTCCGGCCGCACCGCCGCCCTGCACTCGCTGCTGCTGCAGCTCGAACGTCCCGACGCCAAGGTCTGGACCATCGAGGAGCCGGTGGAAATCACGCAGCCGGGTGCACGCCAGGTTCCGGTGCAGCGCGAAACGGGCACCGACTTTGCGGCGGCCTTGCGCGCCGTGCTGCACGCCGATCCCGACCTGGTCGCCATCGGCGATATGCGCGACAGCGATACGGCCGCCATGGCCATTGAAGCGGCACTGAGCGGCCGCATGGTGCTGGGCGCCATGCCCACCGCCAGCAGCACCGACACCATCGCGCGCCTGCACGAAATGGGCAACGAGCGCTTTGCCATGGCAGATGCCCTGCTGGGCGTGCTGGCCCTGCGCCTGGCCAAGCGCCTGTGCGAACACTGCAAGCTGGCTTACCAGCCGGGCGAAGCGGAACTGGAATTGCTGCTGGCCGAGTACAGCGAGGAATTGCAAAAGACCGAGGCCTGGCGTGCCGATCCACGCGCCGCCCAACTGCGCATCGTTAACGGCTGGCGTGAGCGCCACGGCGATGCGCGTGGCGGGTTCACGTTGTACCGCCCCGTTGGCTGCACAGAATGCAGCAAAGGTTATAAAGGCCGCATCGGCCTGCATGAACTATTGGTGCCGGGGGAACGCGTACGCCATCTGGTACGGGAGCGCGCCTCAGCGCCTCAGCTGCGCAACGCCGCGCTGGCCGAAGGCCTGCGGACCCTGAAGATGGATGGCATCGATAAGATACTCGCCGGCTTGACCGACGTGAAAGCCGTGCGGGGCGCATTATGATTTCGCACGTCTTCATCGGAGTCAGCGACTTTGCTGCCGCTTACCGTTTCCACGCAGCCGTGATGGCGGCGCTCGGCCACGCCCAGCGCTTCTGCGACGACAACAAGCCCTGGGCCGCGTGGCAGCCCGCAGGTGGCGGCCGGCCGCTCTTCATCATCGGCCGCCCGTATGACGGCGCTCCCGCCAATCCGGGCAACGGCCCGATGACGGCCTTGCTCGCGCCGTCGCGCGCCGCGGTCGATGCTGCGCACGCTGCCGCCCTCGCCAACGGCGGATGCTGCGAAGGCCCGCCCGGCCTGCGTCCGCACTACCATGCCCATTACTACGGCGCCTACTTCCGCGACCCGGACGGCAACAAACTCGGCGTCTGCTGTCACGACCCGGCTTAAAGCAGCTTGTACATGAAGGTGGTCGCGCCCAGCCGGCCATCGGGCATGGTGGCGAATTGCGGGATCTCGCCGCAGCGTTGGTAGGCCAGTTTCAGGTACATGCGTTCCGCCGGCTCGCCGCTGCAGGTGTCAAGCACCAGCAGCGTGCGCCCCAGTGAGCGCGCCGCGGCTTCCGCATGCAGGATCAGTGCCTGCGCCATGCCCTGGCGGCGCGCGCGCGGATGCACCAGCATCTTGGACAGTTCCGCGCGGTGGCGGCTGTTCGGCATGCCGGCCAGTGCCAGTTGCAGGGTACCGTCAATACGGCCATCGCCGGCGCGCACGACGAACAGGCGGCGCTCGCCGCGCTCCACCGCTCCATGCAGCCCCAGCCAGAATGCGCGCGCCTCCTCATGCGGGCATGGCAGTTCGAAGCCGACACTGGCGCCGGCCAGCACGCACGCGCGCAATACATCCGCCAGTTGATCGGCATGCGCCAGCAGCCCGGCGCCATCCAGTTCTTCTATGGTTCGCATATCGCAATCAGGTAATGGGCCGCGTCGGGACCGGGACAGGAAAAGCGCGTCGCACCATGCAGATGGAAGCGCAGGCAGTCGCCCGGCTGCAGCCGGTGCGTGTTGCCGTCGATGGTGTAATCCAGCACGCCGGACAGCATCCACATATGCTGCTCCAGGCCGCGCACCGGCGCTTGCGCGTAGTCGATCACGGCGCCGGGCGGCAGCCGTCCTTCGATCATCTCAGCCTTGAAGCCGCGCGCCGGCGGCGACACCATGCGCCGCACGAAGCCGGTCGCCGGGTCGTGCCATTCAGCCTGCTCGCCGCGCCGGATCAACTGTACCGGCGCCTGCTCCACCTCGGCGATCAGGCGCGACATCGGCATGCCATAAACAGCGCACAGCTTGCCCAGCATTTCAGCGGTCGGGCTGGTTTCGCCGCGCTCCAGGCGCGACAGGGTGGCGCGGCTGATGCCGCTTTGCGCCGCCAGTTCTTCCAGCGACAGCGCGCGCTCTTCGCGCAAACCGGCCAGGCGCCGCACCAGGCGGTCTTCGAATGAATTTCCCATAAATGGGAATATATCCCAAATTTGAGAACTTGTAAGCAAAATAAAGGGGCGCCGCAGCGCCCCTTCGGGATTTACATGATGTGCTTGCCGACCCACCACGCCACCGCCGCAACGAAGGCGGAAGCAGGAATGGTAAAGATCCAGGCCCATACGATATTGCCCGCCACGCCCCAGCGCACGGCCGACATCTTCTGTGCCGAACCCACGCCGACGATGGCGCCGGTGATGGTATGGGTGGTGGAAACCGGCACGCCCCAGAAGGATGCCATCAGCAGGGTGATCGCACCGCCGGTTTCGGCGCAGAAGCCGCCCACCGGTTTCAGCTTGGTGATCTTCTGGCCCATGGTCTTGACGATACGCCAGCCGCCAAACAGCGTGCCGAACGAGATCGCGCCGTAGCAGGCCACGATAACCCACACCGGCGGCGCTGCGTCGCCGGCAGCCACGTGGCCGGAAGCGATCAGCAGCATCCAGATGATGCCCATGGTTTTCTGCGCGTCGTTGCCGCCGTGGCCCAGCGAGTAGCCGGCTGCGGACAGCAGCTGCAGGCGGCGGAACCAGCCGTCCACCTTGCGCGGGGTCGACTTCACGAAGACCCACGACACGATCAGCATGATCAGCGAGCCAAGCACAAAGCCCAGCAGAGGCGCCACGACGATGAACACCACGGTCTTGATCAGGCCGCCGGAAATCAGCGCGCCGGTACCGGACTTGGCCACCGCTGCGCCCACCAGGCCGCCGATCAGGGCGTGCGAAGACGAGGATGGAATGCCGTAATACCAGGTGATCACGTTCCAGACGATGGCCCCTATCAGCGCGCCGAAGATCACGTAATGGTCGATCACCGAGGGTTCGATGGTTCCCTTGCCGATGGTGGTCGCCACTTTCAGGCCGACCACGAAGATGGCAATGAAGTTGAAGAAGGCAGCCATCATCACGGCGGTCTGCGGTTTCAGCACGCCGGTAGACACCACCGTGGCGATCGCATTCGCGGCGTCGTGGAAGCCGTTCATGAAGTCGAACACCAGTGCGAGGAAGACCAGTGCCCCCAGCGCCCAGATGCTAATTTCGAGGTTGCTCATGAAATGATCTTTTAAATTATGCGTTTTCGACGATGATGCCTTCGATGATGTTGGCAACATCTTCGCAGCGGTCGGTGACGGTTTCCAGGATCTCGTAGATCGCCTTCATCTTGATCAGGTTGCGCACGTCCGGCTCGTCGCGGAACAGCTTGGACATGGCAGCACGCATCACGTGGTCGGCGTCCGATTCCAGGCGGTCGATTTCTTCGCAGATGCCGACGATCTTGGACGCGTTGTCCATGTTCGACAGCAGGGCCACCGCATCCTTCACCTTTTCGGTGCAAGCCAGGACCAGTTCGGCCAGGCGCTTGGCTTCCGGGGTGACGGAATGCAGGTCGTACAGCGACACGGTCTGGGCGGCGTCTTCCATCAGGTCCAGGATGTCGTCCATCTTGGTGATCAGCTTGTGGATGTCGTCGCGGTCCAGCGGGGTGATGAAGGTCTTGTGCAGCAGGTCTACCGCCTGGTAGGTGATCTTGTCAGCCTGTTTTTCGATGCTTTCGATGGCGTGGACACGGTTTTCCAGGTCGTCGAAATTGGCCATCAGGCCCAGCATCTCTTTGGCGCCCTTCACGCAAAGTTCGGCATGCTGGTTAAACATGTCAAAGAATTTGCCCTCCGAGGGCATCAAGCGTCCAAACATTTTTGTTCTCCGTTGGTTGATTCGTAGATACTGCAGCAAAGCCACCCAGCGTGGCCCGCCTGGTAATCAGTCGCCTTGGTAGATCGACAGGTTACCGGTGTAATTGCCAAACTTGGTGTACGCACCGATCCAGGTCAGGCGCACCGCACCGATTGGACCGTTACGCTGCTTGCCGATAATGATCTCGGCGGTACCTTTATCCGGCGAGTCCGGGTTATAGACCTCGTCGCGATACAGGAAAATGATCACGTCCGCGTCCTGCTCGATAGCGCCGGATTCGCGCAGGTCGGACATGACGGGACGTTTATTGGGACGTTGTTCCAGCGAGCGGTTCAGCTGGGAAAGCGCAATGACGGGGCAATGCAGCTCTTTGGCCAGGCCCTTCAGGGAACGCGAGATCTCGGAGATCTCGGCCGAGCGGTTGTCGCCCGGCTGGCTGCCCTGCATCAGTTGCAGGTAGTCGACCACGATCAGGCCCAGCTTGCCGCATTGGCGGGCCAGGCGGCGCGCACGGGCGCGCATCTCGATCGGGTTCAGTGCCGGGGTCTCGTCGATATAGACCTGGGCTTCATTCATTTTCTGGATGGCGTGCGTCAGGCGCGGCCAATCCTCGTCGATCAGCTTGCCGGTACGCAGGCGGTGCTGGTCCAGCAGGCCGACTGAGCCAAGCATACGCATGGCCAGCTGCACGCCGCCCATCTCCATCGAGAACACGGCGACCGGCAGGCCGGCTTCCACCGCCACGTTTTCGGCGATATTCATGGAGAAGGCGGTCTTGCCCATGGAAGGACGGCCGGCCACGACGACCATATCGCCCGGCTGCAGCCCCGATGTCATTTTATCCAGGTCGGTCCAGCCGGTCGGCACGCCGGTGATCTCGGAGCTGGAATCGCGCGAATACAGTTCGTCGATACGCTCCACCACCTGCGTCAGCAGCGGCTGCACCGGCAGCCAACCGGCGGCGCCGCGCGAACCGGCTTCGGCGATGGCGAAAATCTTTGCTTCCGCCTCGTCCAGGATCTGCTTCACGTCCTTGCCCTGCGGGCTGAAGGCATTGCCCGACACTTCATCGGCCACCGTGATCAGCTTGCGCAGCACGCCGCGGTCACGCACGATTTCCGCATAGCGGCGGATATTGGCGGCCGAAGGGGTGTTCTGTGCCATGGCGTTCAGGTAGGCCATGCCGCCCACTTCTTCCGCCTTGCCCAGCATGCTCAGGGCCTCGAACACGGTCACCACGTCGGCCGGCTTGCCCGAGTTGATCAGGCGTACCATCTGCTCGAAGATGATGCGGTGGTCGTAGCGGTAGAAGTCTTCCGCATTCATGAAGTCCGCAATACGGTCCCACGCCGCGTTGTCACGCAACAAACCACCGATGACAGATTGCTCTGCCTCAATCGAGTGCGGCGGGATGCGGAGGGAATCGACTTGTGGGTCGGACTGGGGTGCGGCGTTCATGGCGCGCATTATACCTGCTTCGGCAACGCCGTAATAATCCCTGAAAATAAAAAAAGCCGGGCGAACCCGGCTTTTTTGCTGTATTTACGACGCTGATTAAGCAGCTTCGCCAACAACAGCCACGGTCACTTCTGCGACCACGTCGGTGTGCAGGGCAACAGCCACTGGGAACTCGCCGGTGGTCTTCAGAGGACCGGTTGGCAGGCGCACAGCGGACTTTTCCACTGCGAAGCCGGCTTTGGTCAGGGCTTCAGCGATGTCGAAGTTGGTCACGGAACCGAACAGACGGCCGTCAACGCCGGCTTTCTGCGATACGGTCACGGTCATGCCGTTCAGCTTTTCGCCTTGGGCTTGGGCAGCAGCCAGCTTGGCGGCAGCAGCTTTTTCCAGTTCGGCGCGCTTGGCTTCGAATTCAGCAACAGCAGCAGCGGTAGCGCGGCGTGCCAGTTTCTGAGGGATCAGGAAGTTACGGGCGTAGCCGTCTTTCACTTTCACCACGTCGCCCAGGTTGCCGACGTTAACAACTTTTTCCAGCAGGATGATTTGCATATTAATTCTCCAGGATCTCTGATCTGATCGCTAATTAAGCGTGGTGCAGATCGGTGTATGGCAGCAGGGCCAGGTAGCGGGCGCGCTTGATCGCGGTGTCAACTTGACGCTGGTAGTGCGCCTTAGTGCCGGTCAGGCGTGCTGGCATGATCTTGCCGTTTTCCTGGATGAAATCTTTCAGGGTGTCTACGTCTTTGTAGTCCACTTGCTCAACGCCAGCGGCGGTGAAGCGGCAGAACTTCTTGCGCTTGAACAGTGGGTTTTGTTGCTTGCGCTTTTCTTTCAGCTTGAGCTTGTTTTTGTCGAACTTTTTACCGAATGCCATTTTAGGCTCCTGTATTTAAAAATTGCGCTGTTTAAACAGCACGAAAATCAATGATGTGAAACACCAGGGTTCTGCTATTGCGGTTCTTCTTGGCCAGGAAACCGGTGAACTCGTACAAGCCTCCAAGGGGCGCCTGACTGAATCGTTTTGACAACTCGCCTGCCGCAACGGCAGGGACTTCAAACTCGGTCAGTCGGGCAATGCCTGCCTCTGTCTGCTGCGAACTGTGCTGCAAGCTTGCATTCACAATCGGCAGGCCGGCCGGGGTGTAACGAATTTCATCCCGTTCGGCGATCAGGGCGGTAACCCGGAGCTGGTTGTACAGACCGTCTCCTGTCAGGAATTAGGCCGCTGCAGGAGCTGCTGGGGCTTCGGCGCGATGGCTCTTGGCCGCGTCTTCACGCTGAACCGACTTCATCATTGGCGAAGGAGCGGTTTCCGCTTTCTTCATCTTGACGGTCAGGTGACGCAGCACGGCATCATTGAATTTGAATGCGGTTTCCAGCTCAACCAGGGTCTCGTTGTCGCATTCGATGTTCAGGCAGATGTAGTGTGCCTTGGCCAGTTTCTGGATCGAGTAAGCCATTTGACGGCGGCCCCAATCTTCAACACGGTGCACGTTACCGCCGCGCGAGGTCACGCTGGTCTTGTAACGTTCGATCATCGCGGGCACTTGCTCGCTTTGGTCCGGGTGGACGATAAATACGATTTCGTAGTGACGCATTAATAACTCCCTTAAGGACTGTGAATATAGCCCACCCCGGCGTCAAGACGGGTGTGGGAAGAGGTAAGCCCGCAAGCATAGCAGACTTTGCCGGCCGGCTCAAGGTTTACTGATGGCGCGCAAAGCCCCCTGCCCGCTGGGCTGGCATGCTGGGCCATGGACCAGTTCGACGCCGCCTGGAAGCTGCTTGCCGGGAACCATCCCGAAGCCTTCCTGCGGCTGTTCGCGCCGGATCTCGCAGCCCAGGTCGACTGGAACCAGCAATATTGCCTCCCCGACCACGAACTTGTACCGCCAGCGCCGGACAGCCGTAGCGCCGCCCGGCATCCCGACATCCTGCTCCTGGTCACGCTTCTGGATGGCAGCCTGGCCTGCCTTCATGTCGAAATCCAGTGCTGCCGCGACGAGGATTTTGCCAGGCGCATGGCGATTTACCACAGCCGCCTGCACGATCGATTCGCCGTGCCGGTAATCAGCATCGCGCTTCTTGCCGACGCGGGCCTGCGCTGGCGGCCTGACATCTACCGGGATGAACGCGACGGCTGCGGCATGACGGTCCGCTTCCAAACGGTCAAACTGCTGGACTTCCGCAGTCAGCTTGGCGAGCTGACAACAAGCCGGAACCCGGCCGCGTTCGCCGCCGCAACACACCTGCTCGCCCTGCAGACCAGGAACTCCAGCGAACGGCGACATGCCGCCAAATTGCGCATGCTACGCCAGCTATTCGCGGGAAACAGGAATGTGCAGGAACTTTCGGACTTGGGGCAGATCCTAGACCTGATGATGCCAACGCCGTGGAAATGGCAAAAGGAGGCAAGCATGGACATTTATGAGCTATACGACACAAATAAGCATGCAGACAAGAACAGTTTCGCTTACGCATTTTGGGAATTGACGGACAAGCGGGGGCGCATGAAGGGACGAGCAGAGGGCAGAGTCGAAGGGCGGGCCGAAGGACGGGTCGAGGGACGGGCCCAGGGACGGACAGAGGCGTTCTGCGAGGCCCGCGACAGCCTCGCCGCGCTGGTCGAACAACAACTCGCCACCCGATTTGGCAGCCTCCCTGCCTCGGCTATAAACGCGCTCGCGGAAGCAAGCGAGGAGCAGCTTGAACAACTGGCCCTAGCACTACTCCGGGTAAGAACGCTGGATGACGCGCTGGCTGTCTCCGGCTTAATCGCCTGAGGCCTCACCCTTCGCCACCAAGGCAGGCTGCGAGGCCTTAGGCGATTGCAAAATCCCGGCGAGGAACCCGAGCCCGGCCGCCAGCCAGACCAGGGAGGCGACCACATCAAACGTCCACACACGATCAGGGAACTTGTACAGGTAAGGCACTACCAGCAGCCCGCGCAGCAGGCAGATCGCCGCAATCGTGCCCTGCGCCATTTGTGCGAATGGCAGCCAGCGCAAGCGCCCGGCGCCGGCCAGCGCATACAGGCAGCAAATAAACATCAAGGCTCCGATCACTACCGCACCTGCCGGTGCGAACCACGTCCCCGCCCGGGCAGAGGCGACAACTTTCGGCGGCGCCTGCAAGAAGGCATACCAATCCGGCCCCAGCCAAGGCGCAGCGAAATGGATCACGGCACCGAACAAGGAAATTCCCGCCGCCAGCAAGAAAGCAAACCGTCCCATCCAGCCCTCCAATGGTTGTCGAATCGACATTAAGCCGAATATTTTCTGCCAATGCAACAAATTTGCTTGCAATTCCTTTCATACTGTACAAAAATACAGACTGTCTATATCCACAGTTCACCATAGCGCCATGATCAAGCTCACAGCACGACAAGAACAGATCCTCAACCTGATCAAGGATGCGATCGACAGCACCGGCTTCCCGCCTACCCGCGCAGAAATCGCGGCGGAACTGGGCTTCAAATCCGCCAACGCTGCAGAAGAACACCTGAAAGCCCTGCAGCGCAAGGGCGCCATCGAAATTACCGCCGGCACCTCGCGCGGCATTCGCCTGACCGGCAACTTCGGCGGCCCGGCAACTGGCGCCGCGGCGCCGCGTCCGGCTGCGCGCGCCAATGTCGAATTCGACGACATGCCAGCCGTCCCTGCCGGCATGCTGGTTTCGCTGCCGCTGATCGGCCGCGTTGCCGCCGGCTCGCCCATCCTGGCGCAGGAAAACCTGGAGACCACGTACAGCGTGGACCCCAACCTGTTCTCGGCCAAGCCGGACTTCCTGCTGAAAGTGCGCGGCGAATCGATGCGCGACATCGGCATCATGGACGGCGACCTGCTGGCCGTGAAAAAGACCGACAGCGCCCGCAACGGCCAGGTCGTGGTAGCCCGCATCGGCAACGACGTCACGGTCAAGACTTACCGCAAGACCGGCAGCAAGATCGAGCTGCTTCCGGAAAACCCGGACTTCAAGGTCATCACCGTGACCGAGGAAGACGACTTCGCGCTGGAAGGCCTGGCCGTTGGCCTGATGCGGACCTGGCACTGATGTCCAGGCAGTGCAGGCCGCATCCGCGTCCTGCACTGCTGCCCGCCCCCTGCAGCGTGCCCGGCATTGCGCCGTTTTAAGTCCGCCTGCTCCCCGATTCCTGCATCCTGTCGCACCCGGATGCCACGACGCCCCCGCTCGAGTTATCCTTCTTGCATCGAAAACAAGAGGAGATCACATGCACGTCCGCCGTATCAGCTCGATCCTGTGCGTCTTGGCACTGTCCATTTCGACCGCATACGCAGCCGCCCCGCAGCAGCAGTTCGCGAATATGGGCGACCTGCAGCTTGAAAACAAAGCCACCATCAGCGACTGTTCGATCGGTTACCGCACATTCGGCACCCTGAATGCCGACAAATCCAACGTTATCCTGTTTACGACCTGGCATACCGGCACCAGCCGCGATGCGGCCGGTATGCTGCAAAGCGGCGCCCTGTTTGATCCCGCGCCATGGTACGTGGTTGTGGTCGACGCGCTGGGTAATGGCGTATCCTGCTCCCCGTCCAACAGCAAGACCCAGCCCGGCCCGTCCTTTCCGCAATTCTCGGTACGCGACATGGTCGCCAGCCAATACAAGCTGCTGACTGAAAAGCTGGGCATCAAGCATGTGCATGCCGTAATGGGCTATTCAATGGGCGGCATGCAGGCTTTCCAATGGGCCGCCAGCTACCCGGGCTTCATGGACGTTGCCATCCCCATCGCAGGCACGCCGCGACTGACTTCGTCCGACATGCTGTTCCTGCGCATCGTGGAAAAGTCGGTGCTCGACGAACCGGCATATGTGGGTGGCCGTTACGCAAAGAACCCACCGCTGCCAATGTATAACCTGCTGTTCGCCATGAACTTCGACAGCCCGGCGCACCGCAGCGCGCGCACTGCGCCGAAGGACTTCGAGAAATTCTTCCGCGAGAGCCAGGCCTCCGATCCTGACGGTACGGACGCCAACAACTCGCTGTGGCAGATCCGCGCAGTGCTCGGCCACGATATTGCCCGAGGCGGCAAGCTGGAAGACGAGGCTCCTCGCATCAAAGCGCGCCTGGTCCCGATCAACGCCGCGCAAGACCACCTGGTGAATCCCGGCCCGGCAATCGCCTTCGCCAAGCTGCGCAAGGAAGAAGCCACCGTGCTCGATACCGACTGCGGCCACGCGGCCCTGCGCTGCGCCATGCCGGCCATGAAAGCGGTTGTGGAAAAAGCGCTACGCTAGGCCTGCAGCCTGTCCCGCCGATCCTGCAGTTCGTCGCAGCCACGCTCCCCGGGTGGCTGCGCTGACTTACAGTCACAAAAAACACACCACAACCGGGGAGATTTGATGTTCAAGCCTTTCTGCATCGCAGGCGCGATGCTGGCAGCGCAATCCGCGTTCGCCTTCGATAACCAGTCCAACCACTACCGCCTCAGCATCGACAAGGATGCCAGGCGCGCCCACGTCGAAGCCGATGTCTGGGTCGAAGGCCGCGAACTGGCGCTGTTCAATTGCATGCCGATCCCGCAGCTCAAGAACGGCCAGGCCGACCTGATCGAGAAACTGCAGGTACACGATATGGCCGGCAATGCCGTCGCACTGGCCGACAAGGGCGAAGGCGAATATGAGGTGGCCGGCGACCGGCGCCTGCGCCTGTCCTACGACATCCGCCTGGAACACGACAAATACCAATGGCCAGGCGGGAATGAGGAGGTGTCTTACCATACGGATGAAGGCCTGATGTCGGTCGGCTATCCCCTGTTCATCGTCCCCGGCGAGAAAATGCTCGGGCAAACCGAAGTCACCTTCGACCTGCCGATTGGATGGAAAGCGAACACCCCCTGGCGCAGCGCCGGAAAGCCCGGTGCCTTCCTGGTCGAAACGCGGCGCGAACTGGTGAACAACGCGTTCTTCTTCGGCACGGCGCACTCGGAAACCTTCAAGGCCGGCGGCGTGGAAATGACGCTGGTGATGGGCAGGCAATACTGGAAGCGCCGCGACGCCTTCATCTCCATGATCGACAAGCAGATGAACAGCTACCAGAAGCTGTATGGCCGTGGCCCCGTCGCCGACCGCTTCCTGATCGTCATCAACCAGGGCGACACCGGCGACGGCGGCGCATTTGCGGGCTCTTTCAGCCAATACCTGAAAGACGATGGCAGCGAAGTCGCACGCCCGATCTGGGGCAAGGTGATGGCGCACGAACTGGCCCACTTCTGGGACGGACACTCCCTGGTGCCGAAGAACGAAAGCGAAGAATGGTTCAAGGAAGGCGTGAACGATTATGTGACCGTGATCACCATGGCGCGCAACAAGCTGATGGACCGCGGGATGCTGATCCAGCAGTTGGAGAATCTCGCACGCGGCCAGAACGTCGCGCGCAATGTGCAAGGCCTGACCGTGACCGTGCGCGAAGCCGTAAAGGACAAGCACCGCAACTGGCTGCTGGTCTACGGCGGCGGCACGATAGCCGGACTGGCGATGGACGTCGAACTGCGCAAGGCCACGAAAGGCAAGGTCAGTCTCGACACGCTGCTCCACGAGATGTACAGGGAATTCGGGCACAAAGGCAAGAGGTACGACCAGGCCGACATCGTCCGCATCGGCAAGGCGATCAGCGGCGTCGACCTCGACCCGCTGCTGAACAACATCGTCGCCACCAGCAAGGCGCCCGACCTTGGCCCGCTGTTCAGGGACATCGGCCTGCGCCTCGAGCAGTTCGGCATGCTGGAAACCTACCTGCTGCGCGACCCCGCCGCGACGTCCGAACAGAAGTCCCGCTTCAGCGCCATCTTCGGCGTCCCTTACTGAAACGGCAGAGCCCGTGTCAACCTTGGGGTCAGGCTCCCAAATTGACACGGGCTCTACCGTGGCGTAGCTGTGCTCGTGTCAACCAAAGAGCCTGACCCCAAAGTTGACACGGGCTGAACTATATCAATCCAATGCGTTCTTGAAGTCGGCGATCAGGTCGGCGGTGTCTTCGATGCCGACGGAGACGCGGATCAGGCTGTCGGCAATGCCCATCGAAGCGCGGCGCTCGGGACCCATCTCGTAGAAGATGGTGTGCGAGACGGGAATCACCAGGGTGCGCGTATCGCCCAGGTTGGAAGTCGGGATCGCGAGCTTCAGCTTGTTCAGGTAGTCGAAGCAGTCAATGCCATCCTTCAGCTCAAAGCTCAGCAGGGAGCCGAAATCCTTGAACAGCTCCGCTGCAATGCCATGCTGCGGGTGCGACTTCAGGCCTGGGTAGTACACGGCTGCCACGCGCTCGTCGGCTTCCAGCATCTCGGCCAGGGCGCGCGCATTGGCAGAGGTGCGGTCCATGCGCAGCGCCAGCGTTTCGGCGCCGACGGCGATGTGGTGCGCAGCTTCCGGCGCCAGCGAGGCGCCGAAATCGCGCAGCGCCTTGGCGCGGATTTGCACCAGGCCCCATTGCACCGCTGGATTCTTCTTGTAGTTCTCGAAGATGTTCGGGAACTTCGTCCAATCGTAAGCGCCAGTGTCGGTCAGCGCGCCGCCCAGGGCATTGCCATGGCCGCCGATCGACTTGGTCAGCGCATTCACCACCAGCCCCGCACCCACATCTTTTGGGCGGAACAGGTACGGCGACGTCATCGTGTTATCGACGATATACAGGATGCCACGTTCCGCACACAGTTCGCCGATGCGCTTCAGGTCGGCGATCTGGGTGCGCGGGTTGGCGATGGTCTCCACGAACACCATGCGCGTTTCGGGCTTCAGCGCCGCGGCCACATTGGCCACGTCGGTGGCGTCGACAAAGTCCACGCCTACGCCCTGCCCTGCCACCGTCTGCCACAGCGAATTGGTATTCCCGAACAGGAACGACGACGACACGACATGGTCGCCGGCACGCAGCAGCGCCTGGAACACGGCGCCGATGGCGCCCATCCCGGTGGCGAAGCAGATCGTGCCCACGCCCTGCTCCATCTTGCTGACCTTGTCCTCCAGCGCGGCAACCGTCGGGTTGCCCTGGCGGCCGTAGCGGAAGCCCGGCTCCTTGCCCTGGAACACCGACGCCAGCTGGCGCGCGTCGGCATAGCCGAAAGTCACCGAAGTATGGATCGGCTTGTGCAGCGAACCGTGTTCGATGCCTTTCTGGCGGTCGTTGTGCAGGATGGTGGTCGTGAAGCCGTAGTTCTTCATCAGGATTCCGTCGTAGCAGTGTTCAGGTTCAGTTGGGTGCGCGCCGCGTCTTCCGCGACCTTGGCCTTCTTCGGGTTCACGCGCGCCTGTTCGATGCGGTCCAGGTATTCGGCCGACACGTCGCCGGTGATGTACTTGCCGTCGAAGCAGGAAGCTTCGAATTCGGTCAGCGCAGGATTCACGTCGGCGATGGACTTCTTCAAGTCTTCCAGGTCCTGGTAAACCAGCGCGTCGGCGGTGATTTCCTTGCAGATCTCGTCCAGCGTGCGGCCGTGGGCGATCAGCTCGTCGCGCGTCGGCATGTCGATGCCGTACACGTTCGGGTACAGCACTGGCGGCGCGGCGGAGGCGAAGATCACTTTCTTGGCGCCGGCTTCGCGCGCCATTTGCACGATCTCGCGCGAGGTGGTGCCGCGCACGATGGAGTCGTCCACCAGCAGCACGACCTTGTCCTTGAATTCGTCGCCGATGGCGTTCAGCTTCTGGCGCACGGATTTCTTGCGCATCGCCTGGCCCGGCATGATGAAGGTGCGGCCGATGTAGCGGTTCTTGATGAAGCCTTCGCGGTAGTCCACGCCCAGGCGCATCGCCAGCTGGATGGCGGCGGGACGCGAGGAGTCGGGAATCGGCATCACGACGTCGATGCCTTCCGCCAGGCCTTCGCGCTTGATCTTGTCGGCCAGGTATTCGCCCATTTTCAGGCGGGTGTTGTATACGGAGGCGCCGTCGATCACCGAGTCGGGACGCGCCAGGTACACGTATTCGAATACGCATGGATTCAGCTTCGGCGCATCGGCGCAGATCTGCGCGTGCAGCTTGTTGTCCATGTCGATGAAGATCGCTTCGCCCGGCAGCACGTCGCGCACGAAGCGGAAGCCCATGCCTTCCAGCGCCACGGATTCGGAGGCCACCATATATTCGGTGCCTTCGGCCGTTTCGTTGACGCCCAGGCACAGCGGGCGAATGCCGAACGGATCGCGGAAGGCCAGCATGCCGCTGCCTGCAATCTGCGCCACCGCTGCATAGCCGCCGCGCACGCGCTTGATCAGCACCGTCACTGCCTGGAAGATGTTGGCCGGGGTCAGGGTGACGTCCGTGGAGGCTTTCTGGATCTCGTGCGCCAGCACATTCAACAGCACTTCCGAATCGGAATCGGTGTTGATGTGGCGGCGGTCGTTCTTGAACATCTCGTCCTTGAGCTGTTCCCAGTTGGTCAGGTTGCCGTTGTGCGCCAGGGTGATGCCGAACGGCGCGTTGACGTAGAACGGCTGCGCTTCTTCTTCGCTGGAGGAACCGGCGGTCGGGTAGCGGCAGTGGCCGATACCGGAATTGCCGTTCAGCGAACGCATATTTCGGGTGCGGAACACGTCGCGCACCAGGCCGTTGGCCTTGTGCATGGAGAACGTGTTGCTCTGGTTGGTTGCGATGCCTGCCGCATCCTGGCCGCGGTGCTGCAACAGCAGCAGCGCGTCATACAGCATCTGGTTGACTGGTTGGTGGGATACGACGCCGACGATGCCACACATGGTGTGCTCCTAAACTTGGTACTGCGGATTTAAAGAATTCTAAAAATGGACATGCTCCGCCATCGCGGCGGGCAGGAATGGTTTCACGGTACGCACGCCGGATTCCGCCAGGGGACTCAACAGCGCGTTCTTCCAGAAGTCCTGCTTGGGCATGGAGGTCATCCCACACAATATGACGCCAACCAGCACAATCACAATGCCGCGGCCGAGCCCGAACAGGGCTCCCAGGCCGCGATCGGCGAACGACAGGCCGCCCGCTTCAATCAGCGCATTGATTGCCATGGTCAACAAGGCCATGAGGATGAGCACTCCGATAAACAGTGCAATGAAGGCAACGATCAGGCGCACAACCTCGCCTGGCAGCGATTCCGGCAGCATGGCGGCCAGCCACGGGCCATAGGCGTTGGCGACCACGAAGGCGACGATCCAGCCGGCCAGGGATAGAACCTCTTTGACCAGGCCGCGCATGGCACTAATGACGATGGATGCGATCAGCACGAAAATAACCAGGTAATCGAAAATCGTCACGTCAGCGCAGCCTCGAATCGTACCGTCAGGCCGGGGTCACGTTGCCGCTCAGGCCCAGTTTGCCCAGCTTGGCTTTGGCCTTCTCGGCTTCTTCCTTGTTCGGGAAGGGGCCGATTCGCACGCTGGTCAATTCGCCATTGGCGGTGTTGACTTTCTGCGCATAGGACTTGATGCCGGCTTCGCCCAGCTTGCGCTGCAGCTCGTCCACTTTGTCTTTGGTGGCAAAGGCGGCGACCTTGACCACATATTTGCTTGCAGGCGCCGCGTCGGTCGGCTTGCCTTCCAGGATGGCCATCGCGCGCGCATCGTCAGTATGGGCTGGCTTGGCTTCTGGTTTAGGTTCCGGTTTCTTGGGTTCCGGCTTCGGTTCGGGATGCTTTACCTCGGCCTTGGCGACTTTCGGCTCGGTCGCTTTCGGTTCGGCCGCTTTTGGCGGCTTCGCAGTTTCGGTCACGGCCGGCTTGGCCGGCACGTGGACAATTTCTTCGCCTTTATCCAGCGCCGCGCCAGCCGCGGCGACCGGCGCCACGGTGCGCGAGGATGGCGCAGCGGCAGCCGGCTTGGCGGCTGGGGCCTGCGCCGGGGTGGCTGGCTGCTCGAGTGCGGGCGCCGGCGCAACAGCCGGGCCGCCATTCAGCGGCTCGCCCGGCTTGTCCTTGGAGGGCATATTGATGGCGATATCGGACACCGACGATTTCGGCTCCGAATCGAGCAGCATCGGCAGGCCGATGGCAACGGCCAGCGCCAGCGCGATCGCGCCTACCAGGCGGCGGCGGGCGCGCTTCTTCTCGGGCAGTACAGGGTCTGGGGTATTTTTGCTGCTGTTGCGGCGCGGCGCCGCGTCGGCGCCAGCGCTGGATGCGCGCTTGGAACGGGCCTTCTCGTCCAGGGCCCTGTCGTCCTGTGCGCGGTAGTAACCGCTGTCTTCACCAGCGGCATCTTGCTTGTTTTTGCCAAATTTCGATAACAAGCCCATGCGGAATTTTCTCAGTGGAGTGAGGATTTTTTCGCCGCCATAACGCCGGCGACAGTCAGGAATGATCCAAAGACCACAATTCTATCATTCTCGCCCGCCCTGCTCATCGCATTTGCGAATGCCTGGCCTGGTTCATCGAAAATATTGACGGTTTTTTCGCCCATGTTTGCTTCAATTGACTGCACTTTGGCGGCCAGTTCGGAAGCGGTCGCCGCGCGCGGTGATGGCAAATTGGTAAGACACCAATGGTCGACGCACGGCGCCATAGCCTTGATCACGCCGTCGATGTCCTTGTCGTGCATGGAGCCGAACACCGCAAACGTGTAGGGGCTGAAGCCCATATTGCCGACGTTCTGCGCCAGCGCCGCGGCGGCGTGCGGGTTGTGCGCGACGTCGTAGATCACGGTCGGGCGGCCTGGCAATACCTGGAAGCGGCCCGGCAGCTCCACCATCACCAGGCCGGTGCGCACTTCCTGCGCGCCGACCGGCAGTTCCATCTTCAGCGCTTCCAGTGCCGCCAGCGCCGCGCAGGCGTTCAGCAGCTGGTTGGCGCCGCGCAGGCCGGGATAAGCCAGCGAATTGCGACGCTGCGAACGGCCGCCGTAATTCCACTGCTGCTTGTCGCCGGCATAATTGAAATCGCGGCCCATCAGCCAGAGGTCGGCGCCAATTTCCATGGCGTGGTCGATCAGGGACTGCGGCGGCACCGGGTCGCTGCAGATGGCGGCTTTGCCGGTGCGGAAAATGCCCGCCTTTTCGAAGCCGATCTGTTCACGCGTGCCGCCCAGGTAATCGACGTGGTCGATATCGACGCTGGTCACGATCGATACGTCGGCGTCGATCACATTGACCGCATCCAGGCGGCCGCCCAGGCCAACTTCCAGGATCACCACGTCCAGCGTCGCCTGCGACATCAGGTGCATGATGGCCAGCGTGGTGAACTCAAAATAGGTCAGCGAAATATCGCCGCGCGCCCGCTCCACGAAATTGAAGCTCTCCACCAGTTGCTCATCGCTGGCCATGTCGCCGTTCAGGCGCGCACGCTCATTGAAGTGCAGGAAGTGCGGCTTGATGTACAGGCCGACGCGGTAACCGCCCTGCAGCAGGATCGATTCCAGCATGGCGCAGGTCGAACCCTTGCCGTTGGTGCCGGCCACCATGATGACCGGACACTTGAAGGCAAGCGCCATGCGCTCCTTGACGGCGCGCACGCGGTCCAGGCCCATGTTGATGACGGTTTCGGCGTGGCGCGACTCGATCAGCGCAAGCCATTCGGGGAGGGTATTCGGGAGATTGGACATTGTCGCCAGGGAGGGATTTTTGGGCGCGCAGCGCAGGAGGCTGCGCGCGCCGGTGATACTTAAACTTGACTTGAAACTTAGGCCAGCACTTCGGCGGCCTGGTTCTGCATCAGCGCCAGCAGGCGTGCGATTTCTTCGCGCATCTGGCGGCGGTCCACGATCATGTCGATCGCGCCCTTGGTCAGCAGGAACTCGGAACGCTGGAAGCCTTCCGGCAGCTTTTCACGCACGGTGTTTTCGATCACGCGCGGACCGGCAAAACCGATCAGCGCCTTCGGCTCGGCCATCACCACGTCGCCCATGAAGGCGAACGATGCGGACACGCCGCCCATGGTCGGGTCGGTCAGCACGGAGATGAACGGCAGCTTCTTCTCGGCCAGCTTGGTCAGCATGGCAGTGGTTTTTGCCATCTGCATCAGCGACAGCAGGCCTTCCTGCATACGTGCGCCGCCGGTGGCGGTCACGCAGATGAATGGCACTTTCTGTTCCAGCGCAACCTGGGCCGCGCGGGCGAAGCGTTCGCCAACCACGGAACCCATGGAGCCGCCCATGAATTCGAATTCGAAGCAAGCCACGACAACCGGCAGGCTCATGATCGAGCCGCCCATCGCGATCAGGGCATCGGTTTCGCCGGTGGCTTCCATCGCCTGCTTCAGGCGATCAGGGTATTTCTTGCTGTCCTTGAACTTCAGCGTGTCGACCGGCAGGGTCTCCTGGCCGATTTCATAACGGCCGCCGGCGTCCAGCAGTGCGTCCAGGCGCTCGCGGGCGCGGATACGCATGTGGTGGTCGCACTTGGGGCAGACGTGCAGGTTCGACTCGAGGTCGGTACGGTACAGGACTGCCTCGCAGGATGGGCACTTGACCCACAGGCCTTCAGGCATTGTCTTGCGAGCGGCAGCTTCCGAGCGCTGGATGCGCGGTGGCAGCAATTTTTCCAACCAGCTCATAAATTTCTCCTCTTGCACTAACTTAGGCCGGAAGTGTAGCCGGTTCTGCCTGTCCTGTCGAACAAAACAGGCAGAATATTGCTCTCAAATCAACGGTTTTCGTCGAGTGCCTGGCGAATGCCGGAAACGAACGATCGTACTGATTTTGCAGCGTTTTCCGGGCCGGCCGCCTCGATTTCCTGGATGATGCGGCTGCCGATCACCACCGCATCGGCCACCGAGGCCACTGCCTTGGCCGTGGCGCCGTCGCGGATGCCGAAACCGACACCCAGCGGCAGCTGGACGTGCTTGCGGATCATGTCGAGCCGGCGCGCCACGTCTTCGGTATCAATATGGCCGGCGCCGGTGACGCCTTTCAGCGACACATAGTACGTGAAACCGCTGCCGACGCGCGCCACTTGCTGCACGCGCTGTTCGGTCGAGGTGGGGGCGAGCAGGAAGATCAGGTCCTGGCCGGCTGCGCGCATCTTGGCGGCGAATTCCTCGCACTCTTCCGGCGGGTAGTCGACCACGATGGCGCCGTCGGCACCGGCGGCGCGGCTGGCGTCGATGTAGGCATCGGCGCCGAGGCGTTCGATCGGGTTGGCATAGCCCATCAGGACTACCGGTGTGGTCGTGTTGGTTTTGCGGAATTCGCGCACGAATTCGAAGCAGTCGCGGATGCCGACGCCGTTGGCCAGCGCACGCTCGCAGGCGCGCTGGATCACCGGGCCTTCGGCCATCGGGTCGGAGAATGGGATGCCCAGTTCGAGGATGTCGGCGCCGCCCTCGACCAGGGCGTGCATCAGTTCCACGGTTTTGCCGGGTTGCGGGTCGCCTGCGGTGATGAAGGTGACCAGGGCTTTCTTGTTTTGCGCTTTCAGGGCGGCGAAGGTTTGTTCGATACGAGTCATGTTTTTTCCTTTCAAACCGGTAAGGCAGTGTCTGACCCAAGGGGTCAGACACTGGTACGCGGCGGTCGCTGGCCGGGTGCCCGCCCCTGCGGGTCAGGCACCGGTTTACCGGTTTTAGAACTGCAGGCCCGCGCGCTGGGCGACGGTGTGCATGTCCTTGTCGCCGCGGCCCGACAAGTTGGCCAGGATGATCTTATCCTTCGGCAGTGTCGCCGCCAGCTTGGCCGCATACGCCAGCGCATGCGAAGACTCCAGCGCAGGAATAATCCCCTCAATATGGCAGCAATCATGGAAAGCCTGCAGCGCCTCGTCGTCGGTAATCGACACATACTGTGCACGCCCCGAATCCTTCAGGTAGGAGTGCTCAGGCCCCACCCCCGGATAATCCAGGCCCGCCGACACCGAATGCGTCTCGATGATCTGACCGCCCTCGTCCTGCAGCAGGTAAGTACGATTGCCGTGCAAAACGCCCGGATAGCCGGCCGTCAGCGAAGCCGCATGCTTGCCGGTATCGAGCCCCTCCCCTGCCGCCTCGACGCCCACTAGCGCCGTAGCAGCCTGGTCGATGTAAGGATAGAAAATGCCCATCGCATTCGAACCGCCACCGATGCAGGCCACCACGTAATCCGGCTGGCGCCCGGTCATCTCAGGCATCTGCTGCAGGCATTCCTCGCCGATCACGGACTGGAAGTCGCGCACCATCATCGGATACGGATGCGGACCCGCCACCGTGCCGATGATGTAGAAAGTGTTTTCAATATTGGTCACCCAGTCGCGCATCGCCTCGTTCAACGCATCCTTCAGGGTCTTGGAGCCGGACTCCACCGGCACCACGGTCGCGCCAAGCAGCTTCATGCGATAGACGTTCTGCGCCTGGCGCTTCACGTCCTCGCTGCCCATGTACACCACGCACTCCAGGCCGAAGCGCGCGCAGATGGTCGCGGTAGCAACGCCGTGCTGGCCGGCGCCAGTTTCGGCGATGATGCGCGGCTTGCCCATGCGCTTGGCCAGCAAAGCCTGCCCAATCACGTTGTTGATCTTGTGCGCGCCGGTGTGGTTCAGGTCTTCGCGCTTGAAGAAAATCTGCGCGCCGCCCAGTTGGTCGGACCAGCGCTTGGCGTGGTACACGGGCGAAGGACGGCCGACGAAGTGCTTCAGCTCATAGCGGAACTCTTCGAGGAACAGTTCATCCTTGCTGTAGCGGTCATAGGCTTCGCGCAGCTCGGCCAGCGCGTAGCTCAGGGTTTCGGCAACGAAGGAGCCACCGTAAGGGCCGAAATGGCCGGTGGCATCAGGCAGGTGGTAGGACGAGGCGTGGAACAGGTGCGCTGGAGGCGCATCAACCGGGGTTTTCATGGTGCGGATCTTTCTCAATAGTGGCATCTGCTGCCCGCACGCCGCGGATGAAGTCCGCGATCAGGCGAGCATCTTTGATACCCTTGGCGCGCTCGACGCCACTTGAGACGTCAACCGCGTAAGGGCGAACGCTGGCCACTGCGCCAGTCACATTTTGCACGCTCAAGCCACCACTCAAAACGGCCCGATGCGCGAGATCTTTTGGGATTAGGGACCAATCGAAAACCTTTCCTGCGCCGCCATATGCATCCACGAAGGTGTCGAGCAGGAGGCCCGAGAACAAGCCACTGGATGCGCGGCAAAGTCGCTCATATTCTAGCAGCTCAGCGCCGCTTGTGTCGGGTTTGACGCGGAAGACCCGTACAAACGCCCTGCCCGCCGCACGCGCCGCTTGCGCGCACTGCTCCGCCGTCTCGTCACCATGGAATTGCAAAAGTGATACGGGCGCCACCGCGACGGTGTCGGCCACCTGCTGCGCGCTGTGATTGACGAACAGGCCGACCGGCGTCACGAACGGCGGCAGCAGCGCAATCAGCTCGGCCGCGCGTTGCGGCGCCACGTAACGCGGGCTCTTCTCGTAAAACACAAAACCCACTGCATCGGCGCCTGCCGCCACGGCGGCCTGGACGTCCTCTTCGCGGGTCAGGCCGCAGATCTTGATGCGCGTGCGTGGCATATGTGAATTTCCTCAGAAAGCAGGCAGGATGCTGGGCTCCTCGTACGGCAAGCCCCATTTTGCGTCGTATTCGATCCGGGACAGGTACAGGCCGTCCGGCATGAAAGTCGGCGCCGCCTTGGTGCGGTCCTTCCCAGCCAGCAGCTCGCCCATCCAGTCGGTATTCTCGCGCCCCTGACCAACGTAGACCAGCGAGCCGACCAGGTTGCGCACCATATGGTGCAGGAAGGCGCTGGCGCGCAAGGTGAACAGGATCATGTCGCCGTGGCGCTCGATCTCGATCATCTGCATTTCCTTGACCGGCGTCCTGGCCTGGCACATGGAGGCGCGGAAGGCCGTGAAGTCGTGGATGCCGATCAGCGGCTTGACCGCTTCGCGCATGCGCTCCACGTCCAGCTTCCAGTGGGTGAAGCCGGCGCGGCCCGCCAGCAGCGGCGAACGCACCTGGTGGTTGTACAGCAGGTAATGATAGGTACGGGAACGGGCGCTGAAGCGCGAATGGAATTCCTGCTCGGGCGTCGGCGCTTCCGGCAGGTAGCGCGCCCAGCGCACGCCGATCGATTCGGGCAGGAAGGCATTGATGCCGCGCACCCAGGCGTGTTCCGCGCGATCGAGTTCGGTGTCGAAGTGCACGACTTGGTTCAGGGCGTGCACGCCGGCATCGGTGCGGCCGGCGCAGGTGGTGCCCAGCCTGGCGCAGGCGAAGCGCTCGATGGCTTCCTCCAGCTTGTTCTGCACGGTCTGGCCGTGCGGCTGGATCTGGTAGCCAAGCCAGTCGGCGCCGTTGTACTGAACCCCTAATGCAATGCGTTTCAAAATAAAAAATGCCCGGTCAGATTGATCTGTGACCGGGCATTATACGGCGAATCAGGGATTAGCCGAGCTGGGCGCGCATTGCCGAAGCACGGGAGACCTGGTCGTCGCTGCCGCCGCGGATCACTTCATCCAGCAGCTCGCGGGCGCCTTCCTTGTCGCCAATTTCCTGGTAAGCCACGGCCAGGTCCAGCTTGGTGTCCATTTCCATATGGAGGGCGGACATCTCTTCCTCGTTCTTCGGCGCTTCGGCCGTCGCCTGGCCAACGCCGCCGAGGTCGAGGTCGATGCCGGACAGGTCGAAGTCGGCAGCCGCAGGCGCCGCAGCGACGGCAGGAGCGGCTTCCATCGGCAGGTCCAGCGCGAAGTCGGCAGCCGACAGCGGCGCTTCTTCAACTGGCGCAGCAGCCGGCGCGCTCGCCGCTGGCAGCGAGAAGTCCATGCTGCTCAGGTCTGCCAGCGGGTCGGCCGCAGGTGCAGCCGGCTTGGACTCGCTTGGCAGGTCAAGGTTGAAGTCCATGCCGATATCGGCCATGGCATCAGCCACTGGCGCAGCTTCCACCGCTTCCACCTTGGCAGCTGGCGCATCCAGGCCCAGGTCGAAGGACAGGTCTTGCACTTCTTCCGCAGCAGGAACCGGTGCCGGTGCTGCTTCGGCAACAACCGGTGCCGCAGCAGCAGGCTCGTCGAAGCTCAGGCCGCCGAGGTCGAAGTCCAGGGTGTTGCTATCGGCAGCTTTCGGGCTTGGCTTGGATTCTTCAGCCAGGGACGGCAGCGCACCGGCGTCGCGGTCCAGGTCAAAGTCCATCGCGCTGACGGCGGCAGCCGGCGCGGCGTCCTGGCTCAGGTCCAGGTCCAGGCCATCGGCCGCAGCGTTGGCCGATGCAGCGGGCTCAGCAAACATCGCAGCGAAGTCGTTGAGCTCATTCGACTCGCTGGCTACGAAAGGGGCTGCACCGGCGGCAGCGGCGGCACCGCCCATGCCGGCAGCGGCCTTGGCTTGCGCAGCGCTCACGTACAGCGGATTGTCAGGATCGATGCTGACGCCCAGCGCGGCGGCTTGCGCCCACTCGTCGCCCACGCCCTTGGTCATCGAGTACAGCTCGCTGGCCTGGGTTTCGAAGGAACGGGCATCCTTGCGGCCGGCGTAGATTTCCAGCAGCTTCAGGCGCACTGGGTGGCGTTCCGGATGAACGCGCAGCGCTTCCTTCAGGATTTCCTCTGCCTGGGCATCACGGCCGTAAGCGATGTACACATCGGCTTCCGCCACCGGATCGACTTCATTGGTGTCGAGCTGGCTGGCCGAAGGGGCGAAGTTGGAGTTGAACACGCTGTTGCTGGTATCCACGCTCTGGCCGCCGGTTTCAGCGAACAGGGAATGGGCCGTGGTGCCTGGATCGCCCAGCACGCTGGCCGCTTCCGTATTCGGCAGCGCCAGTTCTTCGGCAGCCTTGCGGCGGCGCACCACCATCAGCGCAGCGATACCGAGCAGCGCAGCAACGCCGGCGCCGATCAGCTTGATGTTTTCCATGATCATGTCGACCAGGCCCGGCTCGACTTGCGCAGGCGGCGGCGTCACCACGGTACGCTTTGGCTTGGCTGGCTTTGCCGGTGCGGCCTCGGCCGGCGCGGAAGCTTCCGCTGCCACTGGCGCAGGTGCGGCAGCAGCCGGGGCGGAAGCGGCAGGCGCCGCGGCTGGCGTTGGCTCGGACAGCTTGACGGCCGGGCTGGCCGCCGGTGCCGCAGCAGCGGGTGCTGGCGCCGCTGCCGGGGCAGGTGCAGAAGCGCCGGCCTTCGCTTGCGCGCTGGCGGCAGCCTTGTTCTTCACCTCCATCAGCTTCTCGAGGTTGTTGACGTTCTTCTCCAGCTCCTTCACGCGGGCGCTGGCGTCGGCCATCTGGCGGTCCTTGGCGATCTTGTCTTCCACCGCGCCGGTCTTGCCCGGCTTGCTGGAAGCCTCGCCGGCCTTGGACAGTTTCAGCTGGTCTTTCGACTCGGTGACCGGCGTCGGGCGCTCCTTGACCTGGGCAGTGATCTTGCCGGTCTGGCTCTGCTGGGATTCAGCTTCCTTGGACGGCGTGGCTGCGGCCACCTGGCCTGCCAGCTTGGAGCGGTAGGCGTTGAAGTCGGCAGCATGCGCCACCACCACGCCGTGGGCTTCGCCCTGGCTGGTGCCCTTGACGGTGCCGGCATCCGGCACGGACAGGATGGTGCCGGACTTCAGGCGGTTCATGTTGGAACCGTTGAAGGCGTCCGGATTGGCGCGGTACAGCGCGACCAGCATCATGTCCAGCGACACGTCGGCCGGCTTCAGGCGGCCGGCGATCTTGCCCAGCGTATCGCCCTTCTTGACCTGGTAGCTGTCGGCAGCAGCGCCGTCCTGGGCGGCAGCGGCGCGCGGCGCAGCCGCCGGCTCCGCTGCACGCGACGGTGCCGCAGGCGCGGTCGGCGCTGCGCTTGGCGTGGCAGCCTGGGCCGGCGCCGCAGCGGCTGGCGCAGCCGCAGGAGCGGCGGCCGGCTTGGCGGCAGGACGCGAACGCTGCGCTGCCACTTGCGCCGAATTGGTCGTGCGCAGGTCGGCAGGATCGAGCAGGAAGGTGTATTCGCGCACCAGGCGACCATTGGTCCAGGTCAATTCCAGCAGCATGTCGACGAAAGGCTCGTTGATCGGCTGGGACGAAGTGATGCGGATAAATTGGCGCGAGCCACGGGCTTCGACCTCGAAGCGCAGGCTGAGCAATGCCGAATTGAAGTCGATATTGGCGGCGCGGAAGGCATCCGGCGAGGCCAGCTTGGCCACCAGTTCGGACGCTTCTTCAGGAGTAACGGCCGTCAATTCGATTTCGGCGCGCAGCGGCTGCCCCAGCGAGGAGAGCACAGTGAGCTTGCCAAGGCCTGCTGCGTTGACGGAAATAGGTGCGAGCACTGCACCGCTGAGCACAGCAGCGGTCAGTGTTTTCAACGCGAACGAAGCGACCTTGGAAGGTTTTTGTACAGGCATAGTGAGCGACGAAAAATGGTTAACGTGGAAACAAAGTTACTTTTCCAGAGGTCTCAACATAACATCATGCTTTAGAGCATGCAAGCATTGTCCCACTATTCTTCCTTTAAAGGAACTATTCTGTTTCGTTCATGCCGAAAATATTCCTTCGCCCAAAGAAAAAGCCGGAATTTCCTTTGAAATCCGGCTTTTAGAAAATACTTCTTATCTTGTTTATTATTCAGTAGGTATTAGCTGATTAATAACTTTTTATTTATCCAGTACGATGCGCAGCATGCGGCGCAGCGGCTCGGCGGCGCCCCACAGCAGCTGGTCGCCGACCGTGAAGGCGGACAGGTAATCGCCGCCCATCGACATCTTGCGCACGCGGCCGACCGGGATCGCCAGGCTGCCGGTGACGGCGGCCGGGGTCAGTTCCTTGACCGACGCCTCACGGGTGTTCGGCACGAACTTCACCCACTGGTTGTCCTTGGCGATGATGTCGTTGATCTCGTCCAGCGGCACGTCCTTGCGCAGCTTGATGGTCAGCGCCTGGCTGTGGCAGCGCATGGCGCCGATGCGCACGCACAGGCCGTCGACCGGGATGGCGGAGGCGGAGAAGCCTTCGCCGCGGCCCAGGATCTTGTTGGTCTCGGCGCCGCCCTTCCACTCTTCCTTCGACTGGCCGTTGCCCAGGTCCTTGTCGATCCACGGAATCAGGTTGCCGCCCAGCGGCACGCCGAACTGCTTGGTTTCTTCCGGCGACAGGCCGTGCTGGGTGGCCAGCACCTGCTTGTCGATTTCCAGGATGGCGGAAGCCGGGTTGTCCAGCAGGTGCTTGACGGAGGCGTTGATGGTGCCGTACTGGGTCAGCAGCTCGCGCATGTGCTGGGCGCCGCCGCCGGAAGCCGCCTGGTAGGTCATGGAGGTCATCCACTCCACCAGGTCTTGCTTGAACAGGCCGCCCAGGCCCATCAGCATGCAGGACACGGTGCAGTTACCGCCGATGAAGTTCTTCACGCCCTTGGCCATCGCGTCCTTGATCACGTTCAGGTTGACCGGATCGAGCACGATCACGGCATCCTTGTCCATGCGCAGGGTCGACGCGGCGTCGATCCAGTAGCCGTTCCAGCCCGCTGCGCGCAGCTTCGGGAATACCTCGGTGGTGTAGTCGCCGCCCTGGCAGGAGATGATGATCTCGCAGCGTTTCAGTTCGTCGATGTTGGTGGCGTCTTTCAGGGTAGTCTCGTTCTTCGCCATCTTCGGCGCAGCGCCGCCGGTGTTCGAAGTGGAGAAGAATACCGGCTCGATGTGGGCGAAATCGCCCTCTTCCTGCATGCGCTGCATCAGGACCGAACCGACCATGCCGCGCCAACCAACCAGACCTACGAGTTTCATTTTGCTTTCCTTTGGGTGTGAATTCTTCAGAGTGCCTCAGAGTGCCGCTACGACTGCGTCGCCCATCTGCCCGGTGCCCACCTTGGTGGTGCCCTCTTCGTAGATGTCAGGCGTGCGCAGGCCCTGGGCCAGCACCTTCTTGACTGCGTTTTCGATCCGGTCGGCCTGCTCCGCGCGGTTCAGCGAATAGCGCAGCATCATGGCGGCCGACAGGATCGTGGCCAGCGGGTTGGCAACGCCCTTGCCCGCGATATCGGGAGCCGAGCCGTGCGATGGTTCGTACAGGCCCTTGTTGTTGGCGTCCAGCGAAGCCGACGGCAGCATGCCGATCGAGCCGGTCAGCATGGCTGCGGCGTCGGACAGGATGTCGCCGAACATGTTGCCGGTGACGATGACGTCGAATTTCTTCGGCGCGCGCACCAGCTGCATGGCGGCGTTGTCGACGTACATATGGTCCAGCGCCACGTCCGGGTATTCCTTGTGCACGTCGGTGACGATGTCCTTCCAGAACTGGAAAGTTTCCAGCACGTTGGCCTTGTCGACGGAGGTCAGGCGCTTGCCGCGCTTTTGCGCCGCCTGGAACGCCACGTGGGCGATGCGGCGGATCTCGCCTTCCGCATAGCGCATGGTGTCGAAGCCTTCGCGCTGGCCCTTGAACGGACCGTCCGGGCATTCGCGCACGCCGCGCGGCTGGCCGAAGTAGATGTCGCCGGTCAGTTCGCGCACGATCAGGATGTCCAGGCCCGACACCACTTCCGGCTTCAGCGTCGAAGCGCCGGCCAGTTCAGGGTACAGGATGGCAGGACGCAGGTTGCCGAAAAGGCCCAGGTTCTTGCGCAGGCCGAGGATGGCCTGCTCCGGGCGCAGCGGACGGTCCAGGGTGTCGTACTTCCAGTCGCCGACGGCGCCGAACAGCACGGCGTCGGCCGCCTTGGCCAGCGCCAGGGTTTCCTCCGGCAGCGGATGGCCTTTGGCCTCGTAGCCGGCGCCGCCGACCGGCGCGGTTTCCATTTCAAATTTCTCGTCGAGCGCGTTCAGGACCTTGACGGCCTGGCTGACGATTTCCGGGCCGATGCCGTCGCCCGGCAGGATTGCGATTTTCATGATCTTTTTTCTGTTAAATGACATTCGCCAGCCAGGGCTGGCTGGCAAGGCGGCGCTCTTCGAACGCACGGATCTCGTCGGCATGGCGCAGGGTCAGGCCAATATCGTCGAGACCATTCATCAGGCAGTACTTGCGGAAGGCGTCGATCTCGAAGGGATAGGAGACCGAGCCGTTGCTGGTGCCGACACGCTGCTGTTCAAGGTCCACCACCAGGCGGTAACCCGGGAAGGCCTTGACTTCATTGAACAGATGATCGATCTGCGCTTCGCTGAGAACGACCGGCAGCAAGCCGTTCTTGAAGCAGTTGTTGAAGAAGATGTCCGCAAAGCTCGGCGCCAGGATGGCGCGGAAGCCGTACTGGTCGAGCGCCCACGGCGCGTGTTCGCGCGAGGAGCCGCAGCCGAAGTTCTTGCGGGTCAGGAGAATCGAGGCGCCCTGGTAGCGCGGCTGGTTCAGCACGAAGTCCGGATTGAGCGGACGCTTGCTGTTGTCCATGCCCGGTTCGCCGTGGTCCAGGTAGCGCCACTCGTCAAACAGGTTGGGGCCGAAACCGGTACGGTGGATCGACTTCAGGAATTGTTTAGGGATGATCGCGTCGGTATCGACGTTGGCGCGGTCAAGCGGTGCAACTAAACCTTCATAGACGGTAAATTTTTCCATGATTCTCAACGGGTGGCGACGGCGGACCGTCGCGGTCCGCCGGTCAGCGGTTATTTATTGCCGGCGCCTTCCATTTTCTGGCCGACTTTCTGGATATCCTTGCCGAATCCTGCAACGGTGTTGCAACCGGTCAGGGCAAAGGCGGAGATGGCAATGGCGATGGCAAATAGCTTTTTCATGATGTCTGCTGTAGCAAGCAAAGGTTAGCGGATGGATCGAACATCCACGAAATGGCCGGCGATACCGGCAGCCGCCGCCATGGCGGGAGACACCAGGTGGGTGCGTCCGCCCTGGCCTTGACGGCCTTCAAAATTACGATTCGACGTGGAGGCGCAGCGCTCGCCCGGATCGAGCCGGTCGGCGTTCATGGCCAGGCACATCGAGCAGCCCGGCTCGCGCCATTCAAAGCCGGCGGCCTTGAAGATCGCGTCCAGCCCTTCGCGCTCGGCCTGCTCTTTCACCAGGCCCGAACCCGGCACCACCAGCGCCAGCTTCACGTTGGAAGCGCGCTGCTTGCCGCGCACGACGGCAGCGGCGGCGCGCAAGTCTTCGATGCGCGAATTGGTGCAGGAGCCGATGAACACCTTGTCGATGCGGATGTCTTCGATGCGGGTATTCGGCGTCAGGTTCATGTACACCAGGGCTTTTTCCATGGCGTCGCGCTTGACCGGGTCTTTTTCCTGGTCCGGGTCTGGCACGCGGCCGTCGATCGACGTCACCTGCTCCGGCGAGGTGCCCCAGGTCACCTGCGGCAGGATCTGCGCGGCATCGAGCGTCACGACGAAGTCGTGCTTGGCGCCCGGGTCCGAATGCAGGGTGCGCCAGTAGGCGACCGCCTGCTCCCATTGCGGGCCCACCGGCGAGTACGGGCGGCCCTTGACGTAATTGATGGTGGTTTCGTCCACCGCGACCATGCCGGCGCGGGCACCCGCTTCGATCGCCATATTACAGACGGTCATGCGGCCCTCCATCGACAGCGAGCGGATGGCCGAACCTGCGAATTCGATCGCATAGCCGGTGCCGCCTGCGGTGCCGATCTTGCCGATCACGGCCAGCACGATGTCCTTGGCGGTCACGCCGGCCGGCAGCACGCCGTCCACCTGCACCAGCATGGACCTGGATTTCTTGGCCAGCAGGGTCTGGGTCGCCAGCACGTGCTCCACTTCCGAGGTGCCGATGCCGTGGGCCAGCGCGCCGAAAGCGCCGTGGGTCGAGGTGTGCGAGTCGCCGCACACCACGGTCATGCCCGGCAACGTCGCGCCCTGCTCCGGGCCGATCACGTGCACGATGCCCTGGCGCTTGTCGTTCATGTTGAAGTAGGTCATGCCGACCGACTTGGTGTTCTTGTCCAGGGTTTCCACCTGCAGGCGCGAGACCGGGTCTTCGATGCCGTGCGAACGGTCCGTGGTCGGAACGTTATGGTCGGCCACGGCCAGGTTGGCCGACAGGCGCCATGGCTGGCGGCCGGCGTTGCGCAAGCCGTCGAATGCCTGCGGGCTGGTCACTTCGTGTACCAGGTGGCGGTCGATGTACAGGAGGGCGGTGCCGTCTTCCTCGGTGCGTACTACGTGGGATTCCCAGAGTTTGTCGTAAAGCGTTTTCATGATGCTGCCAAATAAGGTGATCCGTTTGATTATGCCATATTTTGTGCAATGCAAAATCCGGCTGTTTTCCGCCTCGTGAGCAATTCAACGTAGATTTCGAGCGATGGCGCCAAATAAAAAAAGCCTGCAGCCCCTTTTTGGGAGGCTGCAGGCTTGTGTATTTCAGTTTTTCCTGGAGGTGGCTTACGCCGCCATCCTTACACTTCCCCTGCAACCGTCCATCAGGAACGATAGGCCAACTACTAGGACCAGGTCGCCCTCGGCGGAACGCGCGGTGCCGGTGATGCCGTCCACCGACAACGCGGTCATCGGCTTAATCACCAGGTCGGCAGTGCCATCCACGGCCGCAACGGCCAGGATGTAGGGCTGCGGCGAGTTGATGACGATGCCCACGCGCTCCGAGCATGGCTCGTAGCCCAGCGCACCGGCCAGCGAACGCACCGGCAATGGACGGCCCTGGTCCTTGAGAACCGGCGCGCCGCCCACTTCCATGAACACTTCCGGCAGTTCGACCACGCGCTCGACCACCGCCATCGGCAGCGCCAGCAGCGCGCCGGAGGTGGACACCAGCATGGTCGGCACGATCGACAGTTCGATCGGCAGGCGGATGGCGAACTTGGTGCCCTTGCCCAGGGCCGATTCGATATGGATCGCGCCGCGGTTCTTTTCCACGGCGGTCTTGACCACGTCCATGCCGACGCCGCGGCCGGACACGGAGGAAGCCACCTCCTTGGTCGAGAAGCCCGGCAGGAACACCAGCTGGTAGGACTCGTCGTCCGACAGGTTGGCGCTCGGCGAAATCAGGCCCTTCTCCGCCGCCTTGCGGCGCAGCGCGACCGGGTCCATGCCTTTGCCGTCGTCCTGCAGCACGATCATGACGGAGTTGGCCTCCTGCCATGCCTTCAGCGAGATGTAGGCTTTCGGCGGCTTACCGATGGCCATGCGGGCGTCCGGCGCTTCCACGCCGTGGTCCAGCGCGTTGCGCAGCATGTGCACCAGCGGGTCGTACAGGCTGTCCACCACCACGCGGTCCACTTCGGTTTCCGCGCCTTCGATGGTCAGCTCGACTTCCTTGCCCAGGTCCTTCGCCAGCTCGCGCACCAGGCGCGGGAACTTCTGGAACAGGCGGCCGACCGGCTGCATGCGGGTCGCCAGGGTGGCGCGCTGCAGTTCGGTGGAGTAGCGCGAAGCGCGCTCCAGGGTTTCGGTCAGGGCCGACATCAGCGTCGCCGCCTGGCCTTCGAACTTGAATTGCTGCAGGCGTTCCAGCAGCACGGCGGCCTGGTTGGCGGCCTGCACCGATTCGCCGGCCACTTCCAGCAGCGCGTCGAGCTTGACGGCGTCGATACGGATCGATTCTTCCTTGGCCGGCGCGGAGGTCGGCTTGGCTTCGCCGGCTGGGCGTTCTTTCGCCTCCGGAGCCGGGGCATGCACCGCAGCCTGGGTGCCTTCGGCGGCAGCATGCGCCGCAGCCACGCCTTCGGCACGCGCATCGGCCACCGGACGCACATAGGTGCCAGGCGGCACCACGGCTTCGTACATGCCTTCCCAGTCCAGGCCATCGGCCGATGGCGCAGCGGCAGGGGCAGCGCTCGGTGCCGCGGCGGCGGCAGGTGCCGCAGCGGCCGGTGTCGGCGCTGCAGCCGGCTTGGCCTTGCCCGCGGCGGAGCTGGCCTTGCCCTCGATCGCATCCTTCAGGATCGCTTCCAGGTCGGCCGGCATGGGCGCCAGCTGGTCCGGCGCAGTGCCGTTATTCAGGTCGGTCAGCTGGTCGGCCACGAAGCCGGACGCCTGCAGCGCCGCTTCGATCGACAGCGGCGTGACAGGCGCCGCGCCGGTGCGCAGCGCGTCGAACAGGTTCTCGGTCAGGTGGCAGGCCGACACCAGCGCGCCCAGGTTCATGAAGCCCGCGCCACCCTTGATGGTATGGAACGAGCGGAAAACAGCGTTCAGCGTTTCCTTGTTGTCGGGGTCACGTTCGAGGCGCAGCAGGTGCTCTTCGACGTTGACGGCCAGGTCCATGGCCTCGACAACGAACTCCTTGAGCATATCGTCCATTAGAACCCCAGGTCGGCAAGCAGGTCATCGACGCTGTCCTGATTCAGGGCTTCCGATGGCACGGACGGACCCGACATCAGCGACACCTCTTTCTGCGCAATCTTCTCGCGCACATCGGCCGGCGCATTGTCTTTCAGCAGTTGCGCCAGCTCGGATTCGACCTTCTTGGTGATGGCGACGACCTTCTTGATCAACTGGCCGGTGATGTCCTGGAAGTCCTGGGCCATCATGATTTCCAGCAGGCGCGCTTTCTCCGCCTCGGTCGCTTCCGACACCTTGGCGGCGAAGGCACGCGAATCGCCGGCCAGGGCTTTGAATTCGTCGATGCTCAGCTTGCCCGCAAACAGGGCCGCCCAGCGCTCTTCCATTTCCTTCGACTGCTTGGACAGCACTTCCTGTGCCGGCATGCCGTCGTCCAGGGTATTCAATACCTTGTTGGCCGCCTGCTCGGTCAGCGATGCCACGTATTCGAGGCGATCCTGGGCGTCCACGATCTGGGTCGACGCTTCAGTCAGGGCCTTGTCGTAGCCCAGTTCGCGCAGCGAATCGTGCAGCAGGCGCACGATGCCGCCCAGGCGCTCGAACATGCCTTCCGCGTGCTCGCCGCCTTCGGCCGCCGCGTCGCCGCTGGCCGCAGCCGGTTCGGTGGCCGGGACCGGGGCCGGGGCCGGGGCTGCCGCCTTGCTCGATGCTGCTACCGAATCAAACAGGCTTTCCAGGTCATCGGAATCGCCCGACCCGGATGCCGCAGCGGCCGCAGCAGGCGCTGGAGCAGGTGCAGGCGCGTTGGCCCGTTGCGCAGATACTTCCTCAAATAATGCATCGAAATCATCAGCGGCGTCGGTCATAATTCCTGCTTCTCCATAATTTTCAAAAGTTCCTGCTGCCGGGAAAAAAAATTGTCAAATTTGACGCTCGGCAATAAACAAGGCACTCACGCGAGTGTAACAGGGGCAGCCCACTCAGTTCAATCTCTTAGGTGAAGCCAAATCGCCCTCCAAGTGTACTGTTGTATTTGCGGACGGTGTGAAAGACACGCTGCAAGCCCCTGAAATAACGGGAATTTGCGCCATCTGCGATGTGCTCGTGACAGTTTCTTGATAATTATCAACTCTTTACAGCAGAACAATACTGGTAAACGGGGCTACAATGAAGGCAGGAACTGGCTCTTTTAAAAGTTAAAGGAGGCTGAGATATGTATCGGAAAATCCTGATTACGACGGACGGCTCTGCCGTTTCCAGCAAGACCGCCTGCGCCGGGGTCGAATTCGCCCAGCAGCTAGGCGCGGAAGTGCTGGCCCTGTTCGTGGCGCCGGAATACCAGTACCCGATTTACGTGGAGATCATTCCGCCCAGCTACCCGAGCGAAGAAGAATACCGTGCGGCAATGCAGCGCGCCGGCAATGAGCATGTCCAGTCTATCCTTGAGTCCTGCGCGAAAAAAGGCGTGCGGGCGGAAGGCATGACCGCCTTTGCCGAAAGCGCCGCACTGAAGATCGTGGACGTGGCCAGCCAGTGCGGCTGCGACCTGATCTTCATTGGCTCGCACGGCCGCAGCGGCTGGGGCCACCTGCTCCTGGGCAGCGTGACCAACAAAGTGCTGTCGCATACCAAGATCCCGGTGCTGGTGCACCGGCTGATCAAAGACCCGCGCCCGGCCTGAACGGCCTGGCGTTACCGCGCGCTCCGGCCTGCCGGGCCGGAGTGTGAAGACCAGTATTGCTAACTATTTGAGGAACTATGATTCGAATTGTCATTGCCGACGACCACACCATCATGCGCGAAGGGCTCAAGCGCATTCTTGACGGGGCTCCCGACATCGACATCGTAGGCGAAGCCATCGACGGCTTCGAAGTCCTCAACCACATCCGCCAGGGCGGCTTCGACCTGCTGCTGCTCGACCTGTCCATGCCAGGACGCAGCGGCGTCGACCTGATCCGCCAGATCCGCAGCGAATCGCCCAAGCTTGCCATCCTCATCCTCACCATGCACGAGGAAGAGCAGTATGCGGTGCGCGCCATCCGCGCCGGCGCCCAGGGCTACCTGACCAAGGAAAGCGCCGGCACCCAGCTGGTTGGCGCCATCCGCAAGGTCGCCTCCGGCCGGCCCTATATTTCCACCGAAGTGGCCGAGCAACTGGCGCTGAACATCATGCAGCCGGCCGAAACGCTGCTGCACAAGCAGCTCTCCGACCGTGAATTCGAAGTGTTTTCGCTGCTGGTGTCGGGAAAATCCATCACCGAGATCGCCAACGGCCTGCACCTGAGCGTCAAAACCGTCAGTACCCACAAGACCCGCATCATGCAGAAGATGGGCATGGCTTCGCTGTCCGAAATGGTCCAGTACGCAGTGGCGCACAAGCTGCTGACTCCGTTCAAGGCATGATGGACAAGATTGCCTTTAGGATAATTCCTACACTGCCTGTCCGCCCTCCTACGGGCATATTCAGCAACCACTGATATTTTTCCCACATTCGCGTTGGCATACTGAAACCATTCCGTTTGGGAACCAGGAGATCAGCATGCTCTCAACGCAACCCGTGTCCCATGAGGCCGGCCGCCAGCGGCAAGGCCGTTTGTGGTCCAACCTGAAAGAAGTGTGCGAACTGCTGCACTTGCCGCCGGTATCGCTCAATTCCGAAGAGCTGCTGTTCCAGCATGTGCAGTTCAAGACCGGCCAGCGCGTGCATACGATTGGCCAGCCGTTCGACATGCTGTACGTGGTCAACTCCGGCTTCATGAAAACGGTGCTGATTGACGAATTCGGCAACGAACAGGTGCTGGCCTTCCCGATGAAGGGCGACCTGATGGGCGTGGACGGCATCCACAGCAAGACTTACGCCTCGGAAGCGGTGGCGCTGTCGGACTGCGACCTGATCCTGCTGCCGTTCAAGAAGCTGACCACGCTGGGCCGCACCCACGTGGAGCTGGAGAACATGATGTACGGCGTGATGAGCCGTGAACTGGTGCGCGAGCAAGCCATGATCGGCATGCTGGGCGCCCTGAGCGCGGAGGCGCGGGTGGCGCGCTTCCTGGTCACGCTGTCGGAAAAGTTTTCGCAGATGGGTTATTCGAGCAAGCTGTTCAACCTGCGCATGACGCGCCACGAGATCGGCAGCTACCTCGGACTAACGCTGGAAACGGTCAGCCGCACCCTGTCAGCCTTCAACGAGATCGGGCTGATCAGCGTGGACCAGCGCACCATCGGCATCAAGGACGTCGACGCCCTGAAATCCCTGCGTCGCCTGCCGCCATCGCGCACGCGCAGCAAGCTGCCGTCGCGCGCCAAAGCCGCCGCCAGCGAAGCTGCCGTGCCGCTGCTGGCGACGCTGTAAAGAGTACTACTCACCCAGCTTTGGCCCGCTTCGGCGGGCCTCTTTTTTTTCTTCAATAATTTATTTGACAAGCATTGGCGACCTGCGCATAATGCAAATGCGAATCATTCTTATCTGAGGAAAAACAACAATGCAAACTTCCGCCACGATCGACGCCCCCAAACCCAAGGCTGCTGCCGTCCCTGCCGCGCAGCAGCCGACCCAGCCCCTGCGCCGCTACACCACCGCCGGCCTGATGGAAGACCAGCGCGAAATCGAAATTGAACACGCCGGCCGCATCTACCGTCTTCGCATCACGCAGTTGAACAAGCTGATCCTGACTGCCTGAGGCTTACCCTCCCCAATCGCCAGCCAGCCGTCACACGCGGCAGCCAGCCACCCCTGAACTTTTGGAGTGAATCATGGCTATCGACCGCAACGACCCGATCTTCACGCACAGCGCCGCTGCCCGCCAGCCGGAACTGATGCTGTCCGCCGTGCTGCACCTGATGTCGCACTACACCGCCAATGCCGCCGACAACGGCGGCTGCGTCAAGCTGGCATCGGTCATCGAACGCCACCTGAAAGCGCTGTCGGCGCAGCCGGACCTGGCGCCGGTGCTGCGCGCCACCTGCCAGCAATTGTGCGAACAGTGGGCCGTGGTCGTCGAACAGGCCCGTCCTCCACAGGAACGCGCCAGCTTCCTGGCGCGCTTGATCGGCCGTCCCCGCCCTGCCCCGCTACCCGCCTGAGGCCTGCCATGTGCGACAAGCACGCCATCGCCGCCCATGCCGCGGCCGCCGAACCGGCGCGCCGCCGCCGTATCTGGGACCTGCCCCACACCTGCCACTGCCCGCTGGTCGGCGTCGGCCTGCCGCTTGGCGTGCTGCGCAAGATCGTCACCAAGGCCGTCGGCGGCAAGGTGCTGGCCGACGATTATGAAGTGCACGTCGGCGCAGTCAGCGAATGCGGCAGCCGCAACCGCCTGTCGGAAGCAATCCAGAAGGAACTGGAACGCCGCTACGCAGTCGTCATCCAGCGCTTCCGCCCCGCCCGCGACGCCGCGGCACTGGGAACGCTGTGGGAGGCAGCGGTCGCCAGCGGCGACGTGCCGGGCCCGTTCTGGGCCGGCCTGAGCCACCCGCACTGCACGCTTGAACTGCAGGAACGCATGTGCCGCGACCTGCACATGATCCAGCACCAGGCCGGCGCCGCCACGCGGGCCGACATCAGCCGCCTGCAAGCGCTCGAGCAATCGAATGCCGCGCTCGAGCGCGAACTGGCGCGGCTGCAGCAGCGCAGCGCAGCCTGGCAAGCCGAGCGCCACGCCGAGCAGGAAGCCCACGCCGCCGCCCTGATGCAGCTGCGCGCGCAGCTGGTCGGCCGCGACAGCGTGCTCGCCTCGCTGCGCCAGCAACTGGAAGAGCTGCACGCCACCATTCCCGGCCTCGCCACGCGCGAACGCCTGGCGCGCCAGTTGGCCGACACCGAGCAGCGCGTGCACGACTTGCGCACCGAAGCCAGCGCCGCCCGCGCCGAAGCAGGCGCGCTCGAACGCCAGCTGAACGAAGCACGCGCCGCGCTTGCCGCAGCCAGCGCGCAACCATCGCCCGCCATGCCGGCAGCCGCCACCGCCGCAACGGGCGGGCCGGCTGCCAGGGCGGGCACCACGGCACAGCGCATCACCCTGCACGGCCTGCTGGCCGAACGCGTGCTGTGCGTCGGCGGCCGCGCCGGCAACGTCGCCGGCTACCGCAGCGTGATCGAAGAAGCCGGCGCCGAATTCCTGCACCACGACGGCGGCCTGGAGGACAACGTGGCCCGCCTGGAAACCAGCATGGCCGCGGCCGACCTGGTGATCTGCCAGACCGCCTGCATCAGCCATAGCGCCTACTGGCGCGTGAAAGACTTCTGCAAGCGCCACCAGAAACGCTGCATCTTCGTCGACAACCCCAGCGTCACCACCCTCCAGCGCGCGTTGGAACCACAATAAAGGCCGGACCTGACCCCGGCTCAAAAAAAACGCCCCGGGCGCTTGCGCGCTCGGGGCGTTTTGCCTTGACGGTGCTGGCTTAGAAAGCGTAGGCGCCGGTCAGGTAGAAGGAACGGCCGATTGGATCTGCGTAGCGTGGATCGTAGCCAACCTGGTGGCCGGACGAGTTACGCAGCGACAGCGGTGGCGTACGGTCGAACAGGTTCTTGATACCGGCTCGCAGGGTGACTTCCTTGCTTGCGGTCCACTTGCCTTGCCAGTCGAAGGTCATGAACGATGGAACCTGCAGGCGGATCTTCTCGTTCTTGCCAGTGCCGGTGTTGCGCACGGTTGCTTCGGCATCGGTGTAGCCGTTACGGTAGTTCACGATAATCGAGTTCGAGAACGGGCCGGTGTCCAGGGTAGTGGTCCAACGAACAACGTGGCGGAAGGTCACCTGGTTGGTGCTGCCGAAGAAGTTCATGTTGGTGGTCCACTTGTCGTCGTAGCCCGGCTCGGTGTAGTCGGCCTTGATCATGTAGGTGCCGGCCAGGGTCGAGCTCAGGCTGCCGAAGTCAAACTTCTTGCGGCCGGTCACGTCCCAGTCGATGCCTTGGTTGTGGGTCTTGCCGATGTTCAGGGTACGCGACTTGAATGCCCAGTAGGTTTTTCCGGTTGCCGGTTCGGTATAGGTGGTGAACAGGTGGCGGAAGGTGACCGGATCTTCGAATGCCTGCAGTTCGGAAATGGCCGATACCTTGTCGCGCATCTTCACATCCCACAGGTCGGCGCCGAACGAGAAGGCCGGAGTCGGTTCCATGCGGAAGCCGACGGTGAATTGCTTGGACTTCTCTGGCTTCAGGTCAGGATTGCCTTCAGCAACCTGGTTGTATTGCGCGGTACCAGGACGGCAGTAGTCAGCATGGGCGATCGGGCAGGCGAAGCTGCCGGCGGTGAAGCCGTTGTTGACCAGCGGCTGGCCCAGGTCCAGCATCGAAGGCGCCTTGAAGCCGGTGCCGTAGGAGCCGCGTACCAGCATGGTCTGGGTCGGCTGCCAGCGTGCCGACACCTTGTAGGTGGTGGCCGATTCACGCTTGCCGATTTTGCTACCGGTCAGGCCGTTGTCGATGGCGGAGAAGCCGTCGTAGCGCACCGCGCCGGTAACTTCCAGGCCTTTAGCCACAGGAGCCAGCAGCTCTGCGAATACGCCATAGGTGTCGCGGTCCATGTCGTAGGTCGCCGGGGCGTTCAGGTTGTATACCACGCCGGTAGCGGCAGCGGTCGATGGGGTCTGTTCGTAGGCGTAGTTACGGAAATCGCCGCCCACTGCCAGCGCGCTCTTACCGCCTGGCAGGTCGAACAGTTCGCGCGAGCCGCGCAGGTCCACGCCCTTCAGGGTGGTCGATGCCTTGCGGATCGAGCCATGGAAGATCGAGTTGGCGATCAGTTGCTTGGTGGCGTCCGATTGCTGGCCGACTGGCGCGAACGGGTCGAACGAACGATTGGCCAGCATGTCGCGGAACTCTTTGTTCAGCGCATAGCCGCCAACGTAACGCTCGTCGATTTCGTTCTTGGAGAAAGTCAGGCCGGTGTTGAATGCCCACGCGCCCAGATCGCCTTCAGCGCCCACCACCAGGTGAGTGGAGTCGGTGATGGTCTGGGAATCACGGGTACCCCAGTCGTAGGTACGGTAGTTGCCGGATACCGATTTGACCGAAGCGGCTTGCGCTGGGGTCAGGTATGGCAGCACATTGTCGGTGTAATACTGCGACGAAGTGGTGATGGTGAACGGCGCGGTGTTCGGGGCGATACGCGCGGTCAGGTCCAGGCGCGACAGCGCAGCTTCGGCGTACAAGTTGACGTTGTCGGTCAGCTTGAAGGTGGCCTTGCCGAACAGGGAGTCACGCTTGTTTTCCGGAACCACTTCAATGGTGGACACAAAATCGAACGCGCAGTTCTGGGTGGTTGCCGAGTTGGTGATGGACTCGAAGTTCATCGCCGGGCAGTTGCCGTTCTTCTTCAGGTAAGGCGAGAAGCCGATCGATGGCTGGGTCGGATCGTTGAAAGTGACGGACACGTTGGCCGGCACGGTAGCGGTCGACGTACGATCGTAGATGTAGTTGTTGCCGTTCGCCGAGAATGGAATGAAGGCGGTCTTCGAGAAATCACGGTCGGTTGCCTTCACTGCCTTGCGTTCGTCGTGGCGGTAGGTACCGACCAGGGTCAGGCGGTCATCCAGGCCACTCCAGCCGGAAGTGATGTTGAAGTTGGACGTGCGGCCGGCCGAGCTTTCGAACGGCTGGCTCATGGTCGCTTCCAGCGTGGTGGTCTTGACGCTGCTCTTCAGGATGAAGTTGATGACGCCGGCGATGGCGTCGGAACCGTACAGTGCGGAAGCGCCGTCGGTCAGGATTTCAACGCGCTCAACCGCACTCATCGGGATCGCATTCAGGTTGACTGCCGAACCGGAGCCCTGCGGCGCCACGCGGCGGCCGTTCAGCAGCACCAGGGTGTATTCCTCGCCCAGGTCGTGGATCGACGCGGAAACGCGGCCACCGGAGTTGGAGCCGGCCGCAACGGCATCAATAGTGAAGCCTTGCATGGACGGCAGGGCTTGGATCAGGTCGGCAACGGTGCCGGCGCCGGTCTTGGCGATGGTTTCGGCGGACAGGCGCTGCACTGGCAGTGCGCCTTCGACGGCGATACGCTTGATCGCGGAACCGGTGATTTCAACGCGCTGCATCGGCGCTTCTTGCGCGGCAGCGTGGCCGGTAGCGATCAGGGCCAGGGCGGACATCGCCAGGCGCACGGAACGCGCACCGATCTTTTCTTGGAATGCCATTTCTTTACTCCTTCGGGTTTCTAAAAACGTTCGAATGAGCAAAGTTTCTTTTTTGCATTTTGCTCACCGACCGCGGATTATGGGGGGAGCAAACAAGCAATTTAATGCCCTGCTATTACATTTCTGAAAGTTACAGGGAAAATTCGCAAGATAGTGAAAGAATCGGAATTTAATTTGCCAAAAAACTATGCAGTTGTAGTTTTAGCGCAACAAAGCATCAAACTTATTCAATATATATCGAATAATTACAGCCAAAACTTGCACCGCCAGCGACAGATGTGGTTGTAATAAATTGTATCCAGAATTGATTGAATTGTATTGATGCTTGACTACAGGCAATTTCAGTAAACATCGCGCCGATAGCGGCCCGTACTTGAGATCTCCGCCATTGCTGCTTCACCCAGTATCTCGCGCAGGGCCCGGTCAACGCCGGCGGCCATCCCCTCCAGGCTGCCGCACACATAGATGGCAGCGCCCTCGGCCACCCAGGCGCGCAGGGTTTCCGCATGGCGCAGCAGCAGGTCCTGCACGTACTCCTTGCCGTCCGGACCGCGCGACCAGGCCAGGTCCAGGCGCGGCAGCATGCCGGCACGCTGCCAGGCTTCCAGTTCATCGCGGTAGAAGGCGTCATGCGCCGGATCGCGCTCGCCAAACAGCAGCCAGTTGCGCGCCTGGCCTGCGGCGGCGCGCGCCTTCAGGTGGCCGCGCAGGCCGGCAATGCCGCTGCCGTTGCCGATCAGGATCAATGGGCGCCCGGCATTGGCGTCGAGCCGGAAGCGGCGATGCTCGCGCAGGCGCAGGCGCACCATGGCCCCCTCCGCAGCCTGCTGGGTGAGCCAGCCCGAAGCCAGGCCGTGGCTGCTGTCGCCATGGCGGTGCAGGCGCACCAGCAAGTGCACGCGGCCGTCGGCGGGGATTGACGCGATTGAATATTCGCGCGGGCGATCGGGATCGGCCGGCGCCGCAACCTGCACCAGGTCGCCCGACTGCCAGGCCGGCAAGGCGATGCCTGGCATCGGCTCCAGTTCAAGATGGTAGATCGGTGCACCGGCGCTGCCGGGATTGAGCTGGCGCCGTGCCGCCAGGCGCCATTCCGCGAAGTCCGGCGCATCCCAGTCCGGTGCATCGCTGGTGCCGGCCAGGTGGCTCAACTGTTGGCGCCAGGCGGCGATGGCGGGCGCTGCGCTGCGGTCGACTTCCACGCGCGGGAACAGCGCCTGCGCGCCGCGTGCCGCCAGCCAGGCATCGAGCGCGCGGCCGAAGCCGCAGAAGCTGCTGTAAGCGCTGTCGCCCAGCGCCAGCACGGCGTAATGCAACTGGTCCAGTGCAAGGTCGCTGCGCACCATCAGGCGCTGCGCAAAGCGCGCTGCCGCATCCGGCGGATCTCCTTCTCCATAGGTCGAAGTGAGGAACAGGATGCGCTCCGTCGACTGCAGCGTCGCAGCATCGAGTTCGTCAAAGTCGCACAGGCGGTTCGTAATGCCTGCTACGCGCAGGGTTTCACTGGTCTGGCGCGCCAGCAGTTCGGCATTGCCGGTCTGGCTGGCATAGGCCACCAGCCATGGCGAGTCTCCCGCCGCGGCGCGCGCAGCGTGCGCTGCGGCACGGGCGCGGCGCGCGCGCAGCCAGGGCAGCAGGCAGACCATGCCGTAGCCTGCAATCATGGCGGCCGTCAGGCCGAGGCGGGTCGGATCATTCGTCAGGATCATTCTTCTTCAAGCATTTTCTGGAACCGGCTGCTGAGGATTTCACGCAGTCCATTCCCTTCGCGCAGCAGGAAGCGTACGGCCAGGCCCTTGCGTTCGGCCAGCGCCAGGCCTTGTTCCGGACCCAGCACCGTCAGCGCGGTAGACCAGGCGTCGGCGGCCATGGCGCGTTCGTGTACCACCGTGACCGCTGCCAGCGCATTGGAGATCGGCATGCCGCTGCGCGGATCGATCGTGTGCGGGCGCCGGGTGGCGTCCTGCATGAAATATTTGCGGTAGTCGCCCGAGGTGGCGACTGCCAGGCCGTGCAGCGCAACGGCGATTTCGCCTGCCCGGCCAGCGCCCGGCGCCTGCGGTTCTTCCAGCGCCACCCACCAGGGCTGGCCATCGGGCTTGAAGCCGGCGCCACGCAACTCGCCGCCGACTTCCACCAGGTAGTGCCGGCAGCCCTGCCCTTCCAGGTATTGCGCCAGCTTGTCGACGCTGAAGCCTTTGGCCACGGCCGACAAGTCGAGCTGCACGCCGCCGGGCTGGAAGGCGCGCCGGCGTGGAACATCCAGCTCCACAACGCGGCCCGCCATGCCCGCGCGCACGGTGGCCACGTCGCGCGCGCTGGGCGGCTCAAAGCCGGCTTCATCATGCCGGCCAGTCGGGCCGAAGCCCCACAGGTTGACCAGCACGCCGGCGCAGGGGTCGCAGGCGCCGTCGGTTTCGCGCGCCACTTCGAGCGCGTAACGCAGCACTTCAAAAAAATCGCCCGGCAGCGTATGCCAGGTACCGGGGCCGGCGCGGTTGAAACGTCCCAGGTCCGAAGCCGCTTCCCAATGGCTCATTTCGGTCACCACCTGGTCCAGTTGTTCCTGCAAGCCCGCCTGCAGGCTGGCGGCCCGCAGCGGCCCGCCGGCGGCCATTGCGCCGGGCGCCAGCGCTACGCGCGCCGACCAGGTGGTACCCATGCTGGCCCCGCCGAAATCGACGATGGCCGCCCCCGCCGGCGCTGGCTCGGCGGAGATGGTCGGCGGCAGCAGGACCCGGCGCACTTGCTTATTGAGGCAGTACTTCCACCGTCGCTGCGTAGGTTACGCGGCGTGGCGGCATCTGGCGCGGGCCTGGCTGCTGGCCGGGTTGAGGCGCGGCGGCCGCAGGCCAGCTGCTGGACACCAGGTACATGCCCGCTTCCGGAATCTTGAAGCTGATCTCCCCCTTGGCATCGGTCGACAGGCGGATCTCGCCCAGCGTGCCGCGATAACGCACGCCGCCCGGAATCAGGCTGAAGGCCTGGTTGGCGGCCGGCTTTCCGTCCAGCAGGAACTTCCACTTCGCTTCCTCGCCCGCGCGCATGTCGTTCGGGTGCGTCACCGGCACCAGCTCCAGGCCGACGCCGGTCGGCTTGAACACCGCTTCATCCGTCTTGTTGGCGCTGACGAAGGTCTCGAGGCGGCTCGCAGTGCGCGAGACGTTCAGTTCGTCCGCATTGGCCGGCACATTGGCGGCCAGTTCCGCCTCGGAACCGCGCCAGCGCTTCATCTCGCCGTTGACCTTCCAGCTGGCCATCACCGACTGGCTCACCAGCGCGATCTTGTAGGTGCCCGGCTTGGCCATCTTCACGTCAAAGGTCGAACGCAGGCGGCCGGTCAGCGCGTTCTGCATGTCGACCTTGGCGCCATCCGGGCCGGTAATCGAAATGCCATCGAGCTTCAGCGGCTGGTGGTCGATATCGAACAGGCCTTCGGAAATCGCGGCGTCCACGGTCACCCAGGGCTCCTTGGAATCGACCAGCGATGACGAAGGCAGCAGCCATGGCTTGTGCGCCTGGGCGCTGAAGGCGGCGCCGGCCAGTGCCAGCGCGATCAGGGTTTTGCTCAGCTTCATGGCGGGTCCTTATGGTTTGACTTGCACTGTCACTTCACCCAGTTCTTCCTTGCCCTTGGCAGAGAAGGACTGCGCCGATTTCGGTGGCCAGGCCACCGGCACCTTCACCAGCTCGCGGCCGCCCGCTTCGCGCGCTGCTTCCACCACCAGCTGGTAATTGCCGGCGGGGAGCTTGTTCAGCGCCTCTTTCGCTACCGGAAAGCCCAGCGAAACTTCGCCTGGTGCGCGCGTGGCGCCGCTCACGCCGTCCATCGGCATCTCCACGTCGCGCCCCGCCTTGCGCCACCACTGGCGCATATCCTTCAGCCACTTGGTGCCGGCGTTGTCCTTCTTCTTCACGTCATACAGCACGGCCAGGTTGGCCACGACCTTCTGGTCGGCATTCTCCAGCCAGGCCGCCACATAGGGGCGGTGGTATTCCGCGACGTTCAATTGAGGAATATCGAATTTCAGCGTCAGGTCGGCCGCCATCGCGGACGCGCTCACCAGCGGCAAGCCGACGGCGATGGAATAACGAAGTTTCATACACAAGTCCTTAATGAATGTAGAGCAAAGCGATAACACAGGGAATAACGACACCCAGGCCCACCATCGGCCAGGTGAACGGCCGCTTGGCCGCATGGAATTTCAGGATCAGCAGGCCGGTAATGCAGAACACCAGGCAGGCCGCCGCAAAGATATCGATGAACCAGTTCCAGGCCGCGCCCGTGTTGCGGCCTTTGTGCACGTCGTTGAGCCAGGAGATCCAGCCGCGGTCAGTGTTCTCGAATTCTGCCGCGCCGTCCTCCAGGCCGATGCGCACCCAGGCATCGCCGCCTGCTTTCGGCAGCGGCAGGTAGACCTCATCGACCGACCATTCAGCCTCGCGCCCGCCGGCCTTGAGCGACCAGGTGTCGCGCAGCCAGCGCTCGCCCGCCTCCGGCAGCGGCGCTTTTTCACCGTCGTGCTTTTCGGCGAAGGCGTGCAGCTCGCCCACCAGGGCTGCCGGCGCCGTGGCCTGCTTGCGCACCACAGATGGCTTGGCCTCGATCTGGCTGGCATGGTTCAAAGTGATGCCGGTAATAGCGAACAGGAACATGCCAAGCAGGCACATGGCCGAACTGACCCAATGCCATTCGTGCAGCAGCTTAAGCCAGACGGCACGTTTGGCCTGGCGCATTGCCTCGTTTTCTGGACTGCTCAAGTGGTTACTTTCCATAAGTGAATACCGGATGATAATGCACCAGACTTGCTAATGCAATTGAGAATCGTTATCATTTACATTGCTTTACATACCCGCAACAGCCAGCCACCCTCCAGTTTGATGGATGCAGCCAGCCGTAAAACATCAACTGCATCAAATCTGGAGAGAATTTTGACCATCCGTAGCCGTAAGCACACGCTGGCCGCCCAGCCGCTGCTGAACCAATCCCTGCTCGCCATGGCCGCCATCGGCCTGCCTTTGTCCGTCCAGGCCCAGGCGCAAGAAAAGACCATGGCCGAAGTCAAGGTCGAAGCCGCCGCCGACGTCGCCTACAAGGCTGACCGCGCGTCTTCGCCGAAACTGACCGCCCCGCTGGTGGACACCCCGCAAACCATTACCGTCATCAAGAAGGAATTGCTGCAGGAGCAAGGCGCTGCGTCCGTGATGGAAGCCCTCCAGAACACGCCGGGCATCACCCTGCAACTGGGCGAAAACGGCAACACCAGTGCCGGCGATACCTTCCAGATGCGCGGCTTCTCGGCCCAGTCCTCGATCTTCGTCGACGGCATCCGCGACCTGGGCGCCGTCTCGCGCGACGCCTTCAACCTGGAACAGGTGGAAGTGGTGAAGGGCCCGGCGGGCGCCGACATCGGCCGCGGCGCTGCCGCCGGCTATATCAACCTGGTCTCCAAGACGCCGGTACGCGAGGATGCCGTTTCCGGCACAGTCGCCTTCACCCAGGGCGGCGTCAAGCGCCTGACCGCCGACGTGCAGCGCGCCTTCGGCAGCAGCGGCGCCTTCCGCCTGAACCTGATGGGTTCCGACGGCTCGCAAAAAGGCAGCCGCGCACTGGACCGTGAAAGCCACGGCATCGCGCCTTCCGTCGCCTGGGGCCTGGGGACGCCAACCCGCCTCTACCTGTACTCGCAGCACATCCGCCAGGACAACGTACCTGACGGCGCCATCCCGAGCGTGGGCATGGCCGGCTTCTACAATGGCACCTATCCATGGCTGGCGAAAGCGCAGCGCGTCGACCGCAACAACTGGTACGGCCTGGACGGCGACTATGAGGACGTCAAGGCCGACATGGTTACCGCCAAAATCGAACACGACCTGGCGCCGAAGACCAAGCTGACCAACACCACCCGCTATGGCAAATCCAAAATGGACCGCATCCTGAGCGGTGTGAACGCCATTACGGCGCTGGATCCGGCCAACCCGGCCAGCTGGACCGTCGCGCGCACGCGCCAGAGCGTGCTGCAGGAAAACCGTATCCTGGCCAACACCACCAACATCGTGTCGGAGTTCGAGGCCTTCGGCGTGCAGCACACCATCTCGACCGGCCTCGAGCTGCTGAACGAAGAACAGTTCACCCCGACCCGCGTCGGCCTCGGCACCGCCAGCGCTGCCAACCAGTACAACCCAAACCCGAAAGATCCGCTGACCGGCTTCGCTCCTTATCTGAACGGCGCCTTCAGCAAAGGCGAAACCACCACTGTCGGCGCCTACCTGTTCGACACCATCAAGCTGAACGAACAATGGCTGGTGAACGCAGGCCTGCGCTACGAGCGCTACGACACGGAGACCAATAGCGCCACCGTGACCGCGCCAAGCACCGTGCCGGTCGCCGCCCACCTGGAGAAGTCCGGCAACCTGAGCAGCTACAAGACCGGCCTGGTCTACAAGCCAACGGCCGATGGCAGCATCTACCTGGCCTATGCCAACTCGAAGACCCCGCCGGGCAGCGCCAACCTTTCGCTGGCAGCCCAGGGCACCAGCGCCAACATCAATAGCGCTGCCCTGAAGCCGCAAACCACGACCAACGTGGAACTGGGCACCAAGTGGGACGTGATCCAGAAGCAGCTGGCCCTGACCGCCGCCCTCTATCGCACCACCAACAAGGATGAAATCCCGGTCAAGATCGATGAAGTGACCAACACCTGGGGCCAGTTGGGCAAGCGCCAGGTGCAAGGCGTGGAGCTTGGCGCCGTCGGCCAGGTTACCAAGGCCTGGAGCGTGATCGCCGGCGTCGCTTTCATGGACACCGAGATCAAGGAAAGCAATACCGGCGCCGGCAACAATGGCCTGGGCGCGGCAACCCGCTGGTCGCCGAAAAAGACCGCTACCCTGTGGACCAACTACAAGCTGAACGACAAGCTGAGCTTGGGCGGCGGCGCGCGCTACACCGGTACCCAGTACCGACTGGTCGATCCGACCGGCGACGCGGCCAAGACCAATATGCCGTCGATGCCGTCCTATACCGTGGTCGATGCCATGGCGGCCTACCAGTTGTCGAAGAACGTGTCGCTGCAGTTGAACGTGTACAACGTGTTCGACAAGTTCTACCTCTCCAGCCTGAACAACGGCGGCTCACGCTTCGTGATCGGTGCACCGCGTATTGCCAAGGCGACCGCATCCTTCCAGTTCTAAGGACCGTGGCAAAAAGAAAGGCGGGCTCGCAGCCCGCCTTTTTTTATTCAAACGCCGGAACTTGCATCCGGCCCTGGCGCACCGCCTTCGGTGCCCAAGCCACTGCCGCCCTGCCGCGAACCGCTCTCCGTAGCGCTTTGCCGGTTGCCCGGCAAAGGTCGGTCGGCGCGGCGGATCTGCCCTTCCGGAACGTCGGCGTTGGCTATTTCCGGATGCTCTGTATCGACCAGCACAAAGTTTTGCTGGTTCTCCGTGTCCTTACTGGGTTTGTCAGGCCTTCCCATGCTGGCCTCCTTGCTTCAATGGAACTCAATACTTGTCGCCACCTTGCTTGTTGCCCTGGTAGTCCTGCTGGAAGTCCTTGCCGGCTTCCTGCTGGCCCTGGGGTTGCTGCTCGGTACGGCTGGCGTTGCCACGCGAACCGCTCTGGCGGTTGCCATCGTTCTTGTGGCTCATGCTGCCGGCGCGGCGTGCTTCCTCGGAAGTGAATTCGTGTGCCGTGCCCTTCTGGTGGGCTGCGCGGCCGCCTTCGGAAGCAATTTCCCTCTGGCGCTGTGGGTCCATGGAGGCAAAGCCACGTGCACTTTGCTTGCTGCCGGCAGGACTGTCCTGCCGGTTGCCGCGTTTGTCGCCTGGATTGTTCGAAGCCATGATTCGTCCCCCTGCTTGGTTCGGTGGAAAAGACCCCCGCCCCTTACCGTAGGCGCGGGAGAACTCATGTTAGTGCAAGCACTGTACAGGTAATATAGGACGTTCAGCGCGACAAATGTAGGATATCGCCTACCTTTTTTCAATTGGGAAAACCGTATCATCGGCCACCACGTACACCCTGTCCGTGGCTTCTGGAATTAAAGAGTGCCCGCCAGTAAAGGCGCCAAAGGCCGGCAAGATGGCGCGGGTAGTGCCAAGCAGAAAGCAAGGCAGCCGCAGCGACTCGCGCGTAGTGCGTAGGTGAAACACGGGATGCACATGGCCAGCAATGACATAGCCTTCGCAAGCCACGTCGGGATGGTGGCACAGGGCGAAAGGGCCGCTGGCATGCGGCTCGTCGGCCATCGTCACGTCCAGCAGCGTGGACGGGTCGCCTGCGCGCCAGTCATGGTTGCCGCGCACCAGCAGCAACTCCAGTTCGCGATGCCGTCTGCGCCAATCTAGCATTGCCTGCAATGTTGCCGGCGCCTGCGCGGCCTTCGCGTGCAGGAAGTCTCCAAGAAAAACGATGCGTTGCGTGTCGTGCGTCGTTAACAACGTTTCGAGCGCTGCAAGGTTCGCGCTGGTGGTGCCGCGCGGCACAGGCACACCCAGTGCACGGAAGCTGGCGGCTTTGCCGAAATGGATGTCGGCGACCATCAAGGTCCTGGCAGCGGGCCAGTACATGGCCTTCTGCGGCAACAGCAGCACGCGCTCGCCCGCGAGTTCGGTGGCGATAGCGTTCATGGTCCGGCCGCCTTTTCAAGTTCTCGCAACATGCGGGCCACGCGGTCCGACAGCCTTTCGGTCGTCAGCTTCTCGCGGAAGCGTTCCACCATCAAGGCGAAGCCGAACGGCGTGGCGCGGCGCACTTCATGGAAGCTGGGCCGGCGCCGCTGCAGCTCCTGCAGCGTGGTGCGCAAACGCCCCAGCTCAAGCTCCTGCTCGAGCACTTCGCGCTGCGCCTGCGTCAGCAGCAGGTTGCCCGCATCGTGCTTGCGAAAGACTTCAAAAAACAAAGACGAAGAGGCCTGCAACTGGCGGTTGCTTTTCGGCTGTCCCGGATAGCCCTGGAAGATCAATCCGGCAATGCGTGCAATCTCGCGGAAGCGCCGCTGCGACAGCTCGCTGGCATTCAGGCTGGCCAGCACGTCTTCCAGCAAATGATCGGTAGTGAATGCTCCCCCCTCGTCCAAGGCCTCGCGCCAGGGCAGCGCTTCCGGCGCCAGCAATTCGAAACCGTAGTCGTTAACGGCTATCGAGAACGTGGCCGGCCGCGCGCGTGCAATGCGATAGGCCAGCAAGGAGGCCAGCCCGATGTGCACCGACCGCCCCGCGAAGGGGTAGACGAACAGGTGATGCCCTTCCCTGCTTTCCATCGCCTCGATCACGGTGGTATCCGGCGTAGGGAGCGCCGACCAGCGCTGCTGGATCTCGAGTAGCGGCTTGATGGCCTGCATTTCCGGGCCGTCGTAGCGGCCCTCGGTGGCGCGGCGCAACTGCTCCAGGGCGGCGTGCGCCAACTCGGACGACAAGGGCATCTTGCCGCCTTGCCAGCGCGGCACCGCGCCCTTGGCGCCGGTCGCACGCCGCACGAAGGCAGTCATCTCATGCATGCGCACGAATTCGAGAATGCGGCCGCCGAACAGGAAATGGTCGCCTTTTGCCAGGCGCGCGATAAAGCCTTCCTCCACGCTGCCAAGCGCGGAGCCGTTCATGTACTTCACCTGCACCATCGCTTCCGAAACAATGGTACCGATGCCCATCCGGTGGCGGCGCGCGATGGCAGCATCGGGCACGCGGTAAATGCCCTCTTCGTCCGGCAGCACGCGGCGGTATTCCGGATAGGCGGACAGGCTTTGTCCGCCGCGCGCCACAAAATCGAGCGCCCATTGCCACTCCTCCTGGCTCAGCGCGCGAAACGACCATGCCGTGCGCACTTCGGCCAGCAGTTCATCGCTGCGGAAACCGCCACCCAGCGCCACCGTGACAAGGTGCTGGACCAGCACATCCAGCGGCTTTTCCGGCGGCGGCCGCGGTTCGATCCGGCGTTCGCGCACCGCCTCGATGGCACCCGCCGCCTCCAGCAGCTCCAGGCTGTGCGTCGGCACTAGCGTCGCGCGCGATGTGCGGCCCGGTGCGTGCCCCGAGCGTCCGGCACGCTGCAGCAGGCGCGCGATGCCTTTGGCGCTGCCGATCTGCAGCACCCGCTCAACCGGCAGGAAATCCACGCCAAGATCGAGGCTCGAGGTACACACCACGGCTTTCAGCATGCCCTGCTTGAGGCCCTGCTCTACCCATTCGCGCACTTCCTTGTCGAGCGAACCGTGGTGCAGTGCGAGGACGCCCGCCCATTCGGGTCTCGCATCCAGCAGGTTCTGGTACCACAATTCAGCCTGGGAGCGGGTGTTGCAGAACACCAGGGTGCTGGCGTGCTGCGCGATCTCGCTGGCCACCGGTTCCAGCATCTGCAGGCCCAGGTGGCCGGCCCAGGGAAAGCGCGATGGGTGGTCCGGGACCAGGGTGTCGACCAGCAGCTCCTTGCGCAAGTGGCCTTCAACGATGGTTCCATCCGGCGCAAGCACGTCGCGCGCCTGCTTCAGGTTGCCAAGGGTGGCCGACAGGCCCCACACCATCAAGCCAGGCTGCCAGTTGCGCAACCGTGCCAGGGCAAGCTGGGTTTGCACGCCGCGCTTGCTGCCCATCAGCTCATGCCACTCGTCGACCACCAGCATGTCCAGTTGCGCAAACAGTTCCTTCGCCTCCGGGCGGCTAAGCAGGACCGTGAGGCTTTCCGGCGTCGTCACCAGCGCATGCGGCAGGCTGCGCGCCTGCCTGGCCCGCGTGCCGCTATCGGTGTCGCCGGTGCGCGATTCGACCTGCCAGGCTGGCAACAAGTCGGCGGCAGAGGACTGCAGGGCGCGCAGGGTGTCGGCAGCGAGCGCACGCATCGGCGTGACCCACAGCACGCGCAAGCCCGGCTTGCGGCTGGCCCGGGCTCGCTGCAAGGCGGCGAGCCAGACAGCCAGCGTCTTGCCGGAGCCGGTGGTCGCATGCAGCAAGCCGGAGGTCCCGCGGCAGGCCGCATCCCAGACTTCGCGCTGGAAGGGAAATATCGACCAGCCGCGCGCTGTGAACCAGGCCTCCACGGCTTCGCGGGAAGGCCCGGCAGGCGAGCCGGCGGCAGGCGCCCGCGCAGGCAGGGCTGCCTCGCCGGGCGGCACCGGCGGCTGGCGGGACGGCAAGGGCCGCGGACGGGGGAAGGCAGGACTCATGTCGGCGCCTGCGCCAGCAAGCCGCGCAATGTATCGAGCGTATCGGCATCTTCAACCGCCTTGTCGTCGCGCCGCCGCAGGATGCGCGGGAAACGCACCGCGATGCCCGACTTATGGCGCGGCGACAGCGCTATTCCTTCGAAGCCTATCTCGAACACCATGGTCGGCTTCACGCTGCGCACCGGCCCGAAGCGCTCGATGGTGGTGCGGCGCACCGCGTTATCGACCTGCGCTATTTCGGCATCGGTCAGGCCGGAGTAGGCCTTGGCAAACGGCACCAGCTTGCGCTCGCCTTCCGCATCGCTATCCCATACCGCAAACGTGTAGTCGGTGTACAGCGAGGCGCGGCGGCCATGCCCTGTCTGCGCATACACCAGTACCGCATCGACGCTAAAGGGGTCGATTTTCCACTTCCACCAGGTGCCCACGTCCTTGGTGCGGCCAACGCCATACTGGGCATCTTTCGCTTTAAGCATCATGCCTTCCACGCCCCGCGCCCGCGATTCCGCACGGACCAGCGCCAACTGCGCCCAGTCTTCGGCCAGCACCAGTGGGGACAGGCGCAGCTGCGGCTGCGCCACCTGCTCCACCAATTGCTCCAGCAAGACGCGGCGCTCATGCTGGGGCAACTGCCGAACGTCGACGCCATCGAGCTCAAGCAAGTCATACGCCACCAGCACCGCCGGCAGTTCAGCCAGCAGTTTCGCGCTGAGCAGCTTGCGCCCGATGCGCTTTTGCAGGGCCGCGAACGGCGCCGGCGCATCGCCGTGGGGCCAGACCAGGATCTCGCCATCAATCACCGTTCCCTGCGGCAGGCGGATGGACATCAGTTCTGGGAAACGTTCGGTAATCAGGTCTTCGCCGCGCGACCACAGGAAATTCAGTCCGCCGCGCGACACCAGTTGCGCGCGCATGCCGTCGTATTTCCACTCGACCTGCCAGGCCGCCAGGTCGCCCAGCGTAACGGGATCGGCCTGCAAGGCATGTGCCAGGAAAAAGGGATACGGCTGGCCGCCCCGCTCCGCATGCTCGGTCGCCGACGGCGCCGCAATCAGCTGCAGGAAGCCTTGCGCGGTCGGCTGCACCCTGCCATCGGTCCAGCCCATCAGCCGCTGCGCCACCAGCTTGCTGTCCACTGCCGCGATGGCGCTGAGCGCACGCGTGACCAGCAATCGGGAAACACCGACGCGGAAGCCGCCACCGATCAGTTTCACCAGCAAGAACCGTTCGCTTGTCTCCAGCTCGTCCCAGTAACGGAACAGGGCCGCCCGTACCTCGTCCGGCGCAGCGCCGCGCAAAGGTGCAATGCGCTGTTCGATCCACTCCGCCAGGCCGACGTCGCTCTCCTGCTTCGGCGCCGGCAGGATATGCGCAATCGTCTCGGCCAGGTCGCCCACCGCGTTGTAGCATTCATCGAACAGCCATTCATCCAGCCCCGCATATTCCGTCGCATACTGGCGCAGCAGCTTGACCGGTACCGCTTGCCGCGGCTTGCCGCCGGCCAGGAAATACACGGCCCACGCGGCATTCTCCGGCGCCGCCTTGCTGAAATAGGCTTGCAGCGCGTCCAGCTTGCGCTTGGTGGACGTGGTTTCGTCCAGCTCCGCATACAGGCGGGAAAACTCACGCATCGCCTGCCTCCCCTGCCTCCTCGTCGCCGTACTCGGTATCGAAGCCCTTGGCGTCATAGCCGTTCTGGCACAGCCAGCGCACCATGACCGGAATCGAGCCGTGCGTCACAATCACCCGTTGCGCGCCGGTCGCGCGGATAGCTTGCATCAGCCCTGGCCAGTCGGCATGGTCGGACAGCACGAAGCCGCGGTCGACCGCGCGCCTCCTGCGCGCACCGCGCAATTGCATCCAGCCGCTGGCAAAGGCGTCGCTGAAGTCGCCGAAGCGGCGTATCCACGGCGATCCGGCGGCCGATGGCGGCGCCAGTACCAGCGACTGGCGCAGCGCTGCCTTGTCCACGTCGCCCACCATCACCGTCGGCGGCAAGGCTATACCGCCCTCGCGATAGATCCGGTTCAACGGCTCCACCGCGCCATGGCAGACGATGTGGCCAATCGAAGGATCGAGCCCGCTCAGGATGCGCTGCGCCTTGCCGAAGGCGTAGCACAGCATGACGCTGCAACGCCCCTCCTGCGCATTGCGGCGCCACCAGGCATTCATGTCGTCAAAGATCGCTTGCTGGGCTTGCCAGCGGTAGATCGGCAGGCCGAAAGTGGACTCGGTGATAAAGCAGTGGCAGCGCACCGGCTCGAATGGCGCACAGGTCGCATCCGGCTCCACCTTGTAGTCGCCCGAGGCAACCCATACTTCCCCCTGGTGTTCCATGCGCACCTGCGCCGATCCGAGGACATGGCCGGCAGGGTGCAGCGAGATGCGCACCCTATTGTGTTCCAGCGTCTCGCCATAGTCGAGGCCCTGGAGGTTTATCTGGCCCAGGCGGGAACGCAAGATGCCCATGCCCGGCGTCGCGCACAGATAGTGGGCGTGGCCGGGACGCGCGTGGTCGCCGTGGCCGTGCGTGATCACGGCGCGCTCCACCGGGCGCCATGGATCGATATAAAAGCCGCCCGGCACGCAGTACAGTCCCTCCTTGCGCACCACTACCATGTCCGCCATCGTTACCCTCCCGTGTCGATCGTCGGCGGCGACCTGCAATTGTCGCAAGTACCGCAGCGCTCGATGCCAGCGCCTTCGTCGCTGAAATAGTCGAGCAGGAGCTTCCAGCGGCAAAAACCGCTCTGCGCGTAAGACACCATCTGCGCCAGCGCTTCGCGGTCGTGCTCCTGCTTTTCGCGATAGCGTTCCGCCAGGCGCTCGAGATCGATCGGGCGCGGTGCATCGCCTGCCACCCGGTATTGCAGCTTGCGGTCCTGTTTCAGCCAGCCGCCTTCCTTCAACAGCTTGAGTGCGACCTGGCTGCGCTTGTCGCGCGGCCGCTCGCCGTCTGCTGCAGCATCATACGCCCCACGCAGCAAGGCCGCATCGGGATAGCTGCGCGCAAGGAAGAACTGCTGGACGCGCTTGTCCTCGTGGAAGTAAAGCAGGGTGCAGTCGGCCGGCCCGCGGTCGCGCCCTGCCCGCCCCGCCTCCTGGTAATAGGCCTCCAGGCTGGCAGGCACCTGCAGGTGGATCACGAAGCGGATGTCGGGCTTGTCGATGCCCATGCCGAAGGCATTGGTCGCCACCATCACGCGGCGCGCGCCGGACATGAACATTTCCTGGTTCTGGTGGCGCTCCGCAGCATTCAATTTACCGTGGTAGAGCGCCACGCTTTCGCCGGCCTCCTCCAGTGCTGCGAGCATGTCCTGGGCAGCCTTGACGGTAGCGGCATACACAATGCCGCTACCCGGCGATTCCCGCACCAGGCGCAGCGCTTCGGCCGCACGCTCGTCGGCATTGGTCACCTGGCGCACGGCCAGGTGCAGGTTGGGCCGGTAGATGCCGGTGTTCACGACGCGCATTTCCGGCGCGCCAAGCTGGCGGCGAATATCGTCCACCACTTCGTCGGTGGCGGTGGCGGTCAGCGCCAGCACCGGCGGGCGCCCCAGCGCATCGAGGGCCGCACCGATATCCAGGTAAGCCGGCCGGAAATCGTGCCCCCAACGGGAAATGCAGTGGGCCTCGTCGACCACCACCAGGCCAATATCGGCCTTGTGCAGCAAGGACATGAACTCCGGCGTCGCCAACCGCTCCGGCGTACAGAACACGATGCGGTCCTCGTTGTTGCGCAAGCCTTGCAGCGCTTCCTGCTGTTCGTCGGCCGGCACTTTGCTATTGAGCTGCGCGGCCTCGATGCCGATATCGTCAAGCTTCCCAGCCTGGTCCTTCATCAGCGAGATCAGCGGCGACACCACCACCGTGCTGCCTTTCAGGATCGATGCCGGAATCTGGTAGCACAGGGATTTGCCGCTGCCGGTTGGCATGATGGCAAGCGTGTCATGTCCCGCCAGCACGCTGTCGATCACTTGTTGCTGGCCAGCACGAAGGCGCTCGACGCCGAACACCTCGCGCAGCAGGTGGCGGATTTGAGGATGAGTAGCCATGCCCGCAACTTAGCGCGATTGCTGGTAAGATGTCGGCGTCCTAAGTAACATACCGAGCAGCAAAATGTCTTTCTCCCTCAGCGAAACCACCTACAGCACCGACACTCCCGAAGCCAAGCGCGCCATGTACGAAGACTTGCGTGCGCAACTGGGCGGGCTGGTTCACGGCGAACATGACTGGATCGCCAACACCGCCAATGCCAGCTCGCTGGTATTCAACAGCATGCCGGGCTTGAACTGGGCGGGCTTCTATTTCATGCAAGGTCCGGATGAACTGGTGCTCGGTCCATTCCAGGGCAAGCCGGCCTGCATCCGCATCAAGAAGGGCCGCGGCGTGTGCGGCAGCACGGTCGAAAAACGCGCTACCAGCGTGGTGGAGGACGTGCATGCCTTCCCTGGCCATATCGCCTGCGATGCGGCCTCGCGCTCGGAACTGGTGGTGCCGATTTTCGGCAAGGATGGCGAAGTAATCGGGGTGTTCGACCTCGACAGCCCGCTGCCGGGACGCTTCGATGCCGTTGACGCCGAAGGCATCGAATCGCTGGTCCGCATCCTCGAACAAAGCCTCGCCTGATCCATCTCAAATACCGCCCCGGTCGCGCTTGACTGGGGCGCGTGCCGCCTGATACGCGGCCAGTTTCACTGCGATGCTGGCCAGCGCGCCCAGCGTTCCGATCGTTTCCAGCAATACGTTAAGCATGGATGCCTCCCAGGTAGGCTTTTAAAAAGAAGATCAGGGTGATGCAGAATGTGATGAACAGCGTGAACCCACGGATCACAATCGCCGGTGCGCGACGGCCGGCGCGAGCGCCGCCATAGCCGCCGATGACTGCACCGGCCAGCATGGCCAGCGTGACCGGCCAATGCACCGCCTGGGCAAACGCGAACGCAGCCACCGCCACGACATTGGCCGCGCTGACCATCAAGGTGCGCGGCGCATTCAACTCCTTCAGGTCGCGCTTGTCGATCAGGCCCCACATGGCCATCATCATGATCCCGACCGCGCCGCCAAAATAGCCACCGTACACGCCGAGAGCGAACTGCAGCACCAGCACCGCAGGCGCCCCGACCTGCCAGCGCGCCCGCAATGCCGTACCAAGGCGCCGCCCGAATGCCAGCGCGATCGAAGCGAGCAGCAGGAGCCAGGGCAGCACAAAAGTGAACGCCGCCGGTGAAGTCCGCAATAGAAGCAAGGCTCCGGCCAGGCCGCCGCACAGCGTTGTCGCCAGCATCAGGCGCAGCGGGACGCCGCCGACCGGCTGCAAGCCTTCGCGGTAAGCCCAGGCGCTGGCCAGCCCGCCCGGAAACAGGGCTACGGTACTGGAAGCATTCGCCTGAACCGGTGGCACGCCAGCAGCGATCAAGGCCGGCAGGGTGACGAAGGAGCCGCCGCCCGCCAGTGCGTTCATCGCCCCAGCCAGCAGCCCTGCGGAGAAAGTCAGAATCATCGAGTCCATGCCAGCGATGTTAGTCGTCCAGGCCGCTGCCCGCAATCTGGCAATTCCGGTGCTACACTTCGGAAATTCCGAATGCTGGAGACTTGACGATGCGCTTCGACCTGACCGATATGCGGCTCTTCCTCACTGTCGTGGAATGCGGCAGCCTGACCCAGGGCGCGCGCGCCATGCACCTGGCGCTGGCCTCGGTCAGCGAACGCATTGCCGGCATGGAGGCGGCGCTGGGCGCGCCACTGCTGGAGCGCAACCGCCGCGGCGTACGCGCTACCGCGGCAGGCGAAGCGCTGGAGCGCCATGCCCGTTCAATCCTGGGCCAGGTCGAACAGATGCGCGGCGACCTGCGCACCTACGCCACGGGCCTGAAAGGCCGCATCCGCGTGCTGTCGAATTCCGCCGCCATGGCAGCCTTCCTGCCGCCCCACCTGTGCCGCTTCCTGGCTGCGCACCGCGACCTGTCGATCGACCTGCTGGAACGTCCCAGCGCGGAGATCGTGCAATCGATGGTGGACCGGCGCGCCGACCTTGGCATCGTGGCGGACATCACCGACTTCGGCCCGCTGCAAACGCACCTGATCGCCAGCGACCAGTTGGTCGTGGTCGCCAACCACCAGCATCGCGTTGCCGGCCAAGCCGACGCGACCTTCGCCGACATCCTTGGCGAGCCGGTCGTCGGCATCGCCGATACTGCGCTGGAAACCCACCTTGCCGAACGCGCCTCGCGCCTCGGCCGCCAGCTGGATTACCGCATCCAGCTGCGCAATATTGAGCACGTGGCGCTGCACGTCGACGCGGGCATCGGCATTTCGATCATGTCCAGCGCGCTGGCCAAACAGATCCGCCGCGACCTTGCCGTGGTGCGCCTGTCGGAGCCATGGGCTACGCGCCGGCTCTTTCTTTGCGCGCGGGATTTCTCGGCGCTGACGCCGCACGCCGGCTTCCTGGCGAAACAATTGCTGGAAGATGCGCCGCCGGCCAGGTCAGGCAAGTAGCGCCGCGCCCATCGAGCGCGCTTCGGCCGCGGCAACATCGAGCAACTCGGCCAGGTCGGGGAAGTCCTGCAGGCATTGCACGATATCGGCGCGCCGTACCAGGTAGTCGTCCTGCGGCGCCGGCAGCGGCGACAGCACCGGCGACAGATGGCGCGACAGCAGCAGCGTATCGCGCAAGCCCGACGGCGGCAGGCTGATGGCGCCGCCACGCAGGGTGATGATGGCAGCGGCCACAGCATCCGGCACTTGCAGCTTGCGCAGCACTTCGCGCGCCACGATTTCCTGGACCGGCCCCAGGCGCGAGCCCATTTCATCCAGCAAGCCAGGCACCTGGTCAGCTTGCGACAACAGGAAGAAATTGCCAGCTTCGTGCACGATTCCCGCGAACAGCGCGGTATCGGGATCGGTGCGGGTGATGTGGCGCGCCACCTGGTAGGCGATGGCCGCCACGTTGGCGGAATACTTCCACAATTGATCGGCGCGTTCGCGCAACTGTGGGTCACGGATGCGGGCGCCGAACTGGCGCACCACCATGGCGGCCGCCAGCGAATACAGGTTGCGGTAGCCTAGCCGCATGACGGCCGCGCGTGCACTGGTGATCGCCGGCGCCCCGTGGCGCCGGAAGACCGAGGCATTGGCCAGGGCGACGGCGCGTGCCGCCAGCACCGGCTCGCCCAGTATCTTGCGCGCTATGTCGTCGTCATGGCAATCGGGGTCAGCCAATGCGAGCTGCAATGCCAGTGCGGCATTGACGCTGGTGGGGAATACCAGCTCCCCACGCTGCACTTCCGAGATAATGGTGGCTAAGTCCCTGAGCTTTTCCATGCAAGAAATTATACCGACGCCGCCCGCAATGCGCGCACATTGCCTGGCAGGCGCCGGGGAGCGGAGGCCCTGCGCACCACCGGCGCGGCCTCGCCCTCATTCCCCAGGGTGAAGATGCTGATCGATTTCACCAGCATCTGCGCCTGGTCTTGCAGGCTGGCCGAGGCGGCGGCGGTCTGCTCCACCAGCGCCGCATTCTGCTGCGTGGTGTCGTCCATCTGCGTCACGGCCATATTGATTTGCTCGATGCCGTTGCCCTGCTCGGCCGATGCGGTGGCGATTTCCTGCATGATGGCGGTGATGCTCTGCACGCTCTTCAGCACTTCCTGCATCGCCAGGCCGGCCTCGCCGACCAGGCGGTTGCCGGTCTCGACCCGGTCCACGCTGTGGTTGATCAGGCCCTTGATCTCCTTGGCCGCCGAGGCCGAACGCTGCGCCAGGTTGCGCACTTCGGAAGCCACGACCGCAAAGCCGCGGCCCTGTTCGCCGGCGCGCGCCGCTTCCACCGCCGCGTTCAGGGCC
>CBHREK010000040.1:0-43551 GCA_966077345.1 uncultured Duganella sp.
ACCCCGACTTTCTTGATACAATTCCCTCTCTCCGAGGAGCGCTGCGACCAGCAAGCCTGGCCAGGCTCGGAACATCAACACCGCGCTCACGTTACTTTTTTCAACACACTGAAAGGAGGGCGTGATGAACGCCGTACTCAAAGACTCCCAAGACTACATCATCGCTGACATCGGCCTGGCCGCATGGGGCGAAAAAGAGATCAAGATCGCCGAAACGGAAATGCCAGGCCTGATGGCAATCCGCGAGGAATTCGCCGCCGCGCAGCCGCTGAAAGGCGCGCGCATCACCGGCTCGCTGCACATGACCATCCAGACCGCAGTGCTGATCCGCACCCTGGAAGCACTGGGCGCGCAAGTACGCTGGGCCTCCTGCAACATCTACTCGACCCAGGACCACGCCGCCGCCGCCATCGCTTCGGTAGGCACCCCGGTCTTCGCAGTCAAAGGCGAAACCCTGGCCGACTACTGGGACTACACCCACCGCATCTTCGAATGGCCAGGTGAAGGCGTGTACTCCAACATGATCCTGGACGACGGCGGCGATGCAACCCTGCTGCTGCACCTGGGCGCGCGCGCTGAAAAAGACATCTCGGTGCTGAACAACCCAGGCTCGGAAGAAGAAATCTGCCTGTTCAACTCCATCAAGGCCCACCTGGCCAAGGATGCGACCTGGTACTCCAAGCGCCTGCCGCACATCCTGGGCGTGACCGAAGAAACCACCACCGGCGTGCACCGCCTGTACCAGATGCACAAGGAAGGCAAGCTGGCTTTCCCGGCCATCAACGTGAACGACTCCGTCACCAAGTCCAAGTTCGATAACCTGTACGGCTGCCGCGAGTCCCTGGTGGATGGCATCAAGCGCGCCACCGACGTGATGGTGGCCGGCAAGATCGCCGTCATCGCCGGCTACGGCGACGTGGGCAAGGGCTCGGCGCAAGCGATGCGCGCCCTGTCGGCGCAAGTGTGGGTGACCGAGATCGACCCGATCTGCGCCCTGCAGGCTGCCATGGAAGGCTACCGCGTGGTGACCATGGATTACGCTGCCGAACACGGCGACATCTTCGTGACCTGCACCGGCAACTACCACATCCTGACCGAACAGCACATGCTGAAGATGAAGGACCAGGCGATCGTCTGCAACATCGGCCACTTCGACAACGAGATCGATGTCGCTTCGCTGAAGAAGTACCAGTGGGAGAACATCAAGCCGCAAGTGGACCACGTGATCTTCCCTGACGGCAAGCGCATCATCCTGCTGGCGGAAGGCCGCCTGGTGAACCTGGGCTGCGGCACCGGCCACCCTTCGTACGTGATGTCGTCGTCGTTCGCGAACCAGACCATCGCCCAGATCGAGCTGTTCGCCAACACCAAGGCTTACCCGGTCGGCGTGTACACCCTGCCGAAGCACCTGGATGAGAAGGTCGCGCGCCTGCAGCTGAAGAAGCTGAATGCGCAACTGACCACCCTGACCGAAGAGCAGGCAGCGTACATCAACGTCAAGGTCGAAGGCCCTTACAAGCCTGAACACTACCGTTACTAAAACCCTGTAAACCTGGGTCAGACCCAAGGGTCAGACCCAAGTCTGCGGCTCCGGTAATGGAAGGGTCAGACCCTTGGGTCTGACCCAGATTTACCGGGTTAACAAATCGAGCAAATATCATGCGTTTGGTCCTCACCTGGATAATCAATGCCGCCGCGCTGTTCGCGGTGCCTTACCTCATGCATTCCGTCAGTGTCACAAGCATTGGCGCCGCTTTGGTTGCTGCCCTTTTGCTTGGCCTGGTCAACACCCTGGTGCGGCCGTTGCTGCTGTTGCTGACATTGCCCGTCACGGTGCTGTCGCTCGGCCTGTTCATCTTCGTCATCAACGGCTTCATGTTCTGGCTGGTGGCGAAAGTAGTGGACGGCTTCCACGTCGACAGCTTTGGCTATGCCATCCTCGCCGCACTCCTGTACAGCGTGATTTCCTGGGCCTTGTCTACACTCCTGTTGAAAGACAATGATGGCTAACCATAATTTCAGTATCGAATTCTTCCCGCCGAAAACGGCGGAAGGGACGGAGAAGCTGCGCGTCGTGCGCGCCAAACTGTCCGAGCTGCACCCCAAGTATTTTTCCGTGACCTTCGGCGCCGGCGGTTCGACCCAGCAGGGCACCCTGGACACCGTGCTGGAGATCATGTCGGCCGGCGAAGAAGCCGCGCCGCACCTGTCCTGCATCGGCGGCACGCGCGAATCGATCCGCGCCATCCTGGAGCAGTACAAATCGCACGGCATCAAGCGCCTGGTGGCGCTGCGCGGCGACCTGCCTTCCGGTTACGGCATGTCGGGCGAGTTCCGCTACGCCAATGAGCTGGTGGAATTCGTGCGCGCCGAGACCGGCGACTGGTTCCACATCGAAGTGGCGGCCTACCCGGAAGTGCATCCGCAGGCGCGTTCGCCGCAGGACGATATGCAGGCTTTCGTGCGCAAGGTGAATGCCGGCGCCAATGCGGCGATCACCCAGTACTTCTACAACGCCGACGCTTATTTCCATTTCGTCGATGCGGCGCAGAAGGCGGGCGTGAACGTGCCTATCGTGGCCGGTATCATGCCGATCACGAATTACACGCAGCTGATGCGCTTCTCGGATATGTGCGGAGCAGAGATTCCACGCTGGGTGCGTTTGAAGTTGGCGTCGTTTGGCGATGATTCGGCTTCGATCAAGGCGTTCGGCCTCGATGTGGTGACCGACCTGTGCGAGCGCCTGTTGGCCGGTGGCGCGCCGGGGCTGCACTTCTATTCGATGAACCAGGCTGTCGCCACGACGGCGTTGTGGAACCGGCTGGTCTGAAACCGGTAAACCACGGTCCGACCCAATGGTCAGACCCGACCGGCGGCCCCCGCGTAAGCGGGTCTGACCCATAGGTCTGTCCCAGGTTTACCGGTTTCAGTCTTCGGTAATGATGCGGTCCAGCGCCACATCGTGCCCGTCGCTGCCGAATTCGGCGGCGAGGCAGCGATAGGCCACCCCCACGGTGGCCGGGCGCGGTTGCCGCGCCAGCGTGCGGTCGTAGAAGCCGCCGCCGTAGCCCAGGCGATAGCCTTGCGGGTTGTAGCCCAGGCAAGGCACCAGCAGGGCCGGCGGATATTCTTCCGCCAGCCGCAGCATGGCCGGTACCGCCACTCCCATCGAATCCTTCACCATCGGTTCGCCAATGGTCCACTCGGCAAACGCCAGCGGCGCGTTCTTTTCCAGCACCACCGGCAGCAGCAGTTTCACGCCGAGATCGGCCAGCTCCGCATAACAGGCATGCAAGTTTGGCTCGTCGCGCAAGGGCCAATACACGCCCACCGATCCCACACCGGATTCACGCCACCACTGGACCACTTTCGCACCAATTTCCCGGTCCCACTGCGCGCGGGTGTCGGCAGCGATTGCGCGGCGCGCCGCCAGCATTTTCTTGCGCAATTCCGCCTTGCCCGAGGGTGGCTGGCTGTCGGGGTTGCGTGGTATCCTAGTTGGGCTGGTCATATCGTGAATTACCTTGAGAGTCGTACATTGATTTCCACCTCGAAATGGATAGCCGGCGCACTGATGGTCGCAGCATGCGCCGCCTCGCCAATGGCCTTGGCGCAGGATAACGCAAGCGACAGCCGCAAGGAAGATGACGCTTTCCTCCTGCTGCGCGATTCGGTACGGCGCGACGACGCCGCCAAGGCGGAGTTTTACGCCGCTCGCCTTGCCGATTACTCGATTCCCTCCTACGTCGACTATTACCGCCTGAAGGCACGCTTCAAGGAAGTGACAGATCCCGAGGTGCGTGCCTTCCTGAACAAATACCAGGGCAGTGCGATCGCCGACCGCATGCGCAACGACTGGCTGCTGGAGCTGGGGCGCAAGCGCGAATGGGCGACGTTCGACGAACAGTTCCCGCAGTTCGTGCTGCAGGACGATACCCAGGTCAAGTGCTACAACCTGCTGTCGCGCCTCTCCAAAGGCCAGAATGTCGCTGCCGATGCACGCGCACTGCTGGTCTTCCCGCCGTATTACGGCGAAGGCTGCGGCGCGCTGATTGCAGCATTGGCGCAGACGGGCCAGTTCACCGAGGAAGACTTGTGGGTGCAGGTGCGCCTGGCCGGTGAAACCAATTCCACCGGCCCGGCCAAGCGCACGGTGATGCTGCTGAATGGTTCGGACAAGAAGATGGGCCAGGCGGTGGATTTGCCGACGCTGGCGCTGGCCAAAGGCGCCGGCAGCACCCGCGCCGACCATGAGATTTTCTTGGTGGCCGTGGGCCGCGGAGCGCGCACCAGCATGAACCTGGCCCGGATGGCGCTGGAAAAGAACTCGCCGCACCTGACGCCGCAAGAGCGTGCCATCGGCTGGGCCAACCTGGCGCTGGTGTCGTCCTACTCGTTTGCGCCCGAAACGGCCGGCTACTGGGCCAGGTCGGCCGGAGCGCCGCTGTCGCTGGACCAGATGCAGTGGAAGACCCGCATCGCCCTGCGCGAGCGCGACTGGAAAACGGTGAAAGCCACGATTGCCGCCATGCCGCCGCAATTGCGCAAGGACCCGACCTGGATTTACTGGAACGCGCGCGCCATCGCCGCCGAGGCGGGCAGCAACACGCCGGAAGTGCTGGCGGCCTACCGCAGCATTGCCGACCAGTCCAGCTACTACGGCATCCTGGCCGGCGAGGAACTGGGCCAGCTGGTCACCATCCCGCCACCGGGACCGGCGCCGACGCCGGCCGAAATGGCTGCCATCGCCGCCAATCCGGGCCTGCAGCGCGCGCTCAAGTTCTTCGAGATGCGGCTGCGCTTTGAAGGCACGCGCGAATGGAACTGGGAGACGCGCCGCCTGAACGAGCGTGAACTGATTGCCGCCGCCGAATTCGCGCGTGAAAAACATGTGCTGGACCGCATGGTGTACACCTCCGAGAAGACGCGCGTGCAAGCCGACTACACGCACCGCTACCCGGTGCCGCATGACGACATCATGCAGCCGACCACCAGCACCCTGGGCCTGGACCGCGCCTGGGTGTATGGCCTGATCCGCCAGGAATCGCGCTTCGTGATGGATGCGCAATCCTCGGTCGGCGCCTCGGGCCTGATGCAGGTGATGCCTTCCACCGGCCGCTGGGTGGCGCGCAAGATCGGGCTGACCGACTTCGTGCAGGGCATGCTGACGGACGTAAAGACCAATATCCTGCTGGGCGCGAACTACATGAACATGGTCCTGGGCAGCATGGACGGCTCGCAGGTGCTGGCCACCGCCGCCTACAACGCCGGACCTGGCCGCCTGCGCTCCTGGCGCACGCAACTGGCCAAGCCGATGGACAGCACCATCTTCATCGAATCGATTCCTTTCTCGGAAACGCGCGGCTACGTGAAAAACGTGATGGTCAACGCCACCTATTACGCAGCGCTGTTCGACGGCCGCCCGCAGTCGCTGAAAGCGCGCCTTGGCAGCACCGTCACGCCGAAAGGCTACACCGAACAGGAACAACAGGAAGCTGCCTACGGCGGCCGTTAAGGAACCCAGAGGAGAACCATGCAGACCACAGAACTCGACCCGAAACTTGCCGAAACCCTCGCCGCAGCGCGTGAACCTGGCCTGACCCTGGTCATCGGCAACAAGAACTATTCCTCGTGGTCGATGCGCCCGTGGGTTGCAATGAAAGCCTTCAACATCCCGTTCACCGAAGTACGCGTGCTGCTGGACCAGCCGGACACTTCGAATAACATCGCCAAATACAGTGCCAGTGGCCGCGTGCCGGTGCTGCTGGCCGGCGACATGGCGATCTGGGACAGCCTGGCGATCTGCGAATACCTGGCCGAACAATTCCCCGACAAGCCGCTGTGGCCGCGCGACGTGGCTGCACGCGCGCTGGCGCGTTCGGTGTGCGCCGAGATGCACAGCTCCTTCGGCAGCCTGCGCACCACCATGTCGATGAACATCAAGGGCAGCTATCCTGGCAAGGGCCGTACGCCGGCTACCCAGGCCGACATCGGCCGCATCAGCGAGATGTGGGAAGAGTGCCTGAGCCGTTTCGGCCATAACGAATTCCTGTTCGGCGAGTTCTCGATTGCCGACGCCTTCTTCGCACCGGTCGTGTGCCGCTTCAAGACCTATGGCGTAGTGCTGCCGCCGGCACTGGCCGCTTACTGCGAGCGCATGCGCAACCATCCTGCGGTCGACGCCTGGATCGCAGGCGCCCTGGCCGAAACCGAAACCGCGCCACTGCACGACGCGGAGATGCCGGACGATTGATGGCGATGAAGACTTACGTGGTCGGCGGCGCGGTACGCGATGAAATGCTTGGCTTGCCCGTCAAGGACCACGACCACGTGGTGGTTGGGGCCACGCCGGAAGACATGGTGAAGGCCGGCTTCCGCCCTGTTGGCAAGGATTTCCCGGTATTCCTGCACCCGCAAACGCAGGAAGAATATGCACTGGCGCGTACCGAGCGCAAGACGGCGCCCGGCTACAAGGGCTTTGTATTCCATACTTCCAGCGACGTGACGCTGGAAGAAGACCTGGTGCGGCGCGACCTGACCATCAACGCCATTGCGCGCGGCGACGACGGCGTGCTGGTCGACCCCTACAACGGCCAGCAGGACATCAAGGACCGGATTTTCCGCCATGTGTCTGACGCCTTCGCCGAAGACCCGGTACGCATCCTTCGCCTGGCGCGCTTTGCTTCGCGCTATCCGGATTTCCATGTTGCGCCTGAAACCAACGCCCTGATGAAGCGCATGGTGGAGGAGGGCGAGGTCGATGCGCTGGTGCCGGAACGCGTGTGGCAGGAAATCGCGCGCGGCCTGATGGAACAGAAGCCTTCGCGCATGCTGGAAGCGCTGCGCGACTGCGGCGCGCTGTCGCACATCATTCCCGAGATTGGCGACGGCCTTGCCGTGGCGCCCGTGATCGACTGTGCCGCCGCACAGGACCATGAACTGCCGGTGCGCTACGCAGCGCTGACCCTGGCATTGCAAGTGCCGCAGGTCGAGCAAGCCAGCAAGCGCCTGAAAGTGCCGACCGAATGCCGCGACCTGGCGGTGATGACGGCGCGCGACCGCGGCAGCGTGGACCAGGCGCTGGAGCTTGACGCCGCCGCGCTGGTCAGCCTGTTCGAACGCTGCGATGGTTTCCGCAAGCCGGCGCGCTTCGTGCAGATGCTGCTCGCTGCCGAGTGCGCGAAGCCAGGCGAGCCGGCGCCGTCCCCGCAGCGCACGCTGCTGGCCAAGGCGCTTGACGCTGCGCGCGCAGTCAATGCCGGCGAGATCGCCCAGCGCTCGGCGGATGCGCCGCAGCAGATTCCCGAGCTGGTGCGCGCGGCGCGCGTGCAGGCAGTACGCGAAGCGATCGGCGCCAAGGAGGGCAGCGATGACCAGTCTTAATTTCTTCCGTAATCCCCTGCGCGGGCTGTTCGGCGGAAAGGACCGGCCGACCGTGCCGGTCAAGGAATTGCGCGAGCGCGACCGCCGCCGCATGCTCAAGCACTTCCTGTCGCTGGAACACCGCGACCGACTGCTGCGTTTTGGCAGCCCGGTCAACGACGAACAGGTCACGCGCTACGTGAACAGCATCGACTTCGACCGCGACCTGGTGTTCGGCGTGTACAACCGCGTGTTCAAGCTGGTGGCGGTCGGCCACCTGGCCTTCGCCGACCGCGACGTGGACAAGCACAAGGCCACGGAAAAGGACCAGGTGGCGGAGTTTGGCGTATCGGTTTCCAAGTCGGCACGCGGCCTGGGCATCGGCTCCAAGCTGTTCGAGCGTGCCAACATCGCTTGCCGCAACAACGACGTCGACACCCTGTACATGCATTGCCTGTCGTCCAACGCGACCATGATCCACATCGCCAAGAAGGCGGGCATGGAGATCCATCGTGATTATGGGGAAGCCGACGCCTACCTCAAGCTCGGTCCCGCCGACCCGGTCAGCGTGCTGCAGGAGGCCATGGAAGAGCAGCTTGCCTCCTTCGACTATGCGCTGAAAGCCAACGTCCGCGCCGCCACCAAACTGTTCGACAAGCTACCTGGAGTAAAATCGGACGAATAGTCGAGGAGGCTCCCATGCCGTTTGCCCTGCGCAGCATCGCTTTCGCCGTGACCATGGCTGCACCGCTGGCGCAGGCGGCGGGGGCGCCGTTGAACTTCTGCTACGAGGACATCCCGCAGGCGCCGTGGACCATGCCGGACGGCTCGGGCCTGAATATCGAGTTGCTGAATCGCGCCGCCAAAATCACCGGCGACCAGATCCACTTCGTCCCCCGCCCCTGGAAACGCTGTGAAGAGGAAACCCGTACCGGCGTGATCGACGCCATGGTCGGCCCCTCCGACAACCCGCGCCGGCGCGCCTACAGCCGGCCGCCGACCAAGGCAGACGGCTCGCAGGATCCGGAACGCGCCATGTACCGCGACCACGTCGACATCTACCTGCGCGTCGACAGCGGCGCAAGCTGGGACGGCAAGACCCTGGTCAATCCGCGCAAGCTGGTTGTGGCGCAGCGCGGCTACTACATCGTGGACATGCTGCAGGCGCGCGGCCAGACCGTGATCGACACGCCCAAGACTGCGGAAGAAGGATTGCGCCTGCTGGCCGCCGGCAGCGCCGACGTTGCCGTGCTGATGGGGCGCGACGCGGAAAACCTGCTGAAAGAAGACCCGCGCTACCAGGGCCGGGTGGTGTTGGCCAAGCAGCCCTTCGCCAGTTTCGACTTCCACCTGATGGTTGGGCGCAAGTCCTATGACAAGGACCCCAAACGTTTCGAAGCGCTCTGGAATGCGATCGCCAAAGTCCGCGCTACGGCGGACTACCAGCGCCTGGAGCAGTCACTGACCCGCCAGCACGAACACGAGTGAAGAAGGACTACAGCGAGCAAAGCTTGTCGCAGCTCGTGTCGTCCATGATGCGCAGGATCTGCGTGATATCGTCGGCGCTCTGGCCCGACACTTTGGCCGGCGTCGCTGCCGCGAAGCTGAGCAGCATCTTGCGCCTGGCCAGCGGCAGGGCGGCCACCAGGACTGGCGAGGCATCGGCCATCGCCTTCGTGATGCGCTGCATATTGGCCGGCCTGAGGCGCGCCTCATGCGCCAGCGTCAGGATGCCGGTAAAGTCGAAAAACAGCTTGTCCTGGAAGCGGCGCAGGGCATCGGGATTCCAGGCTTGGCGTGTTTCCGGCGCCAGGGCGAAGCGGAATGCATCTGCCATCAGCGGCGCCAAGCGCGCCTTGCAGTGGTAGGTGAAGGAGCGTGCCAGTGCGATCTCGTCCTGGAATTCCTCCGTATTGTGTGCGTACACCGTTGCCGTGGCCGTGAAAAGGCTTGACTGCTCATGCGCGTCCTTGGTGATTGCCTGGACCTTGGCCGCCTTGTCATGTTCAACATAGGAAGTTTCGAGGTCCATGCTGGCAGAGCAGACCTGGGCCAGCGCAGGCAGGTCATCCTGCGCGATCGGCGCACTATCGAGGAAACGCTGGCGGTCGCCCACGATGGCCAGCAGGGCGGCGCCTTGCGGGTCGGAGAGCCGGGCCGGCGACGGCATGGTTTTCAGTTGCTGGGCGGCCTCCAGGTAGGGGGCAAAATCGTGAGCCTTTGCCGAAGCGCAGGCGGCCGCGCAGCACGCGGCGGCGAACAGGGCGACAGCAAATTTCTTCATACGAGCGGCAGGGCGGTGGTGTCCTTTATGCGCTGCAGGGCGAAAGAGGATTTCACGTCCAGCACGGCCGGGTGGCGCAGCAGCGTCGCCATCATGAAGCGCGAGAAGTGGTCCATGTCTTCCACGTGCACGCGCAGCAGGTAATCCATTTCACCGGTCATGGCGTAGCAGGCCACCACTTCCGGCCACTGTTCGACCGCCACCGCGAAGTCGGCGCGCGGCGAAGTACCGGTCGGGTTCACGCCCAGGGCGCGCGCGTTGCTATGGGCGGCGGCGTCGCTGTGCTTCTCGAGCCGCACATTGACGTAAGCCAGCAGGCCAAGTCCGATCTTGTCCGGGTCCAGCAGCGCCACGTACTGGCGGATCACGCCTTCCTCTTCCAGGCGCTTGATGCGGCGCAGGCAGGGCGAAGGGGACAGATTGACCTGCTCCGCGACGTCCTGGTTGGACAGCCTGCCGTCGGTTTGCAAGATGGACAAGATCTTGCGATCCGTTTTATCCAGCGCAATCTTGGTCATAAATTCCTCTTTCAGTCGATGTTCTCGCAATATTATTGCTCAATCTAATCAATGTTGGGAAATGTTTGCAATTAAATGTCGCATGCAGGGGACTATACTGTGCGCAATTCTAATAGGGAGACGCACCATGAAATTCACCCCCTGGGAAAACCCCATGCGCACCGACGGCTTCGAGTTCGTCGAGTTCGCGGCACCCGATCCAAAAGCCCTGGGCAAGCTGTTCGAAAACATGGGCTTCACCGCTATCGCCCGTCACCGCCACAAGGACGTGACCCTGTACCGCCAGGGCGACATCAATTTCATCATCAACGCCGAGCAGGATTCCTTCGCCCAGCGCTTCGCCCGCCAGCACGGCCCGTCCGTGTGCGCCATCGCGATCCGCGTGGACGACGCGGCCTTCGCATACAAGCGCGCACTGGAACTTGGCGCGTGGGGTTTTGACAACAAAACCGGCCCGATGGAGCTGAACATCCCTGCCATCAAGGGCGTAGGCGACTCCCTGCTGTACCTGGTTGACCGCTGGCGCGGCAAGAATTCGGCTGACGGCAAGCCGACCGGCGCCATCGGCGACATTTCGATTTACGACGCGGACTTCGTGGCCATCCCAGGCGCCGAAGCCAACCCGGTCGGCAATGGCCTGACCTATATCGACCACCTGACTCACAACGTGCATCGTGGCCGCATGAAGGAATGGGCGGACTTCTACGAGCGCCTGTTCAACTTCCGCGAAGTGCGCTACTTCGATATCGAAGGCAAGCTGACCGGCCTGAAGTCGAAGGCCATGACTTCGCCTTGCGGCAAGATCCGCATCCCGATCAATGAATCGTCGGACGACAAGTCGCAGATCGCCGAGTACCTGAACGAGTATCACGGCGAAGGCATCCAGCACATTGCGCTGGGTACCGACGGCATTTACGACTCGGTGCAGGGCCTGCGCGACCAGGGCATCGTGTTCCAGGACACGATCGAGACCTACTACGAGCTGGTGAATCGCCGCCTGCCTGGCCATGGCGAGAACGTTGAGGAACTGCGCCGCCTGCGCATCCTGATCGACGGACATTCGAACGAAACCGAACGCGAACTGCTGCTGCAGATCTTCACCCAGAACGTGATTGGACCGATCTTCTTCGAGATCATCCAGCGCAAGGGCGACCAGGGCTTTGGCGAGGGTAACTTCCGCGCGCTGTTCGAGTCGATTGAGCTGGACCAGATCCGCCGCGGGGTGCTGGACGATCCTTCGAAGTCGGCCGCTTAAACCCGGCAGGGCGGGGTCAGACCCAAGGGTCAGACCCCAGTCCGCAACTGCCGCAGTCCGAGGGTCAGACCCTTGGGTCTGACCCAGGTTTACCGGGTTTAAAAGAATTCCGGCAGCCCCGCAAATAAGAACAGGGCGCCGCTCACAACTTGAAGAAGTTTTTGGAGACACACCTGATGAACGCACCCGTCAAGAGCGGCGAGCTATCGCCCGCGCACGACATCACCCTCGACGACAAGTGGACCCTGGAGCGCGGCCGCGCCTTCATGACCGGCACGCAAGCCCTGATCCGCCTGCCGATGCTGCAACGTGAACGCGACCTGAAAGCCGGCCTGAATACCGCCGGCTACATCACCGGCTATCGCGGTTCGCCAGTTACCTCGGTCGACCAGACCGCGATGAAGGCCAAGAAGCACCTCGACGCGCACCACGTCAAATTCCACCCGGGCATGAACGAAGACCTGGCGGCGACTGCCGTCTGGGGCACCCAGCAGACCAACCTGTTCGAAGACGCCAAGTACGACGGCGTGTTTGCCATGTGGTACGGCAAAGGCCCGGGCGTCGACCGTTGCGGCGACGTGTTCAAGCACGCCAACAACGCCGGCTCTTCCAAACACGGCGGCGTGCTGGTGCTGGCCGGCGACGACCACGCTGCAAAATCGTCTTCCACCGCCCACCAGTCGGACCACATCCTGAACGCCTGCGGCATTCCAGTGCTGTACCCGGCCTCGGTGCAGGAATACATCGACTACGGCCTGCACGCTTGGGCAATGAGCCGCTACACCGGCCTGTGGGTGTCGATGAAGTGCGTAACCGACATCATCGAGTCGGGCGCCGTGGTCGACTTCGACCCGGACCGCGTGCAGATCAAGATGCCGGAAGACTTCGAGCTGCCAGCGGGCGGCCTGAATATCCGCTGGCCGGACACCGTGCTGGACATGGAAGTCCGCATGAACAGCTACAAGTGGTACGCCGCGCTGGCCTACTGCCGCGCCAATAAGCTGAACAAGATCATCTGGGATGCGCCGAAGCCGAAGATCGGCATCATCACCGCCGGCAAGTCCTACCTGGACACCCGCCAGGCGCTGGCCGACCTGGGCATCGACGAACAAGCCGCTGCCGATATCGGCATCCGCCTGTACAAGATCGGCATGACCTGGCCGCTGGAAGCGGACGGCGTGCACGAATTCGCCAAGGGCCTGGACGAGATCCTGGTGGTGGAAGAAAAGCGCCAGATCCTGGAATACGCGCTGAAGGAAGAGCTGTACAACCTGCCGGACGGCGAGCGTCCACGCGTGGTCGGCAAGTTCGACGACACCGGCGAGTGGAGCAACAAGGGCAAGACCGGCCACGGCGACTGGCTGCTGCCTGCGACCTATGAGCTGAACCCGGCCCAGATCGCACGCGCCATCGCTTCCCGCATCGAGCACTATTGCAAGGACCATCCGGTTGCGGCGCGCGTGAAAGAACGCATCGCCTTCCTGGAAGCCAAGGAAGCCGCGCTGAAAAACCTGCCGGCCAAGGCCAATCCGGAAACCGACCGCATTCCTTACTTCTGCTCCGGCTGCCCGCACAACTCCTCGACCAAGGTGCCGGAAGGTTCGCGCGCCATGGCGGGTATCGGCTGCCACTACATGGTGCTGTGGATGGACCGCGAAACGTCCACCTTCACCCACATGGGCGCGGAAGGCGTGACCTGGGTCGGCCAGGCGCCGTTCACCAACGAGAAGCACGTCTTCACCAACCTGGGCGACGGCACCTACTTCCACTCCGGCATCCTGGCGATCCGCGCCGCCGTGGCGGCGAAGGTGAACATCACCTACAAGATCCTCTATAACGACGCCGTGGCGATGACCGGCGGCCAGAACGTCGACGGCCCGCTGGACCCTGGCATGATTTCGCGCCAGATCGCAGCGGAAGGCGTGACCCCGATCATCGTGGTCACCGACGATCCTGAGAAATATCCGGACGATTACAACTGGGCGCCGGGCGTCACCGTGCGCCATCGCTCCGAGCTGATGGACGTGCAGAAGGAACTGCGCGACAAGCCTGGCGTATCGGCCATGATCTACGACCAGACCTGCGCTTCCGAGAAGCGCCGCCGCCGCAAGAAAGGCGAATACCCTGACCCGGCCAAGCGCGCCGTGATCAACGAAGCCGTCTGCGAAGGCTGCGGCGACTGCTCCGTGCAGTCCAACTGCCTGTCCGTGGAGCCGCTGGAAACTGAACTGGGCCGCAAGCGCCAGATCAACCAGTCCAGCTGCAACAAGGACTTCTCCTGCGTGAACGGCTTCTGCCCATCCTTCGTGACGGTGGAAGGCGGCGGCCTGAAAAAGCCGAAGAAAGCTGCAGCTGCAGGCGGCGGCGAAGTACCGGCACTGCCGGCACCTGTGATTCCTTCGACCGCGAACCCGTACGGCATCTTGATCACCGGTATCGGCGGCACCGGCGTGGTGACCGTGGGCCAGATCCTGGCCGTGGCGGCACACGTTGAAGGCAAGGGCGCCATCGTGCTGGACATGTCCGGCCTGGCCCAGAAGGGCGGCCCGGTGATGTCGCACGTGCGCCTGGCCGACAAGCAGGCCGACCTGCACTCGACCCGCGTGGGCACCGGCAGTGCCGACCTGGTGATCGGCTGCGACCAGATCGTGACCGCATCGAAAGACGCGCTGTCGCGCATGGGCGAAGGCCGCACTTACGCTGCCATCAACTCGACCGGCGCCACCACTGCAGCCTTCGTGAAGAACCCCGACTGGCAGTTCCCGGGCACTTCTTCACAAGCAGAGATCAAGCGCGCCTGCGGCGACGCCAACGTGGACTTCGTCGACGCCGGCAAGATCGCAACCGCGCTGATGGGCGACTCGATCGCCACCAATATGTTCATGCTGGGCTACTCCTTCCAGAAGGGCCATGTGCCGCTGTCGGAAGCCGCACTGATGAAGGCGATCGAATTGAATGGCGTATCCGTGCCGTTCAACAAGGCAGCCTTCAACTGGGGCCGCTACTGCGCGCACGACACTGCCGCCGTGACCAAGCTGGCCACCCCGGCAACCGTGATCGAATTCAAGCGCACCCAGACGCTGGAAGAGATCATCGCCAAGCGCGTGGAACTGCTGACCGCTTACCAGGACGCCGCGTACGCCAAGCAGTACAGCGACTTCGTGGCGCAGGTACAGGCAGCGGAAGGCGCCCTGGGCTCGAAGAAGCTGACCGAAGCCGTGGCCCGCTACTTCTACAAGCTGATGGCCTACAAGGACGAGTACGAAGTGGCGCGCCTGCACAGCGACCCGGCCTTCCGCGAAAAGATCGCCAATATGTTCGAAGGCGACTACAAGGTGAAATTCCACCTGGCCCCTCCGCTGTTGGCGAAGAAGGACAAGGAAGGCCACCTGGTCAAGCAGGAATTCGGTCCATGGATGCTGAAAGCCTTCGGCGTGCTGGCCAAGTTCAAGGGCCTGCGCGGCACCGCCCTGGACGTGTTCGGCTACACCGCGGAGCGCAAGATGGAGCGCGCCCTGATCGGCGAATACCGCAAGACGGTGGAAGGCCTGCTGGGCAAGCTGACCGCCGACAACCTGGCAACCGCGGTCGCTATCGCGCGCATCCCTGAAGACATCCGCGGCTACGGCCACGTCAAGGAGCGCCACCTGAAAGCGGCCAAGCAGAAAGAAGCGTCGCTGCTGGCTGAATTCAGCAAGCCTGCAGCCGTAACGCACGCAGCCTGATTCCAGGCACGCCAGGAAAGCCGGGGCTAGTCCCCGGCTTTTTTCATAAGCATCTGCAAAATCATTCGTTCAGTAATAAAACCGGCCTTGATAAGGTGGCGCCTCTCCATAAGAGGACCACTTCAATGCAGACAAAATTCAAATTGAAACCGCTGGCGGCGGGCGCTTTCGTTTTGCTGGCTGGCTTTGCCCAGGCACAGGAAGCAGCAACGCAGGCAGCCGTCGTGATCACCGGTTCGCGCATCCCGCGTGCCAGCCTGGAAGGCCCATCGGCAGTTACCGTCATCACCGGCGACGACATCACCAAACAAGGCTACAAGAACGTCTTTGACGCGCTGACCAACCAGTCGCAGAACAGCGGCTTCGTGCAGGGCGCGGATTACGGCAATACCTTCACGCCGTCGGCCAACGCCATCAGCTTGCGCGGCCTGGGCCCGAACCATACGCTGGTGCTCTTGAACGGCCGCCGCATGGCCGACTTCCCGATTGCGTACGAAGGCACGGTCAACTTCACCAACCTGGCCAACATTCCGTCGAGCGTGGTGGAGCGCATCGAGATCCTGAGCGGCGGCGCATCGGCCGTCTACGGCTCGGATGCGATTGCCGGCGTGGTCAACATCATCCTGAAGAAGCAGGCCAACGGTTACGACATCAACCTCAAGGCCGGCACCACCACGCGCGGCGGCGGCGGCGACAAGCGCCTGCAGTTCACCGGCGGCCAGAGCTTCGACAAATTGAACACCCTGTTCAGCGTGGAGTTGCTGGAGCGTGATCCGCTGTGGAGTGCAGACCGCGACTTCATGGCCAGCAAGACCGGCGTGGCGCCGACTTCCGTCCTGGCGCGCAAGAACGTCAGTACCGGCAAGTACGTCGACCCGGGCAATACCTGCGCAGATATCGCCGACCTGTTCGGCGGCAGCACCGTCAAATACACGGCCAAGGCGGGCAGCTATTGCGCCAGTCCGAAAGTCGGCCCGACTTACTGGACCACGCAAACGAAGAACAGCAGCCAGAACCTGTTCGGCAGTGCCAATTACGAGCTGTCCGACACCACCACCCTCTTTGCGGAAGCGCTGTACGGCAACAACCGCAGCAGCAACAATACGCGGGGACCTTCGTGGACGTCGCGCTCGGCTACCGACAGCTATTTCTGGAACCGGAACACCAGCCGCTATGAAGCGTGGAGCCGCTACATCTCGCCCGAAGAAATGGGCGGGGTGGGGCGGTACAACCGACGCTGGGACGACCAGGCTGCATCGCTGTCGCTCGGCCTGCGCGGCCAGATCCCGAACACCTCGTGGAACTACGAAGCCGGCTACACGGCCTCGCAGTACAAGAGCCAGAACCATACCCAGCGCGCGCTGGCCAATATCGACAACTTCTTCCTCGGCCCGCAACTGGGCGTGAATGCCAGCGGCGTCGCGATTTTTGCCCCGGATCCGGCGCGCCTGGCGACACGCCTGACGCCGGGCGAATTCAACTCCATCACCGGCGAATCGGTCAGCGACGACAAGTCCTGGACCAATACCCTGAGCCTGACCGCCAACGGCGAAGCCTTCACGCTGCCGGCTGGCCCGGTCAAGGTGGCCACTGTGGCGGAGCTGGGCAAGCAGGGATTTTCCAACGTGCCTGACCCGCGCATCAACCAGGGCTACTTCAACACCCTGGCGTCGTCCGACGTGACTGCCGGCACCCGCAAGCGCTACGCTGTCGGCGCCGAGGCCAGCATCCCGATCGTGAAGACGCTGGACGGCACCCTGGCCGGCCGCTACGACCATTACTCCTTCGCCGGCCGTGGCGATGGCAAGTTCACTTACAACGGCGGCCTGGAATGGCGCCCGGCTTCGCAGTTCCTGCTGCGCGGGAATGTCGCCACCAGCTTCCGCGCGCCGGACATGAACTACATCTACAAGGCGCGCGGTACCGGCTACTATTCGTCCACTACCGATTATTACCGCTGCGCCAAAACCGGACAGCCAGTGGCGGACTGCGACTTTGCAAACTACTCGCCGGGAGCCGATTATGTGCAGACCGGCAGCAAGGACCTGCGCTCTGAAAAAGGCCGTTCCGCCGGCCTGGGCGCAGTGTGGTCGCCAAGCGCTGACTTCGACGTCACGCTGGACTACTGGAAGATCCGCATCGACGACCTGGTGACCAACCTGAGCGCCGACAAGCTGCTGCGCGACGAAGCCAATTGCCGCATCAAGGGCGACCTGGCTTCGCCCACCTGCGCCGACGCGATCCGCCGCATCGTGCGCTATGCCGACAATGCGCTGAACAAGCCGGGCGAGATCAGGCAAATCCTGGTCAACCCGATCAACGCGGCATCGACCAAAGTCAGCGGCATCGACCTGTCGGCCCGCTACGTCCTGCGCACTGCGGCCTACGGCAATTTCATCACCAGGGTGAATTATTCGAAGACCCTGAAGCAGGAGTCGCGCCAGTTCGCCGGCGACCCGCTGAACAACGACAAGGACGACCTGGGCAACAACGACTGGCGCGACAAGCTGAACGCCAGCCTGGCCTGGAATGCCGGCGCCTGGTCGAACACCCTGTTCCTGCAGCGTTACGGCAAGGTGCCCAACGCCGCCGGCGACGCCTGGCTGACGCCGACCACCCTGGTCAACGCCAGTTCGGTGCTCAAGGTCAACCAGCGCACCACGGTGTCGCTGGCCGTGAACAACCTGTTCAACCGCATCAAGCATGACGACAGCGGCGGCTGGCCTTACTACCCGGTCGGCAATTACAGCCCGGCGGGCCGCCAGCTCTGGCTCGAGCTGAATTACCATTTCGGCTCTTAATCTGTTGTAAATATTGATTGGAATATTTACAATCAAATAGTTACTCCATAGAATCGTTGGATGCAATAATTCTATGGAGTGCATCATCGACACCGCCAACCCATCGCAGGCGGCCGTGCTGGCCGAGCTGACCCGTCCCACCGCCGCATACCAGCGCAGCGCGCGCCTGGCCGTTGCCGGCTTGCTGGTTTTTGTGCTGCTGTATTTCGGCCTGGCAGGCTGGTTCCTGTTCAGCGCCTGGCGCCTGATCCATTCCAGCCAGCATGGCGGCAATGGTTTCGCCAACTGGTGCGCCGCCATCGTGGCTATATTGCTGGCAATCGTCATGCTGAAGGCAATCTTTGCCGTGCGCCACGCAATGTCGCCCGGCATGGTGGAGGTCAAGCGCGAAGAGCAGCCCCGCCTGTTCAATTACCTGATGGAGCTGGCCGATTCGGCCGGCGCGCCGCGTCCGCATCGTGTCTTCCTGTCCAACCGCGTCAACGCCGCAGTGTTCTACGACCTGTCGCTGCTCAACCTGATTTTCCCGTCGAAGAAGAACCTGGAAATCGGCCTGCCGCTGGTGAACGCCATGCCGCTGGGCGAGCTGCGCGCCGTGCTGGCGCACGAATTCGGCCACTTCGCGCAACGCTCGATGGCCGTGGGCCGTTGGGCCTACGTGGCCCAGCAAGTCGTGCAGGAGATGGTGGCGCGCCGCGACAAGCTGGACGACTTTATCGAAGGCATAGGGCGGCTGGATATCCGCCTGCGCCTGGTGGCCTGGGTGTTGCAGATTATCGTCTGGTCGCTGCGCTCGCTGGTGGAGCAAGCCTTCCGGCTGGTGGTGTTGATGCAAAGGGCCCTGTCGCGCGAAATGGAGATGCAGGCCGACCTGGTGGCCGTGTCCCTGACCGGCAGCGATGCGCTGATCCACGCGCTGCATCGCCTGGGCGCGGCGGACGATGCCTGGGAGCGCACTGTCGGTTTCGTGTTCGGCGAATACGGGTCCGGCCGCGCCACCGTTGACGCGTATGCCGTGCAAAACCACGTGACGGCCCGCATGTCCGGCATCCTGGACGACCCGTTCTACGGCAAGGTGCCGCCGCTGCCGGCGCAGCAGCCGGAGCAGCACCGCGTGTTCAAGGCCGAACTGGCGCAACCGCCGCGCATGTGGCAAACCCACCCGCTGAACCACGAGCGCGAAGAGAATGCAAAACGGCGCTACGTGGCGGCGGCCATTGACCAGTCCAACGCATGGTCGCTGTTCGACGATCCAGCCGGCCTGCGCAAGCGCATGACGGCCCATTTGCTCGAAGGGCAGGAAGGGGAGGCAACGCCGGTCGAACTGGAAGAGAGCCTGAAACGCCTGGCAAAGGAATATCGCCGCGAGCATTTCCAGAGCCGCTACTGCGGCGTATATTTCGGCCGCTCGCTGACGCGCCATGCCGCACAGGCCGAGGAACTGCGCGCTGCCCGCGATGCGCAACCTGCTGCCGAAGCCAGCGCACTGTACCCGGTCTCGCTCAAGGACGACGTGCGCCAGTTGCGCCAGCTGCAGGAAGAGCGTGCGCAGTTGTCGGCCGTGATCAAAGGCCATGCCAAGGTCCAGGGCAACCGCGTGCAGCTGGGCGGCGAAGAATACCGCGTGAACCAGTTGCCTGCGGCGTTGGCGCGCACCGATGAACGCATCGCCCAACTGGAAGAGAAGCTGCGCCGCCACGATGCGACTGTGCGCGCGTGGCATTATGCGGCGGCCGTCAAATTGGGCGAAGGCTGGCCGGCCTACCTGGACAGCTTGCTCGACGTGCTGCATTACGCCGAACATGCTGCCGCCAACCTGCGCGATGCCTGGGGCCTGGTGCTGAACACCCGCGCCGTGGTGACAGCCGTGGCGCGCCAGAGTGAAAGCAATATCCGCCGCCTGATTGCCGATTGCAGCAGCTTGTACGTACTGCTGGATGAAACATATCGCGGCAATGGCGCGGTGCAGCTCGATCCCCAGTTGATGGAGCGCCTGGAAATCAAGGAGAGCTGGCAAGTCACGCTGCAGAAATTCACGCTGCCGCCGGTTTCACGCGACAACATCAATGACTGGCTGCAGGCTGCCGCCAACTGGACTTCGCATACCAGCAACTGGCTGGGCGCGTTGCGCGCTGCAGTGCTGGAGCAAATGCTGGTCAGCGAAACGCTGATTGCCAGCCATGCGCGCAGCGGCACGCCGGTGGCGCCTGCCCCGGCGCCATGCGCCGTGCCGAAGGAGTACAGCGTGCTGCTGGCAGGCCGCGAGCGCAAGCTCCAGACCTCGCTGGACTGGTGGTCGCGTTTCCAGCGTGCGGACGGCTGGTTTGCCGGCGGCGCGCGGCTGGCAGTCGCGGGCGGCATCGTGGTCAGCGTGCTGGGCATGGGCATGGCGCTCGGCACCTCGACGGCCCTGGTCTACAACGGCCTGGCCACGCCAGTGCGTGTGACGATCGACGGCAATTCCAGGCTGGTCGATCCGGGCCAGCACGCCAAGGTCGATGCGAGCCCGGACGAGCAGCACTCGGTCGAAGCCCATATGCCCGACGGCCGCTTGCTGGAAGCGTTCCAGCCGGCCGACGGCGCGCAGCAATCGGTGTACAACATTGCCGGCGGCGCCGTGATGGCGACAGCTATCGTCCATTATGGCGGATCGGGCGAAGACCGGAACACGGTACTTGGCGCGCCGCGCTGGTTCGATGCCGATGCCGACGTGCTGTTCGAAGAACCGCCAAAATCGGTCAGCAGCAAGGGCAAGAAATGGCGCACGGTATTGTTCGCAGCATCGGGCATGGAGCCGGAGTCGCAATCGGGGCTGGTGAAAGATGACGCGCAGCGCAAGGCAATGGTCCTGGCCCATGCACGCTGGGATAACATCAAGGCGCCATCAACCTACACGTGGTTGACCATGGCGCATGAAGGCGGTGCGGGCGACGTGCTGGTACAGCGCCTGAAGGAAGATCCGGAAAACGTCCAGCTTCGCCGTGCGGAACAGGACGTTGCCAACGAATCGCCTGAGATCTGCGCGGCTGCACGCGAGCGCTCGAAAGCGCGCCCGGACGACAGCGACCGGTTCTACCTGGCCTTACGTTGCGGCCATTCTGCCAGCCCGGAGGAGATCGCGGCAGCACGCGCACGCTTCCCCGGCAACGCCTGGCTGGCTTATCTGCATGCGCGCAGCTTGCTCGATCGCGGGGTGTGGAACGAAGCGCTGGAGCCGCTGCGTCAGGTGCAGGGGAAACTGCCATACGAGAACGCCGAGCTGGAGCTGCAATTGGAACGTTTGCAGCGGCTGCTGGACGGCGAGGTCAAGCAGCGCCCCTTGCGGGAAGGCTCGCGCGCCGCCGCCATGGCGCAGGCCGAACGTTCCCGGGACGAACCATATGGCGCCCTCGCGCGCGGTGACCTTGGCAAGGCGCTGGAGGCGTCGAAGGGCGATCCAGCACAAGCAGCGCGCATGCGCCGGCTGGTCGGTGCTTCGGACGGCGCCAGCGCGGCCCAGGTGCAGGCCGCGCTGGAGGAGCCGATGACCAGCGGTATCGACCAGGTGACCTTGCTGGTCGGGGCTGCGTTGGCGCTGCGGCATGGCCGCGATACGGAGGCGTACTGGGCCCAGGCGAGTTCGATGCGTGAGTATGCGCCGCGCCTGCGCCGATTCATCGAGGCGGCCAAGGCTGGCAAGTACCAGGAGGCAGAACTGGAGTTGGGAGCCATGCCGATGGAAGCCCGGGCGCTGGCCTTTGCTGCTGGCGTTGTGGCGGCGGGCGACGGCGCACCGGCCCGCTGGCGCAAGACTGCGCGCCTGGTGCTGTTCGCGCCCGAGCGCCCATACCTGCGTTCCTGAAGCGCACTATAATGCTCCGGCGTTTTCCAACAACCGCCGGAGCATTTTGATGATTCGTCCTGCCGTACTGCTTTCCCTGTTTGCCGCATTCCCGCTGGCGCATGCCGCGCCCGACCTCAGCACCGTCGCCGAACGCTCCGGCTACCAGGCCACCGGCCGCTATGACGAAGTGCAGCGCCTGTGCGCCGGCTACCAGAAGGCCTATCCGAAAGCGGTGCGCTGCTTTTCGTTCGGCGAGACGCCGGAAGGCCGTCCGATGCTGGCGCTGGCCGTGTCGCGCAGCGGCGCCCTGACCGCCGCTGCGGCAAGGCAGCGCAAGCTGCCGGTACTGCTGGTGCAGGGCGGCATTCACGCCGGCGAGATCGACGGCAAGGATGCCGGTTTCTGGGCCCTGCGCGAAGCGCTGGACGGCAAGGCTGCCGCCGGTGCGCTGGACAAGCAGGTGGTCCTGTTCATCCCCGTCTTCAACGTCGATGGCCACGAGCGCTTCGGCAAGAACAACCGTCCCAACCAGCGCGGCCCGGTGGAAATGGGCTGGCGCGTCACCGCCCAGAACTACAACCTTAATCGCGATTACGTGAAGGCCGACGCACCTGAAATGCAGGCCATGCTCAAGCTGGTCAACGAATGGGACCCGCTGGCTTATATCGACCTGCACGTGACCGATGGCGCCAAGTTCCAGCCGGACGTATCGATCCAGGTCGAGCCGGTGCACGGCGGCGATGCGGCGCTGCTCCCGCTGGGCAAGGAGCTGCGCGACAACGTCATGGCCGACCTGCGCAAGCAGGGTTCCGATCCACGCCATTTCTACATCTCCTTCGACAAGACCGACCAGCCGGATTCGGGCTTCGTCGACAGCATGTCCACGCCGCGCTTCTCAACCGGCTACTTCCCGCTGCGTAACCGCTTCGCCATGCTGGTGGAAACTCATTCGTGGCGCGACTACCCGCACCGCGTGAAGGTCACCCGCAACACCATCATCTCCCTGATGGAGCAGTTTGCGCAGCATGGCGCAGCGTGGGCCAAAGCCGCTGCGGAAGCCGATGTGCGCGCCACCAGGCTGGCCGACATGCCGCTCAGCTACAAGACCACCGAACGTACCGAGATGATCGACTTCCCCGGCTACGAGTACACCCGCACGCCGTCGGACGTCTCGGGCGGCGTGTGGACCAGGTATGACGAATCCAAACCGCAAAAATGGACCGTGCCGCTGCGCGACGAAGTGGTGCCGGATGTAGTCGCCAAGGCTCCGGCTGGCGGCTACCTGGTGCCTGCAGCGCAGGCTGCGCTGGTCGAAGCCAAGCTGAAAGTGCATGGCATCAGCTACAAGCGCCTGGAGCAGGCGCCGGGCAACGTGCCGGTTGAAGCCTTCCGCGCCGACGAAGCCAAGCTGACAGCCGGCTCCTTCGAAGGCCATCAGCTTGCGAGCTGGAAGGGCGCCTGGAAAACCGAGCAGCGAGAAGTCGGCAAGGGCGCCCTGTTCGTGCCGATCGCACAGCCGAAATCCCGCCTGGTCATGACGATGCTGGAACCGGCCGGCGCCGACTCGCTGGCGGCCTGGGGCTACTTCAACATCTTTGCAGAGCGCCGCGAATACATGGAGGAATACGTGGCCGAGGAAGTGGCGCGCGAGATGATGGCGGCAGATCCTGCGCTGGCCGCAGCCTTCAAGGCCAAGCTGGAAAGCGACCCGGCCTTCGCCAGGAACCCGCGTGCCCGCCTGGACTTCTTCGCCCGCCGCCACGCCACCTGGGACGAGCGCCACAATCTGTATCCGGTGTACCGCACAGGCCTTGTTTACTAAACTTCCTGAAACTTCGCCGTTTCTGTCACTTTCGATTGCGAGGAAAGATCGGGTAAAGGTATAAAAGCAGCATCATAAAAGGAGACACCATGGGTATCCGACCTTTCGTGGCGCTGTTTACTGCAACACTGCTGGCCGCTGCTGCCCAAGCGGCGCCGGCGGGCAGTCCGGCTGCCGCCGTCAACGTGTTTATCGGCACAGGCGGCGACGGCCACACCTTCCCCGGCGCCAGCCGACCCTTCGGCATGGTGCAACTGAGCCCGGATACCCAGGTGCGGCATTTCCGCCAAAGCTATCCATGGGCGGCCGGCTACCGTTACGAGGACAATTCCATCCTCGGCTTCTCCCACACCCATTTCTCGGGCAGCGGGCACTCGGACCTGGGCGATATCCTGCTGATGCCCTACAGCGGCGACACCAAGCTCGAACCGGGTTATCCGGAGCGCCCGTTCAGCGGCTACCGTTCCCGCTTCCGCCACGAAGACGAGCGTGCGGAACCAGGCTATTACGCGGTGCGCCTGCAGGACCACGACGTCGATGTTGAACTGACCGCCAGCGAGCGGGTAGGCCTGCACCGCTATCGCTACGCCAAGGGCGCGCAGGCGAAGCTGATCCTCGACCTGCGCCAGAGCATTTACGATTACGCCGGCAAGAACCTGTGGTCATCGCTGCGCCTGCGCGACAGCACAACCATTACCGGCATGCGCATTACGCGCGGCTGGGCGCCCGGCCGCCAGGTTTACTTCGCCATGAAGCTATCGCGCCCCATCGCCGGCCACACCCTGCTCAACCGCGAGGAGGGTGTTGAATACAAGGGCTTTGCAGGCCCTGGCAAGACGCCGGCCGACAAGGTGCAGGTGGAAGGCAAGGCACTGGTGGCCGCCCTCGATTTCGGCGCGCCGGATGACGGCACGCTGCTGGTTAAGGTCGCGCTGTCCGGCGTCAGCGAAGATGGAGCGCTGGCCAACCTGGAGGAAATGCCGGGCTGGGACTTCGATGCGGAGCGCCAGCGTGCAAGCACCGCCTGGAACGAGGCGCTGTCCGCCGTCGCCATCGAAGCGCCGGCCGAGATGCGCAGCATGGTCTATACGAGCCTGTATCACGCCATGCTGGCGCCGGGCTTGTTCATGGACCGCGACGGCAAGTATCGCGGCCCGGACAACCAGGTGCACCAGGCCAAAGGCTTCCGCTACCACTCGACGTTCTCGCTGTGGGACACCTACCGTGCCCTGCATCCCTTGCTCACGCTGGTGCAGCCGGAACAGCGCAATGCCGACTTCGTGAACTCGCTGGTGGCATCGCGCCAGCATAGCCCGCACGGCATCCTGCCGGTATGGGCTTTCCATGGCCTGGAGACCTGGTGCATGATCGGCTACCACGCAGTGCCGGTAATTGCCGATGCCTACATGAAGGGCATCAAGGGCATTAATGCCGAAGAAGCGCTGGCCGCCATGGTCGCCAGCGCCGACTATGGCCCCTACGGCGGCCTTGAACACTACAAGAAGCTGGGTTATGTGCCGATCGACCTGGAACCGGAAGCTGCCTCCAAAACGGTCGAATACGCTTTCGACGACTGGACCATCGCGCGCATGGCCGAGAAGATGGGCAAGAAGGACGTGGCTACGCGCTTCTACCAGCGTGCGCAGAACTACCGCAATGTGTTCGACACCAAAACAGGCTTTGTCCGCGCCCGCAAGTCGACCGGCGAATTCCGCGAGCCATTCAATCCGGTGCAATCGAACTTCGGCAGCGATTACACCGAGGGCAGCGCCTGGCAATACTCCTGGTATATGCCGCACGATAACGCGGGCCTGGTCGGCATGCTGGGCGGCGACGCCGGGCTGCAGTCGAAGATTGACCAGGTGTTCGACGCCAAGGTCGACGACAACGTCTACGCCCATATGGAAGACATTTCCGGCCTGATCGGGCACTACGCGCACGGCAACGAGCCGTCGCACCACGTGGCCTACCTGTACAACTTCGCGGGCGCTCCCTGGAAGACCCAGGCGCGGTTGACGCAGATCGTCGCCAGCCAGTACCACAACAAGCCGGACGGACTGGCCGGCAATGACGACCTGGGGCAGATGTCGGCCTGGCTGACGTTCACTGCGCTGGGCTTCTACCCGGTGGCGCCGGGCAGCAATGAATACGTGATCGGCCGTCCGTTCGTGGACAAAGCAGTACTGAACCTGCCGAACGGGAAGCGCTTCACGATCCGTGTCGAGGGCCTGGGCGCTGCCAACGCCTACGTCGGCAGCGTGACCCTGAACGGCAGGCCGCTGGCGCGCACCTTCCTGCGCCATGAGGACATCACTGCCGGCGGCGAGCTCGTATTCCGCATGCAGGCGGAGCCGAACAAAGACTGGGGCCGCGAACGCAGCGCCCGCCCATACAGCCAGACTGGATACCTGCAATGAAGACATTCGCATTGACCCTGGCCCTCGCATGCGCGACGGCTCCTGCAGCGGCACAATTCGTCGGCAAGATCAGCGACCCGGTCGAGTGGGTCAATCCGTTGATGGGCACTTCCAGCAAGCCGGAAATGTCGAACGGGAATACCTATCCCGCCATCGCCGTCCCGTGGGGCATGAACCTCTGGACTCCGCAAACCGGCAAGATGGGCAACGGCTGGACATACCAGTACGAGGCCGACAAGCTGCGGGGCCTGAAACAGACGCACCAGCCATCGCCATGGATGAACGACTACGGCCAGTTCTCCGTCATGCCCGTGGTCGGGGCCAAGCGCTTCATGGAAGACGAGCGCGCCAGCGTGTTCTCGCACAAGGCAGAAACGTCCAAACCGTACTATTACAGTGTCTACCTGGCGGACGCCAACGTCACCGCAGAACTCACGCCAACGGAACGCGCTGCCCAGTTCCGCTTCACCTTCCCGGAATCCGACAAGAGCTATGTGGTGGTAGACGCCTTCGATAAAGGCTCCTACGTCAAGATCCTTCCCGATCAGCGCAAGGTGATTGGCTACAGCACGCGTTATGCGCGCGGCCCGTTGCCTTCCAATTTCCGCCTCTATTTCGTGATCGTGTTCGACAAGCCCTTTGCCTCCACCGACGTGTGGCGCGGCAAGGAACTGGTGGAAGGTGCGCTCGAAATGGAAAGCCAGCATAGCGGCGCCATTGTGGGCTTCAGGACCAGACGCGGCGAGCAGGTGCACATGAAGGTCGCATCTTCCTTCATCAGCCCTGAGCAGGCCGAGTTGAATTTGCAGCGCGAACTGGCAAACGACGATTTCGACACCACGCGCGCCCGTGCCAAGGCTGCCTGGAACCGCGTGCTGTCAAAGGTGGAGGTGGAGGGCGGCAGCATCGACCAGATGCGCACCTTCTATTCAAGCCTGTACCGCATGGTGCAGTTCCCGAACAAGATGTATGAAATCGATGCTGCCGGCCAGCCGGTGCACTGGAGCCCCTATAACGGCAAGGTGCTGCCCGGCTACTTGTTCGCCGGTACCGGGTTCTGGGATACCTTCCGCGCCTTGTATCCATTCCTGAACCTGGTCTACCCATCGATCAACCGCGAAATGCAGGCCGGCCTGGCCAACGCCTACCGCGAAGGCGGCTGGCTGCCGGAGTGGTCGAGCCCAGGCTATGCCGACATCATGGTCGGCAACAACTCCGCCTCGGTAGTGGCGGATGCCTGGATCAAGGGCAGCCGCAGCCCCGACATCGAAACCCTGTGGCAAGCGCTCAAGCACGGTGCCGACAACGAGGGGCCGGTTAGCGCCGTAGGCCGCGCCGGCGTGAAGTACTACAACGAGCTTGGCTACGTTCCGTACGACGTCAAGATCAACGAGAACGCCGCACGCACGCTGGAATATGCCTACGACGATTTCGCGATCTACCAACTGGGCAAGGCGCTCGGCAAGCCGGAGTCGGAAATCGGCATCTACGCCCGGCGCGCCATGAATTACAAGAAGCTGTTCGATCCGGAGACGGGCCTGATGCGCGGCCGTAACAAGGATGGCAGCTTCCAGTCGCCATTCAACCCGGTCAAATGGGGCGATGCCTTCACCGAAGGGAATAGCTGGCATTACACCTGGTCGGTCTTCCACGACATCGACGGGCTGGTGAACCTGATGGGCGGGCGCGCCGCTTTCGTCAACAAGCTGGATACCGTGATGAGCATGCCGCCCGTGTTCGACGAAAGCTATTACGGCTCGGTGATCCATGAGATCCGCGAAATGCAGGTGGCGAACATGGGGCAGTATGCGCATGGCAACCAGCCGATCCAGCACATGCTCTACCTGTACAACTATGCGGGCGCGCCGTGGAAGTCGCAGTACTGGATCCGCGAAACGTTGAACCGCATGTACAAGCCGACGCCGGACGGCTACTGCGGCGACGAAGATAATGGCCAGACGTCGGCCTGGTATGTGTTCTCTGCGCTGGGCTTCTATCCCGTGACGCCGGCAGTTGGCCAATACGTGGTGGGAGCACCGCTGTTCCGGCACGCCACCGTGCATCTCGAAAACGGCAAGCAGATTCGCATCAACGCACCGGGCAATGGCGCCGAAAAGCGCTACATCCGCTCCGCCAAACTGAATGGCCGCGCGCTGCAGCGCAACTGGCTGGAGCACGATGAAATGCTGCGTGGCGCCACCTTCGACGTGGAGATGTCGGCGCAACCGAACCAGCAGCGCGGCACCGCACCCGCCGACGCGCCGTATTCCTTCTCGCGTGCTGAAACGGCGGCTACTTCGCCGAAACGATAGTGTCGATCATCTGCTGGGAATAGGGACCGCCCTCGATGTTGCAGATAATGCAATTGCGATGTATCAAATAACGGACTAAACTGGGTTTGCAGGAGGCATATATGAAGTACAAGGACTTCCCCAAACACGACTTAAGGCGTTGTTTTACCGTGCTGCTCGCGATTGAACGCCTTGGTGAGAGGGCTACGGCGCACTACCTTTCACTGGAGCTCGAATGCACCCGTGCCGAAGTGTTGCGTGCAATCGACGTTGCGCGTGAACAGCTGGGCATGCAGCTGGTAAAAATTGGATCGTCTTTCCGGATTGACGCCTGGGGTGTATTGAATCGCGATGCTGTTTTGGATGCTTTCAAGGCTGCACCGGCACGCGAGTCCGAAGCCGCAGCGCTTGGTACCCTGGTCGATGCGATCAAGGCAAGGCGCGATCCATCGTCGCACGGCGAGGCAGACCTGTTTCGTTTTACTGCCCAGCTATTAAAAACGCGCTATCCAGTGCAGGCAAGGTTGCTCGACAGTGCAGCGCGTTCTTACTTTTCCAGGAACAGGGTCAAGCCGCGTTCATTCCCTCAGATGGTGTCCGATGGACTGGTTACCGACGTGCCGCGTTTTCGTCACTCGCTCGAAAACCGCCTCGAAGGAATCAAGGTATGGTGAATTCCATTGAGTTTGCCGTCGATACTGACTTGTCGCTCGGATTGAAAGAGCTATTGCGGCAGTTGGAAGAACGCGCCGGCTTGCGCGAGCCAATCAGGATGGTCATTGCCGGTGGCATGGCGACCCACCTTTATACAGGGGGACGCGTGACGAGTGACGTTGACGCGGAATTTTCAAAGCGAATCATGTTGCCGCGCGACCTTCTGGTTGAGACGCGTGATGGCAATATGCTTTATCTCGATCCTACGTACAACAGCACATTCGCACTGATGCATGAAGACTACCTGAAAGATGCATTGCGTGTCCCCTTCGGTACACAGCACATTGAAGTCTATGTCCTCAGCCCGGTAGATCTTATCGTCAGCAAGATAGCGCGCTATAACGGCCCCGATCCGGAGGATGTCGAAGCCCTGATTGAACGCCTCGATGTATCGGAGGAGGACATCGAGGCACGTGCCTTGCAAGCTATGTCTGGCTATGTCGGAAACCTGGACTACCTGCGGATGAACCTGCGCGATGTGCTTGAAAAGGCGCGCAAGCGGCGCGCCTCTCGCCAGCAGCGTTAGCCGGCCTGCAGCGGAATCACGCCCGGCACGGTCGCAGGCGTGGAGCATGGCTCCTCGTCGAAAGCGATATCGCCCAGCGGGTTGGCAATGCCGTCGGTCTTGAGATCCTTGAAGCCGAACAGCTCGCGGTCCATCAGGTGCGAAGGAACCACGGTGGACAGGGCGGAGAAGGTGTTCTCCACGCGGCCCGGATTCTTCTTCTCCCATTCCCGCAGCATGGCCTTGATCTGCTTGCGCTGCAGGTTTTCCTGCGAGCCGCACAGGTCGCACGGAATGATCGGGAAATTTTTCACCGCGGCGTAACGCTCGGTGTCTTCTTCCTTCACGTAGGCCAGCGGACGGATCACCATGTGCTTGCCGTCGTCCGATACCAGCTTGGCCGGCATGCCCTTGATCTTCCCGCCGAAGAACATGTTCAGGAAGAAGGTCTCGAGGATGTCGTCGCGGTGATGGCCCAGGGCGATCTTGTTGCAGCCCAGTTCATCGGCCACGCGGTACAGGATGCCGCGCCGCAGCCTGGAACAGAGCGAGCAGGTGGTTTTGCCTTCCGGGATCAGGCGCTTCACGATCGAGTAGGTGTCCTGGTTCTCGATGTGGAACGGCACGCCCAGTTTTTCCAGGTAGGCAGGCAGCACGTCGGCCGGGAAGTTCGGCTGCTTCTGGTCCAGGTTGACGGCCACGATCTCGAAGTTGATCGGCGCGCGTTCGCGCAGCGTCATCAGGATGTCCAGCAGGGCGTAGGAGTCCTTGCCGCCTGACAGGCACACCATCACCTTGTCGCCGTCTTTAATCATGTTGAAGTCGCCGATGGCCTGGCCGACCAGGCGGCACAGGCGCTTGTGCAGCTTGTTGTTCTCGTAGGCGATCTTGTCTTCCGCCTTGGTGTCCACTACTGCGTTCATGCTGCGTCCTTGATCTTGAATACTTCCACGCCCACGCCTTCGCAATCCGGGTACACGTCAGGCTTCATGGTCGACACGCGGGCCGCGCGCACGCTCGGGTGGGCCAGCATGGCCTGCACCACGTCGTCCACCAAGGTTTCCTGCAGGTGCACGTGGCCCTCGGCCATGCGGCGCGCAATGGTCTCGCGCATGAAGTCGTAGTCGACCACTTCGTGCAGTTCGTCGGCCTTAGGCGTCGATACGGCCAGCGGGATGTACAGGTCGACGTTGATCAATACGCGCTGCTCGCCTTTCTTTTCGAAATCGTGCACGCCGATGTTGATCAGCACTTCATAGTTGCGCAGGAACAGCCGGCGGCAGTCTTGCAGTTGCGGGTGAATCAGGGCGGACAGCATGGTGCTTAAACCTTCAATGAAGTTATTTAGTAAGGAACATCACATCGCGCGGCGATGGCAGCAAATGCTGGCCGCCATCGACCAGCAGGGTAGTGCCGGTCATCGCACGCGCGCCTGCCGCATAGACCACGGCGGCTGCAATGTCCTCGGGAGTACTGGAACGGCCCAGCGGCGTCTGGGTGTGCGCCTTGGCGAAGCCTTCCTCGCTCTGGTCGCCCGACACCATGGTGATGCCGGGCGCCACGCCCACCACCCGGACCTTGGGCGCCAGCGACTGGGCCAGCATGGTGTTGGCCGCCTGCAGCGCCGCCTTGGACAGGGTGTAGGACAGGAAATCAGGGTTGAGATTATAAAGCTTCTGGTCCAGCAGGTTCACAACCACGGCCTGGCCGCCCTCCGGCGTGGCGTCGTACAGGGCGCGCGCCAGCTGGATCGGCGCCGCCACGTTGGCGTGCATGTGCGCGTCCAGGCGGGCATGGCTGAAATTCAGGTCGCTGTCGTAATCGAACAGGGAAGCATTATTCACCACGCAGTCGACCCGCTCCAGCGCCTTTACCGCCGCCGGCAGCAGGCCGCGCACGGCCTCCTCATCGGACAGGTCGCACTGCAGCGTGATGGCGCGGCGGCCCAGGGCGGCAATGGCTTGTGCCACTTCGCGCGCTTCGTCGTGGGAGTTGCGGTAGTGGACGGCGATGTCCCAGCCGGCGCGCGCCAGGCCCAGCGCGATTTCGCGCCCCAGGCGGCGGCCGGCGCCGGTCACCAGGGCCACGCGCGGCTGTTCGGGCGTCGAAGTTGAAGTAGTCATAGTCAAATTGAGCAAAATGGCGCCGGGCAGCGCTGAACCGCTACAATGCCGGCATGTCTTTACCAGCACCTTCTCCCGACGCGCTGGCCGCGTCCCAAGCCCTGCAGCGCCAGATTGCCGACGACATTGCGCGGCAAGGTGGCGCCATCCCGTTCTCCCGCTTCATGGAGCTGGCGCTGTATGCGCCCGGCCTGGGCTATTACAGCGGCGGCGCCGCCAAGCTGGGCAAGGATGGCGATTTTACAACTGCGCCCGAGCTGAGCGCCCTGTTCGGGCAGTCGCTGGCGCATGTTGCAGCCGCTATTATGGACCAAAGCGCGCCGCATATCCTTGAATTCGGCGCCGGAACGGGCAAGCTGGCCAAGGATATCCTGACCGAGGCGGCGCAAGCCGGCATCGTGGTCGAAAGCTATTCGATCGTCGAACTGTCCGGCGAGCTGCGCGCCCGCCAGCAGGAGCTGTTGCGCGGCTTCCCGCAAGTGCGCTGGCTCGACGCCCTGCCGGAATCGTTCGAAGGCGCGGTATTCGGCAATGAAGTGCTGGATGCGATGCCGGTCGACGTGGTCACCCTGGCCGACAGCGGTTGGCAGTCGCTGCACGTGGCCGCCGAGGCCGACGAGACGGGCGGCGCCCGCTTCGCCTGGCGTCCGGTGGCGGCCGAGGCCGCGCTGCTGTCGCAGATCGAGCGCCAGGTTCCTGACGCGCAAGCGCTGCCGGTCGGCTATGTGACCGAAGTGCACGGCGCAGGCTGCGGCTTCATGGCCACCCTGGCTGCGATGCTGGCGAAAGGCAAGGGCGCCGCCTTCCTGTTCGATTATGGCTTCCCGGCGCGTGAATACTACCTGGGCGACCGCGCCACCGGCACCCTGATGTGCCACTACCGCCACCACGCCCACGCCGAACCGTTCTACCTGCCCGGGTTGCAGGACATTACCGCCCACGTCGACTTTACGGCGATGGCGCTGGCGGCCCAGGATGCCGGCGCCGAAGTCATGGCTTACAACAGCCAGGCCGGTTTCCTGATCGGCGCCGGCATCGGCGAGCTGATGCAGCGTTTCGACCCGGCCGACGCCCTGAATTACCTGCCGCACGCCAACGCACTGCAGAAATTGCTTTCTCCAGCCGAAATGGGAGAATTGTTCAAGGTGCTGGTGATTGGCCATGGCATCGAATTGCCGGGTCAATTGCTGCGTAGCGACCGCAGCCACCGTTTGTAATATGATTGAGAGATGGGAAAGATACATACTCACTATGACAACCTCAAGGTAGCGCGTGGCGCGCCCCAGGAAGTTATACGTGCTGCTTACAAGGCGCTGAGCCAGAAATATCATCCTGACAAGAATCCCGGGGATGAGAAGGCGGCCCGCATCATGGCGATCGTCAATACGGCCTATGGCACGTTGTCCGATCCGCAACGCCGCAAGGAGCACGATGAGTGGATCACCCAGGAAGAATGGGAAATCGAATGGCTGGAGAGCACCAAGCACGAGCCGGCGCATGAGCCGGGCTGGTCCGACCAGCTCGACCTGCCGCGCCGGCGCCGGGTGCTGAAGTCCTGGCGCTTCTGGGGTACGGTTGGCGGCGCCGCCGCTGCCGGCTGGCTGGGCGGGGTGCTGACGGTGACCGAGCCGCGCGCCATGTCCAGCGTGCTGGCTGGCGCCTGGGGCGGCAAGCCTCCTGCCGAATTGACGGCCACTGCCGCCGCCACCCCGAAAATCCACCCGCCGCGGGTGGAAAAAGTCACTCCGGACGATGGCTGGGCCGTGGCCAAGCCCTATTCGCCGGAACCGTCGGTCTCTGCTGCCGCGGCGCCGCCGATCAAGGTACTGGCCCTGTCGCAGGTGGTGCTGCCCGGCGCCGCCGTCGATTGCGAAGCCGAGGTTGCTCCCTCGGTCGCACCGAACGGTGAACCGTGGCCGGTCCAGTCCGGCTACGTGGAAGGTTTCCCGGTCGGGAACAAGGGCGAAGACATGCAGCTCACGCTGGACAATAGCGCCAACGCCGCCCCGGTTTTCATCAAGGTGTACGACCTCGAGCGCCGCTCCAATGTGCGCTACGCCTACGTGCAGCCGCACGACAAGCTGGTAGTCGACCAGCTATCGAACGGCAAATACGAAATCCGCTACCAGAACCTGAACCTCGGCGCTGGCCAGAACGGCTGCACGCACAAGAACGGTTAAGCCGCGCCGGCTGCCAGCGTTTCGCTCAGTCCCATCTCTGGGCTGGCCATCAGGCGGTAGATGTCCACCAGGATCAGCATGCGCTCGTCGATCGTGCCGAGGCCGATCATGTACTCGGAGCTGAAGGCCGTGCCCATGTCCGGCGCCGGCTTGATCTGCTCGGGCGTCAGCGTGGTCACGTCGGATACCGAGTCCACCACCATGCCAACCACGCGGCCATTGATGTTGAGGATGATCACCACCGTGAACTGGTCGTACACCGGCTCGCCCAGCTTGAACTTGATGCGCATGTCCACCACCGGAATGATGATGCCGCGCAGGTTGATCACGCCCTTGATGAACTCGGGCGCATTGGCGATGCGGGTCACCGCTTCGTAACCACGGATTTCCTGCACTTTCAGGATATCGATACCGTACTCTTCGGCACCCAGCTTGAATGCCAGGAATTCCTTGCCTTGGCTAGCGTCTTCTTGCGCAGTAACTTGCATGGTTTTTTTCCTTTAGCAAAATCTGTGTTGTCAAAGCGTATCAGAGTGCAAAGCGATTTACGAGCGGGCAATTTTTAATTGCTAGCTAAGTCAAATCTGATTATGCTGGATGTAAAGATTAGCGCATTTTGATCAAGGAGACTTCATGGCGGACCCTCAAGCCGTCGATGACAACTGGCTGCTCGAAGAAGACGAAGAAGAAAAGCCAACGCCATCGGCAGGATCCCCTGAACAGCGGCTGTGGCGCGTGCTGATTGTGGACGACGACCAGGATGTGCATGCGGTGACCCGCCTGGCGCTGCGCAATGTCAGTTTCAAGGGACGCGAGCTGGAGTTGTTCTCGGCCTACAGTGGCCGCGAGGCATTCGAGATCCTGCGCGACACGCCGGACATCGCGCTGGTGCTGCTCGACGTGGTGATGGAGACCGACGATGCCGGCCTGCTGCTGGCTCGCCGCATCCGTGAAGAGCTGCACAATTCCATCGTACGCGTGGTGCTGCGCACCGGCCAGCCGGGCCAGGCGCCGGAACAGCGTGTCATCATCGAATACGACATCAACGATTACAAGGCCAAGACCGAGCTCACGACGCAGAAGCTGTTCACCACCGTGATCTCGGCCCTGCGTGCCTACGAGAGCCTGAACATGCTGGAGCGTTCGCGCATCGGCCTGGGCAAGATCCTGGCCGGCGCGACCAACCTGTACCAGATCCATTCGCTGCGCGAATTCGCGTCGGGCGTGCTGAACCAGGTGTCCGCCATCCTCGACGTGGGCGCGGACGGCGTGCTGTGCCTGATGCAAGTCGATACCGGCGACACCACCGTGGTCGCTGCCACCGGCGGCTATGCGCCGCTGGCGGAAAACGAGCAGATGCCGGCCAACCACCCGCTGTGGCCGACCATCCAGAAGGCGTTCAAGGAAAAGAAAAGCCAGTTCGAACACCCTGCCAATGTGCTGTTCATCCACACCCAGGAAAACCGCGACGTGCTGATTTCGGTCACGCCGCCCTGGCCGCTGGCCCAGATCCAGCGCGACCTGCTGGAAGTGTTCTGCGAACGCATTGCCGCAGCCTTCGATAACCTGTACATGTTCGGCCAGCTGCGCAAGGCGCAGGAGGCGACTGTTGTGGCATTGGCCGACCTGGCGGAATTCCGCGACGGCTGCACTGGCGGCCATGTGCGGCGCGTGCAGCAGCTGTCCTCGGCCATCGCAGCGCGCATGAAGGAGCGCGGCATCTATGACGACGAACTGACGCCGCAACTGGTGGACATGATCGGCCTCGCCTCCATCCTGCATGACGTGGGCAAGGTCGCCACCCCGGACCATATCCTGCTGAAGCCGGGCGCCCATACCGAAGAAGAACGCGCGCTGATGCAAACCCATGCGGCCGTCGGGCGCAGCGTGCTGGAGCGTGCGGCCAATATGGTCGATGGCGTCAGCTACCTGACCTACGGCGCGGAAATCGCCGGCGGCCACCATGAGCATTGGGATGGCGGCGGCTATCCGAACCAGCTCAAGGGCAAGCAGATTCCCTTGTCGGCGCGCATCGTGGCGGTGGTCGATGTCTTCGATTCCCTGCTGCATGAACGGCCCTACAAGGAACCATGGCCGTATCCGGAAGTCATGACCTATATCCGCGACCGTTCCGGCACCCAGTTCGATCCGGAAGTGGTCGCCGCCCTGAACGACGTGGTCGAGCGTAATCCGGGCCTGGGCCAGTCCTGACGGAACCGCTGAGCGAACCCTGCTGTGGCGGCCGCGCCGCGCCGCCCCGTTCATTCTCACAAAAACTCACGGCGCAAGCGCTAAAATAAGGACAGCCCTTGTCCTACGCCGAAAGCCATGAATGAACTGAAGGGCCTGACAGCGCTGGTCATCGAGCCCAATCCCAGCATGCGCGCCAGCTTGCACAACATGCTGAGCTTGTGCGGCCTGGTGCGCATTGACGATGCCGCCAGTTCCAACCAGGCCATCCGCGCGCTGGAAACCCGGATCTACGACCTGGTCCTGTGCGAATACGCCCTGGAGGGCGGCCAGGACGGCCAGCAAATGCTGGAGGACTTGCGCCATCACCGCCTGATCAATGCTTCGACCATGTTCTTCATGGTGACCGGCGAAGGCCAGTTCAGTAAAGTGGTCAGCGCCGCCGAGCTGATGCCCAACGATTACATCCTCAAGCCTTTCGCCGCCGATGCCATGCTGGAGCGTATCTGGCGCGCCCTCGACCGCCGCAATGCCCTGCTGCCGGTGTACCAGCTGGTCGACATGGGCGACTTGCGTGCGGCTATCGAGGCATGCGAGGAAGGCGAGATCGCACAGCCGCGCTTTGCCATGGAATTCCGCCGCCTGCGCGCCGAGATGCATATCCAGGCCGGCGAGCCGGAGTCGGCGGAGCCGCTGTACGCCGAGCTGTGGGACAGCCGCCAGGTGCCGTGGGCGCGGCTGGGCCAGGCCAAGACCCTGTACCTGCGCGGCCGCTATGATGAAGCGCGAGAAATGCTGGAAGACCTGCTGGGCAAGAACACCCGCTTCCTCGATGCCTATGACTGGCTGGCGCGCACGCATGAGGCGAATGGCGATACGGCGGCAGCGCAGGTGGTGCTGGCCAACGCCGTCGAACTGTCGCCGCATGCAGTGCGCCGCCTGCGCCGTTTGGGCGAAGTAGCGCTGGAAGCCGGCGACGTCGATGGCGCCGAGCGTGCCTTCAAGCAGGTGGTCAGCAAGACGCGCTATTCCGAATTCCGCACGCCGGAGGACCACGCCAAGCTGGCGCAGACCCTGGTCAAGAAAGGCGACCCGGTGCAGGCGGCCGCCGTGATCCGCGACCTGGACAAGTCGCTGTCAGGCACCCCCAACACCGACGTCTGCAGCGCGATTGCTTCGGCCGCGCTGCATGAATTCACCGGCAACGTGGCGCGCATGAATGCCTCGCTGGACTACGCCGTCACCGGCGTGCGCGCTGCCACCGGCCTGTCGAACGAAATGAAGATGGAGCTGGCGCGCACCTGCCTGGAAGTGGGCAAGGAGGAACAGGCCACCGAAGTGATGCGCGACGTGATGCGCAATTCCGCCACCCCCGGTGCGATGGAGCGCGCCATGCGCATGATGGAAAAGAGCGGCCATGCGGAGCTGGGCCAGCGCCTGGCCGACGAAAGCCGCAACGAGGTCGGCGAAATGGTGGCAGCCGGTGCGGCGCTGGCGAAGAAGGGCGACTTCCGCGGCGCGGTCGACCTGATGCTGGAAGCCGTGGCCAAGCTGCCGGACAATGCCCAGGTGGCCTTCAACGCCGCGGTGGCGATCCTGAAATGCCTGGAGAACGAGGGCTGGGACGATGCCCTCGGCCGCCATGCGCTGGCGCTGGTGGCCACCGTGCGCCGCCTCGATCCGGCCAACGACAAGCTGAACGCGCTGGCCGGCCTGCACCAGGACATATTGAAGAAATACAACATCCGTCCTGCCGCGCGGCGCGAAGCTGGGGTGCGCGTCGCGATTTGATAGCCGCCGGGGCTACAATGGGCTATGAGCTCCAATCCACCAGAAGAACGCCCGGTCCGCGCCTACCTGCTGAAAAAGCTTTGCAGCGATGACGAGGGCTTGTTTGCGCTTGGCGTGTCGATTGCGCGCGTGGTGCAGATGGCCGATTCGGACGACCAGGGCACGCAAAGCCTGGCCTATCACGTACTGTCCGACGTCGCGCTGACCCAGAAGATCCTGCGCCTGGCCAATACGCCGCAATACCGCCAGGCCTCGGGCGCGCCGGTAACCACTATTTCCCATGCGATTTCGCTGCTTGGTTTCGATAATGTGAAAACCACGGCGCTGGCCATGCTGCTGGTCGACACCATGGCCAACAGCAAGCATGCGCAAAGCGTGCGCGTTGAACTGGAGGCGGCGCTGTGCGCCAGCCTGGTAGGACGCGAACTGGCGCGCTACAGCCCTTACCAGAAGGCGGAGGAAGCCGCGATCGGGGCGCTGTTCAAGAACCTGGGGCCGCTGCTGATTGCCTCGCGCGAGCATGACCGCTTCCGCGAAATCAATGCCCTGGTGGTGGCCGGCGAGCACTCGCAGGCGCAGGCATCGCAAATGATCCTTGGAAGCACCTACGACACGCTGACGGCGACCGTGCTGCGCGAGTGGAAGATTCCCGACGTGATCATCCGGTCGCTGACTCCTTTGTATGGCAGCACTTTGCGGCCTCCGGCAGACCGCACGGAGTGGATCCGGCAGGTGGTGCACTTCAGCATGGATGCTGCGCGCGCCCTGACGCGGCTTGGAGGCGCAGCTTCCGACGACGTGCGCTTGCTGCACCAGCGCTTCGGCAACGCGCTGGGGCTTGAGCGCGAGCAGGTGACCACAGTGTTGACGCGGGCGCGCAGCAGCATGGATGCCCTGTTGAACAGCATGCAGATGGATGGGGCGAGCGGCGGCGCATCCGGCGAGCCGGGAGATCCTTATGCGGAATCGGGCGAAGTGCCTGCTGCTACGGGCACCTTGCCGAGCGTGCTGGCGCTGGCCAGCCTGGATTCCGGTGCGAAGGAAGGGGCGTACCCGAGCGGCAAGCCATATGACGCGCGCGAGCAGCTGCTGGCGGGCGTGCAGGAGCTGACCGAGATGCGGGTGGAGGGCAAGGCGCGCGTCAATGAGCTGGTGCAGGCGGTGCTGGAGACTCTGTATCGCAGCATGGGCTTCCGCTTTGCGACGGTGTGCCTGAAGGATGCGAAGACGGGGCAGTTCAGGGCACGCATTGCACTGGGAGATAAGCGGGCCTTGCGCCAGGAGGGGTTTGTGTTTCCGCTGCAGGGAAAGGACTTGTTCCACCTGGCGCTGGATAACGATGCGGATTTGATGATCGCGGATGCGAATGTGGCAAAGATCCGCGACCTGCTGCCGAAGTGGCACCTGGATTTGCTGCCGGATGCGCGCAGTTTTATCGTATTGCCGTTGGTGGTGCAGGGGGTGCAGCTTGGCTTGTTCTATGCGGATCGGGCGCAGCCGGCGCCGGAAGGGGTGCCGCCGGATGAGACTTCGCTGATCCGGGCGTTGAAGGCGCAGGTGCTGGCGGCGTTGTCGCCTTAAAACCGGTAAACCAGGGTCCGACCCAAGGGTCAGACCCTGTCAGATCAACCGCCGCGGGTTTTGGTTGTGCGACGTTGATCTTCTTTAAGCCGTCTCCGGCAACCTTCCCGCCAGCGCCTCAAACTCCGCCACCTTCATCGGCCGCGCAAACAAATACCCCTGCGCCTCATTGCAGTACTTACTGCGCAAGAACTCCACCTGCGCTTCCGTCTCCACGCCTTCCGCCACCACGCCCAGCCCCAGCGCATGCGCCAGCCCGATGGTCGCAGTAACGATCACCGCATCGTTCGGATCGGTCTCGATATCTTTCACAAACCCTCGATCAATCTTGATCCGGTCAATCTCAAACAACTTAAGGTAGCTGAGCGACGAATACCCGGTACCAAAATCATCGATCGCCACCTTGATCCCGCGCGCCCTTAACTCGCGCAGCAGGTCGCGGCTGCGTTCCGGATCCTGCATCGCCGCCGACTCGGTAATCTCCAGCTCCAGCAGCGCAGGATCAATCCCGCTCTCGCGCAGCAACTGGTCCAGCAGCGGCAGCAGGGCGCCGCCGTGGCACTGGCGCGCCGACAGGTTGACGGCCAGCCGCAGCGTGCCGTCCCAGCGCTGCAGCAAGCCCACCGCCTGCTGCAACACCCAATCCCCCAGCGGCAGGATCAGCCCCGACTCTTCCGCGATCGGGATGAAGCGGTCCGGCCCCACCATGCCCAGCTCCGGATGGTGCCAGCGCAGCAGCACTTCGGCGCCGATGACGCGGCGCGTGGCCAGTTCCACCTGCGGCTGCAGGTAAAGCTCGAACTCCTTGCGCTCCAGCGCTTGCCACAGGCGGTTTTCCATCATCAGCCGGTCGTGGGTCGCGGCATTCATGGCCGCTTCGAAGAACTGGAAGTTGCCGCGGCCCTGGCTCTTGGCGGCGTACATCGCCGTATCCGCATGGCGCAGCAGCGTGGCGCTGTCGTGGCCATCGGGCGGGAACATGGCGACGCCAACGCTGGTGCCGCTATGGATCGTCTTGCCGGCCAGCTGGAACGGCTCGGCCAGTGCAGCCACGATGCGCACGGCGATCTGGCTGGCTTCCGCCGGCGTCACATTGCCTCCGGTGACCACGATGAATTCATCGCCGCCCAGGCGCGCGATGGTGTCGACTTCGCGCAGCAGGTCGCGCAGGCGGTCGGCGACGGCAACCAGCAGCTGGTCGCCGGTGGCGTGGCCGTGGGTATCGTTGATCTTCTTGAAGTGGTCGAGGTCGAGGAACATCACGGCCGCAGTGCCGTTGGCGCGGCGGGTCTGCGCCAGCAACTGGTCCAGGCGCAGGTTGAGCGACAGGCGGTTATCCAGGCCGGTCAGCGGGTCGTGGTGGGCCAGCTTGTAAATGCGCTCCTGCGCGCGCTGCTGTTCGGTCAGGTCGTGCAGGATGGCGACGAACACGTTGCCGTCCGGGAGCTCCACCTCGCTCACCGAAATCGCAATCGGGAAAATGCTGCCGTCGTGGCGGCGTCCGCTCGATTCATGCTCATGGGTGGCGCCGCCGGCAATATTGCGCAGCAGGCGCGCCGCGCTGTCGCTTTCCGCTTCCGGCAGCAGGCTGGCCAGCGGCATGCCGGTCAGCGCTTCCGTCGCATAGCCGAACAGGCGGCAGGCGGCGGCATTGGCCGACACCAGCAAGCCATCGGCATCGATGGTCAGGATGGCGTCGGCCGCCTTGTCCAGGATGGCTTGCAGGCGTGCCTCGCGTTCGCGCAGGCGGATCGTGCTTTCCTTGACCTGCTGCTGGATCTGGGCGCGCTCGCCGCTGGTCAGCAGCATCAGGGCGCCCAGCAGGCCGGTCAGCATCAGGCCGGCGCTCAGCACCAGCCAGCTTTGCCAGCCGTGCTGGTGCACCATGTAGGCGGCAGAAGGGGCCAGCACCAGCTCGTAGTTGCGGCCGCCAAAGCTGAGCTTGCGCCAGTAGTCATCGTCGTTCGGGGAACGCGACAACTGGTCGATCAGCGTTGTCGGGCCAGGCTTGCTGCGGTCGACCAGGCGCGCCTGGATATGCGGGAAATCCGCCGCGGCCAGGGCGCCGCTGACGTAGGAATCGATCTGCATGGCCAGCAGCAGCATGCCGACGGCGGGCTGGCCGTCGCCTGGATCAACCGCTTGCAACAGCACGACGCCGCTGCCTTCGCCGGGCATCGACAGCATCACCGGCGCACTGGTAACGGGCTTGCCGGTGCGCAGCGCCTCGCGCACGGCCTGGGCGCGCACCGGTTCGGCCAGCCAGTCCAGGCCCTGGTAATGGCGGCGTGCGGCAGGTTCGATAAACAAGGTCACCATGTGCTCGCCGGGCGGCACATCTGCGTGGCTGTGCGCGGAATGGCTGTGGGTGTGGCCGGGCCCGGTGGAGGGCGCGACCATGCGGAAGTCGGGGCCAATGGTCTCGCGCGCCCAGGTTTCAAAAGCGGGCCGTTCGGCCTCGGATACCGGGCGCAGCCATGCCATCGACAGCAACTCGGGGCGCTGGTCGAGGTAGCCGTGCGCAATCTTGTCAAAGCCTTGTGCCGATATCACGCGGCCATAGCGGTTGATGGCGCGCGCCATCGCCAGAACATAGCGTTCATGTTCGCTGAAGCGGGCCTGCAGCAGGTCGCCCACCTGCTGCGCCTTGAGCCGGAAGCCTTCCAGGTGCTGGCGCGTTTCCCAGCGCGCCACCAGCACGTACAGCATCACGCACAGGGTCACCAGGAACAGTTGCGGCACGCCCACCAGCAGGCGGCGCCGCTGCCACAAGCCGCGCGGCTGGCCGAACAGTACCCAGCACAGCGGCGCCGCCAGCAGCACGCCGATGGCATCGCCTATCCACCAGGTGAGCCAGCTCGTCAGTAAATCCGCAGGCGCGATGGCGCCGGCCGCCACCGCCACGCCATTGGACAGCGTACAGCTCACCAGGGTCACGCATACCGCCAGCAGCAGGAAGCGCAGCACGTCGCGCCCGGCGCCGATTTCGGGGCGGATCGCGCGGCGGAAATAGAGCATACCCAGCCAGGCTTGCAACGCAGAGCCGAGGGCGGCAGCGAGGGCAGCCAGGCCTTGCGGCAGCGGCGGCAGGGTAAGGGGATTGGGTGCACCCGGCAGCGGCAGGAAATTGATCAGCAGGGCGCCGATGGCAACCCCGGGCAGCAGCCGTGGTCCAAAGGTGATGACGCCGGCCAGTGCGATCCCGGCCGGCAGGAAGAGGGGGCTGGCATAGCCGGGCGCCAGCGACAGGTAGAGGCAAAAACGGCCAATGACCGCGTAAGCCGCCAGCATCAACAGGTTGGCGGCCAGCGTCTGCTGCCAGCCGGGGGAGGGATTCTTCACAGAATGAGCGCTCCGGTGCACAGGATAAGTTGACCGATTTTATAGCAAACGGTGCAACGCAAAAACAACACTTGCAAATTTGCAGGAGTAGCCATTACAATCTCGCCCCGAAGCGCACGTCATGCAGCGTTTGCGAAATAAGCAAATAACGTTCTTGACAGTGTAAGAAAGTTGCTTCATACTCTGCGGTTCCTTCGCGGAGGGGTGGCCGAGTGGTTAAAGGCAGCAGACTGTAAATCTGCCCTCTTATGAGTACACTGGTTCGAATCCAGTCCCCTCCACCAAATGCAGGAAGCTGAGTGAAGTTGTAGTCGAAAGAAGTCGGACCTCGCGGGTGTAGCTCAATGGTAGAGCTGAAGCCTTCCAAGCTTAAGACGAGGGTTCGATTCCCTTCACCCGCTCCAAGCAGCACAGTAGTAAAAATAAGCCCTTGTAGCTCAGTGGTAGAGCACTCCCTTGGTAAGGGAGAGGCCACGTGTTCAATCCACGTCAAGGGCACCAGAATTCTGCAGTATCTATCTGTTAGTCGGGCGCGTGCCCAGCAACTCAACATTTGTTAGGAGTCTAAAATGGCAAAAGAAAAGTTCGAGCGGACTAAGCCGCACGTGAACGTTGGCACCATCGGTCACGTTGACCATGGTAAGACCACCCTGACCGCCGCGATTGCAACCGTTCTGTCGAAGAAGTTCGGCGGCGAAGCGAAAGCTTACGACCAGATCGACGCTGCTCCAGAAGAAAAAGCACGCGGCATTACCATTAACACCGCCCACGTTGAGTACGAGACCGCAACCCGTCACTACGCTCACGTTGACTGCCCAGGCCACGCC
>CBHREK010000041.1:0-110197 GCA_966077345.1 uncultured Duganella sp.
CCGCATCCGCCGCGTGCGCCGTGCCGTCGGCGGCGCGCTGGGCGATGCCGTGCAGGATGGCGGCCATGCGGAACAGGTTGTAGGCCATGTAGAACTCCCAGTGCGGCGCCGTCGCGCGGCCCGATGCCTCCTCCTCGTACCGGCGCACGTAGCTTCCTTCGTCCGGGATGCCCAGCGCACGCAGGTCCAGTCCGCTGATGCCGCGCCACAGCGTTGCCGGGATGCGCCAGCTCATGCAGTGGTAGGAGAAATCCGCCAGCGGGTCGCCCAGCGTGGAGAGCTCCCAGTCCAGCACGCCCAGCGCGCGCGGCTCGCGCGGATGGAAGACCAGGTTGTCCAGGCGGTAGTCGCCATGCACGATGGAGGTATCTTCGCCGGCTGGGATATTGGCCGGCAGCCAGGCGATCAACTGGTCCATCGGCTCGATGGTTTCGGTCTCGGAAGCCTTGTACTGCCTGGTCCAGCGCTCGATCTGGCGCTGGAAGTAGTTGCCCGGCTTGCCGTAATCGCCCAGGCCGATGGCGTTGTAATCGATGGTGTGCAACTGCGCGATGACGCGATTGAGTTCATCGTAGATTGCCGCGCGTTCTGTCGGCGTCATGCCGGGCAGGGACTGGTCCCACAGCACGCGGCCTTCGACGAACTGCATGACGTAAAAGGCGCGGCCGATCACGTCTTCGTCCATGCACAGGCAGTACTGGCGCGCGGCCGGGAAGCCCGCCTTGTGCAGCGCATCCATGACGCGGAATTCACGTTCGATCGCATGGGCGGACGGCAGCAGCTTGGCGGCCGGCGCAGGCTTGGTGCGCAGGACATAATGCTGGCCGCCGATCGACAGCTTGAAGGTGGGGTTGGACTGGCCTCCCTTGAACTGCTCGACCTTCAATTCCCCTTGCGGATAGCCTTCTACGTGCTGGCGCAAGTATGCGTCCAGTGCGGCGGTGTCGAAACGGTGGCGCTCCGACACCTCCTTGGTGCCCATGAATTCTTCGAACATAATGCCTCCTTCCGAACGATCGTACTATTTTTGTGGGCGGGAAAGCAAGCGGGATTTGGAATATTCGTTAAACAGCTGTTCCATCGTGGTGCTGCGGGTGGCTGCCTGCAGGGGCGCGGTCGGGGCGTAGTTCGAAAACCGCACGATCCAGTCGTGCGCTTCCTTGCCCACGTCGAGGGCGTTGATGCAGCCGGCAGCCTGCGACAGGTTGCCAAGGAACAGGCGCTGGCCTCCGGTCAGGGCATAGGACAGGATGGCGCGGTTGACGCCGCCATGCAGGACCAGCAGCACGGTATCCCAGCTCTCGTCGGCGAGCAGGCGCGCGATGGCGGGATGGATGCGGTCCATCAGTTCGCCCACCGATTCGCCGCCGAGGAAGCGGCGCTGCTCCGGCACTACGCCTTCGAATGCGCCGGTGAACGCTTCGCGCAGCCTGTCGTCCGGGATGCCGGACAGCTTGCCGCCGCGGATCTCGGCCAGTTCCGGCCAGGTCTCGAGTGCGGCGTGCTGGCCGGTCTCCGCCAGCACGCGCAAGGCAGTTTCGACGGTGCGCGGCAGGCCGGACACGATCACCCGGTCGAAGGCGATGCCGTCGGCGGCAAAAGCCTGGCCGGCGGCTGCGGCTTGCGCGCGGCCGGCTTCATTCAGGGGGACGGTTTCCGGCAGGTGGGGCTTGCCGGCTTCGTCGAAGTAGGTGACGCTGCCATGCCGCATCAGGAAGACGCGGCGCCGTTCAGGTTTTGCTGTCATAAGGTCTCAGAAGAAGATTGCGAGGCGCGTAATGATGGTTCCGTTATTAGTATAAGGCCCAGTCGCCCGCACGTTGCCGGAATCGGGCTTGCCGTCATCCAGCTTGGCATCAATCTGCTCCGCAAACGTGTCCGGCAGGTTGTCGAAGCGAATGCCGTTGCCGCCCCGGCCGCCCACCACGTCGTTGTAGATGTAAACCGCACCGCCCTGTGCGCTGGTCATGAAATCCGTGGTGCCGTTGTAGGAACCCGTGATCAGGCCTGCCAGCGCCAGGTGCTGCGGCGCCAGCTGGTATTCCGTGATCTGCCCGTCGCCGTTGCCATTGCCGGCCGCACCCGGGACATGGGTGGTGGCGAGGATATCGTCGCCGGGCAGGGCGCGGAAGCGGTCCTGGTAGGCGTTGACCGCTGCCTGCAGGGCCGTGGCCTGCTGGATGATGCTCTTGACCTTGGCGCTGTCGATCAGGGCTTGTCCTTTCAGGACCCCGCCCAGCAGCAGGCCGATGATGACCAGGACGATGGCGATTTCAACGAGGGTAAAGCCGCGGTGTTTCATGGCGTTCTCCTTGGGTTGCATGTCATGGCAGCCTTTGCGCTGCGAGCATTCGGTTGAACAGGATGTTGGGCGACAGCCAGACGACAATGTCGTCGTAGGCGCCGCCGGCAGCGGCGGGATTGTCGGCGCGGTCGCGCGCGATGAACAGGCGGCCGTCGGCCTGGAAGTTGGCTTTCTCGTCGACGTTGCCCTGGCCCATGTCGGCGGCCTGCACGCCGACATCGCTGAAGGCGCCAAAGCCATTGCGTCCCTGCGACAGCACCACGGCGGGAATGTCGTTTTGGGCGCTGGCGGGTACCAGCGTGCCGCTGGCGTCGCGGGCGGTGATGGTAATGTCGCGCGGAGTGTTGAGGCGGAATGGCGCGCCGCTATCGCTGAAGGCTGGCGTGACGCTGTACAGGTAGAGGTGTTGCCAGGCGTCGAGCTTGGGCAGGCCCAGGGTTGCCCACGGGAGAAAGCCAAGCCGGCGCTCGTTGCTGCAGCGCGTCCCGGCGCGGTCCTCGAGGCCGTTCGAGGCGGAGATGGCGGGGCAGGGAAGGTAGCCGTTGCGCGCCGCGAATCCGGCCAGGGCGTCGCGCGCTTCTTCCAGCGCTTTGGTGGTGTCGGCGGCGCGGCGCTGCTCCAGCTGCGCCGACAGCGGCGCCAGCATGCCGCCCAGCAGCAGGCCGACGATCACCAGCACGATCGCCATTTCAACCAGGGTGAAGGCAGCTTGGCTTCTCATGGCAGTGTTTTGGCGGCCGCCATCCTTTCGTAGAGTGTGTTCAGCGGCACGACAGCGAGCAGGTCGTCGATGGCGCCGCCAGGGGCATTGCTGTCGGCGCTGCGCGGCCGCTGCATGAAATCGACCGTGGCCAGCAGGTTGCCGGTTTCGTCCTGGCTGTCGGGAGCGTCGCTGCGGCCGCGCGAGAAGACGACAGCGGGTGAACACTGCGCGGCCAGCGAACAGGACTCCTGGCCGGCGACGAAGAACAAGGCGCCGTTAGCGTCGCGCGACAGGACCCGCTTGCTGGCAATGAGCGCAGTGCGCGCAAGCGGTGCGACGGTAAAGGCCGGCGTCACGCTGTAGCGCAACTGGTGCCCCCAGTTGTCCTCGGCCGGCAGGCCCAGCTCCATCCACGGCAGCAGGCCGGTGCAATCCGCCTCGCTCGCACAGGCCGGCGTTCGTTCGCGGCCGGACCCATCGCCGGGCGCGGTGGGACGGGGCAGGCGGCCGTGGGTGGCCGCAAATCCGACCAGCGCCTCGCTGGCTTGCGCGAGCAGGGCATAAGTACGCTGTTCGCGCGCCCGGTCCGTGCTGGCGCCGCCGAACGCCGATAGCAGCACCGCCGCCATTGCCACGGTCGCGATCAACAGGAGCGTCAGCAGCGCGGCGCCGCGCTCTTTAGCGTGCGGCTTCATGGACTTCTCCTGTGGCCGGATCGTAGCGCTGGCCGGGCTTCAGCACGACGGAACGCCCGTCAGCCTGCAAGGTGACCGTGCCGCGCGTTACGCCGCCTGGCGGCGCGGGCTGTGCTTCTCCATTCACGATAATCATCGCCGGACCGTTGCTGCGCCGGATGAGGCCGCCAAGCCGGATACCCGGCGGCTCCTCTTCGTTCGCGTCCGGCGCACTGGCTGCATCCATGCCGGCCGGCGTCCCGGCAGGCATCCCGGCCGGCGGGCAACCCGGCGCCGCGCCCGCTGGGCATCCTGCCGAAGCCGTCATGCCGGGCGCCGGAGTTGCGCCAACCGTCCCGGGCAAGGTTCCTTGCACTGCGCCGGCTTGTGCCGCCATGCCGGCGGCCGGAGCCTGGTTGCGCTGCGTATCGAGCCGTGCACGTTCGTCCGGCGTCGTGAACAAACGGCCCATGCTGACGAAACCCTGCGCGCCGGCCTGGGATGCCAGCAGCAGAAGCAGCGCCGGCAAGCCCACCTTCATAATCGGCCTCGCACGCCTGGCGCCGGCACGGGCGTCAGGGTCAGCCAGTTCAGGGTACAGTCGGCGTTCAGGGTCGGCGCCAGCACTCCCGCCACCGGCGCGGCGCCGGCAGCGCGCCGGATCACGCAATCCTGGACCGCAAATGTCCCCGTCAAACGCAAGTCGGCCAGGAAATTGAGCAGGTCGAGTTCGTGCAGCAAATCCATATGCAGCACCATCCGGCTGCCAAGCAAGGCATAGTCGCCGGTCGGCAGGGTGGTTTCAAGCCGATATGGCTGCTGGACCTCGATCTCGTAAGTCAAAGGCAGCAAACGGCGCTGCTCCTGTATCTGGCGGATGGCCTCGACCCAATCCAGGCGCCGCTCCGGCCCCACCAGGCCCCTGCGGCGCAGCTCCACGAACTGTGGCTGGTATTGGCGGATCTCGTCCTTCTCCGTTTCGGCATGGGCCAGCCGCAAGCGGGCGCCATCGCGCTCCAGCAAGGCAGCCGCTTCGTCGAAATGCGCATGCCGCAATTGCCAGGAGCTTGCCGATACGGCGGCGATGGCCACCGCCAGGGTGCCCAGGAAGACCAACATCGCATTGCGCAGCAAAGAGAACTCGCGAAAGAGCATCATGGCGCCCACCTGAGGTTCAAGGTAAATTTCGACCGTTCGCCGAGGCCGGCCGGCGAACCTGCCTTGCCGCTCAACTTCACGTTGGGCCTTATATCGAACGGCAACTGCTCGATTTCCACCACCATGCCAGGCGTGCGTGCCAGTTCCTGCGCAAAGCGGTTCATGCTAAGCAGGACGCTGCGATAATCGTCCTGTTCCACCAGGACTTCTGCCTGCAGGCGCACCTGTTGCGGCGGCGCCTTGGGAATTCCGATCAGCATGGACGATTGCGGCGCCACCAGGTCCGGCGTCGTCGCAGCGCCGGGGAAGGTGCTGCTGGCGCTCACCGGCACTGCGCCGGGCGCGTTGGCACGCCAGTCGAGTTGAGTCAGGCGGATTTGCGGCGAACGCTCCAGCGCCTCGCTGAGAATCGTCAACACCGCCTGCGGCCAGGGACCCTGGCGCGCCACCATTTGCGCAATCTGCACGGCCGCCTTCATATTGGCAGTCTTGTCGACGGCCGGCGGCATGCTCGACATGCTGCCCTGGTAGGCGGCCGTGAAACCATGCGTCTCCTGCTGCAATTCCCGGGTATGGCCGCGCGCCAGCGAGTAGCCGACAATGTTCGCGCCAGTCCACAACAGACAGCACGCCGCCATGACTGCGCTCGAAGCGTATAGCGATTTTCGCGTTCGCCAGAGGCTGTAATAGCGTTGGCGCTGCCCCAGCGGGTAGTGGCTGGGCGGGGCGCTGCGTGCCGCCAGGCCGAGAAGCAACTGGTCGGCACTGTCGGAAGCGGCCAGGCGTTGCCGCGCCGCCGCTTCTTCCAGCGGCATGACGCGCCAGTCAAGCAGCGGCGCAATGGTCGTTGCGGGAGGCGCAGCAATGCGCGACAGCGATAGTAAGGCCAGCACCCGCAATGGCAGGTCGCGCGTCAGCAAATGGGCGCCGACCAGGAACTGGCGCGTGCGCTCGGCTTCCTGCTCGCTGCTTGCTGCGCCCTGCGCCAGCCGCGAAAAGCGCACTTTCCCGTGCTGGAAATACGTCTGGCGGGTGCCGCTGGCATGTTCCGTCACCAGCAGGAGGTGCGGTTCCTGCCGCGCTTCCTCCGGCAGCAGGGCGGCGCTAAGCAGTGCTGGCGTATAGAGTGCCGCCAACGGAACGCGCTGGCTTTCGAGTGCATCGAGCCACGGCGCCAGGAGGGCAGGGTTGGTCAATGCGGCAAACAGCACGATGTCGTCGCGCCGCCCCTCTTCTTCGCGGCCTTGCACGTGGCCGCAGCGGAACGGCGTGTCGCGCCACGCTTGCGCCAGGCGCCGCTCACGCATGGCCAGTCCGGCTCGCCCGGCCACATGGGGCAGCAGGTGGCGCTGGAAGTCTTCTTCGACCAGGTCGGCGAGCATCAGGGCTGGCGCATCTTCCCGTCCTTCAAGCCAGGCGGAGAACTGGGCCAGGCCCTCGGCAGTGTGGTCGAAGCACGGCCCGCTTCCGAGGCTGCCGCGTTCCCAGAGCCAGCAGCAAAGCCGCTCGCCGGTGAGATGAAGGAGTAGTTTGCGGGTCATGGCCTCAGATCCTGATTGAACTGATGGTGTCGTAAATCGGCCCGAGCACGGACAGCATGATCCAGCCCAGCACGATGCCCAGGATCACGGTCATGGCCGGTTCGATCATCGACTGCATGCGCTCGATCCGCTCGCGCACTTCGCGGTTGTAGAAATAGGCCACGTTGCGCAGCGTCGCATCGAGCGCCCCGGTCGACTCGCCGACCCGCAGCATGCGCACCACCAGCGGCGGAAACAGTTCGACCTGCCGGAAGGCTGCCGCAACGGAATGTCCTTCCGAGATCAGTTCGCGCGCGCGGCGCATGGCTGCCGCCACCACGCGGTTGCCGGCAATGCCTTCCGACAGGCGTATGCATTCGAGGACGGGAATCCCGGCTGCATACATCAGGGCGAAATAGGTCGCAAAGCGGGCCATGATCAGCTTGTGCAGCACCGGCAGCGCGCGGAGCATCAGGCGGTCGAAGGCAAAGGCCGTGCGTTCATTGTGGCGCAGCTGCCACCGCAGGAATTGCCACGCCACCACAGGCGCCGTCAGCAGCAGGTACCAGTAGTGGATGAAGAAATCCGACAGCGCAATCAGTGCGCGCGTGTGCAGCGGCAGGTCCTGGCCCATGTTCTGGATGAAAGCCGTCAGTTGAGGCACCAGGTAGATCATCAGGAAGAACATCACGCCGCTGACGATGACGAGCACAAAGGCCGGATAGGTAATGGCTTTGCGCGCCTGCGCCGCCAGTTCGTCCTGCCATTTCAGGTTTTCGGCGAGGTCGCGGAAGACTTCATTGACTTTGCCGCTTTGCTCGCCGGCGCGCACCAGGCTGGTAAAGCTCTGGTCGAATACCTCGGGGTAGGACGCCAGCGCGCTTGAAAGCTGCAGCCCGCCTTCGATCTTCTCCACCAGGTCGGTGATGATTTCGCGCAGGCGCAGGTTGTCGGCGCCGTCGCGCAGGTCGCGCAAGCCGTCCAGCATCGGCACGCCGGCGCTGCTCATTTGCTCCAGATGGAAGCAGAAGTTGATCAGGTCGCGCCGTGTGATGCGGCGCCCGCCGATGTGCAGCCTGCGCTGCCGGGTCTCGCGGTAGTCGATCAGGTCGAGCGCCATGCGCTGCAGGCGCAACTCCAGGTCGGGCACGTTATGCGCGTCCATATTCCCCGGCACGATGCTGCCGTTGGCGTCCATGGCGCGGTAGATGAACTGTGGCATGTCAACCCAACCTGTCCGTGAGGTCGACCACGCGCGATACCTCGTCCAGCGTGGTCAGGCCTTCCATCACGCGGCGCATGCCGTCGTCGACCAGCGAGCGCAGGCCGGCGACGCGCGCCGCATTGCGCAGCTCGCGTGCAGGCGCGCGGCGCGCCACCATCTCGTCGAGATCGGCGGTCATGCGCAGCAGCTCCATGATCGCCATGCGCCCTTTGTAGCCCTGGTGCGCACAGCGGTCGCAGGCTCCGGCCCGGTAAATCGTGGCGGGCGGATGGTCGGCCGGCAGGCCGAGCAGGCGCCGTTCCAGTTCGTCGGCTTCCACCGCTTGCCTGCATTGGGGGCAAAGCTTGCGCACCAGGCGCTGGGCGATGATGCCGATAATGTTCCCGGCCAGGACGTCAGCCACCACGCCCAGGTCCAGCAGGCGCGGGATGGCGCCGACCGCGGAATTGGTGTGCAGCGTCGAATAGACCTGGTGGCCGGTCATGGCTGCCGCCAGCGCCATGTCGGCGGTCTCCTTGTCGCGTATCTCGCCGACCAGGATCACGTCAGGGTCCTGCCGCATCATGGAGCGGATGCCGTCGGCGAACCCCAGCTTGGCCGATTCGTTCACCGAGGTCTGGCGAATCTGGTGCATCGGGTATTCGACCGGGTCCTCCATCGTCATGATGTTTACGGACTCGGTGTTGATGTGGTTCAGGATCGAATACAGCGTGGTGGTCTTGCCGCTGCCGGTGGGGCCGGTGACAAGGATCAGTCCGTCGGGACGGGCAATCATCAGCTTCAGCACGTCGAGTTCGTGCTCGGCCAGGCCAAGCTTATCGAGCGGGACTATGCCTTTCTGGCGGTCCAGCACGCGCAGCACGATGTTTTCACCGTGGGTGGTAGGCTGGCTGCTTGCGCGAAAGTCGATCTGCCTGCCGGAGAACTGGATCGAGATACGGCCGTCCTGCGGCGCGCGCGTCTCCGCGATGTTCATCTGGCTGATCACCTTCAGCCGCACCGCCATCGCCGGCCAATACGAGCGGTGCAGGCTGCGGATCTGGCGCAGGATGCCGTCGATGCGGTAACGAATGCGCAGGAAGCCGTGTTCAGGTTCGAAATGGATGTCCGAGGCGCTGTTCTGCACCGCATCGGCCAGCAGGGCATCGATCAGCCGCACCATGGGCTGGCTGTATTCGTCGGACGAGGCGTCCAGCGTCACCTCGCCGGTCTCGATCTCGTGCAGGATGCCGTCGATCGACAGCTCGAAGCCGTAGTAATGGTCGATCGCGTGCGCGATGTCGGAATCGTTGACCAGCAGTGGCACCAGCGTGATGCCTTTGACGAGCATGGCGCTGATCTGGTCGAGGGCGACAATGTTGGTGGTGTCGGACATGGCCAGCACCAGTTCATCTGTCGCCCGTTCGTACACGATGGGGAAGACGCGATAGCGCTTGGCCACTTCCTTGGGAATCAGCTTCAGGGCGACAGCGTCGACCACCAGGCTTTTCAGGTCGGCCGAGCGGGTATTGAGCTTTTCGCTCAATGCCTCGCGCATGGTCGCTTCCGTCACGAAGCCGAGCGCAATCAGCAACTTGCCCAGGGGTTCGTTGTTGCGCGTTTGCTCGGTCAACGCGATCCGGAGCTGGTCTTGGCTGATGACGCCTTTCTGGATCAGCAGTTTGCCGAGCGGGATTTTCTGCGTGTCGGCCATTGTGCTTTATTGAGGCGGCGTTTCGAGGGCTTGCAATCGCTTTCGGACGGCGTCGATATTGAAGCTCGGGGGACTGGCCTGGGCCAGTTCAAGCGCGCGGCGGTAATAAGTCTGCGCCAGGCGCGGCTGGTTCATGCGATCGAGGCCGACGCCGAGGTTGAAGGCGTAATCGGCGTTGCCGGGCATCGCGCTGAAAGCGCGGAAATAGCTTTGCTGCGCTTCCGGCCAGCGCCCTTGGCGGGCAAACAGGTTGCCGAGCGCGAACTGGACGGGACCTGAATCGGGATGCTGGCGCGCCAGGCCGCGCAGCTTGATTTCATTGGCTTGCAGGTCGCCGGGGCGCAGCTCGGCGAGGCCCGCCAGTGCTTCCGGGTCGTTGGGATCGAGTTCCAGCAGGCGCAGGTAGTTGCCGGATGCCTGGCGGCCATCGTTCTCGCGCAGGGCCACGGCGGCGGCGCCGAGCAGGGCGTCGCGGTTGTTTGGATCCTGCAGCAGGGCGAGATCGTATTGCTGGCGTGCCGTGGCCAGGTCGCCGGACTGCAGGGCGGCGTAGCCATTCTGGACGGCTGGCGCAACCTGTGTCGCTGCCGTGCCGCGTACAAACTGGACGCTGCCGGTTTCGCCGATTGCGGTCTTGAGGGGCGACGCGTTATGGCTTGCGACGGCAGTCGCCTGCGAGAGGGCTGGGCGACGCTTTTTGGTTGCCGTCTCCTGGGCGCTGGATGAGTCCCGGCTTGCTACAGGTGCCGGAGCCGTCGCCGGCGGCGCGTTAACGGGCGCGGGCGCGGGCGCTGCGCCTTCGGCACGCACCTGCCGCGCCGCGCGTTCGCCCGCATCCCGCATGGCTTCTGCGCGGATTGCGGGATCGGTGATCGCCGCCAATTGCTCGGGCGTAGGAATGGTGACGTCGGCATGCGGCCGTGTTGCGCCCGCAACCGTTGCGGCACCAACACCACCAGCCGTTGCGCCGGTGCCGCCGCCCGCCAATCCATCCGCAGCGGCGGCATTTGCAGCGCTCTCCGGGGCCGCGGCCGCAAGACCTGGGGCGGCAACCGGCAGGCCAGGGTCTCCGCCAGGCGGTGTGACATAGGGCGTCACCGGAATGGGTGCCCCCTGCGGCGTGCCAGCCTGCGCCACCTGCGGCGAGCCGGGCGCAGGCATGGGTACCATGGGCAGCCGCGCGCCGGGTCCGGGCGCCGACACGGCCCGCCAATAAATAAAGGCAAACGCCGCAAGCAGGGCGACCAGGGAACCCGCCAGCACCGTGAGCCGGCGCTGCGACGAAGCAAGCGCGCGTGGCAGCCCCGGCCTGCTTCGGGCGCCAGCAGGAAGGCCTGCATCCCCCACGGGTCCTGGGCCACCAGCCGCAGGGCGCGGGGCGGCGGCCGCACGCGGCGGATCGCGCTCTTCGGGAGCACGACGCGGGCCGGATGCCGGCGTGCGGATGGGTTCATGGCGCGCCTGCGGCGGCACCGGATCATGCGCAGCCTCCTGCGCCGCAACAACGGGTGGCTCGGCATCCAGCGGCTCAAGGCGCCAGGCGTCCGGCATCACGGCGAACGCAGGACCGCCTTCGATAGGCGGCGGCAAGGGTACTGATTCGGCGCCAAACTGCGGCTCCTCGGGCGGATGTTCATGCCCGGCCTCATGCCCGTTCTGCGAGCGTGCGCGCTCGGCCTTGCGCAGCGCCTGCATGAGCAAGCTCATAATTCCCCCGCAGGCCGCGCAGGCATGAGGTAGCGGTAGCTGCGGTAATCGCCCGCCAGGCTGGCGTCCTTCACCACGACCGGCCGCAGGAAAATCACCAGCTCGGTCTTGCTGGCGGTTTCATTGCGGTATGAGAACAGGTTGCCGAGCACCGGCACGGAACCGATCAGGGGGATGCTGTCTTTCTTGTTGTCGACCGAATCCTGCATCAGGCCGCCCATCACGGCCACCTGTCCGCTCTGGACCTTCAGGATGGACTCCATTTCGCGCGCCTGGATGACCGGCACCCGGCTCTTGACGTTCTGCTTGCTCAACTCAGGATTCGGATCTTCGACGTAATCGACAATGCGGGTGATGGTCGGCCGCACATTCAGCGTGACCTCATCCTCCGCCGAAATCTGTGGCGTGACGCTCATCACAAAGCCTACAGGCACGGTTTCCACCTTGGATTCATAGGTGGCCGGCGTCGCAATGGTGCCGGTGGAAGTGAGCACGGCAGGCGTCACTTTCAGCGTAAAGAAGATGCTGTTGTCGACCACCTTCAGCAAGGCCGTCTGGTTATTCAGCACGCTGATCTTCGGGCTGCTCAGCACTTTCACCTTGCCGAACGATTCCAGCAACTGGATCGTGGCGGTGATGTTGCCGAAGCGCGTGGTCGGGTTTGCATAGTCGAAAATGAAGATGCCAGCCGAACCGTTGGGCGCCACGCCGGAGGGCAGGGGCGTGGTGCCGACCTGGCCCTGGCCCAGCTTGCCGTTGTTATTGATGCGCGCCCAGTTGATGCCTTGCTGGTACTGGTCGCTCAGCTTGACTTCAATGATGGTCGCCTCGATCAGCACTTGCCGCTTGGCGGTAGACATGATGATGTCGAGGAATTCCTGCACCTTTTCGTGCTGGCGGCTGGTGGCGCGCACTGACAGCAATCCGCCTTCCGGGTTGGCGATCACGGACGGCGCATTGCGGCCCTGGGCTGCCGGACCCGCGCCAAACGCAGTGTTTGCGGCCAGTCCGCCAACCGGTGCGCGCGCCTGCATCGCCGCCGCTTGCGCGCCCGGATAGTTGGCATCGGGAGCGCCGGACGCGCTGCCGGCCTGCATTTGCTGCACCATGGCGTTGGCCTGTTCCCGCATTTGCGCCAGGGGATCGGTAAGCTGGTCATTCAGGGTGGTCGGGCGCAGCATGTCGCGCACGTTCTTCTCCAGGCTGTACCAGAAATTATTGTCCGATCGATTGGCAACCGACGTCGTCGAATTATTGTTGCCGCCATTGCCCAGCGAACTGCTGGCCGTGGGGACGGGATTGGAGGGCGTGCCGCCGCTGCTGTAAGCCGAACCGCCCGTGGTCGAGATCTGGGTCGCGATGTTCACGCTGCTATTGGTGCTGCGCGCGATGTTGACGTAATCGATCTTGTAGTGGTTCCAGTACGGCTGGTCCGGCAGCGCCACCAGGTTCTTGCCCTGTAGCTCATAGCGCATATCGACTTGCTTGCCGATCCGCGCCAGCAATTGCGGCAGAGTCTGGTCCAGTGCATTCAGCGTCACCGTGCCTTCAATGGCGGGATGCACGTCGACGTTCAGTCCCGCATCGCGCGCCAGCGCAAACAGCACGGACTGCACCGGCACGCGGTGCACCGACACGCTATAGGTTTCCTGCCGCCCGGCAGGACGCGGCGGCGGTAGTGCGGCGCTATGCTGCACCGGTTCCGGAATCGCGCCAGCCACCGGCTCGGGTTCGGCCACATGGGTGGGGGACAGGGGAAATTTCGGCGCTGCGCAAGCCGCAAGCAGGACGCATAACAGGGAAGCCGCAAGGTTCTTCATGTCGTTCGCCGCCTGAAGCAAGTTGCCAGGAGTTTATCGAAAACGATCATACTGCGATTGCCCGGAACCGCCGCGCACGAATAACGGCTGTCTTCAATGGCCTGGCGCACATGATACGAATTTACGTAAGGCAAATCTTCGGCGTAGGCCGCCATCAGCGATTTGTCGGCCAGCACGTTGATGCGCCGGACGATGCCCTGCGATCCGCGCGCAATCAGCCGCACCGCGCCGCGGCTGAACAGTTCCGGACCGTGGTAGCCGGCGGCGCGCAGCCGATGCGACAGGAAGAAAGGGATCTGCTCGCGCGGCATCGACGGGACATTGAAGCTGTGCGTGATGCGTTCTCGCAGCTGGCGCATGCGCGGCAGTGCCAGGTTCTCATCCAGTTCGGGCTGGCCGAACAGCACGATCTGCAACAGCTTGCTGCGGGCGGTTTCGAGGTTGGTCAGCAGGCGCACTTCTTCCAGCGTCTCAAGCGGCATGGCCTGCGCTTCTTCGACCAGCAGCACCACGCGATGGCCGGCAGCATGGCGTGCGATCAGTTCTGCGTGGAGTGCGCGCAACACTTCATCGGCGCGGCGCCCGCTGGTGTCGAGTTCCAGCTCGGCGGCAATGGCATGCAGCACTTCCTGGGGGCCGAGCGTCGGGTTGACGAGGTAGAGCACGTCCACGCCGCGCGGCAGGCGCGACTCGAGCATGCGGCACAACATGGTTTTGCCGGAGCCGACTTCGCCCGTCACCTTGACAATACCTTCGCCAAGGGTGATGGCGTAAAGCAGGGCGCACAGGATCTCCCCGCGCGTATTCCCGCTGTAGAAAAAAGCGGGGTTCGGCGTAATGCCGAAAGGGGCCTCGTGCAGGCCAAAATGTTGATGGTACATGGCGGCGTGCATAGCTCTAGGGAAGGGCCCTGCAATTGGACCACGTATCGCAAGAATTCGTCGCCCTCCAGCCACGCACTGGAACTGTGGTGAATCTGCTAATGGGTTTTGCTATGCTTGCACGATTCGTTCGCATACAATGCCAACCAAATAATGGATTCGGGGAAGCGGTATGACGAGGCCGGAAAAGGTTCGTTTGGGTGAAATCCTGGTGCAGCAAAAACTGCTGTCGGAAGAACAGTTGGGCATGGCGCTGGCGGAGCAGAAGCGCAGCGGCCGCAAACTGGGGCGCGTGTTCGTTGAACACGGCTTTGTCACCGAAGAACAGATTTCCGGCGCACTGGCGCGCCAGCTGAACATCCCGTACATCAACCTCAAGTTCTACCAGATCAGTTCCGACCTGGTGCGGCTGCTGCCGGAAACGCAGGCACGCCGCTTCCGCGCCCTGGTGCTGGAAGACCGCAAGGGAACCATGCTGGTCGGCTTGTCCGATCCGACCGACCTGTTTGCCTATGACGAGATTTCGCGCCTGCTGAAGCAGACCATCGAACTGGCCGTGGTCAACGAGACCGAAGTCCTGGCCGCGATCGACCGCATCTATCGCCGCACGGAAGACATCTCCGGCCTGGCCCGCGAGCTGGAACAGGAGATGGGCGAGGGCTCGGTGGACTTTGGCGCGCTTGCCGCCGCCAGCCCGGGCCTGGAAGAAGCGCCGGTGGTCAAGCTGCTGCAATCGCTGTTCGACGACGCGGCCCAGGTGCGCGCATCGGACATCCACATCGAGCCGCAGGAAGGCCGGCTGCAGATCCGCTTCCGCATCGACGGCGTGCTGCACCTTCAAACCGAAGCCGATATCAAGATCGCGCCGGCCCTGGCGCTGCGCCTCAAGCTGATGTCCGACCTGGACATTTCCGAAAAGCGCCTGCCGCAGGATGGCCGCTTTGCAGTGCGCGTCAAGAATGCACGCATCGACGTTCGTATCTCCACCATGCCGACCCAATACGGCGAATCGATCGTCATGCGTTTGCTGAACCAGAGCGGCATGACCTTGCGGCTGGACGCCATTGGCATGCCCAAGCCGCTGCTCGATCGCTTCCGTGCCATCGTGGCGCGCCCGAACGGCCTGGTGCTGGTGACCGGCCCGACCGGCAGCGGCAAGACCACCACGCTGTACTGCGCGCTGGCAGAACTGAATTCGATGGAGAAGAAGCTGATCACGGTCGAAGATCCGGTCGAATACCGGCTGGCCGGCATCAACCAGGTGCAGGTCAACGAGAAGATCGAACTGGATTTCGCGCGCGTGCTGCGTTCCGCACTGCGCCAGGACCCGGACATCGTGCTGGTCGGCGAGATGCGCGACCAGGAAACCGCCCAGATCGGCCTGCGCGCGGCGATGACCGGCCACCTGGTGCTGTCGACCCTGCACACCAACGATGCCGCCAGCACGCCATTGCGCCTGATGGACATGGGCGTGCCGCGCTACATGGTGGGCAGCTCGCTGCAGGCGGTACTGGCGCAGCGCCTGGTGCGCGTTATCTGCGAGTCCTGCACCACGCCCTACACCCTGACGCCAAGCGAGCATGAATGGCTGACGCTCGAGCTGAAAGACAAGGTCGACATGGGCACGTACTTCCATGGCAAAGGCTGCTCGCATTGCAATGGCCTGGGATATCGCGGCCGGGTCGGCGTGTACGAGCTGCTGGAAATGACGCAAACCGTGGTGGACGCTGCCAACGACATCGATCCGGCGGTCTTCCTGAAGGCGGCCAACCAGCAGATGGGCGGCCAGACCTTGCGCCGGCATGCGGTACAACTGGTCGTCGAGGGCCGGACCACCGTAGCGGAAGCCATGCGCATCAGCCACCAGCTGGAGGATTGACGTGCCGCTGTTTGCCTACAAGGGCCGCAATGCGCGCGGCGAGTTGATGCAAGGGGTGCTGGAGGCAGCCGACAGCGGCGCGGTCGCAGACCAGTTGTTCAGCACCGGCGTGACGCCAATCGAGATCAACGTCACCACGGCCGTCGCCAAGCAGGGCGACGACAACCTGTGGGAGCGACTGACCGAGAAAAAGGTCACTGCCATGGACGTGCAGCTATTCAGCCGCCAGATGTACACGCTGCTGAAATCCGGCGTGCCGATCATGCGCGGCCTGGCAGGCTTGCAGGAATCGGCCATCAGCAAGTCGTTCGGGCGTGTGATCAAGGATTTGCGCGAGTCGCTCGATTCAGGACGCGAGCTGTCGGCCGCCATGCGGCGCCATCCGGACGTGTTCTCGGCTTTCTACCTGTCGATGGTGCGCGTGGGCGAGATGACGGGCCGGCTGGAAGAGGTTTTCCTGCGCCTGTTCGACCACATGGAGTTCGACCGCGACATGCGCGAGCGGGTCAAGACCGCGCTGCGCTACCCGACCTTCGTGATCATTGCGATGGTGATCGCGATGATCGTCGTGAATATCTTCGTGATCCCCGCGTTTGCCAAAGTATTCGAGAGCTTCCATGCCGAATTGCCGCTGATGACGCGCATCTTGCTGGCGACTTCCGGTTTCATGCAGGATTACTGGGGCCTGTTGCTGGCAGCGGCGCTGGGCGCCTTCTTCGGCTTCCGCGCCTGGATCAGGACTACCAAGGGGCGCTACGAATGGGACCGCATCAAGCTGCGCATTCCCATCGCGGGCAAAATCATCCACAAGGCGACAATGGCGCGCTTTGCGCGCAGCTTCTCGTTGTCGGCGCGCAGCGGCGTGCCTATCGTGCAGGCGCTGACGGTGGTGGCGCAGACGGTCGATAACGCTTACCTGACGTCGCGCGTCGAACAGATGCGCGACGGCGTCGAGCGCGGCGAATCGATCCTGCGTACAGCAATGACGGCGGCGGTGTTCACGCCGGTGGTGCTGCAGATGATCGCCGTGGGCGAGGAATCCGGCTCGCTGGACGACCTGATGGACGAAATCGCAGGCATGTATGAACGCGAAGTCGATTACGAACTCAAGACCCTGGCCTCGCAGATCGAGCCGATCCTGATTACCTTCCTTGGCGTGATGGTGCTGGTGCTGGCGTTGGGTATCTTCCTGCCAATCTGGGACCTGGGCAAAGCGGCCCTGCGCCGATGAATAGTCAGTTTCCAGCGGTAAATAATGTAGCTTTGCCGCAACGCTCGCGACAGGCCGGTTCGGGTTACTTTGAGTTTGCCGTGGTGGCGATTATCTTCGCAATTCTATGCGGGGTCCTGCTGCAAAAGCTGAGCTTTTACCAGCAAGAAGCTGAGCGGCTTGCAGCTGAACAGGTTGTAACGAGTTTGCGTGCGGCCCTTGCGAGCAGGGCTGCTTCGTTGTATCTAAGAGGGATGGACGCGGATTTGGCGGGACTGGCCCGGCAAAATCCGATGGACTGGCTGGAGAGGTGGCCGCCAAACTATGCAGGGGAATTCGACGCTCCGAAAGATGGCGCTGTACCTTTCGGTCACTGGTACTTCGACCGTTCGTCGGCAACGTTGTCATATGTGTTAAATAAGCGCAGGTTTTTTGGAGAAAACGGCCCGAAACGCTTGAATTTCAAGGTAAAATTCGCGCAGCACCCTTCAAATCTCACACAAAACCACGAAGGGCCGGGGCCGGGCGGCGTGACCCTGGAACAAATTGTTGAATAGGCCGCGCAGACACCTTCAAGTACTCGGAGAGAGCTTAATGAAAAAGTTTCAAGCACCTAAACAACAGTCCGGTTTCACCCTGATCGAATTGATCGTTGTGATGGTGATTCTCGGCATCCTGGCTGCGACGGCCCTGCCGCGCTTTATCAACCTGGGCGCCGATGCGCGCGTGGCGAGCCTGAATGGCGTGCGCGGCGCGATTGCGTCGTCGGTGGCGCTGGTGCATGGCAAGTGGCTGGCGTCGGGCGGCAAGGACAGCAAGGTCACGGTCGACGGTATTGAACTCGACCTGGACACTAAAGGCTATCCGAAGAATGCGGACTACCTGGACATGCTGAAAGTTGCTGGCGTCACTGAAGGTGACTATAAGATTTATGGTCCGAATTCCGGCGTGGGGAACAACAACCCTGCGACCAGCGGTGACGAGATTGCTATTATCCCGAACAGCGTTGCCAGCAACCCAACCGGCCTGAAGTGCTACATCAAGGTGACCCATACCGACGATACGGATGCCCAGCCGACGGTTTCGGCCGCACCTGCTGTTGGCGATTGCTGATTTTCTCTGGCTCCGCAAGAAACCAGGCTGCGGCCTGGTTTTTTTTCGTCCTTAGCAAGGGTCCAGCGGAAGCACGCCGTTTTGCAGGCCACAGGCTGTGACGACGCGCCGGCGTTCGGTGTATTCGAGCGTCGATGCTTTCGCATTGTCGGGGCAGGCGGCGGAGTTGCAGGCGACGGCGCTAATTGTGAAGACGGTTTTCGCTTGTGGCGTGCCTGGACTGCCCGGCACTTCGCCTTCGCTAAAGTTGAAAGCACTGCAGGTGATGGAAACAGCGAAGCCAGTGTCGCCGCGCAGGTCCAGTGTTGTTGGCACTTGGTTGCACGTGTTCATGCGCAGCGCGTTGTACAGGCCCCACTCGGTTCCGGCGCGCGCCGCCTGCCATGCCCGTGCAGACAGGATGTCCTGCGCGGCACCCGCCTGCTGCGTGGTAGTGAGGCGTGCCGAGGCTACGCCCAGCATGGCCAGCACGACGACGATGACGATCGCCGCGATGTATCCGAATCCACTTTGCTTGTTGCTCTTCATGGCAGGTTGTCCACGTGGACGCCAAATACAAGGCGTACGAATTCATTGGCTTCCTCAAGCGTGAGGTCGACTTCGACATAGCCGCTCTCCTGCGTAGCGCCGGGATTGGGGTTGTAGGCGAAACTGCAGGCCGACACATTCCGGGCCACGACCGCGGAACTGGCAGTGACTGCGGGGCAGGCGCCAGGGCTGGCAAAGGCGTAGCCCGAGATCAGGTACAACGTCCTGTCCTGGCAAACATAAGATACCGGCCCCTGTGCTGCGGGCACGACGACGAACCTGGCGCCATCGTAGCCGGCCGGGACGCTCATGCCAGCGCCCGCCAGCGTCACACGTTTCACGCCGATCCCGGCAACGGGCGGCGCACCTATGCTGCCGATGACGCCGCGATTGCTGCCGATGTACACATCATCAGGATTCTGGTTGCCGATGACGATCCAGTCGTTCGACGCCGCACTCACATCGGTCATTGCGTCGAAGGCGGTCACCGTCCGGCCAGGTTCAGCCGCAAGCGACTGGGCATTGTTAATGTCGGGCGCGGTGCGGTAACGGCCGCCGGCTGAAGTGGGTACCATTTCCAGGCATTGGGCGCCGTGGGTGCGCACGGAGTTTGGCACCGACACGCGTACGTCGCGCGTCAGCTTGCGCATGGCGCGGTCCGCAGCGTCGCTGAGCGCCGCACGCCGCGACGCGTCGAAGTAGTTTTGCATCGCCGGGCGGAAGAACACCACCAGGATGCCGGCCAGGATGCCCATGATCACCATCACGACGATCAGTTCAACCAGGGTAAATCCGCGCTGTAGCCTGTCCATGTCCAGGTCCTCAATAGGCGTAGCGCCAGCCGGCCAGCGCATAACTGGTGGAACCGTGGCTGACGGTGACCTGGATGCGGACGACCTCCGTGCCAGGCACGCCGCCGGCCAGTGCATTGCCGCTGGCCGGGGCCACGCTGACCTTGACCGTGTACCCGGCTATGCCGGGCGTGCCGGTAACGTCGCAGACCGGCTGGTTGTATCCATCGTAATCCTTGATCTCGTCGAAATCGGTCCGGATGCAGCCAGCGCCAGGCGGCACGGGAGTGCCGGGCCCCTTCACTGGCTTGAGCATGATCTCTTCCATCATGCCTTCGGCGATGGCAGTTACCTGCTTCGTCATCATTGGGTCAGCGCTTTGTACGCCGGTACGGGCCAGTACGGCCATGACACCGGCAAGGCCGACCGAGATGATTACCATTGCGATGATCATCTCGACCAGCGTGAAGCCACGTGGGGCGCTATTCGACATAGCCCGTCCTTCCATCGATCATCAATGGCGCCTGGCCGCTGACGGCGATCGGACCGACCGCGAAGGCAGTGCCTGCGGCGTCGGTGGTGATTTCACCGCCTGGCTGGAAGTACAGGGTATGACCGATGAAATCGCCGCCAGCTTCAACGCCGGTGTCGCGGCTTTGGTAAACAAGCGATCCGTCAGGGCTGCTGAAGTCCTGGTTGCATGGGGGCGACTGGGTGGCGATTGTCAGCTTGACCGTGGTTTTCGTCAGCGCCGCGCAGACCTGGCGGCGGTGGCTGACGGCGCTCTTCTGGGCATGGCGCAGGGCGCTGGCAATTTCATTGCGGTAGGCATTGGAACTGAAGGCGCTGGTCTGGGTAAGGCGAGGAATGGCGATGGCGGACAGGATGCCGATGACGACCATGATCGTCACCATTTCCACAATCGTGAAGCCCAGGGTCGCGCGCTTCAATTGAAGGACTCCCGTACGTGAATGGTGCTCTTGTTCTCGCGCGTGGTCACGCCGAAACTGGCGCGCGCCGTGGGGTCTTGCGTCCAGATGACGGCCGGGTCGTTCTTGCCGCTTGGGTCGCAGGCGCCGTTGCGGGAGCGAAGCCAGGCTTGCTGAGCGCCGGTGGACGCGATGGTGTTGCTGAGGCAGGAGCTGTCTTTCGCAAGGCCGCCGAGGTTGGCTGCAATGTCGACGTAGCCTACGCCGTTTGTGGTGGAGTCACGCTTGGGTGGGGTGAGCTGAAGCTTGCCATTGCCAAGCTGGATGCTGACCGTGCCAGCAACGGTAACGCCCTTGATCGTTGGTCCGTGGTTGAGGGCGAAGGCAGACGGCAGCAGGATTGTCGTACTGTCGTCCCGGTTCAGCAGCCAGGAGCTGCCGGTCCAGTACTCGACCCGTGCCGGAATTGTGACGGTACTGTTCACGCCACCGAAGGCATTGCTCATGCGCAGGCGGCCGCTGCGAATTTCCAGCACGGCGTCGCAATGGGTTTCCGAGCTGGTCCCGTCGGTGTCCTTGGCGCAGATGGCGATTGCCGTCGGCTTGACCGGCAGGCTGGCAGCGGCGAAAGAATAGGGCAGGTTGGCCCGCACCGCGCCTTCACCCTGGTCGACGAGATCCTTCGAAAGCACTTTGGGTGGATTAAGGGCCCCGGGACCGGGATTCGTAGCCAGAGGAGCCGGTGCGACGCCGGTGGCGGTGAAGCTCAGGTCCTGGACGATGCCCAGCGTGCTGACGCCGTCGATATCATCTTCCTTGTTGTAGTTGGACGTGACGTCCCCTTGCGCGTTGTAGGCCGTGACGAGTACGCCGACCGGCTCGCCTGAATAGGCCCATTTGCGGGTCGTGTCGCCCTGGACTGTCCTGGTTGCGCCATCGAGGGATGTCTTGAAGTAGCTCGGGCGGAAGCGGCCGAATTTTCCGGTGCATTTGCCCGGCGCCGTGTCGAGGTCAAGGTCGCTGCTGCCTTCGATGTTGACCTTGAGCCCGAGATAAGCGGTGCTGCTGGCCTTGATGTCAATGGTGCCTACCTCGCCCCATTTGCTATTGGTCGATTCGGCCGTGCCGTAGGCGAAGTCGCCAATCGTACCGCTGGAGGTGCCATCGTCGCCATTCGCCGGCTTGCATCGGATGAAGCTCAGGTCAATCTTTTCCTTCGTGCCGTCCAGGCCATAGTTTGGCGTTGGTTTGTTGGCGGCGTTAAGAGCCGTCACCTTGACGCGGAAGTCTTCGCCTGCGACGAGCGTAGACGATGGGTTGGGCCAGGTGACTTCGAACTTTTGCGGATAGGCGATGAACTCCGCACCGCCGGTCATCGTTGCGCTGGAGTAGTTCGCGGCGAGGTAGATTTTGCCGGCATCGCCGTAAGTCAGGTCCATGCGGGCCTTGCCGCCGCTGTCGAAATTCAGGTCGAGCGTCTGCGCTCCGGCGCCGCAAGTGAGGTTCTTTGAGCTTCCACCGCCCTCGATCACGACCGGCCGTTCATCGCCCGGCGCAACCGGCGCGGCGCTTCGCGGGGCGACATAGGCGCAGGTGAAGGACATGCGCTTGGTGCCCGAGAAGGCAGGAACGCAGGTATTGCCGCTGGTGCTCTTGCTTACCGCATAAATGTCGACGGCTTGCTTTGTTGCTGATACATGGTCGCTGATCTTGATGTCGAAGCCCAGGTCATTGTAGACATGCTGGCAGCTTGCTGCATCGCCATCCCAGCACGAGTAGCCGGATGTGGTGGTTGCAAAGAAGACTGTTTCGGTGCCGGCATAGGGAACCAGCACTGTTGCATTGGTCTGGCCTGCGGGAATGCTGAAATCGTAGGTCGCAATCACCGTCCCGGCTGCGTTCTTGACCTGCAATTTGCCGGACGCTCCGCTTGTGGTGGTAGGGCAGGTCCCGCCGCTGCTGCTGGTGCCGGTGCAGGCCCAGACTGTCACTTCGGACGGCGTACAGGTGAGGCCGGTGCCTTCATGCTCGATCAGGAAATGGTCGAATGCGACGTCTGGCGGCGGCGTCACTTTGTGGCAGTAGTAATTGGTGTTTGTATACGAGCAGTCGCCGGTGATGCTGCTGTTCTTGCCCACCTTGAGGGTATTCTTGGTGAAGACATCGCCGCCGATCAGCGAGTCCTTGGCGATCGTAATGTTGTCGCCGGAATTGAGGTCGCCATAAAGAATGGTGTTCTTGGCGAAGCTCATGCTCTTGGTTGACTTGATATCCAGGTAGCCGTTCATGTCCTTGGCGAAGGTTACGCTGCCGATGACATCCAGCAGCAGCGATGCGCCTTTGGGAATGATGAAGTTCTTCGCCGCAGTGAAGTTGCCATTGACGTGCACGACCAGCGGGGACGCGATGACGATGTAGACGTCCTTCGAAAAGTTCATCGCCGGGCAGTTGTATTCGCCTGGCGCAAGCAGGGTGCAATTGAAGTCGGGGCCGGTCAGGTCCGCTGGCCAGGTATAGCTTTGCGCGTGCGCCAGCGTGGCCGCACACCACAGGAAGAGGGCGAGGATTGCGCGTGAAATCATGGCGAATCAGACCATGTGGAAACAGAATGTGTCAAGACCGTAACACCGCCTTATAAATAAATTGAGAATCCGTGAAAATTTAGTAAAAGTGTAATGTGATCTTGAATATAATCAAGCATCTACGGCGCGAACCTCGCGTAACGTTTTCTTTTTAAATTGGCGGCATGCGACTTTTCTCCAGGGCAAGAAAAAAAGAGGGAATTCTAGTGACGTCCTTCCATGCGGATGGGATCAGCGTGGCGCGCGTCGAGCGGCAGCCTGCCGCTAAACCGATCGTCAAGCTCGCAGCATTCCATCCGGTTACCCCGAGCTTGTCGGCCGATGCATTGGCGCGCGCGGTGCGCGATGCGCAAGCCGGCAATTTCACGGGCTCGACCTTGCTGGCCGGCGGCGAATACCAACTGCTCCAGGTCGAAGCGCCGAATGTACCGCAGGATGAACTGAAGACTGCCGTGCGCTGGCGCTTGAAGGACATGCTGGACTTCCATATCGACGATGCCACGATCGATGTGCTGGACATTCCAGTCGACAAAGCTGCCGGCAACCGTGCCCATTCGATGTTCGCAATTGCGGCGCGCAACAGCCTGATCCAGTCGCGCCAGGATATGTTCGCGGAAGCCCAGGTTCCGCTGTCGGTGATCGACATTCCCGAGATGGCGCAGCGGAATATCTCCGCGCTGCTGGAGCCGGAAGGGCGCGGGCTGGCCATGCTGTCATTTGATGCCGCTGGCGGCCTGCTGACGGTGAGCTACAACAAAGAGTTGTACCTGGCCCGCCACTTCGATGTCACGCTGGCGATGTTGCTGGAGCAGGACCTGGAGCGGCGCCACGCGGCATTCGACAAGATCGCGCTGGAGCTGCAACGCTCGCTGGACCACTTTGACCGCCAATACCACTTCATCAGCATTTCACGGTTGATGCTGGCGCCGACCGGCGTGCCTTCGCTGCAGGACTTCCTTTCGGCGCAGATGTACATGCCGGTGGAGTCGTTCGGCCTGGGCGACGTGTTCGACCTGGCGGAGGCCCCAAGCCTGCATGCGCCGGCGGAGCAGGTGCGCCAGTTCCTGACGCTGGGCGCTGCCTTGCGCCATGAGGAGCTTGTGCTGTGAGCCAGCAGATCAACCTGTTCAACCCGATCTTCCTGAAGCAGAAGAAGATCTTTACTGCCGTGCACATGGCGCAGACACTCGGCCTGGTGGCCGCGGGCGCCTTGCTCATTGCGGTGTACGGCGGCGTGAAGACGTCGCAGCTGGAGCGGCATGCGGCGGCGGGCCAAGCCGCCACTGCCGCCGCCGAAGCGCGCCTGGCCCAGGTGATGAAGGATTTCCCGCCACGGCAGAAGAGCAAGGATATTGAAAGCGAAATCGCCCGCATGCAGGGCGAGCTGAAGGCGCTGCACGATGTGCGTTCGGTACTGGAACGCGGCGAACTCGGAAATACTGCCGGCTATTCGGAGTACTGGCGAGCCTTTGCCCGGCAAAGCGTATCCGGTGTCTGGCTGACCGGCGTCGGCGTAGTCGGTCCGGGCAAGGAAATCGCGTTGGAAGGCAGGGCGCTGCAGCCGGAGCTGGTGCCGGGCTATATCCAGCGCCTGACGCGCGAAGCCGTCTTGCAAGGGAAAACATTTGGCAGCCTTGAAATCTCGCGTCCCGGCGTGGTGCCGGTGGCGCAGCTCGCCGGGGCAGCCGGAACGGAAAGCACAGTGGGCGCGCCTTATGTCGAATTCCGCATGTCGACGCAAACGGCGCAGGTGAAGGAGGCGGCGAAATGAAGGCGCAGTGGCTAAAGCTGAGCGGCCGCATCGACGGCATGAGCCTGCGCGAACGCATTGCGATCTTTGTCGCTTCGGTGGCGGTGTTGCTGTTCCTGATTGATTCCCTTGTGCTGGAACCGATGTTCGCACGAAACCGCCAGCTCGCCGACCAGATCCGCCAGCAGAATATGCGCCTGGAGACAGCAAATAACGGCGTGGCGCTGCAGATGGCAGCATTCAGCAGCAATCCCGATGCGGCGGCGGAAGTGCAACTGGCAGGTTTGAAGCGCGATGCAGCCGCCATGGCCGGTTCCTTGCGTGCCATGCAGCACGGGCTGGTGGCGCCGGAGAGAATGGGGCAGTTGCTGCAGCAGCTGCTGCGTTCGAATGGCAAGTTGAAATTGATATCGCTGCGCACTTTGCCTGTGACCGGGATGGGGGGCGCAGCGGCCGCTGCCGATGCGAAGGCAGCGCCCGCGCAACGCGAACTGTTGTACCGTCATGGCGTAGAAGTGGTGCTGCAGGGCGGCTACCTGGATATGCTCGATTACATGGAAGCGCTGGAAGGCGCGCCGCAGCAGGTGTTCTGGGGGCGCGCGCAACTGGACGCGCGCAATTACCCGGCTTCCAGCCTGACGCTGACGCTGTACACCCTGGGCCTGGACGAAAAATGGATGACGCTGTGAGCGCACGCCTGCTGACCATCGCCTTGCTGGCCGTTCCCCTTTGTGCGGGAGCGCAAACCCGGGCGGGCCTGAGCGACCCGACTCGCCCGCCTCCAGAAATCCTGCAGCCGCAGGCGCCGGGATCGATGCCGGCGCCAAGTGGCCCGCGCAAGCCGGTGCTGCAATCGGTCCTGGTCGGCAAAGGACATGAAGGCCGTGAAGTCGCGGTGATCGACGGTGAGATCGTGCGCAAAGGCGAGACTTTCCACGGCGCCGTGCTGGAGGAAGTGGGCACCAATGTCGCAGTTCTCCGCCGCGGCAAAAAGACTGAAACGCTGATTTTATTTCCCCTCGCGGCAGGCAGCCGCAAGAAGTGAGAAGAACAATGAGAAACTTCCTTAAGCGTGCAAGCATGTTATCGGTGGCCGCCGCGCTGGCTGGCTGCAGCATGAATCCGCCACGCGATACCTACAACAAGATCAACGAGGAAATGGCGGCCGCTGCCAGGCCTGCCGCGGCTGCGGCCGCGCAGCCAGATGCGGTGTCGAATGCCTTGCTGCCGCCGGCGAGTTCGCTGGCGGGCGCATTGCCGCAGGCGCGGGCCGTGATGGAGGAGCGCTTCAATGTCGCCTTCAATAATGTGCCGGCGCAGCAGTTCTTCGTTTCGCTGGTGGCAGGCACGCGCTACAACATGCTGGTCCATCCGGAGGTGGCGGGCAAAATCACGGCCAACCTGCGCGACGTGACCATGGTAGAGGCGCTGGATGCGATTCGCGAGCTGTATGGTTACGATTACAGGATCGATGGGGCCCGGATCTATATTCGTCCGCTGACGATCCAGACCCGCATGTTCCAGGTGAACTACCTGACGGCGCAGCGGCTTGGCATGTCGAACCTGCGCGTCAGTTCGACCTCGGTGGCCGATGTGGCGGGGAACAACAATAACAACAGCGGCGGCGGTAATAACAATAACCAGCAGAATAATAACCAGGACAACGGCCAAGGCAATAACAACCAAGGCGGCCGCGTGCGCGATGCGAGCAATGTGCTGACCCGCACGGAGTCCGACTTCTGGAAAGAACTGAAGCTGTCACTGGAAACGCTGGTGGGTGGCAAGGAAGGCGGCCGTTCGGTCGTCATCAGCCCCCAGTCCGGTGTGATCGTCGTGCGCGGCATGCCCGACGAACTGCGTGCGGTGGATCGTTACCTGAAGGCGACGCAACTCTCCGTTGAGCGCCAGGTGATCCTGGAGGCGAAAATTCTTGAAGTGGAGCTGAATTCGGGCTTCCAGTCGGGTATCAACTGGGCTGCCTTCGGCACCGGAAACAACCACAAGATTTCAGGCGGTGTCGTACAGCCAGGCACCGGCCTGGCGGCGCTTCCGCGCAATGGTGGGCGCGACTCCACGGTGGACCCGATCGGCAACACAGTCAGCGGGCTGGTAGCGGCCAGCGGCAGGACGCTCGTCAATGCAGGCGAGGCGGGAGGCACTCTGTTCGGCATGGCCTTCCAGACCAGCAATTTCGCTGCACTGATTTCCTTCCTGGAGTCGCAGGGGACGGTGCATGTGCTTTCCAGCCCGCGCATTACGGCGACCAATAACCAGAAGGCCGTGCTGAAAATCGGTACCGACGAATTCTTTGTCACCGGTGTCAGCACAACTACTACGACCAATTCGTCCGGCAACGGTACTGTGTCGCCAAACGTGACGCTGCAGCCGTTCTTCTCCGGTGTGGTGCTGGATGTAACGCCGCAGATCGATGAACACGGGAATATCCTGATGCACGTGCATCCGTCTGTGAGCCAGGTGTCGACCGTCAACAAGTCGGTCAACCTGGGCTCCACGCTGGGTGCTTTGAACCTGCCGCTGGCGTCTTCCACGACGTCGGAATTCGACAGCCTGGTGCGCGGGCAGGACGGCAAGGTGGTGGCGATCGGCGGCTTGATGCGCCAGGCCACGACCAGCGACCGCTCCGGCGTGCCGGGCGTCGGTGGCTTGCCGGTGATCGGAAACCTGTTCAGCAACCGCCAGGAAGTGATGCAGAAGCGTGAACTGGTAGTGCTGATCAAGCCGACCATCGTCGAGGGCGAGGCCAGCTGGAGCGAAGATCTGCTGAATGCCGAGAGCCGGATCAAGAACCTCGATCCGGCAAGGCGGGGAGTACGCTGATGTACCTGCAGCATTTCGGCTTGCGTGAGCTGCCTTTCGGGATCACGCCCGATACTTCGTATTTCTTCACCAGCGCCCATTCGCAAGAGGCGCTGAATACGCTGCTGGTCGCTGCCCGCAGCGGTGAGGGGTTCATCAAGATCACCGGTGAGGTAGGGACGGGAAAGACGCTGCTGTGCCGCAAATTTCTGGCGACGGTGGGTGAGGATTTTGTTACCGCCTATATCCCCAATCCCTACCTTGAGCCACGCACGCTGATGCTGGCCCTTGCCGACGAACTGGAAGTGCCGCTGGAGCGCGACGTGGACCAGCACCAGTTGCTCAAGTCGATCACGCACAAACTGATGGAGCTTGCGGCGGCGGGCAAGCAGGTGATCCTGTGCCTGGACGAGGCGCAGGCGATTCCTATCGAGAGCCTGGAAGCATTGCGCTTGCTGACCAACCTTGAGACTGAAAAGCGCAAGCTACTGCAGATCGTCCTGTTCGGGCAGCCGGAACTGAACCGGCACCTCGAAGTGGATTCGATTCGCCAGCTTGCGCAGCGCATTACCTTCCACTACCACATGGGCGCATTGTCGCGCGATGACATGGACTTCTACCTGGCGCATCGCCTGCGGGTGGCTGGGTTTACCGGCTCGCGCCTGTTCTCGCAGGCGGCGGTGAAGCGCTTGTTTGCTGCCAGCAAAGGCATTCCTCGCCTGGTGAACATCGTGGCGCATAAATCGCTGATGCTCGCCTACGGCGAAGGGAAGCAGCAGGTCGAGAAGAAGCACGTAGCGCTGGCGGCGCAGGATACGGTCGGTGGGCATGCTACTGGACCGGGCGCCGGTCTGCGCTGGCCGTGGCTGGTTGCTGCGGCCAGCGTGCTGATGGCTGCGGGCAGCGTGGCGTGGGCGGTGCTGAAATGAGCCTGATTAACAAAATGTTGCGGGACCTGGACGCGCGTGGCGGAGATGGCGCGCGGGGCGATGCGTCGTCGCAGGTGCGGCCGGTAAGCCATGGTGCCCGCGGAGGCCTGTCGCCGTTCGTGATTGGCGCCGGTGTCGTGGCTTTGCTGGTGTTGGGCGGCGGCGGATTCGCGGCCTGGAAATACTTACGGAGCGCCCCGCAGCCTGTTTCAGTTCCGGCACCGGCTGTCGCGCGGGCGCCGCAGGCTGTTCCGGCACAAGCGGTCGTTCAGAAGAATGGCCCGGTGGCGGCTGCGACTGGCGATGAGGGCCCAGCCGTTGTGGCGGGGGATATTCCGCCAGAAGTGCATCGTGCCGCCGGCGAGAAAATGGCGCGCGAGATGGAAGAGCGGAATGCGGCGGCGCGCCGTGCAGCGGGGGTAAGTGGCGCAAAGGCTGCGGGAAGCATGTCGGGAAAAGAACTGGCTGCATCGCCGCGCGACGCTGGCGATGGCGCTGGGCGATCAGGAAAACCGGCGCCGGAGCGGCGGGCGGTAGCGTCGAAGGATGGGCTGGCCGGACGGCGGGACGGCGCAGCGGCAAGCGGGTCTCGGGTGAGCCGCGGCATGGCCGGTGAGGCGAAGCCGGGCCGGGCGGCAGCGGGTTCCGCCGGGGTGGCTGCGGCCGGTACGGTGGCGGGCCCAGGCGCCAACAGCGCAGCCGGCGCGGAGGGCGGTCTCAGTCCGCAGCAGAAAGCGGAGAACGAATATCGCCGCGCACTGGTGAAACTGCAGGATGCGCGCGTCAGTGAGGCGCTGGCGGGGCTGGAGCGGGCGCTTGAACTGAATCCTCGCCATGAGGCGGCCAGGCAAACCCTGGTCAGCCTGTTGATCGAGAGTGGCCGCAACGCGGAAGCGATCCATCACCTGGCCCTGGCGACCAGCCTAGATCCGCGCCAGGCCAGCATGGCGATGCTGCTGGCGAGGCTGCAGCTCGAAAATGGAGGGAATGCGCTGGAAACACTGCAACGCAGCCTGCCATACGCCGAATCCAATGCGGAATATCGTGCTGTCATGGCGGGCGTGCTGCAGCGGGCCGGACGGCAGAAGGAAGCGGCTGAACACTACCAGGCAGCCGTGCGCCTGCAGCCGGCCAATGCAGTCTGGTGGATGGGATTGGGCATCTCGCTGCAGGCAGATAAGCGCAACGCTGAAGCAAAGGCCGCCTTCCAGCGAGCCGCTGAGAGCGGCCGCCTTTCGCCGGAACTGCAAAGCTTCGTTGAGCGCCGCTTGCAGCAGCTCAATTAGAGCGCGGCCTGCGCGCCCCAGATCTGCTTCATGCTGAAGCGCAGGTCGGCCTGGTCTTCGGTGAGGGCCTCGAGGATGGCGCATTCCGGCTGGTCGGTGCGGCGATGAACCGACGCCGGCATGGCCTTGCCGGCCGCATCGCGCATGCAGTGCACTTCCAGCACGCCGTCGCCGTTGTCCCGTCCCGTCACTACGCCCATTTCGCCGTTCGCCAGGCGCACCAGCACGCCGGGAGGGAATTTGCCTAGCTGGCGGTGGAATTGCTCCTGCAGGACAGGATCGGCCGGGTGCAAGGGATCGTGCAGGAGTTTTTCGAGCGCTGCGTCAGGCAGCATCGAGCAGCGGTAATTCCGCGCCGAGACGCGCGCGCAATAGCGGTCCGCCAGGCTAAGCAGGCGTGCATTATGCGTGATCTGCTCGCGCGTCATGCCGGCCGGGTAGCCGGAGCCGTCGTCATTTTCATGATGCATCAGGACGCAGGAAATCCATTCGTCGTCCTCGATGCCGGCATACTTCAGCATTTCCGCGCTGTCTTCCGGGTGGCGGCGGACAATTGCCATTTCCTCGCTATTCAATGAGCCGGGCTTGCACTGGAAATTATCATGGTGGCGCAGCATGCCCACGTTCATGGTCAATGCCGCCGCCGTCAAGGAAATCACTTCATCGGAAGCCTTGCCCAGGCCGCGCGACACGAGAACCACCACGATGGCGGTTTCTATGCAATGGCGCACCGCGTAGGTGCCGGCGATCTGGTTCAGGAACAGGCAGGCCAGCGCAATTTCGGCATTCAGTTCAACGGCTCGCACCACTTCGCGCGCGATGTTGCGCAAATCGGCATCCGCATTGCGCTCGTTGCGCAAATCCCCCAGCAGCTTTTCCAGGCGCTTGTTGGCCAGGTTGAGTTCATGCAGCACGGACGGCGGCGGTTCCAGCCGCGATCCACCTTCCATGCCTAAGTCCTGCAAGCTGCTGAGGTACTGGTTCATGATGGGTCCCCGTTCTTGTTACACGCGCGCCAGTCGCTCAAGTGCAAGCGCCAGCGTCTCGTCTTTCTTGGCAAAGCAGAAGCGCACAATGCCCGAATCCTTGGCGTTGCGGTAAAACGCCGATACCGGAATGGCTGCTACCTTGATCTCGCTGGTCAGCCATTCCGCGAAGTCCGATTCCGATTGCGACGAAATACGGTCATAGCGCACGCATTGGAAATAAGTGCCGTCTGACGGCAGCAGTTCGAAGCGGCTGCCTTCCAGCCCCTTGCGGAACAGGTCGCGCTTGCGCTGGTAGAAGGCGGGCAGCGCGGCATACGGCGCCGGATCGACCATGTAGCTGGCGATGCCATGCTGCATCGGCGTATTCACAGAAAATACGTTGTACTGGTGAACCTTGCGGAATTCGAGCGACAGCATGGCCGGCGCCGCGACATAGCCGACTTTCCAGCCGGTGACGTGATAGGTCTTGCCGAAGCTGGAAACGACGAAGGAGCGCTCGGCCAGGTCCGGATAGCAGCACATCGATTCATGGCGCTGCCCGTCATACACCATGTGCTCATAGACTTCGTCGGACAGGATCAGGATGTCGGTGTCGCGCACGATCGCCCGCAGCGCTTCGATGTCGGCTGCGCGCAGCACGCTGCCGGTTGGATTGTGCGGCGTATTGATGATGATCATGCGTGTGCGCGAGGTCACGGCAGCTTCCACGCGCGCCCATGGCACGCTGAAGCCGCCGTGCGGGGCAACTTCCATTTGCACCAGTACCGGCTCGCCGCCGGCTAGCTGGATGGCCGGCAAGTAGCTGTCATAGGCCGGCTCGATAACGATCACCTCATCGCCGGGATGCACGCTGCACAGGATGGCCGTGGTCAGCGCCTCCGTCGCGCCAGGCGTGACGGTGATCTCCGTATTGACGTCGTAATGGTGGCCGTAGATGCGGCTGATCTTGTCGACAATAGCCTGGCGCAGTTCGAGCGCGCCAACGCCGGTGGGGTACTGGTTGTAACCTTCGCGCATGGCGACTGTGACCATGTCGACCAGCTTCGGATCGCAGGCGAAATCAGGAAAACCCTGGCCCAGGTTGACCGCGCCGTGCTGGCCGGCCAACGCCGACATGCGCGAAAAAATGGTGGTGCCGATATGGGGCAGGCGGGAAGTCAGTTGTTTCATCGTGCTTAGGAAAAGGACATTTTTTCCATTCTAGCGCAGGCGAATAAAACAAGTGTTGCCCCGAGGGTAAAACTAAAAAGTCAAGCTTCCAGGCTCCATTTTTCCGGCTGCATGACTTTGAACATACCGGCTTTTGCCAGCCGCTTGGCCAGCTTGAGCAGGGCTTTGTCCTTGGTGATCAGGATGTCGGCCTGGGCGTCGCGCGCCAGTTCCAGGAACTTCTGGTCGTCGCGGTCGGTGCAGACAGGCAGCCGCGCGCCGGATTCAGGCGGCTGTACCACCTTGATGTACTGGTCGAAGCGGGCCGCGCTTGCTGGGCGGGTGCTTTCGTCGAGCGGCAGGTGAGGGTAGTTCAGGACGAACAGGTATTCGGCCCGGCAGTCGGCACGCGTGATCGCTTCGACCGCGCCGCTTTCGATCGCCGCCAGCAGCGAAGCCCAGCGCGGGTCCTGGAAAACGAACAGGTCGAGGCAGACGTTGGTGTCGATGACGATGCGCTTCGGAGCATTTTGCGGTGGAACAGGTATCATGTCGGGGTTTTTCGTTTTGAATATTGAATCTTATGCTGATTGTGCTGTCGCCTGCCAAAAGTCTTGACCTGGAAACTCCGCCAACCACCAAACTCGCAACGCAGCCTGCGTTCCTGGATCATTCGGAGCAGTTGATCGAGCGGCTGCGCGGCTTTTCGCCAAATGAGCTTGGCGAGCTGATGGACCTGTCCGATGCCTTGTCGACGCTGAACGTGGCCCGCTATGCATCGTGGACCAAAGATACCAGCGAAGCGCGCCAGGCAGTCATGACCTTCAACGGCGACGTCTACGACGGACTCGATGCGCGCACCATGTCGGCGAAACAGCTCGATTACACCCAGTCGCGCATCCGCATCCTGTCCGGCCTGTACGGCATGCTGAAGCCTTTGGACCTGATCCACCCGCACCGCCTGGAAATGGGCACCCGCCTGCAAAACCCGCGCGGCAAGAATCTCTACGAATTCTGGGGCGACATGATCACCGAGGCGCTGAACAAGGAAGGCTCGCCGGTGCTGGTCAACCTGGCTTCGGACGAGTATTTCAAGTCGGTCAAGCCGAAGAAGCTGGATATGCCGGTCATTACGCCAGTCTTCGAAGACTGGAAGGGCGGCAAATACAAGATCATCTCGTTCTTCGCCAAGCGCGCACGCGGCATGCTGGCGCGCTATGCGGCGGTGAACAACATTACCGACCCGGTCAAGCTGAAGAAATTCGATGTGGATGGCTACAAATTCGAAGCCGACGCCTCGAACGATACTACCTGGGTATTCCGCCGCAAGATCGCAGCCTGACAAGGGCTTGGGGCCTGACCCTTTGGGTCGGCCCCCGGTTTGCCGGTTTTACCAGATGTTGTACCAGGCCTTCTTCTTGAGCCCGTCATCTGCCAGCATCTTGCTTTCAGGGAAGTTCTTGTCGAAGACGCGCTTGGTGTCATCGCGCAGGGTCGTGTTGCCCATCTTGTCGTAGCCGCGGTACATGATGGCCAGCGCTTCTTCGATGGACGGCGAGTCCGCGTAATCGGTCAGCACGCCCTGTGCACGGTTAATCGCTGCCAGGTAGGCGCCGCGGCGGTAGTAATAACGCGCCACGTAGACTTCGTACTTGGCCATCGCATTGATCAGGTACTTCATGCGATCGATGGCGTCTGGCGTGTATTTGCTATCAGGAAACTTTTCGACCAGTGCCTTGAAGGCGGCGAAAGCTTCGCGGGTCGCTTTCGGGTCGCGTTCAGCCGGGTCCTGCTCGTACAGGAAGTTCAGCAGGCCGATCGAATCGTTGAAATTGACCAGGCCGCGCAGGTAGTACATGTAGTCAACGTTCGGATGGTTCGGGTGCAGCTTGATGAAGCGCTCCACGGCGGCCAGTGCCTGGGCCTGGTCTTGTGCCTTATAGTGGGAATAGGCGATTTCCATCTGCGCCTGCTGCGCATAGGTACCGAACGGGTAGCTGGATTCGAGGCGTTCGAAGAGCTGGACGGCACGTTCATAGTTGCCGCTAGACTGTTCTTCCTTGGCCTCCGAGTATAATTTCGTTGCGGACCAGCCACGAGTCTCGTCCGCACGTTCTGGTAACAGGCCACAAGCTGACAAACTAAACAGTACGACTGTTGCTGCAACTACTGATAATTTTTTTTGCATGTTGATGTGCAAGGAATCGTTAACCAAAATACTAAACTTGGCTGATTATAGCCGATGGGAATGCTGTGATATTGAAACCTGAGATGAATTCGGCAGAACAATTGCCTGATAACGATTTTGACGCCGATTTTGAAGGTGATTTAACGGCCGATCCCCTCGCGCCGATCGAACTTGAGCTGAGTAAATCCGACTGCGGCGAGCGCCTGGACAAGGTTGTCGCACGCATGGTTCCCCAGTTTTCGCGCGGCCGCCTGCAATCCTGGATCGAAGAAGGCCATATTACCGTCGATGGCAAGCCGGCAAAAGTCCGCGCCACGGTGTATGGCGATGAAAAGATCGTGGTGATCCCCCAGCCGGCGCCGGAAGACGTGGCGTTCACCCCGGAAGACGTGCCGCTGGATATCGTTTTCGAAGACGACAACCTGCTGGTGATTAACAAGCCGGCTGGCCTGGTGGTCCATCCGGGCGCAGGCAACTGGTCCGGCACCATGCTGAACGGCCTGCTGTTCCGCTGGCCGCAGCTGGGCGGCGTGCCGCGCGCCGGCATCGTGCACCGCCTGGACAAGGACACCAGCGGCCTGATGGTGGTCGGCAAGGACCTGCCGACCCAGACCGACCTGGTGCGCCAGCTGCAGGCCCGCACCGTGAAACGCGTCTACTGGTGCATCGTGTGGGGCACCCCACGCCTGAGCGGCACAATCGACGCATCCATGGGCCGCGACCAGAAGGATCGCGTGAAGATGGCGGTTTCCACCAGCATGGGCTCCAAGCCGGCAATCACCCATTACCAGCGCCTGGCGGAAGGCACGCTGGACGGCCGCCCGGTCTCGCTGGTGCAGTGCCGCCTGGAGACGGGCCGCACCCACCAGATCCGCGTGCACATGGCGCATTTGGGCTTCTCGCTGATCGGCGACCAGGTGTACGGCAAGCAGCATATGGCCAGCGTATTCCCGCGCCAGGCGCTGCAGGCGCGCCGTCTGGGCCTGGTGCACCCGGTGACCGGCGAGCAGGTGGAGTGGCTGGTGCCGCTGGCGGATGACTTCAAGGAGCTGATGGAGCGCGCGGGCATCGAGGAGCCGGACGAGTCAGTCCTGTCGGCTGCCGCAGCGACGCATGGCGAGTACGAAGACTACGATATCTACGACGACGAATTCGACGACGAATAAATGCAGCAATCTTTCCAAGGGGTGCAATGGCTGGCGACTGACTGGCCCGGCGCACCCGCCAATATCGGTTTTGTCTGTACCACGCGGCGCGGAGGCGTTAGCCCTGACCCTTATGGTCCGGGCCCGCAGGCTACGCTTTCTGCCGGCGGCGGCCTGAATCTCGGCGTTCACGTTGGCGACGATCCCTCCAACGTTGCGTTCAATCGCGCCATCCTGCGCGGGCGCTTGCCGACCGAACCTGCCTGGCTGTCGCAGGTCCACGGCACTGCCGTGGTGCGCGCCGACCGGCTCGGGCGTGGCGAAGTGCCGGAGGCTGATGCCAGCATCGCCGCCATGCCGGGTGCTGTATGCGCTATCCAGACAGCGGATTGCCTTCCAGTGCTGCTGACAAATCGGGCCGGAACGGTTGTTGGCGCAGCCCACGCCGGCTGGCGCAGCCTGGCCGGCGGCATCCTGGAGGCGACAGTGGACGCAATGCGCGCCGAAGCCGGCGAGGGCGAGATTATTGCCTTGCTCGGCCCGGCGATTGGCCCAAAGGAATTCGAGGTCGGGGAAGACGTCCTGTCGGCGTTCCTGGCCGGCGCCGATGGCGCGGCAGTGGATGAAGCGTCGGTTCGCGCGGCCTTCGTTGCACGGCCGGGCATCCCGGGCAAGTACCTGGCGGACATCTATGCGCTGGCGCGGCTTGCGCTGCGCCGGGTTGGCGTGACGGACGTCAGCGGCGGCGATTTATGTACGGTCACCGACGCCGGCCGCTTCTATTCCTACCGCAGGGACAAGGTGACCGGAAGGCAGGCGAGTTTGATCTGGATCAAGGAGTAGGCGGTTCATTACGACGGGCGGCTTCGGCTGCCCGTTTGCGTTTGCGGCGTTTGCCGCCAGTTAGATAAAATAGTATTCCTAATGGCAACAAGCCGTAGAGCAGGAAAGTCATGATCCCGGCGACCACGGTTGGTTCCGTGAACGCCATCAGGATCGTGACGTAGAGCCAGGCAACAGCAACAATCAACATTTTTCTTCCAAAATTGTATTTTTAACGGACTCAAAAATGAACATGCCCGACCCGCAAGCTTTCGCAAACGCATGGATGGCGCAAATCAGCGATCCCAACCAATGGCAGACCTGGTTCAAGATGATGCCGGAAATGGATGCTGTTCCCGGCGCCGCCTTGCTGCGCGATGCAGGTGCAACCGTTCGCCCGGAGGCGATGGAGCAACTGCGAAACGAATACATGGGCGAGTTCGGTGCGCTGTGGCAGGAATTCCTGGCCGGTAAAGCGCCGTCCCTGAAGGACCGCCGCTTTTCGTCCGAAGCCTGGCAGGGCAATCCGGTGTCCGCGTTCAATGCGGCATCATACCTGCTAAACAGCAAATTCCTCATGCAAATGGCGGAAGCCGTTGACGCGAGCCCTCACCAGAAACAGAAAATCCGCTTTGCCGTGCAGCAGGTGGTCGATGCCATGTCGCCGGCAAACTTCCTGGCTACGAACCCGGAAGCACACCAGAAACTGATCGAAACCAAGGGCGAAAGCCTGACCAAGGGGCTGGCCAACCTGCTGGGCGATATCCAGAAGGGGCATATTTCCCTGTCCGATGAAAAGGCGTTCGAAGTGGGCCGCAACCTGGCCACGACCGAAGGCCAGGTGGTGTACGAGAATGAGCTGTTCCAGCTGATCCAGTACACGCCGCTGACCAAGACCGTGCACGAGCGTCCGCTGCTGATGGTGCCGCCTTGCATCAACAAATACTACATCCTGGACCTGCAGCCGGAGAACTCGCTGGTGCGTTACGCGGTGGAGCAGGGCAATACCGTATTCCTGGTGTCGTGGCGCAATCCGGACCAGTCGCTGGCCAATACCACCTGGGACGACTATATCGAAAAGGGCGCGATCAATGCGATCAATATCGCCCGTGAGATCACCAAGCAGGACAAGCTGAACGTGCTGGGCTTCTGCGTCGGCGGCACCCTGCTGTCGACTGCGCTGGCCGTGCTGGCTGCGCGTGGCGAACAGCCGGCTGCCGGCATCACGCTGCTGACCACTTTCCTCGACTTCAGCGACACCGGCGTGCTGAACGTGTTCGTCGACGAGCCGCAGGTGCAGCTGCGCGAGCAGACCCTGAAATCCGGCGGGCTGATGCCGGGGCGCGACCTGGCCAGCACCTTCTCCAGCCTGCGTCCGAACGACCTGGTGTGGAACTATGTGCAGTCCAACTACCTGAAGGGTAATGAGCCGCCGCCGTTCGACCTGCTGTACTGGAATTCCGATTCGACCAACCTGCCGGGCCCGATGTTCTGCTGGTACCTGCGCAACACCTACCTGGAAAACAGCCTGAAGGTGCCGGGCAAGCTGACGGTGGCGGGGGAGAAAGTCGACCTGTCGAAGATTCAGGCGCCAGCCTTCATCTACGCCTCGCGCGAAGACCACATCGTGCCGTGGAACTCGGCTTACCTGTCGACCCGGATCCTGAACAACAAGAACCCGGAGCTGAACAAGTTCATCCTCGGCGCTTCAGGCCACATTGCAGGCGTGATCAATCCGGCGGCCAAGAAGAAGCGCAGCTACTGGACCAATGACGCCCGTCCAACGTCGCACGAGGAGTGGTTCAAGGGCGCAGCAGAACATCCGGGCAGTTGGTGGGGCGAATGGTCGGAATTCCTGGCGGCACATGGCGGGAAGGACGTGAAGGCGCGTACCAAGCTGGGCAATACCAGATACGAACCAATCGAACCGGCACCTGGGCGATATGTAAAAGCTAAGGCTGATTGATTTTTGGTAACGTTAAGTTGCAATGCAATATTGTCGTGCCAAAAGCTTTTTTTTCGCCCTATAATGGGCTTGCAAATATTATCAACGGGACACAGCGATGAGTAGTGCAAAGAAAAGTACTGAACGTTTGATTAAGAAATACCCAAATCGCCGTCTTTACGATACCCAGACCAGTTCCTACATTACCCTGACGGACGTGAAACAACTCGTGCTGGATGCCGAGGAATTCACCGTCGTTGACGCCAAGACGAATGAAGACCTGACCCGCAGCATCCTGCTCCAGATTATTCTGGAAGAGGAAGCGAGCGGGGTTCCGATGTTCTCCACGGACGTTTTGGCACAAATCATCCGCTTCTATGGCCATGCAATGCAGGGCATGATGGGGTCTTACCTGGAAAAGAATATCCAGGCATTTACCGATATCCAGCGCAAATTCACCCAGGGCGCCGCAACTTTCGATGGCAAGACTTTCAGCCCCGAAATGTGGACCCAGTTCATGAATGTGCAAGCGCCCATCATGCAGGGAATGATGAATAACTACATCGACCAGTCGAAGAGCCTGTTCGTGCAAATGCAGGAGCAAATGCAGAACCAGAGCAAGAATATCTTTGGCAGCTTCCCGTTTGCTGCACCGCCAACAGATAAAAAGTAAGCAAAAGAGGCAGCAGAAAAAAGGGGACGTAACACATTTCGGCTTCGCCGAAATGTGTTACGTCCCCTTTTTTACGGCCCTTTTTTGCTATAATGGTGGATTGCCCTGAATCATCATCAGCACTCTGCCATGCAATCCAAGCAAATCACCCGCATCACTCCCGCCGACGGCGCACCAGCTCCAAAAGTAGGTTTTGTTTCCCTCGGCTGCCCAAAGGCGCTGGTCGACTCCGAACAGATCCTGACCCAGCTTCGCGCTGAAGGCTATGAAACCGCCAAGTCGTACGACGGCGCCGACCTCGTGATCGTGAACACCTGCGGCTTCATCGACGCGGCAGTGCAGGAGTCGCTGGATGCCATCGGCGAAGCGCTGGCGGAAAACGGCAAGGTCATCGTGACCGGCTGCCTGGGCGCGAAGAAGGACAAGGACGGCGACGACATCATCCAGAAGGTGCATCCGAAGGTGCTGGCCGTCACCGGTCCGCATGCTGTGGGCGAGGTGATGGCCCAGGTGCATACCCACCTGCCTAAACCGCACGAGCCGTTCATTGACCTGCTGCCGCCGCAGGGCATCAAGCTGACCCCGAAGCACTACGCTTACCTGAAGATTTCCGAAGGCTGCAACCACCGCTGCTCGTTCTGCATCATTCCTTCGATGCGCGGCGACCTGGTGTCGCGCCCGATCGCTGAATTGATGCTGGAAGCCGAGAACCTGTTCAAGGCCGGCGTGAAGGAACTGCTGGTGATTTCGCAGGATACCTCCGCTTACGGCGTGGACGTGAAGTTCCGTTCCGGCTTCTGGAATGGCCGTCCGGTGAAAACCCATATGACCCAGCTGACCCAGGCCCTGGGCGAACTGGCCAAGCAGTACGGCGCATGGGTGCGCCTGCACTATGTTTACCCTTACCCGCACGTCGATGAAATCATCCCGATGATGGGCGACGGCCATATCCTGCCTTACCTTGACATCCCGATGCAACACGCGCACCCGGAAGTGCTGAAGCGCATGAAGCGTCCGGCGTCCGGCGAGAAGAACCTGGAGCGCATCCTGAAGTGGCGCGAAATGAATCCGAACCTGACGATCCGTTCGACCTTTATCGCTGGTTTCCCAGGCGAGACCGAGGCGGAATTCGAGTATCTGCTGGACTTCTTGAAAGAGGCTCAGATCGACCGCCTGGGCTGCTTCGCTTACTCGCCAGTGGAAGGCGCAACCGCAAACGAACTGGCGAACCCTGTGCCGGAAGAACTGCGCGAAGAGCGCCGTGGCCGCGTGATGCTGCTGCAGGAGGAAATTTCGCGCAATCGCCTGAAGGCCAAGGTTGGCAAGACCGTGAAGGTGCTGATCGATGAGCTGACGCCAAGCGGTGCGATTGGCCGTTCGGCTGCGGATGCTCCGGAGATTGATGGCGTGGTGCATGTGAAGCGTCCGTTCGATCCGAAGAAGAAGCTGGCGGTGGGCCAGTTCTATGATGTGGAGATCACCACTGCCGATGCGCACGACTTGTGGGGCGAGGCTCAGTAAAAACCGGTAAACCAGGGTCTGACCCGCAGGGTCAAACCCTGTCTGCTCGGCGGCCGCGGGCGCACACCCGAGCCCCGGGTCGGCTGAGCTAAGAGTGTCAGACCCTTGGGTCTGACACTGGTTTACCGGTTTTGGCTAGAATAGGTGCCATGACCTCCAAAAAGCACCTCCAAACCCAAATCATCCACACGGACTACGTGCCGCCAGAGGGCTTCGCCGCCTTCCCCAGCGCGATCCACCACGCGTCCACCGTCCTGTTCAAGAACGTCGCCGCCATGCGCTCGGGCGACTGGAAAGAGAAGAACGCCTACACCTACGGCCTGCACGGCACGCCCACAACCTTCACCCTCGAGGCCCGCCTGGCCGAGATCGAAGGCGGCAAGCACTGCCTGCTAGCCCCGAGCGGCCTGGCCGCCATCGCCATGTGCGACTTCGCCTTGCTGCGCGCCGGCGACGATGTCCTGCTGCCCGACAACGTCTACAGTCCCAACCGCGACCTGGGCCGCTGGCTGACCGCCGATTTCGGCATCACCGCCCGCCTGTACGATCCAATGATCGGCGCCGGCATCGCAGAACTGATCCAGCCGAACACGAAACTGATCTGGACCGAAGCTCCCGGCTCTGTATCGATGGAAGTGCCAGACCTGCGCGCCATCTGCGATGCTGCGAAGCAGAAGGGCGTACTGGTCGCACTCGACAACACCTGGTCCGCCGGCCTGGCCTTGCGTGGGTTCGACCTCGGCGTCGACATCGTGATGCAAGCCCTGACCAAATACCAGTCCGGCGGCTCTGATGTGCTGATGGGCGCCCTGGTCACGCGCGATCCGTTGTTGCACGAGCGCCTCAGCATGGCCCATATGCGCCTGGGCATGGGCGTCAGCGCGGACGATACGTACCTGGTGCTGCGCAACCTGCCTACGCTGAAGATCCGCTTCGAAACTCATGACGCCTCCGCCCGCAAGGTGGCGAGCTGGCTGAAAGCCCGCCCGGAAATCCGCAAAGTCCTGCATCCCGCCTTCGAAGATTGCCCTGGTCACGACAACTGGACGCGCGACTTCACTGGCGCCGGCGGCCTTTTCTCCGTGCTGTTCGATGAGAAATACACCGAGGAGCAAACTGACCGCTTCGTCGACTCGCTCGAACTGTTCGGCATCGGCTATAGCTGGGGTGGTGCGCACAGCCTGTGCATTCCTTACCGCATCCAGGCCATGCGCAAGAACTGGAAAGAGAAGGGCACCCTGGTCCGTTTCAACATTGGCCTCGAAGATCCAGACGACTTGATCGCCGACATCCAGCGCGCGTTGGCAACCATGTAGCTAGTTAGCTATCTATGCGATTGATCAATACTATGGCGTGCGCGTATTGATCGATGCTCTCTACTTGCTTACATTGGTCGGACATTAAGCAGGGGAGACCGTCATGCAAATTCTCAAGATTGCAGCAGGCGCCGTGCTGTGTGGCGCTACTTGTTTGATTTCCGCGGCGCCGCCAACCAGTTACATGCCCGTGGTGGCGAAGGAAGATTTCCAGACGACGTTCGAACGAATGAAGGCGGCGCGGGCTGGATTGCTGCGCGAGCAGGCGGCCTTCCTGGAAAGCCGGTATGACCTGGCGAACCGGCCTGCGAATGGCGTCACCATGTTCCGGGGCAAGCCAGTGCAGGAAGGCATACGGGTCAAGCTGCCACGTGGCACCACCTGGGACAAGCTGGGCGCAATGAGCCCGGAGGAAATCCGCGACAAGGGCCTGTACCCGCAAGGCTTCCTGCCGCTGCCGCATCCGAATCATCCGGAAGGTGGCATGCTCTTCCCGCAGTTCCATATCGACGAAATCAAGAAGCAGGAACAGCGCGACCTGAACCGCTTCGACCTGGCTTTCGACTTCCCCGATCACCTGCTGCCTGAATTCCCGGCGCCGATGTTCCTGACTACGCGTCCGGACCTGGGCGACGTATCGAAGGGCAAGCTGCTGACCATCGACAATTTCCACCAGATGTTCAACGGGATCCTCAATCCCAAGCAGCTGGAAGGCCTGCGCCTGTTGCTGACGCCATTCCCACAGCAGCAATTCAACCAGACAGAGGATCGGCGCTCGGAACGCCCAAGCCGCGGCGTGACTTGCTTCGACTGCCATGCGAACGGCCACACCAACGCATCAACCCACCTGGCCGGCGATGCGCGGCCGCAGGCGTTCCGGCACCGGATCGATACTCCATCACTGCGAGGCGTGAACCTGCAACGGCTGTTCGGCTCACAGCGCGCATTGAAATCGGTGGAGGATTTCACTGAATTCGAACAGCGTGCGGCTTACTTTGATGGCGACCCCGTGATCGCCACCAAGAAGGGCGTGAATGTCCTTGAGCGCGGAAGCCAGGTGCATTTCATGGCCGAATTCCAGGAGCTGCTGGACTTTCCCCCGGCGCCCAAGCTGGGCGTGACCGGCAAGCTCGATCCCCGCAAGGCCAATGAGCAGGAGTTGCGCGGGCAAGCGCTGTTCTTCGGCAAAGCGCAGTGCGCAACGTGCCACATGCCGCCGCACTACAGCGACAACATGATGCACAACCTGCATACGGAACGCTTCTTCAAGCCGCACGAAGTGAAGGGCGCGATGATGGTGGGCGACGGCCCGATCAAGACGTTCCCGCTAAGGGGCATCAAGGAATCGCCGCCCTACCTGCACGATGGGCGCTTGCTGACGCTCGAGGATACGGTGGAATTCTTCAACCTTATCCTCGAGACGAAAATGACAGCGGCAGAGAAGGCCGACCTGGTGGCCTTCCTGCGTACCTTATGAGTTGCCGACCGGGGCGTTGTTGTTGAGGGCAGTGATGCCCCGGATCAGGCGGTAAATCTTCCACAACCAGGCACCGACCCAGACCATCCACGCAAGCGGAATACCGAGCAAGGTGATGAAAAGCGCCCAGCCTACTGCGATCCACACCAGGTACCACCAGAACGAGCGGATCATCCAGCCGTGGTGGCTGTGGACGAAGGTACCGGCGCTGTCGTCGCGCTTGACGTAATTCAGGATCAGCGGGATGAAGGAAGCCGCGCCGAGCGTAAAGAAGATGCTCAGGCCGTGGCCCAGGTAAAGCCAGAAGGCCCAGTCTTTTGCGGATCGGGTCTGGTTGTCGAAGACGAGTTCTTGCGCCATGTTCGCTCCTTACAGTTTGCGTCCGTCGTAATGCTTGACCGCGTATGAGTCCAGCTCAATGTCTTCCAGCACGCGGGCATTGACCGCTGCCATGAAGCCGCCACCGGGCGCAATTCCTTCGCCATAGGTGTGGATGCCGCACTTCGGGCAGAAACGGTGCTTGATCACGTGTTTGTTGAATACGTAGGTTGCCTGGTCTTCTTCGGGCGTCAGCAGCTTCAGGCTGGTGCGCGGAATGAACCACATCAATGCGCCTTTGCGCTGGCAGATCGAGCAGTTGCAGGCTACCAGCCCTTCGATAGCGCCTTCTGCTTCGAATCTCACATTGCCGCAATGGCAGCTTCCCTTGTACAGCATTTTTCGCCTCCGGTTAGAATGATTGGCTTGGAGCTAATGATAATGTAATTGCAAGAGGAGTGGGCGAAATGGCGGGTCCGTTGCAGGGAATCAAAGTTATCGAGATTGGGACGCTGATTGCGGCGCCGTTTGCGGCGCGGCTGATGGCGGAGTTCGGGGCGGAAGTGATCAAGATCGAGGCGCCGGGTGAGGGCGATCCGATCCGCAAATGGCGCAAGCTGCACAAGGGGACCTCACTGTGGTGGTACCTGCAGTCGCGTAACAAGAAGTCCATCTCCATCAACCTGAAGGCGCCGGAAGGCATCGCGCTGGTCAAGCAATTGTGCGCTGACGCTGATGTGCTGATCGAGAACATGAAGCCGGGCGCACTGGAAAAGCTGGACCTGGGCTGGGATGTGCTGCATGCGCTGAATCCCAAGCTGACCATGGTGCGGATCTCCGGCTATGGACAGACCGGCCCTTACAAGGACCGCCCTGGCTTCGGCGCCATCGGCGAGGCGATGGGCGGGATCCGCTATACGACGGGCGAGGCGGGCGGCGTACCGGCACGCGTGGGCGTGAGCCTTGGCGACTCGCTGGCATCCTTGCACGCTGTGATGGGCGCGCTGATGTCGGTGCTGCGCGTGAAGATGGGCAACGGCGACGGCCAGGTGGTCGACGTATCGCTTGTCGAGAGCGTGTTCAACCTGATGGAGTCACTGGTGCCAGAGTACGACTTGCTGGGCCATGTACGCGAGCGTAGCGGCGGCGCATTGCCGGGCATTGCACCTTCCAATACTTATCCAACACGCGATGGCTCTTACGTGGTCATCGCCGGTAATAGCAACCCGATCTACAAGCGCCTGATGCACGCAATTGGCCGCGCCGACATGGCGGAAGACCCGCAATTCGCGCAAAACGATGGCCGCGCGGCGCAGGAAAAGCTGATCGATGCTGCGATTGCCGGCTGGACTTCGGCGCATACGATTGACGAAGTACTGGTAGTGCTGGAACGCGCCGAAGTGCCGGCGGGCCGGATCTATTCGGTCAAGGATATCGTCGCCGACCCGCACTACCAGGCGCGCGACATGCTGCTGGATACCGAGCTGCCGGATGGCGTGCATGTGAAAATGCCCGGCATCGTGCCCAAGCTGTCTGAAACTCCTGGTGAGGTGCGTTGGCAAGGCCCGACGCTGGGCGAGCACACCGACAGTATATTGTCGGCCTTGGGCATTGCCGCAGCCGAAATCGCTGCGATGCGTGAAAGGGGTGTTGTCGCTTGATGAAGCCACTCCTAGTCTTTGCATTCCTGTTGTCCAGTCTTGTCGTGAGTGGTACCGCATTCGGGCAGATGTCCCAGCCCAATATGGTCCGGCCAGTTTGAAGGTCAGCTTTGCTCGATCAATGAGCGGGTCTCCGCCAATTACTTCATTGGTCCTGAACCTGGGGCGGAAGCGGATCAAACTACCGGCATGCATCACGGGCTTACTACGTTCAAGGAAAATCGAGGAGGTGGTTGCGACCGGGTCGTGGTACCACGAGGAGTCCACCCTCCCATACTATCTAAGCCTGACGTTTTTTGACCCAGGGTATTCCGAAAGTCGGTGGGCAAATTCCGGAGTCCAGCTACTCTTCAACCTGCGGACTGGAAAAATACTCGCAGTTAATTCTCTCGTCGTGGGCGACAACGGTCGTTCAATCAAAAATGTTCCGGTGGAGCTCAAGTCTCGTTGCGCGACAGAGGTATCAGTGGAGTTTAATTCGTCATGAGTGCCCGGCTAATCCTGAAGTTTGGATAGATCAGTTCTAATGTCCTTAAAATTAAGTTTCGAAGACCTGCAGACTTCACATCTCGATGAACTGGCAACTGTACTGCTTCATCCAGCCGTGTATCAGCACATCGAGGAGGAACCGCCAAGCCTTTTCGAGTTCAAGCTCGGGTTGGAGCGCGCAATTGGGCGGATCCGGTGGTCACCCATGGCGATTTCAGGAGCGATTCCTGGTGAAGTACGGCATCCATGAACCGGACCGAAGAAAATTACAGTTCTATCTGATGTTGGATGAACTTTTCTAAACGAACCAGTGAAATGATCAACCCGGCACCAAGTTCGGCAATTTGCCGGGGTGCTGCCATTGGAAGACTGAAGTGGCAAATTTGGGGGGCAGGTCTGGCGACGACAAAATGTCGCATTGCCAGACCTGACCCCGACTCTTAATGCGCTAGCAGGTTGAGGATGCCATCCAGGCCGACGAAATTGAGGGCGACGTTGGCTTGTTCGCGCACCACGGGCTTGGCGCGGAAGGCGACTGAAAGGCCGGAGATGCCCATCATCTTCAGGTCGTTGGCGCCGTCGCCCATCACGATGGCTTGCTCCGGCAGGATGCCGATGGCTGCGCACACGTGCTCCACGGTGTTGCGCTTGACGGTGGCGTCGACGATCTCGCCGATCACTTTGCCGGTCAGCTTGCCGTCCACGATTTCCAGCTCGTTGGCGCGGGTGAAGTCCAGGCCGAGGCGGGTTTTCAGGCGTTCGGTGAAGAAGGTAAAGCCGCCGGATACCAGCAGGGTTTTCAGGCCGGCGGCTTGCACCGCCTTCAGCATGTCCTCGGCGCCCATCGACAGGCGCAGGCGTTCTTCGTAGACGCGTTCCAGGGCGGAGGCGTCGAGGCCTTCCAGCAGCGCCACGCGGCGGCGCAGGCTTTCGGAGAAATCGAGCTCGCCGCGCATGGCCGCTTCGGTGATCTCGGCAACTTGCGGCTTCAGGCCCTGCATGTCGGCGATTTCATCGATGCATTCGATGGTGATCAGGGTCGAATCCATATCCATCGCCACCAGCTTGAATTCGTCCAGGCGGCGCACGCCCATCATGTAGGTGGCGTCGAGCTGGGCGGCCTGGGCGGCGATCTCGATGGTCTGGCGCAGCGCCGGCGTGAAGCTGATGCCTTCGCAGCGCACGGCGTTGTCGGATACGGTCACCACATTCTTCGGCGCGGTCAGGGCGGCAATGCGCTGCAGGCGGGCGGCGCAGTCGCCGACGCCTTGCAGCACAAGGTTCATGGTCATGTCGTTGTTCATGTCAGTTGTTTGATGGCGGTCTTGATCTGGTTCACGCGGGCCGCCAGGTCGGGCATATTCGCTGTGATCTTGAGCTTGTCCTGTCCGTTCAGCTTGATGTGGCGCTGGTTCTGGATCAGGTGGATGATGCGCATCGGGTCGATCGGCGGCTTGGGCATGAACTGCAGGTTCACCGCTTCCGTGTGGGCATCGATCTTGACGATGCCGACGGTCTTGGCGGCGATGCGCAGGCGGTGGGTTTCCACCAGGGCCTTGGCGGAATCGGGCAGTTTGCCGAAGCGGTCGATCAGCTCCTCTTGCAGGTCGTCGATTGCGTTCTGGGTTTCGCAATTGGCCAGGCGTTTGTAGATCGACAGGCGCTCGTGCACGTCGCCGCAGAAGTCCGCTGGTAGCAGGGCCGGCGTGTGCAGGTTGATTTCGGTGGTGGTGGCCAGCGGCGCGGCAAGGTCGGGTTCCTTGCCGGCTTTTAGCGCACGTACGGCTTCGTTCAGCATGTCGGTGTAGAGCTGGAAGCCGACTTCCAGCATTTCGCCGGACTGGTTTTCGCCCAGCACTTCGCCGGCGCCGCGGATTTCCAGGTCGTGCATCGCGAGGTAGAAGCCGGAGCCCAGTTCTTCCATCTGCTGGATGGCGTCCAGGCGGCGCTGGGCCTGTTTGGTCAGGCCCTGCACGTCGGTCACCAGCAGGTAGGCGTATGCCTGGTGGTGAGAACGGCCGACGCGGCCGCGCAGCTGGTGCAGTTGCGCCAGGCCGAACTTGTCGGCGCGGTGCATGATGATGGTGTTCGCGGTCGGCACGTCGATACCGGTTTCGATAATCGTGGTACAGAGCAGGATGTTGTAGCGCTGCGCCACGAAGTCGCGCATCACTTTTTCCAGGTCGCGTTCGTGCATCTGGCCGTGGGCGACGGCGATGCGCGCTTCCGGCAGCATTTCGGTAAGCTTGGCCAGGCGGTTCTGGATGGTCTCGACTTCGTTGTGCAGGAAGTACACCTGGCCGCCGCGCTTCAGTTCACGCAGCACAGCTTCGCGGATGATCGAGTCGTTTTCGCTGCGCACGAAAGTCTTGATGGCCAGGCGCTTTTGCGGCGCGGTGGCGATCACGGAGAAGTCGCGCAGGCCTTCAAGCGCCATGCCCAGGGTACGCGGGATCGGGGTAGCGGTCAGGGTCAGCACGTCGACTTCGGCGCGCAGGGACTTCAGCGCTTCTTTCTGGCGCACGCCGAAACGGTGTTCTTCGTCGATGATGACCAGGCCGAGGCGGTCGAACTTGACGTCGTCCGACAGCAGCTTGTGGGTGCCGATCACGATGTCGAGCGTGCCGTCCTGCATGCCCTTGATGGCGTTGGCGATTTCCTTGCCGGTGCGGAAGCGCGACATTTCGGCGATGCGCACCGGCCAGTCGGCGAAGCGGTCGGCGAAGGTCTGGGCGTGCTGTTCGGCCAGCAGGGTGGTCGGCGCCAGCAGGGCAACCTGCTTGCCGCCCATGACGGCGATGAAGGCTGCGCGCAGGGCGACTTCGGTCTTGCCGAAGCCGACGTCGCCGCACACCAGGCGGTCCATCGGCTTGCCGGAGGTCATATCCTTGATCACGTTGCCGATAGCGGCTGCCTGGTCCGGCGTTTCGTCGAAGCCAAAGCTGTCGGCGAAGCGTTCGTAGTCGTGCGCGGAGTATTCGAACGAGTGGCCCTGGCGCGCGGCGCGGCGGGCGTACAGGTTGAGCAATTCGGCGGCAGTGTCGCGTACTTGTTCGGCGGCTTTGCGCTTGGCTTTGTCCCATTGGCCGGAGCCAAGGGTGTGCAGCGGTGCGTCGTCCGGCGAGGCGCCGGAGTAGCGCGAGATTACGTGCAGCTGCGACACCGGCACGTACAGCTTGCTCTCCTTGGCGTATTCCAGGTGCAGGAATTCGGTCTCGCCTTCTCCCAGGTCCATGCTGACCAGGCCCATATAGCGGCCGATGCCGTGGTTGATATGCACCACCGGGTCGCCGATCTTGAGCTCGGACAGGTCGCGCACCATCGATTCGACTTGCGTGACGGCTTCCTGCTTCTTGCGGCCGGCGCGGCGGCCGCTGCCGGCATACAGCTCGGTTTCTGTGATAAAGGCGATGCCGTCGTCCAGTTCGAAGCCGGCGTGCAGGGGCGAGACGCCCAGCACCAGCTTGGCGTCGCTGGCCAGGAAGCCGTCGAAGCCTTCGACCAGGGCTGGCGACAGGTCGAACTCGGCGAAGTACTGCTGCAGCGTTTCGCGGCGGCCGTTGGTTTCGGCGCAGATCATCACGCGGCGGCCGGACTGCATCAGGTAGGCGCGCAGATTGGTCAGCGGGTCGTCCAGGTGGCGATTGACCGCGATATTCGGGATCGGCGCCGACAGTTCGGACGACGGCAGCGACATGTCGCGCGAGATGGCGATGCGCGGATGCGGCTTGGCCAGCACGAAGAACTGTTCGTCGCCGAGGAAAATGTCCTGCGGCGGCAGGATCGGGCGCTCGCGATCGGCTTTCAGGAACTTGTAGCGCGATTCGGTGTCGGCCCAGAAGCGCTTGATGGCGGCGTCGATGTCGCCAACCATGGCCACGCTGGCCTCTGCCGGCAGGTAGTCGAAGAAGGTTGCGGTTTCGTCGAAGAACAGCGGCAGGTAGTATTCGATGCCGGCGGAGGCGATGCCGCTGCTGATGTCCTTGTAGACCACGGCGCGCGACGGGTCGCCTTCAAATGTTTCGCGCCAGCGGCTGCGGAAAGCGGTGCGCGATGCTTCATCCATCGGGAATTCGCGGCCTGGCAGCAGGCGTACTTCCTTGACCGGGTACAGCGAGCGCTGGGTGTCGGCATCGAAGGTGCGGATGGTTTCGATGGTATCGCCGAACAGGTCCAGGCGATACGGCAGGGCGGAACCCATCGGGAACAGGTCGATCAGGCCGCCGCGCACGGAATATTCGCCGGGCGACATGACCTGGCTCACGTGGGTGTAGCCGGCCAGGGTCAGTTGCGACTTCAGCTTGGCCTCGTCCAGCGACTCGCCCTGTTTGAAGAAGAAGGTGTAGGCAGCCAGGAAAGAGGGCGGCGCCATGCGCACCAGCGCAGTCGTGGCCGGGATGATGGCGACGTCGCACTGGCCGGTCTGGATCTCATGCAGGGTTGCCAGGCGCTCGGACACCAGGTCCTGGTGCGGCGAGAAGGCGTCGTAAGGCAGGGTCTCCCAGTCCGGCAGCAGGTGGCAGCGCAGGCCGCCGTTGGCGAACCAGGGGATTTCGGCCAGCAGGCGCTGGCCGTCGCTGGCCTGGGCCACGACCACGGCCAGCATCTGGCCGCGCGCTTTCAATTCGAGTGCCGTTTGCGCCAGCGCGTAGGCGTCACCGGAGCCGAACAGGTTGGGCAACGCGAAGCGGTTGCCCGGCTTGGGGAGTGCTTTTTTGAAGTCGAAAGGCATGCAAACGTGGCGCTAACTGGAAGACACTAATATGCTGGCCCCACATTATAGTGCAAGCACCTATTCGTAGGCGCCCAAGCGTTTTTGCTCAAATGATGTAAAAAGACTATCGCGCAGCTGCTGGATCGCGGCCTGGTTGCCGGCCAAACCGGCACTTGCCGAACGGTAGGCGGCGATCCGGCGCAGCCAGTCGGCCTGTTCCCGGTCGAGCTGGGCCAGCCGGCCGGCGGCTTGCGGGTCGAATGCCGCTGCCCGCAGGCGGAACAGCTCATCTTCGCCGGCGCCGCCTTTGCGGGCCGTTTCCACCTGTTGTTCGATGTTTAATATGCGCTGCGGGGCCGTGCGCTCTTCCTGCAAGGCCGGTGGCAGCTTGCGGTCTAGGTCGGCCATGCGCTGCAGGCGCTGGGCTGGCGACAGGGTCTTGTCGTCCACCACTTCCAGGCGCGCGATGGCATCCTGGTCGCGCGCGTCGGTGTCGCCGAACAAGCCTGCGGCTTCGGCTGGACTGAAATAGCGTTTGCGCAGTTCCTGCATGGCCAGCAGGCGGTTGCGGGCTGCAGCGGCGAACGAAGCGCCGAAGGCGGGCGCGCCCTGGCCGCGTTCGGCCTCGGCCAGGGCGCGTTTGTAGGCCAGGTACTGGCCCAGGAGGCGCTTGGCTTTTGCAGCGGCGGCGGGCGCCAGACGCTGCTCCAGTTCCCGCTCGATGCCGGCACGGATGGCGGGCAAACCGGCTTCGCCCAATGCCGACAGGTAGTAGTCGAACAGGTGGCGCAATTCCGCGTCGACTTTCAATGCGGCGCCGGCGGCGGTATCCGGCAGGCCGTCAGGCCGGGTACCGGCCATCGAGGGCACGAAGGGCGGTGGCGTCGAGGCGGCCGCCGTCGGCGCCGGCAGCGTGCCAGGTGCGGTGGCCCGCACCGGCGGTATGCCGAAGCCGTTGGCCCAGAGTGCGAGCGCGCCGGCTAGCGCCAGGGCGCAGGTCGCCAGACCCGCCCGCACCCGGGCGCTCACAGGCCCATTCCCTGCAGGCGGTTGGCGTGCTGACGGAACAGCGTCACCGGGCCGGTTTCGAACAGGTGGGTAATGCCGACCATCTGGTTGACCTCATCGAGGTGGTTCATCCAGTAGTCGTCGCGGATCACGCGTCCAAGGTGGGAGGAGCAACTGGCGACCAGGCCGTCGTTCTTCGCGCCTCCGAAGGCGATCGAAGTGACGGCAAGGAAGGGATCAGCGGGGTCAAAGATGTTGGTGTAGGGCGTAGCGCCGCTCCAGGAAAAATAGTACACGCCGTTGGCTTGATGCGCGCCTTCGCCGCACGCCGTCGACGGCAGGCCGGCTGGATGGCGTGCGTTGAAGGTCGCGGTACCGGCGGTGCTGAGCGACTGGGCTGCTGCATAAGCATCCTGCGGCAGCGACGAACTTCCGGAGATCAGGCCAAGCAGGCCGCCCAGTGCGTTGCCTACGCTATAGACCAGGTCCGGCGCGGCGCCGACCAGCAGGTCCGCCACCCTGGAGCCCTTATTTACCCCGCCAATGCTGGTCACCGAGGCCACCAGGTCCGGGCGCACCGAGGCGACATAGCGCGAGGTCGGGCCGCCGTGGCTATGTCCTATCAGGTTGACTTTTTCGGCACCGGTTGCGGCAAGTATCTGGCGCACCTGGAGCAGGAGCTGCTCGCCGCGCACCTCGGTGCTGTTGGCCGCGGAAACCGAAGTCACATAGACTTGCGCCCCGCCGCTGCGCAGCGCGCCCGGTATGCCGTAGAAGTATTCGAGTGGACCGAGGCTGTCAAAGCCAAACAGGCCGTGGACGAGGACGATGGGGTAACGGGTTTGCGTGTAGCCGGTTGCGGATGCGGGAAGTGCGGTGATGGCGATTAACAGGACCGAGAGCAGCTGCCGGACGAACTTCTTCATAAAGCCTCCTGTGCTGATTGGTTGTGGGAGAGTCCAATCTAGCACCGGCAATGCGCGGCGCGACAAGATTGCTGAATTAGCACGGTGGGTTCCTTCAGTGCCAAATCACTTTGTTGCATGGATGGCGCGCAGCGGCACGATTCCGTTGACGCACGGGAATTAAAGCCCGATATTCATTCGAAGGAGCACAATCTCACCAAATATCACCAAACAAATAAAGATGCATCGCAAGAAAGGGTGACGTCATGTTCAAGAACCTCCTGATCAAATGGAAGCTGGCCGTGCTGGTGGCGGTGATGATGCTGGCACTGGCGGCGCTCGGCGTTTCCGGCTACCGCGGCATTGCCAGCGTGGGCGAGTCGGTCAACGAAATTGGCGTGGTGCGGCTGCCTTCCATTTATGGCCTGCTGGTCCTAAGCGAAGGCCAGACGGCTGTCGACAAGGCGACGCTGCAGACTGCCATTTACGAGAACGACTACGAGGCACAGGCCAAATTCGCCGACGTGGCGAAAGCACGCGATGCGGCATGGGCGAAGGCGACGGCTGGCTGGAAGAAATATGAGCCTTTGCCGCAAACAGCCGAAGAGGCGGTGATGTGGAAGCAGTTTGTCGCTGAATGGGAAGCCTGGAAGGCCGCCGATGCGAAGCTAGGTGGAACCGTTGCTGCACTGGCCGGGAACAAGGACGAGGCGAAGCAGAAGGAGTTGTTTGTCCAGTTCTACCAGCAGTACAAAGCCTCGGGCCCATTATTCTCCAAGGCGGAACAAAGCCTGAACAAGATCATTGACCTGAATGACGGCATTGCGACCGATTCCATCAAGTCGGGGACCGAGGCTGTCGTCTCGGCTGAGCGCGCGATGGTGATCACGGCCGTGGTGGCAATGGTGCTGGCAATTGCAATCGCCTGGTATATCACGCTGGCGATCACGGGGCCGATCGAATCGGCCGTGAAAGTGGCGCAGACGGTGGCGGCGGGTGACCTCACCAGCGAGATTGCGGTGGAGACGAAAGAAGAAACCGGCCAGTTGCTGCAGGCGCTGAAGGATATGAACGAAAGCCTGATCCGTGTGGTGGGCCAGGTGCGCAAGGGTACCGGCACCATTGCCAATGCCACTTCGGAAATCGCCACCGGCAATATGGACTTGTCCAGCCGCACCGAGGAGCAGGCCAGTTCGCTGGAGGAGACTGCCTCGTCGATGGAGGAATTGACTTCCACTGTTCGGCATAACGCGGACAACGCGCAGCAGGCGAACCAGCTCGCCAAGACTGCCTCCACAGTGGCCGCCAAGGGCGGCGAAGTGGTAGCGCGCGTTGTGGAAACCATGGATTCGATCAATGAGTCTTCGAGCAAGATCGTGGACATCATCAGCGTGATCGATGGCATCGCGTTCCAGACCAATATCCTCGCTCTGAACGCCGCAGTCGAGGCAGCGCGGGCGGGGGAGCAGGGGCGTGGCTTTGCTGTCGTGGCATCTGAAGTGCGCAACCTGGCGCAGCGCTCTGCAGCAGCGGCGAAAGAGATCAAGCAACTGATTGGCGACTCGGTGGAGAAGGTTGGCGCCGGCAGCAAGCTTGTTGGCGAAGCGGGAGCGACCATGGGCGAGGTAGTCACCAGCGTGCAGCGGGTGACGGACATTATCTCCGAGATCAGCCTGGCGACGCAGGAACAAAGCGCTGGCATTGACCAGATCAATACGGCGATCAGCCAGATGGATCATGTGACGCAGCAGAACGCGGCGCTGGTCGAGGAGGCGGCTGCAGCATCTGCCGCGCTGGAGGAACAGGCGGCGCGGCTGATGGAGGTGGTGAGCGTGTTCAAGCTGGATGCGTCCGCCATGGCGGCCCTGGGGGCGGAAGCGCCGGCCCGCCGGCCGTCGGCCAGGGCGGGAGCGCTGGCTGTGGTGCGGCCGGCACGCGGCAGCGAGCAGCGTGCGGCACGGCACAGCGACATGCCTGCGGGCGAGAGTCCTGCGCGGAGCGAGGCTGCGGCCGAGGAGCGCCAGGATGTGCCTGCAAATAGCCGGGCACGGCGCCCAGCCGCCGTCGTGGCCAAGCCGGACGACGATTGGGAAGAGTTTTAAGCTGTGCAGAGCAGCAGGATGGCCGTGATGTTGTCCCGGCTGCCGTCCTGCTTGGCCTTCTCGACCAGCGCAGCGCAGGTTTCCGGCAGGTTATCCGGGCCGGCGTTCGCCAACAGCGCGGACAAGTCCTCCTGCGCGGACGAACCGTACAAGCCATCGCTGCACAACAGGTAAAGGTCGCCTTGCGCATGCTTGTGCGTGAAGACATCCGGGCGGATTTCCTCGCCTGGTCCGATCGCCTGCAGCAGCAAGTTCCTCGGCGGCAGAATGCCCTTCATGCCGGCTTCCAGCGCCTGCTGGTACAGGGTCTGGTCGTGCGTGAGCTGGACCAGTTGCCCATCGCGGTAACGATAGATGCGGCTGTCGCCGACATGGAAGATGAAAGACGGGCCATCGGCATGCGGTTGCCACATGCCGGTCAGCGTCGTGCCCATGCCGTAGCCATCGGCCAGTCCGGCAGCTGCATTGTTGCGGAACAGGGTGCTGTTGGCGAAGAGGACCGCTTCATGCAACTGGCGCAGTGCCTCGGTATCGCTGCCCGGTGAATGCTGGGCGCGCAGGTGCTTCCACACCAGCATCAAAGCCTCGGTGCTGGCGATATCGCCACCGACATGCCCACCCATGCCGTCGGCGACGGCAACCAGGTTCAGTTCCGGCAGCAGCAACAGGTTGTCCTGGTTGCTGGGCCGTACAGTGCCGACGTCAGTCAAGCCATAGGCCAGGCCCATGGTCATTTGCTGCAATACCGGCGGCGACAGCGGGATCATTTGATTTGCTCCGCAAACTGCAGCACGCGGGCCGGCGGCATCATGCCGAGCTGGCGTGCCACGTCCATGTTGACGAGGTAAGAGTATGTGCCCGGCGTTTCAATCGGAAGCGCGGCGGGCTTGACGCGATGGTACAGGATCTGGGCCACCTTATGTGCAGTCAGGCGTCCGACGTTCTTATAGCCGGCCACCAGCCCAAACAAGGCGCTGCCGTCGCGCAGCGCTACTTCGGCCGCCGAAAAGACCGGCAAGCCCAGGGCCAGCGCGGTCTCCGTGACCAGGATGCGCTGGGAAGCGATGAAGCTGTCGGGGCCGATATAAATCAGCTGCGCCTTATGTTCTGCGAATTCCCGCAGCATTTCCGGAATGGCGGCGGCGCGCGGCTGCCCCTGTTCGTCCAGTGGGACAGGGTGGGGCGTGAACTCGGCGCCGACGCGTTCCGCTTCAACGCGCATTTCGCGCATGGCGACCCGCGCGTTCACTTCGTTCGGATTGAAAATCGCGCCGATGCGGTCGAAGCGTCGATAACTGCGAATGGCGCTCATTTGCTGGCGTGCCGGAACCACGTGGCTGACGCCTGTCAGGTTGCGCTGCGAGCTGGCGAGGCTTTGGACTAGCCCGGCCGCGATGGGCGCGGAGACCATCGTGAATACGACGGGAATGTCGAACTCCCTGGCCGCGACGGCCAGGCTGACCGGCGTGCCCCAGGTGTAGATCAGGTCCGCGCGCCAGGCGCGGGCTTCCTCAAGCAGGGATGGGACGCGGCTGGCATCCATCTCCACGCTGCGTACCATGAAGTCGGCCTGCAGGCGGTTGTCCTTGAACCATTGGTGGAAGCCGGCTTCGACGTCGGTCTCGCCGCGGAACAGGATCATGTAGATGCGCGGAACGTGCGTGCCGGCGCTGGCGGCCGGCGCGACGGCGGCCAGCGGCGCCAGCAGCGCCGCCGCGCCGAGCAGTCGGCGGCGACGGAACGACGGAGCCCTTTGGCCCGGCACGATCAGGTTCCCAAAGGGGCTTGCTGTTGCGGGATTTGTTGCAGCGCCGGCTGGCTTAGCGGCGTTGGCTGCGCCGGCGCCGCCGGCGTAGCGGGCGGCTGCTGCGTGCCGTCGGCCGGCACCGGTTGTTCGCCTTCGGCAGGAACCTCGCCCATGTCGATCGCCAGCACGGTCGGGTCGTTGGCGTATTCCTCAAGCAGCCAGTCGCCGTTCAACTGCACGACGCCTTCCGGCGCCGGGCGGTCGACGGGCGGGTGCTTCGGCAATGCCGAGCGCATATAGTCCATCCAGATCGGCAGCGACAGCGTTGCGCCGAACTCGCGTCCGCCGAGCGACTTGGGATCGTCGTAGCCCATCCAGGCCACGGCGACAACGCCGCCGCCGTAGCCGGCGAACCAGCCGTCGAAGGAATCGCTGGTGGTGCCGGTCTTGCCGGCCAGGTCGGGGCGGCCAAGGCGGCCGGCGGCCGCGCCGGTACCGCTGCGGGCGACGTCGCGCATCATGCTGTCCATGATGAAGACGTTGCGCTCGTCCAGCACGCGTTCGCCGGCAGTGGCTGGCGCAGGCGGCTGGATGTCCATGATGGGCACGCCCTTGGAATCGGTGACGCGCGAGATCAGGTAAGGCGTGGCCTTGTAGCCGCCGTTGGCAAACACCGCATAGGCGCCGGCCAGTTGCAGCGGCGTGACGGCGCCTGTGCCCAGCGCCATGGTGAAGTTCTTCGGATGGCGCGACAGGTCGAAGCCGAAGCGCGACAGGTAGGCGTGGGTGTCATCCAGGCCGGCTGCGCGCAGGATGCGCACGGAAGGCACGTTCTTCGACGCCGCCAGGGAGCGGCGCATGGTGACCTGGCCGTCGAACTTGCCATCGTCATTCTGCGGACGCCATGGCTGGCCAATCGAGCTGCCCGGCAGTTCGAGCGGCTCGTCGGCAATGACCGTGCCCGGTCCGAAGCCTTTGGACACCGCTGCGGAATAGATGAAAGGCTTGATCGAGGAGCCTGGCTGGCGCCACGCCTGCGTGACGTGGTTGAACTTTTGCAGGCCGTAGTCGAAGCCGCCCACCATGGCCTGGTAGGCGCCGGTATTGGCGTCCAATGCTACGAAGGCAGCGGCAACCTGCGGCACCTGGCTGATGGCCCAGCCTTTCTTTTCGGTCTGCATGACGCGGATTACGGCGCCGGGACGGATCGCGGAAGCCGGCTTGGCCTTGCTGGACAGCGCGGATGCGGCCAGTTTCAGGCCGTCGCCGCTGATCGACAGGACGTCGCCGTCCGACGTCTCGGCCTTGACCAGGGTTGGGCTGGATTCGAGTACCACCGCCGGGATCAGGCCATCGCTGACGACGCGCTTGCCCAGTACTTCGTCGATGGCGTCGCCACGCTCTTCTTCATCGGCCGGCAATTCGATATAGGTTTCCGGGCCGCGGTAGCCATGGCGCTGGTCGTAAGCCACCACGTTGCGGCGCACCGAATCGTAGGCGGCTTCCTGGTCGCGCGACTGGATGGTGGTGTAGACGTTGATGCCCTTGGTGTAGCTCTCTTCCTTGAACTGCGCAAACACGGCCTGGCGCGCCAGTTCGGCCACGTATTCGGCGTGGACGTCGAATTCCTGGCCGCGGTGGTTGACGTGGAGCTGTTCTTTCTTTGCCTTTTCGTACTGCGCCTCGGTGATGTATTCGAGCTCGAACATACGGCGCAACACCACTTGCTGGCGCGAGCGCGCTTTTTTCGGATTGACGGCAGGATTGTTGCGCGAAGGGTTTTGCGGCAGGCCTGCCAGCATTGCCGTTTCGGCAATCGACAGTTCCTTCAGCGATTTGCCGAAGTAAGCCTGGGCGGCGCTGGCGAAGCCGTAGGAGCGCTGGCCCAGGTAGATGTTGTTCATGTATAGCTCAAGGATCTTGTCCTTGCTCAGCGCATCTTCGATGCGATAGGCCAGCATCGATTCGGCGATCTTGCGCGTGATGAACTTGTCCTTGCTGAGGTAGAAGTCGCGCGCCACCTGCATGGTAATGGTCGACCCGCCCTGGCGGAAACTGCCGCGCAAGTTGGCACGGGCAGCACCCAGCACGCGGCGCCAGTCGATGCCGCCATGTTCGTAGAAGCGCGAGTCTTCGATTGCCAGCACGGCCTTCTTCATCAGGTCCGGCACTTCCTCGATCGGTGTGAAATCGCGGTGTTCTTCGCCGAATTCGCCGATCAGCACCTTGTCGGCCGTATAAATGCGCAGCGGGATCTTGGGGCGGTAATCGGTGACCGCTTCCAGCGTTGGCAGGTTGGGGCGGATCACGAAGGCCGCATAGCAGGCCAGGGCGATGCCGCCGGCCAGGCCGGCGAGGCCCGCGCCGATGCTGGCGCGGATGATGTTACGGCGGTTCAGCCAGGAAGGACGATTGATCAAATCAGCTCTCACAGTTGCTAAGTCGGGGCATTATAGACTACTCGATAGTTGCTACTTCATTGCTATTTATGCCATAGTCCTAGGTGTTTTAGTCTAAAAGGATTTACGTGTTCCGTCCCTATATACCCGACGAGGCGCGGCTGCCGGAGATGACATTCCGCGCCCTGGTCCTCGGTACCTTGCTGGGCATGGTGTTTGGCGCTTCTTCGCTGTACCTCGTACTCAAAGTCGGCCTGACCGTCAGCGCATCGATCCCGGTGGCGGTCATCGCGATCACTTTTTTCGGACTGGCCAAAAAACTGGGCGGCAGGGATGCCAGCATCCTGGAGAACAGCATTGCACAGACGGCCGGTTCGGCCGGCGAGTCGATCGCCTTTGGCCTGGGCGTGACCATGCCGGCCATCCTGATCCTGGGCTTCGAACTGGAAATCTGGCGCGTGATGCTGGTGGGCGTGCTGGGCGGCCTGCTGGGCATCCTGATGATGATCCCGATGCGCCGGACCATGATCGTGGACCAGCACCAGGAACTGAAATTCCCCGAAGGTACGGCGTGCGCGGAAGTGCTGAAGGCTGCCGCCAGCGATTCCTCGCGCCAGGCGGCCGGCGAGCCGGTGCAGGGCGAATCGGAGGCGGCACGCGATGCGCGGCGGCGCGCAAGGCTGATCTTTGGTGGCTTTGGGATCGGCCTACTGTACAAGGCGCTCAATGTCTCGCTCAAATGGTGGAAGGACACGCCGGAAGTCGTGCTTGGCGCGCCGTTGAAGGGCGGCTCCATCGGTGCGGAAGTGTCGCCGGAGCTGCTGGGCGTGGGCTACATCATCGGCCCGCGCATTGCCCTGACCATGACGGCAGGCGGCGTTCTGTCCTACCTGCTGCTGATCCCGATGATCAAGTTCTTCGGGGATCCGCTAACCGCCATCCTGGCGCCGGGCACCATGCTGATTTCCGAGATGGCTCCGGATGATGTGCGCGGCGCTTACATCCTGTATATCGGCGCCGGCGCGGTGGCGGCGGGCGGCCTGATTGCGCTGCTGCGCGCAATGCCGATGATCTGGCGCAGCCTCGCTGCCGGCTTGTCCGGGGTGGGCAAGGGCAGCAAGGCCGACGTTACGCGGCGCACCGAGCAGGATATTCCGATGAAGTGGGTGGTGCTGGGCTGCCTGGGCCTGATCGCGGTGATCACGGCGTCTGCGCCGCTGCATATGAATTTGCTGGGGGCGTTGCTGATCCTGGTGTTCGGCTTCCTGTTCTCCACGGTGTCGTCGCGCCTGACCGGCGAGATCGGCTCGTCCTCCAACCCGACTTCCGGCATGGCGGTGGCGACGCTGCTGTTCACCTGCCTGATTTTCCTGATGGTTGGCTGGACCGGCGGGCAGTATTACGTGACGGCGCTGTCGGTCGGTGCGATTGTCTGCATTGCCTCGGCCAACGCCGGTACCGTATCGCAGGACTTGAAGACGGGTTTCCTGGTCGGTTCGACGCCGCGATTGCAACAGTACGCCATGCTGGTTGGTTCGCTCGCATCGGCTCTCCTGCTTGGCCCGATCCTGCTGCAACTGAATAACTCCAGTACGGTCTACGTGCCGGCGGCCCAGGTTGCGCCGGGGCTGGCAACCGATGCTGCTCGCCTGAGCACCACCGCGCGCCTGGAAGGCCCGCAAGCGGCCAGTGACAGCGCTACCTACAAGGTCTGGCAGAAGCCGGACGCGCAGGGCGGGCCGGAAGGCAAATACCTGGTTGCGCCGGACGGCAAGGCAGTCTGGTTCGTCGATCCCGGCATCAATGGCACGCACCACAAGCGCCCGGATGGCACCGAGGTGCGCAAATACGATGCGCCGAAGGCGGTGCTGGTCTCCTATATCATCAAGGGCATCCTTGACCAGCAGTTGCCGTGGACGCTGGTCATGCTGGGCGTGATGATCGCCGTGGTGCTGGAGATGTCGGGCGTGCAGTCGCTGTCGTTTGCGGTCGGCGTCTACCTGCCCCTGTCGGCGACGCTGCCGATTGCTGTGGGTGGCGCGCTGCGCTGGCTGGCCGACCGGCGCAACAACAAGCTGCCGCAGTACGCCGGAATGAACGAAGAAGAGCGGCAGGCCGCGGGCGACCGCAGCGAAGGCGTGCTGCTGGCATCGGGTTATATCGCAGGCGGCGCCCTGGCCGGTATCGTGATTGCGATTACTGCAGGGGTGATGACGAACTTCGATGCTGCGGTCACTGCGTGGGCCGAAACCAGCAATCCCTTCTTCAGCGGGCCGGCGGCGGATTTGCTGTCCTTGCTGCCTTATGCTGTAATCATGGCGCTGCTCCTGTGGGCGGCACGCGAAAAATCCACTTCTTGAGGGAGACTGGGCGATGAGGAAACTGGGGGCAGCTGGCATGCTGCTGGCAATGGGAGCTGCGAACGCCACGACTGTCGACTGCGGCCGCCTGCTGGACGTCAAAGCCGGCGTCTGGCGCGAGAATGTCACGGTTCATATCGAGAACGGTTCCGTGAAAGCGATCGAGCCCACCAAAGGCAAAGGCGACGTGGACCTGCGGTCCATGTCCTGCATGCCAGGCTTCATCGACATGCACGTGCACCTGACCAGCCAGACCCAGCCCCAGGTGGAAGCATTGCGCGGCCAAATGACGCTCGATGCCATCGACCGCGCTTACGACTCGGTGGCCTTTGCGGAGCGCACGCTGAAGGCAGGCTTCACCACAGTGCGCGACCTAGGCGCCAACGAAGGCCTGAACATCGCGATGAAGCGTGCCATCAATACCGGCGCGATTGTCGGCCCGCGCATGTTCACCGCCGGTAAGACCATTGCCACGACCGGCGGCCACGGCGACCCAAGCAACGGCCAGTCGCGGGAACTGCGCCACCTTCACGGCACGCCGGGGCCGGACGAGGGCGTGATCAACAGCCCTGACGAGGCCCGCCAGGCCGTGCGCGCCCGCTACCAGGAAGGAGCCGACGTTATCAAGATTACTGCGACCGGCGGCGTCCTGAGCCAGGCCAGCAGCGGCATGAATTCGCAGTTCGACGACGCTGAGCTGAAGGCGCTGATCGCGGCTGCCCGGGATTACGGCTTCAAGGTCGCAGCCCATGCCCATGGCGCGGAAGGTATGAAACGGGCGCTGAAGGCTGGTGTAGACTCGATCGAGCACGGTACCTTCATGGACGACGAAACCATCGCATTGTTCAAGAAGACCGGCGGCTGGTATGTACCAACCATCAGCGCAGGACGGTATGTGGCTGACAAGGCCAAGGAGCCGAATTATTATTCACCGTTGGTGCGCCCGAAGGCAGCGGCCATCGGGCCGCAGATCCAGGGCACTTTCGCCCGCGCTTACAAGGCCGGCGTGAAGATCGCATTCGGTACCGATGCCGGAGTGTTCCCGCACGGTGAAAACGCAAAAGAATTCGCCTATATGGTGGAAGCGGGCATGCCGGCGCTGGAGGCGATCCGTTCCGCCACGCTTAGCGCCGCATCGCTGCTTGGACAGTCCAGCCGCCTTGGTTCGCTTGAGCCGGGCTTCGCAGCGGATATCGTAGCGGTGGCGGGCGACCCGTTGAAAGACATCGCCCTGCTGCAAAAGGTGGGCTTCGTAATGAAAGATGGCGTCGTTTATAAACAGTAGTTGGGGAATGCATGGCGGACGTTGATTGTGATGTACTGGTAGTTGGCGGCGGGATCAATGGGGCGGGCATTGCGCGCGATGCCGCAGGCCGTGGCCTGTGCGTCGTTTTGTGCGAAAAGGACGACCTGGCGTCGCACACTTCATCCGCGTCCACCAAGCTGATTCATGGCGGACTTCGCTACCTCGAATACTATGAATTCCGGCTGGTGCGCAAGGCATTGGCGGAACGCGAAGTGTTGCTGCGCAGCGCGCCGCACATCATGTGGCCGCTGCGCTTTGTGATGCCGCACGACGCTGGCCAGCGGCCCGCGCTGCTGATTCGCGCCGGACTTTTCCTCTACGATATGCTGGCCAAGCGCGAGTTGCTGCCGGGCTCGCGCGGCATCGACTTGCGTTGCCATCCGGCTGGGCGGCCGCTGAAGGAGTCGTTCAGCGCCGGCTTCGAATATTCCGATGGCTGGGTCGACGATGCCCGGCTGGTGGTCCTGAACGCGATGGACGCGTGCGCCAAAGGCGCCTGCATCCTGACCCGCACCAGTTGCGTTGGCGTCGAGCGCCATGCCGACCATTGGGTGGCGACGCTGCGCAAGGCGGACGGCACGGAGAAGCGGATCACGACCCGGGCGGTGGTCAATGCTGCCGGTCCGTGGGCGCAATCCTTCATTCAATCGGCTGGCGGCAAGCAGCAGTCGCGCCATTTGCGCCTGGTCAAGGGCAGCCACATCGTAGTGCGCCGCATCTTCGAGCATAACCAGGCCTATATCTTCCAGAACAAGGACGGCCGCATCGTATTCGCCATCCCTTATGAACGCGACTTCACGCTGATCGGAACGACCGACCTTGAATACAAGGGCGACCCGCAGCGCGTGGCGATTGAGGAAAACGAGATCCGCTACCTGTGCGAACTGGCCAGCGACTATTTCCGTGAACCGGTGCGTCCGGCAGACGTGGTGTGGACCTATGCCGGCGTGCGCCCGCTGCTGGAAGATGCCGCCGCCGACGCCAAGGCAGTAACGCGCGACTACTTCCTCGAGCTCGACAAGGAGGGCGCGCCGCTGCTGAACATCTTCGGCGGCAAGATCACCACCTTCCGCAAGCTGGCCGAAGACGCGGTCGACATTCTTTGCAAGACGCTCGGCCGGCCGGAAAAAGGCTGGACGGAGAAGGCGTGCCTCCCCGGCGGCGACCTGTTTGGGGCCATGCCGCAGAACCGTTCGGTGCTCGAGTTCTGCGACTGGGCCGCTGCGCTGCAGGTGAAGTATGACTGGCTGCCGCCGGAACTGGTGAAGCGCTATGCGCGAGCTTATGGCACGCGGGTGCATACATTGCTGGAAGGGTGCGCATCGCTGGCCGACATGGGGGAAGAAATCCTGCCGGGCGTGTATGCAGCGGAAGTGAATTACCTGCGCCGCAAAGAGTGGGCTGTCACGGCGGCTGACATCCTGTGGCGGCGTTCCAAGCTTGGACTGCATTTGCCTGCGGGAGCCGAGACCAGGCTCGACGCCTGGCTTACGGCAAACGCATAAAGAAAAAGGCAGCCGAAGCTGCCTTTTTTGTTGCCTGGTAAATGGGGTAAATAAATGGGGTACGTCCCCATTTATTTATTTCACGCCGTGCATCAGCTTCTGGATGAACGGAGCCAGGATGAACAGCAGCACGCCGCCGCCGATCAGGATCCAGAAGCCCTGGGTGTAGCCGGTCAGTGCGGAATCCACGGTCATGCCGTGCTCGCCCGACATCATCGATGCCACGATACCGGACAGGTTGTTGCCGATGCCGGTAGACAGGAACCAGCCGCCCATGCCCATGCCAACCAGGCGGGTCGGAGCCAGCTTGGTGACCATCGACAGGCCGATCGGGGACAGGCACAGCTCACCGATGGACTGGATCACGTAAACCATGAACAGGGTCCAGAACGGGATCATTTTCTTGTCGTCGACCAGGTGGGTCAGCGCGTACATCAGCAGGCCGAAGGCCAGGCCGTTACCGATAATGCCGAGCGCGAACTTGCGTGGAATCGAAGGGTTCTTGCCGCGCTTGCCCATCCAGACCCAGATCGCTGCCACAACAGGCGCGAAGAAGATGATGGCGAGGGAGTTCACCGATTGGAACCAGGCAACCGGGAAGGTCATGAAGCCCAGTTCGCGGTTCACGATCTGGTCGGCCAGGAAGGTGAATGAGGAGCCTGCCTGTTCGAAGAAGCACCAGAACATGATGTTGAAGGCGAAGATCACCATCATGGCGATGGTCTTGTCGCGGGCAACAGGGCCGTTGCGCACGCCTTCGACGATCAGCATCACCACCAGGATCAGGAACAGCACGGTCAGCACGCCTTGCAGCGCGGCGGCGCCCACTGCCAGCAGCGAGTACACGACCGGGATCACAGCCAGTGCGCCCAGTGCCACGTAAGCGATGCGTTTTGGATCCTTGGCTTCCGGTGCAGGTTCGCCAATGCCCTTCAGGCCGCGGCGGCCCAGGTAGAACCAGAACAGGGAAATGATCATGCCGACGCCGGCGGAGATGAACACGATCTTGTAAGCTGGGGTGTCGCCGGTGTTGAAGACTTTCTGTGCCAGCAGCTGGGTAATGATCGGTGCCAGGAAGCCGCCGACGTTAATGCCCATGTAGAAGATGGTAAAGCCGGAGTCGCGGCGGGTGTCGCCCAGCGAATACAGCTTGCCGACCATGGTCGAAATGTTCGGCTTGAACATGCCGTTACCGACGATGATGGTGGCCAGGCCGAATTTGAAGATGGTCGGGTCGGGGATGGCGATCATGAACAGGCCGGCCGCCATGAAGCTTGCGCCAACCAGGATCGAGCGTTGGTAGCCCAGCACGCGGTCGGCCACGTAGCCGCCAAACAGTGCGCCGGCATACACCAGCGCCAGGTAGGAACCGTAGGTCAGGTTGGCTGCAGCCTGGCCCGAAGCGTCGCCGTTGTAAAACTGCGAAACGATGTACAGCACCAGCGCCCAGCGAATGCCGTAAAACGCAAAGCGTTCCCAGAATTCGGACATAAACAGCATCCAGAGCGGAGCAGGGTGACCCATGATCTGCCTGAATTCAGGGATTTTAACCTCGGTGGTTTGCGCGATAGGACCGCTCATGCGGCTTCTCCTGGTCGAAAAAAAGCCGAATTGTAATCTACCCCGCGCCGTTGAAGGGAATTTCGCGTGCTGCAAAGCAGCATTGTGGTATGTTTGCCAAGCTTGCGTCTGTGAATTGGCACAGCGAGGGCGTATATTGAAGGTGCAGTCCCCGAAAAGTTAAATAAAAGGATTTATGTATCATGGACAGCAACGTTGTCGATACCCTTATTGCTCCGGAGGGCAGGCTGGAAGTCCTGTCCAAGGCGGAGGTGGTGCAACTGCTCGACTCGGGCAAGGGCGGCCTCTATAACATCTTCCGCAACTGCGCCCTGGCGGTGCTGAATTGCGGCAGCACGATCGACGATGGAAAGGAATTGCTGGATCGCTTCAAGTCGTTTGACATCAACATCCTGCAACGTGAACGCGGCATCAAGCTGGAAATCAAAGGCGCGCCGGCCATCGCTTTTGTCGATGGCAAGATGATCAAGGGTATCCACGAGCACCTGTTTGCGGTGCTGCGCGATATCGTCTTCGTGAGCAACGAAGTGACGGGCAATCCGAAGTTCGACCTGGCCCGCAGCGAAGGAATTACCGATGCGGTCTTCCATATCCTGCGCAATGCCAATGTGCTGAAGCCGCAGCTCAATCCGAACCTGGTGGTGTGCTGGGGCGGGCACTCGATCAACCGCGCCGAATACAATTATTCGAAGGAAGTGGGCTACCAGCTTGGCTTGCGCGGGCTGGATATCTGCACCGGCTGCGGCCCTGGTGCAATGAAGGGGCCGATGAAGGGCGCCACTATCGGCCACGCCAAGCAGCGCTTCACCGGCGGGCGATACCTGGGTATTACGGAACCGGGCATCATCGCAGCCGAGTCGCCGAATCCGATCGTGAATGACCTGGTGATCATGCCGGATATTGAGAAGCGCCTGGAGGCTTTCGTGCGCGTCGGCCATGGGATTTGCGTATTCCCGGGCGGCGCCGGTACGGCGGAGGAAATCCTGTACATCCTCGGCATCCTGCTGCATCCGGATAATGCGGACATTCCGTTCCCGCTGATCTTCACCGGCCCCGAGACCTCGCGCGACTACTTCATCCAGATCAATGAGTTCATCGGCCATACGCTTGGCCCGGAAGCGCAGAAGCGCTACAAGATCATCGTCGACGATCCCGAGCTGGTGGCGCAGGAAATGGCGGAAGGAATGAAGCAGGTACGCGAATTCCGCAAATCGCGGTCGGACGCCTATTACTTCAACTGGGCGCTGAAGATCGACGACGAGTTCCAGCGCCCGTTCGCGCCGACGCACGAAAACATGCGCAACCTGAGCCTGCACAAGAACCAGCCGGTGCACGTGCTGGCTGCGAACCTGCGCCGCGCATTTTCAGGCGTAGTGGCGGGCAATGTGAAGGAGGAGGGTATCCGCACCATTGAGAAGTACGGCCACTTCGAAATCCACGGCGACAAGGAAATCATGGGGCCGATGGATGCCTTGCTGGCCTCTTTCGTGGCGCAAAGCCGCATGAAGCTGGCGGGCAAAGCCTACACCCCCTGCTACCGCGTGATCCAATAGATACGGAAGAGGCCGTGTCAACCTTGGGGTCAGACCCTTTGGTTGCCACGGCCTCAGCCAATTGCGGTCCTAGCGAAGAGCTCGTGTCAACCTAAGAGCCTGACCCCAAGGTTGACACGGGCTGGGCTGTTAGTCTTCCTTGCGCAGGTGCGGGAAGAGCAGGACGTCGCGGATGTTCGGGGAGTCGGTCAGCAGCATCATCAGGCGGTCGATGCCGATGCCGCAGCCGCCGGCTGGCGGCATGCCGTATTCCAGCGCGCGGATGAAGTCGGCGTCGTAGTACATCGCTTCGTCGTCGCCGGCTTCCTTGGCTTTCATCTGGGCCAGGAATCGGGCCGACTGGTCTTCCGCATCGTTCAGCTCGGAGAAGCCGTTGGCGATCTCGCGTCCAACCATGAACAGTTCGAAGCGCTCGGTGATGCCTTCGCGGGTGTCCGAAGCACGGGCCAGCGGGGACACTTCGATCGGGTAGTCGATGATGAAGGTTGGTTCCCACAGCTGCGCTTCGGCGGTTTCTTCGAACAGCGCCAGCTGCAGCGCGCCCAGGCCGGAGGTGGCGAATGGCTTGACGCCGAACTTCAGCAGCTCGGCTTTCAGGAAGTCCATGTCGTTCAGCTGCGCTTCGGTGTAGTGCGGCGCGTATTTGTTAATGGCGCCGCAGATGGTCAGGCGCTGGAATGGCTTGGACAGGTCCAGCTCGCGGCCGCCGTAGGTCAGCACTGCAGTGCCTTTGGCGTCGATGGCGGCCTGGCGGATCACCTTTTCGGTGAAGTCCATGATCCATTCGTAGTCGGTGTAGGCCGCATAGAATTCCATCATGGTGAATTCAGGGTTGTGACGGACCGACACGCCTTCGTTGCGGAAGTTGCGGTTGATCTCGAACACGCGGTCGAAGCCGCCAACCACCAGGCGCTTCAGGTACAGTTCAGGCGCGATGCGCATGAACATCTGCATGTCCAGCGCGTTGTGGTGGGTGATGAATGGCTTGGCTGCGGCGCCGCCCGGGATCGGGTGCAGCATCGGGGTCTCGACTTCCATGAAGTCGTTCGCTTCCATGAAGCGGCGGATCGACGAAATCGCGGCGGTGCGCGCCTTGAAGGTGCGGCGGGTTTCTTCGCTGGTGATCAGGTCGACGTAGCGCTGGCGGTATTTGGTTTCCTGGTCGGCCAGGCCGTGGAACTTGTCCGGCAGAGGGCGCAGGGCCTTGGTGATCAGGCGCACTTCGCTGACCTTGACGGTCAGTTCGTCGGTCTTGGTCTTGAACAGGGTGCCGGTCACGCCCAGGATGTCGCCCAGGTCCCAGCCGCGGAAGGCTTCCATGGCCTCTTCGCCGGTGGTGTCCACGGTGACGTAGATCTGGATGCGGCCGTCGGCTTTCTGGCCGGACGAATCCTGCAAGGTGGCGAATGCGGCCTTTTTGCCTGCTTCGCGCTTCAGCATCATGCGGCCGGCCAGGACTACGGTTACCGGTGCGGCTTCCAGTTCTTCACGGGTCTTGGCGCCGTACTGGACGTGCAGGTCGGCTGCTTTATGCTCTGGACGGAAATCGTTAGGGAAGGCTACGCCTTGTTTCTCGCGGATGGCGGCCAGCTTGGCGCGGCGCTCGGCGATGATTTTGTTGTCGTCCAGGCCTGGCGCCTGATCTTGCACTTGGTTTTCCGTAGTCATGGTTTGATTAGTTTGTCAGATTATTGATATCGATTTCGCTGAAGTCGCGTGCAATGCAGATCACGTTGTCGAAAGCACTGAACGCTTCAGCAGGCAAAGTGGTTGTCAGGACGATGCAGCGCATGCCGGCTCGGCGCGCTGCTTCCACGCCCAAAGGCGCGTCCTCGAACACGATGCAGTGCGCCGGATCGGCGCCGCAGCGTTCGGCGGCCAGCAGGAACACGTCCGGTTCCGGCTTGCCGCGTTTGACGTCGGCGGCGCCGACGACGGTGTCGAACAGCTCGCGCACGTCGAGGCCGTCCAGCGTGAAGTCCACGTTGGAGGGCGGGGCGGCGGTGCCGACTGCCAGGCGGATGCCGGCAGCCTGCGCGGCGCTCACCAGGGCGCCGAAGCCTTCCACGGCGCGCAGGTGCGGCGCGTAGATCTCGCGGTACAGCACTTCCTTCTCGTCGATCAGGGCGGTCACGTCGTCATGCGCCAGGCCCTCGCCGAGGAACTGGCCGATGATTTCATGGCCGGTGCGGCCGGCGGTCGCAGCAAAGAATGCCGCCTCGTCGACCGCATGGCCGCGGCGGCTGAAGAATTCCAGCCACGAGCGGGTGTGGAAACCCATGTTGTCGACGATGGTGCCGTCCATGTCGAAGATGAAGGCGCGCTGCTGCGTCATTGCTTAGATGCCTTGCTTCAGGGACGCGGAGATGAAGTCGTCCAGATCGCCGTCCAGCACGCCCTTGGTGTTGCCGGTCTCGAAGTTGGTGCGCAGGTCCTTGATGCGGGACTGGTCCAGCACGTAGGAACGGATCTGGTGGCCCCAGCCCACGTCGGTCTTGGAGTCTTCCAGCGACTGCTGCTCGCTCATGCGCTTGCGCAGTTCCAGTTCGTACAGCTTGGCCTTCAGCATGTCCATCGCTTCCGCTTTGTTACGGTGCTGCGAGCGGTCGTTCTGGCACTGCACGACGATGCCGGACGGGCCGTGCGTGATACGCACTGCGGAGTCGGTCTTGTTAATGTGCTGGCCGCCCGCGCCCGACGCGCGGTAGGTGTCGATGCGCAGGTCGGCCGGATTGATCTCGATCTCGATCGAGTCATCCACTTCCGGATAGACGAACAGCGACACGAAGGAGGTGTGGCGGCCGCCCGAGGAGTCGAACGGCGACTTGCGCACCAGACGGTGCACGCCGGTTTCGGTGCGCAGGTGGCCGTAGGCGTACTCGCCGTCCACTTTCAGGGTGGCAGTCTTGATACCGGCAACTTCGCCCTCGGATTCTTCCAGCACCTCAACCTTGAAGCCCTTGCGTTCGCAATAGCGCAGGTACTGGCGCAGCAGCATGGAGGCCCAGTCCTGGGCTTCGGTACCGCCGGCGCCGGCCTGGATGTCGATGAAGCAGTTGTTCGGGTCCATCGGGTTGCTGAACATCCGGCGGAATTCCATCTGTTCGATGACTTTCTGGATTTCCGCGGTATCCGCAATCACGGCTTCGAGCGTGTCGTCGTCGCCTTCTTCCTTGCCCATGGCGAACAGTTCGTTCATGTCGCTCAGGTCGCTCTCCGCTTTTTGCAGGGTGAGCACGACACCTTCGAGGGCTTTTTTCTCGCGACCCATGTCCTGGGCCTTTTTCGGGTCATTCCAAACAGCCGGATCTTCGAGTTCGGCGTTCAGTTGTTCCAGTTTCTCCGACTTCTTATCGAAGTCAAAGATACCTCCGAAGTTCGGCTTCGCGGGTGGTCAGGTCCGCGAGCAGGTTGGCGAGGGAATTGATGCGTTCAGCTTCCATGGTTTTTCAGGCCTGATAGTTGTTAAATCGAACCTGAAATTATACCTCAGAGGCTGGCGCATCGGGCGGCTCACACGAGAAGGCTGAATTCGGCGCGGTAGAGGGCGCCCAGGCCGGTCGCCGGGCCGCGGCCAGCCGGTTCCATGAAGATGGACATGCGGCCGGAAAGCGCGTTGTCGATTTCATAAATCCCGGCATCCAGCCCGGGCGATCCGGTGAATAAGAGGGTGAATTGTTCCTGGTGGGGGGCTTCCTTGCCGGGGCGCACGGCGTGCAGGTCGAGCGAAGTGCCGCGTTTTCCCTGGTAGGCGATGAATTGCTGCCCCACCAGGTCGCGGAAACCGGCCATGCCCAGCGTGGAAGGGGTAGGCGGCAGGGCTGCCAGCGATGCTGCGCGGGCTACGGCGGGGACGCCGACCAGGCTTCCGGCGGCGAGTATGAAGTTGCGACGTTCCATGACTTATTCCTTTAACAAGTAGGATTCCATTCCATGGCCTGGCGCATGCCATCTGTTTCGCCCGCCTGGAATCCGAGCCGGCGGTACAGCGCACCGGCCGGATTGCTTTGCAAGACATGCAAGCGCAAGGGGAGGCCGGCCTGCTGGCTCTCTTCCTGTAGCCGGGCAAGCAATCTGCCGCCAATCCCGCGTTGCCGGAATCCGGGCATCAGGCTGATGTCCACCAGGCGGATTTCGTACCGACTGCGTGCGATATAAAGGCGGCCGGCCGGTTCGTCGTCAGCCAGCACAATGCATTCTTCCAAGCTGGCAAAGCGGCCGCGGTAGTTGCTGAGCTGCGCGTCATATTGCATGCGGACCAGCATGGCCCTGGTGCTCCGGTCAAGGATGGCGAGGTCCTCCCGCGTACTTTCCACCAGCGCCAGCAGGAACTCCTGGTCGCCGGCTTCTGCCGGCCGCAAGGTGAGTTCGATGTTCATCGCGGCTTAGCTGCGTGGCGGATAAATGCCGCTCAGGGCAATGATGAAGTTGACCACCAGGTAGGGCTGCAGGTTGTTGTGGGGACTGCTGCCTCCGGTTGTGCCGAGCGGACCGGCCGGCGAAGGCGCAATCGATACCGCATCGTGGTAAGGCGCGCTGATCGTGACCGGCTTGGCAAGCAAGGCGTTGGCCGGCGATTGCACCGTGGCGCTTGCGTTGGAGGCGGTCATGCCATGGCTATGCGATGGCATTTCGAGCGCGGTCAGGGTGGCTGTGGCTTCGCCGCCTTGCTCGCCCAGGCTGCGCGACGTCAGGCCTGGGCCGCTGCCGGCGTGCATGGGCATGCGCTGGCGCAGGTTGGGCAACGCAAAGGTGGTTTTGCCGTCCCCGCCGTACGTCGTGCCGAGAATGGAAAACAGTGCCGTGTTCTGTGCGATGGGAAGCAGTTGGCCATTGCACATTGCCCAGCCCACGGGTGCGAAATTACCGCTGAACATGCGGATCTCGCCTATATAACGCTCTGCCATGCTGGACTCCTCGGCTAGTTCTGCGAAGGGAATATGCCTTCGATGGCGATGATGAAGCTGAGCGCCAGGAAGGGGGCCATATTGTTGTGGGGCTGGTTGCCGCCGGTGGGCTGGACCGCCTGGGCCGACATGGCGACCATGCCGGAGCCGGCCGGCGCATAAAACCGGGGTTTGGAGGGCGCGGCAGGCACATAGGCTGTCGGGCCGGTCAGGTTGATGCCGGTGCCGGTGGCCGGCGGTGCGGCAGTGCTGGCGCTCGCGCTATGGCTGTGCGACGGGATCTGGTTGCCGGTCAGCGTCACGGTCTCGGTGCCGGCTTGCTGGCCCATGACGTAGCTGTTGCCGGTCCCGATCTGAGTGCCCTGGTGCAGCGGTACGCGGCCGCGCAGGTCGGGCAGGGCAAAGGTTGTCTGCCCATTGCCGCCGTAAGACGTGCCGATCAGGGCAAACAGGGCGGTGTTTTGTGCAATCGACAGCAGGCTGCCATCGCAAAAAGCCCAGCCAAGGGGCGGGAAATTACCCGCGAACAGGCGAATCTCGCCGATGAAGTTGTCCATGCGCCGGCTCCGGTCTAGGACTGCGAGGGGAAGATGCCCTGCAGCGCGATGATGAAGTTGATGGTCAGGTAGGGCTGCATATTCTCGTGCGGCTGGCTGCCGCCGGAATTGCGCACCGTGGCGGGCGACAGGGTCGCGCTTCCGTCCAGCGTCGCGTAATAATTGAGCGCGCCGGCTTCGACATTGCCCAGCACGCGGCCGCTTGGATCGGCCTGGTGGCTGACCGCCGTGGAGATGCCCAGGCTGTGGGTGTGCGACGGCATCTCATTGGCGGTCAGCGTGTGGCTTGCTTCGCCTCCCTGCTGGCCGAGATTAAAGCCGCCATCCATATGGACCGGTACGCGGCCGCGCAGGTCGGGCAGGGCGAAGGTGGTCTGGCCGTTGCCGCCGTAGGTCGTCCCCAGGATGGCGAACAGTGCCTGGTTCTGGTTGATCGGCAGGATCTGGCCATTGCACAGGGCCCAGCCTTTGGGGGCAAATTGAAATCCCGTCATCCGGATTTCGGCGAGATACGGTTCGGACATGCAGCCTCCTTACAGGTGCAAGCGCCCCCGCCGGGGCGCCGCGGCCGTTTCAGTGGATGGAAAGGTTCAGGAGCGGGCGGCGCGACGGCGGCTGAAGCTCAGGGCTGCCAATCCCCCTGCCAGCAAAGCCAGCGTGGCCGGTTCGGGCACGTCCGGATCTCCCGGGTCGTTGGGGCCGCGCAGGAATTCAAGGCTGATGTTGTCGAGCTGGTTCCAGTAGATGGGGTCGTTGTTGAAGTTGCCGAACTCCAGGACGGTGCTGGCGCCAAGCGCGGTCACAATCAGCGTGTGCGTACCCCAATCGCCGGTGATATCGGTTTCGTTGAAGACGGTGGCGCCGCCGAATTTCACCTGCGCCTGGTTATCCGGCGGGAATTGCGGGTCGGTGGTCCAGCGCTGCAGGTCGAATTTGAGCTGGTAAGTGGCGCCGGCGATGGTGGCAATGGTCTGGCTCAGGAAGCCCAGTTCGGTCGTGTTCAAGTCGCCGAACACAATATTGGTATCGACTGCCAGCGGCGAGCCGGTGACGTCCGTCCCGAAGGCCTGGCCGCCGCCTGGACTGGCAAGCGTCCACATGCTGTAATCGGCGGTTTCGAAATCCCCGTTCAGGACCAGGTTGGGGCCCGCTTGCGCAAGCGATGCTGCCAGGAGCAGGATGGAGGTCAGCGCGGCACGAAGCTTCATGTTGTGGTCCTTTTGGCGGGTGGCTGAAAGTTGATGTGGATCATACGTCCAGGTGTTGACAATCAAACATTTATTTGCGTCAACGTGGCGCTTTTACAAAGATTCCATATAATTTTGCAAGCCGGTTCGGGGCGGCCCAGAATGCAATCTGCAATTCTTTGGATTGCAAGGGTGCTGTTAGTGGCGCCGGGCAAATATTCACTAGTAAATTTCAATTAAATAGACAGTCAATGCGCCTCCTTTTTCTCACGCCAATGGCCGCTTTACTGGCCGCGTGCAGCAGTATTCCGGCGCTGCCGCCGCAAGGCTCGCAAGCCCAGTTCGTAATCCTGGAAACCACCGACCTGCATGCCAATGTTCGCAGCTACGACTACTACAAGCTGGCCCCCGACGCTTCGCTGGGGCTGGAGCGCACGGCAACGCTGATCCGCCAGGCGCGCCAGGAATTCCCGAATTCGCTGCTGCTCGATAACGGCGATACCATCCAGGGCACGGCGCTGGGCGATTACCAGGCATTGGTGGCGCCGGTGGGATGCGGCCAGCCGCTGGCCATCTACAAGGCCATGAATGCGCTGGGCTTCGAAGGCGGTTCGGTAGGCAACCATGAATTCAACTGGGGCCTGGATTACCTGGGCCAGGTCACTGCCAGCCGCTTCGGGGCTGAAGGACCTTCGGTGCGCGCACAAGCCTGTGCAGGCCCGGCATTTCCGGTGGTACTGGCCAATGTGGTGGATGCCCGCACCGGTGTTCCACTATTCGAGCCTTACCGGATCATCGACAAGCGCATGTCTGGCACACGGCCTGATGGCAAGCCATTCACGGCAACTGTGAAGGTCGGCATCATCGGCTTTACGACGCCGGCCATCATGGGCTGGGACAAGCGCTGGCTTGAGGGCCGCGTGCGCACCGAGGGCTGGCGCGAGACGGCGCAACGCTACATTCCCGAAATGCGCGCCAAAGGCGCAGAGGTGATCGTGGCGATATCGCATGCCGGGCTGGATGGCGCCGCCTATGCGCCGTCGATGGAGAACGGCAGCCTGTACCTGGCCGAGGTTCCGGGCATTGATGCACTGCTGCTGGGACATTCGCATGATGTGTTTCCGAACCCGGCCAGCAAGGCAGCCGGCTTCAACCTTCCTGAGGTCGACAAGGTGCAGGGGCGAGTGCATGGCGTGCCGACTGTGATGCCGGGCCTGTGGGGCAAGCATCTCGGCGTGATCCAGCTGTCCCTGCGGCATGACGGCAAGCGCTGGGTGTCCGATGCGGCTGCGGCGAAAGTCGAAACGCGCAGCATCCAGCGCCCTGACCGCAGTTTCGTTGAGCCGGACGCGGAAATCGCCGCGCTGGTACAGGCCGAACATGAGGCGACCATCGCCTACGTGAAAACGCCGATTGGCGACACCGACTTCCGCATGTCGGCCTACTTTGCCGACGTCGGCGACGTGTCGGCGATCCAGGTAGTGAACCAGGCGCAGGCCGACTATGTGCGCCGCCATATCCAGGCCAATATGCCGCAGTACGCCCAGTTGCCGGTGCTGTCGATGTCCGCGCCATTCAAGACCGGCGCGGCTGGCGTGGCCGATTACACCGACGTGGCTCCAGGCAAACTGGCCCTGAACAACGCTGCCGACCTTTACCTGTATCCGAACGACCTGCACGCCGTGAAGGTGGACGGCGCCACGCTGAAAGCCTGGCTGGAAAAGTCCGCCGGGCGCTTCAATACCATCGATCCAGCGCGCAGCGAACCGCAGGAGCTGGTGAATGCGGGCTTTGCGGGCTTTAATTTCGACATGCTCACCGATCCGGATGTGCGCTACCAGATCGACGTGACGCAAGCTCCCGGCCAGCGCATCAAGGGCTTGTCATGGCGCGGCCAGCCGGTACGGGCCGACCAGGAGTTCATTGTCGCGACGAATAATTTCCGCGCCAGCGGTGGCGGCGGGTTTCCGGGGCTGGATGGCAGCAAAACCATTTTCGCTTCGCCGGACAATAACCGCGCGGTGCTGATCGCCTATATCAAATCGGTGCAGCACCTGACCCGTGCAGCCAATGGTGCGGCGCGCAGTTGGCGCTTTGCGCCGGTCGCGGCGCGCGGCCCGATCGTTTTCCGTGCGGCTCCCGACAAGCTGGCCCTGGCTCATGACGCCGGCTTGCAAGGGGTGCGATTGCTTAAAGCTGACGATGGCGGCGGAAAGGGATATTCCTTGTACTCAATCAACTTGTCTGACTTATAATTTCCTGAGATTAAAACATATCAGGGAAATTATGCGTCACGCAGTCCTTTTCAGCGCGCTCCTGCTGGGATCCTACCTTTCCGCAACAGCAGCGCCTGCGCCGTCCGTTGTCAACACGGTCAAATCGCCCAATTTTGTCCGAGGGGCTCCGCTGCCAAAATGGGCGGTCGCTTTGCCGGAGGTCCCGAAGTCGGACAGGTCCGATCCAACCGTGTTGCGGATGGCTGATACGCAGGTTTCCCTCAGTGGCGAGCCCGCCATCCTGTATAGCCGTGCAATCCAGGTCAACGATCAGGGCGCCTTATCCGAGATCGGGCAATATTCGATTAATTATCATCCGTCGTACCAGAAGCTGTTGGTGCACAAAGTCATAGTCCTGCGCGATGGCCAGCAATTGGACCGTACCGCGAGCGTGAACATGCGCTCCCTGGACCAGGAGCGGGCCCTGGAACAAGGGATGTATGCCGGGGAGGTTTCCCTGCAACTGCTGATGCAGGACGTGCGGGTTGGCGATACGCTCTGGATCACTTACACGATTGAAGGACGCAATCCGGTATTCGGCAAGCGCTGGTCGCAGGCCTTTGGCTGGGACAGTAGCAGCCCGACTGAATTCCGGCGCATGGTGCTGACTCGCCCAAAACAGCGTCCACTGTACTGGCGCCAGATAGGCGATTTCAGGAAAGATGAATTGGCCCCCAGGATTGAGCAGCTGGGTGCCGATGAGCGCCTGACGTTCACCCAGCGCGCTTATGACGCCATTGAGGATGAGCCTTCTGTGCCATCGGATTACCTGACCGGCCGGGTACTTCAGTTTAGTGAATACTCGGACTGGGGCGACGTTGGGCAATGGGCGACCGGACTGTTCCCCGCAGTGAAACCATCGCCTGGCTTGAAGGCGCTCGCCAGGACGTTTGATTCCAAACCGACTGCAGCGGCCAAAGCGGCTGCGGCACTGTATTGGGTCCAGAACGAGGTGCGCTATTTCAGCGTTTCGATAGGGGAGAATTCGCATCGGCCGCAAGCTCCGGATGCCGTGCTTGCGAACCGTTATGGGGACTGCAAGGACAAGAGCTACTTGCTGGTGTCACTGCTTGGCATGCTCGGGATTGAGGCAAAGCCAATGCTGGTGTCGGCGGCTTCCCGGCGGCTCCCGGCGCGAGTGCTGGCATCGCCATTCTGGTTCGATCATGTAATCGTCAAGCTGAACGTGGATGGCAAAGACTACTATGTGGATCCGACCCAGACCGGCCAGTCTGAAGGCCTGGATGACTTGCCGAAAGCGCTGGCCGGCGGCAGCGGCCTGGTGGTTGATCCAAAGTCGAAATCATTGGAGAAAATTCCGTCGGATACCCGTACCGATCCTCACATCGAGATTGAAGAAGACCTGAACCTGGCTGACTTTGCGGGCGACGCGACACTGACAGTGCGCCGCTATTACCGCGGCGAGTATGCGTCGTGGGCGCGTCGTGGCTATACCGGAATGGCGCTGGCTAGCCTGAAAAAGCATGCGCTGGAACCATACGAAAAAACCTATCCCGGCATTACCTTGACAGCGACGCCCAAGTATGGGGAAGAAGGAGGGCGATTTGTCATCACTTCCACCTTCAACATTCCCAAAGCGGCGACGCAAAAGAACAAGATGTATTCCGTTCCTTTCGACACCAAGGTGGTGGAAGGTTCGCTGGGCATCCCGGACAAGCTGGTTCGCAATTTCCCGTTCGCGCCGAACGCCGGTAAATTCATCGGACGCTATCGCTTGCGCTTGCAATGGCCGCCTGAGGCGCGCATGAACAATGAGCCGTATGTGCGCCTGGTCGATAATTCCTACTTCCGCGCGAAGGAAGAGTACATGCTGCGCGGGAATTTCATGGACTATGTGCTGGATTACTCCATCAAGCAGGAAAAGATCGAGGCCAATGAGGTTCCGGATTTGCAGGTCAAGGCAAAAGTCCTGAATGAATTCGCCCAGGGAACGTTCCGCGTTGGAGAAGCGTCGCTCCTGCCCAAGGAATCACTGTCGTTGAGCAGGCGCCAGATAATGCCTGTAGTGCTGCTCAAGGATTTCGAGGGTAAGCATGAAGCGCTGAAGGATAAGCCTCGCAAGGATATCTCAGCCGAACAATTGTGCGGTTATATCGTGAGCATGTATGGCCTGGTGGACAGTTTGCCGAGCAAATTGGGCGACAAGCTTGCCGCGATGGACCGGACCCTGCTTTCCGACTACAGGACTCCGGACCTGTCGCAGTGCTTTGGCTATGCCTTGCTTGTGCGTGGAATGTACGAGGAAAGCGCAAGGGCTTACCGCGTGCTGAAGGTCGAAGACGACGATCCGCGCCGCGTCCTGGCAGCACTGGCGGAGCTCATGGCCGGCAATCCCGGCACTGCGGCCGATATCATGCAGCGCTATGTCGACAAGCGTTCGAAGGATGGCAACCTGCAGGGACTGGAATTGAGCTACTACGCGGCGCTCATGGGGCGCGCGGGAAGGCCTGTGGCGCCAGAGCTCCTGGCTGAAGCGGCGGGGAATCCTGCCGGCCCGTGGCCCCGGGCGATCCTGGCTATGTATGCCGGTAGGCTTTCGCCTGAACAGGTGCTGGCGGCGGCCGGTCAGTTGCCTGGCGATGCGCGGGCCATTGCGCTGGACGAGGCCTGGTTCCACATTGGCGAGTTTAGCCTGGCACGCGGCGACGTGCCTGGAGCTGTGCGCGCATTCCGCTGGTTCCCTGCGAACGGCATGCGCAATTCGCCTTATTTTGTCGTGGCTAAAGGCGAGTTGGCACGTATTAATTCCGATGACCCGGAGTTCAAGTCGGCACTCGCAGCTTATGAGAAGGGCGACGCCAAGTCTGGCTTGGCTGCCCTTGAGCGCTCCGCTGCAAAGAACTTTGCGCAGGCACAGTTCGAACTGGGAAATGTCTACCTGAGCGGGAACGGCGTGGGCGTTGACCACGCTGTGGCCAGGCGGTGGTATGCGCTGGCTGCGGAAGCTGGACAGCCCGGGGCGCAGCGGCAACTTGCGGGAATGCTCTTGCGTGGCGAGGGAGGAACGGTGGACAGCGCTGCTGCTATTCGTTGGTACCAGAAGGCGGTAGAAGCCAATGACGTTGATGCACTGTATGAGCTTGGCAATCTTCTGATTCGTGGCGAGCACCTGCCGCAGGATTCCTTGAAGGGGCATCAGCTGCTGGTGGTTGCTGCGGAGTTGGGGCACCCGAAAGCCCAGGTAATGATATCCCAGGCATATAGCGGCCGAGGTCCACTGGAGAACAACGTGAACCTGGCGCGTTATTGGGCGGGGATGGCCTTGATGAGCGGTGAAAAAGGGGTTGAGGTTCCGGCGCGCAGCGCTGGGCCCGGCCTCAATGAGGCTTCCGCTTCTCCTGCTGGACGAGAATAAACGGGCTGACGACGCTGGCCCACAGGCTGGCGTCGGCGGCGATCCATTCCTGGCACTGCTGGTCGGAGACTTTGGCGAGCTGGCCGGCTTCCATCCAGGCCGAAATGCTGGCCTTGTCGTCGTGGGCGATGCGCACGGCGACGTCCACCAGGTCCAGTTCATCGGCGACCCATACCACGTTGCCCTGGGCGAAATGCTTCAGCAGTTCGCTCCAAGGGATGCGTGCGGTTTCGCGGTTGACTTTGGCGCGGAGTTCCGCGTCTTTCTCTGGTTTCAGCTGCATGTTGTACTCTTAAATCGTGGGAATCTGCTCGACGATAGCCGCCGGCGAACCCCGCCATGTTAACCGATACGCCGGGCCTTTGCGAACATTGCCCACCAGGGCGGGGCGGAAGCAGGCCAGGTTGGTGCCGCCTTCGCGGCGCACGCTCGGGTAGATGATGCCGGTCGAGCCTTCGGCCAGCAGGCTGCGCGCCAGGCGTTGCGAGGCGACGTAGCTGTCCGGGTCCAGGCAGTCGTCATATTCGGGCTGGCCGCAAATGTCGTGGAACTGGGCGCTGAAGTCCGAGAGCAGGGCCTGGTAGCTCACGCTGTCGTCGAAGCGGTCGATTTCGGCATATTCCACGGTCTTGTGGAAGATCACCTCCGCCAGCGCCGTTTCATGCTCGAAAGCGCAATACCAGGCGCCGCGCTGGCCATCGTTGAAACGGCTGCCTTGCGGACGGGCATAGGTGAAGGCGGCATTGATGCTGCGGTAATTGGGGACGTAATAGACCAGTTCTTCGATACCGATGCCGATTGCGCCGCCGTGTTCGGCGCGCAGGCGGGCATTGGTGGCGTTATCGAGTTCAAACAGCTGGTGCAGCTCGGCGTCGTTATCGGCGAGGGCGGCCAGCACGGAATCTTCTTTATCGACGAAGCGCGACGGGATCAGGCGCACGGTGTCGAATTGGCGCAGCAGGCGGAATGGCGGCAATTACAGGCCTCCGCGACGGGCGTCGAGCAATTGGCGCACGGTTTGCATGGCGAGCAGGCCGCCCGCTTCCATGTAGTCGAGCGGGGTGCGGCCGCCAAAAATGCTGTTGCGGTTGGCCAGGCTGACCCATTCGTCGGCCAGCTTGTCGCCGTAAATGATGTGCAGGGATTTGTAGATGCCCAGCAGGTAGGAAATCCGCGTGATGCGGTCGACTTCAAGCACGCGGTCGGGGTGCTTTTTCCACTCGTAGAACGCGCTGCTGGAGAGGCCGCCCAGCAGTTCACGGGCATCGTCGTCGCGCAATTTCCAGGCGGCGGCCAGTTTGAAAAAGCCCTTGAGGGCGGCGTGCGACAGGCGTTCACGTTCCTCTTTGCGGCTCAGGTCGACCGGTTGGGGGATGGTGTATTCGCTGTTGGGGTAGGCAAATGCGGGATTCATATGTCCTCCGTTTATGGATTATTTATACTCCATTTCCGCATTTATTTCAAGTTGAATGTGTTTGTGCGGGGTCAAGACGGGGAGCGCTGCCTGCTGTCAATATTGCACCAAATCATCGAACAGGGGCGCGCGATGGAGAAAATTCTTCCGGCGCTGGAGGGGCAATTGCGGCGCTTCAGGGCGAATGCGGCCCGGATGGCGGACCGGCATCCGGGCCTGGCGCGGCGGTTAGGGCCGCTCGAGTGGCCGCCAGATCCCCACGTGGACCGCCTGGCGCAAGGTGTAGCCGCCCTTCATGCCCGCACGGCACTGGCCCTGCAAAGGGCGCGCTGCCAGCAGGATGAGCACTTGCTTGAACTGCATTTCCCGGAGCAGTTGCGGCCTTTCCCCGAATGCCGGATCGAAGCGGCGCCGTGTGCCGCGGCGATATCAGCCCGCTATCGGGCCGGTCCGGCGCCCTTGATTGAGCTGGACGTGGATCTGGGGCCGGGAGGGTTCGAATCCGCCGCTGGCCTCGACGTGTTTATCGACGGCGATGCCGCGTCCAGCGCCGTATTACGCAGCGCTTTGCTGGCCGGAGGGGCTTGCCTGGCGTGCGCCTGCATGGACGGCTCCGGCGAGTGGCGAACACTGGCGCACTGGCCATTCTCGCCATCCGGCCTCGACCCGGTGGAGGCGCTGCTTCCGCGCGCACAGGGAGCGCATGCCGGGCTGGCGCTGCTGCGCGAGTATTTCATCTTCCCTGGGCGCTTTAACGTCCTGCGGTTGGATCTTTCCTCCTTCAACGGTGCAGGGCGGTGGACTTTGAAGCTGCCTGCGCCCGCAGGGCGCCTCCTGGCGGAGCTGGGGGACAGCCATTTGCGAGCCGGCTGGAGGGCGCGAGCTTGCCTGCAGCCTGGCGCCGCCACGCCGGTCAGGATCGATGGCCGGCAAAACGAATACCTGCTGTCGGTCCCGCCCGAGCTGGAAATCTTCAGCATAGACCGGGTCCACGCAGGCGGCGCCGAGGATCTCGGGTGGGCCGCCCGCCGCGTGGAAGGCGCACCGGCCGGCCACGAGTGGCGCATCGCCTTTCATGGCGACCATGCCGGGCCGCCGTTCGCAGTCGCCTCAATCGATGTGACCTGCTGCGAACGCGGCAAGGTGCTGGCGCGACCGGCCCGGGGCGCAGGCTGCCGCTGGCAGCTCAACTCGCTGCTGGCGCTTGGACAGATGCCGCTTGATGCAGGTGCGCTGCGCGAGGTGATGGCAACCCAGGCTATCGACAGCTCTCCAACGAGCATGGCCATCATTGAATCGGTACGCAAGCTCGACGCGCAACCGGCCATGCTGCGCCCAGGCCGTGCGGCGCCACTGGCGGGCACCGACATCCGCCTGCACGTCGATGAGGCGGCATTTGCAGGCAGCGGCCTGCTGCTGTTCGGTCAGGTCATGGACCGCTTCTTTGGCGAGTGCGCGCACATGAATACATTTACCCGGCTGGAGCTGGTATCGGCCGACACAGGCGAGGAGCTCATGCGATGCAAAGCAAGGAACTGCGGCACGGTGCTGGAGTAGACGTTGCGGATGCGCAGGGCTATGACTTCTTTCGCCTGGCAGGATTGATTGGCGCGCATCAATGGCGAAATGGCCTGTCCCTGGCCTTCCCGGCAAGCGATGTCGTGGCAGCGGACGGCGACGCGATCGCGCCGGGCTGCATTGGCCTGCTCGGCATGGCCGGGGCACTGCCTTATTACTACACCGAGGCGGTGGCCCACGCTGGCGGCATCGCGGCACGTGCCTTCATCGATTTGCTGTCGGCGCCGGCGATCGATGCTTTTTGCACGGCTTGGCGTGAGGGGCGCCTCGAAGACACGCCGCTGCCCTCAATCCCGGCCAGGCGCGGCCCCTTGAGGGCGCGGGCGCTCGCCGAACAGCTGTCGCATGCCCTGGGCGTGCCAGTCCGGATCGAACAATTTGCCGGCCGTTGGGATCAACTGGCGCAAGCGCAAACCAGTGCGCTTGGCAATGCATGCTGCGGGGCCGGGGCGCTGCTCGGTGAGCGCCTGTGGCGGATCGATGGCGCCGTGAGAATCCATATCGGGCCGCTTGGCAGGCAGGATGCGGGGGGATTCATGCCCGGCGGGCGGAATGCATCGGCCCTGGCGCAGTTATGGCGCGGAGCGGTTGGCGACAGTGGCTTGCGGGCAGAAGCTCGCGTGCATGTTCGTCCCGGCGAAAGCGCAGGCGCAAGGCTGGGCGCAGGCCAGCACCTGGGGCATGATGCCTTGTTGTCCACGCGGCCAACGGGCGAAAGGGATGACTTGTGTTATCTCCTTTGCTAGTATTTGGCCACCCGATCAAGCGAGGAGACAAGATGAAAAAGATGTTCCTGCTGCTGGCATTTGCTACAACCACGGCTTGCGCCAGCATCCATGTACCGCCCAGCAATGCGGAGTTGAAGCAGCAGGTCGCCGACACCGAGCGCGCCTTCGCCGCCACCATGGCCAAGCGCGACCACCAGGCTTTCGTGTCTTTCCTCGCCGATGAAGCGATTTTCTATAATGGACCCAGGGCCTTGCGCGGCAAGGATACCGTCGCAGCGGAATGGAAGCCGCTGTATGAAAAGCCGGAGGCGCCGTTCAGTTGGGAGCCAGACCAGGTCGAGGTGCTCGATTCCGGCACCCTGGCCCATTCATCCGGGCCGGTGCGCGACCCACAAGGCAAGGTGACCGGCCGCTTCAACTCCGTCTGGCGGCTGGAAGCGCCAGGCAAATGGCGCATCGTCTTCGACAAGGGCGAACGCGTTTGCGACTGCCGGAAACCTTAATCAGGCCGATTCGGCGTGCTCCACCAGCAACTGGACGCGGGTGACGCCGTTGTATTCGTTGGCATCGAGGCGGAAGGCCACGCGGGCCCGTTCTCCCAGTGCATCGGTATGGCCGAACCAGATGGCGTCGTAGCGGACGCCTTTTTTTTCCAGCATCAGCTTGAGGTGGCGGTCCTTCAGGATGCGCTGGCTTAGCACACGGAACTCATCGCAGAACACCGGTGGCGCAAAGCCCTGGCCCCATACCTGCCCATCGAGCAGCTCGATGAACTGGGTGGTGTAGCAGCCATCTTCCAGCGGGCCGTCGGTCTCGACCACGCGCTCCAGTTGCGATTCGGTCAGCCAGGCCTGTCCAACCGCCTCGAAGGCGGCGCAGAAATGTTCGAAAACTTCGGCGCGCAGGCTCAGGCCGGCCGCCATCGCATGGCCGCCGAACTTGTCGATCACGCCCGGGGCGCGCTTGGAGACCAGGTCCAGCGCGTCGCGCAGGTGAAAGCCGGGAATCGAACGGCCGGAACCCTTGATCATGCCGTCGCCGGCAGGAGCGAAGGTGATGGTCGGGCGGTAGAAGCGTTCCTTGAGGCGCGAGGCGACGATGCCGATCACGCCCTGGTGCCAGCTGTCGTCGTAGACGCAGATGGTGGTGCGATCGGCCGGCTGGAAATCGTCCAGGTGCAGCAGGGCGGCGTCCTGCATCTCCGCCTCGATCTCGCGCCGTTTCAGGTTGATGTCGTTCAGCTGCTGCGCCAGTTCCCAGGCGCGCGTTTCATCGTCCGTCAGCAGGCATTCAATCCCGAGCGACATGTCTTCCAGCCGGCCGGCCGCGTTCAGGCGCGGGCCAAGGGCGAAGCCGAGGTCGAAGGGGGAGGCGGTGCGTGCCGCGCGTCCGGAAACACGGAACAGGGCGGCCACGCCGGGATGCATGCGGCCGGAGCGCATGCGCTTCAGGCCCTGGGCAACGAGGATACGGTTATTGGTGTCGAGGCGCACCACGTCGGCGACGGTTCCCAGGGCAACCAGGTCAAGCAGGGAATCCAGCTTCGGTTGCGTCTGGGCGTCGAATACGCCGCGCCGGCGCAGCTCCGCGCGCAGTGCCAGCAGCACGTAGAACACCACGCCTACGCCCGCCAGATGTTTGGAGGGGAAGCCGCAGGCCGGCTGGTTGGGGTTCACGATGACGCGGGCATCGGGCAGGCTGTCGCCGGGCAGGTGGTGGTCGGTCACCACCACGTCGATGCCGCGCCGCCTGGCTTCTTCCACGCCTTCGATGCTTGCGATGCCGTTGTCGACCGTGATGATGATGTCCGGAGATTTTTCACGCGCGGTCAGTTCGACGATCTCCGGCGTCAGGCCGTAGCCGTACTCGAAGCGGTTGGGAACTATGAAGTCCACGTTGGCGCCCATTGCGCGCAGGCCGCGAATGGCGGTGGCGCAGGCGGTGGCGCCGTCGCAGTCGTAGTCGGCCACGATGACCATGCGCTTGCCGGCGGCGATGGAGTCGGCCAGGAATTCGGCAGCGCGGTCGATGTGCAGCAGGCCGGAAGGCTGGATCAGGGCGCCCAGTTCGCTGGAGAGTTCTGCCGGATTGTTCAGGCCGCGCGCGGCAAACAGGCGGGCCAGCACAGGATGGACGCCGCCCTGGCGCAGCAGCTCGGCTTCCTGCGACGGGCAGGGACGGATGGCGATACGGGTCATTGCGTGAGGTTCTTCAGGTTCTGTGCGCGCCAGAATTTGCGCAAGGCGGCTTTGCTGGTGCGGATTTCGGTCCAGCCTTCACGGCTGGAGAGGATCAGGGTCAGGTCGCTCGTGCGGCCATCGCGCAGGGCGGCCAGCAAGGGGGCGAACCACTCGTGTTCAAGCTGCTGCATGCCGCCCAGCCAGGCGCCCCAGTCGTTGCCGGCTCCGGCGGGGATCAATTGGGGCAGGACCACGGCGCCGCCAGTGTCCGGCGCCGCGCTTGCGCCTGGCGTTGCCAGCGCGGCCAGCCAGGACGGTGCGGCGCCGGCTGCGCCGACTGCAAGGGCCTGGACGGGCGCGCCGGCTGTGGCAGCCGGGCCTGAATCAGCGCCGCCCCACATCCAGAAGGAGTTCACCGGCGCCAGGCCGCGCTGCTGGCGGGCTTCATTGACGGGATGCTCGTGCCACAGCATCTGGATTTCGTTTTGAAGCTTCTTGAAGGCCAGGGCGGTCGGGCCGACAGGCATCCAGTCGGCCAGGTTGCTGCCCATGGCCGCATCCGGCGAGGCCGCATCGAGCCCCCGCCAGCCATCGGCGCGCATGAACCAGGTCTCGGCATCGCCCCACAACAGGTCGTCGAAATACGGCTTGGCCAGCTCGAACAGGGCGCGCGAATCTGCTTCGTCGAGGCGCAGGCGGCGCGAATCCGCGAGGACCAGGTGGTTGCGGGCGAGCTGGATGTGAACCGGGTGGACGATGAACCAGTAGCCTTCCTTCGGCGCCAGGCCAAAACCGCGCATGACGGCAGCGGCGAGGCCGCCTCGCTCGCGGGCCAGCCACGCTTCGTGCGGCAAGATGCGGCTTTCGTCGCCAATAACATGCTTTTTAAGCAAGCTATTGCGCGAGAGTAATGCCGCAAGGGACGGCGCCTGCAGGTTGCGGGAGAGTTCCGGGGCCAGTTCGGCGGGCGGTAAGGCGAAGGGGAGTACGACGGTCGTGGAAGCCATGCGGCATTGTAGTGGAATCTCTTTATATGGCAAACTGCGGGCTTTACTGTGTCAATTTATTAAAAATGCCGTTTGAATGGCTGGTTGGCCTGCGCTATACACGCGCTGGCAGGCGCAATGGGCGCAATAGTTTCATCTCCTTTATCTCCGCGATTTCGATGGCAGGCATCGCTCTTGGCGTAACGGCCCTGATCGTGGTGCTGTCCGTCTATAACGGCTTCCAGACGGTGGTGACCGAGCGCATGGTGTCGGTGCTGGGCCATGTGGAAGTCTACGAAGTGAGCGGCGCAGGGCTGGGCGACTGGCGCGCAGTCGCTGCCGATGCCGCCCGCAACCCGCAGGTGAAGGGCGCCGCGCCATTCGTCGAAATGCAGGGGATGCTGGTGCATGGAGGCGATTTGCTGCGCCCAGCCATCGTGCGCGGGATCCTGCCGGGCGAAGAACCCAAGGTCTCCGATATCGGCAAGCAGATGAAGGAGGGCACGCTTGACGTGCTGCGGCCGGGCACCTTCAATATCATCCTCGGTGCGGAACTGGCGCGCGAACTGGAAGTGAAAGTAGGCGACAAGGTGGCGCTGGCGCTGGCGCAAGGCAATTCCGTGTCGAATATGGCTCCTACCATGCGTTCCTTCACCGTGTCGGGCACTTTTGAGGCCGGCCACAACGAATTCGATTCCGGGCTGGCGCTCGTTCATTTGAGCGACGCCCAGGAGCTGATCAACGTCAGCGGCCCGTTTGGTCTGCGCCTGCGCCTGCAGGATATGCAGAAAGCCCCTGCGGTGGCCGATGAACTGCGCACCGTCATGCCGGGCCGGCTGGTGATTCGCGACTGGACCAAGCTCAATTCGGGATGGTTCGCCGCCGTGAAATCGCAGAAGAACATGATGTTCATTATCCTGACCCTGATCATCGCGGTGGCGGCCTTCAACCTGGTCGCCACGCTGGTGATGACGGTGACGGACAAGCAGGCCGATATCGCCATCCTGCGCACGCTGGGCGCCTCGCCGTTCTCGATCATGAAGATATTCGTGGTGCAGGGCGCGCTGGTCGGCGTGTTCGGCACCGCCATCGGCGTCGTCTGCGGGGTCCTGGTGGCCCTGAATGTCGGTTCGATCGTAGGCGGTATCGAAAGCCTGTTTGGCGTGCACTTCCTGTCCAAGCAAATCTATTTCATCAGCGCCGTGCCATCCGACCTGCGCTGGAGCGACGTCGCCTCGATCGGCGTCACTTCCTTGTTCCTGGCACTTGTCTCTACCCTTTATCCAAGCTGGTGGGCCGCCCGCGTGAAACCTGCGGAGGCCCTGCGTTATGAGTAAAAACCTGCCATTCGAATGGATTGTCGGCTTGCGCTATACCCGCGCGGGCAAGCGCAATAGCCGCAACAGCTTCATTTCCTTTATTTCCCTGATCTCGGTGGGCGGCATCGCGCTTGGCGTGGGCGCCATGATCATCATCCTGTCGGTGATGAACGGCTTCCGCAAGGACGTTACCGGCCGCATGCTGTCGGTGCTGGCCCACGTTGAAGTGTTCGAGCGCGGCACCAGCCTGCCTGATTGGCAAGCTCTCGCCAAAAAGCTGCAGGCCAACCCCGAAGTGAAGGGCGCGGCGCCGTTCGTGCAGGCCCAGGCCATGCTGTCGCACGGCGGCGAAGCCTTGCGGCCGGCCATTGTGCGCGGGGTATTGCCTGGAGCGGAGCCGAATGTGTCCGACCTGGCAAAGACCACCCGTTACGGCAGTTTTAACGACCTGCAGCCGGGCGAGTTCCGCATCGTGCTTGGGATTGACCTGGCGCGCGCCCTGCAAGTGAACCTGGGCGATAAAGTGACCATGGTGCTGCCGCAGGGGACCGTGACCCCGGCAGGGATCGTGCCGCGCATGCGCAATTTCACCGTGGCCGGCGTGTTCGTGGCCGGGCACCAGGAATTCGACGGCGGCATGGCCTTCATCCACATCGAGGATGCGCAAAGGCTGCTGCGCCTGGACGGGCCGGCCGGCTTGCGCCTGCGCCTGGAAGACATGCATCGCGCGCCCGAAGTGGCTGCCGAGCTGCAAAAGCTTGTACCGAAGGAAATGACTGTACGGGATTGGTCAAAACTCAATGCGACCTGGTTCGCAGCGGTGCAAACTGAGAAACGCATGATGTTCGTGGTGCTGGCGCTGATCGTGGCGGTGGCGGCTTTCAATCTCGTCTCGACCCTGGTGATGACGGTGACGGACAAGCAGGCCGACATCGCCATCCTGCGCACGATCGGCGCTTCGCCGCGCTCGATCCAGAAGATTTTCGTGATCCAGGGAGCGCTTGTGGGCCTGCTTGGCGCGGCGCTTGGCGTGGCCGGCGGCGTGCTGGTGTCGCTGAACATCGATGTCATTGTTCCATTTATTGAAAACCTCTTGGGAGTGCAGTTCTTGTCGAAGGATATCTACACAATCAGCACAGTGCCATCGGACATGCACTGGTCCGATGTCGGCGTGATCGGCGTGGTGGCCGTGCTGCTGGCGTTCGTGGCGACCTTGTACCCGAGCCGCTGGGCGGCCAACGTCAAACCTGCGGAGGCGCTGCGTTATGAGTAATGTGCTGAGCTGCCGTGACCTCGGCAAGACCTTCACCCAGGGCAATTACAAGGTCAAGGTACTGGAAAAGATCAACCTGTCGGTGGCGCGCGGCGAGCGCGTGGCGATTGTCGGCGCCTCCGGTTCGGGCAAATCGACGCTGCTGCACCTGCTGGGCGGCCTGGATACCCCAAGCACCGGCAACGTGGTCCTGAAGGGAAGCGATTTCGCCACGATGAACGAGGCCGCGCGGGGCGATTTGCGCAACCGCGAGCTGGGCTTCGTCTACCAGTTCCACCACCTGCTGCCAGAGTTCTCGGCGCTGGACAACGTGGCGATGCCGCTGCTGATCCGTCGCATGAAGCGTGCCGAAGCGGAACAGAAGGCGCGCGAGATGCTGGCCCGCGTCGGGCTCGAGAAGCGCGTGACCCATGTGCCGGGCGAACTGTCCGGCGGCGAACGCCAGCGCGTGGCCCTGGCCAGGGCACTGGTAACGCAGCCCGCCTGCGTGCTGGCCGATGAACCGACCGGCAACCTGGATCACACGACAGCGGAGAATGTGTTCGACCTGATGCTCGAACTGTCGCGCACCCTCGGCACGGCCTTCATCATCGTGACCCACGATGCCGGCCTGGCCGAGCGCTGCGACCGCATGCTGCGTTTGACTGACGAAGGCTTGAACCCTGCCTGAGGCCCGCGCCATGTGGATCGATACCCACTGCCACCTTGATGCCCACGAGTTCGGCGGCCAGTCGCTGGCGCTGGCTGCGCAGGCGCTCGAACGCGGCGTGGGGATGGTGGTGATCCCGGCAGTGGACCGCGCCAATTTCGCCGTGGTGCGCGATCTGGCGCATCAGGCGCCGAATGCCAGTTATGCGCTGGGCATTCATCCGATCTACGTGCCGCATGCGGTGGAGGACGACCTGGCGGCCATGCGCGAGGCCGTGGCGCAAGCGATGGACGACCCGCGCTTCGTGGCGATTGGCGAGATCGGCCTGGATTTCTTTATTCCCATGCTGTGCGAGCCGGAGATGCGCGAGAAGCAGGTGTTTTTCCTGCGCGAGCAGCTCAAGATCGCGCGCGATTTCAAATTGCCGGTGCTGTGCCACGTGCGCAAGTCGCAGGACCAGGTCCTGAAGCACGTGCGGCAAGTCGGTCCTGCGGGTGGCATCGCGCACGCATTCAACGGCAGTTTCCAGCAGGCGCAGGCCTATATCGATGCCGGATTCAAGCTTGGATTCGGCGGCAACCTGACGTTCACCCGCGCGCTGCAGATCCGCCGCCTGGCGGCTGAATTGCCGCTGTCATCCATCGTGGTCGAGACGGATGCGCCGGATATTGCCCCTTCCTGGGTGCATCCGGGCGTCAACACGCCGGCCGAGGTGGCGGGGATAGGCGAAGCGCTGGCCGCCCTGCGCGGCGAGCAGCCGGCCGCTGTCGCCACGGCGACAACCCAAAATGCGTTGGACGTGATGCCGCGCTTGCGGGCCTTGATGGCCGCCTGACCGGCCAGCCAGCCGGGGAGGGGAGATGCGGTGCGCAATCCTCGGCCTGATCGGCGGCGTGGCCTGGCTCCAGGCTCAGGCAGTGTTGCCGGGAACCTGCGTGCAATTGGCATGTGCGCTGGGAGCATGCTTTGCCGCGGCGGCTGCCGGAAGGATGGCGCGGCGCGCTCCCGCCATGCTGCGCGCAGGGCTGGCCGCAACGGCGGGCGCGCTGGCGGGCTTCGCGTGGGCCTCCTTCGTTGCCCAGGCAGCCCTCTCCAATGAGCTGGCCAAAGCCGATGAAGGGCGCGACTTCGAAATAGTCGGCACGATCGACAGCCTGCCAAGCCGGCAGGACGGCAGCACCCGCTTCAATTTCGCCGTCGAATCCCCATCGGCCGTGCCGCCGCGCATTGTGCTGTCCTGGTACGCAGGGACGCGCGCAGGAAGCAGCGCGCCGCCGCCCGAATTGCTGCCGGGCGAGCGCTGGCGGCTGAAAGTTCGCCTGCAAAGGCCGCACGGAAATGCCAACCCATTCGGGTTCGACTACGAACTGTGGCTGCTGGAGCAGGGCATCCGCGCGACCGGCTATGTCCGCGCCGAAGGCCGCAATGAACGCCTGTCCGGCTTCGTCCCGAGCGCGCACAATGCGGTCGAGCGCTCCCGCCATGCCATCCGCGAACATATCAATGCAGCGCTCCCGGACGCGCGCTATGCCGGTGTGATTGCCGCACTGGCGATGGGCGACCAGCGCGCGATCTCGCAGCAGGATTGGCAAATGTTCAGTCGAACGGGGATTTCGCATCTCGTTTCCATTTCAGGCCTGCACATCACCATGATTGCCGGCCTGGTGGCGTGGCTGGTGGGCTGCTTGTGGCGCAAATCGTTCTTCGTGCCCGAATGGCAGTTGCCCTTGCTGCTGCCTTCCGCGCGGCTGGCGGTGATCGCAGGGTTTTTCGCCGCGTGGGGATACGTGGCGTTGGCCGGATTCGGGGTGCCGGCGCAACGCACCTTGTACATGCTGGCGGTGGTGGCGCTGGCAGTGTGGCTGGACCGGCTATCCGCAATCTCGCACGTGCTGGCATTGGCTGCAGGCGTGGTGGTGATCCTCGACCCCTGGGCAGTGATGTGGCCGGGATTCTGGCTGTCGTTTGGCGCAGTCGCCGCGATCCTGTACGCGACGGTGGGCCGGATGTCGCATGCAGGCACAGCGCCGTCCCATGGCGACTTCGCATCGGTGATGCCCGGCGGCGCCGCTTTGCCGCCCGGCGCCGGGCGGCATGCAGCATGGTTCGCTCGCCTGCGCGAGAACCTGCGCCTCGCGGCCGTAACGCAGCTGGCGGTGACGGTCGGCCTTGTCCCCCTGACGATGCTGCTGTTTTCCCAAGTTTCCGTGATCAGTCCACTGGCGAACGCCATCGCAATCCCCGTCATCAGCCTGCTGGTCACCCCGCTGGCTCTCGCCGGGAGCGTCTTGCCGAGTCTATTGGCGACGCCAGTGCTGCAATGCGCGCACTGGCTGCTGGAAGCGTTGCTCGACATGCTGCAATGGCTCTCCGCCCAGCCACTGGCGGTCTGGTCGGCGCCAGCGCCAGGCTGGCCCATATTTGCTTTCGCCCTCGCCGGAACCGCTTGGATGCTGGCGCCCCGCGGGTGGCCTTTGCGCTGGCTTGGACTGGCGTGCTGGCTACCGTTGCTATCCGCGCAGCCAACGAGCCCGCCGGCCGGCGAATTGCGCGCGATCGCCTTCGATGTAGGACAGGGCATGGCCATACTGATCGAGACCGGCGGGCACCGCCTGTTGTACGACACCGGTCCGGCCTACACGCCGGAAACCAACGGCGGCAACCGGGTGATCCTCCCCTACCTGCGGGCGCGCGGCATCAACGCGCTGGACGGCATGATCGTCACCCACAGCGATACTGACCATTCCGGCGGCGCCCTGGCGGTATTGCGCGACATCCGTACCGGCTGGGTGCTGTCATCGCTGCCAGCCGGGCACCCGATCGCGGCGGCATCGCCGCGGCACGCGCATTGCATGGCGGGGCAGCAATGGGAGTGGGACGGCATCCGCTTTGAATTGCTGCAGCCGTCGGCCGCCAGCTATGGCGACCCGAGCCTGAAGCCCAATGCCCGCGGCTGCACCTTGCGCATGACGACCAGGACCGCCAGCTTGCTGCTTCCCGCCGATATCGAAGCTCCACAGGAGGCAGCGCTGGTGGCGGCGGTGCCGGAAAAGCTGCGTGCCGATGTGCTCCTTGTTCCCCACCATGGCAGTGGCACCTCATCGACACCCGGCTTCCTGGCGGCGGTACAGCCGCAGCACGCAGTTTTTCAGCTGGGATACCGCAACCGATACCACCATCCGCGTGCCGACGTGCTGCAACGATACGTGGACATGGGCGCCGCTATCTGGCGCACCGATGAAGCCGGCGCCGTGACGCTCGCGTTCGGCGACCGGGTGGACGTCACTGCATGGCGCGCGCAGCATCCGCGCTACTGGTACGGACGCTAACGGCAACAGGATGTGCTTTATGACAACGTTGATGTGGTAATTGCTACAAATCAATGTTATCATCTTACTATTTCATTATTGTTCGAGCGGAAGGTGCTGCATCGTGACAACAGATTATTGCGTGTATCACGCGGACAGGGCAGCGAACTGGAATTGTGTGGCTTGCGGCACACTCCTGTGCCAGGAATGTTTTCCGGCCGCCCCGCAGGCGACCCATTCGCTGTATTGCACGATGTGCACCGGCAAGATGCGCTATCTCGGCGTCGGCAATGCGCTGCCATCGTTCTGGTCGCAGATGCCCCGTTTCTTCGCCTATCCGTTCGCGATGAATGGATTGATTTTCCTCGCCTTGCTCGCCGGCCTGGCCAGCGCATCGGCGAAGCTGTTTGTCACGAACAGCATCCTGATCCTGTTGCCGATTTTCATAGTCGTTGCGCTGGCCGTCCGCCAAAGCCTGCGCGTCATCGAATTCTGCAGCCAGGGCCGGGCCAAGCCGCCAGGAATTTCTGAGCTATTCGACGGCAATCCAACGACGCTCAAGATGTTCGGGCTGATGGTGGCTTACGGCATCATCGTCGGCTGTGTCGGGCAATTCGGCTTGCTGGGCCTCGTCCTGATCGTCTGCCTGTCGGGTTTGCTGCCGGCCAGCATCATGCTGCTGGCGATCCACGGGACCTTGCGGGACGCCCTCGATCCCATCCAGGTCATTCAGTTGGCAGCCCGTATCGGCTGGTCCTATCTCGGCCTGCTCCTGGTATTGCTCATTACTGCGCAAGGGCCGGAACAGGCGATCGCGCTGATGCCTGCCGGGACACTCAAGCACCTGGCGGAGCACTATCCCTACCTGCTCATCGCAATCTTCGTTGCCACCACCGCCTATTTCAACATGGTCATGGGCGCGATGATGGGATACCTGCTGTTCCAGCACCACGAAGACCTGGGCATCCAGCCCGACGACGATCATGCGGCCGCGCCTTTGGACAATCGCGCCCTGGAACTGGCCCGTGCGGTGATCCTGGTGCGGGAATCCCGTTACCCGGATGCGCTGAAGCATATGGCCGGCATGGTTGCCGACTATCCGAACGACCTGCAAGTGCTGGAGTATCACCATAAGCTGCTCTGCCAATCGCGCGGCGACCCGGACCGCGTCCAGCTGTACACGGAGCGTTATCTTCAGGCCTTGCTCGACATGCAGCGCAAGAGCCGCATGACCGCAGTGTTGGAGGCGGCATGCCAGGTGGTGCCAGGCTACAAGCCGAAAAGCATCGCCTTGCGGCGGGCGCTGGCGGAAGAGTATTTCCTGCAGAAGCGGTTCAAGCCGGCGATTGCGCTGATCGGCATGCTGCACAAGGAGGCGCCAACAAGCGACGAGCTTCCGGCGGCCTACTACCTGCTGGCGCGCATCTACTCGGAAGGCTTGCGCGAGGATGGCAAGGCCGTCATGATCCTCGATTTCCTGCTCAAGCACCATGCAGGCCATGCCATCGCCGGCGAGGTCGAGAACTACCGCAAGGTGATCCTGTCGCTGGGGCAGATGGGTCAGGCCACCGTGTGAGCGGCCAACTGGCGCGCTTCTTCCGAATCGGGGAAGCGCTCCTTTAACTGCTCGCGGTAGCGCTGCGCCTGCGCCGCCAGTTGCGCCTTGGCGGACAGGTTGGCCACGGCTTGCAAAATTCTCGGCATCAATTCGTGCCGGCATTGCCGTTCCAGCAGGCGGTCGGCCAGGACGGAGAGCGGCTTGATATGTTCGACACGGCCGAGGCGCTGCGCGAGCAGGAGCGATACGGATTCCGTCAGGGCGGGTTTTTCGCCACCAGTGCCGGTGTATTCGTGCGCTACTTCCTCGATAAGTTCTTGCAGCGCAGGGTCGCGCGCGGCGTTGCCGGCCTGCTTGAACAAGGCGTGGACGGTCTCATGGTATTCGCGGCTCGCGGGAGAGATTTTCACGACGCCATACAAGGCGCGCCAGGCGCGCGAATCGTGCGGATGCGCCTTTACCAACTGCACGGCGGCCCGCCGCGCTTCTTCCAGTTTCATCTTGACGACCAGTTCCTGAATCCGTACCAGTGCGGACTTGAACGGGGCGTCGTGGTCGATCTTCTCGACGAAATCGCGGTTGTACTTGAGGCCCATGCGCATCCAGAGCGCAAGCAGCACGAAGCCGAACAACAGCCCGCCTGTATGGGCCCAGTGTCCTATCCCGTCATTGCCGTTGCTTGCCCCAATGAGTTCATAGCCGACCCAGATCGGGAAAACGATGAGCGCCGGTGCCCGCACCTGTCCGGTGAAGAAAATCACGTTGTAGAAGAAGTTAATTTTTCTCAGGCCATACAAAGCGATGTACATGCCCATCAAGCCCGAGATCGCGCCCGACGCACCCACTGCGCTGTGATCGGTGCCAAGCTCCGACATCCAGAACAACAAGGTGCCGCCCAGGCCGCTGCACAGGTAGAGCAAAAGGAAAACACCGCGCCCGATCGCGATTTCCAGGGCAAAGCCGAACAGGAACAGGAATACCATATTCCCCAGCAGGTGGCCGAAGCCCCCGTGCAGGAACATATTGGTGATCCAGGTATCCCAGCGCGCTTCCCCGGCATTGAAGGCATACGCCCGGGTGCTGACAGAATTGGCCAATTGCTCGAACCGGCTGCGGTCTTCGCGCCACTCCGGGTCGCTGTCCAGCTCCTGATGCAAAGCCTGGGCGAATTCCTTGTCGTAGGCCGCATGCTGGAACTGCAAGTCGCGCCGCTGCTGCTTGCCCTCGCCACCTGCCGCATCGAGCGCTTCCTGTAATTCTGGGTCGTTACGGCTCAGGTATTGGCGGAACGGCTGTTGCTCGCGTTCGACCAGGCCCGATTCCACATACCAGCGATAGGCCTGCTCCACCCGTTGCGGGTCTTTGCCCTGATAGACAAAGAAGACCAGCACGTTGATGAGGATGAGCAGCAGGGTCGCAACGGGCGGATTTTTCCAGTCTGGCCGGTTTTCTACGGGGACGATGAGCATCGGATTTGCGCTACGTTGTATACGAGGCAATCATTCTATTGCTATTTGGACATATTTCAAAGTTGTAGCGACTGGCATGGGCGGGCATCCTGAGCGATAATTACATGCTTTGCACGAAACACTTGTTGCCATTGCTTTTAGTATAAGTAAATGACGAAACCGAAAGTCCATTTCGCTCACGCGAACAGTTACCCGGCAGGGACCTACCGCCAATTCTTCGAGTACCTCGGCCAGGATTTCGAAGTGCAGGCGCTCGACATGCATGGCCATAACCCGCGCTACCCGGTGGAAGATGGCTGGGCCAGGCTGGTCGAGGAACTGATCGATGAGCTGGAATCCCGCTATCAGAAAGAGCCGGTGATCCTGGTCGGCCACTCGCTGGGCGGCTTGCTTAGCCTGATGGCTGCCGCCAAACGCCCGGAGCTGGTGCGCTGCGTGGTCATGCTCGACTCCCCGGTGGTTGCGGGCTGGCGCGCCAATGTATGGCGCCTGTTCAAGGGCACCCGTTTCTCCGACCGCTACTCGCCGGCACGCTTTTCGATCAAGCGCCGCAATGTCTGGTCCAGCCACAAGGAAGCGCTGCGCCACTTCGCCAGCAAGGAAATGTTCGGCGCCTGGGCGCCCGGCGTCCTGCAGGATTACCTGGAGCATGGCCTGGTCGAGCACCCTGAGGGCGTGCAGCTGCGCTTCAGCCGCGAAACCGAAACCGCTATCTACCGCACCCTGCCGCACCATATCGGCACGCTGGTGCGAGGCCAGTTCCCCGTGCCCATTGCATACGTGGCGGGCGATAACTCGATGGAGAACCGCCAGGCGGGCCTGGAGCATACCCGCAAGCTGGTTGGCCGCAACTTCCGCATGATGCGCGGTTCCCACCTGTTCCCGATGGAGATGCCGCGCCTTGCGGCTGAAATGACACGCGATTTGATTCGCCAGATGCTGGGCAGCGAGCTCCAGGCCGGCGAGGCGCCCCAGCGCATGCGCGCCTGATGTAAAATCCGCACCATTATTTAAACCAGAAAGCACCTGCGATGACGATTAAAAGCGACAAATGGATACGCCGCATGGCGGAACAACACGGCATGATCGAGCCGTATGAGCCCGGCCAGGTACGCGCCGTGGACGGCCGCAAGGTGATTTCCTACGGCACTTCCTCCTACGGCTACGACATTCGCTGCGCTGACGAATTCAAGGTGTTCACCAACATCAACAGCACCATCGTCGATCCGAAGAACTTCGACTCGAACTCCTTCGTCGACGTGAAGAGCGATGTCTGCATCATTCCGCCGAATTCCTTCGCGCTGGCCCGTACCATTGAATACTTCCGCATTCCGCGCAATGTGCTGACCGTTTGCCTGGGCAAATCGACCTATGCGCGCTGCGGCATCATCGTCAACGTGACCCCGTTCGAACCTGAGTGGGAAGGCTATGTGACGCTGGAGTTCTCGAACACCACCCCGCTGCCGGCCAAGATCTATGCCGGAGAAGGCTGCGCCCAGGTGCTGTTCTTCGAGAGTGACGAAATCTGCGAAACCTCGTACAAGGACCGCAACGGCAAGTACCAGGGCCAGCATGGCGTGACCCTGCCGAAGGCTTAAGCGTCAGGCATTGAGCAAAGGGAGCGAGAGCTCCACACAAAGCCCGCCGCCGCTTCGATTGGCGGCGGCGATCCGGCCGCCGTGCTGCTGCACCACCTGCTGGGCGATTGCCAGCCCCAGTCCATGTCCATCCACGTCCTTTTCCGTGTTGCTGCTGCGGTAGAAGGGCTGGAAAATTTTCCCCAGGTCTTCCTGCGCCACGCCAGGGCCGCTGTCCATGACGCGGATGCGGATAAAGCGCGCGTCCAGCGCGGTTTCCACTTCGACTTTGCCGCCGGCGGGGCTGTGCTTGATGGCGTTGCGGACGACGTTTTCGATGGCGCGCGCCAGGAGTTCAGGCTGGCCGGTCAGTTGGGCATCGGCGGTGCTGCTGAACTGCACAGCGCGGTCGTTGCTGGCGGCTTCAAATTGCGCATCCTGCAGGATGTCGTCGAGCAGTTCGCCGATACTGAATTCCTGCTTCGGCGCGTCGAAGGCCCCCGCCTCCAGGCGCGACAGGGTAAGCAGCTCGCCGACCAGCTTGTCCATCCGCACGCTTTCGCGCTCGATCCGTTCCATTGACGCTGCAGCCTTCTCGGGCTGCTGGTGGGCCAGGCCGATGGCTGCCTGCAGGCGCGCCAGAGGTGAGCGCAATTCGTGCGAGACGTCGTGCAGGAGGTTCTTCTGGCCATCCAGTAAGCTGCGCAGGCGGCTGGTCATGCGGTCGAAATCGCGGCCGAGGGTAGTGAGCTCGTCGCCGCCGGCGCGTGGTTTGGCGGTGAAGCGCGGCGAGAGGTCGCCGCTGGCTGCCGCGTCAAAGGCTTGGCGCAAAGCGCGGATGGGACGGGCGAAATACCATGCGAGCAATGCAGCGAACAACAGGCTTGCCAGCACGGCAGCGCCAATGGGGATGAAGGGCGTCAAGGGGCGGAAGCGGGGCGGGGGACCGCCAGGGTCGCCGCGGCCGGGTTCGGCGCCTGGGCCGGCACCCGGACCTGCGGCTGGAACTGGGCCTTGGCCTGCAACCAGTCCGGCGCCTGTACCCGGCCTTGGGCCAGGCTCGGCGCCTGGTGGCGGCTCGGGGTGCTGCGTTTCCGCAGGGGCGCGCGCATTGCGGGGGCCATCGGGCGGAGGCCCCGAAGGGCGGCGACTGTCCTGGCGGCGGAAGGCGCGCGGGTCGAGGCCGGGAATGCCCGATCCGGCAAGCAGGGTACGGGAGTCGGGTGCGTCGAGCGCGCCCTGGTGCCGCCGCGAAGGCAGGAACAGCAGGTAACGCTGGCCGTCTGGCGCGGTCACCTGGCGCACGCCGCGCGGGTCCGGGCTGGCAAGCATCTTCTGCGCTTCCGACAGCATGCTCGGTGTCGTGATGCGCCCAAGGAGCTCCTTGCCGTCATCGCCGACGGCGTACACGCGGTGCCGCGGCATGTTCTCCAATAGCTGGCGCAGGCCGTCGGTGCCGCCAAAGGCCAGGGTGGCAGCAGCGGATTCGATCGACATTTCCGCCGGCGGGCCGGTCTCGATATCCGACGGCCGCGCTTCGGCAGCCGCGCGCGCCTTGAGCCAGACGGCGCCGCCGATTGCGGCAGTGGCCGCGACCTGGGCGAGCAGGATCGAAAAGAAGAACTTCCAGAACAGGCGGCCCACGGCTTACTCCCGGATCAACTGGTAGCCGAGGCGGTACACGGTTTGCAGGCAGGAGCGTCCGTCCGAAATGGAGCCCAGCTTGTGGCGCAAGCTGCTCATATGCACGTCGATATTGCGGTCGAAGCGCGCCATCGGGCGCCCCAGTCCCTGTTCGGACAGCACGTTCTTGCTCACCGGCTTGCCCGCATTGCGCGCCAACACCTCCAGCAAGTTGAATTCGGTGCTGGTCAGCTCCAGCGGCACGCCGCCCCAGGCCGCGCGGCGCTGCTCGGGCCACATGGTGAGCTGGCCGACAACCAGCGGCCCGGAGCCGGTATCCGGCACCGCTTGCGTGCGGCGCAGGATGGCCCGAATGCGCGCCGTCAGTTCGCGAGGCGTGCATGGCTTGGTGACGTAATCGTCCGCACCCAGTTCGAGGCCGACAATGCGGTCGGTATCGTCGCCGCGCGCGGTCAGCATCAGGATCGGCATCTGGCTCACGGCACGGATGCGGCGCAGCGTTTCGAGACCGTTCATGCGCGGCATCATCACATCGAGTACGGCAATGGCAAATGCCCCCGTCAGTGCGGAGGAAGTGCCGGCTTCGCCATCGTGGGCGGTGCTGACTTCGAAGCCTTCCTGTGCCAGGTATTCCTGGAACATCCCGACCAGCTCGACGTCATCGTCAATCAATAGGACCTTGTTCATGGCGTCCATGATAACAAATCGTTCCTGCCGGGTTCTTCCATCTTTACACGTTTTTACCTGCTACTTACGGCGCTTTACAGGCCGTACCCAGAGAATGGAATCTCACCATCACCACTGGAGATTCACAATGAACAAGAGCAAATTGATCCAGCTGCTGCTGGCCGCCGCCATGGCGCTGCCGCTGCTGGCCCGTGCGGAAGAAGGCCTGCCGCCGGAGGGCGACCATCCGCCGCTGGCTGGCCCCTGGGGTGAAGGCCCACGCGGCGAATTCCCTGGCGGCCGCTTTGGCGGGCGTCACTTGCCATTCCTGCATGGCCTGGAATTGTCGGAAAGCCAAGAGGACAAGCTGTTCCAGCTGATGCACAACCAGGCGCCTTACCTGCGCGAACAGCAGCGCGCCCACGACAAGGCGATGCGCGCCCTGCATGAGATGCGCGACGCCGAGAAATTCGACGACGCAGCTGCCGCCAAGCTGGCACAAGCCGCCGCGCAAGCGGAAGCCAACCTGGCACTGGCCCATATCCGTACCCACCAGAAGGTGCTGGCCCTGCTGACCCCTGAGCAGCGCAAGCAACTGGACGAACGCAAGGCGCGTCGACAACAAGGAGGCTTCAATGAACGTTAATTCGATCAGCTACAGCAGCTACACCAGCCAGCTTTCCACCGGCGGCAGCGACCAGGCGCGCCAGGCGCCGCCACCGCCGCCCGGTCCGCCGCCGGGCGAGGGCGGTTTCGTCAACGCGATCGGCTCGGCGCTGGAATCGCTGGGCGTGACCGACGTTGCCTCCACCGACAAGGACAGCGCGGCATCGGCCCTGGGCAGCTTCCTGCAGGAGCTGATGACATCCCTGCACGAGCAGGGCGAGGCAAACGGCGCCAACAACGCCAGCGGTGCGCAAGGCGAGGGTCCGGGCGGCCCGGGCGGTCCCGGCCGCCTGGCGGAAGACCTGCAAAGCCTGATCTCGTCACTGCAAAGCGACGCGTCGGAAAGCGGTGATGCTTCGTCGCTGGAGACTTCGTTCTCATCGCTGCTGTTCGCGCTCGGCGCCGACAGCAGCGATTCGCAGTCCAAGCTGACCAGCTTCCTGCAGGCGCTGGCGGACAAGCTGCCGCAGGCGGGCAGCAGCGGCAACCTGATTAATACCACGGCATAAAAAGGAGAACCCTATGGACGCGCATGACCACGGCCTGGCCGCAGACCTGGAAGCAATGATGAACATGGGCAGCACCCGCCGCCGCTCGTTGCGGTGGCTGCTGGCCGGCGCGGCCACGCTGCCGCTGATTGCCTGCGGCGGCGGCTCGGACAGCACAAGCACCGACAGCAGCAGTTCCAGCAGCGGCAGCAGCACCGGCAGCGGCAGCACCGGCACCACTAGCGGAAGCTGTACCGTCATCCCGGAGGAAACCGGCGGGCCGTATCCGGGCGATGGCACCAACAGCAATGCCAGCGGCATCGTCAACGTGCTGACGCAAACCGGCGTGGTGCGCAGCGACATCCGCAGCAGCTTCAATGGCGCGAGTGGCACGGCGGCCGGCATCCCGCTGACGATCAAGTTGAAGATCGTCAACGCCAACAACAGCTGCGGCGCAGCCGGCGAATTCGCGGTCTACCTGTGGCACTGCGACCGCGAAGGCCGCTACTCCCTGTATTCGAGCGGCGTGACGGACCAGAACTACCTGCGCGGGGTGCAGGGTGCGGACGCCAATGGCGACCTGTCGTTCACCACCATCTTCCCCGGGTGCTACGACGGGCGCATGCCGCACGTGCATTTCGAGGTGTATCGCAGCCTGGCGCAAAGCACCAGCGCCTCCAACCGCATCAAGACTTCGCAATTCACCTTCCCGATGGCGACGCTGAACGAAGTCTATGCCACCTCGGGTTACAGCAGCTCCGCAAGCAACCTGGCGCGCATCAGCTATGCCACCGACAATATCTTCAGCGATGGCTACTCCCTGCAACTTGTCACTATCAGCGGCAATGTCACCGACGGCTATGTCGCCACCTTGACGGTGGCTGTCGCCGCCTGATCATCCCAACGGGCGAAGCCGGCTTCGCCCCGCTTCCCCGTTTTTCGCCATTTCCCGAAACCGCTTTCGCCGCGGCCAGCGCCTCCCGAGGGGGCGGCGCTGGCACACGCCTTGCAATACTCCCTGCATGGTTTAGGTATTGGAGAAAGCATGGACCGTCTGCTCAGCTATCGGCCGGAACTGGAACTATCGCCGGCGGCGCCACAGGCAGCTTGGCGCGATGAAAGCCTGCCGCAAGCAGCCGAACTGCTGGCGGCGCGCCGCGAAGGCCGCCTGCCGGCCTGGTTCCGCCATGTGGCGCCCGGCCTGGACGGCGTGCTGCCCAGGCTTGCCGACCAGGTGCTGGCGGCCGGGCCCAAAGCCGGCCGCATGCTCGGCATGGAGCTGGAAGGCCTGAGCGCCGAAGACCGCGAATTCGAAACAGCGCGCCAGTTCATGCGCTTTGCCGGACTGGCCGCCCGCCGCGCGAGGCAGGCCGCGCGCGGCGATCCGCGCCAGGTGCGGCGCGCCGCGCTGAACATCGCGGCCAAGCAGTATGCACCGGGGCTGCTTCCCGCCATCGTATCCATCATGGAACGGCATCCCGTTCCACCATCCGCAGCATCACATCAAAGGGGGCTAATCATGCATGACATCGACCGTACCACCCTGGAATTCGGCAACGAAACTTCCTATGAAGGCGAGTATGAGTTTGGCGAATCGGAATGGGGCGGCGAAATGGGCCAGCAAGGGATGCTGACCGAAGCCGAGGAAATGGAACTGGCCAGCGAACTGCTGTCGGTGACCAATGAAGCGGAACTGGAGCAGTTCCTGGGCAGCTTCCTGAAAAAGGCGGCATCGTTCGCCGGCAATGTGATCCGCTCGCCGGTCGGCAAGGCCATCGGCGGCGCACTGAAAGGCGTGGCCAAGAAAGCGCTGCCGCTGGCAGGCGGCGCGATCGGCGGCTACTTCGGCGGTCCGCTGGGCGCCAAGATCGGCAGCGGCCTGGCATCGGCTGCCGGCAGCGCCCTCGGGCTGGAGGCGGAAGGCGAGATGTCGGGCGAAGACCGCGAATTCGACGGCGCCCGCACCTTCGTGAAGGTGGCTGCCGACACGGTGAATCGCGCGGCCCAGGCGCGCGGAGGCGACCCGCGCCAGATCGCCATGCAGGCAGCGACGGCGGCCGTGCGCCAGCACGCGCCGGGCCTGCTGGCGCGGGCCGGGCAGCAGGGCGGCCAGCAGGGCGCTGCAGGCCGCGGCGTGGGCGGCATGGCCGGCGCAATGCATGGCAACGCCGGACGCTGGGTGCGCCAGGGCCGCAAAATCGTCCTGTACGGAGCCTGAACCAAATGAACCCGTACGCCGCCTGGATGCTGGCGCAGGAGGCGCGGTCCTTGCTGACGCGCCTGGCCCGCGTGCTGCCATTCGCCCTGATCGAGCCGATGGTGCCGGCTGCAGCCTTGCTGCCGCGGGCGCAGATCGGCATCGAGCGCCAGCTGGTGGCGGGGCGGCGCGAGCTGCGGGCGATGGTGCGCGGCTTCCTGCACTGGCTGCGCAGCCCGGCCGGGCGGCGCGCCAGCCCCGCGCAGGCCCAGCGCCGCTTCACCTTCCTGCGCATGAAGTTCAATGCGGCGCTGATCCAGTTCGACATGTTCAACGACGTGGTGACGCAGCGCAGCGAACATCGCAACGGCGTATGGCTGGCGGGACTGGACGTTGCATCGGCCGACGCCCTGGCCCTGCGCGGCGGCTATTACACGCCGCCGCCGGTGGTGTGCTACCTCGATCGCGGACCGGGGGCGGCGATCCGCAGGGCCCGCACCCGGCTGCCGGGTGGCGGCGACAATCCCGTCGCCATCATCCGGGTGCCGCGCGAACGCATGGTGGGCGCCAGTATCGCGTCCTCCTTGTTCCACGAGGTGGGGCACCAGGGCGCCGCGCTGCTGGACCTTGTGAACTCGCTGCGCCCGGTCCTGCAATCGCTGCAGTCCGGCGCCACCGGGCCGGCCCAGGTGTGGAAGCTGTGGGAGCGCTGGATTTCGGAGATCGTCGCCGACTTCTGGTCGCTGGGCAGGGTCGGCGTGGCTGCCACCCATGGCCTGATCGGCGTGGTCAGCCTGCCGCGCATTTTCGTCTTCCGCATCAACATCGACGACCCGCATCCGGTGCCCTGGATCCGGGTGCTCCTGAGCTGCGCGATGGGCGAGCGGCTTTATCCGCATCCGCAGTGGCAGCGCATGGCGCGCTTGTGGGAATCCTACTATCCCCTCGATGGCGTGCCGGAAGCCGACCGGCAATTGCTGATGGCCTTGCGCGATTCGATGCCGGCGCTGGCCGGCCTGCTGGCCAATCACCGTCCGGCCCTGCTGCGGGGGGCTTCGCTGCCGCAGGCGCTGCAGGTGGACCAGCGGCAGCCGGCCTACCTGGCATTGCTATTCCGGCTGTGGCAGCGCAAGCCTGAGCGCATGTACGACGCTTCGCCGGTGCTGGTATTCGCCGTGATCGGCCAGGCGCGCGCGGACGGCATCCTGAGCCCGGAACACGAAAGCATCCTGCTGGGGCGCCTGCTCACGCACTGGGCCCTTCGCAATACCTTGACTGATATTTGAGGAGAGTTCCATCATGACGAAAACGAGTGCGGCGGCCGCAGGCAAAAGCGGCAAGATCGATATCAACGTGCGGGCCCGGATCTCGGACGATCGCTGGGTCCCGGTGGTGCATGCGCACCTGCTGCTGGTGCAGCCCTCCGATGCCCAGTTGAAGCAGCTGCAGTTGCTCAATGAAGGCAAGGGCACGCCGGAAGAGGCGCGCAAGATGATGGCTGCCTGGCCCGTGCTGCGGCCGACTCATACCGGCCCGAATGGGCATGCGCGCTTCGACGGATTGGAGATCGGCACCTATTACGTCGCCTACAACAACGTCACGCCCTTCGACGACGACTTCGTGCGCTTCAACCGGGTCGACATCCTGAGTACTGACACGCGCGGCGAAACCGAATTCGTCCTGGATCCGAAGTTGCGGCTCGATCCGGTGTTCTTCGCCAACGGCGACAACCAGGACCGGCCCCATGGGCTGGTCGGCGACACCGTCTGGGTATCGGTGGCGCGCTGTGGCGAAGTCCAGTCCAATCCAATGGACGGCATGTACTACGTTCCGGAGCCTCCCTTGCAGAGCCAGGCGCCCAAGGGCGTCAAGTCGAGCATGCGGCTGAATGCCGTTGGTACGACCGAGGTGGCGCTCAACGTTTATATGGCCGCGCTGGAACCGGACGGCGTTACGCCGGACCCGAACGATGCGGCCCATTACCGTGCATCGGAGCCGGTGATCGTCGACGAAGGCAATGCGACGCAGGTCAGCGGCACGATCACCACCCAGGCTTCACGCACGGAAGCAGAATTCCGTCCCGTGCTCGCGCACTGGACGCTGATCCGCAACAGTGCCGAAGCGCTGTCCTTCAATACCTACAAGCTGTTCATCGACCACCTGTTTTGCAACGATGCCGGCGGCGACGTGCCGGAATTCGAACGCGGCCGCTTTGACGAGAAGGAGCGCGCGTTCCGATTGCTGGAGAAACGGCGCACCCTGCCTTTCAGCGATTCCGATTCCTACCGGGTGCTGAAGGCCGCCACCGAAGCGTTTGTGATGGTGAACTGCGGCGTGCTGCGCACACCGTACGCCTTCCGCCCCCAAGAAGATGCCGATTACCTGGACCGGCGCGACCTGCCGGGCGACCGCAAGCTGGAGGACGAACTGGTCAAGCGCTACCTGACCGCGCTGGACCCGAAAACCCGCATCCTGCCTTACCTGGCCCTGATCCGCAGCAAGCTGCCGGACGTGCGCATCCACATGGACCACAAGGACCACCACGACGCCGAACTGTGCGCGGGTTTCATCCGCGACCGCCTGGTCAATCCCTGCATGATGGAGCTGATCTGGTCTTACTGGCAGGAAGAGGGCATGCTGGTGCAGACCATGAACGCGATCACGCGCCGCTTCCAGAACGTGCGCTCGCCGGCCCATGGCAACGGACTCGACCCGCTGGCCAATATGGAAGTGGACATGCTGCGGCCCCTGAACAACCTGCTGTGGGGTTATGTGCAGGATGAACAGCACCGCCTGAGCGTGGTGCGCCGCAATTACGAGTACGACCACCACTACGGCATCCACCTGGACGGCAAGGCCGTGCGCGATTTCCGCCCGGCCGACAGCCGATCCAAGTTCGTCGAGGCCTTCCACAACCTGCTGCGCCAGCTGATGCCGTTTTACCGCCAGGACGACGATACCACGGTGAAGGCCGACGCTTTCCCGATCCTGAACGCGCTGAAGGAGGTACACCTGATCCTGTCGCAGGGAGCGCACAACCAGTTCGGCGACCTGCCGTCCACCGCGCGCATCGAAATGCTGATGCAGCAATGGATGCTGGCGCGCCCCGAATTCCGGGAATTCCTGCCGACCCGGCTGATGGTGGCCCATCCCGAGCCGTGGATGGACCGCGTCGACGCGATGAAGAAGGTGCAGGGCTGGAGCGACACCAGCATCGCGCATTTCCGCGACCTGGCCATGTTCGGCGAACAGCTGCTGCTGTCGATCCGGTACACCCACTGGAGCGACGTGTACGACCCGACCGAGGCCTTTGCATGGGCGCGCTTCTGGCGTCCGCAAGCGCAAGGCTATATGCATGCGTACAGGGCGGTGACCGGTGTCGACCTGACCTCGGAGACCGCCAACCCGAAACTGGAGGCGAGCATGCCGTCGGTGTTGCTGCGCCAGCGGCTGGAGGCCATGCCGCGCACGGCGTGAGGCGGTGGTGTGCGCCGATTTCACCAGCGCGCTGTACCTGGGCATGCGGCACGCCGCGCAATCGCTGCCTGCCTGGGACGAGCTGACTTTGGGGAAGCCGGCGGCGCTGGAACCGGTGCCGGGAGAAACGGAGCTGGGCGCCGGCCTGGCGCGGCTGATGGACTGCGAGGCGGCCTGCCTGCTGACCTCCAGCCTGCACCTGTTCTGGGACCTGTTTGGCTGGATGGCTGCGGCACGGGTTGCGCTGCTGGTGGATAGCGCGGCATATCCGGTGGCGCGCTGGGGCGCCGAACGTGCCGGCGCACAAGGGGTGCCGCTGCAATGCTTTAGCCACGGCAATGCATCCCAGGCCGCGGCATTAGCCCGGCGCTGGCGGGAAGCGGGGCGCAGGCCGGTGATCCTGTCGGATGGCTATACGCCGGGCGATGCCGCCGCACCGCCGCTAGCGGCGTATGCCGACATTGCCGATTCATTCGGCGGCTTGCTGCTGCTGGACGATACCCAGGCGCTTGGCGTAGTGGGACTGGATGGCGGTGGATCGGTGGCCGAGCATGGCCTTGGCGGCGCGCCAGTACTGGCGGGCGCCTCGATGGCCAAGGGTTTCGGAGCGCCGTTGGCGGTTCTCGCGGGGCCGCGCAAGCTGCTGGGCGGCTTCATGGCAGCCAGTGAAACGCGGGTCCATTGCAGCCCGCCATCGGTGGCCGTGGTTGCAGCCGCCCGCTGTGCGCTGGAGGCCAACCGCAGGCTGGGACGGGTCTTGCGCGAGCGGCTGCGTGAACGGATTGCGCAACTGCAGGCGATCCTTGCCGGTTTCGGGATCGCCTGCATGGGCGGCGATTTCCCGGTCCAGCGAGTCGTGCTGCCGCCCTTGTGCGATGGAGAGGCGTTGCAGGGCGAACTATCGCTGGCAGGTATTGAAGTGCTGTTGCAGGGAACACCGGCAAGGCCGGTCCTCACTTTGCTGCTGCGGGCTGACCACAGCGCACAGGAGGTGGCCTATGCCGCCCGCTCGATCGGACAACTGATGGAGGTGCTGCATGTTTGAGACAATGGAGTTCGAATGGCGGCCCAAAGGCGGCCGCCCAATGGGACGGGGCCGCGCCCGTCCCGCCCGCAAATTCCGCCCCGTGCCGGTGTATGGCGGCGGCTGGCCTTACCGCGCGCCGGTGTTCGAGCCGCTGCCGTTGCTCGAACCGCCCGCCGGCGACGAACCGGGTCCCGATGAAGGAGACGGCGACGGGGAAGTGCCGCCGACCATCGCCGCGGCAGTGGGGCGCATGCCGCCCGCCCTGCAGCCGGCCTATGCGCTCATCGCCCCGCTTGACCGGGCGCCGGGCGATCCGCGCACGCACGGGCCCGGGCTGTACTACCTCGAGTTCACGGTCAACGGCCAGCGCCGGGGATACAGCGGACAGGCCCGGCACATGGGCCAGCGCCTGGCACAGCACCGCATCTGCGCCGGCATGATGGGCATCCGTCCATCCGAAGTCAGCGTCTATGTCGCTGCCAACCTAGCGGACGACGCCGACCGGCGCCGGCGCGAACGGACCCTGCACGACACGATGTTCAGGCATCACCAGGGCGTGCTGACCAACCAGCGCCGCGAACTGGAGTTCGAGGTGCTGGGCGAAGAGCATGAAGCGCCCTGCGGCTGCAAGCGCTGCCAGCACGGCCCGTTCAGCTCCGAGCAGGAAATGGAACTGGCGATGGAACTGCTTGGCGTGCAAAGCGAAGAGGAATTGGAGCAATTCCTGGGCAAGATGTTCAAGGGTGTCTGGAACGGCATCAAGAAAGTCGCCAAGCCGCTGGGCGGCATCCTGAAGGGCATCGCGAAGAAAGCCTTGCCCTTCGTCGGCGGCGCGCTCGGATCGTTCATTCCGATTCCCGGCGTCGGGACGGCATTGGGCCGGGCGCTGGGCGGTGCGCTGAGCAACGCGCTTGAGATGGAAATGCAGGAAATGCCGGAGGTGGACCGCGAAATGGAAGTGGCGCGCCGCTTCGTCCGCATTGCCGGCAGCGCTGCGCAGGCGGCCGGCGACAGCGACGGCAGTCCGCAAGCAGTGCGCCGCGCCGTGCTGGAAGCCTTGCGCACCCATTCGCCGCACTTTGGCAAGTCATGATCATCGACTGCCATTGCCACGCCGGCCCCGGCGACGGCCTGACCGGTCCCTGGGACAGTAACGCCGCGCTGGGCCGCTATGCCCGGCGTGCGCGCGAAGCCGGCATCGACCGCACTGTGTTGCTGGCCGCCTTCCATTCCGACTACGGCGCCGCCAACGCCGGCGTGGCGCGGCTGGTGGCGGCGGAGCCCGACCGCTACCTGGCTTTCGCCTTCGTGCACGCGCGGCGCGACGCGGGCCGCATCGGTGCGCTGGTGCGCAAGGCGGTAGAGGAATACGGTTTTGCCGGCATCAAGCTGCATCGCCACGATGCCCCCATTACCGGTGAAGTGTGCGAAGTGGCGCGGCACTTCGGGTTGCCGGTGCTGTACGATCCGGTCGGCGTGACGTCGGTGGCGGAGCTATTGGCCGAGCAGTATCCGGACGTGAATTTTATCCTGCCGCACCTCGGCAGCTTTGCCGACGACTGGTCGGCGCAACTGGCGCTGGTCGACCACCTGGCGCGGCACCGCAACATCTACACCGACAGCGCCGGCGTGCGCCGCTTCGACCTGCTGGAGCAGGCAATCCGGCGCGCCGGTGCGCACAAGGTCTTGTTCGGTACAGACGGGCCGTGGCTGCACCCCGGCGTGGAGCTGGAGAAGATCCGCTTGCTGCGGCTGGGGGCAGGGGATGAAGGACTGGTCCTGGGCGGCAACCTGCTGCGCCTGATAGGCCGCGGCTAGGCCGGCGCATTGCGCGCCTTGCGGCGCAGTTGCAGCGTGCGGTCGGTCACGCCCAGACGCAGCGCGGCGCGCTGGTTGTTGTCGCCTTCCTGCTGCAGCACCAGCTGGATAGCCGTGTCGGTGGCAGCCTGGCCGATACGCGACAGGTTGACGCCCAGGTCCACCGCGCGGCCGATGGCGTTGATAAAGGCCGCATCGGGCCAGTTCGCGCCGCCTGTGGCCGGCCGCTCTTCCGGCGGCACGTCGCCGATGGTGAGAGGTCCAGGCCCGATATGCCGGTGCCAGATGCGTGCCACGGTCTGGCGCAGGTCGCGCACGTTGCCCGGATAGCTGCGCGTCAGCAGGTACTGGCGCACGGCCGGGTCGAGGTCGACATCGCGCCCGCCAAGCTGGCGCAGGAAGTGCTGCACCAGCGGCAGGATATCGCCCTGGCGCTCGCGCAGCGGCGGCGTGCGGCAACGCCAGGCCGCGATGCGGTAATACAGGTCGGCGCGGAATGCTCCGCGCTGGACTTCAGCCTCCAGGTCGCGGTTGGTGGCGCACACCAGGCGGAAACGCGTGGGATGCCAGTCATTGCTGCCGACGCGGCGGTACTGCTGTTCCTGGATTACGCGCAGCAGCTGCGCCTGCAGCGACGGCGGCAGTTCGCCCACCTCATCGAGGAACAGCACGCCGCCGTTGGCGGCGGCAAAGGCGCCGTCGCGCGCGCTGTAGGCGCCCGTGAAAGCGCCGCGCTCATGCCCGAATAGTTCGCTGCCGGCCAGCTCCGGCGACAGCGTGGTGCAATCGACGACTGTGAGTGGGCCCGGGCCGCCTTGCAGGCGGTGGATGGCCTGCGCCAGCAAGTCCTTGCCGGTGCCGGTTTCGCCGGTAATCAGGACGGGGGAATCGGTGAAGGCCGCAACTTCGACCAGGCTTTGCAGCATGCGCCGCCACGCCGAGCTTTGCCCGACAAGGCATGTGCGTATGCGTTCGGAGGACATAAGCCGTGCCACCTCGTGCCAGCGCTCCAGCCGCGCCAGCACCTGCGGCAGGATCGCTTCGCCGTTGCGCCACAGGAGCAGGTCGGAGGCGCCCGCAGCGAGCACTTCCCACATGGCGTCGGCAGCCATTTCGCCTGGATCGCAACAGATGGCCAGCATTTGCCGCGCGCCGGCCGCTTGCAGGTTGGCGGCCAGCTCGCCGTCCCACTGTTTGAATATGAAGATGGAGGCGTCGCTGTCTTGCGGTGCTTCGATGAGGGATACGCCAGCGTCGGACAGATCGATCCGCAGCCTGTTGCTGGCATTTGCCGGCGCCTTGCCGGCCGCCAGGATGCAAGCTGAAAGCGCCATTTTAGTCGCCCCTCCGGATTGACTGGAGGTCAACTATAGTCCGAAATCAGGAGAGCTTGCCTTGACTCGGCTCAATCGTGGGGGGCGGGGGGGGGGCGGGGGCCACAGGAAAAATTTAATGTTTTGGGGGGGGAAGGCGGGTGTGTTTGGGGGGGGGGCGTGGGG
>CBHREK010000042.1:0-274047 GCA_966077345.1 uncultured Duganella sp.
CAAGTCATGCCTGATGACCATAGCAAGTCGGTCCCACCCCTTCCCATCCCGAACAGGACCGTGAAACGACTCTGCGCCGATGATAGTGCTGCAACCAGTGTGAAAGTAGGTTATCGTCAGGCTCTTATTAGAAAAGCCCGCCAGGCATCATGCCGGCGGGCTTTTTGCATTATGATACGGCACGCAATTCTTTATAAAGGAATAACGATGCCGATCACGAAACTCCTCAGTGGCCTCACCCTGGCCCTGCTGTCCCTGCATGTCTCCGCGGCTACCGAGCCGGCTTGGGTCACCAAGAGCAATGAGAACGCCAAGCTGCTGCTGAACCTGCAAGCCAAGTACTCGCCCGAAAGTGCCAGCAGCCTGGGCGTCGATGGCTATGATGAGCAGATCACCGATATGTCGCGCGACCTGTTCGAGGTTACCGCCAAGGACACACGCGCTGTCATTGCCGAACTGCAGAAGCGGATGAAGGCGGAGAAGGACCCGAAAGTCAGGCAAGACCTGGAAATCCTGATCGGCGCGGCCGAAGACCAGTTGCGCTCGGCGGCCGTGAACCGCAAGCACATGCTGCCCTTCCTTGACCTGACCCAGTTGATGTTTGGCGTGATGCGCCAGACGCTGGATCCGCGCATTCCAAAAGAGCGCCAGAAGACCTTGCTGGTGCGCATGGAAAAGTACGCCGGCATCACCAAGGGCTACCGCCCGATTACCGAGCTGGCTTACGAGCGCTACCTGGAGCGCCAGAAAGCCGACAAGAACCTGCTTGGCCCATACAAAGGTGAAGTGGAGCAGGCGCTGAGCGCTGCGCCATCCCTGATCAAAGGCATGAAGGACTTGCTCAGCAAGAGCGACCTGAAAGGCTGGGAGCCATCATTCGCGGCGATCGAAAGCCAACTGAACGCATATAACGCCAAGATCAAGGACCAGATCCTGCCGAAGGCCCGTGCCGATCACCGCCTGCCGGCGGAAGTCTACGCCGACAACCTGCACCAGTTCGGCGTGGATATCGCGCCGAAGGAGCTGATTGCCAAGGCCTTGACCTCGTTTGCGGAGATCCGCAACCAGATGACGATTACCGCCAGCCTGATCGCCAAGGAACGCAATCTGCCGAATGCAGACTATCGCGCTGTCATGCGCGAGTTGAAGAAACAGCAGATCCCGGCTGAGCAGGTGATGCCGCTGTATGGCGAGCGTCTGTCGCAAATCGAGTCCGCCGTGCGCGAGCAGGGCATCGTTACCCTGCCGGACCGCAAGGCTGTGATCCGCCTGGCGAGTGAGGCCGAGAATGCGCAGCAACCTGCGCCGCACATGAGCCCACCGCGCCTGATCGGCAACACCGGCGAGTACGGCGAGTTCGTGCTGACTACCGGCATGCCGCCTGATGCCAGCGGCAAGAAGCTGGTCTTCGATGACTTCACCCACCAGGCCGGCAGCTGGACCCTGACTGCGCACGAAGCACGTCCAGGCCACGAGCTGCAGTTCGCGAAGATGATCGAAATGGGGGTGTCGACTGCGCGCGGCGTGTTTGCCTTCAATAGCGTGAACGTCGAAGGCTGGGCGTTGTATGCCGAAGCGGAAATGCAGCCATTCGAGCCGCTCGATGGCCAGCTGTTTGCACTGCAGGCTCGCATGCAGCGTGCGGCCCGCGCCTTCCTCGACCCGATGGTGAACCTGGGCGAAATCAGCCCTGAAGGTGTGAAATCGTTCCTGATGGACGAAGTTGGCTTGTCGGAAGGCATGGCAACCCAGGAGATGCAGCGCTACACCTTCCGTGCACCAGGCCAGGCAACTTCATATTTCTATGGCTACCAGCGCCTGATGGAAACCCGCCAGGCGGCAGAAGTGGCCTTGCGTCAGAAGTTCAATCGCAAGGCCTTCAACGACTTCGTGCTGTCCCAGGGGATGTTGCCGCCTGCGCTGCTGCGCAAGGCGGTGATGGAAGACTTCGTGCCGGCCCAGAAATAAGCCAGTGGTGGGGCTAGACGCCCCACACGATATCGTGTCCGCCCGTCTGGGCGGCACGCAGCATTTCCAGGAGTGGGAAGGCGCGCTGCGCAAATCCTACCTTCTGTGATTCCCCGAAATCGCTATCGCCATCGTCGTCCGGCAACGCATGGCTTGGCATGTGGGCCGCATGCTCGGAATCGACTTCCGGATGCAGTTTGCTTAGCGCAACTTCCTTCTCGAGAAGCTGCAAGGCCTGGGAAGCTTCCGCTGCTGTAATGACACCCCGCGTGGGGCTCTTCTTCAACAGGTCCATGATGCGTTCAACGTGCTCGTGAGCCATCATGACTTCCGGCGACGAAATGGATTTGAATTTGATCAACATGGCGCGCTTCCCGTAGTTTGTTGATGTGCTCACGATAGCACGACTGCAGTCGCGCACACCGTGCTTCTTAATACAATTTAAACGAACTCAAGAATGTATCAACCGTATCCGCATCAAAATGTTTCTGGTTCCCCAGCATGACGACCTGGTAGACGCGTTTATCCTTCGCCAGGAAGCGGCCGTGCATGGCCAGCGGAGCGCCGTTAGGGGCGACGCCGCGCGCTTCCACTTCAAATGCACCGTCCTTGGTGCCCTCTTTGGTAATAGTACCGCCGATATTGCGTACCATGGCAAGCTTCATCGCCTGCACGGCCTGGGCGGCTTTGGCCGCGTCCGGTAGCTCAGCAGTGCCGACGGCGAACATGGTGCCGTCGACTTCTGCTGCGGACATGGTCATCTTCACTTCCTGGCCATCGAGATTGACGGCGCGGGTGTGGGTGGCGGCTTTGCCGGGCAACATGATGGTGTAAGGCGCGTCGGTACTGCGGAAATCGCGCCAGTCGAATTTGGGGCTGCAGGCAGCGAGTGCACCTGCGGCGAGCAGGGCGGCGAGGGCTTTGGTCAGGGTCGGTTTATTCATGACCTGAATGGTAGCACCTCGTGCCACGGTTATTCTGCGCCAGGGCCCATGCCCGGCCCGATGCCGCCTCCTGGTGGCGGGCCCATGCCGGGTCCGCGCATGCCGCCCGGACCGCGTTCCGGTCCGCCTTCGCGCTCGCGTTGCATGCCGGCCGAACCGCCGAAGCGGTAAGACAGGCCGACGTAGATGATGCGGCCGTCGAATTCGCGCAGCGAGCGTTCGCGCAGGGCATAGGTGTCGGTGATGGTCGACATCTTGTTGCTGTTGAAGACGTCGGTGGCATTGACCATCAGGGCCAGTTGCGGCGTAATGGCGTGGCGCCAGGTCAGGTTCAGCGTGGTGTTCGGTTCGCGGTAGCCCTGGCCGGTCAGCATCTTGCCTTGTGCCTGGACTGCCGCTTGCAGCATGTCGGTGCTGGTGGCCTGCCAGTTCAGGCGCAGGCGCCCGCTCAGCGAAGAAGCAGTGCGCGTAGTCTGGTCGCCATTCGTCTCCAGCACGCTTTGTTCAAAGCGGGCGACGTTGCCGCTCAGGTTCAGCGTCAGCGACGGTAGAAGCTTACCGGTCAGCGTGAATTCCATGCCGCCTGAACGGGTGCTGCCTGCATTCTCGCGGGTGGTCAGCAGCACGGTGTCGCTGATGAAGTACTTGCGATCGAGGATGGAATCGGTCTCGTCGCGGTAGTAGACGCGCAGGTTGGTCTCGAGGCCGAACAGGCGGGTCTCGTAACCGAGTTCGAAGGAATCGGTTTGCGCCGGCTTCAGTTTCGGATTGCCGGAAGAGACGTTCAACTCATCGCGGTAGACCACGAAGGGATTCAGGTCCTGCGCATTCGGACGGCGCAGGCGGTGCGCGTAGGCGAAGCGCATTTGCGAGTTTTCGCTCATTTTGTAGGTGGCGAAAAAGCTCGGAATCAGGTTGGTGTAGCTATTGCCGGCAGCGACCTGGCTGGTGAGCTGTTCGATCTCCATCTCGGTATGCTCGGCACGCAGGCCGGCCATCAGGCCCCACTGTTCGTTGAGGCGCATCTGGTAGGAGCCGTAGGCGGCGTAGATGGTTTCCTTCATGTCGAAGGCATTGCTGCGCAGCGCGTTGGGCGAGCCTTCCTGCGTGACCGGGTCGATATTGGTGTAATCGATGCTCGAGTCGTTGCGGTTCTGGACGATCTTGTAGCCAAGCTTTGTGACGCCGCCGAACAGGTTTGCTTCGTAGTCGCCGGTGAAGTCGATGATCTCGTTCTTGTTGCGATTCTTCTGCGCGCTGTCAGTCTGGCTGCCGATGGGCGGGCGCACGACGTAACTATTGCGGTAGTTGCTGTCGGAGTCGTTGGTGGCGTTCGATACCCGCAAGTCCATCTTGAAGGTCTCGCCCGGCGCATCGCCCTTGTGGTCCCAGCGCGCATTCCAGGAGTAGTTCGTGCTCTCGCCTTCGCGCACGGTGCTGCGCAGGTAGTTATCGGTGACCACGCCATCCGGATCGGTCGACAGGTAGTTGTCGGTCGAACGCGCATCATTTGTGCGATGGGAGTAGGCGACTTGTGCGCCCAGCGTGTCGTTGGCGCCGAGGTTGTAGGTGACGCCGCCGTTCAGGCCTGCGTTGTCATTCAGTCCGTTTGACTGCGATTGCTGGTCGCTGTGCGACAGCGCGCCGGTACGCGGATCGATTCGGTCGCGCACTGTTTCGCCAACGGAGTTGCGGCCGTCATGGCGCACGTTGATACCGCCCTGGAAGCCCCACAAGCCTTCGTTGTAAGTGCCGGACAGCGCGCTGTTGTAGCGGCCTGCCGTGCCGTAGTTGGCATTGGCTACGCCAAAGCCGCCCGGCTTGCGGGAGCGCTTCATCACCAGGTTGATGATCGGGCCGCCGCCGCCTTCGTTGCCGAATTGTGCGCCGGGGTTGTTGATCACTTCCACCGACTCCAGGTCTTCGGCCGGGATCGATTGCAGCGCCGGACCGCGGTTATCCCCTTGCAGCATGGCCGATGGCTTGCCGTCGACATAGACCTGCACATTGCTGCTGCCGCGCAGGGTCAGCGAACCGTCCGGGTCGACGTTCACGGATGGGACGTTGTTCAATGCATCGGCTGCGGAGCCATTGCTGGCCGAGGCGTCGGATTTGACATCGTAGACCTGGCGGTCGATACGGTTGGTGGGCCGCTCGGCGGCCACCGTCACGCTGGCGATATTGCCGGTTTCGGGTGGGACTTCCTTTTTTACGGTTGCGGGCGCGGCGTCGGCCTTGGCTGGCTGGGTGGTCTGGGTTTGCGCAGCGGCGCTGCCGCAGCACAGGAGTAACAGGAGAGGGCCGGCGCAATAGCGCGAGTAACGGTAATGGGTAGTCATGGTGGCGGCAATTCTAGCGAAGAAACTACCGCCAAAACCACGGATTTACGTGGAATTACATTTGAAACTTAGATTTTCTCAAGAAGATGATCATGAAACGGAATTGAGTTCGTGAGGTACTTTGATGGCAAGCGGCTGGTGCCTCGGCTGGCCGAGTCGCCTGATCATAGCTGCCGAAGGGCGCGGCGCAAGTTGATCGCTTCAGATACATGCTTGCCGCCGACCTGCTTCTGGCCGTCCAGGTCGGCCACAGTGCGTGCAACGCGAAGTACGCGATGGTAGGCGCGGGCGGACCAATGCAACTTGTGCATGGCCGCACGCAGCACCGCCTGGCCGCCGGCATCCGGTTTGCAGAAGCGGTCGATTTCGCGTGGCGTGAGATGCTGGTTGGTTTTGCCTTGGCGGACGATCTGGCGTTCGAAGGCTGCGTGCACGCGCGCGGCAATCGTCGCGGACAATTCCCCGACTGCATCCGCTTGCAGGATTTCGGGTGGTACCGGGCCAACTTCGATCTGCATGTCGATGCGGTCCAGCAGTGGGCCCGAAACGCGGTTCTGGTAGCGCAGGATCTGGTCGGGTGTGCATTGGCACAGGCCCGCTGGATGTCCGAGGTATCCGCATGGGCAGGGGTTCATGGCGGCGATCAACTGGAAGCGAGCGGGGAAGTCGGCATGCCGCATGGCGCGGGCGATGGTGACCCGGCCAGATTCGAGCGGCTCGCGCAGTACTTCCAGGACTCGGCGATCAAACTCGGGAAGCTCGTCAAGGAAAAGAACGCCGCAATGTGCGAGCGAAATCTCGCCTGGGCGGGGAACGCTGCCACCACCTACCAGGGCCGCGCCGGAAGATGTGTGGTGCGGCGCGCGGAAGGGGCGCACCTTCCAGCCTTCGACGGTGAAGCCGCTGATCAGGGATTGAACTGCAGCGGCTTCCAGCGCCTCGTCGTCCGTCATTAGAGGCAGCAGGCCGGCGAAGCGCGTGGCCAGCATGGTCTTGCCGGCGCCTGGTGGGCCGACCAGCAGGACGGAATGGCGGCCGGCGGCGGCAACCTCCATCGCACGCTTGGCGAAGATCTGGCCCTTGACGTCGGCGAAGTCGGGAATGGCTGGTGGAAGCGGAAGGGGCTGCGCCACATGGCGCGGCAGGGCGAAGCTGCCATCGGGATCAAGGCCGAAGTGGGCGCATACCTGCAGCAGCGTGGCGGCAGGGTAGATGCGGGCGCCGGCAACCAGCGCTGCTTCATCGGCATTGGCCAGCGGGAGGATGAAACCGCGGCTGGAACCACCGGCGGAGCGCTGCATGGCATAGGTCATCGCCAAAGCGCCGCGGATGGGCCGCAGTTCGCCGGTCAGCGACAGCTCGCCGGCAAACTCGAATTGTTCCAGTGTCGAAGAAGGAATCTGGCCGGAGGCGGCCAGGATGCCAATGGCGATTGGAAGATCGAAACGCCCCGATTCCTTGGGAAGATCAGCTGGGGCCAGGTTGACGGTGATGCGATGCTGCGGCAGTTCGAAGCCCGCATTGGTGATGGCTGCGCGTACCCGGTCGCGAGATTCTTTTACCTCGGTGTCGGCCAGGCCGACGATGGTGAAGGCCGGCAGGCCGTTGGCCAGGTGGACTTCGACGCTGACTTCCGGCGCCTGCATGCCGGCCAGGGCGCGGCTTTTGATGACTGCGATGCTCATGGTGGCCTCCCGGTCTACAACTGAAGATCGTAGGCCTCGGGCGCCACCGCCCGTTTGAGCTAGCGCAAGGGGATTACTTGTCGGCCAGCTTGGCTTCCAGCTCGGCCAGGCGCGATTCCAGCAGCTCCAGCTTGGCACGGGCCTTGGCCAGCATCTGGGCCTGGATGTCGAATTCCTCGCGGGTCACCAGGTCCAGCTTGGCGAAGCCCTGGGTCATCATCGCCTTGACGTTCTTTTCAATATCCTTGGCCGGCGAGTTTTCGATGACCTGGTTGACCTTTTGCTGCAGGTCATTGAAGAAGGCGTTCATGTCCATTTTTTTATTCCTGATGTGTGAGATTTCGCACCACAACGGTGCGGCTTTGGCTTTAAATGGTGCGGAAAGCTGTCTTAACTTCAACTCCCGCACGATTTCTAGCTGGCACGCAATCTGCTAATAAGCAAGAAAGCTGTTGTTTCAGACTGAATTTTAAACCGCAATAAAAGTTCACTCAAAAGGAAATCGCCATGATTCACAAGAGCAAGAAGCTGGGTCTCACCGCTGCAGTCGCACTCGCAATGGCAACGATGGGAACCGGCCTGGCCCAAGCAGCCGATGCCGCACCCGAGGCGAAGCCTGACAATGAGATCAGCTATAACGCGGCCGTGACCAGCGACTACCGCTACCGTGGTATCTCGCAAACCCGCCTGAAACCGGCGCTGCAAGGCGGCGCCGACTGGGTCAACAACCCGACCGGTTTCTATGCAGGCGCCTGGGCCTCCACCATCAAGTGGGTCAAGGACGGCGGCGGTGATGCTTCGGTTGAAGTAGACCTGTACGGCGGCAAGCGCGGCGAGATCGCGCCTGGCGTCAGCTATGACGTGGGCTTCCTGGCTTACGTGTATCCATCGAACGACCTGCATCCAAGCGCTAATACCCGCGAGGTGTATGGCCAGGTTGGCTATGGCCCGGCAACCCTCAAGTACTCGCATTCGCTGAGCAACCTGTTCGGCTTCGCGGACAGCAAGCACAGCACCTATGTCGACGCTTCCGTCAACCAGGAAGTGTACGAAGGCATCGTCCTGAACCTGCACGTTGGCCACCAGAAGGTGAAGAACAGCGGCGCCTTCAGCTACACCGACTGGAAAGTCGGTGCGACCAAGGACTTCGGCGTGGCATCCGTTGCGCTGGCCTATATCAAGACCAACAGCGACGCTTATATCGCGCCGACCAATGGCAAAAACCTGGGCAAGGGCGGCTTGGTGCTGACCGTGTCCAAAACCTTCTAAAGAGGCACTCGTATGAAAATGATTACCGCCATTATCAAGCCGTTCAAGCTCGACGAGGTGCGTGAAGCCCTGTCGGCGATCAACGTGCAAGGTATTACGGTGACCGAAGTCAAAGGCTTCGGCCGCCAGAAGGGCCACACCGAGCTGTATCGCGGCGCCGAGTATGTGGTCGATTTCCTGCCAAAGACCAAGATCGAGGCGGCGGTTGACGACGCCATCGTCGACCAGGCTATCGAAGCGATCGAGAATGCCGCCCGCACCGGCAAGATCGGCGACGGCAAGATTTTCGTCTCGTCGCTGGAACAAGTAATCCGTATCCGTACCGGCGAAACCGGCAACGAAGCACTGTAAGGGGAACCGTGATGCACAAGACCATTAAGAAATGGCTGGCGGGGGTGACTGTCCTGTTGGCTTTCAGCGCAGCGCTGCCTGTGCTGGCCCAAGATGCCAAGCCGGCGGAAGCGCCAGCTGCCGCTGCAACTGCTGCCGCTTCGGCGGCGGCTCCGGCAGCTCCTGCCGCAGCCCCGGCTGATGCCGCCGCGCCTGCCGCCGCTGCCGCCGCTCCAGAAGCTCCGGCTACCGCTCCTGCCGCCCCGGTGGCGCAGAAAGGCGATACCGCCTGGATGTTCGTGGCAACCCTGCTGGTCATCATGATGACCATTCCTGGCCTGGCCCTGTTCTACGGCGGCCTGGTGCGCTCGAAGAACATGCTGTCGGTGCTGCTGCAGGTGTTCTTCGTCTTCGCGCTGATCATCGTGCTGTGGTGCCTGTATGGCTATTCGATCGCCTTCACCGAAGGTAATGCCTTCTTCGGTGGCTTTGGCCGCTCGCTGCTGGCTGGCATTTACGATCCGGCCAAAGGCGCGTTCTCGGTGGCTGCGACCTTCAGCAAGGGCGTGGTGATCCCAGAGTTCATCTACGTTGCCTTCCAGGGCACTTTCGCTGCCATTACCTGCGGCCTGATCGTCGGCGCGTTTGCAGAGCGCGTGCGCTTCTCCGCGGTGCTGGCCTTCATGGTGCTGTGGTTCACCTTCAGCTACCTGCCGATCGCCCACATGGTCTGGTTCTGGACCGGTCCTGATGCGATCACCAACGCCGAGACCCTGGCGACCGAGACTGCCAAGGCAGGCTGGATCTTCCAGAAGGGCGCACTGGACTTCGCCGGCGGTACCGTGGTGCACATCAATGCTGCAGTTGCAGGCCTGGTGGGTGCAATCATGATCGGCAAGCGCGTTGGCTACGGCCGCGACTCCATGGCTCCGCACTCGCTGACCATGACCATGATCGGCGCTTCGCTGCTGTGGGTGGGCTGGTTCGGCTTCAATGCCGGCTCGGCACTGGAAGCTGGCGACATCGCTGCACTGGCCTTCATCAACACCCTGCTGGCAACTGCCTGCGCTACCGTATCGTGGGTGTTCGGTGAGTGGATCTTCAAAGGCAAGCCTTCCATGCTGGGCGGCGCGTCCGGTGCGGTGGCCGGCCTGGTGGCAATTACCCCGGCTTGCGGCTTCGTTGGCCCGATGGGTGCACTGGCGATCGGCCTGCTGGCCGGCATCATCTGCCTGTGGGGCGTGAATGGCCTGAAGCGCCTGATCGGCGCGGACGACTCGCTGGACGTGTTCGGCGTGCACGGCGTGGGCGGTATCCTGGGCGCGATCCTGACTGGTGTGTTCGCTGCACCATCCTTGGGCGGCCAGGGTGTATTTGACTACGTTGCCAACAAGGCAAGCGCTGACTACTCGATCAGCGGCCAGGTGATCACCCAGGCGACCGCTGTCGGCGTCACCATCGTGTGGTCGGCAGTCGTTGCCTTCGTAGCCTACAAGCTGGTCGACATCGTGATCGGCCTGCGCGTACCGGAAGAAGAAGAGCGCGAAGGCCTGGACATCACCAGCCATGGCGAATCTGCGTATCACGCCTGAGTTCGTGTCACACCATGGGGCCTGGCCCCATGGGACACGGGCTGGACTGGAAAAGCGCCTTTCGGGGCGCTTTTTTTGTTCCAAAGTATCTTTTAATTGCGGTTTTTGCCCCAAAATGGAGAGTCTGCAAATACCAACCCGCAAGGAAGTCACATGGTTCCCCATCTCGTTACGGCACTGACCGGGCCGTTACTGGATCTTGAAGAAAAGATCATTGCCGCGACCCCAGCCATTGAACGGTGGTTCCGCCTCGAGTGGCAAGAGCATACGCCGCCGTTCTATGCCTCGGTCGACCTGCGCAATGCCGGCTATAAGTTGGCCCCGGTGGATACCAACCTGTTCCCGGGCGGCTTCCATTACCTGGCCAACGAGATGCTCCCCCTTTCGGTGCAGGCGGCCATGGCGGCGATCGACAAATACTGCCCGGATGCCCGCAACCTGCTGCTGATCCCCGAAATCAAGCCGCGTCACCCGACCTATTTCCAGGGCGTGGCGCGCCTGATGCAAATTTTCCGCCAGACCGGCCTGAATGTCCGTTTTGGCTCGCTGGACCCGTCTGTTACCCAGCCGACGCCGCTGGCGCTGCCTGACGGCAACATGCTGGTGGTGGAGCCGCTGGTGCGCTCGCCGAACGGCCGCCGCCTGGGGCTGAAGGATTTCGATCCTTGCACCATCCTGCTGAACAACGACCTGTCGGCCGGCATCCCGGACATCCTGACCAACCTGCACGAGCAGAGCCTGTTGCCGCCTTTGCATGCCGGCTGGGCAATGCGCCGCAAGTCCAACCACTTCAATGCCTATGATGAGGTGGCCAAGAAGTTCGGCAAGCTGATTGGCGTCGATCCGTGGATGGTCAATCCCTTCCACGCCAAATGCGGCGCAGTGGACCTGGCAACCGGGGAGGGGCAGGAATGCCTGGCGTCTTCGGTGGATGCGGTGCTGGCCAAGATCCGCAAGAAGTACAAGGAATATGGGATCAAGGAGAAGCCGTTCGTCATCATCAAGCCGGATGCTGGTACTTATGGCAAGGGCATCATCACCATTCGCGATGCGGCTGAGCTGAAAGAGTTGTCGGAAGAGCAGCGTGCGCGCATGACCGTGATCAAGGATGGCAAAGCGGTGACCGACCTGAATATCCAGGAGGGCGTGCCGACCTTCGAGAGCATCAAGGAGGCGTTTGCCGAGCCGGTTGTCTATATGATTGACCGCTATGTGGTGGGCGGCTTCTACCGCGTGCATGGGGAGAAGGGGCCGGACCAGAACTTGAACGCGCCGGGCTCGCAGTTCGTGCCGCTGGCGTTCGCGCAGCAGCATGCGGTGCCGGATGTGAAGGCCAAGCCGGGGACTGCGGCGCCGAATAGGTTCTATGTGTATGGGGTTGTGGCGCGGCTGGCCCTGCTGGCGGCTTCTCTTGAGATGGAGCGTACGGATCCGGATCCGGAGGTTTACTAAAACCGGTAACCCGGTGTCAGACCCGCAGGGTCTGACACCTAAGACGCAGCGGCTGCTGGCAATGTGCCTGGCCCTGTGGGTCAGACACGGTTTTACCGGTTTTAGGCTAGAATCAGTTGTTACATTTTTGGACTAATCCATGAAAATCGCCTTCCTCGCCGACCCGCTGTCCAGCTTCAAGATCTACAAGGACTCCACCTTCGCCATGATGGCCGAGGCGGCGCGCCGGGGGCATGAGGTGTATGCCTTCCAGCAGCGCCACATGGCGCTCAAGGAAGGCAAGGTCACGGCCCACGTCTCGCGCATCGAGCTGACCGGCGACCAGCATGACTGGTACAAGGCGGCGCCATCGGAAGACACCAGCCTGGCCGCCTTCGACGCGGTAATCCAGCGCAAGGACCCGCCGTTCGACATGGAATACGTCTACGGCACCTACCTGCTGCAGCTGGCGGAAAAGCAGGGCGCGAAAGTGTTCAACAAGCCTTCCGCCATCCGCGACCATAACGAAAAGCTGTCCATCGCCCAGTTCTCGCAGTTCACCGCGCCAACCCTGGTGACCAGCGACGAAACCCGCCTGCGCGACTTCCAGGCCGAACATGGCGACGTGATCCTGAAGCCGCTGGACGGCATGGGCGGCGCCGGCATCTTCCGCGTGAAGGCCGATGGCCTGAACCTTGGCTCCATCATCGAGACCCTGACCCTGCACGGCGCGCGCACCATCATGGCGCAGCGCTACATCCCTGACATCGTCAAAGGCGACAAGCGCATCCTGCTGATCGACGGCAAGCCGGTGCCTTACTGCCTGGCGCGCATCCCGCAAGCGGGCGAAGTGCGCGGCAACCTGGCCGCCGGCGGTACCGGCGTGGCCCAGCCGCTGTCGCAGCGCGACCGCGAAATCGCCGAAGCCCTGGGCCCGGAATTGGCTGCGCGCGGCCTCTTGCTGGTAGGATTAGACGTGATCGGCGATTACCTCACCGAGGTCAACGTCACCAGCCCGACCTGCTTCCAGGAGATCACCCAGCAGACAGGCTTCCAGGTTGCGTCCATGTTTATCGATGCGGTGGAAGCCCGGGCAGGCAAGCAAGGATAAACATGGTAGGGATTTTATTGATGACACACGCGCCGCTGGGCCAGGCTTTCCTGGCTGCCGCGGCCCATGTGTTCCGGGCCCCGGTTGAAAAACTGGAGGCGATCGACGTGGTGGCAGACCAGGACCTGAACGAAGTGCAGCAGCTGGCGCGTGAAGCCATCAAGCGCCTCGACACAGGTTCCGGCGTGCTGGTCATGACCGATATCAAAGGCGGCACGCCCGCCAATTGCTGTAACAAGCTGGCCGATGCGGGCCAGGTCGAGGTGGTCGCGGGCATCAGCCTGCCCATGCTGCTGCGCGCCATCACCTACCGCACCGATACGCTGGACGTAGTCGTGGAAATGGCCCTGGCCGGCGCGCAGAATGGCGCGGTCAAGGTCGATAACCGTATCCGAGTCAATTAATCAAAACTAAAACATGATTCAGCAAGAACTTGAAATTATCAACAAGCTCGGATTGCATGCACGTGCTTCTGCAAAATTCACCCAACTGGCAGCCAAATTCCAGAGCGATGTCTGGCTGTCCCGTAACGGTCGCCGCATCAACGCCAAGTCCATCATGGGCGTGATGATGCTGGCTGCTGGCAAGGGCGCCAAAGTCCTGCTGGAAGCGGACGGCGCCGATGAACAGGATTGCATCAACGCCCTGGCCGCACTGGTCAACGACAAGTTCGGCGAAGGCGAGTAAATGCGGGACGGCAGCCCGATGGCATCGTTCTCCCTTCACGGAATCCCGGTTTCGCGAGGCATCGCGATCGGCCGCGCGCATATCCTTGCGCCGGCGGCGCTCGATGTAAAGCACTACCTGATCTCCGAAGAGCACGTGGAAGCGGAAGTGAAGCGCCTGCAGCAGGCGCTGGCTGCCGTGCACCGCGAGCTGCAGACGCTGTGGAATGAGTTGCCGAAGGATGCCCCGACGGAGCTGGGCGCCTTCATCGACGTCCACGCGCTGATCCTGTCGGACCCGATGATTTCCGAGGCGCCGCTGGACATCATCCGGAGCCGCCACTACAACGCCGAATGGGCGCTGCTGACCCAGATCGACGAGCTGTCGGCGCAGTTCGACGAAATCGAAGACCCTTACCTGCGCGAGCGCAAGGCCGACATCCAGCAAGTGGCCGAGCGGGTGCTGAAAGTCCTGATGGGCAGCGAACCGCTGCTGCCAAAACAGGCCGAACTCGAAGGCGATGAATTCCTGGCACAGATGATCGTGGTGGCCCACGATATCTCGCCGGCCGACATGCTGAAGTTCCGCGACCGCTCCTTCATCGGCTTCGTGACCGATGTGGGCGGCCAGAACTCGCACACTGCCATCGTGGCGCGATCGCTCGACATTCCGGCGGCAGTCGGCATGTCGCAGGCTTCCACCCTGATCCAGCAGGACGATTGGGTGATCATCGACGGCGATGCCGGCGTGGTGATCGTCACCCCAAGCGCGCAAGTGCTGGAGCAGTACCGCGAGCGCCAGCTGGCTGCAATGCGTGCCCGCAAGAAGCTGGGCAAGCTGAAAAAGACCCCGGCCGTCACCAAGGACGGCACGCAGATCGCCCTGATGGCGAATATCGAGCTGCCGGAAGATTGCGAACACGCGATGGAATCGGGCGCCAACGGCGTTGGCCTGTTCCGCTCCGAATTCCTGTTCATGGGCCGCGACGGCGACATGCCGTCCGAGGACGAACAATACGAGCAGTACACCAAAGCCGTGCTGGCCATGAAAGGCCGCCCGGTGACGATCCGCACGCTCGATATCGGCGCCGACAAGCCGCTGGACCAGATGGAGCACACCGCGCTCAATCCGGCACTGGGCTTGCGCGCCATCCGCTACTGCCTGGCCGAACCGCAAATCTTCCTGACCCAGTTGCGCGCCATCCTGCGCGCCTCGGTGCACGGCAAAGTGCGCATCCTGATCCCGATGATGGCGCATGCTTTCGAGATCGAGCAGTCGCTGGCCATGATCAAGCGCGCCAAGGCGCAGCTGGACGAAGCAGGGGAGAAGTACGACCCGGAAGTGCAGGTCGGCGCCATGATCGAAATTCCGGCTGCCGCGCTGGCGCTGCCGATGTTCGTCAAGAAGATGGATTTCCTCTCCATTGGAACCAATGACCTGATCCAGTACACGCTGGCGATCGACCGCGTCGATTACGAAGTGGCGCACCTGTACGACCCGCTGCACCCGGCCATCCTGCAACTGATAGCGATGACCATTGCCGCCGGCCACAAAGCCGGCATCGAAGTCGCCGTTTGCGGCGAAATGGCGGGCGATACCAAGATGACCCGCCTGCTATTGGGCATGGGCTTGCGCGAATTCTCCATGCACCCGTCGCAGCTGCTGGCGGTCAAGCAGGAAATCCTGAACAGCGACCTGGAACAGATTGCGGCGCAGATGCGCAAGATCATGCGCGGCATGGACCCTGATACCATTGCCGACGCTGTCAACGCCCTGCAAGCCCTGTAACACCAACTCTTTTTACAACCGGATTCACATGCCTTCGATTGGAATCGTCTCGCCGCAGACAATGCACTTTGCGGAACCCCTTCAGCTACAGAGCGGAGCGTCCCTGCGCGACTACATGCTGATGTACGAGACCTATGGCACGCTGAATGCGGACAAGTCCAATGCGGTGCTGGTGTGCCACGCGCTGAATGCCTCGCACCACGTGGCCGGCTATTACGCGGATAACCCGAAGAACGTGGGCTGGTGGGACAATATGGTTGGTCCCGGCAAGCCGCTGGATACCGACAAGTTCTTCGTCATCGGCGTCAACAACCTTGGTTCCTGCTTCGGTTCGACCGGCCCGATGCACATCAATCCGGAAACCGGCAAGCAATACGGCGCCGCTTTCCCGGTAGTGACGGTGGAAGACTGGGTAGCGGCACAGGCGCGCCTGGCCGACCAGCTTGGCATCCAGCAGTTTGCCGCCGTGATGGGCGGTTCCCTGGGCGGCATGCAGGCCCTGGCCTGGTCCATCATGTACCCCGAGCGCCTGCGCCACTGCCTGGTAATCGCCTCCACGCCAAAGCTGTCCGCGCAGAACATCGCCTTCAACGACGTCGCCCGCCAGGCCATCCTGTCGGACCCGGACTATCACGGCGGCGATTTCTATGAACACAGCGCGGTGCCGAAGAATGGCCTGAAAGTGGCGCGCATGATCGGCCACATCACCTACCTGTCGGACGACGACATGGCTGAGAAGTTCGGGCGCAAGCTGCGCGATATTGCAGCCAGCGGCGGCGACTACAAGTTCGGCTTCGGCATCGACTTCGAGATCGAGTCCTACCTGCGCTACCAGGGCGACAAATTCGCCGAGTATTTCGACGCCAATACCTACCTGCTGATCACCAAGGCGCTCGACTACTTCGACCCGGCGCGCAAATTCGACGGCGACCTGACGAAAACCCTGGCCGGCACGAAGGCCAAGTTCTTCCTCGCTTCCTTCACCACCGACTGGCGCTTCTCGCCGGAGCGCAGCCGCGAGATCGTGCAAGCGCTGCTGGCCAACCGCCGCGAGGTGACTTACGCCGAAATCGACGCGCCGCACGGTCACGATGCCTTCCTGCTCGAGGACTCGCGTTATATGAACATGGTGCGCGCCTACTACGAGCAAGTGTGGAAAGAAACGAACAAGGAACAAGCAGCATGACTTTCGATGACCTGAGCAGCGCCCGCCCCGACCTGGCCTTCATTGCGCACTGGGTGCGCGAAGGCGCCCACGTTCTCGACGTGGGCTGCGGCGACGGCGTGATGATGGATTACCTGCAGAGCGGCAAGCGCTGCACCGGCTACGGCCTGGAGCTGGCGGACGAACAGGTGCTGGCTTCGACCCGGCGCGGCGTGCGCGTGATCCAGCAGGACTTCGAGAACGGCTTGGGCATGTTCGGCGACAACTCCTTCGACACGGTGCTGTGCCTGTCCTCGCTGCAGATGATGAAGCACGTGGAAGACCTGCTGCGCGACATCGTGCGTGTGGGCCGCGAAGCCATCGTGTCCTTCCCCAATTTCGCTTACTGGCCGCACCGCGTGGCGCTGCTGAAAGGGCGCATGCCGGTTTCCAAGTCGCTGCCATACCAGTGGCACGACACGCCGAACGTGCGCTGCGCCACCATCTACGACTTCCAGGAACTGGCGGAAGAAGTGGGGCTTGAAGTGATCGAATGCGTGGCGCTGGCCGAGGGTAAAACCGTTTCGGTCCTGCCTAACCTGCGCGGCGACCTGGCCGTGTTCCGTCTCCGGAAAAAGCAATCCAGCCAAGCTGTGTTATCTTAAAGCCATGAAGAAGTTCAAGTTCACCCTTATTGCGCTGGCGCTGGCCGCCAGCACCGCTTCGTCCGCGCAGGCGCCTGCGCCGATGAATCCCAAAGCTGATGGCATCCCCGTCACCAAGCTTTCGCGCCTGCGCGTCTTTGCTGATGAGCAGGAAATGGACCAGCAGTCCAAGCTGCAGTACACCCAACTGCTGAATGAAGCCAGGCAGAAGGAAGCGCTGGTGCCGGAATCCGACCCGCAGGTCAAGCGCCTGCGCGCCATTGCCGCCCGCATCGTGCCCAATGCCCAGCGCTGGAACCCATCCGCCGCCAACTGGCAATGGGAAGTCAACCTGCTCAACTCCGACCAGGTCAACGCCTTCTGCATGCCGGGCGGCCGCATCGCCTTCTTTACCGGCATCCTGACCAAGTTGAACCTGACCGACGATGAAGTGGCGATGGTGATGGGCCACGAAATTGCCCACGCCCTGCGCGAGCACGCCCGCAAGCGCGCGGTGCAATCGACCGCCGTGTCGCTGGCCAGCAAGCTGGGTGGCGCCGTGCTGTCGTCCTACCTCGGCATCGACCCGCGCATCACCGACGCCGGCGCCAATGTGGCAGGCCAGCTGACCGTGATGAAGTTCTCGCGCGGCGATGAAACCGAGTCCGACCTGGTCGGCATCGACCTGGCGGCACGCGCCGGCTATGACCCGCGTGCGGGCGTCGCACTGTGGCAGAAGATGGGCGCCGTCAATGCGCAGCAGCCGATGGAATTCCTGTCCACCCACCCGAGCGGCAATTCGCGCATCCAGGACATGCAGAAGCAGATGCCTCTGGTGCTGCCGGTCTACGCCCGCGTGCGCGGCCTGGACGTGAACAAGCTGCCGCCTTACCAGACTTCCCCGCTGCCGAAGTCCTGAGATGTCCCGCCCGAAGCAAGCCTCGGGCGCGCCGCCATTGCCGATGCGCGATGGCGTCACGCCCAGCTACCTGTGGCTGCCGGAGGGCGACTGGCCGGACATGATCACCTTCATGTCCGCCAACTATCCCGCCGTGACCGAAGCCCAGTGGCGCGAGCGCATGGCGCGCGGCGATGTGGTGGACGGCAAGGGCGTGCCGGTGCAGCCTGGATCGCGCTATGTGCGCGGCGCCCGCATCTGGTATTACCGCGAGCTCGATTACGAGTTCCCGATTCCGTTTGAAGAAGAAGTGCTGCACCAGGACGAACACATCGTGGTGGTCGACAAGCCGCACTTCCTGCCGACGATTCCGTCCGGCCGCTTCGTCAAAGAGACCCTGCTGGTGCGGGTACGCCGCAAGCTGGGCATCGAAGACCTGGTACCGATCCATCGACTCGACCGTGAAACGGCGGGGCTGGTGATCTTTTCCTGCAATGCGCGCAGCCGCGGCGATTACCAGTCGCTGTTCCAGAAACGCCTGGTGCAGAAGGAATATGAAGCGCTGGCTGGCCCGTTGCCGGGCCGCGAATTCCCTTTCGTTTACCGCAGCCGCATGGTGGAGGGCGACAAGTTCTTCACCATGAAGGAAGAGCCGGGCGAGCCGAATTCGGAAACCATGATCGACGTAATCGAACAGCGCGGCGAGCATGTGCTGTACCGCCTCTGGCCGCACACCGGCCGCCAGCACCAGTTGCGTGTGCACCTGTCGTCGCTTGGCATCCCGATCGTCAACGACGTCTTCTATCCCGTCGCCCTGCCGTGCAAGCAGGACGACGTGTCGGCGCCACTCAAGCTGCTGGCGAAAGCGATAGGCTTTCCCGATCCCTTGACGGGAGAGTGGCGCTACTTCGAGAGCAGGCAGCGCCTATAGCTTTCCTTTGAGGGACCTGGCTAGCGCCCTGCCTTCCTTGTTCAGGTAAGGGGCGAGCCTGGCGAAACCGATTTCAATTTCATCGTCGCATGCCCGCGTTGCGTGAGGATACCTTGAAGGGAACACAATGCCTGTGCTGCGAGGGTAGGGAGCGCCAATCTCGAAGTAGGTGCCATACTCCTTGGTGCAATCGTCGCGGGGATTAAACTCTTCGATCAGCTCGCGCAATGGATGTTTGGGCTCGTCCTCGCCTGCTACAGCCAAGTCCTTCTTGCTGACCGTCAGCCATGCAAAGCCGTCTACCATTGCGCCATCCCGCAGGTCGAATATTGCCGTTGAATGCGCTGAATTTCCGTGAGCGCCACCGCAGAAGTTATCCTGTTCATTGTCCCCAACCAGCAGGTAATTGCCCACGATGCGCTCCGGCGTCAGGCTGCTTTCCCAGCCGCCGCCTCCATTCAGTTCGCAGTGGAATGCATTCTGAACCTGTTCCTCGCGCCAGCGTTTCGCGTAGGTGTTGATGGCGCGTATTGCTGGCGAGTCGCCCAGTAACTCGAAAGACGAACCAATGGGAGCATTGGCAGTGCGGATCGAAAGCGCACCCAGTTTCGAATTTCCGAATTTGTAGTTTGTCCAATTACCAAGGGCGCCGTAATACGGGGCACCGCATTGATCGGAATTCGCCGGAGCGCTACGCGTAAGTACGATGTGTTGCTGCTTACTCTTGCCTGTGCCTTTCCAGGTCCCTTCCAGCCTGCCGTCGTCGATGCGGCTAATTTCCCAGGTGCCGGTTGTCTCGAACTCGTTTGTCTTAGGGTTCTTGGCTTGCTCTACCCAAGTGTTGGAGCTCTCTTCGGCAACTGCGAGCTGAATTCCATGTTGGTGCTTGAGGTAGTAGTAATGCGAATCGTACCGGGTAAAGCAGGCATTGATCTCGCTGTTACCGATCTTGCCGGTCCAGGTGCCATGGACCGGAAGGGTGTCGCCCGCATGTGCAGTGCAGGCGGCAAACAGGGCAATAGCCGCTAATCTTCTCATGTTGTCCTTAGCCGAACATGTAGCGCACCAGCAGGCCGATAGGGAACCACATGCCGAACTGGATCGCGAGTGCGATGAGCAAGGCCTGGTTGGAAGGGCGCAGGCTGCCGGCGGCACCTTCCGAGATCGTGCGCGTCATCGCAGCATGGGCGACTTCGCGCAGCGTCATGCCGGTGGTGGCGACTTCGGTGATGGTTTCTGCCAGCGGGATGCGCGAGGTCAGGCTGGCGAGCAGCCATGGCAGCGGTTTTGGCAAGCCCGATTGCAGGTTCAGGAAGCTGCGCCAGCCGCCAAGGAATTTTTCCGATAGCGGGCGGCCCGGTTCATACTTTACGCTGCGCAGGAAGGATTCCAGGATGCCCGCGCCCAGTTTGGCGATCAGGCCCGACTGGCTTTCCACCACGCGCGCCAGGATGCCCTGCAAGCCAAGCTTATAAGCCATCATGCCGGTCAGGCCCACGCCGATGATGAATGGAGCGCCGACGAAGGCGGCGTAGATCATTGCGGAGCCATGGCCGCCACCGAGTTCGCTGCGGAACAGCAGGGTGACGCCCAGCGCGTTCACGACCACGGCCGCCAGCACTGCCAGCACAGTGCGCACAATGCCGGCACCGGCGCCGCGGGTGATATCGCCGGCCAGTTGCTTGGCGAGCGCGATTTTGTCGATGCTGCTGTTTTCTTCGTTTGGCGGTGTCAGGACTTGGTTCATGGCCAGCGCAATAGTTGTTTAAAGTTTGGCATTTTAAACAACTAAGGCGCTGATGGGCGCTTTTAATTCAATCAGTGCGCCGGAGCGGACTTGGGGCTGTAGCTGGAGCCTGGCGGCGCCCAGAACAGCGGGCCTTTAGGGGAGATTTGCAGGTTGTCGCTCAAGCCCTGCTTTTTCAGCTCGCGGCGCAAGCCTTCCACGCCGTCATCGCTCTCGATGATGAAGGCTTCGTCAATTACGTCGCCATAGTGGCGGTTGGTGGTTTCGATCGCCAGTTCGACCAGGTCGCCTTCAGCCTCGATGCTCCACAGGTGCACGTCCTCGTCCTCGGCGAAGGTCTTGAAGCGCCAGGTACCTTTGTCCGTCTGCACGAACTGGATGGTGTCGAATTGCTCGTCGGTGGCTTCGGTCTCTTCGTCGTTGATAAAGCTGCTCTTGATGGTGAGCAGGAAAAGTACCAATACAGATTTCATTTTTAATTCCGGGCGATTTTTATCCCCGTATTATAGGCTTCCAGGCTCGGCGCCGGCTCGCGCGCGCCCATGATGCACAGCCAGAGGCAAGTGCCGATCTCGCCCAGCGAGGCTGGAATCGACAACAGCTCGGCACCCGGCAGCGTCGCGAAATCGGCCAGCAGGATGTAGCCGAAGGCCTCGGCCGCGTAGCCGGCGCTGCCGACCATCAGCAGGATGCCGAGCAGCTTGGGCAAGATGCCGGACTTGTAAACCAGGTAGCCGAAGGGCGCCAGCCACAGGCTCCAGAACACCTGGTTCAGGATCATGCCTTTGCTATAAGCCTTCAGCGACAGCATGACCTGCTGCGCCAGGGCGTCCGGCGCTATGCCGCGCAGGTAGTCGGCGCCGCTGACCAGGTTCAGCACTTCCAACCGGTGGCCGACGTTGGCGAACGATAGCGGCACACTGGCCACGGCCAGTGCCACCATCACCGCCGCCGCATTGCTGCCATAAGGATTGAGGAGTTTGTAGAGCGCGAGCGGCAACAGGAGGAAGGCGAGGTAGCACACCAGGCTCGCTGCGATCCCGGCCCGGAACAGGCCTTCGTGGGCATCGATGCTGGCGAGGGCTGCGGCGGGTTCATTGCCTATCCTGAGCTGGGAAGGCACATACATCAAGGCAAAGATGCCGGCGACGACGACAACCAGGTACAGCAAGCCGGCAGTGCGCGCGAGGCGCTTGGTGGGCGTACTCTGCTGCATAGTCTTTTCCTTGTTTTTTTGAAAAGAATATGCAGGATGGCATAAGCAACTGCGGCCAGCAAGCCGCGCGTTGCTTAGCTGCCGCAATTGGAGAGCAGGGCGGCCAGCGCCCGGTGTGTCAGGCGTGGTATTCGATGATCAGCGGCGCGTGGTCGGAGAACTTTTCGTCCTTGTAGACCGACACGGTATGCGCTTTGGATGCGATGCCTGGGGTAGCGACGTGGTAGTCGATGCGCCAGCCCACGTTCTTTGCGTAGGCCTGGCCACGGTTGGACCACCAGGTGTATTGCTCGGGGCGCTGGTCGAGGCCGCGGTGCACGTCGACGTAGCCGACTTCGTCGAACAGCTTGGTCATCCAGGCGCGTTCTTCGGGCAGGAAACCGGAGTTTTTCAGGTTGCCCTTCCAATTCTTCAGGTCGATCTCTTTATGGGCGATGTTCCAGTCTCCGCAGATCACGAACTCGCGGCCTTCGGCGCGCAGTTGCTGAAGGTGCGGCAGGAACAGGTCCATGAAGCGGAACTTGGCGAGCTGGCGTTCTTCCGACGAGGAGCCGGAAGGGCAGTACACCGAAATCACGGTCAGGTTGCCGAAATCGGCGCGCACATAGCGGCCTTCAGCGTCGAATTCTTCGCTGCCGAAGCCGATTTCCACGCGGTCAGGCGCCACCTTGCTGTAGATGCCGGTGCCGGAATAGCCTTTCTTTTCCGCGTAGTGGAAGTGGCCGTGGTAGCCGTGCGGGTTGAGGAATTCCTCGGTCATGTCCGGCGCCTGCGCCTTCAATTCCTGCACGCAGATGATGTCGGCGTCGATCGTCCCCATCCAGTTGAAAAAGCCCTTCTTGGCGGCGGAGCGGATACCGTTCAGGTTTGCGGAAATGATTTTTGGCATAGGTGTTCCGGTTAAAATATCGGCACTTTGAACAGAGATGGGTGCACTATGAGCAATTTGAGGCAAGAGTTTATCGCGTTTTCCGTACAGGCGGGAGTGCTGAAATTCGGCGAATTTACGACCAAAGCAGGGCGGCAATCGCCCTATTTCTTCAACGCCGGCCTGTTCCATGACGGCGCGACTTTGGCCCGCCTGGCCGACTTTTACGCCCAGACCCTGCTGGACTCCGGCGTTGAATTCGACATGCTGTTTGGTCCGGCCTACAAGGGCATCACCCTGGCCTCGGCAACCTCGATGGCGCTGGCCGGCAAAGGCCGCAACACTTCTTTCGCCTATAACCGCAAGGAAGCCAAGGATCACGGCGAAGGCGGCACCCTGGTGGGCGCCAAGCTGACTGGCAAAGTTGTCATCATTGACGATGTGATCTCGGCCGGCACCTCGGTGCGCGAATCCGTTGAAATGATCCGCAATGCCGGCGCCGAGCCATGCGCCGTGCTGATCGCGCTGGACCGCATGGAGCGCGGCGGCAAGGATGGCCAGATGTCCGAGCTGTCGGCAGTGCAGGAAGTGAGCAAGAACTACGGCATCCCGGTGATCTCGATCGGCAACCTGTCCGACCTGTTTGCCTACCTGTCGGCCGATCCGTCGCTTGCACAGTACAAGGACGCTGTTGCCGCCTACCGCAGCAAGTACGGCGTCGAATAAAGCGGGCTGGCGCCGGGCGGGCGTTGTGCTAGACTGCGATTACTTCCTTACAACATTGGAACGAGGAAAGTAATGAACATCGCAACGCTCAAGGTGTACGGCGACCAGGCCGCTGTGGCGGACGTGCGGGACGGGCTCCCCAGCGAGCCCGAAAGCGACTGGAAGAAGGGCGACACCAGCCCCACCGGCCGCACCCGCCTTGACCACGGTTTCTACGCCACGCTGGGTACCGATCCCGATCCCGACGCCTTGATGCGCCAGGTGCGCGCCTACCTGCACGAGTGCCAGGCGCGCGGCATTACCTTCGACGTGGCGCCGATCCAGGCCGAATTGCGCGTTGCCTTCGCTCCCGCCGCGCCCAACCAGGGCGCATCCACCCTCGATTTCACGCTGGCCGACCTCTCGCTGCTGCTGGAGATGGGCATTGCGTTGAGCATTTCCTCCTGACCGCATGAACCGATTCTCCGAAGACCGTTTCGCTACCTTCAAGGGGCGTAACGGCGCCGAACGCAAGATCCATATCTGGGAACCGGAGCAGCCTGCAGCCGGCGTGCTGTTGGCCATCCACGGCGGGCTGGCGCACGCTGGCGATTATGTGACGCCGGCGCTGTACTTCAAGCAGCACCGCTTTGCTACCGTGGCGTTCGACCTGTGCGGGCATGAGAATGCGCGCCGCGTGGATATTCCGGACTTCGGCGTGTTCATTGAAGAGGTGGAGCTGTTCCTGCACTGGGTCAAGCAGCATTATCCGGGCGTACCGGTCTTCATCATGGGGCACTCGATGGGGGCTTTGATTGCGACCCGCTTCGGGCTTGAAGTGCTGGAGCGCGATCCGCTGGTGAAGGGTTTTGTGCTGTCGTCGCCGTATTATGTGAATGCGATCAAGGTTCCGGCGGTGCTGGAGAAGCTGTCCGGTGTGCTGGCGGCGCTGGCGCCGACCATGAAGGTGCCGATGGCGTCGCTGACCGATGTGCTGACGCACGATCCTGCGATTACGGCGCGCCATCACCGCGATGAGGCGGATGATGTGCGGGCGCGCGAGTGCACGGTGCGGTTTGGCGTGGCGCTGCAGGGGGCACAGAAAGGGCTGGCGGAGAAGATGCCGACCTGGCGCTGGCCGTTATACGCGGTCGTTGCAGGGGATGACAAGCTGGCCGACCCGAAGGCGACTTTGGATCTGCTGGCGATGATTGATCCCAAGCTGCTGGAGTGCCATGTGCAGCATGAGAACTATCACGAGAATTTCAATGAGGTGAATCGCGAGGAGATCTTTGCGGATATTCTTCGCTGGATGTGCGGGCACCTGTCAAAACCGGTAAACCAGGGTCAGACACAAGTGTCTGACCCTGTATGATCTTCCGGCAGCGGGGCTGGTTCCAGGCTGTTGACTTTCGCCGAAGATCAAAGGCCCACGACCTGAACCCCTGGCCGTTGTGCAGGCGGGTCTGACCCTTGGGTCAGACCCAGGTTTACCGGGTTTAAGAAGCCAGCTTCTTCTTCAGCAGCTCGGTCAGCTGGGCCGGATTGGCCTTGCCTTTCGAGGCTTTCATCGCCTGGCCGATCAGCGCGTTGATCGCCGCTTCCTTGCCCGCGCGGTACTGCTCAACGGACTTCTCGTTGTTGGCGATGACTTCGTTGATAATGGCTTCCAGCGCGCCCGCGTCGGAGATCTGTCCGCCACCCTTCTTCGCGATGATGGCGTCCGCGAGTTTCTCGTCGTCCGATTTGGCCGCCCACATATCGGCAAACACTTCCTTCGCCATTTTGTTCGAGATGGTGCCGTCGCTGATGCGCTTCAGCATAAAGGCCAATTGCGCAGCCGATACTGGCGCTTCGGTGATGTCCACGCCCTCGCGGTTCAGGGTCGACGATACGTCGCCCATCAGCCAGTTGGCGGCGGCCTTGGCGTTTTCCTTGCCTGCAGCAGCAACCACGGCCTCGAAGTAGGTGGCCATGCCCTTGGAGGCGGTCAGCACCAGCGAATCGTATTCCGGCAGCTTGTACTCTTCCACGAAGCGCGCGCGCATCACGGCTGGCAGTTCCGGCATGGAGGCTTTCACGCGCTCGATCCAGTCGGCGCCGATGGTCAGCGGCGGCAGGTCCGGGTCAGGGAAGTAGCGGTAATCCTGCGCGTCTTCCTTGGTGCGCATTTCACGGGTGACCTTCTTGTCCGGATCGTACAGGCGGGTCGCCTGCACCACCTTGCCGCCATCTTCGATCAGTTCGATCTGGCGCGCGACTTCCACGTGCACGGCTTCTTCGATGAAGCGGAACGAGTTCAGGTTCTTGATCTCGCAGCGGGTGCCGAATTCCTTCTGGCCTTTCGGGCGCACAGACACGTTGATGTCGCAGCGGAACGAGCCTTCCTGCATGTTGCCGTCGCAGATGCCCAGCCACATGACGAGGCCATGCAGGGCCTTGCAGTAAGCCACGGCTTCAGCTGCGGAGCGGATTTCCGGCTCGGAAACGATCTCCAGCAGCGGGGTGCCGGCGCGATTCAGGTCAATGCCCGACATGCCGTGGTAGTCCTCGTGCAGCGACTTGCCTGCGTCCTCTTCCAGGTGGGCGCGGGTCAGGTTCACGGTGCGCGTGACGAACTGGCCGTCCTTCTCGTAGCCGAAGGTCAGCTGGCCGCCCTGGACGACTGGATCTTCGAACTGCGAGATCTGGTAGCCCTTCGGCAGGTCAGGGTAGAAGTAGTTCTTGCGGGCGAAGATCGACTGCGGGGCTACTTTCGCGCCCACGGCGAGGCCGAAGCGGATTGCGCGGTCGACGGCCTGCTTGTTCATCACTGGCAGCACGCCTGGCAGCGCCAGGTCGACCGGGCTGGCCTGGGTGTTTGGTTCGGCGCCGAACTTGGTCGGCGAGCCGCTGAAAATTTTGGAGTCGGTAGTGAGCTGTACGTGGTTCTCAATACCGATGACGACTTCCCATTCCATATTCTTTTCCTTAAATCGAAGAAGGCGCGCGTTTATGCCAGTCAGTAGCTTGCTGGAACTGGTGGGCCACATTCAGCAGCTTCGCTTCAGCGAAGTAGTTGCCGATGATTTGCAGGCCGACCGGGCGGTTGGCGTTCTTCTCGCCTTCGCCGAATCCGCAAGGGATGGACATGCCAGGCAAGCCGGCCAGGCTGGTGGACAGGGTGAAGATGTCCGCCAGGTAGTTCGCTACCGGATCGTCTGCCTTCGAGCCCAGGTCCCAGGCCACGGTCGGAGCCACCGGGCCCATGATCACGTCGCACTGGCTGCCCAGCACATTGGCGAAGTCCTGGGTGATCTTGCGGCGGATCTTCTGCGCTTTCAGGTAGTAGGCGTCGTAGTAGCCGTGGCACAGGATGTAGGTGCCGACCATGATGCGACGCTGTACTTCCGGGCCGAAGCCTTGGGCACGGCTCTTCTTGTACATATCCTGCAGTTCCTTGTAGCCTTCGGCGCGGTGGCCGTAGCGCACGCCGTCAAAGCGCGACAGGTTGGACGAGGCTTCGGCCGGGGCGATCATGTAGTAGGCCGGGATCGACAGCGCGGTGTTCGGCAGCGAAATGTCGACCAGGGTGGCGCCCAGTTCCACGAACTTGGCCAGCGCGGCGCGCACAGCCTTCTCGACGTCGGCAGCCAGGCCTTCGCCGAAGTATTCCTTCGGCACGCCGATGCGCAGGCCGGCCAGCGGCTTGTCCAGGTCGCGGGTGAAGTCTTCGGCGGCATTGCCCTGTTCGGTCGTCAGGCTGGTCGAATCGCGTTCGTCGAAGCCGGTCATGGCGGACAGCAGCAGCGCGCAATCTTCCGCGGTTTGCGCCATCGGGCCTGCCTGGTCGAGCGATGAGGCGAAGGCGATCATGCCGAAACGCGAGGCGCGGCCGTAAGTTGGCTTGATGCCGGTGATGCCGCAGAAGGCGGCTGGCTGGCGGATCGAGCCGCCGGTGTCGGTGCCGGTCACGCCTGGGGCCAGGCGTGCGGCTACTGCAGCGGCCGAGCCGCCGGACGAGCCGCCGGGAACGGCGGATTTGTCCCATGGGTTTTTCACGGCGCCGAAAGCCGAGTTCTCATTCGAGGAGCCCATCGCGAATTCGTCGCAGTTCAGCTTGCCCAGGGTGACCATGCCGGCGTCCTGGAATTTCTGCACGACGGTGGCGTCGAACGGGCTGACGTAGTTGGCCAGCATCTTCGAACCGGCGGTCGAGCGCCAGCCTTTGGTGACGAAGATGTCCTTGTGGGCGATTGGGACGCCGGTCAGCGGGGTGGCGGTGCCGTTGGCGATGCGCTTGTCGGCTTCTTCGGCCTGGGCCAGCGTCAGTGCGCGGTCCACGTGCAGGAAGGCGTTCAGGTCGCTTTTTTCAATTCGGTCCAGGAAGTGGGTCGCCAGTTGGACGGCGCTGACTTCCTTTTTTTGCAGGAGCTCGGACAGCTCTTTGATTGTTTTGGTGTGCATTCGTTTTCCTCTTTAAACCGGTAAACCAGGGTCTGACCCAAGGGTCAGACCCGCTCGGCAGGCGGGGACTGGCCCTAGGTCCAGCCCCCGTCCCTCACTGCAAATTTCCCGGTTTTATTCGATCACCTTCGGCACCAGATACAGGCCATCTTCAGTCTTCGGCGCCACTTGCTGGTATTCCTCGCGGCGATTCGGCTCGGTTGCCACGTCTTCGCGCAGGCGCAGGGCAACCTGCATGGCATTGGCCAGCGGGTGGGACAGCGGGGCGACGCCCTCGGTATCCACGGCTTGCATCTGCTCAGCCAGCGCGAAAATGCCGTTCAGCTTGTCCAGCATATTGGCCGAATGCTCTGCGTCCATCTCCAACTGGGCCAGTTTGGCGATGCGTTCAACGTCGTTCAGTGTCAGGGACATGGAATTGTCAAAATGTAATTTATTGGATTGATTGCCTATCACCAGTTAAATCGCGGCGAACGCCGCATAAATCAACGGTTGCGTGCTCGCACAATAGAGTGGATTTAGGGCAAATAACCTGTAGATTATAAGGTACAATCGCGGGTTAATGCGCTGCTGGTGCTGAACACCCGCCTGGCCGCATCTGACCGGATACCTCATATAACGAATTTTGCGCACAGCGCCCTACAGGACACTCATGTTTGGTTTTTTACGTCGCTATATCTCGTCTGACCTGGCCATCGACCTGGGTACGGCGAACACCCTGATTTACGTCCGCGGCTCCGGCATCGTGCTGGACGAGCCTTCCGTCGTGGCGATCCGCCAGGAAGGTGGTCCAAACGGCAAGAAAACAATCCAGGCCGTTGGTAAAGAAGCAAAACAGATGCTGGGCAAGGTGCCTGGCAACATCGAGGCGATCCGCCCGATGAAAGACGGCGTGATCGCCGACTTCACCGTCACCGAGCAGATGCTGAAGCAGTTCATCCGCATGGTGCACGATTCCAAATTCTTCCGCCCATCGCCGCGCATCATCATTTGCGTGCCTTGCGGCTCGACCCAGGTGGAGCGCCGTGCGATCCGCGAATCGGCCCTCGGCGCCGGCGCATCGCAGGTGTACCTGATCGAAGAACCAATGGCAGCGGCAATCGGTGCCGGCCTGCCGGTGTCCGACGCGACCGGCTCCATGGTGGTCGACATCGGCGGCGGCACCACCGAGGTGGGCATCATCTCGCTGGGCGGCATGGTCTACAAGGGCTCCGTGCGCGTGGGCGGCGACAAGTTCGACGAAGCGATCGTCAACTACATCCGCCGCAACTACGGCATGCTGATCGGCGAACAGACCGCTGAAGCGATCAAGAAGGCCATCGGCTCCGCCTTCCCTGGCTCCGAAGTCAAGGAAATGGAAGTCAAGGGCCGCAACCTGTCGGAAGGCATTCCGCGCTCCTTCACCATCTCGTCCAACGAGATCCTGGAAGCGCTGACCGACCCGCTGAACAACATCGTCTCCGCCGTCAAGAACGCGCTGGAACAGACCCCGCCGGAACTGGGGGCAGACATCGCCGAAAAAGGCATGATGCTGACCGGCGGCGGCGCCCTGCTGCGCGACCTGGACCGCCTGTTGATGGAAGAAACCGGCCTGCCGGTGCTGGTGGCAGAAGACCCTCTGACCTGCGTGGTGCGCGGCTCCGGCCTGGCGCTGGAGCGCATGGACCAGCTGGGGTCCATCTTCTCCTACGAGTAAGGTTGAGAAAAAGGGCAGCGGAAGCTGCCCTTCTTAATTGGAAGACATGGAATACAGTCCACCGCCACTGTTCAAGCAAGGCGCGTCCGCCCGTTTCAAGATGATGGTGTTCGCGTGCATTTCGATTGCGCTGCTGCTGGCCGATTCGCGCGTGAATGCGCTGACGGCAGTTCGGCAGGGCGTCGGCTTTGTCCTCTATCCCCTGCAGAAGATCGCATTGCTGCCGCGCGATGCCATGTACGGCATGGGCGACTACTTCTCCACGCTGTCGAAGCTGGAGAAGCAGGTCAGCGTGCTGCAGCAGCAACAGATCGCCGCTTCGCAGGCCTTGCAGCAAGCGCAGCTCTACCAGGCCGAGAACAACCAGCTGCGCAAGCTGCTCGATGCGCAGCAGCGCGTGCCGGGCAAGTCGCAGCTGGCTGAAATCCTTTACGAAGCGCGCGATGTGTTCACGCGCAAGGTGATCCTGAACCGCGGCATCCAGCATGGTGTCTCCGCCGGCTTGCCGGTGATCGACAACCAGGGCGTGGTGGGGCAGGTGACGCGCGTGTTCCCGTTCACTTCCGAAGTGACCCTGCTGACCGACAAGGAACAGGCGATTCCGGTGCAGATCCTGCGCAACGGCCTGCGTTCCGTGGCGGTGGGCCGCGGCCAGTCGGGCAACCTGGACCTGCGTTTCATGGCGCCGACTGCCGACGTGGTGGTGGGCGACATCCTGATTACGTCCGGCATCGACGGCGTGTATCCGGCCGGCCTGGCCGTGGCACGCGTGGTGCAGGTGGAGAGCAATGCCAGCGGCGCTTTCGGCCGCGTGGTGTGCGCGCCTTTGGCCGGCACCGAACGCAATACCGCGCTGCTGATCCTGATGTCGCTGCCGGAAATGCCGCCGCGTCCTCCGGAAGAGGAGCCGGTCACCAAGCCGTCGAAGAAAAAGGATAAGGAAAAGGCCAAGGCGGAAACCGCCGAAGCGCCGGCTGCGGCAGCCGCGCAAGCACCGAAGGAGGCGACCCGATGAACCGTCCACAATACATCCTGCTGCCGGTCAGCCCGCTGTTCATTTTCTTCAGCCTGTTCTGCGCAGTGCTGCTCAACATGCTGCCGTGGGGCCGCTTCTTTGCGGCGCCGGACTTCGTGGCGCTGACCCTGGTGTTCTGGGGCGTGCACCAGCCGCGCAAGGTCGGCATCGGCACCGCGTTCTTCCTCGGCCTGCTGATGGACGTGCACGACGCATCGCTGCTGGGCGAGAACGCACTGGCCTACACGCTGCTGTCCTACTTCGCCATCATGCTGCACCGCCGGATCCTGTGGTTCCGCGTGACGACCCAGATCCTGCATGTGCTGCCGCTGCTGTTGCTGGCGCAAACCGTGCAGATGGTGGTGCGCTTCATCGTGGCCGGCAAGTTCCCCGGCTGGTTCTTCTTCATCGAAAGCGTGGTGGCGGCCCTGCTGTGGCCTCTGGCCACCATGCTGCTGCTGGCGCCGCAACGCCGCGCCGTGGATAAAGACCACACCCGCCCGATCTGAGCATGACCGAGTTCAAGAATACAGAGCAAGACCTGCACCGCTTCCGGGTGCGACTGTCCGTACTGGGCGGGCTGGTGTTCTTTTGCTTCTCGCTGCTGCTGGCGCGCTTCATCTGGCTGCAGGTCATCAAGCATAACGACTACATTGCCAAGGCCGAGGACAACCGCATTGCCGTGGTGCCGATCGTGCCGAGCCGCGGCCTGATCCTCGACCGCAACGGCGTGGTGCTGGCGCGGAACTATTCTGCGATCACGCTGGAGATCACGCCGTCCAAGCTGGCCGCGCCGATGGAAGACGTGATCGACGAACTGGCCAAGCTGGTCGAGATCACCACCAAGGACCGCCGCCGCTTCAGGAAGCTGCTGGAAGAGTCCAAGAGCTTCACCAGCGTCCCGCTGCGCAGCCGCCTGACCGATGAGGAAGTGGCGCGCTTCGCCGCCAACCGCTTCCGCTTCCCCGGCGTCGATATCCAGGCGCGCCTGTTCCGCCAGTATCCGCTGGGAGAAGTCGCTTCGCACGTGGTCGGCTACATCGGCCGCATCAACCAGGCCGAGTCGAAGGCGCTGGAGGGAACCGAGTACGAAGCCAATTACAACGGCACCGAACATATCGGCAAGGAAGGCCTGGAAAAGAGCTACGAGCGCCAACTGCACGGCGTTACCGGCTACGAAGAAGTGGAGCGCACTGCCGGCGGCCGCGCCATCCGCACGCTGTCGCGCACGCCGGCCACGCCCGGCTCCAACCTGATCCTGTCGATCGATATCGAACTGCAGAAGGTCGCTGAGGAGGCGTTTGGCGAATACCGCGGCGCACTGGTGGCGATCGAGCCGAGCACCGGCGACGTGCTGGCCTACGTGTCGCGTCCCGGCTACGACCCCAACCTGTTCGTGGACGGCATCGATGCGCAAAGCTGGAACGAACTGAATACCTCGCTGGACAAGCCGCTGATGAACCGGCCGCTGTCGGGTACCTACGCGCCGGGCTCCACCTTCAAGCCCTTCATGGCGCTGGCGGCGCTGGAAACCGGCAAGCGCACCACCGGCCAGGCGATTGCCGATCCGGGCTTCTTCTACCTGGGCACCCACAAGTTCCGCGACGACGTGGTCGGCGGCCATGGCATGGTCGACATGCGCAAATCGATCGTCGTGTCCTGCAATACCTATTACTACATGCTGGGCCGCGACATGGGCATCGATTTGATCCATGACTTCATGGCGCCGTTCGGCTTTGGCCAGTTGACCGGCATCGACCTGGAAAACGAGAAGAAGGGCGTACTGCCTTCGCAGGAATGGAAACGCCAGCGCTTCAAGAAGAATCCGGCGGCAGGCAAGTGGGTCGGCGGCGATACGATTTCGGTGTCCAACGGCTCCGGCTACAACAACTACACGCCGCTGCAGGTGGCGCACGCGGTGGCCAACCTGGCCAATAACGGCGTGGTAATGAAGCCGCACCTGGTCAAGATCATCGAAGACGGCGGTACCCGCAAGCGCGCGCTGACCGTGCCGAAAGAGAGCTACCGCATCCCGCTCAAGCAGGCCAACATCGACTTCATCAAGGATGCGATGGTGGGCGTCACCACCGAGCCGGGGGCGACCGGCTACCGCGCCTTCCTGAACGCCGGCTATACCGTGGGCGGCAAGACCGGTACCGCGCAGGTGGTGGCGATCAAGGCCAACGAGAAGTACAACGCGGCGCGACTGGATGAGCGCTTGCGCGATAATGCCTGGTTCACGGCCTTCGCTCCGGCCGACAAGCCGAAAATCGTGCTGGCGCTGATCGTGGAGAATGCAGGCTTCGGCGGCGCGGTGGCGGCGCCGATCGCGCGCAAAGTGCTGGACTACTGGCTGCTGGGCAAGCGCCCGACGGAAAAGGAAACGACACCGGTGCCGAAGGAAGATGCCGTCACCGTTCCGGTGGAAGACCTGCCCGAGGAGGACGTGGATGCGGCCGCCGAGCGCCGCGCACAGCAACAAGGCCAGGCGGCGGTGCCAGCGGCGCAGCCACCAGCCCCTGTGCCGCAGGCACCTGCCCCGGCGGACCAGAAGCCGCCGGCAGGTCCGCCGCGCAAGAAAGATTAAGGAGGCAGCATGCCTATCAATGAAAGGCGTTCACTGTGGCGGCGCATGCGCCCTTATGTGACCGTATTCGACGGCCCGCTGATGTTGGTCATTGTGATGTTGCTGGCCACCAGCCTGGTCGCGCTGTATTCGGCCAGTATCGGCATTCCCGGCAAGATCGAGGACCAGTTGCGCAATATCGCCATGTCCTTCCTGGTGATGTGGTTCGTGGCGAATATCTCGCCGCAAAACATGATGCGCATTGCCTTGCCGGCCTACGCGGTCACGGTGTCGCTGCTGGTGGCGGTGGCGCTGTTCGGTACCATCAAGCTGGGCGCGCGGCGCTGGCTTAACCTCGGCTTCGCGCAGATCCAGCCTTCCGAATTCGCCAAGATTGCGGTGCCGCTGATGCTGGCCTGGTATTTCCAGCAGCGCCACGGTCATATGCGCTGGCACGCCTATGTGCTGGGCGCGGTACTGTTGCTGGTTCCGGTATTCCTGATCGCGCGCCAGCCCGACCTGGGCACGGCGCTGCTGGTGGTGGCCGCCGGCGCCTGCGTGATCTTCCTGGCCGGCCTGGCATGGAAAGCCATCCTGGCGCTGGTGGTGATGGGCGCGGCCTGCCTGCCGGTGGCCTGGTCGATGATGCACGACTACCAGCGCGAGCGGATCATGACCCTGATCGACCCTACCTCGGACCCGCTGGGCAAGGGCTTCCACATCCTGCAGTCGACCATTGCGATCGGCTCCGGCGGCGTGACCGGCAAGGGCTGGACGCAAGGCACCCAGGCGCACCTGGAGTTCATTCCAGAGCGCACCACGGACTTCATTTTCGCCGTGTTTTCGGAGGAATTCGGCCTGGTCGGCAACCTGGTCCTGATGTTCCTCTACCTGCTGCTGATCGGCCGCGGCCTGATGATCGCGTCGGGCGCACCTAACCTGTTTACGCGCCTGCTGGCGGGCGCGATCACGATGATTTTCTTCACCTATGCCTTCGTCAACATGGGCATGGTGAGCGGCATCCTTCCGGTAGTGGGCGTGCCACTGCCGTTCATAAGCTACGGCGGCACTGCGCTGCTGACACTCGGATTGGCATCGGGCATCCTGATGTCGATCCAGCGACATAGAAAGCTGGTGCAAACTTGAAGAAGCACGCAATCCGACTCCTGCCGCTTGCGGCAGCCGCCCTGCTGGCCGCTTGCGGCACGACGCAGACCGACTCCGCTTCGCGCAAGCAGCCTTCGCCGGTGACGGCCAAGCCGCAACCCGGCATTCCGGTGCTGCCGGCGGCCGGCTCCGGGCGCGGCGCCTACTACCAGGACGATGGCCCGGGTGATAACCCGCCTGCCGGCCTGATTGAAACGCCGGATGCGGAAGTGCGCAACGATCCGCTGGCGCCGTACTCCAACCGTCCGTATGTTGTCTTCGGCAAGACCTACAAGCCGATCCCCTTGGGTTCGGACTTCAAGCAGCGCGGACCGGGTACCTGGTATGGCAAGAAGTTCCATGGCCAGCGTACTTCGTCCGGAGAAATCTACGATATGTACAAGATGACGGCGGCGCACCCGACGCTACCGATTCCTTCTTATGCACGCGTGACCAATGTCTCGAACGGCAATTCGGTCGTGGTGCGCATCAATGACCGCGGGCCGTTCCATTCCACCCGCATTATCGACGTCTCCTACACGGCGGCGCTGAAACTTGGCCTGCTGGTCAATGGCAGCACCCAGCTCGAGGTGGTGCACCTGCCGCCGGCCGAAATCGACCGCATGATCGCGGCGCGCAAAGCTGGCGGCAGTGCAACGGCAACGGCTTCCGTGGCGAGTGCGCCGGCACCGCAGAGCATGCCGAAGGCGGCGCCGATGCTGGCATCTTCGAGCGGCGACGAAGCCAAGCCTGTCCTGCTGGGCGGGGCGGGCGAGCAGGGCTTCTACCTGCAACTGGGTTCGTATGCGCGCGAAGATGGCGCCGACGGCCTGCGCAAGCGGCTGGAAGCCAGCGACGCCGGCCTGAAACTGGACGTGGAGCAGGCAGGCAAGTTCTATCGCCTGTTTGCCGGCCCTTATGCGAGCCGTGAAGATGCGCAGGCAGCCGGCAAGGCGCTGCCTTCCAGCCTGAAGCTGCGTCCGATCGTTATCGAGCGGTAGTACAGGAACGGCTTTCCTGTTCCGGGAACTTGGCGGCGACCTTGGCGATGCGCCCCTTGGCGTCCTCGCTGATATCGCGGAACTGGAAGTACACCTGCTTGCTGTTGGCGTAGCGCGGCGTCACGCGGGCCGTTTGCACGCCTTGCTTGACCAGCGCGGCCAGTTGCGCCTGCGCGGCCGCTTCAGTGCGGAACACGCCCAGCGAGATACCCCACTTCAGCGGCGAGCTGTCGTTCAGGATGAAGAAGTTGGTGACCCCGAGTTCACGCAGCTCGTCGGCCTTCTTTTCGGCGGCGGCGCGGCTGGCCTGCGGCGGGATGTGCACGATGTAGCTCGACACTTCCTGCTCGGCCACGTTGCGGCGCTGCTGGCGGTCGCCCAATTCGAGCGGCGCCAGGCGGTTTTCAAACTTGCGCGCCTCGTCCAGCGCGAAGTTGCCCACTTCCACGCAGGCGATGGTGGCCGGTTCGTCGCGCGGAACCGGCGGCGGCGGGGCGAGCGCTGCTACCGCGCTTTCGGCCTTGCTGGCGCTGATCAACTGGAGCTTGTCGGCATTCTGCTGCTTTTGCAGGCGCCCAGGTTCGTGCTCGTTGCCGCTGAATTGGCCGAGGTAGCCTTCGCCGTACGCAAACAGCGCAGCGTTAGCGACCAGCAGCAGGGCGAATATCAGTTTCAGCACGGGCACTCCATTCGGGTCAGGCGCTGCGCAGGGCAGCGTGCAGTCCTATCATCACAATGTTTTCGACGTGGCGGTGCGGCACAGGGACCGCAGGCGCAACATAAGGCGCAGCGCCGCCGGAAATAATACATTCTACGGCCTGGTGCAGCTCAAATGCGCGTTCAATCGCGCCGGCTTGCGCGGCCAGGCAGCCGGACAGGATGGCGTCGTCGGTGTTGTCCGCGAAGCCTTCCGGCAGCTTGCCGGGCTTGATCTGCGGCAGCTGGGCGGTGTTTTTCGCCAGCGATGTGGCCATCAGGCCCAGTCCCGGCAGGATCATGCCGCCCAGGAAAGTGCCGTCGGCGGCGATGGCGTCGATGGTGGTCGCCGTGCCGCAATTGGCGACCACGATGGCCTTGCCCGGGCACAGGGCATGGGCGCCGACGGCGGCGGCGAAACGGTCGCAGCCCAGTTGCGCCGGGTTGCGGTAAGCGTTGCGGACGCCGGCGCGCTGCGGGACCGAGGCGAACCATTCGATGGCTTGCAGCGGGATCTGCAGCTGCGGCGCGGCCAGCCAGCCTGCCAGCATGTCGCGCACGGCCTGGCCGGCCACGTTGGCGATCAGTACGCGGCCAATGGCAGGCGCGCTACCTGGATGCGCAGTGGCCAGTGCGGCAGTGAGGGCGGCCGGGAAATCGGCGGCATCGGCGTGCATATGCGCGCCTTGTGCGAGCCAGTCGCCAAGCGCGGCGCCGGGCGCGGCGAGGGCCCATTTGATGCGCGTATTGCCGGCGTCGATCAGCAGGTCGTAGTTCATTGGGCAAGCCTTAGCGAAACATCGCCCGACAGCACAGCCACGCGGCCGGACGGGGTGTCGAGCAGCAGCCGCCCCTGGTCGTCCACGCCTGCCGCCAGGCCTTCCTGCTGCACTGCGCCCTGGTCGAGCAGGCGCACCGGCTGCCCGCGCCAAGCCTGCAGCGTGTTCCAGCGCTCCGTGAAGGCGGCAAAGCCGGTATCGTCGAACTCCGCCAGCACCGCGCACAGGCGGCTGAGCAATTGCGCCAGCAAGGCATTGCGGTCCATCTGCGCCAGCCAGGGCGCGGAAGAGACTTCGCGGCCGATGGCCGCTTCCATTTCATCCGGCATCAGCAGGTTCATGCCGCAGCCGATGACGGCCCAGATGGTGCCATCCGGCGCAGCCTGGGTTTCGACCAGGATGCCGGCCAGCTTGGCGCCATCCTTCAGCATGTCGTTCGGCCATTTGAGCTGGACCGGCACGCCCAGGCCATTCACGGTTTCGGCCAGCGCCACCCCGACCGCCAGCGGCAAGCCCACCATGCGGTGCAGCGGTGCGCGGAAGGGCCAGGCGACGGAGAAAGTCAGCGATGCGCCCGGCGCGGAAAGCCAGCTGCGGCCGGCGCGGCCGCGGCCTGCGGTCTGGCGCTCGGCTACGCGCAGCACGGGGCCGCGCAATGCCGCCGGCGACTGCGCGGCCGAAGGCACGCGCGCCAGCAAGTCGGCATTGGTGGAGCCGGTTTCGTCCACCACTTCAATGGCGACGTGGGATGCGCTGTCGGCAACCAGCGCGCGGATCGCCGGGACGGCGAGAGGTGTTGCATTCATGTGGTGCCCTTGCGCGCCTTGTGCGGCGCCTTGGCGAAAGCGCGGTCGAACAGCCAGTTCGGCAGCATGCGCAGCAAGCGTGCGATCATGCCGGCGCCAAAGGGAATGACGCGGTAGCTGTCGCCCCGTTCGATGCTGCGCGCCGCGGCCGCTGCGAAATCGGCCGGCTGCATCAGGAACGGCATCGGATACTTGTTCTGCTGCGTCATCGGCGTATCGATATAGCCCGGCGCAATCGTGACCACCTTGATCGCGCTGCCGCGCAATTCGACCCGCAGCGCTTCGCAATACACACGCACCGCAGCCTTGGAGGCGCTGTAGGCACCGCCGCCCGGCAGACCGCGCACGCCGGCAACGCTGCCAATGCCGACCAGGCGCGCCGGCGATCGCTGTGCGCGCATGGCGGCGATGAATGGCGAGAAAGTCGCCACGGTTGCGGTGACGTTGGTGGCGATAATCGATTCGAAGACCGGCAAGTCTTCCGGCAGTTCGGTGATGGTGCCGTGCGAAATGCCCGCGCTGGCGATGACGATGTCGCAGCCGCCGGCGTCGGCGAGGAAAGCTTCCGCCGCGCTACGCAGCGCCGCATGGTCGGTGACGTCGGCCGCGTAGCAGCGGTGGCGTTCCGGATTGGGGAGGGAGGCGGCAAGCGCCTGCAGCGCATCCGCGCGGCGTCCCAGCAGGCCAAGGGTGCAGCCTTGCGCGGCGTAGTGTGCCGCCAGTGCTGCCCCGATGCCGCTGGAGGCGCCGGTAATGAAAACGCGCTTCAAAGCCTTACTTCTTCTCCGCCTTAGCCTTGGACACGAGGAAGTCCAGTACGGTCAGCGCATTGGCGTGCTGCTGGGCCGAACTCGGCACTGGCTTGATGCTCTTGTTGGCCTCGGCAGGGGAGGTCATGTACTTGCCATCGACCACCAGCATCGGCCAGTAGTCGACGCGGTAATCGCCCATCATGCGTTCCGTGCGGCGCACTTTGGCCGACACGCCGAAGCTGTTATAGGCCTCGGTGAATTTTGCTTTGTCGATGCCGTTGCTGGCGGCCCAGTCGATCACGGCCTCATCGTTGCGCAGTGAATTGCCCTGCTCGTGCATGGCATTGAACACTTTTGCGTGGTTCTGCTCGAGCAGGCCCATGGCTTCCAGCGCGAAGAACAGCTTCTGCTGCGGCAGCACGGACGGGCCGCGGCTCACGTGAATGCGCTTGAAGACCACGTTGTCGCCCTGCTTCTTGACCCAGGCCGCCATGGACGGCTCCAGCGCGTAGCAGTGGGGGCAGTAATAGGCGAAGAACTCGATGACTTCGACCTTCTTGCCGGTATCCACGGCCTGCGGCTCGGGCAGCACAACGTAATCGGTGCCGGCCACCGGGGCCGCCGGAGAAGCGCCGGCACTGAAGGCAACGCCGCACAGGATGACGGCCAGGATCTGCTTGAACAGTTTCATTGCTCGGACTTCCTTTATTTTTGATTGCGAACGACGGCAACATCGATGCCGTTTTCAGACAGTTTTGCACGCACCTTGTTCATGGCTTCCACCTGGGTAAAAGGACCCATGCGCACGCGGTGCAGCACGCCGGCGTCGGTGGCGCGGTCGGAAACCGTGGCCTCAAAGCCCAGCAGGGCCAGCTTGGCACGGGTGTTCTCGGCATCGCCCACTTCGCGGAAGGCGCCGGCCTGCAGGTAATACACGAATTTGTCTTCGCCAGGCAGGGCAGGCGCCGGGGCGGCTGCCTGCGCCGGTGGCGCAGCGCTATTGACCGGTGGTGGCGCTGCCGGCGAGGTGGTGGCCGGTGCCGGCGTTGGCGCCGGGGCTGGCGCGGCGGGCGCCTTGGCCGGAGCCTGGCCCTGTGCCTGGATGCTGTCCACTACCTTCTGCAGCTGATCGGCCGGAGCCTGCTTCGGCGTTTCGCGCTCGAATTCGCTGTTCGCCTTCTTCACGGCGTCCTTGCTGCCGTACATCGGCTTGTTCGGATCGGCGATCTGGCCCGATGCTTCATCGGTCGGCTTGCCGTTCTTTGGCGCCTTGTCGGTGAAGGGCGACTGGCCCTTGGTGATACTCAGGGCAACGACGACGGCGATGACCAGGCCGATGACCAGGCCGATGATGAAGCCAACGAGGGTATTGCCTTGCTGCGAACGCGGAGAGCGAAAAGCCATGTGGACCTTACATTTGGTTAGGAGCGGAAACGCCGATCAGTGCCAGGCCGTTGCGCAGCACCTGGCGGGTGGCAACCATCAGGGCCACGCGGGCCAGCTTGGTTGCTTCGTCTTCCACCAGCACTTTTTCGGCGAAGTAGAACGAGTGCAGGGCGGCAGCCAGGTCGCGCAGGTAGAACGCTACCTGGTGCGGGCCCAGTTCGGCCTGGGCGCGGGCCAGCACTTCCGGGTACTGGGCCAGTGCGGCCAGCAGGGTTGCCTCGGTTGGCGCGGTCAGCGGCGACAGGTCGACATTGGCCACGGAAGCTTCGTCGCCGCCCCAGTTTTCCAGCATGCGGCAGATGCGTGCGTGGGCGTACTGCACGTAATAGACCGGGTTCTCGTCGGACGTCTTGAGCGCGACGTCGACGTCGAACACGAATTCGGTATCGGCTTTACGCGAGATCAGGAAGAAGCGCACGGCGTCGCGGCCCTTGGTGATGTCGCCGCCGCCGGACCATTCGATCAGGTCGCGCACGGTGACGTAGGAGCCGGCACGCTTGGAGATCTTCACCTCGGCGCCGTCCTTCATCACGGTGACCATCTTGTGCAGCACGTAGTCAGGGAAGCCCTGCGGGATGCCCAGGCCGACGGCCTGCAGGCCGGCGCGCACGCGGGCGATGGTGCCGTGGTGGTCGGAACCCTGTACGTTGATCGCCTGGGTGAAGCCGCGCTGGAACTTGACGATGTGGTAGGCGACGTCCGGCACGAAATAGGTGTAGCCGCCGTCGGTCTTGCGCATCACGCGGTCCTTGTCGTCGCCGTAGTCGGTGGTGCGCAGCCACAGCGCACCGCCGTCTTCGTAGGTGTGGCCGTTGGCGACCAGCGCCTCGACGGCCTTTTCCACCTTGCCGTCGGAGTACAGCGACGATTCCAGGTAGTAGTTGTCGAACTTCACGCCGAAGGCTTGCAGGTCGATGTCCTGCTCGTTGCGCAGGTAGGTGACCGCGAAGGCGCGGATGTTTTCGATGTCTTCCACGTTGCCGGAGCCGGTTACCGGCTGGCCGTCGGAGGCGGAAACGGTCTTTTTGGCCAGGAAATCGGCGGCGATATCGGCAATATAGTCGCCGTTGTAGGCCGATTCAGGCCATTCGGCGTCGCCCGGCTTGAAACCCTTGGCGCGGCACTGGACCGAGGTGGCCAGGGTCTGGATCTGGACGCCGGCGTCGTTGTAATAGAACTCGCGGGTGACCTTGGCGCCTTGCGCTTCGAACAGCGAGGACAGGGCGTCGCCCAGCGCCGCCTGGCGGCCGTGGCCCACGTGCAGCGGGCCGGTCGGGTTGGCGGAGACGAATTCGATGATGACGTTCTTGCCCGCCAGGGATTCGCTCTGGCCGAAGGCGGCGCCTTGCTGCAGCACGGTCTTGACCACGGACTGTTTGGCGGCGTCGGTTACGCGCAGGTTGATGAAGCCAGGGCCGGCGATTTCTGCAGAAGCGACCAGCTGCTTGCCGGCCGGGTTTTCCTGGACGGCGGCGACGATCTTCTGCGCCAGTTCGCGCGGATTCATCTTGAGCTGCTTGGCCAGCTGCATGGCGATATTGCAGGCGACGTCGCCGTGCGAGGCGTCGCGCGGGCGCTCCAGCACCACGTTGGCTTTAACGTCGGAACCTTCCAGGATCGGCGCGAGGGCGGCCTGGAACAGGGAAATGATCTCTTGCTTTTGTTGGGCGAGCATGTGAATAGCCGGGAACGTCTGAAAGAGGAACATTATACTTGTTTGCAAGAACGGGTAAATCAGGGGGAAACAAGGGGTTAGGGGGCTTAACCCGGGTACAATCTTGGTTTTCACAGATTTACCGCGATGAATACGGCCCATGGCCGTGCCGCCGGCTGGCGGGCGCGATGACAGGATTGCAATGACTAAGAAAGAGCGCCCAACTTTATCCCTCAAACCTAAGGCTAAACCGGCTGCACCGGCGGCCAAGGCGCCTCGTGCGCAGGGGGATGGCGGACAGCGCTCCGCTGGTTCGGACCGCCCGCGTACCGCCGGCCCGCGTCCGGCCGGCCAGCCGCGCGGCGAATCAGCACCACGGGCCAATACGCCGCGCCCGAGCGGCGAGGGGGCCCAGCGCGGCTTCGGAGCACGTCCTGACCGCGAAAATCGTGGCGAAGGCCGCAGCGAAGGCCGTGCCGACCGCGAGCAGCGCAGCTTTGCGCCGAGTTCGGACCGGGAAAACCGCGGCGAGGGCCGCGACGAGCGTGGCCAGCGCAGCTTTGGCCCGCGCGCAGGCGGCGAAAACAGCCGCAATGAAGGCCGTGGCGAAGCAGGCCAACGTGGTTTCGGCCGGCGCGAAGGCGCCGATTTCCGCAACGATTCGCGTTCGGATCGCGGACAGCGTGATTTTGGCCGTTCGGCCGGCGGCGAAGGTGCAGGTTCCGGCTCGCCTTGGGCTGCCCGCAAGCCTGCGGCGCGTGGTGCAGACGCACCGGCGCCGCGTGCGCCAGCCAGGCCGGCCATCCGCGAAAGCCACCATCGCGACCTGAAACCGCGCGTACAAACCGACTTCCAGTCCGAACTGAAGCAGGACTCGCTGGCTTTTGCTCTCCTGGGCGCCGCAACTGCGGCAGTGCAGGTCCAACAGGGCACCGCGTTGCCGCAAGCGTTGGCAACTGTATTCACCGGCAATAACGCCAGCCCGCAAGCACGCGGCGCAATCCAGGACATCGCCTACCGCGCCATGCGCCAACTGGCCCTGAGCGAAATCCTGGTCGGCCTGATGGCGCCGAAGGCCCCGGATCCGCTGGTCCAGGCACTGCTCTCCGTCGCCCTGCCTCTGATGCACCCGGCCGACGGCAGCCCGACCCCTTACGAAGCCTTTACGGTTGTCGACCAGGCCGTCACCGCCGCCGGTTCCCATCCGGACACCGCGCGCGCGAAAAACATGGTCAACGCGCTGTTGCGCCGTTTCCTGCGCGAGAAACAAGAATTGCTGGATGAAGCCCTGCAGCAGCCGGAAGCCAAATATAACTACCCGCAGTGGTGGATCGACTCCGTCATCACCGCCTACCCGAAAGACTGGGAGCAGGTACTGGCCGCCGGTAACAAGGCTCCGCCGCTGACGCTGCGCGTGAACACCCGCCGCACCACGCTTGTCGACTACCTGGCGCGCCTGGCGGCGGAAGGCATCGAAGCCACCCAGGTCGGCGACTTCGCCGTGCGCCTGGCCAGGCCGGTGCCGGTGCACCAGATCCCGGGTTTCGACCAGGGCGACGTTTCGGTGCAGGACGCCGGCGCGCAACTGGCTGCGCCGTTGTTGGACGTACAACCCGGCATGCGGGTGCTGGACGCATGCGCTGCCCCGGGTGGCAAGACTTGCCATATCCTCGAACTGGCCGATGTCAATTTGACAGCATTGGACGCCGATCCGAAGCGGCTGCAGCGCGTGCAGGAAAACCTCGACCGCCTGCAACTGCAGGCAAAGCTGCAGCCGGCGGAGGCCCAGGCCGACGGCTGGTGGGATGGCCAGCCGTTCGACCGCATCCTGGCCGACGTGCCTTGCACCGCCTCCGGCATCGTGCGCCGCCACCCGGATATCCGCTGGCTGCGCCGCAAGAGCGACACCCGTCAACTTGCAACACTTTCGTCGCAAATTCTCGACAACCTTTGGAAAATGCTCGCCCCCAATGGTAAATTGCTGTTCGTGACATGTTCGTTGTGGCCGCAGGAGTCCGAGGCGCAGGCGGCCGCTTTCGCGGTGCGCAACCGCGCCACCCGCCTCGATGCGCCGGGCCAATTGCTGCCTTTGGGCGGCGCCGGGCAGGATCACGATGGTTTGTTCTACGCATTGTTCCGGAAAGATGCGTAACCCTTTGACGAGCACCAGGCAAGTGATCCAAAGATTTCTCCGACTCCTTTGCTGGCAGTTGCTGTTGACGCTTGCGTGTGCGTTGCCGCACGCCGCCCACGCCTCCGACGAGACGGTGGAGATCACGCGCGCCTATATCGAGGCGGCGGAAGAGGGGTATCGCCTGTCCTCCGCCTACTCCTTTGAGCTGAGCCACGGCCTGGAAGACGCCGTCCAGTCGGGGGTATCGCTGCACTTCACCACCGAAATCAGTTTCACCCGCCCGCGCTGGTACTGGTTCGATGAAAAAGCCGTCACCGCCAAGCGCACCCATAAATTGTGGTACGACGTGCTGACGCGCCAGTACCACGTCAAGATCATCGGCTCGGTTGCCCAGCCTTTCCAGACGCTGGACGAAGCCCTGTTTTTCATCCGCCGGCCCACCCGCTGGGTAGTGGCACCGCGCGGCGCCCTGAAGGTGGGCGAAACGTATAACGTGACCCTGCGCATGGGCATGGACAAGGATTACCTGCCCAAACCGATCCAGGTCAACGCCTTCAACAACAGCGAGTGGCGACTCTCGTCAAGCAAAAAAACCTTCCAGTACAGGGCTGAGTAAGTGACATCTGCCCTCAGGTACCTGTTTGTCGTCGCGGGAGCGATCTGCAGCATATTGCTGTTCCTGCTCGCATCGGCCTCCGACAACTCCGGCTTCTTCGACCGCTATTACGGCTGGCTGCTCGGCCTGAACGCCTCGGTCGCAGTGGCGCTGGTGCTGCTGGTCGGCGTCTCCCTGTTCCGGCTTTATTCGCGCTATAAGAGCGGCAAGTTCGGCTCGCGCCTGATGACCAGGCTGGTGGTGCTGTTTGCAGCCATCGGCGTGCTGCCCGGCCTGGTGATCTTCCTGGTGTCGGTGCAGTTCGTGTCGCACTCCATCGATTCCTGGTTCAACGTGCGCGTGGAAGAAGCGCTGGACGCCGGCCTGGACCTGGGCCGCTCGGCATTGGACGAATCGCTGGCCGAACTGGAGGCGCAGGCGCGCGGCACCGTGCGCCAACTGGCCGAAGACCCGTTTTATGCAGCACCGGCGACGTTGGCGCGTTTCGTGCGCCGCCATCCCGGGACCCAGAGCGCCATCATCGTCGATGCCGACGGCGGCCTGATTGTGTCCGCCATGGGCGAGCGCCGCATCAACCTGTCAGCCGACTTGCCGACAGCGGTGATGCTGAACAAAGCCAAGGACGAGCCGTCCTATGCCGCCTACGAAGGCGGCGGCGAACTGCGCGACGATCGCGTCGGTGCACCGCAACCGGCGCCGCTCGACGCCAACAGCGTGCTGCGCCTGCGCGTGCTGATGGCCATTCCCGATCCGGTGCAGCCGTCCGGCGCGCACCTGGCGCCGCGCTACCTGCAAATCATCCAGGCCGTGCCGCAAAAGCTCGCCAGCAATGGCGAAATGCTGCGTACCGCCTTCTCGGAATACAAGGAACGCTTCGTGGCCCGCGTCGGCCTGCGCAAGATGTACATCGAAACGCTGACACTGACCCTGCTGCTGGCAGTATTCGGCGCCATCGCGGCGGCCTTCCTGATCGCGAACGACCTTGCGCAGCCGCTGCTGCTGCTGGCCGAAGGTACCCGCGCCGTGGCAGAGGGCGACCTGTCGCCGCGCCCGATCGTGGCCAGCTCGGACGAACTGGGCACGCTGACCCAGTCCTTCAACACCATGACGCGCCAGCTATCCGAAGCGCGCAGCGCCGTTGAACGCAATCGCATCGCACTGCAGAACGCCAAGGCCCACCTGGAGTCTGTGCTGGCCAATATGTCCGCAGGGGTGATGGTGCTGGACTCCGAATTCCGCCTGGTCACCTGCAACGACTCGGTCGAGCGCATCCTGCAGCATGCCGGCGTGACCCTGATCGGCCAGCCGCTGGCCGAAGTGGAAGGCATGCAGGAGTTCGCCGCCGCCATCATCAATGCCTTCTCGGCGCAATCGGCGCAGACCGCGGCCGGCCGCAACCTGCAGCGCCTGCACTGGCAGCGCCAGATCGAGATCCCGCGCCAGCCTGGCAGCCCGGAAGACGACGAACTGGTTCTGCTGACGCGCGGCTCGCGCCTGCCGCTGGAAACCGGCACCGGCTACATCGTCGTGTTCGACGATATCACCGACGTGATCTCGGCCCAGCGCTCGATCGCCTGGGGCGAAGTGGCGCGCCGACTGGCCCATGAAATCAAGAACCCGCTGACGCCTATCCAGCTGTCAGCCGAACGCCTGCAGATGAAGCTTGAATCCAAGCTGGCGGGCCCCGATGTGGAATTGCTCAACAAAGCCTCCACCACCATCGTCAACCAGGTCGCCGCCATGAAACGCATGGTCGACGACTTCCGCGATTACGCCCGCACCCCGCCTGCCGTGCTGCAGCCGCTCGACCTGAACACGCTGGTCGAGGACATCCTGCACCTGTACGTGAGCGGGGAGGGCCACGACATCATCCACGCCAACCTGGCGCCGGCCCTGCCCATGATCCTGGGCGACGAGACACAATTGCGCCAGGTGATCCACAACCTGCTGCAAAATGCGCAGGACGCGCTGCAGGAGCATCCTCCTGCGGACGGCGAGCCGCGCATCGACGTGGTCACGGAGGGAATCATCTACCAGAGCGCGGACGGCGGAACACGTATTGCAGTGCGGCTCTCAATCTCGGACAATGGCCCCGGTTTCATGCCGAAGATCCTGGCCAATGCGTTCGAGCCGTACGTGACGACGAAGGCCAAGGGCACCGGTTTGGGCCTGGCGATGGTGAAAAAGATTATCGAGGAACACGGGGGCCGGATCGATATCCAGAACCGTGACGATAGTAGTGGTGCGTCGGTGCTGATTTTGCTGTTAAAGTTGGCGTCGGTGTAGTTGGCATAATATTGTTGGACTAATAAAATCATTGTCGTGCCGACAGGTATAGAATGCCTGCGTAGAGAGCGATAAAAATGAGGGAAGGGGCAAGGGATACATGGCAAACATTCTCGTAGTTGATGATGAAATGGGCATCCGGGAGCTGCTCTCGGAAATCCTGGGCGACGAAGGTCATGCGGTCACGCTGGCGGAGAACGCCCAGCAGGCGCGCCAGGCCCGCGCCGCCGGGGCGCCCGACCTGGTCCTGCTCGACATCTGGATGCCGGACACGGACGGCGTTACGCTGCTCAAGGAATGGCAGCGCGATGGCTTGCTGACCATGCCGGTGATCATGATGTCCGGTCACGCGACCATTGATACCGCGGTAGAGGCGACCCGTATCGGCGCCATGAATTTCCTGGAAAAGCCGATTGCGATGCAAAAGCTGCTGAAGGCGGTGCAGGCTGGCCTGAGCCGCGCGCAAGAAGCCGTGCGAGCGCCGGTGATGGCGACCCGTCCGGTGATGCCGGCGCCGGTCGAGGAAACCAGTTTCGGCCAGGCGCAGGTGACGCAGCAGCCGGTGGCCCACAACTTGGGCATGGCGCGCGCCGTCAACGGCGACAATCCGATCTTCAACCTGTCGTTCGACTTGCCGCTGCGCGAAGCGCGCGACGCCTTCGAGCGCATGTACTTCGAACACCACCTGGGCCGCGAAGGCGGCAGCATGACCCGCGTGGCCGAGAAGACCGGGCTGGAACGCACCCACCTGTACCGCAAGCTCAAGCAGCTGGGCGTGGAGCCCGGCAAGCTGTCCAAAAAGAACCAGGCTTGATTCCGACCACCCTGGTAACAGGCCCGACGGCCGCAGCGCGTGAAAACGCGATTGCGGCCGTTTTGTCGCCTGGCCATGCCACGGCCATCATCCTGGAAGGTTTGGCCGACGGTAATTCTCCTTTGGTGTATGATGAAAGTGACCCTGCAGCATGGCAGCCGCAGGTTCACCGCATCGCCCCCGGCTGCCTATGCTGCGCCGGTAATCTTGTCTTACGTGTTACATTGAATCGTCTCTTGCGCCGTCCCCCGGCGCAGCTCTTTATCAGCCTGGCTGATGCCACCCACGTGGACAGCCTGCGCGCCATGCTTGCCACGGCCCCTTACGACGCACTGCTGCGCCTGGAGCCGGTGCTGAACGCTTGAAAATGGCCAGGACAGCCCCATCTCGGTTTGGAAACGAAACGTGAAGGAAGCCATATGAACCTCATTTACAACAGCGAGCAATACAGTGTTGTCGAATTTGGCGCAGACCGCAGCCTGGAAGCCTTGCGCTTCGGCGGCTACGAGATTGTCGACAAAGGCGGCAAACGCGAAATCTTCATTGCCGGGGTCATGGCGCAGAACTTCCGCCGCGACGTTAACGAATTGATTGCCAGCGAGCCCACCATCGAGGAGATCGATGACTTCCTGGGCAACTATGAAGCACTGATGAGCCAACCAGTGCTGCTGCACTAAGTTCTATTGCATCCTTCCGTGGAGCGCTCCCTTGCTCCACCATGGGCAGCCATGCCGGTGCTGCCCGGTTCTCTTTCTCCGACTTTCGCAGGATTGTTCAAAGCTTGTTTAGCTGGCATAGTTGCGCTTTATAAATTGACAACGATTTCAAGCGCACAAGATGGAACAAGCAAGCGAGGGGAAATACCTCAAAGTATTGATACGGCGCCTGTTCATGTCCTTCGGCCTTTTGACGCTGGCATTGACTGCTGCTGCCGTTGAACCGAGCTATCCGCGCGAACTTTCGCTGTGGAAGGAGATTAGCATCCCTTCGGGCACCAACCAAGGTGCCAGGATGGTTTGGGAATTTGCTGCCAATTACTCGATGCATGAGTGGCGCGTGTATGTCGAGGAGGGAAAGGTTAGTGCCAGGCTGGTTTCCCCCATGAAGTTCGAAAAAGGCGAGCGCCCGCCGTTCACTCCGAAGGGCTTTGAGTTCAGGCAAGGAGATGCGTTCAAGCGCGTGGACGACGGTTGGCTCATCGGCTTCAACCGCGGCGAGTTCGGCGCATCGCTTCACTGGATTAGCGCTGACGGCAGACGCGAATACAAGATCTCAGACCATCAAGTGGTCGACTTCATCACCTTGCCCGATGGGGTGTACGCAATCGAAGGGCTGGCGCATTTGGGCATGAGCGGTGGCTCAGTCATTCGCATTGCGCGCGAGCCCGGGCAGCTTTACTGGATGGCGACTCCAGTCACTAAGCTCCCTTTTGCACCATATGCCGTGTCGGTACGTCGCGATAATTCAATGCTGTTGACGCTTTCAGATGCGCTCGTGTCCATCGATGCAGAGCACAATATCGTCAGCCTCCTGGAGAAGGCGCCATGGACCGGCCTTTATCCGAATTCCTCGGTGCTTTCCAGCGATGAGCAGAAGCTATATATCGGTATGCGCCAGTATGTAGGGGAATTTGATATTAGTTCCAAGAGGTTGCGCCTTCTCGTTCCCGCGGATTCTTTCGTGAACAAGCTTCCGAAGGACCAGGAGCGGCAAATTTACAAACAATACGGCCGATAATTATGCCAGTCCTCGGATTCAGTCATTACAACTTGCGCGCACCGCGAGCGCTGCTTGATGAATTGCGCGATTTTTATTGCGACCTTGTGGGACTTGAAGTCGGACAGCGGCCACAATTCCGTAGCTTCGGTTACTGGCTCTACGCTGGCGGACACGCCGTATTGCACCTGTCCGAGGCCGGGCCGGATGAAGTCCGGCCTGCTTTGCCATCCGGCACGTTTGACCACGCAGCTTTTCGCTGCAGTGATCGCGCGGCGTATGAGAGCAAGCTTACCGCTCGGGGAATCCGGTACCGGGTATCACATGTCCCGGCTACGCAGCAGATCCAGGTTTTCCTTACTGACCCGGCAGGAAATGGGGTAGAGCTGAATTTTGAAGAGCGGGGCACCTGAGCCGAAAATTATGACAAAACAACCAACCACATTGGCGCTGCTGTTTGCAGCGCTGGCTATCTCCAGCGCGGGCGCTCAAACCACAATTGAGAAGGCAGAGCGCGACGAGCTTGCCTTCGTGCAGTCCGACGATCCGTCTATGAAACGGGCGTTTGAAAAAGCGCGGGCGACCCTGGACAATTTCCTTCGCATCGCATCGGCACCTGCTCCCGGAACGTCGAGTTATGCCTTGAAGGTTAAGGTATCTGATGGACAGAGCACCGAGTATTTCTGGGTTAGCGACTTTGAACGGTCCGGCAACCAATTCACCGGCACGCTTGCTAACGAACCGCGCATGGTGAAGAAATTCAAGAATGGGCAGCGAATTCAGTTTGGGCGAAACATGATCGTTGACTGGACATATACCGATGCATCGAGGAAGAAAATGCTCGGCAACTTCACCGCCTGCGCACTCTTGACGAAAGAGCCTCCCGACGAGGCCAGAAAATTCAGGCAGATGTATGGACTCGATTGTGACTGACACCTGGGCGCTGATGGAGACCACATGACTTCTGCATACTACGATCCAGAGTCTGCTCCCGATCCAAACGAATGGCTTGCGTTGCCAGAGGGAGAACGTATCCGGCTTGTACGGAGCTACCACGTCGCCAGGAAGCTAAAAGCGCCGAGTATGAAGGCTCATGCCGCTCTCCATGTCGTAATAGAGAATCAGCTCGCGTCTGGCTATGGGCCCAGCAAACGAGCCGTCGCGCGCCTGTTGTCGGACGGTTTGTCGAGGCATGATGCGTTACATGCCATTGCATCGGTGGTCACCCAATTCATCTATGAGTCCACTCAAGGTCAAACTGAAACCCAACGTATGACCTTTCAGGCCAGGTTGAATGAGGCGATCGAACGGTTGGAATCCGATGGTTGGAAAGCAACTGGAGACAAGTGATGGAAGCCGAAGAAAGCGCAATCCGCGAGGTGCATGCGATGTGGGTCAAGGCGGTCAATGCGGCAGACCTTTCCAGCCTGCTTGCCATCATGACCGAGGATGTGGTGTTCCTGAATCCCGGAGAGGCGCCGCTTGGCAAGGACGGCTTTTCGGCCAAGTTTACTGGCGCCCATCAAGAGCTTCGCATCACGTGCAGCAGTGAGCTGACAGAGGTGGCCGTTGCTGGGGATTTCGCCTACACGCGTAGCGCAGACTATTTGAGTGTGACGCCGCGCTCCGGCGGCGACACGATGCAGCTTGCCGGACAGCGCATGACGATCTATCGCAAGCTTGCCGGCGGCCGCTGGCGCCTGGCGCGCGACGCGAATGCCTTGTCGCCGGTCGAGAGCTTCAATTTCTTTGCTTCGGAAGTTTCGGTGGCGCCGGTCGATGGAATCTGGACAGTCGCATTTGCCGACGCTGTTCATGAGCATTATTTTCTGATTCAACGCGATGTCGAAAACGTGCTTGGGGAGCGTGGCCTCAACGTCCACTACATCGAATTCGGGGACCAGTCGAACTCATGTTACGGGGGAATTGAAAGGGCGCAAGTGCTGCCGGATGCGGTGAAGTTCGAGTTCACACCCGACGCAGCGGCGCGCATCGGCCGGTCGGGGATTGTCGTATCCTTTAGCCTGAGCAAGGCGGGCCGGGCATCGCTGTCGTCTGCCTTGGCGCATATTGTGGAGCATGGGCGCGTCGAAGTATTGTAGACATCGCCCGCCTTACTGCCATGGCCAATAACCAGCAATTTGTTTTATATGGGGCTGCGGCTTCCGGCTCCGTTGCCGTTGAAGCGGCGCTGGCCCTGCTCGAAATCCCATTCCAGGTAATCGAAGGCGAAACCTGGTCGTCCGAAGCAGCACGCAAGCGTGTTGGAGGGCAAAACGCGATGCGGCAAGTTCCCACACTCATCCTGCCTGGTGGCGAAACACTCACCGAGAGCGCGGCCATTCTGATTTGGCTGGCAGATGCTCACCCGAACGCGAAGTTGGCACCGGGCCCGGCCGATCCCATGCGAGCGCAGTTCCTGCGCTGGATGTTCTTCGTCTCGTCAGCAATTTATTCGCTACACTGGATCAAGCCGGACGTAAGCAGGATTGGTGCGTCGCAAAGCGCCAGGGACGAGGTAGTAAACTCGGTTCATGAGCGCATCGCCTTTTGCTGGCGTACCATGGACGCGCAACTCAGTCCTTCCAGGTACCTGCTGGGCGAAACCTTGAGCGTGCTCGATCTCTATGTGGCCGTGATCTCGCGTTTCGGCCCCTGGCGTGAACGGTTCTACCAGGAGGCTCCAAACATGACGCCAGTGATCAAGCGCGTTGACGAGGACCCTCGGTTGAAGGAACTTTGGGAGCGGCGTTTTCTGTCAGGCTAGGCGAACCTGCATCAGGAGGACTCATGAAACGCACGTGGACAATCATTGGCGTCGCCGACGTCGCCAATAGCTTCACCTGGTACCAGACTTTGTTTGGACAGCCCAGGACCGCGCCAGCCCATGAATTCTTTGGGCAGATCCTCGACCCGGATGGCACAGTCCTGCTCTGCCTGCACCAATGGGGATCGCATGATCATCCAACACTGGCCAGTCCTGCTGGCGTGCAGCCCGGCAACGGGCTGTTGCTGTTTTTCCGGGTAGACGATTTTGACGAAGCACTGGCCAGGGCGCGCAGCCTGGTGGCCAAACTCGAGGAAGAAGTCAGCGTCAATCCAAGCACCGGCACCAGGGAATTCGCACTGCGTGACCCGGATGGCTATTACGTCATGGTGAGCGCATGGGACTGAAGACAAGGCTTACGGAAAAGCTCGGGATCGAGCATCCGATCCTCTTGGCGCCGATGGGCGTCATGGCTGGCGGCAGGCTGGCAGCGGCGGTGACCAATGCCGGCGGCCTGGGCATCATCGGCGCCGGCTATGGCGATGCCGAATGGATCGAGCGGCAATTCACGGCGGCGGGCGATACGCGCGTCGGCTGTGGGTTTATTACCTGGTCGATGGCAAGGGATCCGAAATTGCTGGAGCAGGTGCTGGCCAAGCAGCCGGCAGTGCTGATGCTGTCCTTCGGCGAGCTGGAGCCGCATGCCTCGATCATTAAAGCGCACGGCATCCCGCTGATCTGCCAGGTGCAAGGCATGAAGTACCTGCGCGAGGCTGTCGATGCCGGCGCCGACATCATCGTGGCCGAGGGCTGCGAGGCGGGCGGCCACAGCGGCCATCGCGGTTTGTTCACGCTGGTGCCTGAAGCGGCCGATTACCTTGCGCAGCATTCGCCGGACACCGTGCTGGTCGCTGCCGGCGGCGTAGGCGATGGACGGGGACTGGCGGCAGCACTGATGCTTGGCGCAGATGGTGTGCTGGTCGGCACCCGCTTTATTGCAGCGACTGAATCTGAGGCGCCGGAAGGCTTCCGGCAAGCGATTATTCGTGCCGACGGTGACGCGACGCTGAAATCCAATTCGGTTGACGTTGTACGCAAGCGCTACTGGCCCAATGCGGAATTCGTGGTCCGTGTGCTGAAAAACGACTTTGTCGCGGCGTGGCATGGGCGCGAGCGCGAACTGGAGAAGTCGATCGATGTCGAATTCGAGCGCTTCTGGGATGCGTTCAGGGCGGGCGATGCTGACAACTCCGGTGTGCTGATGGGAGAGGTCTCCGGCATCATCCAGGACGCGCCGCCCGCTGCAGAGATTATCAGGAAGATGATTGCCCAGGCTAGCGCGCTATTGGGCAGGAACCAGTGATGAACCGATCCGTTCGGATTCTCGCCGTTGCCGAGGTTGCGATCAATTCGTTATATGCCCGGCGATTTAGCGAGTCCAAGCCGAGCTCCGCGCCAGCGGGTGAAAACACACAGTACCACGGCCAACGGCACGAAAATGGCAGGAATGACGCTCACCTGCGTGATCATGCGGTCAAGCGTAAGTGGCTCGGCGCCATTCAACTGGGCGATAGTATTTCCGACTATGATCACAAAAAGTGACCAGCCCATGCCCACTACGGATCCAAGCAACATAGCGCTACGGATGGTTCTGTTCAAACACTTGATCGCGACGGCATATCCGGTCGCGGCCATTAGCAGACACAACGGCGCGCAGAGCAGCAACGGTTCGATCAATCTCAAGTTCCAGTAGATCGGGCCGTACCGGCTCCTGCTATAAATCTCATTGCCTTCCAAGAGAATCACAAACAGGATCGGGATTACAGCAAAATAGAGCGCGCCGCGCCAACGCAGGCTGTCCTCGACGATCGATTCATCGTCAAATGTGGACGCTGGAGCGTTGTAAGGTGAAATCAAGCTAGAATCCGGGTTAAAAGAAAAGCAGCATAACTGGGCCGGATAAGCGGGTCAACAAGCCTGGCGCGGTCTGTCGGAACGAGTCTGATTCACTAAAAATGGACAATCCCCTGATCTATCCAATGGCAGCGCACGTTGCGCTGTCGGCCCTGTTGTATGTCCTGCTCACGATCGCCCGTGCCCCCGCAGTATGGGGCGTGGGGCGCAACCCCGATGGCTCCAACCCCTTCGCGGAGCTTGAGCCGCGCATTTCCGCCAACCTCTCCAACCAGTTCGAATGGCCGCTGTTCTTTTACGCAGCATGCCTGCTGCTGATTGCGCAGCATGCGTTCGATGCTCGCCAGCTTGTGCTGGCGTGGGTCTTCGTCGCGGGCCGTGTCGCGCATTCCGGCGTGCAGGTCTTCACCAGGAATATCAGGCTGCGCGGCCTTGTCTTCACGGTCAATTTCGTCGCGGTGCTGGGCATGTGGGTCTGCCTGGCCCTATCGACATGGTAAAGTTGTGGGATGTGCCAATTACTTGCAATGAACTGCAATGTCCCGACGGACATTGTGTTCAGTTTCACCGGCTTCGCCCTGCGCGGCGGGCAGACCGATACCCACCATGACGGCTGGGGCATCGCCTTTTTCGAAGGCGCCGGCGTGCGTCATTTCGTTGACCACCAGGCCGCGATTCATTCCCCGATTGCAGAACTGATCAAAAACTACCCGATCAAGTCGAAGAACGTGATCGCGCATATCCGCAAGGCCACACAGGGCGAGGTCATGCTGGAGAACTGCCACCCCTTCGTGCGCGAGCTGTGGGGCCGCTACTGGGTGTTTGCCCACAACGGCGACCTGAAGGAATTCGCGCCAGTGCTGCATGGGCCGTTCCGTCCGGTCGGCACCACCGACAGTGAGCGGGCGTTCTGCCTGATCCTGCAGGATTTGAGCGAGCGCTTTGGCGATACCTGTCCGCCGCTGCCCATCCTGCGCGCGCAGATCGAAAAGACCGTGCGCAGCATCGCCGGCCACGGCACCTTCAACATGATGCTCTCCGATGGCCGTGCGCTGTTCGCGCATTGCTCGACCCACCTGCATTACATCGTGCGCCAGTATCCCTTCGACACAGTCAAGCTGTCGGACGAGGATGTGAGCGTGGACTTTTCCCAGGTCACCACGCCGAACGACCGCGTTGCCGTGATCGTCACCCAGCCATTAACTACTAATGAGCAATGGACTGCGTTCGCGCCGGGCGAGATGAAATGCTTTGTGGATGGCCTGCCGCAGAAACGGGACTTCGAGAAAATTTAACAGACACCGGCAAGATTTGATGCCAAAATGGCAGGACACGTCAGGAATTTCCCTATGATCGACCTTTCCAGCAACGATGCGGCCTCCCAGAGCCTGAAAGTTCGCGAATTTTATCTGGGCCGGCAGCCGATCTTGGACCGGAACCAGGCCTTGTTCGGTTACGAGTTGCTTTTTCGCAACGCTCCGGTTGGGCCTGCCAACATCAATACTTCGGCCCTGTCCGCTACCGCTGCGGTCATTGCGCACGCCGCGCAACTGGGGCTGGAACGCTCCATTGGCGACGCCATCGGCTTCGTCAACGTCGATTCGGACGCTATCCTGAGCGATATCTTCGGCTTCCTGCCGCGCGAAAAGCTGGTGCTGGAAGTTAGCGCTGCCAATACCCTGGCGCCCGAGGTGCTGTCGCGCATGTCGGAGCTGGTCAGCCACGGTTTCCGCTTCTCCCTGGACGACATCAATCCGGATTCGCCGCAACTGCCTGCGCTGATGCCGATGGTGGAATACGTCAAGCTGTCGATGCGTGACATGCCGCTGGACGGCCTGGTCAGGCTGGCGCCGCGCATCAAGCAGGACGGCAAGAAGCTGGTGGCGTGCAAGGTCGAGAATCGCGACGAATTCAAGAATTGCCTGGACCTGGGCTGCGACTACTTCCAGGGCTATTATTTCGCCAAGCCGGTCATCATGAGCGGCAAGAAGCTGTCGCCGTCGCAAATGGCGGTCATGGAACTGATGACCCTCGTGACCTCGGAGGCAGACAATGCCGAGATCGAACGCGCCATCAAGAAGGATGTGTCGCTGGCGCTGAACCTGCTGCGCCTGGTGAATACGCCGGCGGTCGGCGCCCGCCAGCGCATCGATTCGCTGAGCCAGGCGGTGCATATCCTGGGCCGCCGCCAGTTGCAGCGCTGGCTGCAGATCATGCTGTACGCAGAGCCGGGCAAGCGCGGTCATTCGATGACGCCATTGCTGATGCTGGCCACCACGCGCGGCCGCCTGCTGGAACTGCTGGCCACCAAACTGCGCCCGGCGCACCGCCATGTGGCCGATATCGCCTTCACGGTCGGCATCATGTCGTTGATGGATACGCTATTCGGCATCCCGATGAAGGAGATCCTGGCCCAGATCCCGATGGGTGATGAGGTGGGCGAAGCGCTGGTGTTCCGCGGCGGCTTCTTCGGCGACCTGCTCAAGCTGGCCGAATGCATCGAGCGCCTGGAGGATATGGATACCCGCATCTTGCCGGCACTGGCCGACCTGGCGATTTCGACCGAAGAACTGGTGGAACTGGAGATGTCGGCATTCGAATGGAGTGACAACGTGGTGCGATACGCCCTGTAGAGGTGTAAGCATCGATAGCGGCGCCGCAGTAGCGGCGCCGTTTTTTTTCCGGAGGACGAAGAGTGTTAAGTGTCAGTGGGTTGAGCAAGTCTTATGGCGAGCGACGCGCGGTTGATGGCGTTTCGTTCAAGGTGCAGCGCGGGCAGACCATTGGACTGCTGGGTCCAAACGGGGCCGGCAAGTCGACGACGGTCAGCATGATTTGCGGCTTGATCAAGCCCGACGCGGGTTCCGTTACGCTGGATGGCGAACCGGTGACGCAAGGCGCCAGCGCAGCCAAGCAGAAGCTGGGGTTGGTGCCGCAAGACTTAGCCCTTTACGAAGAGCTGCCGGCAATCGAAAACCTCAAGCTGTTTGGCGCGCTGTACGGCTTGAAGGGCGCAGCGCTGAACAAGCGTGCAGAAGAAGTGCTGGCGCTGGTGGGCTTGTCGGATCGCGCCAAGGACAAGCCTTCTACCTTCTCAGGCGGCATGAAGCGTCGCCTGAATATTGCCGCGGCGCTGCTGCACGATCCGCAACTGCTGATTCTCGACGAGCCGACGGTGGGCGTCGACCCGCAAAGCCGCAACGCCATCTTCGATACCCTGGAAGCGTTGAAGGCGCAGGGCCGCTCCCTGATCTACACCAGCCATTACATGGAAGAAGTAGAGCGGCTGGCGGACCATATCGTGATCATCGACCACGGCAAGGTGTTGGCCGATGCGCCGCCGGCGGAACTGTACCGCCGCCTGCCGACGCAAGCCGCGCTGCAGGTGGAACTGGCGGACACCGATATCCTGCCGGCGGAACTGCTGGTCGCCTCGCTGGCCGGCTTGCCGGGCGTCGCCGGCGTGCGCCGCGATGGCGTCTCGCTGGACATCAGCCTGCACGGCGCCACCCATGCCGCACCGGTGCTGCGCTGGCTGGACGAGCAGGGACACACGCTGGCCCATTTCGCCACCGCACGCACCAAGCTGGAAGACATCTTCCTTTCCCTGACCGGCCGCACCCTGCGCGACTAAGGAATTCCGATGACAGCAATTATTGCAATGATCCGCAAGGACCTGATCCTCTACCTGAATGACAAGCGCGCGCTGATGCTTAACCTGCTGATGCCAATTGTGCTGGCAGCCTTCTTTGGCTCGCTGTTCGGCGGCTCCGGCAGCGGCAACAACAGCAAGATCGAGATCGGCATGGTGCAGCAGGACAGCAGCGTGATTGGCCGCAAGGTTGGCGATTCGCTGAAGGCCGATGCCAACTTGTCGGTCAAGGAAATGAGCTTGCAGGAAGCGCAGGACAAAGTCCGCGCGGGCAAGCTGATGGTGGCCGTGGTGATCCCGGCCGGCTTCGGCGATGCGGCTGGCCAGTCGCTGTTCCAGTCCGGCAGCAAGCCGGAACTGCCCGTCTATTACGACCCTTCGCAATCGACCGTGCTGGCGATGGTGAAAGGTCTGCTGACACAGCATGTTATGCAGGGCGTGACCGGCGAGGTGATGGGCGGCAGTGCGACCGGCGCCAAATTTACCGATGACAGCCTGAAAAAGCTCGAAGCATCTCCCGCGAGCGAAGACAAGGAAGCGCTGGTTGGCTTGCTGGGCAGCCTGAAGAAATTCCAGGAGCGCGAAGCTGCCAAGCCGGCCAAGGAGTCGAGCGGCGGCGGTGGTCTCAGTGTGCCGTTCACCACCAAGGACGAAGCGCTCAGTTCCGGACCGAAGTACAACGCCTACGCGCACGCGTTTGCAGGCATGGGCGTGCAGTTCATCCTGTTCATGGGGATCGACGTGGGCATCGGCATCCTGCTGGCGCGCCGCATGGGCATCTGGAACCGCTTGCTGGCGGCGCCGATCACCATGTCGCAAGTACTGCTTTCACGTGCGCTGTCGGGCGCCATGATTGCGGCGGGATTGATGGTGGCGATTTTCTTTGCTGCGATGCTGATGTTCAAAGTGGAGGTGACCAATGTGGTGGGCTTCGCGCTGGTCGTGGTGGCGTTTGCGCTGATGACAGCTTCCTTCGGCCTGCTGATTGCGGCGTTTGGCAAGACGCCGGAAGCGGCACGGGGATTGGCGGTTTTCGCGACCTTGATCCTGGTGATGCTCGGCGGGGCCTGGGTGCCGACATTCGTGTTCCCTACCTGGATGCAGCAACTGACCGTTGTGGTGCCGACACGCTGGGCTGTTGATGGGCTGGACGCCATGACCTGGCGCGGACTTGGGATGGATGTGGCGCTGCAGACGGCTGGCGTGCAGCTTGCGTTCGCGGCGGTGTTCGGGGCGCTGGCGATCTGGCGCTTCCGGGCACAAGCACGCTAATCAGACACCGGCATTGGGAATATGAAAAGAATGAAACGGTTGAAGATTTTCTTTGCAGTCTCATTCGCAGCCTGCGGCTACATGAATGTTCAAGCGGCACCTTTGCCTGAGGTTGAACGTTCAGAAATCGAATACAAGTCGCCGGCAGAAGCCTTGGCGGCTTTGCGTTTAAATCCAGGTGTTGAAAAAAGTATCCAAGGTGGCTGGACCATTGCTTATGAACCAGCGTCGCATGTGATCTGGTCCTTTGCCCCGGAGAAGCATCCATCATATCCGTCGATGGTCAGACGAGAGATCGTTGCGGAGGACGGCACTGTCTTCGTGAAAATGGATGTGAAGTGCAGGGCAAGCAAGGGCGTATGCGATGACCTGGTGCGGGATTTCAATCAGTTGAATGAGAACATGCGCTTGTCGATTCAAGCAGGCGCGAAAGAGAAATAAGCTCTATTGCCAGATGATTCCTTGCGCGGAGCATCGTGGCAAGCGAAAGTTTGAACTGGATGTCATGCACCCATTCTTGTACACAGCTACTCCCGCTGAATTGGCGTTCATCTCTGGTCTTGATTATGGCCAAGACAAAGAGAAGCACTATGCTGAGCTAAGTGAGTTGGTTTTTGCGCGGAACGGACAATTCAAGGAAGGCGAATACTGGTTTCCGCTGGAAGTAGTTGAGTTAGGTGCTAACTCCATCAAGCCAGGACATGAGCGAGAGTTTGTTATCTGTTGTTTGCTCGTGCTTTCTGCGATTGGCTCTGGCCATTGCTTCGCTCACGATAGAGAGAGCAAATACTCAGCGATCGAGCCGTTGCTTTATCAGTTGTCTGACGAACAGGCAACCATATTGCTCGAGGCCTATTCCGCTTGATCGTTACCCCCCCGGGATCAACTGGGCCCGAGGGGGCTGCCATTGCACGAACGGAGCCTCTCAGGTGAGTGGCTCCGTTGCGATTAGAGGTTCGGCGCCAGCCAGCGCTCCAGCTGGTCCTTGGCGACACCGCGGCGAGAGGCCATGTCTGCCACCTGGTCCTCGTTGATCTTCCCAACAGTGAAGTACTTCGACTGTGGGTGAGCGAAGTAGAAGCCCGACACGGCGGCGCCCGGGAACATTGCGAACGATTCCGTCAGTTCCATTCCGATCTCGTTAGCGTTCAGCACGCGGAAGACATCGGCCTTTACAGTGTGCTCAGGGCAGGCAGGGTAACCAGGGGCAGGGCGGATGCCGCGGTACTCTTCCTTGATCAACTGCTCGTTGCTCAGAGCTTCATCGGCGGCATAGCCCCAAAGGTCTTTACGCACGCGCTCGTGCAGGTACTCGGCAAAGGCTTCAGCCAGACGGTCAGCCAGCGCTTTCAGCATGATCGACGAATAGTCGTCGTGCGCATCTTCAAAGCGTTTCTCGTACTTCTCAATGCCCAAGCCCGCGGTCACAGCGAACATGCCGATGTAATCCTGCTTGCCTGAATCCTTCGGTGCGATGAAGTCCGACAGGCACTGGTTCGGGCGCTGCACGCCATCGATCACAGGCTTCAGGCCTTGCTGGCGCAGGCCGTAGTAAGTGAAGGCCACTTCCGAGCGCGACTCGTCGGTGTAGATTTCGATGTCGTCTTCGTTGACCGTGTTTGCAGGCAGCAGCGCGATCACGCCGTTGGCGGTCAGCCAGCGGCCTTCGATGATCTTCTTCAGCAGCGCCTTGCCTTCTTCAAATACTTTCGATGCGGCCTCGCCGACTACTTCGTCGCTCAGGATGGCAGGGAAGGGGCCGGCCAGGTCCCAGGTCTGGAAGAATGGACCCCAGTCGATGTACTCGGCGATCGCCGCAAGGTCCACGTTCTTGAACACTCGGCGGCCGACGAACTTCGGGCGCACCGGTGCAAATTCCAGCTTGGCCTTGTTGGCTCGGGCGGCTTCCAGCGACACGGTCGGCAGCGCCTTCTTGTTGGCGTGCTGTTCGCGGATGCGGGCATAATCGTGGTCCAGTTCTTCCACGAACTTGCCGCGCTGCTCGTCGGTCAGCAGCGATTGCGCGACCGAGACGGAACGCGAAGCGTCCGGCACGTACACTACCGGGCCTTCGTAGTTGTGAGCGATCTTCACGGCAGTGTGGGCGCGGCTGGTGGTTGCGCCGCCAATCAGCAGCGGAATCTTCATCATGCGGAAGTGCTCGTCGCGCTGCATCTCTTTCGCGACGTGGGCCATTTCTTCCAGCGAAGGCGTGATCAGGCCGGATAGGCCAATGATGTCGGCGTTTTCCAGCTTGGCGCGCGCCAGGATTTCAGAAGCGGGCACCATCACGCCCATGTTCACGACTTCAAAGTTATTGCACTGCAGGACAACGGACACGATGTTCTTGCCGATGTCGTGCACGTCGCCTTTCACGGTCGCGATGACGATCTTGCCCTTCGGTTTGGCCACGATGCCGGTACGCGCTTCTTCCGCCTTCTTCTCTTCTTCGATATAAGGAATCAGGTGGGCCACGGCCTGCTTCATCACGCGCGCCGACTTGACCACCTGCGGCAGGAACATCTTGCCCTGGCCGAACAGGTCGCCGACGATGTTCATGCCGTCCATCAGCGGGCCCTCAATCACATTGATCGGGCGGCCGCCGGAGGCGAATACCTGCTGGCGCATTTCTTCCGTATCTTCGGTGATGAACTGGGTGATGCCGTGCACCAGCGCGTGAGCCAGGCGCTTCTCGACCGGCGCGTTGCGCCATTCGAGGTTGGCTGCCTCCTGCTTGGCGCCGCCTTTCAGCGTCGCCGCGAATTCGATCATGCGCTCGGTGGCGTCTTCGCGGCGGTTCAGCACCACGTCTTCGACTCGTTCGCGCAATTCAGCCGGCAGGTCGTCGTAGACGCCTACCATGCCGGCGTTGACGATACCCATAGTCATGCCGGCCTTGATGGCGTGGTACAGGAACACGGTGTGGATCGCTTCGCGCGCCGGGTCGTTGCCGCGGAAGGAGAACGATACGTTCGACACGCCGCCGGAAATCTTCGCGTGCGGCAGGTTGTTCTTGATCCAGCGCGTGGCTTCGATGAAGTCGACGGCGTAGTTGTTGTGCTCTTCGATACCGGTCGCGATGGCGAAGATGTTCGGGTCAAAGATGATGTCTTCCGGCGGGAAGCCGACTTTCTCGGTCAGCACCTTGTAGGCGCGTTCGCAAATTTCGATCTTGCGCGCGAAGGTGTCGGCCTGGCCGGTTTCGTCGAAGGCCATCACGATCACTGCGGCGCCGTAGCGGCGGCACAGCTTTGCCTGGCGGATGAACTCCTCTTCGCCTTCCTTCATGGAGATCGAGTTCACCACGGCCTTGCCCTGCACGCACTTCAGGCCTGCTTCGATCACCGACCACTTGGAGGAGTCGATCATGATCGGCACGCGCGAGATATCCGGTTCGGACGCGATCAGGTTCAGGAAGCGGGTCATGGCGGCCTGGGAATCCAGCATCGCCTCGTCCATGTTGATGTCGATGACCTGGGCGCCGTTTTCCACCTGCTGGCGCGCCACGGACAGCGCTTCGTCGTACTGCTCGTTCAGGATCATGCGCGCGAAGGCCTTGGAGCCGGTCACGTTGGTGCGTTCGCCGACGTTGACGAACAGCGAGTCGTCGTCGATGGTGAACGGTTCCAGGCCGGACAGGCGCTGTGCCACCGGAACGTGGGGCAGGGCGCGTGGCTTGGCGGTCGACAGCAGCTTGGCGACGGCGGCGATGTGGTCTGGCGTAGTGCCGCAGCAGCCGCCGGCTACGTTGATGAAGCCTGCGTCGGCGAACTCGCGCAGCAGGCGCGAAGTGTCTTCCGGCAGCTCGTCGAAGCCGGTATCGCTCATCGGGTTAGGCAGGCCGGCGTTCGGGTAGATACAGACGAAGGTATCGGCAATCTGCGACAGTTCTTCGGCGTATGGGCGCATCAGGGTTGCGCCCAGCGCGCAGTTCAAGCCGATGGTCAGCGGCCTGGCGTGGCGCACCGAGTTCCAGAAGGCCGGCACGGTCTGGCCGGACAGGATACGGCCGGAGGCGTCGGTGACGGTGCCGGAGATCATCAGCGGCAGGCGCTCGATTTCGGGACGCTCGTCGAAGTACTGGTCGATCGCGAACAGCGCTGCCTTGCAGTTCAGGGTGTCGAAGATGGTTTCCACCAGCAGCACGTCGACGCCGCCGTCGACCAGGCCGCGCACCTGCTCGTAGTAGGCGGCAACCAGTTGGTCGAAAGTGACGTTACGCGCGGCGGGGTCGTTCACGTCCGGCGAAATCGAAGCGGTCTTCGGGGTCGGGCCGAGGGCGCCGCAGACGTAGCGCGGCTTGTCGGCGGTGGAATACTTGGCGGTGGCAGCCTTGGCCAACTTGGCCGCTTCCACGTTCATCTCATAGGCCAGGTGGGCCATGAAATAGTCGTCCTGCGCGATGGAGGTGGCGCCGAAGGTATTGGTCTCGATCAGGTCCGCCCCTGCGGCCAGGTAGCGCTCGTGAATTTCCTGGATCACCTGGGGCTGGGTCAGCGTCAGCAGCTCGTTGTTACCTTTGACGAACAGCTCGCGATGACCGCTGCCTTCGGGCGCGGCGAAATCGGCGAAGCGCTCGCCGCGATATGCTTTTTCGTCCAGTTTGTACTGCTGGATGATGGTACCCATCGCGCCATCCAGGAACATGATGCGTTTCGCGAGGATCTCGCGCAACTGGGCTTCGGTCTTGGAGGTTGGACGGGTCGTGTTAGTCATTTTGATATCGCGGATTGGGCAACGTGGACCTGAAATTATACGGCAAAGCAGCATTTTCCCCCGGCCACCGCCCCCTGCCGCCGAGACAAATTCGGTATTTGCTTATTCGGAAACGGCATCAACTCCGTGCATTTGTGCTGGATTTGCACAAATCATGTGTTGCCAGAGTGCTACCAATGCGTCTGTGTCCGCCCTAAGATGGCTCCATCAACCAACCACTTTGAAGGAGCTTCAAAATGCCTATCCTGAATATCACCGTCAGCGGCACCCCGGAACAAGTGCCTGCAAAAAAAGTCACCAGCATCCTGATGAAGCACACCGGCGAAATCCTGCACAAGGCGCCTGCGCTGACCGCGATCGCCGTGCATTACACGCCGCGCGAGCAGTGGTTTGTCGGCGGCGAGTCGCTGGCGGAGCTGGGCAAGGCCAGCTTCTTCTTCGACATCAAGGTCACCGACGAGACCAATACCGCCAATGAGAAGTCGGCCTATATCGCGGCGGTCTACAAGGACCTGCAGGAGCTGCTCGGCGAACTGCATGAAGTCAGCTACATCCACATTGACGACGCGCGCCCGGCGGCTTGGGGCTGGGGCGGCCTTACGCAGCAGTTCCGTGCGGTTCAGAAGATGTTGATGTAAACGCTGGCGGCGTAGTCGACAAAGGCGCGCACCTTGGGCGACAGGTGGCGGTTCTGCGGGTAGAGGGCGTACAGCTCGCGCGGCCTGGGTGTGTAGCCGGGCAGGACTTCCACCAGGGCGCCGCGCTCCAGTTCTTCGCGCACGATGAAGGCGGCGGCGTTGGCAATACCGACGCCTGCCGCCGCGGCCGCTTTCAGGGCGACGTTGGTGTTGGCTTGCAGCGTGCCGTGCACGGTGACCGCGTGTTCCGCGCCGTCCGCGCCGACCAGTTTCCATTCGCTGGCGCGCGCAGCCGCCGTGTAGACCAGGCAGTTATGCTGCGCCAGGTCTTCGGGTGCCTTGGGCGCGCCATGCGCCTGCAGGTAGCCGGGACTGGCCACGAGGACTACCTTGCTGGTCGCCAGGCGCCGTGCGACGAGCGTTGAATCTGGCAGGTCGCGCGCCAGGCGCAGGGCGACGTCGAAACCTTCCTCAATCAAGTCCACCATGCGGTCGTTGCACACCAGGTCCACCTGCACGCCGGGATACTTCGCCATGAAGCCCGGCAGCCATTGCGCTACTTCGATGGTGCCGAAGGCCATCGGCGCATTGATGCGCAGTGCGCCGGTGGGTTCGGCCTGGTGGTGGCCGACATTGCGGTCGGCTTCGTCCAGCAGGTCGAGCACTTCACGGGTGGATTCGTAATATTCGCGGCCGGCGTCGGTCAGGGCGAAGCGGCGCGTGGTGCGGTTCAGGAGCTGGGCGCCGAGGTGTTCTTCGAGCTGGCGCACCTGGCGCGAAACGATGGTGTGGGAAATGCCAAGGGCATCGGCGGCAGCCGTAAAGCTGCCCAGTTCAACAACGCGGCGGAGCGCGCGCAGCGCCGCGAGTTGGTCCATTTACTGGAAGCGCTGCCCGTCGAGCGGGAAGCCTTTGATGAATTCAGCGGCCGGCAGGCGCTTGCCGCCCGGTTTTTGCAGCTGCGTCAGTCGCAACGTACCTTCGCCGCAAGCGACAATGATGCCGTGCTGTGCGTCGGCGGCAATCACCTGGCCGGGCTCAGCGCTGCTGACTTCGTTCAGCACTTCAGCACCCCACAGCTTGATCACGGTGCCATTCACTTCGCCGTGTGCGCCAGGGAAGGGATTGAAGGCGCGGATCTTGCGGCCGATTTCGCGTGCAGGCTGGGTAAAGTCCAGCACCGCTTCCTCTTTCAGGATCTTGTTGGCATAGGTGACGCCTTGCTCTGGCTGCGGCACGGCTTCGACCACGCCTTTTTCCATCTTGTGCAATACCTTGACCATCATCTGGGCGCCCATGGCGGCCAGCTTGTCGTGCAGCGTGGCGGTAGTGTCCTGGGGCGTGATCGGGGTGCGCTCGATCAGCAGCATCGGGCCGGTGTCCAGGCCTTCTTCCATTTCCATGATGGTGACGCCAGTCTCCGCATCGCCCGCTTCGATCGCGCGATGGATCGGGGCGGCACCGCGCCAGCGCGGCAGCAGGGAGCCATGGATGTTCAGGCAAGGCTTGATGTCGAGGGTGGAGCGCGGCAGGATCAGGCCATAGGCGGCCACCACCATCACGTCGTAGTCGGTGGCCAGCAGGCGCTCGTGGGCGGCTCTGGCTTCCGCCGCGCGCTGCGGGTCCTTGGCGTCCATGCGCAGCGACAGCGGCTGCAGTACTTCGATGCCGTGCTTGACGGCGTATTGCTTGACCGCCGACGGCTGCAGCTGCATGCCGCGGCCGGCCGGGCGGTCAGGCTGGGTCAGTACCAGGGGAATCTCGAAACCTGCTTCGTGCAGGGCCTGGAGGGCAACGGCCGCAAATTCAGGCGTGCCGGCGAAGATCACTTTCATGCTTCCCCCGCGGGTATCAGTAACGGCGACCAGAGGCGCGCAGCGCTTCTTCGCGCTGAATGCCACGTTCTTCTTTTTGCAGTTTGGTCTTGATACGATTGCGTTTCAAGGGGGACAGGTACTCGACGAATACCTTGCCTTTCAGGTGGTCCATTTCGTGCTGGATGCAGACTGCCAGCAAGCCGTCGGCTTCGACTTCGAACGCTTCGCCTTTGACGTTGTAAGCGCGCACTTTCACCGCCGACGGGCGTTCGACGCCGTCGTAGATGCCGGGCACGGACAGGCAGCCTTCGTCGTAAACCTGCTTTTCTTCGCTCGACCACAGGATTTCCGGGTTGATGAAGGCGGTCAGGCCGGTTTTGTCTTCCGTGATGTCGATGACAATCACCTGCTCATGCACGTCCACCTGGGTAGCGGCCAGGCCGATGCCCGGTGCGTCATACATGGTTTCCGCCATGTCTTCCACCAGTTTGGCCAGGCGCTCGTCGAACACGGCAACGGGTTTCGCAATTTTGTGCAGGCGAGGGTCTGGGTAGCGGAGAATATTCAGTTTCACGGGAGAATCTTAGTTAAACGACAATGATTGTGCGGTAAACGGCGCATATTATGCGTGCACGATTGCTTCTGTGACACGAATTCCTTGCTTGATCAGGGTAATATGGGCAGAATTTGATTTCAGTGAGGCAAGCCTTTGTGGCCTTCCGTCATTGCCGCACCTAACGGATATATCAATGAAAAATTTTAGCACAAGCAGCAGCCGCCTGTTGGCCGCAGCCCTGTTTTGCGGTGTGACGGCCGTTCCGGCCCATGCCAAGACCATCGTCTGTGAATTCAAGCCGAACGCACCGGATAGCCATACCGTCGTCAAGGGAGATACCCTGTGGGATATCTCCGGAACCTTCCTCGACAAGCCTTGGTGCTGGCCGCAGGTCTGGGGCATGAATAAAGAAGAAATCGCCAATCCGCACTGGATTTATCCAGGGCAGATCGTCTGGTTCGACCGCGCGGCCGGCCGCCTGCGCCTTGGCAACAAGGTAGGCGGCGACGGCACCACCGGCGATATGCGCCTCGGCCCGCAATTGCGCACCGAAGGCCTGGGCAAGGACGCCGTCCAGTCGATCCCGTCCGGCGTGATCGAGCCCTTCCTCAGCCAACCGCTGATCATCGAAGAAGATGAACTTAAAAATGCCCCGCGCATCATTGCGACCCGTGGCGCCCGTGTCTTCATCGGCAAGGACGACAAGGCCTATGTGCGCGGCGACCTGAAAGGAAACACTTCGTTCCAGGTGTTCCGTCCGGGTAAACCGCTGAAAGACCCGGTGACCAAGAAGACCATCGCGCTGGAAGCGTTCTACCTCGGCACCCTGAAGCTGGAAGCCCAGGCTGAAGCGGGCAGCGACGTGCATACCTTCATCGTCGCCAGCGCCAAGGAAGAAATGGGCAAGGGCGACTTGCTGATGGCAATGCCGCCGATGCCAATGCAGAACTATGTTCCGCATCCGCCGGAAGTCGAAGTCAACGCCAGCGTGCTGGCCGTCTATGGCGGCGTCACGCATGCCGGCCAGAACCAGGTTGTCAGCATTAATCGCGGAAAGCTTGACGGACTCGATATCGGATCCGTGCTGCAGCTATACCATAAGGGTGACGTGGTGCCCGATCCGGGCGCGTCGAAAGGCGTGCTCAATCTGCGCAAACCGATGGTCAAGCTGCCGGATGAGCGCGTGGGCAGCTTGTTTATCTTCCGTGTGTTCAAGCACGTATCGTATGGCTTGATCATGCAGGTGACTGAACCTGTCGTTGTGGGGGATATCGCCAAGACAGCGGAGTAAATTCCATGGCCGTGCAAGTCACGGATGCCCCAAACCCCGCCCACCAGGACTTCGAGAGCCTGGCGATGTGGCTGCGCCTGGCGAACACGCCAGGCGTCGGCCGCCACGGAGCCTTCAAGCTGCTCCAGCATTACCACTCTCCCCAAGCAGTTTTCACCGCCGCCGATGCCCGCCTCCTTGCGCCGCCAGCGCAGGATGACGCGTCTCCGTTGCCTTTGTGCGCGCTGGAGCGCTCCGATGCCGATATTGCGCGGCCAGGGCGAGCGCAGCCAGGGCGTTCGCCGGCGGGCGACGACGAGGGTGAAATCTCGCTGGCGGCAGCGCGCTGCCTTGCCGGCCCCATGCCGGAGCGCATACGCGCCCTGGCGCAAGCATCTCTGGAGTGGGCCGCGCAACCCGGCAACCACCTGGTCCTGTTTGGCGACCCGGCTTATCCGCCAACCTTGCAGCACATCGCCGACCCGCCGCTGCTGCTGTATGCCAAAGGCGACCTGGGCCTGCTCCGGCGCGAGGCTGTGGCGGTAGTGGGCGCTCGCAACGCCAGCGTGCAGGGCAAGGCCAATGCGCGCCGCTTCGCCAGCGTGCTGTCCGACGCCGGCATGCTGGTGGTGTCCGGGCTGGCGCTTGGCATCGATGCCGCTGCCCATGAAGGCGGCCTGGCCGGGCCCGGCAACACGCTGGCAGTCATCGGCACCGGCATCGACCGCATCTACCCGCGCCGCAATGCCGCCCTGGCCCACCGCATCGCACAGGAGGGCTGCCTGGTGAGCGAGTTCGCCCTGGGCACGGTGGCGCAGTCGCAGCACTTCCCGATCCGCAACCGCATCATCGCCGGCATGACCCGTGCCACGCTGGTGATCGAGGCTGCCGCCCGCTCCGGCTCGCTGATCACCGCGCATGCGGCCATCAATGCCGGGCGCGAGGTCTTCGTGCTGCCCGGCTCGGTTCTATCGCCGCAGTCGGTCGGCTGCCATGCACTAATAAGAGAGGGCGCGCGCCTGGTCGCCACGCCGGAACATTTGCTGGAAGACCTCGGCCTGCCGTTGCCGGGCGCCACGGCCGTGCAAATGGAGCAGGCATCAGGCTGGCTGTTGGCCGCCCTTGGCCATGATCCGATCGGCGCCGATGAGCTTGCAACAAGGTTGCAACTTCCGCCAAGTGACATGCAGGCAAGCTTGCTTGCTTTGGAGCTGGCCGGTGTGGTGGAAAGGCTGCCCGGCGGTGCTTTCCAGCGGGTGAAAGGCCCCTGAGCCACCGTTATGCTTGTGCCCGGCTCGCAGATGCTGCTAAAGTAGCGCCATGTTTGACATCCTGGTTTACCTGTACGAGACCTATTACCGCCCTGATGCCTGCCCTGAACCCGCAGCATTGGCAAAGAAACTCTCCGCAGTCGGTTTCGACGATGTAGAGATTTCCGAGGCGCTGGTCTGGCTGAATGACCTCGCCGCCATGGCTGGCGTCGAGCAGTCGCTGACGGCCGCATCTTCTGGCACGCGCTTCTACGTGCGCCAGGAGCTCGACGTACTGGGTACGCCCGCCGTCGGCTTTATCCAGTTCCTGGAGAGCGCCGGCCTGCTGTCCCCGCTGCAACGCGAAATCGTCATCGAACGCGCCCTGGCGCTGGACGAGGCCCCGGTGTCGCTGGGCAAGCTGAAGATTATCGTGCTGATGCTGCTGTGGAGCCAGGGCAAGGAGCCGGACGCCCTGATGTTCGACGACCTGTTTGGCGCCGAAGAAGAGCAGGCGCCGCGCCTGTTGCACTAAGCACACTCTTGCCGGCGTTGCCCAACGCCGGCCGTTTCCGTAATAATATTTGCAGCATTGTGGCTTTCATATGAAGCCGCAAGCCAGCGCTTACTTGCGAATGTTGTATTATGCGCGCTGCCGCATACACCGACGAGAACTATAAATATGAGTAAAGCCCTCATCATCGCTGAGAAACCTTCTGTCGCGAACGACATCGCGAAAGCCCTTGGCGGCTTCAGCAAGCACGATGAGTATTTCGAATCCGACGACTACGTGCTGTCTTCCGCAGTGGGTCACCTGCTGGAAATCGCCGTGCCAGAAGAGCACGACGTCAAGCGCGGCAAATGGACCTTCACCCATTTGCCGATGATCCCACCGTACTTTGCGCTGAACCCGATCGCCAAGACCGAATCGCGGCTGAAGGTGCTGAACAAGCTGATCAAGCGCAAGGACGTCACCACCCTGATTAACGCATGCGACGCGGGCCGCGAAGGTGAACTGATCTTCCGCCTGATCGCGCAGAATGCGAAAGCCAAGCAGCCGGTCAAGCGCCTGTGGTTGCAGTCGATGACGCCTACCGCGATCCGCGACGGCTTCACCCACCTGCGCAGCGACGACGAAATGCTGCCGCTGGCCGATGCCGCGCGCTGCCGCTCGGAAGCGGACTGGCTGATCGGCATCAACGGCACCCGCGCCATGACCGCCTTCAACTCGAAAGAGGGCGGCTTCTACCTGACCACCGTGGGCCGCGTGCAGACGCCGACCCTGTCGATCGTGGTCGAGCGCGAAGAGAAGATCAAGAATTTCGTCTCCCGCGATTACTGGGAAGTGCGCGCCGAGTTCGTGTGCGCCGCCGGCATCTATGAAGGCCGCTGGCTCGACACCAGCTTCAAGAAGGACGAGAACGATCCGGAAAAGAAGGCTGAGCGCCTGTGGAGCAAGGCAGCCGCCGATTCGATCGCGCTGGCTTGCAAGGGCAAGCAGGGCAACGTCACCGAGGAATCGAAGCCGACCACCTCGATGTCGCCCGGCCTGTTCGACCTGACTTCGCTGCAGCGCGAAGCCAACTCGCGTTTCGGCTTCTCGGCCAAGAATACCCTGGGCCTGGCGCAGGCGCTGTACGAGAAGCACAAGGTGCTGACCTACCCGCGTACCGATTCGCGCCACCTGCCGGAAGACTACCTGCCGACCGTCAAGGACACGCTGGAAGTCCTGAAGGACAACCACAACTACAACCAGTTCGCCAAGCAGATCCTGGACAAGGGCTGGGTCAAGCCGAACAAGCGCATCTTCGACAACACCAAGATCAGCGACCACTTCGCGATCATCCCGACCGGCATCCAGCCCAAGGGCCTGTCGGAGCCGGAACAGAAACTGTACGACCTGGTGACCCGCCGCTTCATGGCGGTGTTCTTCCCGGCCGCGGAATTCCTGGTCACCACCCGCTTCACCGAAGTGGCTGGCCACCAGTTCAAGACCGAAGGCAAGGTGATGACCAATCCGGGCTGGATGGCGATCTACGGCAAGGACGCAGCCGGCGACGACGACAAGGAAGGCAGCGGCGGCAACCTGGTGCCGGTGGCCAAGGGCGAGAAAGTCCTGACCGAAAAAGTCACGCCGAACGGCCTGGTGACCAAGCCGCCCGCACGCTACACCGAGGCGACGCTGTTGTCGGCAATGGAAGGCGCGGGCAAGCTGGTCGACTCGGACGAACTGCGCGATGCAATGGCCGGCAAGGGCCTGGGCACGCCGGCAACGCGCGCGGCCATCATCGAAGGCCTGCTGGGCGAGAAATACCTGCTGCGCGAAGGCCGCGAACTGATGCCGACCGCCAAGGCGTTCCAGCTCATGACGCTGCTGCGCGGCCTGGGCGTGAGCGAACTGACCGCGCCGGAACTGACCGGCGAATGGGAATACAAGCTGTCGCAGATGGAAAAGGGCAAGATCTCGCGTGAAGAATTCATGCGCGAAATCGCCCAGATGACCCAGATCATCGTCAAGCGCGCCAAGGAATACGACAACGACACCATTCCGGGCGATTACGCAACGCTGAAGACGCCGTGCCCGAACTGCGGTGGCGTGGTCAAGGAAAACTACCGCCGTTTCGCCTGCACCAAGTGCGAATTCTCGATGACCAAGGTGCCTGGCGGCCGCCAGTTCGAAATCGAGGAAGTGGAACAGCTGCTGCGCGACCGAACCATCGGCCCGCTGCAGGGCTTCCGCTCCAAGATGGGCCGTCCGTTCGCCGCCATCCTGCGCATCGTGAAGGATGAAGAAATCAAGAACTTCAAGCTGGAGTTCGACTTCGGCCAGAACGACGAGGAAGGCGAAGACGGCGAAGGCGTCGACTTCACCGGTCAGACGCCGCTCGGCCCTTGCCCGAAATGCGCCGGCGGCGTGTACGAGATGGGCCTGGCCTATACTTGCGAAAACCAGGTAGCCAAGCCAAAGACTTGCGACTTCCGTTCCAGCCGCATCATCCTGCAACAGGAGATCCTGCCTGAGCAGATGGCCAAGCTGCTCAACGAAGGCAAGACCGACCTGCTGCCGGGCTTTATCTCGCAGCGTACCCGCCGGCCATTCAAGGCCTTCCTGGTACGCGGCAAGGATGGCAAGATCAGCTTCGAGTTCGAGGAGCGCAAGGCCAAACCGGGTGCTGCGGCCAAGAAGACGGCAGCGAAGGCTGACGGCGCAGAGGGCGCGGCCGAGGCAGCACCGGCCGCCAAGCCAGCCGCCAAGAAAGCAGCGGCGAAAAAGGCTCCAGCCAAAAAAGCTGCAGCCAAAAAGCCGGCAGCGAAAAAGGCAGCCGCCAAGAAAACCGCCGCAGCGGAATAAACCAACGGGACCCGCGCGGTCCCGTTTTACTTTATTCGACACCATGAAGAAATCCCGCTGGGCGGCGATCGCTGCCATCATGCTTGCAACCGGCGCATCGCAGGCTGCTGTCGAGCGCATCGAGATCACCGAACGCGTGCCGTTCGCACCGGGCGTCAAGTTCGGCGAGGCCGGCGAGTATGAAAAGCTGCGCGGCATCGCTTACTTCTCGCTCAATCCCAAGGCCACCGCCAACCTGCCTATCGTCGACCTGAAGCGCGCCCCGCGCGACAAGCGCGGCATGGTGCGATTCTCCAGCGAGTTCGTGCTGCTGCGGCCTGTAAGCGGCAAGACCGGCACGCTGGTGTATGACGTCAACAACCGCGGCAATATCGTCGTGCTGGGCCAGCTCAATGGCAAGGCGCCAAAAAACAACGACCCCACGACGGCGGAAGATGCCGGCGACGGCTTCATGATGCGCCACGGTTTCAGCATGCTGTTCTCGGCCTGGACCTGGGACGTGGCGCCATCGCCCGCCGGAGTAAAGCCCCTCATATTCAAGGCGCCCGTGGTGAAAGGCCCGCGCGGCCTGAGCTCGAACGAATTTATCGTCGACGCCCCCACGGAGGTGGCAAGCTACGCCGGCTTGCGCGGCATTGGCTATGAGCCTGCCACGCAGAACGATCCCGAAGCCGTGCTGACCGAACGCACGCACCAGGGCGACATTCGCCGCCCGGTCGACCGCAGCCGCTGGGAATTCGTGGCGCCGGAGCAGCCGGGCGGCCCGGGACGCATCAAGCTGCAAGGTGGCTTCCAGCCCGGCATGATTTACGAAGTACGCTATGAGGCAAAAGATCCGAAAGTGACCGGCGCCGGGCTGGCCAGCATCCGCGACTTGCTGGCGTATTTCCGCGATAACCAGGTGGAAGGCGCTTCGCTGCCGAAGACGATGCTGATGTTCGGCTACAGCCAGTCGGCGCGCCTGATCGGCCGTATGCTGCACGATGGCCTGAACCTCGACGAACAGGGTCGCATGGTGTTCGACGGCGCCTTGCTGGAAGTGCCAGGCGCCGGTGGCTCGGGCGGCTTCAACAGCCGCTTCGTCCAAGTCACGCGCCATCCGTCGATGCTGGAAGAGCATGATTACCCGACCGACGCTTTCCCGTTCACCAGCATGCCGACGCGCGACCCGGTGACCGGCCGCGTGGCTTCTACACTGGACCACGCCAAGGACAAGTATGGCCGGGCGCCGAAGCTCCTGATCGCGAACACCTCGGCCGAATTCTGGAACCGCGGCGCATCGCTGCTGACCACAGCGCCGGATGGCGTGGGCGACGTCGCTCCGGCCCCCAACGTGCGCGTGTACGGCCTGATGGGCGCCCAGCATTATGTCGGCCGTTCGCGCACCCGCGCTCCGTTTACCGCCTGCGTTTCGACCACCAACTACTACCTTTCGTTGCGCGCCCTGATGCTGGCGCTGGATGGCTGGACCAGCAAAGGTACGCCGCCGCCCGCCAGCGCCTATCCGCGCCTGGAAGACGGCACCTTGGTGTCGGTCGATGCTTACCGCAAGGCTTTCCCCGCCGTGCCGGGCCTCACGCCGCCGGAGCAGAACTTGCGCGAGCCGCGCCTGGATTACGGTGCGCGCTTCCTGTCGCAAGGCATTGCCGACCTGGTGCCGCCGGCGCAGAAAATGGCGTTCGAGACCCGCGTTCCGGCACCGGACGCCGACGGCAACGACCGCGGCGGCGTGCGCCTTGTTGAACTGCAGGCGCCGCTCGGCACCCACACCGGCTGGAACCTGCGCGCGCCGGAGACCGGCTTTGCCTGGGCCACGTCGCGCTACGACGGCAGTTTCGTCCCGTTCGCCCGCACCGAAGCCGAGCGCAAGGCCGCCAACGACCCGCGCCCAAGCCTTCAGGCGCGCTACGCCACCCGCGACGCCTTCATCGCCGCCACCCGTGCCGCCGCCGCGCGCCAGGTCGCCGCGCGCCTGCTGCTGCAGGAAGACGTCGAACGCACCGTCACCGAGCGAACCGGCCTGTACGACCGCATCCTGGCCCGCGATCCGGCCGACCAAAGCTGCAATTACCTGTATCCCAACCAATGAAGAAGCTCAAGCTCCCAAACACCTTTGTCCTGCTGTTCATGATCCTGGCGCTGATCGCGCTGGCTACCTGGCTGGTCCCGGGCGGCAAGTACGAAACCCATCTCGTCAACGGCAAGCAACTGGTCGATCCGGGCAGCTTCCACTACATCGAAAGCAAGCCGCAGGGGTTGGCGGCGCTGCTGATGGCGCCAATCAAGGGCTTCGCGGAAGCAGGACTGATTATCGGCTTCGTGATGCTGACGGGTGGCGCCTTCAATGTGCTGCACAAAACGCAGGCCATCGATGCCATGATCAAGTCCATCGCCAGGGCGCACTCGCGCTCGAACGTGGTGCGCATGGCCCTGATCCCGGTGTTCGTCACGCTATTCTCGATCGGTGGCGCCACCTTTGGCATGAACGAGGAGGCGATTCCCTTCATCCTGATCTTCGTGCCGCTGGCGCTGGCACTCGGCTATGACACCATCACCGGCGTGTCGATTCCCTTCCTCGGCTCGCAGGTCGGCTTCTGCGCCGCTTTCCTGAATCCGTTCAACGTAGGCATCGCGCAAGGCATTGCGGGCGTGCCGCTGTTCTCTGGCATCGGCTATCGCGTGATCGTGTGGCTGATTGCCACCGTGGTCACCATCGTGTTCCTGATGTGGTACGCGGCGCGCATCAAGCGCCATCCCGAAAAAAGCCCGACCTATCTGCTCGATATCGAAAAGCGCGCCGAAGGCGTGGTCGACTTCAGCGGCTTCGAAGGGATGACTGCGCGCCATCGCCTGGTGCTGTGGGTGTTTGCCGCCACGCTGGGCGGCATGGTGTTCGGCGTGGTCAAGTTCGGCTGGTTCATCGAGGAGATCGGCGCGCTCTTCCTGGCCATGACCATCGTGGTGGCCCTGATCGGCCGCCTCGATTCCGATGAGGCAGTGGCGGCCTTTGTGCAGGGTTCGAAAGACCTGGTCGGCACCGGCCTGGTGATCGCGCTGGCGCGCGGTACCATGGTGCTGGCGCGCGACGCCCATATCATCGACACCATGCTGCATGGCCTGATGCCGCTGGTGGCATCCTCTTCGCCGATCTTTTCGGCGCAGAAGATGTTCCTGATCCAATCGGTGATCAACTTCTTTATCCACTCCGGCAGCGGCCAGGCCGCGCTGACCATGCCGATCATGGCGCCGCTGGCAGACCTGGTCGGCGTGTCGCGCCAGACCGCGATCCTGGCTTTCCAGTTCGGCGAATTCACCACGCCGATGATCCCGACTTCCGGCATTACGGTCGGCGTGCTGGCGCTGGCGCGCATTCCGTGGCTGACCTGGGCGCGCTGGATGGTGCCGCTGCAACTCATTTACCTGGTCCTGGCGCTGGTCTTGCTGGTGCCGCCTTGCCTCATGAACTGGTAGGATGGCAGACATGGAAACCATCAAACATCCGCTCTCCGCGCCATACGGCACGGTGTACTACGAACTGACCAGCTACCACTTCGGCAAGCCGGGCGGCCCCAAGGCCTATATCCAGGCGGCGCTGCACGCCGATGAGGTGCCGGCCATGCTTGTGGCGCACGAGCTGCGCCAGCGGCTACAGGCGCTGGACGCGGCGTGCAAGGTGAAGGGGGAGGTGATCCTGGTGCCGGCGGCCAACCCGATCGGGCTGGCGCAAGTCATCAACGAGCGCCCGTTCGGGCGCTTTGACCTGAGCAACGGCATCAACTTCAACCGCGGCTATCCGCATTATTTCGAGCAGCTCAAGGCCAGGCTGGAAGGGCAACTGGGCAGCGATGCCGATGCTAATGTGCGCACCATCCGCCGCCACCTGCGCGAGCTGGTCGGGCAGTGGCAGCCCACGTCGGATGCCACCACGCTCAAGAAGTCGCTGCTTGAAATGGCCATCGACGCCGATATCGTGCTCGACCTGCATTGCGAGAACGAGGGCGAGCTGCACCTGTATGTCGGTAGCTCGCTGTGCGAGACGGCCCAGCCGCTGGCCAACCTGATGGGCGCCTGCGCGGTGCTGCATACCGCTGGCGCGGGCGGTGAACCATTTGATGAAGCATGCAGCCGCCTGTGGTGGGACCTGGCCGGGCACTTTGGCCCAGGCTACCCGATTCCATCCGCCTGCATGGCGGCGACGGTCGAACTGCGGGGCGAGGTGTCGGTCAGCTATGAGCTGGCGGCGCGCGATGCCGATGCCATCATCGGTTACCTCCACGTGCGAGGCATCGTCGATGCAGGTGATGTGAAAGTGCCGGAGCAGGGTTGTGCGCCGACTCCGCTGGAAGGCACGCAGCGCCTCGATGCACCGCATGCCGGCATGCTGGTCTACCTGAAGGAAGTCGGCGATGCAGTGCGTGCCGGCGATGTGATTGCCGACCTGCTCGACCCGGTCAGCGGCGACACCACGCAGCTGAAAGCGGAAGTAGACGGCGTGCTGTTCACGCGCCTGTCGCACCGCTACGTCATCCGCGGCATGAATGTGGCCAAAATCGCCGGCAACAAGCCGTTCCGAAGCGGCAGCCTGTTGAGTCTTTAAGGCGTTTCGACCAGCACGTTTTCGCGTGCCGCCGTGGTGGACGCGATGACGCGCCACAGGCCGGCAGGCGTGCAGCGCCAGATCGTGATCTCGGCCGCCTTGTGCGGCTTGCCCGTTGCGCGGGCGAGGAATTCGCCGCAGGCGATTTCGTACTGGATGCGGCCGTCTTCCAGCATGGTGCGGCCGGCATTCACCGGGCCGCCGGCTTCGCGCCACCAGTCTTCCTTGTACGTCCCATCCACGCCTGCCTCGTGCAAGGCATCCTCGCTGTCGAAGCGCATGAAGCCCGCGTCCAGTTCGGGACTGACGAAAGGATAGGCGATTTCCGGGCGCCATTCGCAGCGCTCGCCTTCCACCACCGTGGTGCCCGCAAAGCCGGTAGTGGCCTTGCGGTCGACCGGAATGCGCAGGTCGATATGGAAATCGGCGGCCTGGAACCACCACACCGGCGTCACCAGGTCGCTGCTGCCGTTGGCGCGCCAGATGCCCTTGCGGCGCCACAGCCCTTCGTATGCCTGAGGCACGCTCATTTGAGGTCGCCGGTTTCGAAGTAGATGGTGCCGCCGATGGCTGCCATATTGGCCTTCAGCGCCATCGCGAGGGCATCGTTGCCGGCTGCCTTCATGCCCCATTTGCGTACCTGGACCGGGGCGGTCGGAGCGCCGGGCGCGGCGTGGTAAGCCACGATATGGTCGAAGTCTGGGCGGCTGTCGATTTCCTTGACGAGGAAGCGCTGGGCGCCGCTGCCGACCTGCATATAGCGCGCCATGCCGGCGTTGCGCGGCTTGTCGTCCAGCTGGCGGAATACCAGCACCTTGTCGATTACTACCGTGGCAGCTTTGTACTGGGTACTGCCGCCGCGCTCAAAGTGGCCTTGCACCAGGTCGGCCTTGAATTCCTTGCGCGGCGCCCTGGCTTCCGGCGCCAGGGTGCTCAGTTCGAACTTTTCCGGGTCGATGGTCCACAGCATGTCTTTGCCGTCGAGGCGCGTGCGCAGGGCGGCATCGGTGGCCTGGTCGGCAATGTGGACTTGCAGGATGACCTGGTAGTCGTGCGGGGCATGGAACATCGGCAGGTGGGAGGCGTACAAGCCTTCCTGCCCGCCGAACAGGGCCATGCCATGGGTGCCATAGGTCTTGTCGGCCGCGTGCACAGGCAGCAGCGGCAGGGTGCAAGTTGCCAGTAAGGCGCCGGCAAGCGCGCGTCGGATGGAATTCATCCGGCCATTCTACCCCTTCAGCTCAGCGGGCACCTTGCCGCCGTTTTCCTCCAGCTTGTGCATGACCTGCTTATGCAGCCAGATGTTCATGGCCGCCGAATCGCCGGTATCTCCGGTGTAGTGCAGCTCGTGCGCCAGCTCCTTGCGGGCCTGCAGGCTGGAGTCGATGTCCAGCAGCTTAAGCAGGTCGACAATCGAAGTGCGCCAGTTCAGCGGCTGGCCGGCCTGGGCGGCCTTGGCATTGAGGATGGCTTCGACATCGACCGGTTCCGCAGCGGCTGGCGCTGGAGCCGGCTGGGTCGGGATAGGCGCCGGCGTTGCGGCGGGGCCGCTGGCGGCGGTTGAGGGCGCACCAGAGGCCGGTGATGGGGCGGCCTCTTGATGCGACGACGGGAAAATCTTGTGGAAAATCTTGCTCAGGATGCCCATGATTGCCTCGCTTTCAGTTGGGGGAAAGCTTAGCAAGCATGGGCGCGGAGTAAAGTGCGCTGTCTAACCGTTAAGCCACCTTAGCGCGACGTGATTTCCACATTTCCCAGGTTATCGTCCGGCTTGCGGTCGATCAGTTTATTGTCGGGATCAATGCCTGCCTTGGCCGGGCGGCCGTTGACCACCAGCTTGAAGGTCGATTCGTTGCGGTCGACCAGCTTGCGTTCGCGCAGCAGGGCATTGCCATCCTTGTCGTCGACGCCGATTTCGATCAGGTCGTGCACTGGAATCTCTTTTTCCGCGCCCAGTTCGTCCGAGCGCAGCTTGGCGGCGTGCACGGTCAGCGTGACGTCGTACTTGCCGTCCGCGCGTTTTTCGGCGGTGGCGGCAACCATGCGGTTGTCGAACAGGACGATGGAATTGAACAGGTCATCGACCAGGTAAGCCTGGTCAGGCGGCACGATGCGGCGCAAACCGTCCACCAGCACCGTTACGCTGGGATACGGATCGCCGTGGTAAGAATACTTGCGCAGCAGTTCCGCCAGCAGTTCATTGACCTTGGCCTCGCCCACGATGTCGGCCAGCAGGTACATGGCCAGGCTACCCTTGTGGTAGTGGATGTAGCCCTGGTCTTCGTTATCGGCCAGCGGCAGCTCTTTCTTGTTTTCGGTAGCACGGCCGAACAGGTATTTGTTCAGGTCATAGCGCAGGAAGCGGCGCATGCGCTGCGGACCGAAGCTCTTCTTCATCACCATCAGCGCGGAATATTCGGCCAAGGTTTCGCTCAGTACCGTGGCGCCGCGCGTATTCCCGCCCACCAGCTGGTGCGCCCACCACTGGTGCGCCACTTCGTGCGCCGTGACGTAGGTGGGGTAGTCGATGTCTTTCGGGTTCTTGTCGTCCACGCGCGCGATAAAGCCTACCGCCTCCGAATACGGAATGGTGTTCGGGAACGATTGCGCGTAGCGCTCGTAGCGCGGGAACTCCACGATGCGCACGATCTTGTGCTGGTATGGGCTGAAGTTGCGCGTGTAGTAGTCGAGCGAATCCTTGACGCCCTTGACCATGCGGTCCAGGTTGTATTCGTGGCCCGGCTGGTAGTAGATCTCGATGCCTACGTCCTGCCACCAGTCGTGCTTGACCGCGTAGCGGGCCGACTGGAAGGCGTAGAAATTCAGGATCGGCTGCTCCATCTTGTAGTGGAAGTAGCGGCGGCCGTTCTTGCGCCACTCCTTGACCAGCGAACCCGGCGCCACGGCAGTCTGGTCGCCCGAGGTGCCCAAGGTCGCCTCAAAGCCGACCCAGTCGGCATCGGCGCCGAGGTAGTTGCTGGACAGGCCTTTCGGATCGTCGCGCGGCAGCTTGCGTTCCTGTGCCGGCAGGCCGTGCTTCTTGCGGTCGCGCGGGTCGGTCAGTTCGGCGTGGCGCTGGTAGCCGATGTGCGGCAGCACCGTGTTGTTGAAGAAGGTGCCGTTGTTCATCACCGGCGTGGTTTTGCCGAGGTTGAAGATGCCCTTCGGTTCGTAGCTCAGGACGAAGTCGAGCGTGATCTTTTCGCCCGGCAGCAGCGGTTGTTCCAGGCGATAGCTGTAGAAGCCCAGTTCCGTATCGTTCAGCACGCGGAATGCCTTGCGGCCGAACTGCAAGGGCTGCAGGTCGGCATCGGTATCCTGCTGCACGTAAATGGTGTTGATAGGCTGCCGGGTCTTGTTTTCGAGCTGGTACCAGCCTTTCACCTTCAGCGTGCGCTGTTCGGGATACATGTCCAGGCCAAGGCGCACATCGACGATGCGCGGCTGCGCAGCTTCCAGCACCTGCTTGTATTTGCGCTCGTAGTCGGCACGCAGCGCGTCGCGGCCGTAGTGTGTCTTGAAGTTGCTCACGCACAGGCTGTAGGTTAGTACGCCGCCGGCGCCGAGGAACAGCGCAAGGCCAATTCCGAATGCACCCAGCACCGGCAATGTCAGCGCATGACGCGCCAGGCTGACGCGCTGGCGCCATTCTTCGTTGGTGCCGCGCGGCCAGAACACTACGGTCAGTACCATCAGCATCACGGCTGCTCCGGCCCAATACAGCTCGAACCAGCGTTCACGCGCCATGAAGTGGCCGAAGCCGTTCATGTCGGAGTAGGGGAGTTCAGGCGTTACGCCGTACATGAGCAGCGGATGATCCAGGCCCAGGGTGGCGAAGGCGATCGTGGCCACGTAGTAGACGATCATCACGAAATAAGCCACGTATTTGTGGTTTACCAGCACCTGGGTGGCAATCGCCAGCACGGCGATCAGTGCACAGGCGGGAAGCTGCACGGTGAACAGCCATTCGAAATACAGGCCGGGCTGCAGGTTGAAGTAGCCGCGGAACAGCTGGATCGACATCCCGACCAGCATCACGACGAATAGAAGCAGCGCCTGCACGCCGATCAGTCCAAACAGCTTGGACAGGATAGGCAGCCAGCTTGGCACCGGCATTGCATCCAGCATCTGCGACATGCGGTGTTCGCGTTCGCGCCACACCATTTCGCCGGCATAGAAAGTGGTCACCACCAGCATGAACAGCGAGAAGGTGTTGGTCACCATTTCCAGCACCAGGTAGGTGACCGGGTAGGTGCCGGTACCGTACATCGAGCCCATGTCCAGCGAACCTGCATACATAGTCAGCACGCCGGCCAGCACGATGACGAAGAAGTAGATGTTCTTGGTTGTCTCGCGCAGGTTCAGGTAGCTGAAGCGCATCAGCAGCAGGCCAAGGCTGCGGGCCTTGAAGTCCGGCTTTTCGTTGGTGGAGACGGCAGCCTGGGTCAGGCTGGCCGGCACGTCGCTGTCGGTGCGCGCCGCGGCGCCGCTATCGACCGTGCTGACGAAATGGAAGCGCCAGTAGCCAAGCAGCAGCGCGACCAGGGCAAAGGAGGACCAGATGACGCGGTTCAGCAGGAATACGCCCTCCGGCAGCACCAGCCGCACATTGCGCTCGGCGATCGGCCAGTATTCGGTGAGGCGGATCACTGCGGTCGTGCCGAAAGGATCGATCAGCGCCGCCAGGGTCTTGTAGTCAAGGTCGCGCGCCAGGCCTGGCGCCACGATATAGCCGACCAGCATGACCACGCTCGACACATACACCGGCAGCATGCGCCGCGTCAGCGCCGCCAGCACGAAGAAGATGGCGCCGAAGATGAACAGGTTGGGCAGCAGCGACAGCGCGTAAGGCAGCAGGTAATGCAGCAGGTTGAACGGGCCAAGGCGCTCGGGATCGATGCCCGGCACTTGCGTGCCAAGCCACACGCCCAGCGGGATCGAAGCAAACACCACGCACAGCACCAGCCAGGCACCGAGGAAGCGGCCCAGCATGTACTGGAATTTGTGGATCGGGGCGGAGAAGAAGAAGTGGTGCGTTTCGTACTCGAAGTCCTGTTGCACCGAGCGCCCCATCATGGCAGCGACGATGATCACGCCCATGCAGCCGAGGAAAGAGGAGGTCAGCATGATCGAGCGCGGCGCGTTGATGAACACGCGGCCGCCGAAACTGACGATGGCTTCCTTGAACACGCCGCCGGCAGCGGCCATCCACAGGACGGCCAGCAGCAGGAACATGCCGAAGTAGACCCAGGTCGAGAACAGCTTCAGGCGCTGCTTCGCTTCAAAAAGGGCGATGGCAAACATGGCGGCCCCGGTCAGTCGCAGGCTTTGCTGACGTCGTGGCGGCCGAGGATGGTCGCGAAGTACAGGTCTTCCAGGTCGCCCAGCGCTTCCTCGAAGCCGTCGCCTGGATCGTCGTCGTTGTAGACGTGGATCAGGGTGCGGCCGGACATCAGGCGGGTCGAGATCACGGCATGGCGCTGCTGGAAATACGACAGCTCCTTCTTGTCGATGAAGCGCGCCCAGATCTTGCAGCTGACGTCATCGATCAGTTGCTGGGTTGCGCCGGCCACCATCAGCTTGCCTTTGTTGATGATGGCCATATTGGCGCACAGGTCGGCCACGTCGGACACGATGTGGGTCGACAGGATGACGGTGCGGTCTTCGCCGATATCGGACAAGAGGTTGTGAAAGCGCACGCGTTCCTGCGGGTCCAGGCCGGCGGTCGGTTCGTCGACGATGATCAGTTTCGGGTCGCCCAGCAGGGCTTGTGCGATGCCGAAACGCTGGCGCATGCCGCCGGAGAAGCCGCCCAGGCGCTGGTTGCGCACTTCGAACAGGTTGGTTTGCTGCAGCAGGCCGTCGACCACCTCGCGGCGGCGGGCACGGTTTGACAAGCCTTTCAGGATCGCGAAGTGGTCCAGCATTTCATAGGCGGTGACCTTGGGATAGACGCCAAAGTCCTGCGGCAGGTAGCCGAGCAGGCGGCGGATTTCGTCCTTTTCATCCAGCACATCGAGGTCGCCGAAGAACACCGAGCCGGAATCGCATTCCTGCAGGGTGGCCAAGGTACGCATCAGGGTCGACTTGCCGGCGCCGTTCGGGCCCAGCAGGCCGAACATGCCGGACGGGATGGTCAGCGACACATTGTCGAGCGCGACGACCCCATTGGCATAGGTCTTCGATAAATTCTTGATGCGCAATTGCATGGTGGCTCCGCTAACCCCTTTTCACATGATGGCATTGTATTGAATGCGCGACATATCGGTTGCCCGTATGCGATAGCCCGCACATTCAGCGCCCCAGGATGCACTTTCCGGGGAACGAAAAGTGCGCTTCCGGCGTTGGTTTAGCACTAAAGTTTCAAGGGTAACAAGGTTGATACCCCCGCGCAAGGAACAAATCTGGACAAAAGTGCTATATAGTTCCTTTGACATGCAAGCACACCACCCAAAACTTGACGCTGCTTTACAGGAGAAGATCCTGACGGTGACCCGCTGCGGGCTGACGGCCAGCGAGTCCACCGGCTTTTTCCGCACCGCGATAGGGCTGTACTACCTGGCCAGCCTGATGACCAAGGAGCAGCTGGATTTCAAGGCGCTGGACAAGGCCTTCAACCGCTTTGTCTACCGCTCGATCGGCGGCGGGCATAGCATGACCAGCATCCTGCAGTTCATGAGCGGAGGGAAGGTGGTGGAGGTGCTTGAGTCGCCGCGTTTCATGCGGGCGATGGCGGACTACTTGCCGGAAGTGCCGGTGGATTCGATTCCCTTCCTGCTTGGCCTGAATCTTGGCGTGGCAAAGGACATCTCCAAGATCGACGCCCGCGGCCCGGTGGCCGACTGGCTGGAGAAGCAACGCATCCTGCGGGAAGAACAAGAAGGCAAATAGCCTTGGCGGGAGTCCCACAGGACGCAAATGTCGAGGACTAAGGAGCAGCGGAAGCGATACAATGTGTCCTTTTTGGCAATAATGGAGGACGCGTGTTAAGCATACTCGTCGGACTTTTGAGTATCGTTGCTGGCGTAATTGTCGGGGCCACGCCATTTCTGCGCGACTTCGTGCATCTGTACGCCTGGGCAACCATTCCCGTCAGCGGTCTGATTTTCGGTGGCTTCACAGGACTCCTGCAATTCCTGGGGTGTTACCAACTCGGCATAACGGGTAGTAAATTGAAGGCGGTATTCTTCGGCGTTTGCGCAGTGCTCGCGTTTGTCGGGGCCGATGTCGGAGAATACGCAAGCATTAAGGTGCCCGTCCATGGCAACGCTCGGATTCCCGACGGCGAATATAAGCTCAGCTCACTAATCAGCTTGCGCGAATTTGTCGAGTATCGGTTTGCAGCGAACAAGCGCCATACGGACAAATTCGGCAGCGTCACTTTCTCGGTCAGTGCAGCGGAAAACCGGATCGGCTATGCAGTTGAGGTGCTGGAAGTGGCGGCGGTGTCGACATTGGTCTTGTTCGGAAGCTGGGCGACCTTTCGTGTATGCGTGCCCTGCGGCGTTTATTTGCGCCGCCGCCGCAGCTGGAAGATCCATCACAACGAGGGTGCGCAGGCGGAAGGTGCGCTGGGCCGGATTCACGAGGCGATGAGCCAACGCAACCGGCAGGCGGTGGTCGACGTGCTGGAGCGCGAACGGACGCGCCTGTCCCTCAAGGCGCGGCGCTACCAAATCGATGTCGAAGAGCGCTGCTGCACGCGTTGCAACGCGAGCCTGATTCGCGGCAAAGTCACTCGTCTCGAAGGCAATAAATGGGTTGAGTTGCCGCAATGCGGTTTTGAGGCCAGCGAGGGCCAACTCAGGGCGGCTGCGTCATGATCTTCGCTGTGATGCTGCTGACGCTGGCTGTCCTGCTTACGCTGTCGGCAAATCTTTCTTTGGGAAGCGCTTTGGCGCAAAAATGGAGGTTCTGAATTGTGGAGTTGCTGTTAATCGGGTTTATCGTTGTAGTGGCGCTGGTAACAAAGCTGGTGGCCAGGCTGCCTGGCCGCTACAAGCTGCCGTGGTGGCGTGCGTTTGCATTCAGCGTTTCGGTGATGCTGCTCTGGCTGTTGTTGTGGGACCCGATTTTCAAGCGTGCGCACAGGGAAGTGATGGCGGTCATGACGCTGCTGGCATTGAATGCAAGTTTGGGCGCACTGCTGATCGCCAACCGAGACGATGAGCGGCCGAAGTATGCGATTGGCCGCGGAATTGGCGCCGTGCTTGGGATTATGACGGGGCTGGTAGCCTGCGTGGCGCCATACCTTTTCCTGATCAATCTTGATTTTCCGAGGATTGGGTAGGGAGGACGGCTAAAGACGGAGGCGGCATATAATGTAGTCTTCAGAAAAAGCTGGACGAACCATCATGAACCGCTACCACAATCCCCTCGACCGTTTCATCACTGGCGCCGACAAGGCGCTGCGCGTGCTGGCTGGCGTGCATTCGGCCTCGCGCCCGAATCCGGCGGTGCATGCGGCGGATGCGGAGATGACGGAGCAGGAGCACCGCCATAGCGCGGGCCTGATGCGTGTGAACCATGTGGGCGAGGTGATGGCGCAGGCGCTGTACAACTCGCAGGCGCGCTTTGCCAAAAGCGATGAGGCGCGTGCTGCCTTCGACAAGGCCAGTCGCGAAGAGGAGGATCACCTGGCGTGGTGTGCGCAACGCTTGTCTGAACTGGGCTCGCAGCCGAGCTTCCTGAACCCCTTGTTCTATGCCGGTGCATACGCGCTGGGCACGGCTGCCGCGCTGGCAGGTGACAAGCAAAGCCTGGGTTTTGTGGTGGAGACTGAGCGCCAGGTTGAAGCCCACCTGGCCAGCCACCTGGACCGCTTGCCGCCGCAGGACGCCAAATCCCGCGCCATCGTAGAGCAAATGCGTGTCGATGAAATCGCGCATGGCAAGGCGGCGGAAGACATGGGCGCCGAGAAAACGCCGCTGCCTATCCAGTTGGCGATGAAGGCCATGTCGAAGGTGATGACCTCGACCACTTATTACATTTAGAACGCACCAACCGATTTCAGGATCCAGCCCAAGAGCATCGTCACATTGCTGATGAGCAGACCTGCGTTCCAACGGGTCAGACTCAGAATCTCGGCGCGCAAGGATTCGACTTTATCGTCGAGCCTGTTGATGTCCTCTCGCAGAAGGATGATCGCTTCCTTTTGGTGCTCCATTTCGGTTTCCAGCTTAACGATACGTGTCTCGTAGTCCATATTGCCTCCAGTAGCAGAATTTAAACTCTGCCGCAGTTAGCTGCGGGAGGCTTTGAGGTTGGACAGGGAAAGAAGCGGAAAGTTCCGCCTCAATTGCTGGAGGCGAGCTCGCTGTTGAGGGAGGCCTGGTATGCGGCCAATGCCTGGGCGCGTGGGGTTCCTTCGTTTTCCCAGGCAATCGCGTTGTCAATGCGTTTGATCACGGCCGGCAGGGTGGCGGTCCAGTCGTCCTTGCGCAGCAGGCGGCGGCTGGCGGAGTCCAGTTCTTCAGGTGGGGCGGCCTGCCAGCTGATATGGCGCACGAGGTTTAAAGCGAATGGCGGGCAGGTCAGCGATTCAAAGGCCAGCGCACCGACCTGGCGGCCAGTCAGCTTCAAGGTGCCGCGCTTGAACCAGACGTAGGCCAGTGCAAGCAGCGCCGAGGCATAGAACAGCAGGATGCCGGCGGCGGCAGCCACGTTGCCGTAGCGGGAGAACAAGCCAGCAGGGATCAGGCCGAACAGCGACAGTGCCATCAGCCAGATCAACGGCGCCAGCACTTTGTAGGGAAGGAACGAAGGCGGCGCCCAGCGTTGCGAAGGCGGGGCTGCAGCGACCACCTGCTGTTTCCAGCGCAGCGGGAACAGGGGGCGGTGCGGCAGCAGGGGATTCGGCACAAACGGCTCCTTGCCGCGCAAGGTGTAGTGCTCGGCGCCGAAATGCAGCGACCAGCGCCCACCCAGGGTAGCCGCCAGCACGCCTTCATTCGAATGCAGCAGCCGCGCCGAGTCGTACAGGTACAGGCCAGCCATGGCCGCTACCAGCAGGATTTCGGCGTGGAATGCGATCAATTGCTGCTTTCCTTCTTCTTGAACAGCGACTTCAGGCCGGCGATGGCTGCAACGCCACCAATGGCGACCAGCTTCCACATCTTGGCCAGGAACAGGGCCGCGGCAGCCCAGAAGCCTTTCTTGGTCGCGATGACAGCGGCGCCGCCGGTCACCAGCGCGGCCAGGCCGAATTCGGCAACGTGGTCGCCCGGCTTGAACTCGGAGTACTTCTCACCGTCGTTGTAATCGAAGCCGGTCAGCACCTTGCGGAAGCTCGCCACGTCGGCGTCCAGCGTTTCAGGCGAGGAAACCAGGGTCGCGCTCATCACGCCGCTGCGGCCCAGCAGGCGGATGGTGTAGTTCAGCGAAACACCGTGTTCCGAGCGCAGTTTCAGGCCCCATTCCAATTGCTTGGTTTTTTCGTCGTAGTGCGGTGGAACGTACCAGCCTTCAGTGTGCAGCGCACCCAGGCCGAGACGCTTGCGCTCTTCGTTGGCTGGCTCATCGCTTTCCTTCAGGGTCTTCAGCAGCGCATCGGCGTCGATCTTGTCGCCTTCTTTCACGTAGCCACTCTGGTCGAAGGTAAAGGTCGCCCACCAGCCGCCTTCGGTATCCAGGATGGTGTAGTTGCCGTCTTCCGGCAGGTTGCCGGTCAATTCCAGGAAACGGCGCGAATTCTTATCGTCCAGGAATTGCACTTTATCGCTTGGCGTTTTCAGGGTGGCCTTGCCGGCGATGGCTTCGGCGCGCGGACCGGTATGCCAGTCCAGCTTGTCGAATTCTGCCTTGCGCTGTTCCGCAGTCATGTCGGCCATGGCAAATACCGGCACCAGTGCAAGCGCAATCACCCAGTTACGAATCTTCATTGTTATTTCCCCGTTGAGTTATTTTGGATAAACCCAAGAGGATAGCAGCCGGCAGCCATTAAAAATGCGCGCTTTCTCACATCCGCAGGCTGCGTTCGATGGCGCCGGAAGCGGCTGCCTTCAGCAGGCGCTGGAACTTTGGGCATTCCGCATGGCTCGGAGCGGGGCAGGCGGCCGCGTGGCGCAGTCCTTCGCTCATCGCCTTGAGGCGCTTGGCCAGCGCGTCGATCTCCTCGGCCTTGGCCAGCAGGAAGGCACGGTCGATGGACGTGCCGCCGTCGGGCGTGAACATTGAGCCGATTTCGTCCAGCGACAAGCCGGCTGACTGGCCGAGCGAGATGATGGCCAGCGTGTCGAGCACGCCGGGCGCGTAGGTGCGCCGAAGGCCGTTGCGGCCGGCCGGCTTGATCAGGCCTTTTTTCTCGTAATAGCGCAGCGTGGAGGCGGCCATGCCCGAGCGCTGCGCGACTTCGGCGATATCCATCAAAAATCCCTTGACTTGAAGTTGACTTCAACTTCTACAGTGTGCCCATCAACCAGGGAGATTGCAATGGAAATCATCATTATCGGCGTCGGCGCCACCATCGTGTTCGACTTGTGGCTGGTGCTGCTCAAGCGCATGGGCGTCAAGACCATGAACATGGCCTTTATCGGCCGCTGGGCGGGACACCTGGTGCAAGGCCGCTTTGCGCATGACTCGATTGCGGCGGCGCCGGCGGTCGGCGGCGAGCAGGCGTTGGGCTGGCTGGTGCATTACGCAACGGGCGTGGCCTTTGCCGGCGCCCTGGTAGCTGTGGCGGGCCAGGGCTGGCTGCACGCGCCGAGCATCGGTCCCGCGCTGGCCGTCGGCATTGCCACCGTCGGCGCGCCGCTGTTCGTGATGCAGCCTTCGATGGGCCTTGGCGTGGCGTCGCGCAAAACGCCAACGCCGCTGAAGAACTGCCTGCGCAGCGTCGCCAATCACACCGTCTTCGGACTCGGACTTTATCTTTCCGCCTTACTCATCAAAGGAATCGCACAATGAAGAAACTCGCAGTCATTTACCACAGCGCCCACGGCCACACGGAACATATCGCCTCGCATATCGCGCAAGGCGCAGCCAAGGTACCGGGAATGGTAGTGCACGTGTTGAAGGCATCGGAGCTGGCAGGGGCGCCGGACGCGCTCCTGCAGTACGATGGCATGCTTCTTGGTTCGCCGACCTACCTGGGCGGCGTGTCGGGCGTGTTCAAGACCTTCATGGATGCCACCGGCAAGATGTGGCGCTCGCAGCAGCTGAAGGGCAAGCTGGCAGGGGGCTTCACCGTGTCGTCGCTGCCTGCGGGTGACAAGCAATCCACGCTGGTGTCGATGTTCACCTTCTGCATGCAGCACGGGATGATCTGGGCCGGCAATCCTATCCTGCCGGAGCAGCACGCTGGCGTGCCTTACGATGAAGCTGCCAATCGCCTGGGATCATGGTCCGGCCTGATGGCGCAGGCCGGGCATGGCACGGCGGCGCATGAATTCCCCGCCGGGGACATCAAGACTGCCCGCATGTTCGGGCAGGACTTTGCCGAGACTCTGGTCAGGCTTCGATAATTTCGAAGCTGTGGGTGATCTGCGCCGTCTTGGCCAGCATGATGCTGGCGGAGCAGTACTTGTCGTGGGACAGGGTGATGGCGCGGTCAACCACTTCCGGCTTCAGGTCCTTGCCGGTGACGACGAAGTGGAAGTTAATCCTGGTGAAGACCTTAGGCTCGGTCTCGGCGCGTTCGGCCTGCAGGACCACTTCGCAGCCGCGTACATCGGCACGGCCTTTTTTCAGGATCAGCACCACGTCATAGGCGGTGCAGCCGCCGGTGCCGAGCAGCACCATCTCCATCGGGCGCGGCGCCAGGTTATGGCCGCCGCCTTCCGGTGCTCCGTCCATGGCGACCATGTGGCCAGAACCGGTCTGGGCACGGAAACTCATGCCCGACGGGCCATTCCAGCTAACTTTAACTTCCATCTGAACTCTCCGTTAAATGCGTCCGGGCATTATACGGTCATCATGTATTTCTCGCTCTTCATGCGCCGTTCGGTATACCAGACGCACAGCATGGCCAGCAGCAGGCTGCTGAAGAAGGTTTGCAGGAAGGGCAGCATGCCGATGCTGCCGCCCTTGGCCAGCTCGCGCAGCAAGGTCTGGTTGGACAGCACCGGCACCATGTACATCCACCAGCTATTGGTCAGGTTCATCATCGGCACCAGGATGACCGGCACCAGCGGCACGATCATGGTGAAACTGACCAGGGTCTGGGCTTCCTTGAAGGAGCGGGCGTTGATGGCCAGGGCGATTTCCAGCGCCGCCGCGAACAGCGACAGGGTGGCGGAAGCCAGGCACACCATGGCCAGGTCGCGCCAGCCCAGGCGCCACGACAGTCCGATTTCCTCCAGCGGCAGCCATTTCAGGATGCCGTGTGCAATCGCCAGTTCCAGCGTGATGCCGACAATCGACAGCAGGGAAGCGGCCAGCCATTTGCCGATGATCAGGTCCGCCGGGCGTACCGGCTGCGCCATCAGCACTTCCAGCGAGCGCCGTTCGCGCTCGCCGGCAGTGCTGTCCACGGCAGTACTCATGCAGAACATGAAGGCCGGGATGAAGAAGATGCCCAGCATGGTGCTGATGGTGTTGGCCGAACGCGAAGCGCTGGTGCCGGCGTCGTAGCGCTGCACCAGCACCGGGTTCAGGTTGACCGGCGAAACGCCATGCGCCAGCAGGCGCGCACTGGCAATATTGCGGCTGTATTCGCGCAGCACGAACTCCACTTCGTCGATCTTGCGCGAACTGTCGGACGCGGAATCGAACCACAGTTCGACCCGCGCCGGGCGCATCGCGTGATAGTTCTCCGCAAACTCCGGCGTCAGGCGCAGCACGGCCGTCACGGTCTGCCGGCGCAGCAGGGCGTTGATGTCTTCCTCGCCCATGGGTTCCAGTTCGGTGATGTTGACGTTGCGCTGGCGTAGCTGGTTCATCAGCGTGGGTGCCTGGTCGCTGCCGATTACCGCCAGTTCCACGCCTTCGCGTTCCGGCTTGGTGGCGCGGTCGATCTGCCGCTGCAGCATGAAGCCGACCAGGATCGGATACATCAGTACGAACAGCAGCAGCAGGCTGAGGGCGCGGCGGTCGCGCAGGGTCTCCGTCAATTCCTTGCGCAGCACGATGGGGAATTTCAGCTTCATAGCTCGATCCCTTCTTCGGTGCCGACCAGGCGCACGAAAGCGTCTTCCAGGCTGGGCAGGCCAGCCTGTTCGCACAGCTGCTGCGGGGTACCTTGCGTGACCGTGGTGCCGTTGGCGATCACGATCACGTCGTCGCAGGAGTGGATCACTTCCTGCATCACGTGGGTTGCCATGATGACGCAGCAGCCGTCGGCCTTCAGGGCGGCCAGCGCGCGGCGCAGGGCGCGCGTGCTCATTACGTCCAGGCCGCGGCTTGGCTCGTCGAGCAGCAGGTGGCGCGGCCGGTGCAGCAGGGTGCGCGCCAGGGCGACCTTGATGCGCTGGCCTTGCGAGAAGCCTTTGGCGCGGCGGTCGATGATGTCCTCCAGCGACAGCAGCTCGGTGACTTCCTTGGTGCGCTGTTCGATCGCGCTTTCTTCCATGTCGTTCAGTTCGCCGAAATAGCGCAGGTATTCGCGCGTGGTCAGGCGCTCGTACAGGCCGAACTGGTCGGTCAGCACGCCGACGTTGCGGCGCACCGCCATCGGGTTGACGGCGGGATCGACGCCGTCGATGGAGATGGTGCCGTGGTCGCGCTGCAGCAGCCCGACCAGGGTACGCAGCAGGGTAGTCTTGCCGGCGCCGTTCGGGCCGAGCAGGGCAGTGATAATGCCGTCGCGCGCGGTGAAGCTGGCGCCGGCCAGCGCCTGCACTTTGCCGAAGCGCTTGCAGAGGTTATGGACTTCAATCATGGCTGTGGCCCCGCGCTATTGAGCTGGAAAGTCGGGGCCGGGATCTCGTTGAGGCACTCGGCCTTCAACGGTACGCCCGGCTGGTCGAGGAAGCCGCGCAGCAGGCGCGGCATGCACCCGAGCGGCGACACGATATGGCCGCCGTTCTTCACAATCAGGTGCTGGGCATTCTTCATGTATTTGCGGGCGGCTTCGGCACGGCGCGGCGGCGTGACCGGGTCGAGTGCGCCGGACATCAGCAGCGCCGGCGCTTCGATCATAGTCGGCTCCTTGTAAGGCACGGCCGGGACCCCAATGGTTTCGCACATCTTCCCGATGCGCATGATCTGCGGCGCGCCGAGGAAGGAACCCTTGGTGTCTTCCTCCAGCAATTGCGGCGTCAGGCGCGGAAAGTCTTCGGCGCAGACCACGGCCAGGTGCAGCGGCATCGCCGGCCCGCCCTCGGAGGAAAAGTCGCGCGACACATTGCTGCGCGCGATGAAGGGCTGCCAGCGGTCCTGGTAGGCGCTGTGGATCAGGAAAGGCAGGCGCCGGCTGTCCGCCTGCGAATACAGGATGTTGTGCACCGTGCCGGTGAAGCGCATGCTGGTCATTTCGACCTTGGTGGTTTCTGCCGTGCGCGGATCAGGCAAAGTCAGGGTCTCGGGCGACTTGGCCAGGCGTGCCGACAGCGCGTCGAATTCGGCGCGCAGGGTGGGGAAGGCGGCAGCGCAGACACGATCGTCGGCGCATTGCTTGAACAGGGCGTCGAGCGCCGCCTGCGCATCGCGCGCGCCGGCCGGCACCACCTGGTCCGGCGCCGCCACGCCATCCAGCACCAGGGCGCGCACGCTGCCGGGGTACAAGCGGGCGTAGGCCTGGGCCAGCCGGCTGCCGTAGGAGCCGCCCCAGACATTGATGCGGCCGTAGCCAAGGGCGCTGCGCACGGCTTCGATATCGCGCGCCGCCTGCTCGGTGGTATACAGGTTGAAGCGCTTGTTCAGGCCCTTGATGCAGGCGCGCGTCTCGGCCAGCAACTCGTCTTCCGTGGCCGTTTCGGCATTCTTGCCCGGTTTGCAATCGAGCTTGCCGGATAGTCCGGTGCCGCGCTGGTCGATCAGCACAATGTCGCGCGTGGCGCGCACCTTGCGGAACGTGGTATTCAGCAGGGGCACCAGGTCGGAACCGGCTTCGCCCGGGCCGCCGGCCAGCAGGAACAGCGGGTCGCGCCGGGCCGATTCGCGCAGGGCGGGGGCGACGGCGATATGCAGGCTGAGGGTGGCGCCAGGGGCGTGGTGGTCGAGCGGGACCGCCAGCCGCAGGCAGCGCAGGGATTCTTCAGTGCCGGGCAGGTGGCAATCCTTGCCGGGCTGGGCCACGGCCAGGGCAGGCGCCAACGATAGGGGTAGGGTTAACAGCGAGGCCAGCATGAGCGGGCGCATGGCTATCTCCTCTTGTAATTCTGGGGTTCCATAGTAGCCCGGCAATATCTGCTTAGCAACGGCAACCCGGTACAGGGCGGGGTTGACCCAGCGGGCCGGGCCGGGCTATAATCGCCAGCTTTCCGTTCGCTCAGGAAAAGCATATAAGAAGGATGCGTCCGCTGAAGTACCCGGGCGGAACCACCGATTGAGCGTTTTTAATCTTTCACAGAAAGTTCAAACATGAAAACTTTTTCCGCTAAGGGCCATGAAGTCCAGCGCGATTGGTTCGTGATTGACGCGACGGACAAAGTCCTCGGCCGTGTTGCCAGCGAAGTGGCACGCCGACTGCGCGGCAAGCATAAGCCAGAATTCACCCCTCACGTTGACACCGGCGACTTCATCGTTGTCGTGAACGCAGGCAAACTGCGCGTGACCGGTACCAAAGCAACCGAGAAGACCTACTACCGTCACTCCGGTTACCCAGGCGGCATCTACGAGACCAACTTCCTGAAGATGCAACAGCGCTTCCCAGGCCGCGCCCTGGAAAAGGCAGTGAAAGGCATGCTGCCGAAGGGTCCTCTGGGCTACGCCATGATCAAGAAGCTGAAAGTGTACGCTGAGGGTTCCCACCCGCACGCTGCCCAGCAACCTAAAGCACTCGAATTCTAAGGAACTGACATGATCGGTAACTACAACTACGGCACCGGCCGTCGCAAGAGTGCAGTAGCTCGCGTGTTCATCAAAGCTGGCACCGGCCAGATCATCGTGAACGGCAAGCCAGCAGCTGAGTACTTCTCCCGTGAAACCGGCCTGATGGTGATCCGTCAGCCGCTGGAACTGACCGGCAACGTTGAACGTTTCGACATCAAAGTCAACGTGCACGGCGGCGGCGAGTCCGGCCAGGCAGGTGCAGTGCGTCACGGCATCACCCGCGCACTGATCGACTACGATGCAGGCCTGAAGGGCGACCTGGCACGTGCCGGCTTCGTCACTCGCGATGCTCGTGAAGTTGAACGTAAAAAAGTTGGTCTGCGCAAAGCACGTCGCGCAAAGCAATTCTCGAAGCGTTAATCTTTACGCTCTCGTACAAAAAGCCGCTGGTCTCCAGCGGCTTTTTTTATTTTTGCCTTAAAATGACCCCCTCGTTTAATTTTTACTTCGCAAGGAAGAGATCATGATCAAAGTAGGCATCGTCGGCGGCACTGGTTACACGGGCGTGGAACTGCTGCGACTGTTAGCCGCGCACCCTGAAGTCGAACTGACCGCGATCACGTCGCGCAAGGAAGACGGCTTGCCGGTGGCTGAGATGTATCCTTCCCTGCGCGGCCGCGTGAATATCGCCTTCTCCTCGCCGGACAAGGTTGACCTGACCCAGTGCGACGTCGTGTTCTTCGCCACCCCGCACGGCGTGGCCATGGCGCAGGCGCCGGAACTGCTGGCCAAAGGCGTGAAGGTGATCGACCTGGCGGCGGACTTTCGCATCAAGGACCGCGTTGTATTCGAAAAGACGTACAAGATCGACCACACCGCGCCGGAACTGCTGGAGCAAGCCGTGTACGGCCTGCCTGAGCTGAACCGCGACGACATCAAGAAGGCGAACCTGATCGCCAACCCGGGCTGCTACCCGACCACCATGCAGCTCGGCTTCGTGCCACTGCTGAAGGCGGGCCTGATCGATGCCGGCCACCTGATCGCCGACTGCAAGTCCGGCGTGTCCGGAGCCGGCCGCAAGGCGGAGATCGGCACCCTGTTCTCTGAATCGTCGGACAACTTCAAGGCCTACGGCGTGAGCGGCCACCGCCACACCCCGGAAACCGCGGCCCAGCTGCAGCGCTTCACCAGCGACAAGGTGAACCTGATCTTCACCCCGCACCTGACCCCGATGATCCGCGGCATGCACTCGACCCTGTACGCGCGCCTGACCAAGCACGTGTCGAACGAAGAACTGCAAAAGCTGTTCGAAGACGCGTACGCGGACCAGCCGTTCGTCGATGTGATGCCATGGGGCTCGCACCCGGAAACGCGCAGCACGCGCGGCGCCAATATGCTGCGCCTGGCGCTGCATCGCCCGAACAACGGCGACACCCTGATCGTGCTGGTGGTGCAGGACAACCTGGTCAAAGGCGCATCCGGCCAGGCCGTACAGTGCATGAACCTGATGTTCGGCCTGGACGAAGGCCTGGGCCTGCAAACCATCGCCCTGATGCCATAAGTGGAAGTCGGCATGGAGCAGGCGCGCGCGCCACTGCTGGCGCGCGTGTTTGGCCTGGCTGCGGTCCTGGTTGCCGGCGGCGCGCTCGCGGTATGGGGCGTCGACCTGGGCAAGCGGGTGGTTGGCGTATCGAAGGGCGAATCCGGGCCCACGGTTGCCAGGCAACTCGCAGCGACTGAGCTGGAGCTGGCCCGCGTATCCGCCGAGCGCGATGCCCTGGCCGAGAAACTGAAAGCGGCTCCCGCCGCAGCGCCTGCGCCGGCGGCTTCCGATGCCGAATTGGCAAAATTGAATGCCGACCTGACCTTGCTGGAAGAGGCACTGCCGCCGGCCAAAGCCGGTTCTGGCCTGGTCATCCGCGGCATGCAAGCCCGCATGGCAGCGCCCAAGCTCTTGCATTACACGGTTTTGCTCCAATATGGTGCGAAGAAGAAGGGCCCATCCGCCTTCACCGGCCGGCTCAAGCTGGCGGTTGCCGTAATCCAGGATGGCAAGAAGGCTGTGCTCGAATACCCGAAGGAGGGTGCCGAGCGCTACGACCTGAAAGTGGACCGCTACCAGCGCATCGACGGCACGCTGGAAGTGCCGGAAGGCATCAAAGTCGTGGCGGTCAAGGTCAGCCTGTCGGAAAAAGGCAAAGTCGTTGCCGATGAGACAACGACAGTGCGCAGCCTCTAAAGCGGCCAAGTCCGGCATGGACTATAATGGGACAACTGATTTTAAGTAGGAGTAACACATGACTGCAGTAGCCGAAGACGTGATCCCGGCACCGATCGTTTTCACCGACGCCGCGGCCGAGAAAGTAGCGCAACTGATTGAAGAAGAAGGCAATCCAGACCTGAAGCTGCGCGTATTCGTGCAGGGTGGCGGTTGCTCCGGCTTCCAATACGGTTTCACTTTTGACGAAATCGTCAATGAAGACGACACCACCATGGTGAAGAACGGCGTCCAGCTGTTGATCGACTCGATGAGCTACCAGTACCTGGTAGGCGCCGAGATCGACTACAAGGACGACCTGGAAGGCGCGCAATTCGTCATCAAGAACCCATCCGCGACTTCGACCTGCGGCTGCGGTTCCTCCTTCTCCGTCTAAGCGTTCGCATAGCCGAGCCTGTGTCAACCTTGGGGTCAGGCCCCAACGGTGACACAGGCTCAACCATGAACGGATGAGCCCGTGTCAACCAAAGGGTCTGACCCCAAGGTTGACACGGGCTCGTGCGTTAACGCGGGTAGAGGGCGCCGAGGATGCGTTCGCCGCGTGCGCCTGTCACCGAGGGCAGGTTGCCGGGCTGGCGTTCGTCGAAGCGGTGGGCTAGCCAGGCGAAGACCATCGCTTCTACACGGTTGGGCGGTACGCCCAGCGCATCGCTTGACTGTACTTTGGTCACTTCGCCCAGTTCCGCCTGCAGCTCGCGCATCAGCGTGGCGTTGTAGGCGCCTCCTCCACACACGTAGAGCGCATCCGCACCGTGCGGGGCGATTTCGCGCGCCAGGCTGACCGCGGTCAGGCGCAGCAGGGTGAACATCACATCTTCCGGCTTGGCATCGGCGAAGGGCGCCAGGCGGGCATCCAGCCAGTCGGCGTGGAACAGGTCGCGGCCGGTGCTCTTTGGGGCGGGCAGGGCGAAATAGGGTTCGGCCAGCAGCGCGGCCAACAGGCCGGGCACTTCCTTGCCGCTGGCGGCCCAGGCGCCGTTGTCGTCGAATTCGACGCCTTGGTGGCGCGAGATCCAGGCGTTCATCAGCACATTGCCGGGGCCGGTGTCGTAGCCGCCGACGGCGCCATCCTTGTGCAGCAGGGAGATATTGGCGATGCCGCCGATATTGGCCAGCACGCGCATCTTGCCTTCCTTGCCGAACAGGGCCTTGTGGCCGGCCGGCACTAGCGGCGCGCCCTGGCCGCCGGCGGCCACGTCGCGCGAGCGGAAGTCGGCAACCACGTCGATGCCGCTCAGTTCGGCCAGCAGGGCGGCGTTGATGATCTGTCGCGTGAAGCCCAGTTCAGGGCGGTGGCGGATGGTTTGGCCATGCGCACCAATGGCGCGTACATCAGCCGATTTCATCTCGGCCCTAGCCAGCAGTTCGGCCACGCAGTCCGCATAGAGTTCGGCCAGCTTGTTGGCAGCCAGCGCTTCGCGTTCGATCTCGTTCGGCGAGGCGGCCTGCAGCGCCATCAGTTCGTCGCGCAGCGACTGGGGGAACTCTACATACGCCGCCGACATGGTGCGCGCGGCACCGGCCCAGAAGTCCACGAGGACGCCATCCACGCCGTCCAGGCTGGTACCCGACATCATTCCGATATATAAGCTCATGCTCGTATTGTAAGTCGGTGCCAGGTCTGCACACCGCACAACGGGCGCACTTTGTGGGGCATTTTGTCGGTTTGACTTCCGTGTCACCGACTTTTTACTTGGCGGCCAGGGTGTTGGTTTTGTCGTTCGAACGCAGCAGGGCGAAGCGGTGGATCATGTCGCCGGCCACCGATTTGAAGCGCGCCAGTTCGGCGGTCGTCAACGGGGCTTGGGCCGTGATGTTCAGCTTGTTCGGGTCCTTGGCTTCGCCTGCAACGCGGAATTCGTAGTGCAGGTGGGCGCCGGTCGACCAGCCGGTGGTGCCGACGTAGCCGATGATGTCGCCCTGGCTGACCTTGGCACCCTTTTTCATGCCGGCGCCGAAGCGGCTCATGTGCGCATAAGCGGTCGAGTAGTTGGCCCAGTGCTTGATCACGACCACGTTGCCGTAGCCGCCTTGCACGCCGGCGAAATCGATCACGCCGTCACCGGCTGCGCGGATCGGGGTGCCGGTCGCGGCAGCGAAGTCGGTGCCTTTGTGCTGCTTCCAGTTACCGGAGATCGGGTGCGAGCGCATGCCGAAGCCGGAGGAAATACGCGAGAACTCCAGCGGCGATTTCAGGAAGGCTTTCTTCAGCGATTTGCCGTCGAAGCTGAAGTAGCCGCCACCCGATTTGGTCAGCGGGTCTTCAAACCATACGCTCTGGTAGGTGGTGCCCTTGTTGGTGAATTCGCCAGCCAGGATGCGGCCGGCGCGCACGAACTCGCCGTCCTGCCAGAAGGTTTCGTACACCACGTTGAAACGGTCACCGCGCTTCAGGTCGGAACGGAAGTCGATGTTGGTGGAGAACATTTCAATGATCTGCGCGACGACAGTGTCGGGCAGGCTGCTGCCGTCGGAGCTCGAGTCGGTCGCGGCATACAGGGAAGTGGTGATTTCGCGCGCGCGCATTTCAATGCGGCGTTCCAGTTTCGCGGCGGTCTCTTCAGCCGTGAACTCTGCGTCGCCCGAGCGGGTGACCATAATATTCTTGACGGGATTGTCTTTGCCGTCCACAACGGTGGCCTTCAGCCACAGCAGGTTGCCGTTTTCGTCGGTCTGCGCCTGCACGCGTTTGCCGCTGCGCAGCTGCATAATGGCGCGCGCGGTCTTGTCTTTCTTGATGAAGGTTTCTGCAGCGTCGTCTTCCACGCCCAGACGATTGAGCAGCGTCGCGAGCGTGTCGCCGGCGCGGATCTTTTCTTCGTGGACGTAAGTCTGGGAAGCTTCTTGCTTCTGCAGGGCGGTGATCTGCGCGGACAGGTCAGGTAGCTGGATATCCTGGGCAATGGTTTTCACGGGCAGGTCGCTCGCGTCAGGGGCGAGCGGAGCCACGCCGGCAGCACCAAAAGCGCATACGGCAAGGAAGATCGCCGATGCGCTGATGATCCGCGCCTTACGCGTCGAACCTAGCAGATTGTGCAAGCGTGAGCTTGCGAACTTGTTTATAGGGTTCATGCAATCAGTTAAAATTTGCCGCTTGAACTTTTAGGATTCTTGGTATTTTGTTCTAAGTTGTTGATTTAATTCGTTTTCATCGGGCAAGATTGATGGGATCGGGCATTATAACAAAGTCCTGAGCCGTGCCAACAATTTGAGAGAATTTCGCAAAAATGGATACAGACAACAAAATCCTGCCGCTGACCGATAGCGTCCAGGAAGCCCTCGCCATCACCAAGCGTGGTGTGGACGAGCTCATTATCGAAAGCGAATTTGCTCAAAAGCTGGCGCGCTCGGAAAAGACTGGCGTGCCGCTGCGCATCAAGCTGGGCCTGGACCCGACTGCGCCGGACTTGCACTTGGGACACACCGTGGTGCTGAACAAGATGCGCCAGCTGCAGAACCTGGGCCATCAGGTGATCTTCCTGATCGGCGACTTCACGTCCATGATCGGCGACCCATCGGGCCGCAATGTGACCCGTCCGCCGCTGACCCGCGAGCAGATTGAACTGAATGCCCAGACATATTTCAAGCAGGCATCGCTGGTGCTGGATGCGGCCAAGACCGAAATCCGCTACAACTCGGAGTGGTGCGATCCGCTGGGCGCGCGCGGCATGATCCAGTTGTCCTCGCGCTACACCGTGGCGCGCATGATGGAGCGCGACGACTTTTCCAAGCGTTTCAAGAACGGCACCCCGATTTCGGTGCACGAGTTCCTGTACCCGCTGATGCAGGGTTACGACTCGGTGGCGCTGAAGGCCGACCTGGAGCTGGGCGGCACCGACCAGAAGTTCAACCTGCTGGTTGGCCGCGAGTTGCAGAAGGATTACGGCCAGGAGCAGCAGTGCATCCTGACCATGCCGTTGCTGGAAGGCCTGGATGGCGTCGAGAAGATGTCCAAGTCCAAGAACAACTATATTGGTATCACCGAGCCGGCCAACACCATGTTCGCCAAGGTGATGTCGATTTCGGACGTGATGATGTGGCGTTACTACGACCTGCTGTCGTGGAAGTCGATCGAGGAGATCGCCGGCTTGAAGAAGGCGATCGAAGGCGGGGCGAATCCGCGCGATGCCAAGGTGGCGCTGGCCCAGGAAATCGTGGAGCGCTTCCACTCGCGCCAGGCGGCGGAGGATGCGCTGGCGGACTTCGTCAATCGTTCCAAGGGCGGGATTCCGGATGATGTGCCGGAAGTGGCGCTGTCCGGCGCGCCGGTCGGCATCGGCCAACTGCTGAAGCAGGCTAACCTGTGTGCTTCGACTTCCGAGGCGCTGCGCATGATCGACCAGGGTGGTGTACGTATCGACGGTACCGTTATTTCCGATAAGGGCCTGAAAGTTGAAGCCGGGACCTTCGTGATGCAAGTCGGTAAGCGCAAGTTCGCGAAAGTGACCTTGTCGGCATGATCGGGCTGCTGCAGCGGGTTTCGTCCGCTAAGGTCGTTGTTGATGGCGAGACGACCGGCGCCATTGACGGCGGCCTGATGGTGCTGGTTTGCGCGGAGAAGGGCGATACGGAGAAGGAGGCGGACCAGTTGCTGGCCAAGCTTTTGTCGTATCGCGTGTTTTCCGACGATGCCGGCAAAATGAACAAGTCTGTGACGGATGTGGCGGGCGGCTTGCTGCTGGTGCCACAGTTTACGCTGGCGGCGGATACTAATTCGGGCACGCGGCCTTCGTTCAGCCCGGCGGCTGCGCCGGCGGATGGGAAGCGGCTGTTTGAGTATTTTGTGGCGCAGGCACGCTTGAAGCATGCCGTTGTTGGGACCGGCGTGTTTGGGGCGGATATGAAGGTGTCGCTGACCAATGATGGGCCGGTGACGTTCTGGTTGCAGGTGAGTCCTAAAACATAAAACCGGTAAACCGGTGTCTGACCCGCAGGGTCAGACACCAGTAATGCCGAAGCCGCAGGCCAAGTGTCTGACCCTGCGGGTCAGACACTGGTTTACCGGTTTGAAAGCAAGCTGGGAGATAAAGATGAAAATCTGGAGCGATTCCTTCAAGGATGGCGCCGCCATCCCCGGCGAGTTTGCCTTCGCGGTGCGCGACAAGGCCACCAAAGTACGCCTGTCCGCCAACATGAACCCCCACCTGGCCTGGTCCGAAGTCCCGCCAGGCACCGAATCCCTGGTCCTGCTCTGCATCGACGGCGACGCCCCCACCGACGGCACCCACGTCAACCAGGAAGGCCACACCCTGCCCGCATCGATGCCGCGCGCCGACTTCTACCACTGGTCCCTGGTCGACATCCCACCCAGGCGCACCAGCATCGCCGCCGGTGAATTCTCGAAAGAAGTCACGCCCAAGGGCAAGCCGGCCGACCTGCCAGCCCCCCTGCGCCACGGCATCAACGACTACACCGGCTGGTTCGCCAGCGACAAGGACATGGCCGGCGACTATTACGGCTACGACGGCCCATGCCCGCCATGGAACGACGAGCGCACCCACCATTACATTTTCCGCCTGTACGCGCTGGACACCCCGCGCCTGGAGCTGGAAGGCCGCTTCACCTGCCAGGACGTGCTGGACGCCATCCACGGCCATATCCTCGACGAGGCGCAGGTGATCGGCAGCTACTCTCTATTTGAATGACAAGAATCCTGCTGATCCGCCACGGCGAAACCGCGTGGAACGCTGTGCGCCGCCTGCAAGGCCACATCGACATCCCCCTTAGTCCTACCGGCGAACGCCAGGCCGAAGCCCTGGCGCGTGCGCTGGCGGCCGAGCCGCTGGACGCCATCATTTCCAGCGACCTGGGACGCGCCCTGCAAACCGCGCAAGCGGTGGCGGCGCACCATCCCCACCTCCCGCTGCATACCGACCCCGGCCTGCGCGAGCGCGGCTACGGCGCGTTTGAAGGCCTCTTATATACAGAGATCGCCGAACGCTACCCCGTGGAATTTGCCGAATGGCAGGCGCGCGACGTGGATGCCGTGATGCCGGCCGGCGATCGCGTGGCCGAAAGCTTCCGCCAGTTCTTCCAACGTTGCCAGGACGGCATCGCACGCTGGGCCGAGCGTTACCCGCAGCAATCCATCCTGATCGTCGCCCACGGCGGCGTGCTGGAATGCGCCTACCGCGCTGCCCGCGGCCTGTCGATCGACGGCCCGCGCGATTTCCAGGTCAAAAACGCCAGCATCAATCGATTTACCTTTGATAAAGGGGTGTTGTCGCTTGATCAATGGGGCGAGGTTGCGCACCTGTCCGCCAGCCTGGACGACATTGTTTAAAAAAGTGATTAGTTTTTGGGCAGCGCATCGGTTAAAATAGCCCCCTTTCCCGCACTGTCTTACGGATTTGTTAAGTGAATATCGGACCTCACGAGCTCCGCAATAACGTCTTTGTCGCGCCCATGGCTGGCGTGACGGACCGCCCGTTCCGCCAATTGTGCAAGGAACTGGGCGCGGGCTACGCCGTGTCCGAGATGGCCGCTTCCAATCCGCGCCTGTGGGCCAGCGAGAAGTCCTCGCGCCGTACCGACCACACCGGCGAGATGGAGCCGAAAGCCGTGCAGATTGCCGGCGCGGTGCCGGAAGAACTGGCCGAATGCGCCAAGTTCAACGTCGACCGCGGCGCCCAGGTCATCGACATCAATATGGGCTGCCCGGTGAAAAAGGTGTGCAACAACTGGTGCGGTTCCGCCCTGTTGCAGCACGAAGACCTGGTCCAGCGCATCCTGGAAGCGGTGGTGCCGGCCGTGAACGTGCCGGTCACCCTGAAATTCCGCACTGGCTGGAACCGCGAGAACAAGAACGCCCTGCGCATTGCGCGCATCGCCGAGCAAGCCGGCATCCAGATGCTGACGCTGCACGGCCGCACCCGCGCCGACGGCTACACCGGCGACGCCGAATACGACACCATTGCCGCCGTCAAGGCCGCAGTCAGCATTCCGGTGGTCGCCAACGGCGACATCACCACCCCTGAAAAAGCGCGCTATGTGCTCGACAAGACCGGCGCCGACGCCGTCATGATCGGCCGCGCCGCCCAGGGGCGCCCATGGATCTTCCGCGAAATCGACCATTTCCTGCGCACCGGCGAACACCTGCCTGCGCCGCTGGTGGCCGAGGTGCGCAAGCTGATGGACGAACACCTGCAGGCCCATTACGCCTTCTACGGCGAATTCCTGGGCGTGCGCACCGCGCGCAAGCATATTGGCTGGTACGTGCGCGACCTCCCGGGCGGGGAGGAGTTCCGTCAGGAGATGAACCGCCTCGAGTCGACCGCAGAACAACTGCGCGCAGTCGACAGTTTCTTCGAATCCCAATGGAAGTACGGCGAGCGGTTACAATACCGCCTCGCCGAAGAACCGCTGGCTGCGTGAACCGCGCCTGCATTGGCAAAAATTTAGCAAGATCGATAAAAAAATGAGCAAAGAAAGCATTCAGGAAGTAGTCCAGAAAAGCCTGGAAGACTACTTCAATGACCTGGGCGAGCAGCAAGCATCGAACGTGTACGACATGGTAGTGATGACCGTGGAGCGTCCGATCCTCGAAGTGGTGATGGGCCGCGCCGACGGCAACCAGTCGCACGCAGCCCAGATGCTGGGTATTAACCGCAATACTTTGCGCAAGAAATTACAGGAACACGGCCTGCTGTAAGGCTGATTCCGCGTCCCGGTCCCTATTGGCCGCGACGGGCCGTGGGGCCGGTTGGTTTGTACAGATTTCCGTAACCTCCCCCCCCCCACAGCTATGATCAAACAAGCTCTCATCTCCGTATCCGACAAGACCGGCGTGCTGGATTTCGCCAAGGCCCTGTCGGCCATGGGCGTCAACATCCTGTCCACCGGCGGTACCGCGAAACTGCTGGCCGATAACGGCGTGCCGGTCACCGAAGTGGCCGACTACACCGGCTTCCCGGAAATGCTGGATGGCCGCGTGAAGACCCTGCACCCGAAAGTCCACGGCGGCATCCTGGCGCGCCGCGACTTCCCTGAGCACGTCGCCAAGCTGGAAGAGCACAGCATCCCGACCATCGACATGGTGGTGGTGAACCTGTACCCGTTCCAGGCGACCGTGGCCAAGGCCGAGTGCTCGCTGGAAGACGCGATCGAGAACATCGACATCGGCGGCCCGGCCATGCTGCGCTCCGCCGCCAAAAACCACAAGGACGTGGTGGTGATCTGCGATCCGAGCGACTACGGCGTGGTGCTGGCGGAGATGAAGGGCACCGACAACGCTCCTGGCTACGTTTCCTACGAAACCCGCTTTAACCTGGCCAAGAAGGTCTACGCGCACACTGCGCAGTACGACGGCGCCATCACCAACTACTTCTCCAGCCTGGGCCCGGACCGCAAGCACGAAACCCGTTCCGCCTACCCGGCAACCCTGAACGTGGCCTTCGAAAAAGTGCAGGACATGCGCTACGGCGAAAACCCGCACCAGTCGGCCGCCTTCTACCGCGACCTGGCTCCGGTGGCCGGCGCACTGGCCAACTACCGCCAGCTGCAGGGCAAGGAACTGTCCTTCAACAATATCGCCGACGCCGATGCAGCGTGGGAGTGCGTGAAATCCATGGGTTCCACCGCCTGCGTGATCATCAAGCACGCCAACCCGTGCGGCGTGGCCCTGGGCGCGACCGCACTGGACGCCTACCAGCGCGCGCTGAAAACCGACCCGACCTCCGCTTTCGGCGGCATCATCGCCTTCAACGTGGAAGTGGACGGCGCAGCGGCCACCGAACTGGCCAAGCTGTTCGTGGAAGTGCTGATCGCTCCTTCCTTCACGGCTGAAGCGCGCCAGATCATGTCGGCCAAGCAGAACGTGCGCCTGCTGGAAATCCCGCTGGGCGAAGGCGTGAACGCGATGGACTTCAAGCGCGTGGGCGGCGGCCTGCTGGTGCAGTCGGCTGACTCCAAGAACGTGCTGCCTTCCGAAGTGCGTGTCGTAAGCAAGCTGCAGCCTACCCAGCAGCAGCTGGCCGACCTGATGTTCGCATGGCGCGTGGCCAAGTACGTGAAGTCGAACGCCATCGTCTTCTGCGGCAATAACATGACCCTGGGCGTGGGCGCGGGCCAGATGTCCCGTATCGATTCCGCGCGCATCGCATCGATCAAGGCGCAGAATGCCGGCCTGTCGCTGCAGGGTTCCGCCGTGGCTTCCGACGCATTCTTCCCGTTCCGCGACGGCCTGGATGTGGTGGTTGATGCGGGCGCGACCTGCGTGATCCACCCGGGCGGCTCGATGCGCGACCAGGAAGTGATCGACGCCGCCGACGAGCGCGGCGTGGTGATGCTGTACACCGGCACCCGCCACTTCCGTCACTAAAAACCGGTGGTTCGGTGCCTGACCCGCGGGGTCTGGCACTGGTACGCGACCGTCGCGTGCAGGTGTCAGACCCGCGGGTCTGACACCGGTTTACCGGTTTCTGCCGTAAAATCCCGGAATGATTATTCTCGGCATCGACCCCGGCTTGCGCACCACTGGCTTTGGCGTCATCCAAAAAGTGGGCAACAAGCTGCGCTACATCGCCTCCGGCACCATCAAGAGCGGCGAGGGCGACCTGCCGCAGCGGCTGAAAGTCATCCTCGACGGCGTCGCCGAAATCGCGGCCACCTACAAGCCCGATTGCGCCGCAATCGAAAAAGTCTTCGTCAACGTCAACCCGCAATCCACCCTGCTGCTGGGCCAGGCCCGCGGCGCCGCGATCTGCGCCCTGGTGACGCACGAACTCAAAGTCGCTGAGTACTCGCCGACGCAACTGAAGCAAGCTGTCGTCGGCACCGGCCGCGCCACCAAGGCGCAGGTGCAGGACATGGTCGCGCGCCTGCTGGCGCTGCCCGGCCTGCCCGGCACCGACGCCGCCGACGCCCTCGGCATCGCCATTTGCCACGCCAACAGCCAGGCTACGCTGGCCGTCGTCACCAACGCCCATCCCGCCCTGTCCGGACTGCGCATGAAGCGCGGCCGCCTGGTCGGCTAACCGCACCTAAAGGAACCATATGATCGGACGTCTCACCGGCATCCTGCTCGAAAAGAATCCCCCGCAATTGCTGGTAGACGTGCAAGGCGTCGGCTATGAAGTCGACGTGCCGATGTCGACCTTCTACAACCTGCCCGGCGTGGGCGAGAAAGTCAGCCTGTTCACCCACCTGACGATCCGTGAAGACGCCCACCTGCTGTTCGGCTTCGGCAATGCCGAAGAACGCGCCGTGTTTCGCCAGTTGATCAAGATCAGCGGCATCGGCGCGCGTACTGCGCTATCGATCCTGTCCGGGCTGTCGATCGCCGACCTGGCGCAAGCGGTCACGCTGCAGGAAGCCGGCCGTTTGGTGAAGATTCCCGGCATCGGCAAGAAAACCGCCGAGCGCCTGCTGCTGGAGTTGAAGGGCAAGCTGGGCGCCGACATCGGTGCCGCCGGCGCGCATCCGGTCCACGATTCGCAGGCCGATATCCTGAACGCATTGCTGGCGCTGGGCTACTCCGACAAGGAGGCGTTGCAGGCGTTGAAGACTGTGCCCGCCGGGTCGACGGTCTCCGACGGCATCAAGCAAGCGCTTAAGGCATTGTCAAAAGGCTGACATCCAGGTGAGATCAACCATGAGCGTTGCGCAACAGCGAGAAGAGCAGATCACAGCCGAACAAGCCAGGTTTTTCCAGGACAGGTTTGAAGCGATGGATTCGGAAGCACTGATTGATATCCATCGCAAGGGCGGCCTGTTGCCAGGAGCTGAAGCAATCCTGCTCGACATTCTGCAAGACCGCGGTGTTACGGAACAAGAGCGCACGAGCATCGCCGGCGAGCTCCGGGCCAATTCGTATCATGAACAATTCGCACACATGGCGCCAATCGGAAGTCGCTTCATAGCACGATTCATTGATACTCTGGTTGCATTCGGCGTCGGCGCAATTGGTGTCATCGTCGTTTCGATTTTCGATTCGTTGGCCGGTTTGGCCGCGGGCTTGTCCTTGTTTATCCTGTATAAGTTGTTGGCCGATACCATGCCCAACGGGCAGAGTATCGGGAAGCGCATGAATGACATCGCCGTGGTGACCTTGAAGACCGGAGCAGCGTGCTCGCCGATCCAGTCCATTGCGCGCAATGTGCTTTTGGTAGCGCTTGGCATTATTGATGTAGCGTTGATACTTGGAGAAAGCCACCGTCGAATTGGGGACCGGCTTGCCGGCACAATTGTTGTCAAACGCGAACCCAAGTGAGATTGAACGCATTCGGGTTACTGGTTCGCTTTTCCAGGGTCAGACTGAACCTCATATGAATCCAATTGTCCGCAAGACCCTGTGCTCTTTACTGCTGTCTGTGCCAATGCTCGCCAACGCAGGGTACAAGACATTGTCGGTCGCATTCTTCGATTTCTCGAACGGGATCGGCAAGACCTCATTCAAAGCGCTGCGCGCGAGCGGCTACGAACATCCGTGCTGGCATGAGAGCTTTGTAGAAATCCAAGGCATTGATACCGCGTATATCGAAAAGCCACCGGCGAGCCTGCAAAGCGAATTACTGCTGCGTGCAGTGCGCGGCGATGCCGTCGCCGCAGAGCAATTCCGGCAGCAGGTGAAGAAAGAAAAGCTAGATGGCGCTTATGCTTTTGTCCCTGATCCGTCGGGCAAATACGCCACCATCTATGGCATCGGCTACCAAGGTATTGCCGTTACGTCGTCGGCCTCGGTCCGTCTTCCGGAAGACGGCAAGCCGATCGTCAACAGCACCTTGTCCAAACGCCTGTGTGAAGCCGGCAAAGCGATGGATTGAAACTGGAAAGAGAGAAATGATCGATTGGTCCAAGCAGCATTGCGGTGTCCATCTTGCTCCGATCAATGCGGTTCGCGAATTGATGCCCGAAGTCGGGCAACTCATTGATCAGACTTTTCCAGATCGGCCTGAAGATTTCACTTGGGACGTGAAAGTTCACATGCTGATGCCGTTGCAGTACCCGTGCATTCCGAATTGGCACTGCGACGCGGTTCCGCGCGAGAACGGCATTCAGCAGTTCCACATGGTGCAAGACCATCTGCCTTTGTACCTATGGGTAAGTGGGCCGCCGCTCACGCAATTCGAGGGCGGGTATTTGCCGGCTGGCGTCTGGCATCGCTATACACAACGCGACAAGCACCGTGGTATTTCGGCTGCCGATTTCTGCTGGCGGGGGCTCATTCGTGCAACCCATCGAGAGCTTCAAGCACCTAAGCAAGGAGACTATCTCCGCCGGCACTCGCAGGTGTACCTTGATGCGGCAAACTACCTCTGCTGAGGCAAAGAAATAGCGTTTGTGGCCCATATACCGAATGCCATCATCGCGAGCGGTGACCAAAATGAGAATTAAAGACCTAGCGAAAGTAGCCCTTACCACGTTGGTTACTGTGGTCGTAATGGTTGCTGTAACGGCGATGCAACCGGACCTTGGCCTTTTCCACGTGAGCGAAGCCTTTCTTGATTCGCTTCGACGCCGTGACTTTGCATTGGGTGTGATCGCTTTCGCTTGCGCTTTGATCATGCTTCGGGTGCTCTCGTTACGGACCTGGCTTGGTATGGACTTCAAGCGCATGGACAATATCGGTATCTGCAACTCGAAGGGCGTGCGCCGATTGAGGGCGATTCCGGCTCCGCGACATTCGCGGACCTGAAGGAATTCTGATTGGCCTGGCTCAGGAGCTTCGGCAGGGGTGAGGTCTTGGTCGACGGTGTGCTAGAATTTGCCAATAAATTAACTTTTCTCGCATGTCCTGCCGAAGCAAATTCGTATCGCGCTTGATCTTTCCCTGCCTCGCCCTGGTTTCTGCCTGCGGACAGAAAGTTGATGGCGTATCCGATGAGGACATCAGGGTCTCAAGCCTGCAACCACTGCCAAGTATTGCAAGGTCGCTGGTCGGGCAAGAGCGTCAGGTCAAGCCGAGCGAGCCGGATTACGTTCCTGAGCCGATAGCGCAGTCGCTGAAGTCCCAAGTTGCGAAATGGCCGAAGGGCGAGAAGATTGCCGGTGCTCTTTCCTATTGTTCCGGCGCACTGGTCTCCAAGCGCCTTGGCGCGAAGTCTGCCTGCAATGACGACGGTGATTCGATGCTGGCGGAAAGCTCGTGCATCGAAAAGCATGGCTATGGAAGGAAATCCATAGGGCAGGCCCTTACCGCCGACCGCCAGGACCTCAATGGCGACGGCATCAAGGACTACATCATCTCCGACCGGTATTACTGCGAGAGCTTGTCTGCAAACGCGGCCAGTGTGCATTTCGTGATGCTGTCGAATTCAAAGAAGGACTTCACGCTGGCTTATGCAGACTGGGCGTCGCTCGGCCTCGTTGTGGTGGACGACAAGGTCAAGGGCAGGCTTGTCCTCCTCGAGCAGGCCGTCAGGGCGTACGGAACTTTCTCGACCATTTATGAGGAGATTGATTCGAAGTATGTTGCGAAAGCCTGCGTCTTGCACGACGACAAGGGCTACAGTGCCTGCGAGATCAATGAGCCACAACGCAGTTTTGATTGATTGCTGACGGGCGGCTGGTTCGATTATGGCGCCGTGCTCTATACTCGCCACGAATTTCCGTTTTGCGCGGCGTATAAAGCATCTGAAAATGACCAATAACACTGCTAATCAAGTCCCTCCACGAATCCTTCGCAGGCAGACTCTGGCCCTGGTGCTGCTGGTCGCGAGCGGCGTCATTAACTACCTTGACCGCGCCACCCTGGCCGTGGCGAACGAGTACATTCGTGCGGACCTCGGCCTGTCGCTGGGCGAGATGGGCCTGCTGTTGTCGGCATTCTCGTGGAGTTACGCCTTGTGCCAGCTTCCGGTCGGCGCCCTGGTCGACAAGATCGGTCCGCGCTGGCTGCTCGGCATTGGCCTGGTGGTGTGGTCGGTGGCGCAGGCGGCTGGCGGGCTGGCTTCCACTTTTGGCTACTTCGTACTCGCGCGCATTGCACTCGGGATCGGGGAGGCGCCGCAGTTTCCTTCAGCTGCGCGCGTGGTGAGCAATTGGTTCCCGCTGCGTTCGCGCGGGACGCCGACCGGCATCTACAACTCGGCATCGCCGCTGGGCGTGGCCCTGGCGCCATTGCTGCTGCCGCCACTGATCGCGGCGACCAGCTGGCACTGGGCTTTTTACGTCACGGGTGCGCTTGGACTGGTTGCGGCAATCGTATGGGTGAGTGTCTATCGTGACCCGGTACGTGAAGAATTGAGCGCGGAAGAACGCGCCTACCTGGAGGCTGGCGAGAGCACCGACTCGGCGCCGAAGACCAGTTTCGCCGCCTGGCGGGCGCTGTTCCGCCATCGCGTGACCTGGGGCATGATGTTCGGCTTTTTCGGTTCGGTATACCTGAATTGGGTGTACCTGACCTGGCTGCCCGGCTACCTGCGCACCGAACGCCATATGGACCTGGCAAATGCAGGCTTTGCATCTGCAATTCCTTTCCTGTGCGGGTTTGCGGGCGCCCTGATTGCAGGCTGGGCTTCCGACCGTATCGTGCGTTTTGCGAGTTCTCCGATATCCGGGCGGCGCAATGCGGTGGTGGCGGCCACCTTGGGCATGGTGGCGTTCACTATTCCCGCTGCACTGGTGGAGAGCAATGCCGTGGCGGTGGCCTGCATTTCCATCGTGATCTTCCTCGCCAATGCTTCGTCGGCTTGCGCGTGGTCGCTGGCTACGGTGGCGGCTCCGCGCAGCCGTATCGCTTCCCTTGGCGCGATCCAGAATTTCGGCGGCTTCCTGGGCGGCGCACTGGCGCCAGTCCTGACCGGGTATATCGCGCAAAACTGGTCTTTCGTGCCGGCGCTGCTGACCGGTGCGGGAATCGCCTTCCTTGGCGCCATGTCCTACCTGTTCCTGGTTGCACGCCCCATCCCTGAAGAGGACGAGTTCAGCAAACCTTAGACCCACCATGAGCTATCCACGCCGACTTGAAACCGCGCTTGCGCAACTCGCCGCCACTGGCACCATGAAAAGCAATTACGCGCCGCCGCTTTTCCGCATCCTTTGGAGAATGGGCGTCTATGTGCGGCCGCCGCATTTCGCCAGTTTCAGCTCCAACTTCCTGTTGACCGGTACCTGGTTTGGCCTCGTGTGGGGCGTGCTGATGTGGCTCTTCTCTGGCCGGCAACCGGGCGAATGCCTCTTGCCGCCTTAGCCGCGGCCTTGTTTGCAGGAGGGATGTTTGGCCTTAGCATGGCGCTGTATTACCGGTACGGGGCGCGCAAGCACAAGCTTTCCGATTGGTCGCAGATTCAGGAGAAATCCTGAAGCGCAAAGCGTGGTCCGCAGTCAATACAATCTGCAAGTCAACATGAAAACTCAATTCTTCTCCGCCACCAGTCTCGATGGCTTCATCGCGACCGAGGACGATTCGCTGGACTGGCTGTTCCCGCTCGGCGACGTCAATGACAGCAGCTATCCCGAATTCATCGCGCAGGTAGGCGCCATTGCCATGGGCTCGTCCACCTACGAGTGGATGATGCGTAATGCCGATACGGTGGCAGCGGAGGTTGGGGCGGCCTGGCCTTATAGCCAGCCGACCTGGGTTTTTTCATCGCGTGTATTGCCGGCGATTCCGGGGGCAGACCTGCGCTTCGTGAAAGGCAATGTGCGCCAGGTGCATGCCGCAATGCGCGAAGCGGCCGGCAGCAAGAATATCTGGATCGTTGGCGGCGGTGACCTGGCCGGGCAATTTCATGATGCCGGGCTGCTGGATGAATTGATCATCCAGGTCGGGTCGGTCACGCTGGGGCATGGCAAGCCTTTGTTCCCGCGGCGCCTGACCAACCCGCCGCTGTTGCTGCAGTCGGCGCGGCGCATCGGCAGCGGCATGGCGGAGTTGCGCTACCTCGTTCCGAAAAGCTGAAACCATGCTGATCCGTCCCTACCTTGTCGACGACTGGCCGCACATCTGCCGGTTTTACGTACGACGAGGTTACATGGCTTTATGTTGATCCGGCGCGTCGCTACCGCCGGGGCATTGGCCGCGCGCTGCAGGGCGTCGTGTTACGCAGCCGGGCGGGCAATGAGCAGTTTTTCGTGACCTCCCATGTTCTCCTTTATTCGAATTGAAAGCGTTCACCTATGATCATACGTTGGCTTGTGACCCTGTCTGCAATGGTAATGATGGCGTCGGCGCAGGCGCTCACTGTCGAAGAAATCGGGGATGGCGCTGAGCGCTTGCTGAGGGAGGGTAAGTATGACGAACTGGATCGTTTGGCGGCTGAATATGCCAGGAAAGACACCCGGCTGTTAGGCGGCAACGCAGCGCTCTATCATTTTTATGATGCATTAGGCGGTTTCAAGGAGAGCGGCAATCGCGGCTATCCGAGCGTCATCCCGCGTTACAAGAAAGATGAATTGCTGTCGCGTTGGCTGGAGAAGAATCCGGGGTCGGTTGCGGCACGGGTTGCGCTGGCCGAGTTCTGGACTGCAGATGCGTGGCTTACCCGCGGCGAAAAGGCCGCCAGCGAGATTCCAGAACCTGTCTGGAAGGCGTTCCGGTGGCGCATGAACCAGGCTCGCAAGTTTCTCGATCAAGTGAAAACGAGGGGTGATCCTCACTACTATTTCATGCGGATCGACACGGCCCAGGGGCTGGGCGACAAGGCGGCCATTGACGCAAATTTTGAGGCTGGAAGCAAACGATTCCCCAATTACTTCCACTACTACTCACAGCGAGCAAACTTGCTGCAGGAGAAGTGGTTCGGCGACCCAGGAGAATTGCAGGCCTATGTGCAGTCGCTCTTGGCAAAACCCGGTGGAGACAATGGCCTGGTCGCTTACTCCTATGTGACTTGGGAGATGATGAAGTACATGGGCGGAAAGAAGGCAATGCAGGAGGCGGGCCTGCAATGGCCGTCGATCAAGGCTGGCTATGCAGCGCGCGAAAAACGCTATGGGCTGCGCAACCGGGACTGGAACGTATTGTGCGCGATGGCCGTCACGGCCGGCGACCGGCCGGCAGCCAGTGTTGCGCTGGCGCAGATAGGCCAGGAATGGACCGGCGCCGCTTGGGGAACCCAGCAAGAATTCAACAAGTGGGTGGAATGGATTCAACGCGGTGACACGCACCCATCAAGAAAATAGCCCGAGCCAGCTTCAAGCACCGGGCCGCAGGATCACCTTGCGGCATTCCTCTTCCTTCTTGTCGAAGATGCGATAACCGGCTGCCGCCTGTTCCAGCGGCAGGCGGTGCGTGATGATGGCCTCGGGCCGCAGCTTGCCCTGGCCGATGAACTCCAGCAGTTCGGGCATGAAGCGCTGCACGTGGGTTTGCCCCATCCTGAAGCTGATGCCCTTGTCGAAGGCGTCGCCAAACAGGAAGCCGTGGATGAAGCCCGAATACACGCCCGGCACGCTGACCGTGCCGCCGCGCCTGACGGCAGCGATGCATTGGCGCAGCGCGGCGCCGCTGCTCCCCTCCAGCTTGACGGCCGTCAGCGCCGTTTCCAGCGCGCTGCCCTTGGCTTCAAAGCCGATGGCGTCGATCACCGCATCCACCCCGCGCGAGGAGGTGTTGTCGATGATGTATTCGGCGGCATCGACTTCATCGAAATTGATCGGAATAACGCTGTAAGCCTGGCGCGCGAAGTCGAGCCGGTAGGCGTTATGGTCGACCATGAAGATGGTTTCCACGCCCAGCATGCGGGCGCATGCTGCCGCCATCAGGCCGACCGGGCCGGCGCCGTAGATTGCCAGGCTGTCGCCCGGCCCGACGCCGGCGTTCAATACGGCCTGGTAGCCCGTGGGCAGGATATCGCTGAGGAACAGCACCTGCTCGTCATCGAGCGCGTCCGGAATGCGGATCGGGCCGACGTTGGCCTTCGGTACGCGCACAAATTCAGCCTGCCCGCCCGGCATGCCGCCGTACAGGTGGGTATAGCCGAACATGGCGGCGCCCGAGCGCAAGCCTTTCTTGTTCATGATCGCGCCGCGGTCGGGATTCGTGGTTTCACAGGCGGAGAACAACTGGCGCTGGCAGAAGAAGCAGCTGCCGCAGGCGATCACGAACGGCACGACCACGCGGTCGCCCCGGGCCAGCGCGGTGACGCCAGGCCCGGCATCTTCGACGATGCCCATGAATTCGTGGCCGAGGATATCGCCTTCCTTCATGGCCGGGACCTTGCCGCGGTAGAGGTGCAGGTCGGAGCCGCAAATCGCGGTGGCCGTAATGCGCAGGATGACGTCGTCCGCTTCCTGCAGGATGGGATCGGGCACCGTGTCCACCTGGACATCATGTGCGGAGTGGTAGGTGAGGGCGCGCATGACAAGCTCCTTGTGTTTGCATTGCGCCAGTATCGGCGCCACAGCCGGCGCGCCAAGCAGCGTGCGTCCCGTGCTGGTGTAGGCGCAAGCCTTCAGGGCCGGGCGTGCTAGACTCGGGCGAACATTCGAGGAGGATCTGTCATGACTATTCGTCAACTTTTGGTAGTGTCGCTGGGCGGCCTGCTGCTGGCAACGGCGCCTGCGGCATGGAGCCAGCAGGCCGCGCCGGCGCAGGACAAGGCGGAAGCCCGGCAGCAGGCCAAGCCGGCCGTGAAAGGCGAACCTTCCGGCGCGGCGCGCAAGGCCACCGGGTTGCAGGAGCCCAAGAACGACGGCCAGCCCGACCGGCGCGAGAAGGCGATGAAGGTGTCCGGCAGCATGCAGAAGAAAACCAACGAAACGGCAAGCGCGGCCGCTTCCAACATGAAGTAAGCCCCGCGCTGCCCGGCCTTGATAAAATCATGCCCTGAACCTGTTTTTCGAGCTGGCATGAGCATCCAAACCGACAATTTCACCGAGCAGCGCATCATCGACGCGGCGCCGTCCTCCCCGAACGAGGAGGCCATCGAGCGCGCATTGCGCCCCAAGCACCTCGATGAATATGTGGGGCAGTCCAAGATCCGCGACCAGCTGGAAATCTTCATTTCGGCCGCCCGCAAGCGCAGCGAGGCGCTCGACCATACCTTGCTGTTCGGCCCTCCCGGCCTGGGCAAGACCACCCTGGCCAACATCATTGCGCGCGAAATGGGCGTCAACCTGCGCCAGACTTCCGGCCCGGTGCTGGAACGCCCGGGCGACCTGGCGGCGATCCTGACCAACCTGGAAGCGAACGACGTCCTGTTCATCGACGAGATCCACCGCCTGTCGCCCGTGGTCGAGGAAATCCTGTACCCGGCGCTGGAGGACTACCAGATCGACATCATGATCGGGGAGGGGCCGGCGGCGCGCAGCGTCAAGCTGGACCTGCAGCCTTTCACCTTGGTCGGCGCCACCACCCGCGCCGGCATGCTGACCAATCCGCTGCGCGACCGCTTCGGCATCGTGGCGCGGCTGGAGTTCTACAGCACCGACGAACTGGCGAAGATCGTCGCCCGCAGCGCTGCGCTGCTGAAGGCGAATATCGATGAAGGCGGCGCCGTGGAAATCGCGCGCCGCGCGCGCGGCACGCCGCGTATCGCCAACCGCCTGCTGCGCCGCGTGCGCGACTACGCGGAAGTGAAGGGCAACGGCGACATCACGCGCGAGCTGGCCGATGCCGCGCTGCGCATGCTCGATGTCGACCACGTGGGCTTTGACGTGATGGACCGCAAGCTGCTGGAAGCGGTGCTGTACAAATTCGGCGGTGGCCCGGTCGGCATCGGCAACCTGGCGGCCGCCATCGGCGAGGCCGCGGATACTATCGAGGACGTATTGGAACCATACCTGATCCAGCAAGGCTTCCTGCAACGTACGCCGCGCGGCCGCGTCGCCACGGCGCAGGCCTACCAGCATTTCGGCGTGACCCCGCCGCGCAGCAACGCCAGCGGAGACCTGTGGGATGCGTAAGCTGCTAGCGCTGGGCGCGGCGGCGATGGCCGCGCAAATCGCATCGGCGGCGGTGCCGGTGCAGGGCTATTCGATCAAGGCGACTTACCCGCACGATCCGCAGGCCTTCACCCAGGGCCTTTTCTTCAAGGACGGCTTCCTGTGGGAGAGCACCGGGCAGTACGGCGCGTCTTCGGTGCGCAAGGTGGAGCTGGCTACCGGCAAGGTGCTGCAAAAGCGCGACCTGCCGGAGAAGGTGTTCGGCGAGGGCATTGCGCCGCATGGCGACAGCATTGTCGGCATTACCTGGATGAACCAGGCCGGCTACGTGATGGACCAGGGCAGCCTGGCCATCAAGGGCACCTTCAATTACCTGGGCGAGGGTTGGGGCATCACCAGCGACGGCGAGCGCCTCTACATGAGCGACGGCACGCCGGAAATCCGCGTGCTCGACCCGAAAAACTTCGGCGAGCAGCGCCGCATCAAGGTTACCGTCGACGGCCAGCCGCTGGCGCAGATCAACGAACTGGAATGGGTCGATGGGCAGATCTATGCCAACGTCTGGCAGTCCGACCGCATTGCCCGCATCGACCCGTTCAGCGGCCATGTGCTGGGCTGGATCGACCTGTCCGGGCTGGCGGCGACGGCCAAGGCGGGCAGCGACGTCGACAATGTGCTGAACGGCATCGCCTACGACGCCAAGTCGCACCGCCTGTTCGTCACCGGCAAGCGCTGGCCGAAGCTGTTCGAGATCGTGCTGCGGCCCGCTAAGAAATAGTTTTTGCCGGCGCTGCAGTGACCGGCAGCAGGGCGCCGGTGACGGCGGCCGATGCGTCGGACAGCAGGAACAGCACCACCTGGGCCAGCGCCGCTGGCGCGACCCAGTGGCCGGTATCGGCGCCCGGCATGGCGGCGCGGTTGGCCGGCGTGTCGATGATGCTGGGCAGGACGGCATTGACCGTGATGCCCCGTTCCAGGAATTCCTCCGCCATGGCTTCCGTCAGGCGCGCCACGCCGGCCTTGGCGGCGGCATAGGCGCCCATGCCGGCCTGCGCGCGGTTGGCTGCCATGGCGCCGATATTGACGATGCGGCCGCGTCCCTGGCGCAGCAGGTGCGGCAGCGCTGCCTGCGACGCCAGCAGGGCGGTGCGCACGTTCATGGCGTACATGCGGTCCCAGGTCGCGACAGCGCCGTGTTCCACCGGCTCCCAGGCAAAGCCGCCCGCCACATTGACGATGCCATCGAGGCCGCCGAAGCGTTCGGCTACGCTGTCCAGGCAGTGCTGCGTGGCGCGTGCGTCACACAAGTCCACGCCACCGCAGGGCAGTGCGCCAGCGGGCAGGGCGGCGGGGGCGGGCGCCAGGTCGACCAGCGCCACCCGGGCGCCGCTGGCCAGCAAGGCGTCGCCGACGGCGCGGCCAAGGGCGCCGAAGCCTCCGGTCACGGCAATCCTCGCCTTATTCATCGCTGTAGATCTTTCCGCCGAATTTCAGGGCACTGTATTCGCGCTTCGATTGCAGCAGGGGATAGAACATCTGCCTGTCCCAGCGTTCGGCGCCAAAAAGCTGGTCATCGCGCAGCCCGTATTGGGCCGGGTAGCGGCGCGTGATGTGGGCGGTGCCGAACAGTACGTCCCAGAAGAACAGCAGGTTGCCGAAGTTGCCCTTGTAATGGCCGATGCCGTCGGCATTGGTGATGGCGTGGTGGGCGCGGTGCGTGGCCGGGGTGGAGATGGTGCGCTCCACGATCCACATCAGCGGGCGCAGCGCGCGCACCTTGTACAGCGGTTCATCCCAGGCCCAGGCGCAGTGCGCGCCGAGGATGACCGCCTGCTTGACCACGACGTAGGCGAAATACATCCAGCCGCAGCCCAGGTAGACCATGGCGCCGGCAAACCAGATGCCCGGCATCATCAGGTAGTAAAAGAAGTTGTTGCGGTAGGTGATGCGGATGCTCATGTAGGCAGCCGAATGGTGCGCGCGGTGCAGGGGCCACAGCAGCGGGGAATGCGAGATGCGGTGCCACCAGTACTGCGTCATGTCGTCGCCCACCAGCAGCAGGCCGGCCCAGGCCCACCAGGGCAGCCCGGCCCAGGCATCGCGCATGCCGGGCGCCAGCCACTGGCCAAGCGCGTTGGCGAGGAACAGGATCAGCGGCTGGGTAATCAGCAGCAGGCTGACTGTCATGCCTACTTCGAGCGCTGTATCATTGGCGCTGGCGTGCACCGTGTCGCGATAGCGGCGGCTCACGATTTCCGCCGTGCCGAGGCCCGCGATCAACAGTGCGAGCAGCAAGTACATCATGTTGTTGTCCATCTGGCTGGTCTCCTTTGGCAACCATGATGCCGGGCCGTGCCGGCGAAGATTGTTCAATTCCGTGCAATTCAGGACTTTTTTTGCATGCAGATATTTTTCAACAACCCCTGGTTCGCCCGCCTGCCTGAGGTGCAGGCCAGGGCATTGCTGGCCGCGACGCGCAGCGTGCGCCTGGCGCAGGGCGAGGTGCTTTACCTGCAGGGGAGCCGGGCGTCCGGGGCGCAGGACGGGCTGTGGGGCGTGGTGCGCGGCGCCGTGCGCCTGTCGGTCATGCATGCGGACGGCAACGAGGCCATCGTGACCATGGCCGAAGCGGGCAACTGGTTCGGCGAGACGGCGCTGCTGGCTGGCCTGCCGCGCAGCGCCACGGCGACGGCGCATCAGGACAGCGAACTTCTGGCCGTCAGCGCCGAACGCTTCGCGACCCTGATGCAGGACGTGGTGTTTGCCAACGCCATGGCGCGGCTGGAAGCGGAGCGCCTGCACGCGGCCTTCGGCCTGATTGCAGACATGGCAATGCACAGCACCCGCACGCGCCTGGCGCGGCGCCTGCTGATGATGGCGCATGGCGACCTGACCCAGGCGGCCAGCGCACGCACCACCATTACCGCTTCGCAGGACCACATCGCCATGATGCTGGGCGTGGGGCGCACCACCCTGAACAAGGAACTGCAGGCGCTGGCCAGTGCAGGCGCGATTGCGCTGCGCTACGGCCAGATCGAAGTGTGCGACGTGGAGGCGCTGCGCGCGGCTGCGGCCTGAAGCCGCCGGCAGCCTATTGGCGCGGCATTTCGGTGCCGGCCAGTTGCGCCAGGATTTCGCGCGCCGCCTGCAGCACGCGCTGCGCGCCGGGCGACAGGGTGCGCCCGCGCAGGCGGATGGTGGCGATATCGGCCCACAGCGGCGGCAGCGGCACCTGCACCTGCTCCAGCCGTCCCTCCGCAGCCGCCTCGGCCAGCGCCGCATGGCTGGAAATCAGCAGCAAATCGCTTTCCGCCACCACGTCGACCAGGGTGTGCACGCTGTCGCAGCTGAGCATGATGGGCAGGTCGCGCCCGGGCGGCAGGCGGAACAGCCTGTTCATCTGCGTCATCAGCACTTCGGGAATGGTGGGCGCCGCCATGCCATAGGGCAGCAGCTCGGGCGGGGTGACGTCGCCGCGCCCCAGCAGCGGATGGCCGGGGCGGCAGTAGATGCCGCCGTATTGCCGGCATTCGTGGGTGATGATCAGGTCTTCGGCCGGTTCGATCAGGCGCACGTCGGACATGAAAAATTCCATTTCCTCGCCGCGCAGGTGGTCCAGCAGGTAGGTCGAGGTGTTGATGGTGACCGACAGGCTGATGCCCGGCTGGTCGGCGCGCACCTGGCGCAGCATGCGCGGCAGCAGGGCGCCCGAATGCAGGGGGCCGATGCCGAAGGCCACATGGCCGCTGTCGCCATTTCGCAACAGCGACAAATCGTGTTCCATGTTGCGTACATCAAACAGCAAACGGCGCGCGTGGTTGAAGAAGGCGGCGCCGGCCACCGTCACGGCCACGTTGCGGTTGCCGCGGTCAAACAGCAGGAAGCCCAGCTCTTCCTCCAGGGTTTGCACGGCGCGCGACAGGGCTGGCTGGCTGATGCTGACCTTCTCGGCCGCCCGCACGAAATTGCCTTCGTCGGCGACGGCCAGGGCGTAACGCAAGCGCTTGAAATCCATGGAAAACCCCTTGTATGCGGAATATGCATTGTGCGGATAAATACAATGCATTGGACGAATAGTAGTGCCAAACACATACTCGTTTCAACGACAGCGTTAATAAAACGCGGCGCAACTGGAGACACTGTGATGAAAGTTCAGGAATTCGACCCTGCCGTCGTAGGGGCGGGCATGCCCATGCTGGCCGACGTGCTGGAGATGCAGCGGGCCGCTTTCAATGCCGACATGGTGCCGGCGGCGGCCGTGCGGCGCGAGCGGCTTGGCCGGCTGTATGCGATGGTGGCCGATAACGAGCCCGCCATCCTGGACGCCATCAACGCCGACTTCGGCGGCCGCGCGCGGCAGGAGATGGTGCTGACCGAATTGTTCATCGTGCTGTCGGCGATCCGCCAGCAGCGCCGCAAGCTGGCGCGCTGGATGCGGCCGCGCCGCGTGGCGACGCCGCTGCACATGCTGCCCGGCTCGAGCCGGATCATGCCGCAGCCGCTGGGCGTGATCGGCAACATCGTGCCGTGGAATTACCCTTGCCAGCTGGCGCTGGTGCCGGCGGCGGCGGCGCTGGCAGCCGGCAACCGCGTGATGATCAAGCCGAGCGAACTGACGCCGGCCTTTTCGCGCCTGCTGGCGCAACTGGCGGCGCAGTACTTCGCCCCGGCCGAACTGGCCGTGGTGGAGGGCGGCGTGGAGGTCAGCCGCGATTTCGCCGCGCTGCCCTTCGACCACCTGATCTTCACCGGCTCCACCGCCGTGGGGCGCCAGGTGGCTGTCGCTGCGGCGCACAACCTGACGCCGGTGACCCTGGAACTGGGCGGCAAATCGCCCGCCATCATCGATGAAAGCTGCGACCTGGCGGAGGCGGCGCCGCGCCTGGCCTTCGGCAAATTGTTCAATGCCGGCCAGACCTGCGTGGCGCCCGACTATGCGCTGGTGCCGCGCGCGCGGGTCGAGGAATTCGTGCGCGAAGTGGCGGCTGCGGCGACGGCCATGTACCCGCAGTTTGCCGGCAACGCGCAGTACACCAGCATCATCAGCGAACGTCATTTCCTGCGGCTGGAGAAGCTGGTGCGCGAGGCGGAAGAGCAGGGCGCGCGCGTGGTGCGGCTGGGCGGTACCGAAGCGGGGCAGGCTGGAGAGCGGCGCATGGCGCCGGTGCTGCTGCTGGACGTGACGCCCGAGATGGCGGTGATGCGCGAGGAAATCTTCGGCCCGCTGCTGCCGGTGGTGCCGTACGACACGCTGCAGCAAGCCATCGCTTTCATCAACCAGCGCGAGCGCCCGCTGGCGCTGTACTGGTTCGGCAGGGAGCGCCGCAACTGCACCAAGGTGCTGCATTCGACCATCTCCGGCGGCGTGACGATCAACGACGCGCTGTGGCATGCGGCGCAGGAAAACCTGCCTTTTGGCGGCGTGGGGGCCAGCGGCACCGGCGCCTACCACGGCGAGCATGGCTTCCTGGCGTTCTCCAAACAGAAGCCGATCTACCGCCAGGCGCGCCTGAACGGCTTCGGCCTGTTCCGCCCGCCGTATGGCCGCGTGTTCGACACGCTGGCCGGCTTCCTGAAACGCCATATGTAATGGATTGAATCATGCAAGCCTTGATGCAGGACCAGCCGCTGCTGATTTCCTCGATGATCGAGCACGCGCGCCGCGTGCATCCGCGCGCCGAGATCGTGTCGCGCACTTGCGAAGGCGCGCTGCACCGCAGCAGTTACGGCGAGGTGGAGCGCCGCGCGCGGCGCATGGCCAATGCGCTGCTGGCGCTGGGCGTGGCCATGGGCGAGCGGGTCGGCACGCTGGCCTGGAATACGCACCGCCACATGGAGCTGTACTTTGCCGTGTCGGGCATGGGCGCGGTGCTGAACACCATCAACCCGCGCCTGTTCCCGGAGCAAGTGGCGTACATCGTCAACCACGCGCAGGACCAGGTGCTGTTCTTCGACATCACGTTCGCGCCATTGGTGGCCGCGCTGGCGCCGCAGCTTGCAGGCGTGAAGGCATTCGTCTGCATGAGCGACCGCGCGCACATGCCGCCAGGCCTGCCGGCGGGCACCCTGTGCTACGAAGAGCTGGTGCAAGGCGCCAGCGAGGATTACGCCTGGCCGCAGTTCGATGAGCGCACGGCGTCGGCGCTGTGCTACACCTCCGGCACCACCGGCAACCCGAAAGGCGTGCTGTATTCGCACCGCTCGGCCTACCTGCATTCGATGGGCTTGTGCGCTGCGGGCAGTGCCGCCATTTCGCACCGCGACAGCTGCCTGGTGGTGGTGCCGCTGTTCCATGTGAACGCCTGGGGCATGCCGTACGCCGGCGCCATGAGCGGCGCCAAGCTGGTGCTGCCCGGCCCCGCGCTCGATGGCAAGAGCATTTACGAATTGCTGCGCGATGAACGGGTGACCATGGCGCTGGGCGTGCCGACCGTCTGGCTCGGCTTGCTCAACCATATCGACAGCGAAGCGCGCCCGGCGCTGCAGGAGCTATGCCTCGAGCGCATGCTGTGCGGCGGCTCGGCGATTCCGCCGGTGATGTTCACGCGCTGCCGCAACACCTTGGGCGCGACCCTGATGCAGGCCTGGGGCATGACGGAGATGTCGCCGCTGGGCACCGTGTGCTCGCTGTTGCAATCGCACGACAACGCCAGCGAAGAAGAAAAGCTGCGCGTGCAGGCGCGCCAGGGGCGGCCGGTGTGCGGCGTCGAGCTGGCGCTGAAGGACGAAGACGGCCGGCGCCTGCCGCACGACGGCGTGGCGACGGGGCGCCTGATGGTGCGCGGCCCGTGGATCCTGTCGGCCTACTACGGCAGCGATGCCTCGGTGCTGGACGAGGAGGGCTACTTCGATACCGGCGACATCGCCAACATCGACAGCGACGGCTATCTCCAGATCACCGACCGCGCCAAGGACGTGATCAAGTCCGGCGGCGAATGGATTTCATCGATCGATGTCGAGAACGCAGTGATGGGCCACCCCGATGTGATGGCCGCCGCGGTGATCGGCATCCCGCATGAGAAATGGCAGGAACGCCCGCTGCTGGTGGTCGTTCCGCGTCATGGCAGTTCCCCCACACGCGATGAAGTGTTAGGCTACCTTGCCAGCCGCGTAGCCAGGTGGTGGCTTCCCGACGATGTGGTTTTCGTCAGCGAGCTTCCGTATTCCGCCAACGGCAAAGTGCAGAAGATGAAGTTGCGTGAGGAGTTCAAGCAGTTAAATAAGCCTGTATAAGAAGCTGTAAAAAACCATTAGGAGACACTAGGATGACGAGGAAGTACAACCGTATCATGGCGCTCGCCGTGGCGGCGGCGCTGGCAACCCCACTGGCGCACGCAGATACCTTCACCACCGACAATGGACTGGAAGGACGCTGGTCCCTGAACATGTCGGTCGGCACCAGCATCCGGATGAAGGATGCAGACAAGAACCTGATCTCTGTACCCAATGGCGGCACGGCGGGCGCCGGCGCCGACGACGGCAACCTGAACTTCAAGAAGCACGATGCCTATTCCACCGTCGGCAAGCTGACCGGCGAACTGGAACTGAAAGGCGATACCTACGGCCTGTTCACGCGCGCCTTCGCCTGGTACGACCGCGTCCTGAAGGGGCGCGAGATGTCGCACGGGCATTTCAACAACGGCTACAAGCCGAACTCCGAACTGAGCGACACCGGCTTCGACCAGCTGTCCACCTTCGACGGCGTGGCGCTGGCCGACGCCTATGTGTTCGCCAACTGGGACCTGGGCGGCAAGGCCCTGAGCGCCAAGCTGGGCAACCAGGTGATCAACTGGGGCGAATCGCTGTTCGTGCCGGGCATTAACGCCATGGGCGCCTTCGATACCAGCGCCGCGCGCCGCCCGGGCGCGCAGGTGAAGGAAATCCTGCGCCCGCAGCCGGCCCTGATGGCCAACCTGGGCCTGGGCAATGGCGTGTCGGTGGAAGCGTTCTACAACCTGGGCTGGCGCCAGAACGTGGTGGACGGCTGCGGTACCTACTGGTCGGCGGCCGATTCGCTCAACTGCAACAACGGCACCGTGCTGTTTGGCGACGGCACCAAGCTGAACGACCAGGGCCAGTACAACGGCGCGCCGTTCCTGGCCGCGCTGCCCGCTGCGCTGGACCCGGTGCTGGCCTCGCTCGGCCTGTCGCGCAGCATGCCGCTCAACTTCCGCATGACCACGGCGGAAAAGATCAAGCCCAAGAAGTCCGGCCAGTTCGGCGTGTCGAGCCACTACTTTGCCGACGCCATTGCCACCGACTTCGGCGTCTATTTCGCGCGCTACCACAGCCACTCGCCGATCGTCTCGGTGGTCAAGCAGCCGTCGGCGCTGCCGTCGGTATGGTCGGGCCGCCTGGCGCAACTGGTCAAGGCCGTGCCCTCGCTGGCGCCGGCGCTGGGCACGCTGGGCGTGCTGCCGGCCGGGAATATCGTGTGGGACTACAGCGGCGAGAACGTGAAGACCCTGGGCCTGTCGGCAGCCACCGAAGTGGGCGGCTTCTCGCTGTTTGGCGAAGTGTCGCGCACCAAGGACATCCCGGTGCAGATCAACGCGATCGACCTGCTGGTCGGCACTGCGCTGGGCATCGGCCCGCAGGCCAAGCTGGCGGTCATTGCGCGCAACCCGGCGGTGCCGACCGGCACCGTGATCCACGGCTATGACCGCAAGGACAAGACGCAGGCGCAGGTGTCGTTCATCCGCCAGATCCCGCAGGTGCTGGGCGCCGATTCGCTGACCCTGCTGGGCGAAGTGGCGGGCCAGAAGTGGAGCGGCATCGGCGACCCGAATACCAGCACCCGCTACGTGCGCGGCTTCATGTACAACTTCGGCCCGACCGCGGCGCTGGGCGGCACTTGCGGGCCGGCCGGCATCCAGCCCAATGCCTCCTACTGCGAGAACGAAGGCTATGCCACCAGCAGCGCCTGGGGCTATCGCCTGTCGGCCGAAATGCTGTTCCCGAACGTGGTGGCCGGCGTCAACTTCAAGCCGCGCGTGTACTTCGCGCATGACGTGAAGGGTTATGCGGCCGACAACCTGTTCGTCGAAGACCGCCAGACCCGCAGCGTGGGCCTGCGCGCGGACTACAACAACCGCTACTACGCGGACATCAGCTACACCAGCTACAACAAGAGCGCCAAGTACGACCAGTTCCACGACCGCGACAATATGCAGTTCGTGATCGGCGCCAACTTCTAATAAAGACACAGGAGACACGTAGATGAAGATGATGAAGCAAAGCTTGCTGGCCGCAGCGCTGGCGTGTATCGCGAGCAGCGCCCTGGCCGGCCTGCCGCAGGCCGATGTGGACCGCCTGGGCAAGGACCTGACGCCGGTCGGCGCGGAGAAGGAAGGCAACAAGGCCGGCACCATCCCCGCCTGGACCGGCGGCATCACCAAGGCGCCGGCCGGCTTCGACAGCAAGAACGGCTATGCCGACCCGCTGCCGAACGAAGCGCCGCAGTACACCATCACGGCCGCCAACATGGACAAGTACAAGGACATGCTGGCGCCGGGGCAGATGGAGATGCTGAAGCGCTATCCTAGCTACAAGATGAATGTCTACAAGAGCTACCGCACGGCCGGCTACCCGCAGGCGGTGTACGACAACATCAAGGCTGAAGCGACGAAGGCCGAGCTGACCGGCGGCGGCAACGGCGTGACCGGCACCGCCAAGACCACGGTGCCGTTCCCGATCCCGAAAACCGGCGTCGAGGTGATCTGGAACCACCTGATGCGCTACCGCGGCGGCACCATCGAGCGCTACACCGCCGAATTCCCGGTGCAGACCAACGGCGCCTTCACGCCGGTGACCCGCACCGAGAAGGTGGCGTTCGCGCAGGGCATGCCCAACCCCGAGCCGAACCGCCTGGTGTACTACATGGCGACCCTGACCGGCCCGTCCTCGGTGGCCGGCGACGCGCTGCTGGTGGTGGACCCGATGGACCAGGTGAAGGAGTCGCGCCTGGCCTGGACCTACAACCCTGGCCAGCGCCGCGTGCTGCGCGCGCCGAACGTGGCATACGATTCGCCGGGACAGGGCGCGGACGGCTTGCGCACCACCGACGACTACGACGGTTTCAACGGCGCGCCTGACCGCTACGACTGGAAGCTTGTGGGCAAGAAGGAGATGCTGGTCTCCTACAACAACTACAAGATCACCAACAAGTCGATCAAGTATGCCGACATCGTGCGCCCTGGCCATATCAACCAGGACTTCGTGCGCTACGAGCCGCACCGCGTGTGGGTGGTGGAAGCGACCCTGAAGAAGGACAAGCGCCACATCTACGCCAAGCGCGTGTTCTATGTGGACGAGGATAGCTGGGAAGTGCTGCACACCGATTCCTACGACGGCCGCGGCGAACTGTGGCGCGTGCACGAAATCGGCGGCATCCAGTACTACGATGCCATGACCCACTACTTCGCGTACGAAGTGTTCTACGACCTGCAGGCACGCCGCTACCTGCTCTCCGGCATCTCCAACCAGGAGAAGCCGATCAAATTTGGCGTCAAGCTCGATCCGTCGAACTTCACGCCAGATACGCTGCGCCGCTCCTCCAACTAAGGACGGCGTAGCGGGTTTGGGGGTGTCTCTTCGGGCGCTTGCGTTCACAGGGAGCGCTGCGCCCATTTTTTCGCAGGTAGAGCATGAATATAGTATTGAAACAGGCCGCTGCTGCGCTGCTGGGCGCATTGGCGGTGGCGCCGGCCGTGGCGCGCGACCCGCTGCAGACGCCGGCGCGCATGTCGGCACGGGCGCCGAAAGCCATGCTGACGGCCATGGCGCTGGCCGGCCAGCGCACGGTGGCGGTGGGCGAGCGCGGCATCATCCTGGTGCGCGAAGGCGGCGCCAATGCGCCATGGCGGCAGGCGAAAGTGCCGGTGTCGGTCACCCTGACCGGCGTGGCGTTTGCCGATGCATCGAACGGCTGGGCCGTCGGGCACGATGGGGTGATCCTTTCCACCAATGACGGCGGGGCGCAATGGAGCACCCGCTTTGACGGCAACCAGGCCAATGCACTGATGCTGGCCGATGCCAAGGCGGCAGTCGAGAAGGCGCAGTCGGCCGGGGCGGGAGCGGGCAATGCGGCGCTTGCCGATGCCGAGAACGCGCTGGGCGATACCGAAGCGGCGGCCAAGTTCGGCCCGTCGCGCCCTTTGCTGGGCGTATGGTTCCGCGATGCCAGGACCGGCTACGCGGTGGGCGCATACGGCCAGGCTTTCCGTACCACTGACGGCGGGGCACACTGGAATTCCATGGGCGCGGGCCTGCCCAATCCTGAAGGCTTGCATTACAACGCGATTGCGGGCGGGCCTGGCAATGTGCTGGCCATCGCGGGCGAGGGCGGCTACGTGTACCGATCCACCGACGGCGGCGCAAGCTGGCAGCGCATCGAGACAGGCTACGGCGGCCAGTTGTACGGCGTGATCTTCACCGGCCGCAGCATGCTGGCGTACGGCTTCGGCGGGCATGTGTTCCGCAGCGAAGATGGCGGCGCCACCTGGCGCGAAACGCCGGCCGTGACGAAAAAGAGCCTGGTGGGCGGCGCCTTGCAGGGCAGCAGCATCGTGCTGGCGGCGCAGGATGGGGCGCTGCTGCGCAGCGATGACGATGGCGTGAGCTTCCGCGTTATGCGCCAGGGCGATGCGGTGCCGACGGCCGGCATGCTGGCTGTGAATGGCACGGTGCTGCTGTCCGGCGTGGGCGGGGTGCGGGAGGCGGCGAAATGAAGCGCGAAGACGAAAAATCCTGCAAGGTGGCCGAGGAAGGCCACCAGCGCTTCACCTCCGTCGAGCACTGGCTGGAGCCGCGCCTATTCAAGCACCGCCTTGTGATCATGGTGGCTTTCCTGCTGGCGTCGGTGCTGTTCGCCTGGCAGGCAGCGCTGCTGAAGCCGGACGCCAGCCTCCAGAAGATGGTGCCGGCCACCCACCCCTTCATCGCCAACTACCTGAAGTACGAGAATGAGTTGCGCCCGCTGGGCAACAACATCCGCATCGCGGTGGAGGCGACCAGGGGCGACATCTACAGCAAGGAGTATCTCGATACGCTGAAGGCGGTGACCGACGAAGTGTTCTACATCCCCGGCGTGGACCGCGGCAACCTGAAGTCCCTGTGGACGCCCAACGTGCAGTGGATGGAGGTCACCGAGACGGGCTTGAACAGCGGCCAGATCATCCCGCAGGGCTTCGACGGTTCGCCGGCCATGCTGGACGAGGTGCGCGCCAACGTGGCGCGTTCGGGGCGCATCGGCAGCCTGGTGGCGGCGGACCAGAAGTCCACCATCGTGCAGGTGCCGCTGCTGGAGATCGATCCGGACAAGGGCACCAAGCTCGATTACGGCCTGTTCTCCGAGCGCCTGGAAAAGCTGGTGCGCGACAAGTACGAGGCGCAGGGCGTGAAGATCCACATCGTCGGCTTTGCCAAGGTGGTGGGCGACCTGATTCACGGCGCCAAGGCGATCGGCCTGTTCTTCGCGATCACCTTTGCCATGACGGTGGCGCTGCTGCTGTGGTATTCGCACTGCTGGAAGTCGACCCTGGTGACGGTGTTCTGCTGCTCGCTGGCGGTGATCTGGCAGCTGGGCATCGTGCGGCTACTGGGCTTCGGGCTCGATCCGTATTCGATCCTGGTGCCGTTCCTGACCTTTGCCATCGGCGTGTCGCACGCGGTGCAGAACATCAATACCATGGCCAGCGAGCGCCTGTCGGGCAAGTCGGCCACTGAAGCTGCCAAGCAGACCTTCCGCCAGCTGTTCATTCCGGGCACCATCGCGCTGCTGTGCGATGCGGTGGGCTTCTCGACCCTGCTGGTGATCGAGATCGGCGTGATCCGCGAGCTGGCGATTTCGGCCTCGGTGGGCGTGGCGGTGATCGTGCTGACCAAGATGTTCCTGCTGCCGGTGCTGATGTCCTACGTGGGCGTGACCGATGCCTGCCTGCGCAACCAGGCCCGGAAGGCGCAGCGCAAGCACCGCTTCATGCGCATGCTGTCGCGCATTGCGGAGCCCAAGTACGCCAAGCTGGCGGTGCTGGGCGCAGTGGCGGTGTTTGCCACCGCGTTTGCGCTGAACCGCGACCTGAAGATCGGCGACCTCGATCCGGGCGCGCCGGAGCTGCGGGCCGATTCGCGCTATAACCGCGACAACGCCTACATCACCGGCCATTACTCGACCAGCTCGGACGTGTTCGTGGTCATGGTGAAGACGCCGGCCGGCGAGTGCGGGGCCTACCCGACGGCCGAAGTGGTGGACCGCTTCCAGTGGGAGATGGAGAACGTGCCGGGCGTGGAGTCGAGCACCTCGCTGTTCACGGTGCAGAAGCGGATCATCTCCAACGTCAATGGCGGCAGCCTGAAATGGCAGGCGCTGTCGCGCAATCGTTTCGTGTCCAACTCGGCGCAGCGCATGATTCCGTCAGAGTTGTACAGCAACGACTGCTCGATGCTGCCGGTGCTGGTGTTCCTGGCCGACCACAAGGCCGACACCCTGACGCGGGTGGTGCAGGCGGCGCAGGCGTTTGCCAGGGAGAACAACACGCCGCAGGCGGAGTTCATCCTGGCGGCCGGCAATTCCGGCATCGAGGCGGCCACCAATATCGTGATCAAGCAGGCCGAGATCACCATGCTGGTGCTGGTGTATGCCATCGTTGCGCTGCTGGTGTGGTGGGAGTTCCGCTCGCTGCGCGTGACCATCTGCATCATGGTGCCGCTGTATATCACGTCCGCGCTGTGCGAGGCCATCATGGCGCGCCTGGGGCTGGGGGTGAAGGTGGCGACCTTGCCGGTGATTGCGCTGGGGATCGGGATTGGCGTGGACTACGGCATCTACATCTACAACCGGCTGCAGTGCTTCTTGGACCGCGGCATGGAGCTGAAGGAGGCTTACTTCGAGACGCTCAAGACTACCGGCGTGGCGGTGGCGCTGACCGGCGTGACCTTGGCGCTGGGGGTGCTGACCTGGGTCTGGTCGGACATCAAGTTCCAGGCCGATATGGGCCTGTTGCTGATGTTCATGTTCCTGTGGAATATGGTGGGGGCGATTGTGATGATTCCGGCGCTGGCGTCGTTGCTGCTGCCTAAGCGCTAAACCCGGTGAACCGGGGTCTGACCCGCAGGGTCAGACCCCCTACGGTCTTCGGGCCCTCGGCAGTGGGTCTGACCCTGGTTTACCGGTTTTACTCCTGGCGTTCCCAGGTCTGCGACCGGCCCAGCATCGGAATACCGATATACCCGCGCACTTTCAGCTTCTTGCCGCCATCGGCAACTTCCAGCTTGCTCTTGTAAACCTTGCCGTTGTTCGGGTCGAGAATCTCGCCGCCGTTGTATTCGCTGCCGTCCTTCTTCAGGCCCGACACGATCACCATGCCGACAATCGGCTTGTCCTTGCGCGCATCGGTGCACTTGTCGCACACCGGGTTCTGTTCCTCGGTCGGGCCGCGGTACAGTTTTTCGATCTTGCCCTGCAGGGCGCCGTTTTCCTCGGTGATGCGGATCAGGGCTTTCGGCTTGCCGCTGACGTCATCGATGTTCTTCCACAGGCCGACAGGAGAGGGATCTTGGGCAAATGCCGGTGCGGCAGCCAGCAAGGCTGCCGCAGCCAGCGCCACTGTGCGGGTTAGGCGCATGGGGGTGTCTCTTATTTAGATTTGGGGAAAATCAGTGTAGCAAAGGACCCGGCAGGGCACCGTACGGTCATGCTATTTTTTTTGGAGGGAAGACTCTAGATTTGCTGGGGCAGCCGCGCCGCCTGGGCGGCGCGGCTGGACGGTCAGGATTTGAAGTTGCCGTCGTTGCGCGGCAGGGGGCTGCTGCACGAGGCCGGCGTGCTGAACTCGCGGTTGCCGGAGGCGGTGGCCTGGCTGCCTTCCCAGGCCGCCGTGCTGCCGTTCCATTTGACGTATTTGTACTGGATGGCGCTGGCCGCTGGCAGCGTCACGGTGCCGCTCCACGGTACGTTGGCGCCGCTGCCCTGGATCGCCAGTGCAAAGCCGCTGGCCGGTGCCCAGTTGCCAAGGCGTGTGTCGTTGCCGACCACGTACAGGTTCTGCCCCATGACGGTATTGGCGTTGGCGATGGTGAAGGTGACCTGGCAGGACGATGCCGCCGTGGTGGTCACCGCCAGCGCGGCGCTGGCTGCCGAAACGTTGCCGGCGGCGTCGATCGCCTTGACGGTGTAGCTGTAGCTGGTGGCGGGGGACGCGGTGTTGTCGACGTAGCCGGTGCCGGTGGCGGTGCCGAGCAGGCTGCCGTTGCGGTAGACGTAGTAGCCGGTCACGCCGGCGTTGTCGGTGGCAGCGCTCCAGGCCAGGCTGACGCTGGTGGCGCCCACCGCGCTGGCGGCCAGGCCGTCCGGGGCGCTGGGCGGCGTGCTGTCGACATTGCACGGGTTGCTGCCGCTGGTGACGGCGCCGCCGGCCACGCTGGACAGGCCGGTACCCAGCGCGTAGTTCTTGCCGCCGTTGTTGTCCCAGCTGCCGCTGCCGTTGTTGAACACGGCCTGCCAGCTGCTGGCTGAACCGAGGCTGGCGGTGTAGGACAGCCAGCCGCTGCAGGCCGCGGCCATCGGCACGCCAGGCACCGCGGTCCAGGCGCCACCGGTCGGGCTGTAGTGGATGTTGGCGCTGTTCCAGCCGCTGGGCAGGCGGTAATAGACGGTGGCGATATTGCCGGCGGCCGTGGTGAGCGTGCGGGCGGCGGAAGCCGGGCCGGTATTGCCGGCGGCATCCTGCGCCTTGATGGTGTAGCTGTAGCTGGTCGAAGGCGCCAGCCCGCTGTCGGTGTAGCTGGTGGCGGCGGTGGCGCCGACCTGGCTGCCGTTGCGCTGCACCAGGTATTGCGCGACGCCGTAGTTGTCGCTGGCGGCGGCCCAGGACAGGGTGGCGGCTGCCTGCGTGATGGCCGATGCCGTCGGCTGGCCGGGCGCAGTGGGTGCCTGCGTGTCGGCGGCCAGCGTGGTGACGGATAGCGCCGGGCTGGCGGCGGACTGGTTGCCGGCGGCGTCGATGGCGCTTACCGTGTAGCTGTAGGCGGTGGCGGGCGCCAGGCCGCTGTCGCTGAAGCTGGTGCCGGTGGGCGAGCCGGCCAGCACGCCGTTGCGGAATACCTTGTAGCCGGTAACGCCGATATTGTCGCTGGCTGCGCTCCAGGCCAGGCTCACCGAGCGGTCAGTCAACTGGCTGGCGGCCGGCTGGCCGGGTGCGCTGGGCGGCGTGCTGTCGATCGTCAGGAAGGGATAGACGCCGTTGACGGTGCCGTTGATGTCCTCCGTGTAGCCGGAGCCGGTGGCCACGGCGCGGTAGCGTCCGGCGCCGACGAACACTTGCTGGATCTCCGAGCGCGTGACGTTGCCCAGGGTGTCGGTCATCTCGACGTAGTAGTCCAGCAGCTGGTTGCGGTAGCCCGGGATATAGGCGTAATACAGGTCGCCGCTGTCCTGCGCCGGCAGGGCGGCGATGGTGTCGCGCGTGGTGGGAATCCAGGCCACGCCGTTCATGTCCGGCTGCAGCTCGCGCACCTGCATCGTCACGTCCTGCCAGGCGCCGACATTGGCCGGGTTGATCGAGAGGCCGGGCTGGCCGGCCAGGGCGGCCGGGTCGTACACCTTGTACGTGTCGTCGGCCGCGTCGATATTGTTGCTGGCGTGGAGCCGCACCTTGACCTTGGCGCTGGCGATGCCCGACACGTCGTGGCCGTAGGTGTAGACGGCGAAGTCATTGCTGTAATGCTGCACGGTCCAGCCTTCGGCCTTGGAGGCGTTGACCGAACCGGGGTTGTAGGGATAGCGCTGCGGCCACCACACGGAAGGGCCGGTGCGGTCTTGCGCCAGGTGCGCCTGCACATAGGGGCGCGAGAAGGCCAGCGAGTTGTTGAAGGCCAGCGTGGGCTTGACCGAGTCGTCCTTGTTCTCGTCGTAGTAGCCGAAGCCCGAATCCATGGCCGGCAGCAGGAAGTACCAGGCCAGTTCGGCCGGATTGGCGCCGCCGGCGTAGTCGTTGGCAACATCGCCCTTGACCGGGTAGGACAGCATCCACGGGTTGAGCTGGTTGCCGGCGTGCGTGACCTGCTTGTCCAGCGCGGTGCCGGGCGACCAGTGGTTGGGGTGGCCGTCCAGCCAGATCTGCTCGGCGGTCTTGGCGTAGTTGAGGGCGGCCTGCAGCAGGGCGAAATTGCGCTCCAGGTAGTGCCAGCCGTATTCGAAGGACACGGTGGCGCCTTCCTGCTGCCCTTTCAGGTTGGTCTTGGGCGCCAGGTTGTTGCCGGTGACGCGGTTGAAGTCGGCGAACTGGCCTTTCCAGATCAGGAAGGGCAGGTGCCAGTGGTACCAGGTGGGGTCGGACGAAGAGTCGCGGGTGTCGATCCAGGAGCCGTCCTGCACGTGCTGCACGTCGCTGTCGGGAATCGGTTTGGCGCGCAGGTATTCGTCGATGCCGAGGCAGTAGCCGTTGCCGCTGCAGGTGGTCGAGTGGCCGGCTTGCCAGGTGCTGAGCGCACCGGCGCGGCCGCCGGAATTGTCGCCGTCGTGCGCCACCACGAAGAACTGGCGCGCTTCCAGGCTGGTGTAGGGCGCCAGCTCGTCGACCGTGACCGCGCCTTCCCAGCCTTCCAGCCAGGAGCCGTTCTGGCTGACGGGGATGCCGGCCAGGCGCGTGACAGCGCCGGTGGCGGGGTCGACGTGGCGCACCCAGTGCGGCGTGGAGGCGAAGGGGAATTTGTTGACCACCACCTGCTGTTCGTGCGCCATGTTGGCGGCCACCCAGCTGCCGAGGGCGGAGGTGTTGCGCAGGTCGGCGCGGTTGGGCGGGGAGGTCAGGGTATCGCCGCTGGCGTCAAAGCTGGCGTAGGGGTAGTCCTTCAGTGTGCGCGAAAAATGGTTGTTGCCGATGACCGACCACTGCACGCCCAGCTTGGCCAGGGTTGGGATCAGGCGCTCCGAAAATCCCAGCTCGGTAGGGAAGAAGCCCTTTGAGGCGACGAAGCCGTTGCCGAGGAAGTAGGGCTGGGCCAGCGTGACGTTCTGGTAGACCAGGTCCTTCAGGAAGTAGTCGGGGCCGACCAGGGGCCCCATGCTGTGGTGGCCGGTGAAGTGCACGGTGTCGAGCGTGCGGTAGTTGTTGGCGGTCTTCAGCGTGTTCCAGGTATTGAGCCAGGAAGCGCCCCAGTTACTGTTGCTGTAGCCGGGAACATTCTGCGCGCTGGCGAGGCTTTGCACGTTGTTGATGACGGCGCCGGACATGGTCACGTGGACCTGGCCTTTGGCGCCGGACCAGCTTTGCATCTCGTTGGCGACCTGCATCGGCCAGTACTGGTAGGCGCCGGTCTTGGCGTCGGGCGTGTAGTAGGCCACCAGGTCGTCGTGCGGCATGATGGCGCCGCCCAGCGAGGCAGGCAGGTAATAGCTGTAGCCGGCCGGCGGGTTGTTTTTCAGCTTGATGACGTCAGCGTCGTAGGTGTAGCGCACCGGCGCGCCGATCGCGGTGGCGTTGTACTTGGCCAGCGGATCGACGGCGTAGAAGGGCCAGAAGTTCGGCATGTGGTTGTGGTACACGTGAGCGGCCGGGATGGTGCCGGCGCCGGCTTGGCTGGCGGCGAACAAGGCTGCGAGGAATGCGGCCAGGGGTTTCAAACGCAATTGCATGCACATCTCCTTTCACAGGTTGGAACTGCGGAACGGGTGCGCAAGGGCGCCTCGCCAGTGGGGCGATAGCGGCTATCGGGTGGAGCGTCTCAGTGCGTGGTGCCCTTTGCGGGACTGCTTGGGTGTGGATGTACTATTACTACCACTGAAGCGCGGTGCGCAGAGGTAGAGAGGGGTAAACTACGGATTGTTTGACTACATGTCAACACGAATGATGTAGTTTACCTACAGTCTAGGCGTAAAAAATGCCCGGCCGGGGCCGGGCATTGCTCAATAAATGGGGTACGTCCCCATTTATTCTGGCAGCTTGGCCAGTTGTTCCTGCATCTTGGCCAGGGTGGCGCCGAAGGTGGCGACGCGTTCCTTTTCCTGCGCCACCACGGCGGCCGGGGCGCGGGCGACGAAGCTTTCCGAGGACAGCTTGCCGTTGGCCTTGGCGATCTCGCCTTCCAGGCGGGCGATCTCTTTCGACAGGCGCTCGCGTTCCGCTTTCACGTCGATTTCGACTTTCAGCATCAGCTTGGTGGTGCCGACCACGGAGACGGCGGCCGGCGATTCCGGCAGCACGTCGACGATCTGCACTTCCGACAGCTTGCCCAGCATCTGGATGTACGGGGCGAAGGCAGCCATGCGCGCTTTGTCGGCGCCGGTCGCTTCCACGATCAGCGGCACGCGCACCGATGGCGCCAGCTTCATTTCGCCGCGCAGGTTGCGGGTGGCATCGGTCAGGCCTTTCAGTTCGCCCATCCAGGCTTCGGCGTCGGCGCTGATCGCCGCTTCGTTCGGCAGCGGGTAAGCCTGGGTCATGATCGATTGGCCTGCGCCGCCTTTGCCTGCCAGCGGAGCAACGGTCTGCCACAGCTGCTCGGTGACGAACGGGATGATCGGGTGCGCCATGCGCAGGATGACTTCCAGCACGCGCAGCAGGGTGTGACGGGTGGCTTGCTGCTGGCCCGGCGTGCCTTGCTGGACCTGCACCTTCGCCAGTTCCAGGTACCAGTCGCAATACTCGTACCACACGAACTGGTAGATGGTGGAGGCGATGTTGTCGAAGCGGTAGTCGGCAAAGCCCTTATGCACTTCCTGCTCGGCGCGGTTCAGCGCGGAGATGATCCACTTGTCGGCGGCCGACAGGTCGGCTTCGTTTGCGGAGCAGTCGTGGCCCTCGGTGTTCATCAGCACGAAGCGGGTGGCGTTCCACAGCTTGTTGCCGAAGTTGCGGTAGCCTTCGCAGCGGCCCAGGTCGAAGTTGATGTTGCGGCCCAGCGAGGCGTAGGAGGCCATGGTGAAGCGCACGGCGTCGGTGCCGTAGGCTGGAATGCCTTCCGGGAATTCCTTGCGGGTGGCCTTTTCGATCTTGGCCGCGTCTTTCGGGTTCATCAGGCCGGTGGTGCGCTTGGCCACCAGTTGTTCCAGGCCGATGCCGTCGATCAGGTCGATCGGGTCCAGGGTGTTGCCCTTGGACTTGGACATCTTCTGGCCTTGCGAGTCGCGCACCAGGCCGTGCACGTACACGGTTTCGAACGGCACCTTGTTGGTGAAGTGGCTGGTCATGATGACCATGCGCGCAACCCAGAAGAAGATGATGTCGAAGCCGGTAACCAGGACCGACGAAGGCAGGAAGGCCTGCAGTTCAGGCGTTTCGTTCGGCCAGCCGAGGGTGGAGAACGGCACCAGGGCGGACGAGAACCAGGTGTCCAGCACGTCGTTGTCGCGGGTCAGGGCGCCGGTCACGCCTTTGGCGGCGGCTTGCGCTTTCGCGTCTTCTTCGCTGCGGGCGACGTAGACGTTGCCTTGCTCGTCGTACCAGGCCGGGATCTGGTGGCCCCACCACAGCTGGCGGGAAATACACCAGTCCTGGATGTTGTTCAGCCACTGGTTGTAGGTGGTGCTCCAGTTTTCAGGGACGAACTTGATCTCGCCGCTGGCGACTTTTTCCAGCGCCACTTCGGTGATGGATTTGCCCGGGTTGAAGGTGCCTTCAGGAGCCGGTTTGCTCATGGCGACGAACCATTGGTCGGTCAGCATCGGCTCGATCACGACGCCGGTACGGTCGCCGCGCGGCACCATCAGCTTGTGCGGTTTCACTTCGACCAGGAAGCCTTGCGCGTCCAGGTCGGCCACGATCTGCTTGCGGGCGGCGAAACGGTCCATGCCCTGGTAGGCGGCAGGTGCGTTTTCGTTGATCTTGGCGTCGAGGGTCAGGATCGACGGCATCTCCAGGTTGTGGCGCTGGCCGACGGCGTAGTCGTTGAAGTCGTGGGCCGGGGTGATCTTCACGCAGCCGGTGCCGAATTCCTTGTCGACGTATTCGTCGGCGATCACCGGAATTTCGCGGCCGACCAGCGGCAGCTTGAGCATCTTGCCCACCAGCGCGGTGTAGCGCTCGTCGGTCGGGTCGACTGCCACGGCGACGTCGCCCAGCATGGTTTCAGGACGGGTGGTGGCGACCACCAGGTGGCCGCTGCCGTCGGCCAGAGGGTACTTGATGTGCCACATCGAGCCGTCTTCTTCTTCCGACACCACTTCCAGGTCGGAGACGGCGGTGCCCAGTACCGGGTCCCAGTTGACCAGGCGCTTGCCGCGGTAGATCAGGCCTTGTTCGAACAGGCGCACGAACACTTCGCTCACTACTTTGGAGCGCTCGGCGTCCATGGTGAAGTATTCACGGTTCCAGTCAGGCGAGGTGCCCATGCGGCGCATCTGGCCGGTGATGGTGGAGCCGGATTTTTCCTTCCACTCCCAGACTTTTTCGACGAATTTTTCGCGGCCCAGGTCATGGCGCGATACCTTCTGCGCGTCCAGCTGGCGCTCCACCACGATCTGGGTGGCGATGCCGGCGTGGTCGGTGCCCGGGATCCATGCGGTGTTGTGGCCCAGCATGCGGTGGTAGCGGGTCAGGCCGTCCATGATGGTCTGGTTGAAGGCGTGGCCCATGTGCAGCGTGCCAGTGACGTTCGGCGGCGGCAATTGGATGCTGAAGGACGGCTTGCTCAGGTCGAGGGAGGCTGCGTAGTAACCGCGCTTTTCCCACTCGCTGCGCCAGAACTGTTCAATGTCGGCAGGCTCGAAAGACTTGGCTAATTCCATGATTTGGGCTGTAAATTTGGCGAAAACTTTCATTATAAGGTAGATTGCTGGGGACATGGACGCCAGCAATTCCCCTCCGCCCCGCAAGCGCGGCCGCCCCGCGCAGGCCGCTTCCGACAGCCTGAAAACGCTGCTTATTGCCGTCTCGGCAAGGCTTTTCCGCGAAAAAGGATTCGATAACACCACCGTGCGCGATATTGCGGCCGCGGCGGGGGTGCAGGCGGGGTCGTGGTTTTATCACTTCAAGTCGAAGCAGGACATCCTGCAGGCGGTGATCGAGGAGGGCATGCAGCAGGCCCTGGCCCGCATTGAGGAGGTGGCTTCGCTTGGCCTGCCGCCGCGCGAGGCGTTCCGGCGCCTGGTGCACACCCATCTCGAGACCTTGCTGTCGCCGGGACAGGATTTCGTCTACGTCATGCTCTATGAGTGGCGCGCGCTTTCCACTGAGGGCCAATTGCGCATCGTCGCGGCCAAAGATCGCTATGAGGCGCTGTGGGATGCGGTGCTGCACGAACTGCAGGCTTCCGGCGAGTGGCCGGCGCCAGGCAAGCTCGATCGGCTGTGGCTGTTCGGGGCGCTGAACTGGTCGGCGCAGTGGTACCGGCGCGACGCCGGCGTCAGCATCGATGAACTGGCCGAGTCCGCTATTCGCTTCCTGCTTCGGTAGCTCCTCGCGGGTCCCTCTGTGGGAAGTGCTGAAATGGCGTTGCAAGGTGCTGAAAAGTGCTGAAATTTGAACTTCTCGCGAATTTCTCCCTCTAAGGGATTTTCACCTTGGGAGATTTCAGCATGAGCCAAACTGTGAGCGTACCAATCGCATTGCCTACGCTGCGCGCCTTGCTCGATTATCAGGCTGAGCACGCCAGCGAACAGGACTTTTCGGAGCTTGTGGATCGTGTCTTCCGCGAGTGGCTGGCACGCCAGCGCGGGCCGCAAGGCTATCTCTGGAAAACGGTCATGCTGCCAGATGGCAGTCGCTTGCGTATTACCAGCCTACATCGCGCGCATTTCGCGACCATCGTTGGCGGCGAGCTCATTTATGAAGGCGTGAGCATGTCGCCAAATCAGTTTGCCAGGGCCAGCCTGGGTACCGTTCGCAATGCATGGGAGGCGATCCTGGTCCAACTCCCGGGCGAATGCAACTGGACGCCAGCAACCAGGCTGCGCTATTCGGCTGAGGCCGATGCACGCCGGAAAGCATACCGTGAGGCGGCGCGAGCACGAGAGGAAGCGATGTGCACATCTCGCAGTGAGAAGTGCTGAAATCGTGTTGCAAAGTGCTGAAAACTGCTGAAAATCTGGTGCGCCTGAAAATTCTCCCTCTGGAGTGATTTCGGGCTGCGCGATTTCAGCACCTCCCACAGACAGTGTCCGAACGAAGACCCGCCGCCCAAAGCGTTGCGGCAGTCCTTGACATTTTATGTCATGCTTTTATACTAATGACATAATATGTCTAACCACCCACAACAAGGAGTGACTCTATGGACGAAGTGATGGGCCGGATGCTGGCGATCGAGAGCGCGTTGTCCGCCCAGGTGGGCTCGCTGTCGGTGAGCGCCAACCTGCTGGCCCCCAACGAGCCGGATGGCGTGCCGGTCATGCGAATGTGCATCGAGGGCCAGGAGGAGATTCCTGTATTCGTCACCGCTTCGCCGCACCAGGTGCTTTGCATCTGCTACCTGTGGACTGAGCGCGAAGTGCGCCCGGAGCGCCGCGCCGAGATGCTGGAAGCGATGATGGACCTGAACATCGCCATCCCGCTGTCGAATTTCGGCCGCATCGGCGAGCACTACGTCATCTTCGGCGCGCTGGCCGCCGACGCCTCGCCGGAGAGCATTGCCACCGACGTGGCCATGGCTGCCGACAACGCGCTCGAAGCCCTGGAAGTGTTCAACGAATTTCTAATGTGAGGAGCCCATCATGGCTGTTTTTTCCAAAGTGCTGACCATGTTGCGAGGTAACCTGCGTGAGATCGGCCAGAGCATCGTCGACAACAACGCCTCGACCATCTACGAACAGGAAATCGTCGAAGCCACTGCCCACGTGGCCTCCGCCAAGAACGACCTGACGGCGGTAATGGCCAAGGAAATGCAGGCCGGCCGCGAAATCGAGCGTCTGCGCGCCGAACTGAAAAAATACGAGGACCTGGCGCTGCAGGCGCTGCAAAAGGACGAGACCAGCCTGGCCGAAGAAGTCGCCGCGCGCGTGGCCGACCTGGAAGTGGCGCTGGCCGAACAGGAAGAGACGCGCATCCAGTACGCCGCCCATATCGCGCGCCTGAAGGACATGATCCGCAACGCCGAGGCGACCTTGCGCGAGCACGAGCGCCAGCTGGCCATGGCCAAGACCACCGAGAGCGTCTACAAGGCCACCGCCACCATTTCCCAGAACATGGGTTCGAGCGGCTCCAAGCTGATGAGCGCCAAGGAATCGCTGGAGCGCATCCGCCAGCGCCACCAGGACATGGCCGACCGCATGCAGGCAGCCGAAGTGCTGGAAGGAGAGTTCGGCAGCAAGGCGCTGGAGAACAAGCTGGCGCAGGCGGGCATCGGCGAGCGCGCCAACCGCAAGGCCGAAGTGATGGCCCGCCTGCAGGCGCGCGCCCATCCGGGCACGCCGGGTAAGGACTGACGCGCCATGGTACGCAGTTCTTCCCGCTGGTCAGGATCGGATGCGGCCTTGCGCGCGGTCCAGGTGGCCTTCGACGTGGAGACGCAGGTGATCGACGCGGTGCGCCTTGCCGCGTTCAAGAGCCAGCTCTCCACCTCGGACCAGATCCGCAAGATCCTCGGCCTGCCGTATTCCAGCAAGCCGGTGCGCCCGCGCCTGACGGTCAGCCTGTCGGACGCCGATTACGCGCTGCTGGCCGAACGCCTGGGCGTGGACGCGGCCGACCGGCGCCGCATCAAGGAAATGTTGCATGAGCAGTTGATAACATTTGCATTAAAGCAATCAAAGCACGAGAATAGTTAATAATTTAACCACCACGAAGGGCACTGAATGAGCACCTGGCAAGTCCTGACCAGCTTTCCCACCGCTGTCCCCACCGTCCTGCTGATCATCCTGCTGGTGTACTGGGGCCTGTCGCTGGCCGGCGTGTTCGACCTGGGTGAAAACATCGACGTCGATGCCGACCACGCCGACCTGGAAACGTTGGCTTCGTGGCTGGTGGCGCTGGGGCTGGGCGGCGTGCCGTTCTCGATCGTCGCTACGCTGCTGGTCTTCTTCACCTGGCTGCCGACGGCCCTGCTGCACGAATACGTTCTGGCCTGGCTGCCGGCCGGGGTGCTGCAATGGGTCGGCGGCGCCGTCATCCTGCTGGCGGCTGCGGGGCTCAGCGTGTGGCTGTCGGCGCGCGTGGTCAAGCCTTTGCGTGCGCTGTTCGTCAAGCACCACGCGCCGGAAAACCGCAGCCTGGTCGGCCGCACCTGCCGCATCGTCACGCTGTCGGTAGACGAAAAATTCGGCCGCGCCGAAGTGGAGACCAGCGGGGCCAGCCTGAATATCCGCGTCTGGGCCAGTTCGCCCAACTCGCTGGGCAAGGATGCTCTCGCAGTGATCGTCGCCTACGACGAGGCATTGCAGCAGTACGAAGTACAGGCCGCCAGCGCGGTCAATTAAATAACAACACCAACACAAACCTGAAGGAAATCCATGGACATCATGTTGATTGCAGCCGCCATCGGCGTCGTCGTTTTGTTCGGCGCCCTGGCAATGTTCGCGCGCTTCTACCATAAAGTCGAACAGGGTCACGCAATGATCATCAACACCCTGCGCGCCGAGCCGGACGTCAGCTTCACCGGCGGCATGGTCTACCCCATCATCCACAAGAAGGAACTGATGGAGATCTCGCTCAAGACCATCGAGATCGAACGCCTTGGCAAGGACGGCCTGATTTGCCGCGACAACATCCGCGCCGACATCAAGGTCACCTTCTTCCTGCGCGTGAACAAGACCAAGGAAGACGTGCTGAAGGTCGCCCAGGCGGTCGGTTGCGCCCGCGCTTCCAGCCAGGAGACGCTGGAAAACCTGTTCTCGGCCAAGTTCGCCGAGGCCCTCAAGACCGTCGGCAAGTCGATGGACTTCGTCGACCTGTACCAGGCGCGCGACCGCTTCCGCGACGACATTATCCGCCAGATCGGCAGCGACCTGTCCGGCTACATCCTGGAAGACGCGGCCATCGACTATCTCGAACAGACCTCGATCGAGAAGCTGGACAGCCACAACATCCTGGACGCCCAGGGCATCAAGAAGATCACCGAACTGACTGCGATCGAAAGCATCCGCACCAACGAATTGAAGCGCGACGAGGAAATGCGCATCAAGAAAAAGGACGTGGAAACCCGCGAAGCCATCCTGGAACTGGAGCGCCAGCAAGCCGACGCCGAGGCCCGCCAGAACCGCGAAGTGACCAGCGTGCGCGCCCGAGAGCAGGCGGAAGCCGAAAAGGTGCAGTCCGAAGAACGCGCCAAGTCCGAACTGGCCCGCCTGCAGGCCGAACAGGTCGTGCTGGTGCAGCAGGAAAACACCACCCGCGAGAAGGAAGTGGCGGAGAACAACCGCAAGCGCGCCGTCGCCATCGAGGAGGAGCGCGTCACCCGCGCCCGCCTGCTGGAAGTGGTCGCGCGCGAAAAAGAAGTCGAACTGCAGCGCATCGATAAAGAGAAGGCGCTGGAAGTGCAGAAGAAGGCCATTGCCGACGTGATCCGCGAGCGCATCGTGGTCGAACGCACGGTGGCCGAGCAGGAAGAAGCCATCAAGGACGTGCGCACCATCGCCGAGGCCGACCGCGGCAAGAAGTCGGTGGTGATCGCCGCCGAGGCCAGCGCCGAAGAGAAGCTGCTGCTGGCCGTCAAGGCTGCCGAAGCGGAAGAGCGCGCGGCCAAGCATCGCGCCGCGCAGGAACTGACCCTGGCGGAAGCGGCGCTGAAAGTGGCCGAGAAGGAAGCCGAAGCCAAGAAGCGCCAGGCGGAAGGCACGGAAGCGGAAATCGCCGCCCCTGGCCTGGCGGAAGCGAAGGTCATGCTGGCGTCGTCCGAAGCGATCGTCAAGCAGGGCGCGGCCCAGGCCGAAGCCACCCGCCTGCGCATGGAAGCCGAAGCCAAGGGCAAGGAACAAATGGGCCTGGCCGAAGCTGCCGTGAAGACCGCCGACGCGGCTGCCACGGCCACCCTGGGCACGGCGGAAGCCAAAGTGATCGAGGCGCGCTTCGAAGCCGAGTCGCGCGGCCTGGCGCAGAAGTTCGAATCCATGTCCGCGATGAGCGCCGAGACCCGCGCTCACGAAGAGTTCCGCATGCAGCTGGAACTGGCCAACGAGCAGGCCCTGAAAGGCATCGATGCGCAGACCATGATCGCCCGCGAACAGGCAGAAGTGCTGGGCAAGGCCCTGGGCAACGCCAAGATCGACATCGTCGGCGGCGACGGCAACTACTTCGACAGCTTCGTGCGTGCGCTATCGGTCGGGCGCGGCATCGACGCGGCCATCGAAAAGAGCAAGACCTTGCAGATCGGCCTGAAGGATCACCTGAGCGGCGAACGCGACATGCTGAACGACTTGCGCGGCCTGGTCGGCGCGCTGGGCGGCTCCTCGGGCGAGCTGCAGAACCTGACGGTGGCTTCGCTGCTGGCCAAGGTGTCGCGCGAAGGCACCCAGCAACAGCAGCACGCCCTGAACAACCTGATCGCTGCTGTCCCTGAGCTGAAAGGCAAGCCATGATCTGCCCGGCCTGCGCACATACCCATTTCCAGCCGACCCGCATCGAAGGCGGCCTGCCTGCCGAGCGCTGCGACGCCTGCGGCGGCGTGCTGGTGGAACTCGAACGCTATCGCGCCTGGCGCCAGGCCATGCCCGAGTTGGCACTGGCCGCGGCGGCGTGGGAGCCCAGCGTCACAGATGGCGCGGTCAGGCTCTGCCCCAGGACCGGCCGCATGATGACGCGCCTCAAGGTGGACAGCCAGCATCCGCTGCGCCTGGACTACAGCGCGGCAGCCCAGGCAATCTGGCTCGACGCCGGCGAGTGGGACACCCTGGTGTCGCTCGGCGTCCATGGCCAGCTCGATGAAATCGCCTCCGAGCGCTGGCAGGCCAGCGTGCAGAAGGCCGCATCGCGCGAGCGCATCGAGCAGGCCATGCAGGCGCGCTTCGGCGACGACCTGGCCGAACTGGCCCGCATCCGCGCCTGGCTGGACGGCCAGCCGAACCGCCGCGAGATGCTTGCCTTCCTGGGCGCACCGAAAGACTAAAGCGACTGAAGCACGAGACCATGAGCCAAGAACAAGCAGCACCTGCCGGTGCCGAGGCGTCCCTGCGCCATTCCAGGAGCTTCGACCTGCTGCGCCAGCGGCTGGCCGGCCAGGGCAAGTCCCTGCTGGAGAAAGCCACCGCGCTGAACGAAGCCAGGCTGGCCGAATTCGGCCGCGAAGAGATGGCGCTGCGCGCCCGCACCCGCGCCCGCACCGACAACAACTGCAGCGCACGCGACCTGGTGCTGGTCGGCGACGTGCTGCTGTTCGGCTATAACGTCTTCATCGGCCTGCGCCAGGAAACCCGGGTGGTGGACGTCTTCGCGCTGTACCGCCTGCGCCAGGACGGCGCCGACGTGGAGCTCGACCCGCTGGCGCTGGACGGCAGCTTCCTGGCCGACCCGCGCTTCGTGGCCGAATTCAAGGAACTGTATAACTACTACCGCAACGCGCAGCTGGTGCAGTTGCGCCTCAACCAGGGCAAGCTGCTGGCCGCCTTCAAGATCGGCGAGCGCCAGAGCGACCTGCGCGTGTTCCGCTGGCAGCTGGACGAGCAGGGCGTGGCCACCTACATCGACAACCGCGGCGAACGCGATATCGCCTTGCCGCCGCCCCATGATTTCGAGTGGACCGCCACCACGCGCGAGCAGCACGTGGTGGGCCAGCACCCGCACGTCAACGTGCTCGACACCCTGTTCGTGGAAACGGTGGGCGGCGATCTGACGGTCAAGATCGAGAACAACACGGAAACGGGACTGGGCATCCACAGCGAGCCGGTCGACGATCCCAACCAGTCGCTCAGCGACGCCGAAATCGCCTATGCCGCGCTCGGCGACTTGATCCTGCTGCGCATCCGGCCCTACCGCGAAACGCAGGTGCGCTACCTGGTGTATTCGCGCCTGAGCCAGCAGGTGCAGCGGGTCGACAGCATTGGCGCCTCCTGCGTGCAGCTGCCGGAAGACCACGGCATCGTGTTCCCCGGCGGCGTGATCCTGCAGGGCGGCGAGTCGCGCCTGTTCTCCGGCCTGCCGGACGGCCTGCAATTCGAGCGCCGCGTGCTGGCGCCGAACGGCGAAGATGTGCTGTACGTCTTCTACGAAGTGGTCAGCGGCACCTATGTCCTGCTGACCTACAACCTGATCAACAAGACCCTGTCGCAGCCGCTGGTCGCGCATGGCTATGCGCGCTATGCCGATGGCAGCATGCTGCTGTTTACCGCCGAAAGCGAGGAACCGACCCGCAACCACCCGATGCAGTGGTGGCAGACGCCGTTCCTGAGCGAAGAATTTGCCGCCCGCGCCGCCCCGCGCCAGGGCTTCTTCGGCAAGATCGGCAACCGCGAGCTGGTGCGCGGCCTGTCGGAACTGTATTCGATCGGGCGCATGGTGCGCGAGCAGGGCGAAGCCGGCGCCGACACGGGCGCGCTGCCGGGACGCGCCGTTTATGAAAGCCTGCTGCGCCAGTGCCGCCGCGTCGCCGACGCTTTCCACTGGCTGGGCGCGCCCGAGGCCAAGGGCGTCGGCGCCGACCTGGGCGGCTTGTCGGAAGTGGCCAGCGCCACGATGGACGAATTCGACAAGGTCGCAGCGATCCAGCGCGAGGCCGCGCGCGTACTGCAACAGGCGGCGCAGGAACAGCGCCAACTGCTGGCGGAAACGGCAAGCCGGCTATGGCAGTCGCCCACCGAATTCATTGAAGCCCTGGAACAGATCCGCCTGGCGCGCGGCCGCCTGGCGACGCTGAAGGAGCAGCGCTACATGGACGTGGCGCGCCTGGCGGAATTGGACAGCGAGCTTGGCGCCGAAGAAGCCCGCGTGGGCGAGCGCACCGTGCAGTTCCTGTCGCAGGCCAATGCCTTCGCCAGGCTGGAAGCGGAACTGGCGAAACAGCGCGAGCAGCTGCCGCAACTGGGCACGACCGCCGAACTGGCGCCGCTGAACGAAGCCCTGGACCGCACCGCGCGCAGCCTGGATGGCTTGAACGAACTGCTTGGCACCCTGGCGGTCGGCGACGCCACTCTGCGCACCCAGATCCTGACGGCCATCTCGCGCCTGTACGCGGGTGTCAACCAGCTGCGCGCCGAAGTGCGCCAGCGCCGCAAGCAGCTGTCGCAGGCGGAATCGGCGTCTGAATTCGCCGCCCAGTTCCAGTTGTTCAGCCAATCGGTGGAAAGCAGCCTGGAACAGGCCGACACGCCGGAGCGCTGCGACGAGCTGCTCACGCGCCTGCTGGCCCAGCTGGAAACGCTGGAAGGGCAGTTCGCCGAACAGGAAGATTACCTGGCCGAGATCGCGCACAAGCGCGAAGCGGTGTACGAAGCGATGGAGGGGCGCAAACAGTCGCTGCTCGATGCGCGCGCGCGCCGCGTGCAGGCCATCGGCGATGCCGCCCGCCGCATCCTGGCGGGCGTGCCCAAGCGCCTGGCCCAGTTCAGCGAGCCGGCCCAGATGGAAGCGTATTTCGCTTCCGATGCCCTGCTGGGCAAGCTGAAGGCCAGCATCGAAGAGTTGCGCAAGCTGGGCAACGCGGTCGCGGCCGACGACTTGAGCGGGCAGCTGAAAAGCCTGCGCGAACAGGGCCAGCGTGCGCTGCGCGACCAGAACGAACTGGTGACCGGCAATGTCATCAAGCTGGGACGCCACGACTTCACCGTCAACCGGCAAGCGCTGGAACTGGCCATCGTGCCCCACCAGGGCGGGCTGGCCTTCCACCTGGCCGGTACCGACTACTACGCGCCGCTGCAGGACGAGCGCCTGGACGCCCTGCGCCCATGGTGGTCGCAGGAGACCCTGGCCGAGACGGCGCAGGTGTACCGCGCCGAATACCTGGCCTACCAGTTCGTGCTCGCCGTGCGCGCCGGCACGGCCGGCATCGACTGGCAGCAATTGCAGGAAGCGCTGGCGCAGCCGGACAGCGCGGTGCTGGACGAACATGTGCGCCGCTTTGCCGCGCCGCGCTATCATGAGGGCTACCAGAAAGGCCTGCACGACCACGATGCCGCCGCCATCCTGCGCCAACTGGTCCCGCTATGGGAGGGCGCCGGCCTGCTGCGATTCAGCCCGCTGGGACGCGCCGTCGCGCTGCTGTACTGGACGCATGTACAAGCCTCGCCTGCCGCGCAGTCGCTGCGCCACCAGGCGGAACAGGCCGAGTTGATGCGCCGCCATTTCAATAGCGAACGCCTGTGGGACAAGTTGGCGGTGCAAGTCGAGCAGTCGCTGGAGCGTTTCCTCGAGGCCGAACAGCTCGACATCGACGCCTGGCTCGATCACGGCAGCGAAACCCGGGCCCTGCTGCTGCAGCAGGCCGCGCGCTACCTGCTGTCCGAGCTTGGGACGCCGGCGGGCGCCGACCAGGCCTGGCTGCTTAGCCGGACCGGCAGCGAACTGGCCGGCGGCCTGTCCCAGCACCTTGCTCGCCACAATATCGCCGCGCCCTGGCAGGCGCCCGCCTTGTCGTGGCGCGAACGCTGGACGCTGGCCACCGAATGGCTGTACGGTTACGCGAGCCAGCATGGCCATGAATTGTCGCTGCTGCCCGAGGCGGCCGCCAGCCTGCTGTGCACCTTGCCGCGCCGCGTGCTGCAGGCCAGCATCGACGCCCAGGTCGCCGGACTGCTCGGCGAACATGCCCGCATCGACAACCGGACGCTCAAGCTGCAGCTGAACGACTTCCTGCGCCGCCTGGAACATCACGAAGCCGTGGTGGTGCCTGCTTTCCGCTCACTGCAGCAGTTGCGCCAGCAATTGGCGCAAGAGGAAAACGCCCGCCTGCGCCTGGACCAGTTCCGGGCCAAGCCGCTGTCCAGCTTCTTCCGTAACCGCCTGATCGACGAAGCCTACCTGCCGCTGGTCGGCGACAACCTGGCCAAGCAGATCGGCGCCGCCGGAGACCAGCGCCGCACTGACTCGATGGGCATGCTGTTGCTGATTTCACCGCCCGGCTACGGCAAGACCACGCTGATGGAGTACCTGGGCGAGCGCCTGGGCATGATCTTCGTGCGCATCAACTGCCCGGTGCTCGGCCATAACGTCACCTCGCTCGACCCGGCCCTGGCCAGCAACAGCGCCGCCCGCATGGAGCTGGAAAAGCTCAACCTCGGCCTGGCGATGGGCAACAACGTGATGCTGTACCTGGACGACATCCAGCACACCAATCCCGAATTCCTGCAGAAGTTCATCGCGCTGGCCGACGGCACGCGCCGCATCGAGGGCGTCTGGCGCGGCGAGAGCCGCAGCTACGACCTGCGCGGCAAGCGCTTCGCCGTCGTCATGGCAGGCAATCCGTACACCGAGTCCGGCGACGTGTTCAAGATCCCGGACATGCTGGCCAACCGCGCCGACATTTACAACCTGGGCGACGTGTTGAGCGGGCGCGAAGAATTGTTTGCCCTCTCCTACATCGAGAACGCACTGGTGGCGCATCCCGAATTGCAGCCGCTCGCTTCGCGCGACCCGCAGGACCTGTACCTGCTGGTGCGCATGTCGCAAGGCGAACCGGTGGCGGCGTCGGAACTCAAGCATGCCTACACCTCGCAGGAAATCGACCAGATCTGCGCGGTCCTGCAACGCCTGTTCAAGGTACGCAATGCGCTGATGAAGGTGAACCTGGCCTACATCGCGTCGGCCGCGCAGGACGACGCCTACCGCAGCGAACCACCGTTCAAGCTGCAGGGCAGCTACCGCAACATGGCCAAGCTGGCGCCCAAGGTGTCCGCCCTGATGCACGACGCCGAACTGGATGCGCTGCTGCGCGACCACTACCGCGGCGAGGCGCAAACCCTGACCACCGGCGCCGAGGAGAACCTGCTGCGCCTGGCGCACTTGCTGGGCCAGCCGACCGGCGCGGAACAGGCGCGCTGGGGTGAACTGGTGGAGGAGTTCGTCCGCCTGCGCAAGAACGGCGGACAGGCGGACGGCGAAACGCGGGTGGCCGATCACCTGGCTGAAATCGGCGCCGGCATCGCCGCCCTCGGCGGCCGCATGGCGCCGCAGGTCCAGGTGCATGTGCCGGAGCAGGAGCGGCTGCACGAACTGCTGCAGCGCCTGGCCGACAGCTATGAAAAGGTCCTGCTGCCGATGATGAGCGCAATGAACTACAAGATGCGGCTCGACCACGGCATCTGGGATGAAGTGCGGGCCACCAGTTCCATCGTGAAGGATATGGAGCACCGCCTGCGCTACCGGGGCAAGAAGGGCCCGCCGCCCAAGCAGCAGCGCGAGCCGGCTATTGAGCCGCCGGCCGACTGAGGCCTTGCATCACCCGGCGTACAGCGCCTGATGGCTGGCGCGCAGCACGTGCTTCTGGATCTTGCCGGTGGAGGTCATCGGCAAGGCATCCACGATGGCAATGTGCTTGGGGATCTCGAAGCCGGCCAGCGTGCCGCGGCAATGCTCGCGCAGGCTGTCGGCGTCCGCCGCCTGGCCGGGCTTGAGGCAGACGAAGGCCGTCACGGCTTCGATCCATTCCTGGTGCGGCAGGCCGACCACCGCTGCCACGGCCACGGCGGGGTGGCCGAGCAGGGCTTCTTCCACGCGGATGGCAGGCACGTTCTCGCCGCCGGTCTTGATCATGTCCTTCAGCCGGCCCTTGAAGTGCAGGAAGCCGTCCTCGTCCCACATGCCCAGGTCGCCGGTATGGTGCCAGCCGAAGCGGCGCGTGGCCGCCGTGGCTTCGGGGTCCTTGAAGTAGCCCAGCATGGCATTGGGGCCGCGGTGCACGATTTCGCCGATCTCTCCCTTGCCGAGCAGTTGGCCGTCGGCATCCATGATGGCAGTGTCGTTGACGGGCGTCGCTTGCCCCCAGCAATTGCCGGTGCGGTGCTGCTGGTCGGGCGGGAAGTAGACTGTCATCGGGAACATCTCGGTCTGGCCGCTGCCCAGCGCGAAATGCGGGCAGAACTCCTGCATCAGGCGCCGCAGCAGCTCCGGCGCCATCGGGGCCATGGCATAGATGGCCAGGCGCAGCGCGGACAAGTCGTGCCCGGCGCGCGCCGGGTGCATCAGCATTGCGCCGTACATCGCCGGCAGGGCAGCCACCAGCGTGACCCGGTCGCGAGCCAGCGTGGCCAGCACGGCGGCCGGATCGAAACCGCGCGAGATCGAAATGGCGGCGCCGCAGGCCAGCCCCGCTGCGGCCATGCTGAACTGGGCGCAATGGAACAGCGGCAGGATCGCCGACAGTACGTCCTGCTGCACGATCGATACAGTCACCGCGTTCGACATCACGGCCGCCAGCACCGAACGGTGCGAGTGCATGGCGCCCTTCGGGTTGCCGGTGGTGCCGCTGGTGTACATGATCAGCGCCAGGGAATTCTCGTCGATCTCCAGTTCGGCGGCGGTGCCGGGCCGGCCTGCGATCGCCTGCGCCAGCGTGCCGTCGCCGCTGTCGGCGCCCGTCGCGCAGCGCAGCAGCGGCAGGCCAAGCGCGGGAAGGGCGGCGTTCCAGGCGGGGTGTGCCGCCAGTTGGGCATCCACCACCATCAGGCGCGCTTCGGCGTGCCGCACAATATAGGCCACTTCCGTCGGGGACAGCATGGCGTTGATCGGCACCCAGACCATGCCTGCCTTCAGGATGCCGAATGCGGCCACCACGAACTCCGTCGAATTGGGACTCAGCATAGCCACCTTGTCGCCTGGCTGCAGGCCGCTGGAAAGCAGGTGGTGTGCGAAGCGGTTGCTGTCCTCGTCGAGCTGGGCATAGCTCATTCGCTTGCCGCCTTCCAGCAGTGCCGTCGCGGCGCCGTTGCGGCGCGCGCTGCGGGAGACCAGGTTGCCAAGGGTGTCCTGCATGCGCTCATTCATTGCCTGCCTCCACGAATAAATCGATCATTGGCTCAACGCCCGGCGTCACCAGGTATTGGGAGAAGTCGGTGATGCCGCCGGCGCGCAGCACTTCCTCGTCGATGAAGAAATTGCCGTTGGTCGAGCGGCTGTCGCGCGTCAGGATCTGGTGCGCCGCATCGGCCATGATCTCCGGCTTGCGGCCGTATTGGTCGCCGCCGGGCAGGGCCACGTTGAGGGCGGCCGTGGCGATAATGGTGCGCGGCCATAGCGCATTCACGCCGATTCCATCCTCGGCCAGCTGAGCGGCCAGGCCATGCACGATCATGCTCATCGCGTATTTCGACGTGGTGTAGGCGGCGTGGCGCGCGAACCATTTTGGATTCAGGTCGATCGGCGGCGACAGCGTCAGGATGTGCGGATTGCTCGATTGCTTCAGGTGTTCGATGCAGTGCTTGGCGCAGACAAAGGTACCGCGCACGTTGATGTCCATCATCAGGTCGTAGCGCTTCATCGATGTGGCCTGCGCGTTGGTGAGGCTGATTGCGCTGGCGTTGTTGACCAGGATGTCAATGCCGCCGAATTCGGCGACACCCTTTTCGATGGCCGCAACGACCTGTTCCTCTTCCCGGATATCGACCGCCAGCGGCAGCGCCTTGCCGCCTGCCGCGCGGATCTCCTCCGCAGCGGAATAAATGGTCCCTGGCAGGCGCGGATCGGGTTCGGTCGTCTTCGCCGCGATGATCACGTTTGCGCCATCGCGCGCCGCGCGCAAGGCGATGGCTTTGCCAATGCCGCGGCTCGCGCCGGTGATGAACAGGGTCTTGCCTTGCAGTGTATTCATGGGCTCTCCGTCAATGTGTGATTTCCAGCAGCAGCTGCCCAGTCGCCACCTGCATGCCGAGCGCGGCGCCAAGCGTGGCAACCGTCCCGTCACGGCTTGCCAGCAGGCTGTGCTCCATCTTCATCGCCTCCAGGGCCAGCAGCGGCTGGCCGGCGCTGACTTTTTCGCCTTGCACGACATGCAGCGCGACCACGCGGCCGTTCATGGGCGCTTCGATGCGGCCATCGGCCGCGCCATTGCCGGCCGCGCGCGGCGGCGCGTCGCACAGGTCGTGCAGCGTATGCTCGGTGCCGTCCAGCAGGAAGTACAGCCTGGCGCCGTCGGCGGCGAAATGCAGCGTGGCGGGCTGGCCCTCGAGCGATAGTTGCAGCGTGCCAGGCGGCGCTTCGGTGATTTCGGCGCGCGCCGGCGTAGCGCTGTCGCCGCCGGTGACGCGCCAGGCGTCGGGACCGTCGGCGCTGGCATGGCCCTGCTGTTCGGCGCCGTCCAGCGTAAAGCGCAAAGGCTGGGCATAGGCTTGGCTGGAGCACCAGCCGTGCAGTTCATCGGGGTAGCGGCGCGCGTGGCGTTGCGAGCGGTGCCATGCCAGCAGGGCGCCTGCCGCCGGCAGGACGCGCGCCGGATCGGCCGCCGCCTCGCGCTGGCCGGCCGGCAGGTGCTGCGCGATAAAGCTGGTGCTGGCATGGCCTGCCGCGAAGGCGGGATGCGCCAGGCATTGCGCCAGGAAGGCACGGTTGCTTGGGATGCCGAGCAGGATGCATTCGTCCAGCGCGCGGCGCAGGCGGCGCAGGGCGTCGGCGCGGTCGCTGCCGTGGGCGACCAGCTTGGCCAGCATCGAGTCGTAATACGGCGGCACCTGCACGCCGTCGGCCAGCGCATGGTCGCAGCGCACGCCGCCCGGCGCGCTCCAGCGCAGCACCTTTCCGCTTTGCGGCAGGAAGTCCTGAGCCGGGTCTTCCGCGCACAGCCGCACTTCGATGGCATGGCCGCCCGCTGCGCGCCGCGCGTCGAGTTCGGCCTGCGTCAAGGGCAACGGCGCGCCCGCCGCCACCAGCAGCTGCCACTCCACCAGGTTGATGCCGGTGACCGCTTCCGTCACCGCATGCTCGACCTGCAGGCGGGTGTTCATCTCCATGAAATAGAACCCGCCGTCGCGGTCGAGCAGGAATTCCAGCGTGCCAGCGCCGACGTAGCCGATGGCGCGCGCCGCAGCCACCGCCACCGCACCCATGCGCTCGCGCAGCTCCGGGGATACGGCCGGCGAGGGCGATTCCTCGATCAGCTTCTGGTGCCGCCGCTGGACCGAACAATCGCGCTCCCCCATGTGCACCACGTTGCCATGGCTGTCGGCAAACACCTGGATCTCGATGTGGCGCGGCTCGATGACGGCGCGCTCGAGGATCACTTCCGCGCTGCCAAAGGCGTGCAGCGCCTCCGAGCGCGCCGATGCCAGCGCGGCGCCGAATGCGCCCGCCTCGTCCACCCGCCGCATGCCGCGCCCGCCGCCGCCGGCGGCTGCCTTGATCATTACCGGGTAGCCGATGCGGCGCGCTTCGGCGGCCATGCGTTCCTCTGATTGGTCCTCACCCTGGTAGCCCGGCACGCAGGGCACACCGGCCTCCAGCATCAGCCGCTTGGCGCCGGCCTTGTTGCCCATCGCCCTGATCGCTGCAGGCGGCGGGCCGATGAAGGCCAGCCCGGCATCGGCGCAGGCCTGCGCAAATTCGGCACTCTCGGCCAGGAAGCCGTAGCCGGGGTGTACTGCGCCGGCGCCGCTGGCCTTGGCCGCCGCCAGCAGCGCCGGGATGTTCAGGTAAGAATCGGCCGGAGCGGCGCCGCCGCTGCGCAGCGCCGCGTGCGGGCCGTCGGCCGCGTCGAGCGCGCAGTGCGGCGCGCCGGCATCGGCGTCGGAATGCACCGCCACGCAGCGGTAGCCCATGCGCCGCGCCGTGTGCATCACGCGCAGCGCGATCTCGCCGCGGTTGGCGACCAGGATGGTGTCGAAGGCGTTCACGCTTTGCGGCCCGGCAGGATGTCCATGTATTTGCAGATGATGCCCAGCATGACTTCGTCGGCGCCGCCGCCGATGGACGTCAGGCGGCCGTCGCGGTAGAACTGCGACACCGGGTTTTCCAGCGTGAAGCCCATGCCGCCCCAGAACTGCATGCAGCCGTCGGTGATCTGGCGCGCCAGCCGGCCCGCCTTCAGCTTGGCCATCGACGCCAGCTCGGTGACGTCGGCGCCGCCGATATACATGCCGCAGGCGCGGTAGGTCAGGGCGCGCAGCGATTCGAGCTCGGTCTGCATTTCGGCCAGCTTGAAGTGCACCCACTGGTTATCCAGCACGCTGGCGCCGAAGATCTTGCGCTCGCGGGTGTAGTCGATGGTGGCGTCGATGCAGTTCTGCATCTGCTGCACGATATTGGCCGCGCACCACAGGCGCTCTTCCTGGAATTGCAGCATCTGGTAGGTGAAGCCCTTGTCTTCCTCGCCCACCAGGAAGCGCTGCGGCACCCGCACCTCGTCGAAGTGGATCAGGCCCGTGTCGGAGGAGTTCATGCCGATCTTGCGGATCTTCTTGCCCACGCTGATGCCCGGCGTATCCATCGGCACGATGATCAGCGACTTGTTGCGATGCGCCGGGCCGTCGCCGGTGGTCGCGAGAAGGCACATCCAGTCCGCCTGCAGGCTGTTGGTGATCCACATCTTGCTGCCGTTGATGATGTAGTCGCCGCCGTCCTTGCGCGCCGTGGTGCGGATGGCCGCCACGTCGGAGCCGGCGCCCGGCTCCGATACGCCGACGCAGGCCACCGCCTCGCCGCTGATGGCCGGCGCCAGGAACTCGCGCCGCAGCGCGTCCGAGCCGAAGCGCGCCAGCGCCGGCGTCGCCATATCGGTCTGGACCCCGATCGCCATCGGCACGCCGCCGCAGCGGATATGGCCCAGCGCTTCGGCCATCGCCATCGAATACGAATAATCGAGGCCAAGGCCGCCGAATTCGACCGGCTTGGACACGCCCAGCATGCCCAGCGCGCCCAGCTTGCGGAACACTTCCTTGGCAGGGAAGATTTCCGCCGCCTCCCACTCGTCCACAAAGGGGTTGATGTCGGTCTCGATGAAGCGTTTCAGGTTGCGCTGCAGTTCCAGGTGTTCGTGGCTGTATTCCATGGGGTCTCCAGTATTTATGGTCGGGCGACGCCGAATTGCACCGGCCGCAATTCGCGCCGGCGCGCCTCGTCGCACACTGCCAGCACGCAGGCCAGCACCTTGCGCGTGTCGCGCGGATCGATGACGCCGTCGTCCAGCAGGCGTCCGGATGTAGTGAAAGCGTTGGTCTGGCGCTCGAAGGTGTCGATCACCTTGGCGCGCATGGCGGCAATGGCCGCATGGTCGACTTCCTGGCCCTTGCGCCGCATGCTGCCCTCCATCACGATGGCCATGGTGGTGGCGGCCTGCTCGGCGCCCATCACGGCGGTGCGCGCATTGGGCCAGCTGAAGCAGAAGTCCGGCATGAAGCCGCGCCCTGACATGCCGTAGTTGCCGGCGCCGAAAGAAGCGCCGCAATGCACGGTGATGCGCGGCACGTTGGCGTTGGCCAGCGCCTGGATCATCTTCGAGCCGTGCTTGATCATGCCGGCCTGTTCGTACGCCTTGCCGACCATGAAGCCGGTGGTGTTCTGCAGGAAGAGCAGCGGCGTGCCGGACTGGCAGCATAGCTGGATGAAGTGCGCCGCCTTGGTGGCGCCGGCCGGGTCCAGCGGCCCGTTGTTGGTGACGATGCCGACCGTCATGCCGCAGATGGCCGCGTGGCCGGTCACGGTGGCCGCGCCGTAGCCGGGCTTGAATTCCAGGAAGGCAGAACCGTCGACGATGCGCGCGATGACTTCGCGCATATCGAGGGGCTTGCGCTGGTCGCTTGGTGCGATGCCGAGCAGTTCATCGGCGTCGTAGAGTGGCGCCTGGTAGCCGCCGCCCGCCCCGGCCGGCACCGCAGCCCGGAGCGCGCCGCCATTCCAACCCAGGCTGGCCACCAGTTCACGCGTGATGCGCAGCGCATCGGCATCGTTCTCGGCCAGGTATTCGGCCAGCCCCGATACGGCGGCGTGCATCTGCGCCCCGCCCAGTTCTTCCTCGCTGGCGATTTCGCCGGTGGCCGCCTTCAGCAGCGGCGGCCCGGCCAGGAAAGCCTTGGCACGCTCGCGCACCATCACCACGTAGTCGGAGAGGCCAGGCATGTAGGCGCCGCCCGCCGTGCTCGAGCCGTGCACCACGCTGATCACCGGCAGCCCCGCCGCAGACAGGCGCGCCAGCCAGTAAAAACCGCTGCCGCCATGGATGAAGGTTTCGACCTTGTAGTCCAGCAGGTTGGCGCCCGCGCATTCGACCAGGTGGATGAAGGGCAGCTTCTGCGCCAGCGCCACTTGCTGCAGGCGCTGGAACTTCTCTATCCCCATCGGCTGCACGGCGCCGGCATCGATACCCGAATCGTCGGCCACCACCATGCAGCGCACGCCGCCGACAAAGCCGATGCCGCCCACCATCCCACCGCCGGGCACCGAGCGCTCGGGATCCGGATGGTCCAGGCAAAAGCCGGCCAGCGTCGCCATTTCAAGGAATGGCGCGCCGGCATCAAGCAGGGCGCCCAGGCGCTCGCGCGGCAGCAGCTGGCCGCGCTTGGCGAACAGCGGCGCCGAGGCGGCCGACTTGTCGCGCGTGCGCGCCTCCAGTGCGCGCAGGCGCGCCAGCTGCACTTGCAGCGCGGCGCTGTTGGCCTGGAAGGCCTCGCCCTGCGGCACTATGCGGCTCTCCAGCGCGGGCATTATTCGCCCTCCAGCACGCGCGGGGTAGCAGCCAGGTGGAAGCCGTTGAAGGCCGCTGTGGCCCCAGCCTGGCGCGGCCGAGGCATCGGCATGCCGGGCCGCACATTCGGCCGGCCGCCGTCGACGCGCAAGGTGGCGCCGGTGATGAAGGCTGCCGCATCGGACAACAGGAACGCAATCGCCGCCGCCACTTCCGATTCGGTGCCGAAACGGTGCAGCGGCACGGTGCGCGGGAAGGCGCGGATGGTGTCGCGCATTTCAGGCGGATACTGGTCCATGCCCGAAGAAGCGATATAGCCCGGCGCCACGGCATTCACCCGCACCCCGTATTGCGCCCATTCGAAAGCTGCCGTCTCGGTCAGGCTCACCATGCCGGCGCGCGCCGCGCCCGAATGGCCCATATTGGGCATGCTACCGAACATGTCGGCCACGATATTGACAATGGCGCCGCCATGCCCGGCCATGCTCTGGTTCAGGCACTCGCGCGCCAGCAGGAAGCCGCCGGTCAGGTTGGTCTGCACCACCGCCTCCCAGCCTTTTTGCGAAATCTCGCGCAGCGGCGCGGGGAACTGGCCGCCCGCGTTGTTAACCAGGCCGTGGAGCGGGCCATGTTCCGCCACCATTTGCGCCACCAGCTCGCGCACCGCCTCCTCATTGCGGATATTGCAGCTGTAGCCGTGGGCAGCACCGCCGGCGCGGGCAATCTCTGCTCGTACTGCGTCCAGCTTGGCCATGTCGCGCCCCACCAGCAGCAAGCGCGCACCCAGCGCCGCCAGTTCATGCGCAGTACAGCGCCCGATGCCGCTGCCGCCGCCCGTCACGACGATGGTACGGCCCTCGAACAGGCCGGGTTTGAAGATCGATTGATACATTCAGCTTCCTTTCAGGACCAGCCGAGCTGGCGCGCGGCCAGGTCGTTGAGGATTTCTTCGGCGCCACCGCCGATCATATACACCTTTGCGTCGCGGTAGACGCGTTCCGACACCGTGCCGCGCATGAAACCCATGCCGCCCAGGATCTGCACCGCCTCGCCAGAGCAGGCCTGCATGGTTTGCGCCGCGAAGTTCTTCAGCATGCACACCTGCGCCACCGGCTGCTCGCCCGCATCCATGCGCGCCACGATATTGTCGATGAAAGCGCGCGTGGCTTCGATGCGCGTCGCCATCGCCACCAGCTTATGGCGCACGGCCTGGTGCTGCACCAGCGCCTTGCCGAAGGTCTTGCGCTGCTGCGCCCATTCCACAGCTTCGTCAAGGCAGGCTTGCGCCAGGTAGCAGGCATGCATGGCCAGCATCAGGCGTTCGTCGTTGAAGTTGCGCATCAGGAGCGCAAAACCGGCGTTTTCCGCCCCCAGCAGGTTGGCGGCCGGCACGCGGCACTGGTCGAAATGCAGTTCGGCGGTATCGGAGCACCACCAGCCCATTTTCTTCAGTGGAGTGCGCATCAGGCCGGGCGTGTCGCCGGGGACCAGCAGGGCGCTGATGCCAGAGGCGCCAGAACCGCCGGTGCGCACAGCCACCGTGATCCAGTCCGCGCGCATGCCCGAGGTAATGAAAGTCTTGCTGCCATTGACGATGTAATGTTCGCCATCGCGCATGGCCGTAGTCGCCAGGCTGGCCACGTCGGAGCCGCCGCCCGGTTCCGTCACCGCCAAAGCGCTGATCTTCTCGCCGGCGAATATGCCGGGCAGCACGCGCGCCCGCAGTTCAACCGAACCGCCATGCACGATAGGCGGCGCGCCGATGCGGTGGCTGAACAGGGAAGCCAGCAAGCCGCCGCAGCCGGTGCGGCACAGCTCCTCGTTCAGTACTTGCAACTGGCGGTAGCTGGCCGGAATGCCGCCCTCCGCTTCCGGAAAGCCAAGGGCCAGCAGCCCAAGCTCGCCGGCCTGTTTGTACAGGGCGCGAGGGAAGGTGCCTGCCTCCTCCCAGTCGTTGACGTGTGGCCGCAGCTCCTGCTCGACGAAACGCCGCACCGTGGCGCGCAGTGCCTCTTCCATCATGTTCTCCGGCTGGTAAAGTTGGGCGGCACCGCAACCGGCATCGCCAGCAGCCACTGCGCCATGCCTTTGCCAAGCGGGTCATGGCGCAGCGACGCCATCCCGCCGCCGCCCAATGCCTGTTCGCACACGAAGTTAAATGCGTGAATGCCGGGCAGCTCATAGCGTGTCACCGCCCCGCGCACCTTCTCGGCCAGGTACGCCGCCACCGCATCCGGCGTGAGCTGCCCACGCAGCAAAGGCAGGTCGTCCGGATGGCGCGCAATCACGCCGATATTCGAGGTATCGCCCTTATCCCCACTACGCGCCCAAGCCAGCTCGATCAACGGCACCCTGCGCCAGCCCTCTCCAGTTGGGCTCGTGTCACACCTTGGGGTCAGGCCCTCAGGTTGACACGTGCTCGGCTGTAGGCCGCTGCTACGCTCGAGGCCGTGTCCCGCTTGGGGCCTGACCCCATGGTGTGACACGGGCTGGACCGTGGTGCCGCCGGGCAGGTGGACGATTGGTGAGAGGCGGGTTTTTTCGAGCAGGAATGAGAACTGCTTGATGGCGGGCGAGACGGAAGGGCGGCCGCCGAAGCCGGTGGTGCCCGGTGCCCATGAAGTGCCGGCGGGGGCAATTTCACGTGCGAAGAGTTCCAAAGCGGCACGCTGCGGGTGCGCTACCGCCAGCCACATGACGGCCTGGCCGAAGCCTTCTGCCGCGCCGAAGATGTCGATATGTGTTGCCGAATAGTCGTACAGGCCGGCGTGCGCGAACATCGCACGCGTGCGCGCCAGGATCGCTTCGGCGCTGCGGCGCGCCTTGCGCCCGGCGTCGTGGCCCACCACTGTCAGTTGCGCAGCACTTCGGAAACCGTCGGCATAGGTGGCGCTGACTTTGTAAGTCGGCGTTGGCGCCTGGCCGCGCGCACCTTGCACCAGCACGCGCTGCGGACCATCCGCTTGCAGCGTGACACTGGTGAAGTCGCACACCACGTCGGGCAACAAGTAGCGCGCCGGATCGCCGATCTCGTACAGCAGCTGCTCGGCGGCCACGGCCGGTGTCACCAGCCCGCCGGTGCCTTCCGGCTTGCCCAGCACGAAGCTGCCGTCGGCACGACATTCCACCACGGGGTAGCCGCTGTTGGCCCAATCCGGCACGTCTTCCCAGTCGGTGAACAGGCCGCCGCTGCCCTGGCAGCCGCATTCGATCAGGTGCCCGGCCAGGCTGCCGGCGGCGAGCAGGTCGTAGTCGTCGGGCGCCCAGCCGAATTCGTGCATCAGGGCGCCCAGCGTTACCGCGCTGTCGACGCAGCGGCCGGTGATCACCACGTCTGCCCCCACGTCCAGCGCGGCTTTGATCGGCAGCGCACCGAGGTAGGCGTTGGCGCTTAGCACCGTGGCCGGCAGCTCGACGCCTTCCGCACGCAGGGCGGGCAGCAGGGCTGATACATCGTCGCCTTCGACCACGGCGATGCGCGGCGCCAGCCCCTGTTCCGCCGCCAGCGCGCGCAGCGCCGCCGCGCAGCCTTGCGGGTTGATGCCGCCGGCGTTGGCCACGATGCGCACGCCGCGCGCCAGGGCGTCGCCCAGTACGTCGCGCATGACGTCGATGAAGTCGGTGGCGTAGCCGAGCTCGGGCTGCTTGCGGCGTGCGGCCGCGAGCAGCGACATGGTCAGTTCGGCCAGGTAATCGAATACCAGGTAATCGAGGTCGCCGCCATCGAGCAGTTGGCGCGGGCCGAGGGCGCTGTCGCCCCAGAAGCCTGCCGCACCACCGATCCGGACATGGTTCCTGCCTGCGCGCACCCTGCCTCCTTTTATTAAATCATTCGATTGAATAATTCAGGATACCGTGGAAATGCAGGCGCGTGCAAGCGCGCGGCGTTGCTGCGGCACGACGCATAAAAAAAGCCCCGGCTGCCGCCAGGGGCGGCGCCGGGGCTGTCGCGTCAGCGAAGCCGACGCAGGTGCTTAAGGCACCAGGTTGAAGTTCACATTGACCGCGTTGGCGACGTTGATGTCGACCGAGGCGTTGGACAGCGTGGTATAGCCGGTTGCCGAGGCATCCACCTTGTACATGCCGGTGGCCGGGATGGTGCCCGCGCTGGCGAAGGTCAGCGGCAAGGTGGCGCTATAGGCAGCGTACTGCGGCGCGGCCAGCGGCAGCTTGGTGATGCTGTAGGCGCCGGTGGTCAGGTCCGCATTGGTATAGCGCAGGGTCACGGTCGGGCCGCCGGTGATCGCTTGCTTGGCCGAGACCAGGGCCGACTCGGTCGCGCTGGCCGGAGTCAGGGTGGCGGTGCCGCTGATCGAGCCCATCAGGCTGGTCGTTGGCAGGGTGAAGGGTGCGCCGGTGGTGCTGATCGGAACCATGCCGGTGGTGGAGGTCACCGGCACGCCGCCCACGACGTAAGCAGCATGGGTGTTGGAAGTGATCACCACGTCGTAGTTACCGAGAGGCAGGCGTGGCAGCACGAATTCACCGGTGGCGCTAGGCACCGTCGCGGCCACCACTGCACCATTTTGCTGGGCGCTGACGGTGACGCCGTCGGACAGCGTCGAGGTGGCAACGAAGCCGCTGATGCCGTTCAGGGCAGTCGGGATCACTTTAACTACCGGTTTCAACGCGTACTTGCCATTGCCCTTGGTGACGATGGATTTGCAGGCGTCGAAGTCCATCACCAGGTCATAGCGCTGGCCCGCTTCCACGGTGAAGTCGGCATTCATCTTGATGCCGCTTTGTACCGCGCTCGGGGTATCGAGCGAGATCTCGGCGGTGGTGCCGCTCAGGACCACGGAGTTGGCAGTCGCGTTGCCGGTGTTCGGGTCCAGCACCAGGCGCACCTGGTTGTAGCGGCCTGCTGCCAGCGAGGTCTGGCCGAGGGCGTCCAGCGTGCCGTTGGTCAGGTTCAGCAGGTTGATTTTTTTACCCGGCGACAGGGTGATATCGGTCCAGCCGCTGTCGGTGTCGCTGGCGGTCGCGCTCATGTTGACGCGTACCTTGTTGACCGTCACGTTGACCGCATCGAAGCCGCAGGCTGGGGCGTCGGTAATCGACACACCCAGGGTGCCCATGGTCTGGGCCGGTGGATTGTCGCCGCCGCCGCCGCCGCAGGCAGCGAGCAGGAGGGATGTCAGCGCGAGTGGGAGCAGGGAGACTTTGGAGTTCATGGTGTTGCCTCTCGTAGTAGTTATTGGTGCTCTTCCATTATCGGAATCGAGAGGAAAAACGCTATGTGCGATTACGCACATAGTAACGAATTGTTACACTTGCAGATAAAAAGCCACTCAGCAGGCGGAGGATTTGTTGCCGATTGGCAACGCTTCATTTTCGCTATTCACATTCACCGGCAGTTGACGTTCCATGCGGTGAGCTCGGCGCGCGAGGGCCGTACCGTGATGTCGACCTGGCTGCCGATGTCGCTTTCATAGCCCAATAAGAACATGCCGTCGGCGCTGCGGCCCAGCGCGCGCAACTGGAAATTGCGCGAGCGCGTCGGGGCGCAACTGGTGTTGCCGGCCATGAGCAGGCGTGCGCGCTGCAGCAGTTCGCCCTGGGCCTGGATCAGGCGCAGCATGTCGATCTCGGCCAGCGGCGCGCGCAGTTCGACCATCGTGGCCGGCGGCGTGCCGCAGTTGGTGGTGTGGTGGATCCAGACATGCTGGCTGCTCTGGGCCTGCCAGCTGTCGTCGGCCTGCTGCGCGTAGCGGGTGCGGGTGAGGCGGCACAGCGGCAGCACCAGGCGCACCGGCGGCGCATCGCTGCTCGCGCTGGCGATCCAGTGCTTTCCATCGCGGCCGCGCTCGACACGCAGCGGCGGAACCGGCGTGCCCGGCGCGCTGCGCTGCATGAATTGTTCAAACGAGCGCTGCTCGGCCAGCGTTGGGGCGCGCGCGTCGGCGCCTGGCGCCGCCATGGCGGCCTGCGCAGCCATCGCTGCCAGGAATACTACATATCGCATCCAGTCTCCTTTTAATGCGCCCCGATTATAGATATAATCCGCTCGCTGCCGAAAGGTGGCACACGCTAGGGGTCCTGTGCGCGCGGTTCGATACCGGGTGCGCGGGTGAGAAATACCCTCCGAACCTGATCTGGATAATGCCAGCGAAGGGAAGCTTCAGGATACGCAGCGGCTGCGCCTTCATGGCGCCACCGCACGCGCAGCCTAACCTCCTTTGCTGGCTCCTGCGCCAACAAAGGAGCCAAAATGAACGCCAATCCAACCTTCCTCGCCGCCCAGGCTGAGGTCGACTCCGCAGCCGTTACCCCGCTGCCGAATTCCCGCAAGATCTACGTTACCGGCAGCCGCCCGGACCTGCGCGTGCCGATGCGCGAAATCAGCCTGTCCGGCGACAATGCACCGGTCACCGTGTACGACTGTTCCGGCCCGTACAGCGATCCGGACGCCACCATCGACATCCGCAAGGGCCTCGGCACGCCGCGCGCGACATGGATCGCCGAGCGCAACGACACCGAACTGCTGGACGGCCCGACGTCCGACTACGGCCGCCAGCGCCTGGCCGACGAAAAGCTCGACGCGCTGCGCTTCGAGCTGCACCGCCAGCCGCGCCGCGCCCAGGCCGGCCGCAACGTGACCCAGATGCACTACGCGCGCCAGGGCATCGTCACGCCGGAAATGGAATACGTGGCGATCCGCGAAAACCTGCGCCGCAAGGAATACCTGGCCGGGCTGCGCGCCCAGGGCGAAAAGGGCCAGCGCATGGCCGACCTGCTGGGCCGCCAGCACCGCGGCGAATCGTTCGGCGCCGCCATTCCCGAGGAAATCACGGCGGAATTCGTGCGCGAGGAAGTCGCCCGCGGCCGCGCCATCATCCCGGCCAACATCAACCACCCGGAACTGGAACCGATGATCATCGGCCGCAATTTCCTGGTCAAGATCAACGCCAATATCGGCAACTCCGCCGTGACTTCCTCCATCGGCGAGGAAGTGGAGAAGATGACCTGGGCCATCCGCTGGGGCGGCGACACCGTGATGGACCTGTCCACCGGCAAGCATATCCACGAAACCCGCGAATGGATCGTGCGCAACTCGCCGGTGCCGATCGGCACCGTGCCAATCTACCAGGCGCTGGAAAAGGTGAACGGCAAGGCCGAAGACCTGACGTGGGAAATCTTCCGCGACACCCTGATCGAACAGGCGGAGCAGGGCGTCGACTACTTCACCATCCACGCCGGCGTGCTGCTGCGCTACGTGCCGCTGACGGCCAACCGCATGACCGGCATCGTGTCGCGCGGCGGTTCGATCATGGCCAAGTGGTGCCTGGCGCACCACAAGGAAAACTTCCTGTACACGCACTTCGAAGAGATCTGCGAAATCATGAAGGCCTACGACGTGAGCTTCTCGCTGGGCGACGGCCTGCGTCCCGGCTCGGTGTGGGATGCCAACGATGCGGCGCAGCTGGGCGAACTGAAAACCCTGGGCGAACTGACGCAAATCGCCTGGAAGCACGATGTGCAGGTGATGATCGAAGGCCCGGGCCACGTGCCGATGCAGCTCATTAAAGAAAACATGGACCTGCAGCTGGAGCAGTGCAGCGAGGCGCCGTTCTATACCCTGGGCCCGTTGACCACCGATATCGCGCCGGGCTACGACCACATCACCTCCGGCATCGGCGCCGCGCAGATCGGCTGGTACGGCACCGCCATGCTGTGCTACGTGACGCCGAAGGAGCACCTGGGCCTGCCGAACAAGGCCGACGTCAAGGAAGGCATCATCACCTACAAGATCGCAGCCCATGCGGCCGACCTGGCAAAGGGCCATCCGGGCGCGCAGATCCGCGACAATGCGCTGTCGCTGGCGCGCTTTGAATTCCGCTGGGAAGACCAGTTCAACCTGGGCCTGGATCCGGACCGCGCGCGCGAATTCCACGACGAGACACTGCCGAAAGATTCGGCCAAGGTGGCGCACTTCTGCTCCATGTGCGGCCCGCATTTCTGCTCGATGAAGATCACGCAGGAAGTGCGCGAGTTCGCAGCCAAGGGCATGCAGGAAAAGTCGATCGAGTTCGTCAAGGGCGGCGCGAATATCTACCGCGAGCAAGCATGATCGAGATCGAACTGAACGGCGCCGTGCACGCGGTGCCGCCGCAGCAGACGCTGGACCGGTTGATCGACTCGCTCGAGCTGACTGGGCAGGCGCTGGCGCTGGCGGTCAATCGCCAGGTCGTGCCGCGCCAGCGCTGGCCGCAGGTCGCGCTGAACCACAACGACAAAGTAGACATCGTCCGCGCCATTGGCGGCGGCTGAAACAGGGGAGACTGCAAATGCAAGACAAACCATTGATCATCGCAGGCAAGGAATACAACTCGCGCCTGCTGGTCGGCAGCGGCAAGTACAAGGACCTGCCGCAAACCCGCGAAGCCACGCTGGCGGCGGGCGCGGAAATCATCACGGTGGCGATCCGCCGCGTCAACATCGGCCAGGATCCGCACGCACCGAGCCTGCTGGACTATGTGCCGCCGCACGAATTCACCATCCTGCCCAATACCGCCGGCTGCTACACGGCAAAGGACGCGGTGTACACGCTGCAGATGGCGCGCGAACTGCTGAATGGCCACAAGCTGGTCAAGCTGGAAGTGCTGGGCGACGAGAAGACCCTGTTCCCGAACATGCCGGAAACCCTGGTGGCGGCGCGCGAACTGGTGAAGGACGGCTTCGACGTCATGGTCTACTGCAGCGACGATCCGATCCAGGCGCGCATGCTGGAAGACATCGGCTGCTGCGCGGTGATGCCGCTGGCATCGCTGATCGGTTCCGGCATGGGCATCCTGAATCCGTGGAACCTGTCGCTGATCATCGAGCAATCCAACGTGCCGGTGCTGGTCGATGCCGGCGTCGGCACCGCGTCCGATGCGGCCATCGCCATGGAGCTCGGTTGCGACGGTGTGCTGATGAACACAGCCATCGCTGCTGCCGGCGACCCGGTACGCATGGCGCGCGCCATGAAGATGGGCGTGCAGGCCGGCCGTGAAGCCTTCCTGGCCGGCCGCATGCCGCGCCGTTTTGCCGCCTCGCCGTCTTCGCCGATGGCGGGGAGGCTGGCATGAGCGACCGGCCTTGCGTGCTGGTGTTCTCCGGCGCCGATCCTTCGGGCGGCGCCGGCATGGCTGCCGATATCCAGGCCATCACGGCGATGGGGGCGCACGCACTGCCGGTGCTGACCGCCATTACGGTGCAGGACAATAACCGCGTACATGCAGTGATGCCGGTGGCTGCCGATGTCGTGTTGCAGCAGGCGCGCGCGCTGCTGGCGCAAGTGCCGGTGGCTGCGGTCAAGATCGGCATTCCGGGCAGCGCGGAAAACGCGCAGGCCATCGCGACGCTGATCGGCGAATTGCGCGCCACGCATCGCGCTGCAGCCGGTGCGGCGCCGGGCTGGGCACAGCGGCTGTACAGCGATCCGCCGGTGGTGCTGGACCCGGTGCTGCGCAGCGGCCATGGCGATGCGCTGGGCCGCGACGATGCGGTGCAGGCGCTGGCGCCTTTGCTGCCGCTGGCCACGCTGATCACGCCCAATGGTCCGGAAGCGGCAGCGCTGGCCGGCAACGCGGCGCGTTATCGGGCGCCGGTGCGCGTGGGCGCGGCCGCAAACGCAGCTTCCGGTGCTGGCGCGAAGGCACGTTCCGTGGCGGCTGCCGCCGAAGGCGTCACCGCGGATGCCGTGCTGGATGGCACGAATGGCGGCCGCGTGACCGGCGGGTTGTCCAGCGTGGCGCGTGCGCGCATGACGAGCGAGACGGCGCTTGCCGTTGCGGCGCCGATGGTGGCGCTGGCAACGCCCGGCGTGCCGCCCGTATGGCACGGCACCGCCCATGGCGATGCGCTGGCCCATGCGCGCGCGCTGCGAGCCCTCGGCTGCACGCACGTGCTGGTTACCGGTGGCCACGACGAAGGCAGCGACGTGGTGATCAACCGCTGGCTCGGTCCCGACCGCCAGCAGAACTGGAGCTGGCCGCGCCTGCCGGGCGGCTTCCACGGCAGCGGATGCACGCTGGCCGCGGCCACGGCAGCCCTGCTGGCGCTGGGCAATACGATGGCGCAGGCATTGACCAAGGCGCAGGGCTATACCCAGCGCGCACTGGCCGCGTCATATGCGATTGCCCCCGGCCAGCGCATCCCGCAGCGATAAGGAGAAATGATGCAAGGACTTTACCTGGTCACCCCGAACTGGGATGACACCGAAAAGCTGCTGGCGGTGACCGAGCAGGCCCTCAAGGCCGGCGTCGCGCTGCTGCAGTACCGCCACAAGGACGCCAGTCCCGCGCTGCGGCGCGAGCAGGGCGGGGCGCTGCGCGAGCTTTGCCATAAGTACAGCGTGCCCTTCCTGGTCAATGATCACGTCGCGCTGTGCCGCGAACTGGGCGCCGATGGCGTGCACCTCGGCGGCACCGACGCGCCGCTGGCCGAAGTACGCGCTTCGCTCGGTCCCAACAAGCTGATTGGCGCTTCCTGCTACGGCGAGCTGGCGCGCGCCCAGGCAGCGCAGGCGGCCGGCGCCAGCTACGTGGCGTTCGGCGGCTTCTATCCATCCAAGGTGAAGCAATATGCTGTCACCACCCAGCCGTCCATCCTGCGCCATGCGCGTGAGGTGATCAGCGTGCCGCTGTGCGTCATCGGCGGCATGACGCCGCACAATGTGGCGCCGCTGGTGGCGGAGGGAGCGCAACTGGTAGCAGCCATCACCAGCGTCTACCTGGCCGAAGATGTAGCGGCGGCAGTGCGGGAATTTCAGTCTATAATTTCCCCATTAGCATAACCATAAGGTTGACGCGATGAACGCCCAGACTCCGCCGAAGCGCCTGATCCTGATCGTCGACGATGACAAGATCCTGACCGAGTTCCTGGGCGAATTGCTAGCCCGTGCCGGCTACGACACCATGCTGGCGCATTCGTCGGACCAGGCCCTGGCCCTGATCGCCGAGCGCGAACCCGACCTGGCCCTGCTCGACATCCACATGCCCGGCATGTCGGGCCTCGAGCTGGCCAAGCAGTTGAACCGCAATACCACGGTGCCTTTCATGTTCCTCTCCGGCCGCGGCGATGCCGACGCCGGCAAGCAGGCTGCCGCCTATGGCGCGGTGGGCTTCGTGGTGAAGCCGGTCGACGAGCACCACCTGATGCCGGCCTTCGAAGCCGGGCTGGCGCGCGCCGATGAAATCCGCCAGTTGCGCCGCACCGAGATCAACCTCAACGCCGCCTTGGCGGCCGGCCGCGAAACCAGCCTGGCGGTGGGACTGTTGATGTGCAAGTACCAGACCGACCGCAACACGGCTTTCGAAGTGCTGCGCGACCACGCCCGTTCCAGCCGCCGCAAGATCAACGAAGTGGCCGATCAATTACTAGCCGCGGAAGAAATGTTGAACGGCTTGCATGCTGCGTTTAATGCACGCCTCAAGAAATAAAACTTTCCGCGATCCATCGACTTAAAGTAGACTAATGCGGTGGGCCCCACCTCGCCCACCGCAAGATACCTCAGAGGCCGCCCCTCCTTCGCGGCCCGGCACGATCCTTCGGCCCAGCTCCGCCGACCATCCCCTGCAGTGCGGAGAACCGTTTTCATGAACATGTCATTTGATTTGCATCCGGCGCCACGGGTGCTGCACGTCGATCACGATGAAGATAGCGCGGTGGTCCTGGCCACCTTGCTGGCGCCTGAAATCCATGTGGTGCATGCGTCGAGCTACAGCCAGGCAGAGCGCCAGTTGCAGCAGGGCGAGTTTGCGCTGGTAGTGATCGATCCGGACCTGCCGGACGGCGACGGCCATACCCTGATCCGCTCCATGCGCCAGACCGACCAGAACACGCCGGTGCTGCTGTATTCGGCCAGCCAGCCGATGCTGCACCACCAGGCCCACGCCTTCCTGCCCAAGCCCTGGACGTCGCCGCGCCAGCTCTGGCGCACCGTATCGCATATGCTGGGGCTTGAGTCCATGCTGGCGATGAGGAGTTAGGCTATGCTGTCGTCTTTATCACATTCGGAGTACCGGGATGAAGACGAGAGCAGCAGTTGCATGGAAGGCGGGAGCGCCGCTGACCATTGAAGAAGTGGACCTGGACGGCCCGCGCGCAGGCGAGGTGCTGGTGGAAATCAAGGCCACCGGCATTTGCCATACCGACCACTACACCTTGTCCGGCGCCGACCCGGAAGGGCTGTTCCCGGCCATCCTGGGACATGAAGGCGCAGGCGTGGTGGTCGACGTGGGCCCCGGCGTCACTTCGCTCAAGAAAGACGACCACGTCATCCCGCTGTACACGCCGGAATGCCGCCAGTGCAAATTCTGCCTGTCGCGCAAGACCAACCTGTGCCAGGCGATCCGCGCCACCCAGGGCAAAGGCCTGATGCCGGACGGCTCCAGCCGCTTCTCGCTGGACGGCAAGCCGCTGTTCCACTACATGGGCACCTCCACCTTCTCCAACTACATCGTGGTGCCGGAGATTGCGCTGGCCAAGATCCGTCCGGACGCACCGTTCGACAAGGTGTGCTACATCGGTTGCGGCGTGACCACCGGCGTCGGCGCCGTGCTGTTTACTGCCAAGGTGGAAGCGGGCGCCAACGTCGTGGTGTTCGGCCTGGGCGGCATCGGCCTGAACGTGATCCAGGCGGCGAAGATGGTGGGCGCCGACAAGATCATCGGTATCGACATCAACCCGGCGCGCGAAGCAATGGCGCGCCAGTTCGGCATGACCCACTTCATCAATCCGCGCGATGTGGAGAATGTGGTGGACGCCATCGTGCAGCTGACCGATGGCGGCGCCGACTACAGCTTCGAATGCGTCGGCAACACGCAGCTGATGCGCCAGGCGCTCGAGTGCTGCCACAAAGGCTGGGGCAAGTCGATCGTGATCGGCGTGGCAGCGGCAGGGCAGGAAATTTCGACCCGTCCATTCCAGCTGGTGACCGGCCGCCACTGGCTGGGCTCTGCCTTCGGCGGTGCGCGCGGCCGTACCGACGTGCCGAAGATCGTCGACTGGTATATGGAAGGCAAGCTCAAAATCGATGAGCTGATCACCCACACCCTGCCGCTGGAACGCATCAACGAAGGCTTCGACCTGATGGAACGCGGCGAATCGATCCGCTCCGTGGTCGTCTACTAAACCGGTAAACCTGGGTCTGACCCAAGGGTCAGACCCTGTCAGTTCGACAGTCCGTGGCTTCGGCCGGTTGGGTCAGACCCTTGGGTCTGACCCGGGTTTACCGGTTTTAAGCATCCTGGAACAACAAATCTGCATTCTGTCGCACTTCGCATGCCGCCCTGGCGGCGCGCGGCTACATTGGCTCCAGAGCACTTGCATCCCAATCTAGACAAAAAGTTCTAGACACAAAGTTCTAGATCATTTAATCTAGTTTGCAAGGACACCATCAAACCGGAGCCGCCCGCCATGAGCAACCTGCTGAACGCCGTCATTCCAGCCCTGGGCTGGTCATTGCTGCACTTCCTGTGGCAAGGCTTGCTGATCGGCTGCGTCGCGGCACTGCTGCTGCATGCCTTGCGCAACGCCCGTCCGCAGGCGCGCTACCTGGTGGCCTGCGTCGCCTTGTTGCTGTGCGCCGCGCTGCCGCTGGCGAACTTCGCATGGCGCCTGGCCGATGCCGCCGACACCGGCTATGTGCTGCCGGCGCCGCTGGAAACCGCCGCCATCGCCGCCATCCCCGGCGCCGCCGATGGGCAAGGGGCCGAAACGGCGCTGGTCGACGTCGACGCCATGGCCTCCTGGGAATACCTGCTGCGCCGCCAGATGCCCTGGCTGGTGCTGCTGTGGGCCGCCGGCGCCGCGCTGATGACGCTGCGCCTGTCGCTTGGCCTGCAGTGGGTGCGCACCCGCACCCTGCCCAACCATTACCACGCCGACGCCGGCTGGCAGGCGCGCGCCACCGCACTGGCGCAGCGCATGGGCATCCGCCGCCCGGTGCGCCTGGGCGTGTCGGACGATGCGCTGGAAGGCCCGATCACAGCCGGCATCCTGCGCCCGATCGTGCTGCTGCCAGCCTCGCTGGTGAGCGGCCTGCCGCCGGACCTGCTGGAAGCGCTGCTGGCCCACGAGCTGGCGCATGTGCGCCGCCACGACTACCTGGTCAACCTGGTCCAGAGCGGCATCGAGATTTTCCTGTTCTACCACCCCAGCGTGTGGATGCTGTCGCAGTGCATCCGCCGCGAACGCGAACAGGTAGCAGACGACTTAGCAGCAAGCACGCTCGGCGAACCGCGGCGCCTGGCACTTGCACTTTCCGAGCTGGACAAATTCCAGTTCACCACCCATCACTTTGCTGCCCCCGCGGCAAACGGAGGAGACCTCATGTCCCGAATCAAACGCCTGATCCGTCCCGATGCACAGCCACTGAGCTGGAAGATGGCGACCCCCTTGTTAGGAATTTTTGCTGCCTGCGCCGCGCTGTATGCCCACGCGATGCCGCAAGCCGTATCGATCCCGGCCGCCAGCGCCGTTGCCGCACCAGCGGCGCTGGCCGCGCCGGCCCCCGATGCCGCAGCCGCGCCCGACGTCGCGCCAGCCCCGGATGCCGCCGCAGCAGCGCAAGCGGCACCAGCGCCCGCCGAGGCGATGCACGTCACCGATGCCGACGACCAGCACGAGGTGGAACCCGCGCCGCCGGCCCCTCCGGCACCGCCCGCAATGGTCGCGCCGCCAGCCCCGCCAGCCCCGCCAGCTGCAATGGCCGCGATGGCGCCGCCCGCGCCACCGGCGCCGCTGGCCACCGTGCCGGCCCCACCCAAGCCACCGAAGCCGCCCAAGCTGCCCAAGGAACTGCGCGACATCGAAAGCCACAATTACTTCTCGATTGATGACGGTAGCCGCAGCGCCTATGCCTATGTGCGCGACAACAACCAGAAGCTGTCGGTGACCAACTTCTACGGCGCCCCAAGCGACCTGGCCGCGCTGCGCAAGCTGCACCAGGAAACCAAGGGTGAATTCATCTACGTGCGCAAGAATGGCAAGTCCTACGTGATCCAGGATCCGACCTTGCTGGGCAAGGTGCGCGAGCTGTGGAAACCCGCCGAAGCCCACGGCAAGATCATGGAAGAACAGGGCAAGCTGATGGACGTGCAAGGCAAGCAGGTGGAAGCCATGAGCGACCAGATCGCCAAGGAAGTTGAAGCAGCCATGGGCAGCAAAGAGCAGCAGGCCCTTGAGCGCGACCTGGAGCGCAAGATGGAACTGTCTGCACGCCAGCAGGAACGCATCGGCCGCGCCATGGAAAAAGCCAGCCGCAAGATGGCCATGGCGGACGACAAGACCCGCGCCCAGCTCGAAATCGACCTGAAAGGCTTGCGCAAGCAAATGGAACCGCTGACGGCCGAAATGGCGCGCCAGGGCAGTGAAATCGCCGCCCGCCATGCCGCCCTCGCAGCCCGCCAGGCGCCAATGGCCGCCATGCACGCCCGCATCGCCGAAGCATCCAGGCCGCTGCATGAAATGGGCCGCAAGATGGGCGAATTGGGACGCGAACAGGGCCGCCTGTCACGCGAAGCCGACAAGGCCTCGCGCGCCCTGATCGACGAAGCGATCAACAACGGCAGCGCCAAGCCGCTGATGTAATAAAAGTCGGGGTCAACCTGAAAAAAAGGGGACGTACCCCTTTAAAGGGTACGTCCCCATTTTTTCAGGCCGACCCCGACTGATATTTTCATGGTATTGTTGATTTTGCATTTCCTCATTGTCAACAAACCACCATGGAGAAAGCATGTCCCTCAAACAGTATTACACCCTCGGTAATTCCGGCTTGCGCGTGTCGCGCCTGGCGCTCGGCACCATGACCTTCGGCACCGATTGGGGCTGGGGTGCCGACAAGGCCAGCGCGCGCGAGCAGTTCATGACGTACACCGAGGCCGGCGGCAACCTGGTCGACACGGCCGACCTGTACACCAATGGCGAGTCGGAACGCTGGGTCGGTGAATTCGTGCGCGATGGCGGCTTGCGCGACAAGATCGTGCTGGCCACCAAGGCTTCCTACAGCAGCGATCCGTCCAATCCGAACGCGGGCGGCAATGGCCGCAAGCATCTGATGCGCGCGCTGGAAGGCTCGCTGCAGCGCCTTGGCACCGATTACGTCGACCTGTACCTGGTGCACGCCTGGGACATGGTGACGCAGCCTGAAGAAGTGCTGCGCACGCTGGACGATGCCGTCCGCGCCGGCAAGGTGCGCCATATCGGCCTGTCAAACGTGCCGGCCTGGTACGCCAGCCGCATGCAGACGATCGCCGAGCTGCGCGGCTACGAGGCGTTGTCCGCGCTGCAGATGGAGTACTCGCTGGCCGAACGTGCGATCGAAGACGAATACATCGCCTTGGGCACCCGCCATGGCATGGGGGTGATGGTCTGGAGCCCGTTGGCCAGCGGCCTGTTGTCCGGCAAGTACAAGCCCAGCACCGGCGGCCAGTTCGGCGAAGGGCGCCTGCAAACCATGAGCGGTTCCAGCAATCCTGCCTTCGCCAAGTTCAGCGAACGCAATTTCGCCATCGTGGCGGAATTGGAAAAGGTGGCGAATGAGGTGGGCCGCAGCATGGCGCAGGTGGCGGTGAACTGGGTGGCTAACCGTCCCGGGGTTGCCACCGTAATGGTGGGGGCGACCAGGCTGGCGCAGTTGCAGGACAACCTTGGTGCGCTGGACTTCGAGCTGCCGTTGGAATTGCGGGCCCGCCTGGATGCGGTGAGCGCCAGGGCGACAGGCTATCCCTACACCTTCTTCACGCCGGGCATGCAGACCATGCTGTCGGGAGCGGCGCCGCTGGGCGACAAGCCCGATGGCTACCCGGCGCCGGTGCGCATCAGCGGCCCGGCGGCCGGCGTGCAGTAAGGCTCAGGCGCGGGCCAGCTGTTCCGGCAGCAGCAGCGCCTCGAATTCGGCCACCGGCAGCGGTGCGCCGAACAGGTAGCCCTGGAACGCGCGGCAGCCCTGGCGGGCGAGGTAGTTCTTCTGCTCGGCCGATTCCACGCCTTCCGCAATGGCCGACAGCCCCATGCTGTCGGCCAGCGTGAGGATGGTCTTGGTGATGGCGGCATCGTCGGCGTTGTGCAGGATGTCGCGCACGAAGGAGCGGTCGATCTTCAGCTGGCAGAGCGGCAGGCGCTTCAGGTAAGCCAGCGAGGAATAGCCGGTGCCGAAATCGTCCAGCGAAATGCCGATGCCGGCGGCCTTCAGCAGCGACATTTTGGCGATTGACGTTTCCACGTCGTCCAGCAGCAAGCCTTCGGTCAGCTCCAGCTTCAAAAGGCGCGGCGAAGCGCCGCTGCGCACCAATGCGCCCATCACCTGTTCGACGAAATCTGCCTGGTGGAACTGGCGTGGGCTGACATTTACCGCCAGTTCCAGTGCGGCTGTCGCCGGGTCGCGCGCCCAGGCCACCAGCTGGGTGCAGGCTTGCTCCAGCACCCAGGCGCCGAGCGGCAGGATCAGGCCGGACGCTTCGGCGGCTGCGATGAACTGCATCGGCGGCACCAGGCCGCGCGTCGGATGCTGCCAGCGCAGCAGCGCTTCGGCGCCGGTGATGCGGCCTTCGGCGTCGACTTGCGGCTGGTAGTGCAGCATGAACTGCTGCTGCGCCATGCCGTGGCGCAGGTCGGCATCCAGTGCGGCGCGCGCGCTGACAACGGTCTGCATGGCGGGGTCGAAGAAGCACATGGTGTTGCGGCCCGCAGCCTTGGCCTGGTACATCGCCAGGTCGGTCTGCTTGAGAAGGTCCTCCAGGCTTTCCTGCTCGCCGCGGAAGACCGTGATGCCGACGCTGGAGGTGCAGCTATGCTGGTGCGGACCCATGGTGTAAGGCTCGTTCTGCCGTGCCAGCAGCTTGGCGCCGATGGCGCGCGCCTGCTCGGCCGCCAGCTCGGTATCGTCTGACAGGTTCTCCAGCATGATCACGAATTCGTCGCCGCCCAGGCGCGCCACGGTATCGCTTTCCCGCACGCAGCCGACGAAGCGCCGCGCAGCCTGCTGCAGCAGCATGTCGCCCACGTTGTGGCCCAGCGTGTCGTTCAGGTCCTTGAAGTTGTCCAGGTCGATGAACAGCAATGCGCCGCACTGGCCGGTGCGTGCGCTGGCCGCCAGCGCATGCTGCAGCCGGTCCATCAGGCAGCGCCGGTTCGGCAACTGGGTCAGGAAGTCGAACAGCGCCAGGTTGCGGATTTCCTGCTCCGAGGCCTTGCGTTCCGTAATGTCGGTCAGGGCGCACACGTGGTGGGTGATTTGGCCAGCCGCGTCGCGCACGGCTGTCACCACCAGCCAGCATGGGAAGCGCCCGCCGCCTTTGCGCAATTGCCAGACCTCGCCCTGCCAGGCGCCATGCGCCGCAACGCCTTCCCAGATGCGCTGCTGCAGCGCCGGTTCGTCGCATACAAGCAGTTCGTGGTCCAGCGCATCGCGTTCGGAAAAGCCGGTAATGTCGGTGTAGGCCCGGTTGACGCGCAGGATCATGTGGTCGGCGTCGGTGATCGCCATGCCTTCCAGCGATTCGAATGCGGTGGCGGCGACGCGCAGGTCGGCGTCGGCTTTCTGTTTTTCCCTCAGGTAGAGGGCGGTTGCGGTGGCCGCTGCCACCAGCATGCTGCCTGAAAATTCGATCAGCAGGAACATCCAGAAGCGGCGCATGCCCTGGTACTGCAAGGCCGGCAACGGCCGCGGTACCGTGACCGTCAGGCTGCCGTCGCTTAGCGGGCGAGTCGCCAGCACGCTCGGCACCGGCGCGCCGGAAATGCGCGCAACGGCAGGCATGGCTTCGTCCCATGGCGCCAGCGTAATGCTGTCGAAATGCTCGCGCGCGTAGCGTTGCCGAAGTTGTGCCGGGTCCAGCCGGCCTACGCGTGACGATGGCAACGCCCGATGGAGCAGGGCCGGATCGGTAGCGTGGATAATCACGCCGTTGGCATCGCTGACCCAGGCCTGGGACTGGCCGGCCATGGCCGCCAATGCGCCTGCGTTCAGCTTGACTACGGCGACGCCGAGGAACCTGGCGCCATTACTTACCGCATGGGCGTAATACAATGCGCCCGCCCTTCCGTCGCGGCCCACGCCATACTGTTGCCCTTCTTCGCTGGTACGGGCCTGGGTGAAGTAGTCGCGTGTCGCGAAATTGCGGCCCACGTAAAACTCCGCTTCGGACAGGTTGCTGGTGGCGATGCAGGTCCCGCCGGCATCCAGCACGAACATGCTGTCCACCTTCAATGCGCGCGCAGTTTGCGCCAGTCTTTCGTTGGAAGCCTGGTCCGCAGAACCCTGTTGCGCAATGCCGCGGATGCCTGAATCGCGTGCCAGCATCAGGGCAAAGCCGCGCAGGCGCGCCGTGCTCTCTTCAATGCTGCTGGCAACATTGTCGGCCTGGTCCTGCGCCACTTGCAGCTCATGATGGTACAGGTCGTCGGACATGCGCTGCTGGAAATAGCTGGCGCCGAGCCATGCGATCACGCTCCAGCCCAGGATCAGCAGCGCAATCAGGCGGTAGGAGCGCTCGAAGCTGAACAGGCGGCGTTTGCCGACATACGTGGCGACAATGGTGACCACGATCAGCAGGCTGGTAAACACCAGGACGGAAGCAGCCAGCATGCTGGGGCTGATGTGCGCGGATTCGGCGATGCTAGCCGCGGAACTGTCGCCACGGTTGTCACGCACGAAGTAGGCGGCAGCCATCGCGGTGTAGTGCATGCACGCCACGGCCAGGCCCATCACCACGGAACTCCACAACGGGGATGCCCAGCGCCCCTTCAGCCGCGCCAGGCGGAACTTGAGCCACAAGGCCAGCGTCGCCATCGCCACGGCCACAGCGATCGACAGCAGGAACAGGCGCAGGTCGTACTGGATCATGCCGTCGAACTGCATGGCGGCCATGCCCGTGTAATGCATGGCGCCGATGCCCGCACCCAGCAGCGTGCCCGCGACCCACAAGCGCAGCGTATTGGGTGGGCCCTGGCTGATTACATGCAAGGCGAGGCCGCTGGCCAGCATGCCGGGGATGGTGGACAGCAGTGTCAGTCCCGCATCGTAGCTATTGGTGCAGGGCAGGGTAAAGGCCAGCATGCCGACGAAGTGCATGGCCCAGATGCCCAGGCCCAGGCAACCGCCGCCCGCAGCCAGCCAGCCGGCGCGGCGAGCCCGATTCGCGGCGGCCGGCAGCAGCTGTGCTACCAGCAGCGCTGCATAGGAGGCAAAGATGGCAACAGCCACCGATAGCAAGACCAGCAGGCGATCGTAGTGGCCAAGGTACAGCAGGCTACTGTCGGGCGCGTCGAGAACGAGGATCAGGTAGTCGAACATTGCAACCTTTATTGTTGAGTATTGCAGTGTGGACAGCGCTCTCCTCAATCTAGCAGAAAAAAATCCCCGCAGAAATTAACTACTTAAAGGCAAGATACTGCGTGGCCAAGGTGCCGACCAGGCGGCGACCTTCATTGCTACCTGCAATCCACTCTTCCGGCGGGAACAGGTCGAACAGGCCGACCTTGGCGACGGTCGGGATGGCCGCTGCCAGTTGCTGTTCGATGTCGCCGCGCTCGCCAGCGTTGTACAGCTCGATATTGCGCAGCATGGTGGCGACGGTGCCGGTCTGCACCTTGCTGCCGTCTTTCAACTGCACCAGCGGCAGGGATTCGCCGTCGGCGAGGATCTTCTGGTTGATTGTTGCGAGGTTGTTCTGGGTGTTCATGAGGGCTCCTTTCGTTTGCGTGGAATGCATATTCGCACCTTCCGCCGCGCCTTGAACGCCTTCCCGCCCACCTTGTCGGTTTCGCGACAACATGTGGCAAAAACCCATCATTCAGTACAATGCTTGCACCATGTACACAAGACTCCTGACAACCAATGATGCCTCCGCCTATCAGGCTTTGCGGCTGGAAGGTCTGCGCGAAGCGCCTTCTGCGTTCACGGCAAGCTTTGAGGAAGAGTCGATCACGCCGCTCAGCGAAATCGCGCGGCGCCTGGCGCCCGGATCCGGCCGCGACTATCTTGGCGTGTTCGAAGGCGAAGCGTTGATCGCGATTGCGCGCGTGGATCGTGACAGCAGCCCTAAGCAGCGCCATCGCGCCCATATCCGTGCCGTCTATGTGGCCAGCGCCCATCGTGGCAAAGGCGCTGCCCGCAGGCTGATGGAATATGCGCTGGAATGCGCGGCTTCGCTGCAAGGCGTCACGCACGTCAGCTTGGCCGTCACTGCCGGCAACGAACCGGCACAGAAACTGTACGAATCATTGGGATTCGAGGCCTGGGGATATGAGCCTGCCGCGTTGATCGTCGACGGCGTCGTGTACGACGAAATTCCGATGACAAAAGTGCTCGTGAACTCGAGTAGAGTAACCAGCCTTAAATGAAATGAGCAAACTCATTGAAGATATCCTGTCGGGCGACGCAAGCAGGGTCTGGTCGAGCGCATGCGCGATTGCCAAGCTTCGCGATGCGGTAGAACTGGATGCGCTTGCATCGATTCTCGAGGAAATTACATCCAGTACAAGACGGCTCGAGCTTGGCGGTGTTCTGATCCCTAACGACAAGCACTTGCAGTTTGCCCTACGGAAGCTGCGCTATTGCCGGGACAGGGCAGGGTGTCTTTGCCGCTTATATCCCGAATACCTGATGTTTGATCCGAAAGACGAACAGGCTGCAGGGAACGTGCGCATCGACGGAATAACGTACCTTGACGGTAACTGGATCGATTTCTACCAATGCTCCTGCAGCGTTTGCGGATCAGCCTTCAAAGTCGAAGAGCGCGAATACCACTACACATGGTGGGGCTGGAAGCTGTTGCGCTGAGCCCCACGAGCAACGCCCTCGCGGGTCACAGCAGCTTGATGACCGCCACGCCGGCGAGCAGCAGCACGACACCCGTCAGTCGCAGAGCCGAAACGTCGCGCTTCGGCAGCCGGAACCAGCCATGCCGGTCGACGAAGACAGAAGCCACTTGCTGCCCGGCCACCGTCAGTCCAACTGCTGCGGACGCACCGATAACTGGAATCGCGGTGAACACGGTAGTTACGTAGATCGCGCCGGCGAACCCGCCCAGCCAGCCCCACCACGGCATGGAAGGCAGGCCTTGCAGCGTTGGCGCCGGGGCGCGCAGTAGGGTGGCGGAGAACAGCAGCGCCAAGGCCATTGCTAGCGTGGCGACGAGGAAGCTCACGGCGCCGACCACGAATGGAGCGCCCAGGTCGTGCCGCAGCAGGCCGTTCACCACGCCCTGTACTGGCAGCACTGCACCCGCAAGCAAAGCGAGGACGATCCAGCCGGCTTTGCCCGCAACTGCCTGCGATTGCTGGCCAGACTGTCCCTTCACGATGATCGCGGCCCCGGCCAGGATCGCCAGCATGCCGATGGCTAGCGGCGCGTCGATTGTGCGCGGTGTGCCGCCGGCCAGTCCGGTGATGTCCAGCGCAAATGAAGCCAGCATCTGGCCTGCAATGAAGAGTCCCACCGAAACGATTGCGCCGAGCCTCGGAAACAGCAGGATCGTGGAAACGACATAGAAGGCGCTTGCCACGCCGCCGACTGCATGCCACCAGGGCACGTGGGGCAGGGCGGCGACTGCGGTGAGTGTCCCGGTCAGGAGGGCAAGCACCAGCAGGGCAAGCGTGCCGACCGACAGCTGCAGCGTGGTTGCCGCGAAGGGACTGCCGGTTGCTTTCGAGAGTTGCGCGTTGGCGCCCGCCTGTACGGCGAGCAGGCCGCCGGCAAAGAGTGAAGCAGGAATGAGAAGGGTTTCCATGTACAGCCTCCAGTGAGAATTTGGGTGACGATGGCGCCCACTGTAGGCTATGCTTCTCTGCATTGATATTCCCAATAATCGCGTTTGAGCTATGCAAAAACGCAGAAGAACAAAATGGATGCAGACGATACTTATGATGCGTTGAAGAGGGAACTGGTCGAATCGGTGGGCTATGCCGGGAGGCTGGAAATTCCGGTCACGTTGGTGCGCAAAATCGCAGCTTTCATCGATGAGTACCCGGACGACTCGATGACGACTTACTACACCCAGTCATTGCTCGACCAGTTCTATCGGAAACGAACGAAAGAGCGTTCCATCAGGCTGTTTGAATTATTGAGTTCACTTTTGAAGAACAAGAGCTCACTGATCGACCTGTTCCTGCGGCCAGAAGGCTGGCAAAGGCACCCGGTCGCCCATGAGCACTTTGACGCCGCGACAATCTGGTCAGCGATACGCGATCTCGATGATGGCTACGGCAAGGCAAACTACATTGGCGATTATGCGCACCTGTTTACCGACGAGGTTGCGAGCCAGGCATATCACGCCATCCTTGAAATGTCCGAGCCGTTTAAGACCAGGGCACTGGGCGGCATTTACCCCAGGATGGATACGCCGCGCAAGGCGGAGATACTGACTTACCTGCTGCAGCAATTTGCGTCCGGCTCGTCGGAGGCTGCGTACCGCCTCAAGTCTATTTTCCCATTCATGGATCGAGCCTCCCGAACCCGGGTTGTAGCCGCTCACCTTGACCTGCCTGACGTGCGAGAGGGTCTCATCGCCTATCTCGTCATCCGCAACGCAGCTTATTTCGAACGCGATGATGCGGTCCGGCTGGCGGCCAGGGCCAAGTTGTTCGAGTCGGGCTACTACAGGAACCGCTGCCTGCTCAAACTGGCTGCGTACTTGCCTGAAGGCGAGGTCGAAGAACTGTATGAGCGATTCATGGCGGAATTCAACACGCAGCCGGCGAGTATCCCATTGATTCACAGCCTTTACCATTTTGCTGCGGCCATCAGAACGCTGGACTCGAACCGCATGATCAGCCTGGCGTTGGAGAAGATTGCGTCCTTAGACGATTCCGGGAACGAAATCTACGATCAGGCGAAGTATGGCCAAATGCTGTTCGTCATGCCGATGCTGACCGATGTGCATAAAGAACAGGCGCATGGCATCGCGGAGACCGTCAAGGGGGGCTACAAGAAGGGGCTCAAGGCAAAGCTGAAAGCCCATTTCACGAACACGGTGAGCTTTTGCAGGATCTTGTATTCGCCGATTTTTTATTGAGCGATGGACGGGCGGAAGTGCGAACACTTCCGCCCCATAACGATCAGAGTCGTTCCAGCTTGGCGACCGACAGGTCGAGCACCTTCATGCCGAAGGAACCGAAGTTGATTTGCGCGCGGCAGTTGGCGCCGCTGCCTTCGAGGTTGACGATGACGCCTTCGCCGAACTTGGCGTGCGCGACGGATTCACCGATGCGCCAGCCGCCGGAAGCGCCAGAGCGTTCGTTCATGCGTGCCGCGAGGCGATTGTCCGCGCTTGGCACGGATGGCATTTCATCCCACGCCGACTTGCGCGAGCCGGTGCTGAACCAGTTGCCCTGCTGGACGCGTGCGGTCAGCCACTTCAGCGATTCCTCAGGCAGTTCGTCGAAGAAGCGCGACTTCATGTTGTAGCGCGTCTGGCCATGCAGCATGCGGGTCTGGCAGAACGACATGTACAGCCGCTTGCGCGCACGGGTAATCGCGACGTACATCAGGCGACGCTCTTCTTCCACTCCGCCTTCTTCCTTCGAGCTGCTCTCGTGCGGGAACAGGCCCTCTTCCAGGCCGGTGATGAAGACGTTGTCGAATTCCAGGCCTTTAGCCGAGTGCACCGTCATCAGCTGCAACGCATCCTGGCCTTCCTGCGCCTGGTTGTCGCCGGCTTCCAGTGAGGCGTGCGACAGGAATGCAGACAACGGCGACATCACGGTTGCCAGCGGCGCATCGGCGTCGATGATCTCTACGCCATCGGCCACCACGACTTGCGCACCGGCCGCAGCCGAAGCCTGCGGGCCGAGGTGCGCAGGCGCACCCTGGCCGAAGCCTTCTTCCGATACAAACTGCGTTGCTGCGCTGACCATCTGCTCCAGGTTCTCGACGCGGTCGGCGCCTTCCTTCTCGTTCTGGTAATGCTGAAGCAGGCCGGAAGAATCCAGCGTGATTTTCACCAGTTCCGGCAGCGCCAGTTGCTGCGTTTCGAAACGCACGCCTTCAATCAGCTTGGTGAAAGCAGCCAGCGAACTGCCTGCCTTGCCGACCATGTAAGGCACGGCTGCGTACAGCGAGCAGTTGTAGGTGGCCGCTGCATTCTGCAGTTGCTCGATCGAGCGCGCACCGATGCCGCGCGCCGGGAAGTTCACCACGCGCAGGAAAGCGGAATCGTTGTGCGGGTTATCCATCAACTGCAGGTAGGCGATGGCGTGCTTGACCTCAGCGCGCTGGAAGTAGCGCAGGCCGCCGTACACGTGGTACGGCATGCCGGCCGAGAAGAGGGCATGTTCGATCACGCGCGATTGCGCGTTGGAGCGGTACAGGATGGCGATCTCGCGGCGCAAGGCGCCTTCCGCAATCAGCGACTTGGCTTCTTCGATGATCCACTGCGCTTCCTGCAGGTCCGAGCTGGCCTCGTACACGCGTACCTGTTCGCCGTGGCCGGCGTCGGTACGCAGGTTCTTGCCAAGGCGGCGGCTGTTGTTCGAGATCAGCAGGTTGGCCGAGTCCAGGATGTGGCCGTGGGAACGGTAGTTCTGTTCCAGCTTGATCAGGTTCTGCACCCGGAACTCGCTTTCGAACGCCTGCATATTGCCCACGTTGGCGCCGCGGAAGGCGTAGATGCTCTGGTCATCGTCGCCCACTGCAAACAGGGCGCCGCCGAACTGCGATCCATGGCCTGCCATCAGTTTCAGCCAGGCGTATTGCAGGTTGTTCGTATCCTGGAACTCGTCGACCAGGATGTGGCGGAAGCGCTGCTGGTAGTGCTGGCGCAGGGGCTCGTTGCGCAGCAACAGCTCGTAAGTGCGCAGCAGCAGTTCGGCGAAATCCACCACGCCTTCGCGCTGGCACTGGTCGTCGTAGAGCTGGTACAGCTCGACCAGCTTGCGCTCCAGCGCGTCGTAGGCCTCCACCTGCGAGGCGCGCAAGCCTTGCTCCTTGTTGTTGTTGATGAAGTACATCACCTGCTTAGGTGGAAACTTCTCGTCGTCGATATTGTTCGCTTTCAGCAGGCGCTTGATCATGGACAGCTGGTCTTGCGAATCGAGGATCTGGAACGTCTGCGGCAGCGCGGCATCCTTGTAGTGGGTGCGCAGCAGGCGATTGCACAGGCCGTGGAAGGTGCCGATCCACATGCCGCGTGTATTGATCGGCAACATGGCGCTCAGGCGGGTGAGCATTTCCTTGGCCGCTTTATTGGTAAAGGTCACCGCCAGCACGCCGGCCGGGGATACCTGGCCAGTCTGGATCAGCCACGCGATACGGGTGGTCAGTACGCGCGTTTTGCCCGATCCAGCACCGGCCAGGATCAGGGCATTTTGCGGTGGCAGGGTGACTGCTGCGAGTTGTTCGGGATTGAGGTTGTGGAGGAGATTTTGCATCCCGCCATTATACCGGCGCAGCGCTTGCAAGGCCGGATGAACAGCCTCGGTGGCTAGCAGTTATCGTCATCGAAGATTGATTGGCCCGACGTTAGGCGCCATAATGAAGTTTATTAAAACATCAACATAATTCGGAACTGACCTAACACTTTCCATGAGCATTACAACTTACTATGGCCGCCTGTCCGAATCTGAATTCACCGCAATGTGCGCGGACCCTGATGGCCTTGCCCAATTTGTAACCGGCGCGCTCCCCCGTGAACGGCTTCTCTATCTCGACAAAGCAGCACCGGTCATTGCTTGGCTCTTGTCGCCTCTGAAGCGGCACGAGCAAGCTCATTTTGCCGCAGTTTGCAGAGCCGAGGACATCGATTCGTCTCAGCCCCCCGACCTCGGGCCAGCACCACCAATGGACGAGATCCTTGTTCCGATCGAAGGCCGCGGGGAAACGGAGGAAAGGCTGGATGTTGGCATGGGGCCAGCTTGTGTAATCTCACGCGAAATGGTGCCCAAGTATGCGGCCCTGCTAACCGGGATCGGCGAATCGGATCTTCGCCAACAATTGGATTTTCAGAAGCTGGAAGATGCTGCTTTGCCGGTTGACTATTGGCCGGAGGAAGGCGAACAGATCTTCAATGAATACGTTTTGCCGCTGTTTGAGCAATTACAAGAGTTCTATCGTACTGCCGCGGATTCCGACCAGTTGGTTCTCGTGTGGTATAGCTAAAGTATTTACGTCCATGGAAAAGACAATTACGCTCTATCGCCCCACTGGCCCGAAGGAGTTCGACCTCGTTAAAGCGTCGAGCGCCGCTACCCTATCCAAAAGGTCGGCGGCTACAATCAGACCGAATGGTGGATTCATGCGGATGAACTGGAGGAACTCAATGACAACATCGTTGGTACGATCGACGTCATTCACGAATTCCATCGCTGATCAAACAGTCGAATGAAGCAGCCTTATCAAGGCTTTCCGGCGCGGCCAAAGTACAAAGCCATATGGGTTGGCGTACAGTTGCTCGCGGTGATTCCGTATATGGTTGCTGGCTGTATGACACTTGAAATGGTGTTTGCTGAACCTGGAAAGGGATACGTCGGGCCAACGGGCAAGTACGTTGCCTGTGAAGCGCTGGCGCCGCGTAACAGAGCAAGTTCCCCGCCTCGTGGTGCCTCTTTCGGTTCCATGGAGACCAATCCAGCTGGCTTCGGATGGGTGGTCGCATCTTTTGCCCTCTTGAACGGCGTCATGTGGATCAGCTCTCGGCCAGGGCGCGGCCTGAAATTTTCAAAAGAATAGCGGCTTGATCCACGTTTCGCGAATGGCAGGCATATCCCCCCTATGGGGAAAAATTCCTACCCCTGTCTAATTCAATCTAATCTGCGCAATTTCAGTCTAAACGGGTCTGAACGACGCGTGCCACAGTCTAGAACAGTCCAAGAATTGGGGGCGAATGTCTAAAACAGTCCAGCCAATAGGAGTCAAAGTCTAAACGGAACTATATTTCCGTTCCGAGATCCAATCTTTAGACCATTTTCGAAGGGGATCGGAGGGCGTGCCGACGAATTGCGTCTACGCCAGTCTAAACGTTTCCCGCAGGTGTCTACTATGGTCTAAGCGGCGGGAACCAAAGGTCTAAAACGGTCTACGTGTTTCTTGGCGGAGTCGAATTCGGTCTACGAATTGCGGCGCGAACGAAATTCTGGACTCTGTTAGACCCAACTCGCCTGGTTTCGACCAAATTAGACGGGGAGGGCGAAAAACATACCGCGACCTGCGTCCTCCCTGTTCCCGCCACGAGTATCCGCCCGGTGACCATAACGCGCCGAACGATCTGGCTCCTTGTCAGCGCTCGCGCCGGTAATGCAAAGCGATCGCACCGTTGCGGAGAGGATTCGCCGAAATCAAGTTGAGCTGTCGTGTGCTGGGCAGGCCGCTCTCGTACAAAGTAGGACCGTGACCTGCGAGCCTCGGATGGACGAGAAATTTGTACTCGTCAATCAGATCGAGCCGGTCCAGTTCAGTCGCGAGCTTGCCGCTGCCGAGGAGAATACCGTCCGGGGTCGAGTCCTTGAGTTCTTGTATGCCCGAGCGCAGGTCGCCGGCGATATGATGGCTATTCGTCCACGGGAAATCACTTCGGGTCAACGACACCACATATTTCGGTTTGGCCTCCAGCTTGACCGCCCACTCGCGCATCGCTGGCGGCGCATCCACCTCGCCGCAAGCGACCTTGGGCCAGTAGCCTTCCATCATCTCGTAGGTGACACGGCCCCAGAGCATCGCTCCGGCCTCGTCCATAAGGTGGGTGAAGAAGGCGTGGGTCTCATCGTCGGCGATGCCTTCCTGGTGGTCGACACAGCCATCGAGGGTGAGGTTGAGGCTGAAGGTCAGAAGTCCCATTGTGTTCCCCGTTCGAGATACGCGACAGGCCGCCGACCCGGCGGAAGGCTATGCCGCTGGTTGGCTTGGGCCTGCGCCCGGCAGCTCCGGCTCGCCGAAGATGGCCTTGTATGCCGCATACACCGAGCACTGGATCACCATCACGATAATCATCAGCGCCGATTGCAGCACGGCCATGCCCAGCAGCGTTTTGCCGAGCAGGAGCAGCACTACATTGGTCAGCAACATCACAATCGCGACCCAGCACAGGAAGTACAGCAGGAAGGCGCGCAGGGTGCGCCACACGGCAAAGAAGCTGTAGAACAGGGCTTTGCCAACCCGCATCTGCTGCCAGAAGATCAGCGGTGCTGCAAACAGCATCGCCATGCTGAGCGGCAGCGACAGCAGGAAGATCACGAGCATGGCCCAGCCGAAGTTGCCATTGGCAGCGGCAGCCGCTGCCGCCGCATCCGGCTGTACTTGCTGCTCCGCCAGCTGGCGCATGGTGTCCATGCCAACGACGGCGGCAAACAGCATGGCCAGCCCGGCAAGCACCAGCACGAACAGCGCCCCCAGGCCAGCCAGGCGCGGGAAGTTTGGCTTCTGGAAGATCGGGCGCAGCATGTCCGGCGTCAGGGTTTGCTTGCGGTCGGCTGCGGCGCAAGCCTGAACGAATACTGCGGTGAATACCGGCGCCAGGATCATCGGCAGCCATTGGCCCAGGAAGGGAATGATCCCCAGCACCACTCCCGCCAGCAAGTAGGCCAGCATCAACAGCATCAGCCCGCCGGGCTGCTTGCGGAAGATGGCGAAGCCTTCGCGGATCCAGGCGATGCCTGCGCTGGCGGGAATGTTACTCATTTAATACAACTCCGGTGCCGGAACGGCAATGCGTGTGCGCAGGATGCGCTCAAAGTGGGTAGGGTCGTGCGGCGTCAGCATTTCGGCGGCGCGCGGCAAATAAAAATCGTACAGGCGCGATATCCAGAAACGCAGCGCGCCTGCGCGCAGCAGGGCTGGCCACAGCGAATGTTCGGTGGCCGTGAACGGCCGCACGGCGTGATAGGCATCCAGCATGGCGCGCACGCGTGCTTCGTCCAGCGCGCCGGTGGCGAGGTCGATGCACCAGTCGTTGATGGTGACGGCCACGTCGAACAGCCAGCTGTCGCAGCCGGCGAAATAGAAGTCGAAGAAGCCGGTCAGGCGCTCGCCGTCGAACATCACGTTGTCGCGGAACAGGTCGGCATGCACCGGGCCGCGCTGCAGCGCGTGATAGTCGGCGGAAGCGTGCAGGGCTTCCTGGAATTTCATTTCGTCGTGCAGCAGGTGGGCCTGTTCCAGCGCCAGGTGCGGCAGCACGGCGGCGGTGGCTTCGCGCCACCACGGCAGGCCGCGCAGGTTGGGTTGCTGCAGCGCGAAGTCCTGGCCGGCCAGGTGCATGCGCGCCAGCATGGCGCCGACGGCGGCGCAGTGCACCGGTTGCGGCGCCATTTGCGGCTTGCCTTCCAGCTTGGAGACGACGGCGGCCGGCTTGCCGTGCAGCGGCACGCACAGCTCGCCCTGGTCGTTGGGGACGGGCGCCGGCACCAGTACACCGTGTTCAGCCAGGTGGCGCATCAGCTGCAGGTAGAACGGCAGCTGTTCGAAGGTCAGGTTTTCAAAAATCGTGAGCACGAACTCGCCGCGCTCGGTTGTCAGGAAAAAATTGCTGTTCTCGATGCCGGACGCGATGCCTTTCAGCGCGAGGGCTTTGCCAAGGGGGAATTGCTTGATCCAATGGCCGACATCTTCCAGTGAGACCGGGGTAAAAACTGCCATGAGAAACCAGGTTAAGTGTTCGTACGGGGCGCGCGCTTGCTTACTTCGTCGACGCGGCCGGCTGGGCTGGCGGAGGAGGTGGCGGCGGGCCGTCTTCCTTTTCCGCTTCCTCGGCAGAGCGTTTCTTCTTCTTGCTGAGGAGGTCGAACTCCAGCACAGTCCACTGCGGGCCACGGTTGGCCGAGCCGGCTGCATCGCCGGGCAGTGCGCTGCCAGCCGGGGTATTCGGCTTGACGGTATACGTGCTTCCGCCGCTCTTGACCTTGGCTTCGGTCACGCGGCCACCTTCGCGCTTTTCCACAATCTTGGTCTGTGTGCTCGGCTTGGCCGTGACGGTGACCGGATTGTCCACTTCCTCGATGCGTTCCAGTTGCTGCGGCTGGGGCGGGGCAGACTGCGCCAGGGCGCCGGTAGCCAGCAGGATCAGGGGGAGGGCAAGCCAGGAAGTTTGGGCGCGCATGATGGGATTTCGTTCAATTTATTGGTTTAACCATTGTATCAAATGCCCTCCTGTCCCGTTGTAAAACTCTGCGATAATGGAATATTGAGATTTACACCACTCCCCCGCTATGCAAAAGACCCTGTTGCTGGTCGATGGTTCCAGCTACCTGTACCGTGCCTTCCACGCCTTGCCTGACCTGCGCAGCGCCGAAGGCTATCCCACCGGCGCCATGCACGGCATGGTCAATATGCTGCGCCGATTGCGCGCCGATTTCCCGGCTGCCTACATTGCCTGCGTCTTCGACGCCAAGGGCAAGACCTTCCGGGACGATATGTATCCCGACTATAAGGCGACCCGCGCGCCGATGCCGGATGACCTGCGCCTGCAGATCGAGCCTATCCACGAGGCCGTGCGCGCCATGGGCTGGCCGATCCTGATGGTGGAGGGCGTGGAAGCGGACGACGTGATCGGCACCCTGTCGGTGCAGGCCGAGCAGGCGGGCCTGGACGTGGTGATTTCCACCGGCGACAAGGACCTGGCGCAGCTGGTCACGCCGAAAGTCATGCTGATCAACACCATGACCAATGAAAAGCTGGACGAGGCGGGCGTGCTGGCCAAATTTGGCGTGCCGCCGAACCGCATCATCGATTACCTGACCCTGATCGGCGATACCGTCGACAACGTGCCGGGCGTGGCCAAGTGCGGCCCGAAAACGGCGCTGAAGTGGCTGCAGGAGTACGACAGCCTGGCCGGCATCATGGAAAACGCCGACAAGATCGGCGGCGTGGTGGGCGGCAACCTGCGCGCGGCGCTGGAATGGCTGCCGAAAGGCCGCGAGCTGATTACCGTGAAGACCGATTGCGACCTGTCGGCGCACATGATGTCGATTTCCGAGTCGCTCGGCGCCAAGGACGAAGACCGCGAGCAGTTGATCGCCTTCTTCACCAAGTACGGCTTCAAGACTTTGCTGCGCGAGCTGTCCGGCCTGACCCCGGCGGCACCGGCGCCGGGCAGCGCGGCCGCTGCCGCGCCGGCACCGGGCGCCACCGCCGACCTGTTTGCCGCGCCGCCAGCCACCATCAGCTACGAGACCGTGCTGACCGAAGAGCAACTGGACGCATGGATCGCGCGCATCGACGCCGCTGCGCTGACTGCGCTCGATACCGAAACCACTTCGCTGGAACCGATGCTGGCCGAGATGGTGGGCATTTCGCTGTCCACCGAGCCGGGCATCGCCTGCTACATCCCGCTGGCGCACCGCTATCCGGACGCGCCGCAGCAGCTGCAGCGCGACTGGGTGCTGTCCAAGCTGAAGCCTTGGCTGGAAGACGGCTCCAAGCCGAAGCTGGGCCAGAACCTGAAATACGACGCGCACGTCTTTGCCAACCATGGCGTGACCCTGCGCGGCATCGTGCACGATACGCTGCTGCAGTCGTATGTGTTCGAATCGCACCGCACCCACGATATGGACAGCCTGGCGCTGCGCCACCTGAACCATAAGACCATCGCTTACGAAGAAGTGTGCGGCAAGGGCGCCAGCCAGATCGGCTTCGACCAGGTTGAAATCGGCCGCGCCACCGAGTACGCGGCGGAAGACGCCGACATCACGCTGCGCCTGCACCTGGCAATGCATGGCCACGTCTCGGGAGACGAAGGCCTGACCCGCATCTACAACACCATCGAGCTGCCGACCGCCGTGGTGCTGCAGAAGATCGAGCGCAATGGCGTGCTGATTGACGCCGGCCTGCTGGCGACCCAGTCCAACGAACTGGGCGCGCGCATCCTCGAACTGGAGCAGAAGGCGTACGAACTGGCCGGGCAGCCTTTCAACCTTGGTTCGCCAAAGCAGATCGGCGAGATCTTCTTCACCAAGCTGGAACTGCCGGTCGTGAAAAAGACCCCGAGCGGCGCGCCGTCCACCGACGAAGAAGTGCTGCAAAAGCTGGCCGAAGACTATCCGCTGCCGAAAGTGCTGCTCGAATACCGCGGCATGGCCAAGCTCAAGTCGACCTATACCGACAAGCTGCCGAAGATGATCAACAAGCTCACCGGCCGCGTGCACACCAATTACGCGCAAGCGGTGGCGATTACCGGCCGCCTGGCATCGAACGATCCCAACCTGCAGAACATCCCGGTGCGTACCGCCGAAGGCCGCCGCATCCGTGAAGCGTTCATCGCGCCGCCCGGCGCGCACATCGTGTCGGCCGACTACTCGCAGATCGAGCTGCGCATCATGGCCCATATTTCGGGCGATGAGGCGATGCTGCGCGCCTTCGCGGAAGGCGAGGACATCCACCGCGCCACCGCCGCCGAAATCTTCGGCGTGGCGCCGGCCGACGTTCAGCCGGAACAGCGCCGCTACGCCAAGGTCATCAACTTCGGCCTGATCTACGGCATGAGCGCCTTCGGCCTGGCGGCCAACCTGGGCATCGACCGTACTGCGGCGCAGAACTATATCGACCGCTATTTCGCCCGCTTCTCCGGCGTCAAGCGCTATATGGACGAAACCCGTGCCGAAGCCAAGGCGCGCGGCTATGTGCAGACCGTGTTCGGCCGCCGCCTGTGGCTGCCGGAAATCAATTCGCCAAACGGCCCGCGCCGCCAGGGCGCCGAGCGTGCGGCGATCAATGCGCCGATGCAGGGTACGGCGGCCGACCTGATCAAACTGGCAATGATCGCGGTGCAGGACTGGCTCGAGCGTGAAGGGCTGGCAACCAAGATGATCATGCAGGTGCACGACGAATTGGTGTTGGAAGTGCCGGATGCCGAACTGGCCCTGGTCAAGGACATGCTGCCGAAGCTGATGTCGGGCGTGGCGGAGCTCAAGGTGCCGCTGGTGGCGGAAGTCGGCGTTGGCTGTAATTGGGAAGAGGCGCACTGAATCGGCCCGGCAAGCGCCAAAAATTGTCAGTGCTGACAAATTTTGGCAGCAGGTCCCGACAAACCTTGTCAACTTACTTGAAATGACAACAATAAAAGATTTGCAAGATGACGCTTTGGCATTAATCGGCCAGGCCTCCGGTGTCGATCGCCGCGACTTCATCAAGGCCGCCATCGGCACCGGTTTCGCGGCTGCGACGCTGCCTGTGCAGGCGCAAACCGTGATCAGCACCGACAGCCAGGGCCTGACTGCCCGCACCATCCATATCAAGGTGGATGGCCAGACGGTCCCGGTCTACCTCGCCCACCCGGAAGGCCAGACCCGGCTCCCCGTCATCCTTGTTATTTCGGAAATCTTCGGCGTGCACGAGCACATTGCCGACGTCGCCCGCCGCTTTGCCAAGGCCGGCTACCTGGCGCTGGCGCCCGACCTGTTCGTGCGCCAGGGCGATGCCACCCGCGAGCAAGCGATCGCCGAGCTCATGGCCAACATCATCCGCAAGACCGAGGACGCGCAGGTAATGCGCGATCTTGACGGGGTGGTGGAGTGGGCGCGCACTTACGGCGCAGACACCAATCGGCTGGGCATTACCGGTTTTTGCTACGGCGGCCGCATTACCTGGCTGTACAGCCACCACAACCCGAAAATCAAGGCCGGCGTCGCCTGGTATGGCCGCCTGGTCGGCGAGCGCACGGCTGCCTGGCCGGTGCTGCCGGTCGATATCGCGGCTGCCTTGAAGCCGCCGGTGCTCGGCCTGTATGGCGGCAAAGACCAGGGCATCCCGCTCGACACCGTGGAGCAGATGCGCGCCGCCCTGGCCCAGGGCAACGGCAAGTCGCAGATCCACGTCTACCCGGAAGCGCCGCACGGCTTCTATGCCGATTACCGTCCCGGCTACGATCCGGAAGCCGCAAAAGACGGTTGGCAGCGCGCCCTGGCCTGGTTCAAGGCCAACGGCGTAGCCTGAGTTAGCGAAAAATGCGGCTGGGCGGTAAAATGCCCGGTTTGCACGCGAAGGAAGCGCCATAGACCCCGTCCTGACCTCGATCCTGCTGGCCACCACGATTGCCGGCGTTGCCAGTATTACGGCAGCGGCGGTGTTTTCGTTCGCCCTGCTGTCGAAGGTGGTCGAGAAGATGGTCAGCCTGTCGGTCGGCATCATGCTGTCCACTTCGCTGCTGCATGCCCTGCCGGAAGCCTTCGAGTCGGGCACCGACCCGCGCCACCTGTTCGGCGCCTTGCTGGCCGGCCTGCTGGCCTTCTTCCTGCTTGAAAAACTGGCCATCCTGCGCCACTCGCATCACCACGAGCACGACGGCCACCATCACCACCATGGCCACGACAAGGCCGAAGCGGGCCGCGCCGGCTGGATGATCCTGCTGGGCGACGGCATGCACAACTTCACAGACGGCATCCTGATCGCGGCAGCCTTCCTGGCCAATCCGCAGCTGGGTATCGTCACCGGCGTGGCCATCATCGCCCACGAAATCCCGCAGGAAATCGGCGATTTCATCGTGCTGCTCAATGCCGGCTTCTCGCGCACGCGCGCCTATGTCTACAACCTGCTGTGCAGCCTGCTGTCCGTGGCGGGCGGCGTGCTGGGCTACTACACGCTGGACAAGGCTACCAACCTGATTCCCTTCGTGCTGGTGTTTGCCTCCTCGGGCTTCATCTACATCGCGGTCAGCGACCTGATGCCGCAGATGCAGCGCCGCGCCACCATGCGTGAAACCATCCCGCAAGTTTTCTTAATTGCACTTGGTGTTGTAATTGTGCTATTCCTGACCGGAAGCGCGCACGATACACATTGAGTAGTTACGCACTGGCATCATTTTTGCTACGCTACGGGGGATAGGAGATCCCTCATGCTTGAAACTTCGACCGAACACCACACTGCAGATGCCCTGATGGCCGCTTTCCAGCGCGGCGCAGGGGTGCAACCGAACTGGCAACTCACGCCAGAATTCATGGAAATGCTGGGAAAACTGGTCGGCACTTCGATCAGCGGCGCGCATAGCCTGCTGCTGAATCGCGCTGAGCTCAAGCGCAATATCCACGCCGACGCGACTGTCGTCGTCGTGCGCAACAACAATCCCCTGAAATTCCTGCCTGACAGCCAGGCCGCCAAGACCCAGATGCTGCGCAAGAAAATGCCTGGCTTCATGGGCCCGGTGGAAGCACTGGAAGATGCCTTCGCCGACCTGTCCGCCCACCAGAAATGCGTGAAGGCCGGCATGGAAGGCGCCGTCGCGGAAGGGCTGGCGCGCATCTCGCCACAGGCCATTGAGGAGCAGCAGAAGCGCAGCGTACTGGGCACCGTGCTGCCGATGGCGCGCAAGGCAGCCCTGTGGGACAGCTACCGCGCCAAGCACGCGGCCTTGGCCAAGGCGACCGCTTCCGATTTCAACGCGACGCTGGGCGATGCTTTCCTGAGCGCCTACGAGCGCCGCCAGGACGAGATGGAATAACAGGAGTCAGCCATGGCCGATATGCCCCAGCGCATTGCGCTCAGCGTCGCGGAGGTGTCCTCCGTCGGCGGACGTGCATCCAACCAGGATGCCATTGGCCGTGCCGAGCGCGGTGAACTGGCGTGCTTCGTCGTCTCCGACGGCGCAGGCGGCCACGAGGGCGGAGAAATCGCTTCCCAGGTGGTGGTGCAGGCGGTCTTGTCCAACTTTGGCGAGCATCCCGGCTTCAGTGCCGATGCCACGCCGGCCATGGTGGCGGAAGCGGCGATTGCCGTCGCTCGCAGCAAGCGGGAACGTCCTTCGTTGCAAGGCATGAGCGCCACCGTGGCGCTGGCGCTGGTCGACCGTGCCGGGGCCCAGGCCACATGGGCGCATATGGGCGACACCCGCATCTACCTGTTCCGCCGTGGCCGCTTGCTGCATGCAACGCGCGACCACAGCATGGTGCAGCAGATGATCGACGCCGGCCTGGCCGCAGGCGCCGATCCGCGCAGCCATCCCAAGCGCAATGTGCTGTATGCTGCTATTGGCACTGAAAATGAGGTGCTGCCGTCCGTGATGCCGCCAATGGCGCTGCGCACGGGCGATGCGATTTTGATCTGCACCGACGGCCTGTGGGAATGGGTCGCCGAGCCGCAGATGGAGTTGTTGCTGGCGAAAGCGGGCAGCGCGCAGGAATGGCTGACCGCCATCTGCACCCTGGCCGACGAGCGCGCGGGCCTGGTGCACAAGGCCCGCGATAATTTCAGCGCGCAGGCAATCTTTATCGGTGAAGCTCCATGAACAAAGCAGTCGAACTGCCTAACAGCCTGCCAATCGGCACCCGCGTCGCGGAATTCGAGATCCGCGAAGTGATCGGGGAGGGCGGTTTCGGCATCGTCTACCTCGCCTTCGACCACTCGCTGCAACGCACGGTGGCAATCAAGGAATACATGCCGTCGGCGCTGGCCGCACGCACCACCGACCATACGGTGACGGTGCGCTCCAAGCGCCACGCCGAAGCCTTCGGCGCCGGCCTGCGCAGCTTCATCAACGAAGCGCGCCTGCTGGCCCAGTTCGACCACCCGGCGCTGGTCAAGGTTTATCGCTTCTGGGAATCGCACGGCACGGCCTACATGGCCATGCGCTACTACGAAGGCCGCACTTTCAAGGCGGTGGTGCGCGACAACCCGGAACTGGTGAACGAAGCGTGGCTGAAGCGCCTGCTGCAGCCGGTGCTGGGCGCGCTGGAAGCGCTGTACGCGGCCAAGATCCTGCACCGCGATGTTTCGCCGGAAAACATCATGATCCAGCCCGACGGCCAGCCGGTCTTGCTGGACTTCGGCGCCGCGCGCCAGATCGTGCAGGACATGGCGCAGTCGCTGACCGTGATCCTGAAGCCGGGCTTCGCGCCGGTCGAGCAATACGCCGACGACGAGTCGATGCGCCAGGGCCCGTGGACCGATATCTATTCGCTGTCGGCCGTGATGTACGCGGCGATCACCGGCAAGGCGCCGCCGGCTGCGGTGGCGCGCATGCTGAACGACCCGATCGAACCGCTGGCCATCAGCGGTCGCGAAGGCTACAGCAACCAGTTCCTGGAAGCGATCGACCGCGGCATGGCCGTGCGTCCCGAAATCCGCCCGCAATCGATCGCCGAATTTGCGGCGCTGATCGGCTTTGATGCGCCTGCGCCTGCGGCAGCCGCGCCGGCTGCCGAGACCACCAGTGCGCCTGGCGCAATCGTTGGCGAGGCCGATGCCGCGAATGCCGGCGCCGACGGCGCTGCCAATGCGCAGTCAGAGCCGCCGCGCCGCAACCGTCCGCGATCGTCCCGCAACGCCGACAAGGGCGCGTCGGCATCGGGCGATGCCGCCGCCAGTTCCAGCCCGAGCGCAAGTTCGCCGTTCGATTCCGGGCAGCGCTCCAGCCGCAACAAAACCAGCAGCAAATCGAGCAAGCCGGCCATGCCGGTGGCACGCAGTGCCCGCCCATCGACCAACGTCATCGCCGGCGGCCTTTGCGCATTGGCATTGCTGGTTGTTGGCATCTCATGGTTTGCCGACGGCAGCCCGGTCAAGCCGGCCGCGCCCGAAGTGGCCAGCGCGCCGGTGCAGGCGGCCAGCAGCGCAAGCGGTGAAGCACCGGCCAGTGCGGTATCGGCCAGCGCGGTAGCTGCCGCCAGCACGCCTGCGGCCGAGCCGCAGGTTGCCGTGGCCGGCAGCAGTGCCAACGCGTCCGCCGACGGCGGCGCCACGCCTGCTGCGGCACCGGTTGTGCAAGCTGCGTCGGCCAGCGCAGCATCTGCCGCTGCCCCCGCGCCTACTACGGGCACGCTCAGCATCGCTGTGCAGCCGTGGGCGACAATCTACGTTGACGGCGTTCAGAAAGGCATCACCCCGCCTTTGAAAAAACTGACGCTGCCATTGGGCGAGCATGAAGTTCGCCTCGAGAACCCCAACTTCCCAGCCTATGTCCAGAAAGTCACTGTGGACGCCAGGAAGCCGGTCACCATCAAGCATGATTTTGGACAATGAAGAATAAGATTTTCCTGATCGCCGCCACGCTGCTGCTGGCTGGCTGCGAATCTTTCGGCCCGCTGCACGACAAGCAAGCGAACGCTCCCGCAACTGCAAAGGAAGCGCCGCCGGCTCCGGTCAAGAAGGCAGCCCCGCCTCCGCCGCCAGCGGAACCTGAAGTGTCGGACTCCCGCAAGGCGCTGAACGCCGGTATCGAGATGTACAAGGCTGGCAATTTCAACGGCGCCATCAAGCAGCTCGCAGCGCCTGAACTGGCCAATGCCGAGAAGTCGATGCAACTGGAGGCGATCAAGTACACGGCATTCAGCTACTGCGTCACCAACCGCACCACGTTGTGCCGCCAGCAGTTCGTCAAGGCCTTCAAGCTGGACAAGTCGTTCGACCTGAGCCCGGGCGAAAAGGGACACCCGCTCTGGACGCCATCGTTCGAGCGGGCCCGCAAGGAAGCTGGAAAAAAAAAGTAACTGCTAGTGAACGACGCGCAATGTTGGGGTGTGGCGAAGCAAGTTCATGATCTCGTCATCCCGGAAGCCATTCTGCTTCAGGAAGATCCAGGCATGAATGCTGCCCGCCTCCACATTAATGCGCATCGCAATCTGGACGATGTCCTGCGTTTCGAATTCCGCGGTCGCCAGTTCTGTTCTGATTTTCATATCTTTGCTCTCGCGACAAGCCCGTTATCCCCGACGAACTCCCAAGAGCATAGTCACACTTTCTCACCCAAATTTCCAACGAAAAGCGAGCTGATGCGGCATGCGCGCCACGTTGTAATACACTTGTCACAATCTTTTCTTAGGCTGGCATCATGATCTGGACAATGTTGAATAGCTGGTACGCCCAGCGGTTGATGCAGCGGTCGCGGCACGGCAAAGCCCTCAAGGAAGTACCGCCCGGCCTTTACAATTACTGGAAAAGCAGCGCGCGACTCGAATACCACGGCATCCCGACGGATGCCATTTTTTTTGCCCGCGCCGCGATTGGCCTGCTCGACTTCTTCGAGTGCGCCGCGCAGGACAAGAAACCCTGCGCCCTGCCATCCAAGGCTGCCGATTCCGTATGGCACGCCTGGCTGCGCCTATCCCCGCTCAAGCTGGAGACGTTCTGCCGCAAGCATTTTGGCCGCGCCGTACCGCACGTGGAAGGCGCTGCCATGGGCGGCAACCTGGACGAAGCGCTGGCGGTCTGCCTGGTGCGGGCGCGCCAGGCCGAAGGGCTGAATCCCGAAGGCCCGCGGCTGCCGTCGCTCTTCCTGCTGGACAAGAAACTGAAAATGCCATTGGGTTTTGGCTACTCGGTCAAACGCGGACAGCCGGGCTACAGCCAACTCGATGCAAAGGGACGCTTCGACTCAGAAATCACCTGTCCACCGCAAATGGCCGCCGCCGGCTTGCTGACTGCCGGCCTGATCACCACAGCCCAGTTCAACGACTTCGAACAGCGTGCCCGCCAACAAGCGTCCAGCAGCGACAGCAGTAGCGGCAGCAGTTGCGGATCCGGCTGCGGCAGCTCGGTCGACTGCGGCGACTCCTCAAGTTCCAGTTGCGACAGCGGAGGCAGTAGCTGCGGCAGCAGTTGCGGCAGCAGCTGCGGCGGAGGCGGCGACTAACAGCCGACCTCGTGTCAACCTTGGGGTCAGGCGCCCCGGTTGAAACGAGCTCGTCCGACGGGGGGGTGCGGCCGTGGCAAACAAAGGGTCTGACCCCAAGGTTGACACGGACTGGACTGTGGGCTTCAGGCGGGGCCGGTGGCGATGGGGCGGGTGCTGTCGGCGCACCATTCGGACCAGGAGCCGGGGTACAGCGCGGCGCCGCTCAGGCCGGCGATTTCCAACGCGAGCAGGTTGTGGCAGGCGGTGACGCCGGAGCCGCATTGCATCACGGCGTTCGACGGCGTGCCGATTATCGGCGCCAGTTCCTGCTTCAGCGTGGCTGCGTCCTTGAAGCGGCCGTCGCCTTGCAGGTTGTCCTTGAAGAAGCGGTTGCGCGCGCCGGGAATATGGCCGCCTACCGGGTCAATCGTTTCGTTCTCGCCGCGGAAGCGGTCGTTGGCGCGGGCGTCGACCACCTGCAAGCGTTTTGCATCCAGGTTTTCTACCAGGTCGCCTACCGATACCTTACGAACCAGGGTGGCCTTCTCGGCCAGGTTGCCGCGCGGGCGCTCGGTGACCGCAGTCACCAGCGGCAAGCCGGCCGTGCTCCATGCTGCCAGGCCGCCGTCCAGCACCGCTACCGCGCCATGGCCAAGCCAGCGCAGCAGCCACCACAGGCGTGCGGCGTACATGCCGCCGTGCGCGTCGTAAGCGATGACTTGCGAGTCGTCGTTGATGCCCCAGCGGCGCAGGGTTTCCAGCAGCGCTGCGCGGTCCGGCAGCGGGTGGCGGCCGCGGAATACGCCGTCGGCGTCCTTCTTCGGACCCGACAGGTCGGTGTCGATATTGGCGAACTGCGCGCTTTCGATGTGGCCTTCGGCAAACGCGTTGCGGCCGAAGTCCGGATTCATCAGGTCGTGCCGGCAATCAAGGATGACCCATTGCGGGTCGCTCAGGTGCTGCGAAAGGGTGTTGGCGTCGATCAGGGTGGTGAACATGCTTGGTCCTTATACTTCGCTGGCAATCGGGTCGGTTTCGGAAATGGCCTTGCCACGTTCCGTGCTGCGCGTATTGTAGAACGTCGCGGCCACACCGGACAGCATGATGATGCCCATGCCGACCCAGCTAAGCCAGTCGAAGCGGTCGGAGAACAGCAGCACGCCCCAGATGCTGGAGAACACGATTCCAGAATACTGCAGGTTGGCCACCACCAGTGTCTTGCCGACGCGGTAGGCGCGCGTCATTGCCACTTGCGCGGTCGTGGCAAACACGCCGATCCCCAGCAGGAGCAGCACGCCGTATTTGTCGTTGAGCGGCGTCCAGTTCCAGCCCGAGCCGGCTACATGCCCGACCAGTCCGGCCACCAGGTTCATGCAGGCGAAGTAGAACACCACGCGGCTTTCCGGTTCGCCGGCCAGGCCCAGCTTGCGCACCTGCATGTACGCCATGGCCGTCAGCACCGAGGAGCCCAACGCCACCAGCGCCGGCAGCAGCTGGTTGGCCTGGAAGGCCGGCTGCAGCAGGCAGGTCACGCCGACAAAGCTGAACGCCACCGCCAGGATCAGCGGCCATTCGACATGGTTCTTGCGGTGCCACCATCCATGCGTGAACAGCCACACCGCGATCCAGATCGGCGACAGGTAGTTCAGGGTCATGGCCGTAGCCAGGGGGAGGGCGGCAATGGTGTAGTACCACAGCCAGAGGGAGGCTACGCCGACCACGCAGCGCCACAAATGGGCCAGCGGCATGGTGGTCTTGAACGATCCGCCCTGCAGGCGGATCATCGTTCCCAGGATCACGATACCGATGATCCCGCGGTACATCACAATCTCTGAAGTGCTATAGAGACTCGACGCCAGCTTCACGCACACCCCCATGGCGGCGAACAGGAAACTGGCAAGTAGCATCCAGAGTGATTGCATCAGATTTCCAGTTTGCTCCGGTACCATTCATGGAAGTGCTGCATACCGTCTTCCATCGGCGACTGGTAAGGGCCGGCGTCGTTTTCGCCGCGCTCCATCAGGATCTTGCGGCCGGCGTCCATGCGGGCGCCGATTTCATCGTCCTCGACGCAGGTTTCCATGTAGGCCGCGCGTTCGGCTTCGATGAATTCGCGCTCAAAGAGAACGATTTCTTCCGGATAGTAGAACTCCACCACGTTGCGGGTGCGGTTCGGGCCTTCCGGCCACAGGGTCGACACCACCAGCACGTGCGGGTACCACTCGACCATGATGTTCGGGTACAGGGTGAGCCAGATCGCGCCATGCTTCGGCGGTTCGCCGTTGCGGAACTTGAGCAGCTGCTCGTGCCATTTCTGGTAGGTGTCGGAGCCGGACTTCTTCAGGCCGCGGTTCACGCCGACGGTCTGCACGCTGAAGTCCTCGCCGAATTCCCAGCGCAGGTCGTCGCAGGTGACGAAGCTGCCCAGGCCGGGGTGGAACGGCTCGACGTGGTAATCCTCCAGGTAGACCTCGATGAAGGTCTTCCAGTTGTAGTCGCAATGGTGCACTTCCACGTGGTCCAGCATGTAGCCGCTGAAATCCAGGTCCCGGGTCACCGACAGGGTGCCCAGCTTGTCCATCACGTTGTAGCCGTTCTGCTCGAACAGCAGGCCGTTCCAGTTCTGCAGCTTTGCTTTGGGCAGGTTCAGGCACGGGGTGTCCGGGAAGTGCGGCGCGCCGATCAGCTCGCCCTTCAGGTCGTAGGTCCAGCGGTGCAGCGGGCAGACGATGGTGTCGGCATTGCCGCGGCCATTGAACATCAGCGCCTGGCGGTGACGGCAGACGTTGGACAGCAGTTCGATACCGTTGGCATTGCGGACCAGCATGCGGCCTTCATTTTCAGCCGCCAGCGTGGCAAAGTCGCCGATATTCGGCACCATCAGCTCGTGGCCGACGTAACGCGGGCCTTTCTTGAACAGTTCCTGCATTTCACGCTGCAGCAGCGTTTCGTCAAAATAGACGTTGACCGGAAGTTGCGCGTTCGAACGCGCCAGCTTGGCGTGGCTACCCAGATCGGACATCCAAACCCCCCTTAATTAAATATCAAACCAAGAAGAGAAAGATCCGTAAAGACCTGAATTCAGATTATAAAAACGGTATTTCGGACAGAACCGGAGATTATAGCGCGGAATAGGCTATCTTCGCTGAACTTTCTGGGGTGGGGCGCCCGGCATCTCCTATGGCGAGAATTGCAACGTTTCCACGTGATTAGAGCCCGCTTTTTAGACCGGACACAGGAGTTTGTTCTAAAATAGCGGGCTACACTAGTGTTATATAGCTTTATGACCAAGAAAATGAATGCGCCCGCCACCTTTGAGGAAGCGATGGCCGAACTGGCCCAGCTGGTCAGCCAGATGGAAGCCGGCCAATTGCCGCTGGAAGCCTCGGTGGCTGCCTATGCCCGCGGTTCCGAACTGGTGAAATTCTGCGCCGGGCAACTCGACAAGGTCGAAGCCCAGGTCAAGGTGCTGGAAGGCGATATGCTCAAGCCTTTCGCCGAAGGCGAGGAGGCCGCCCAATGAGCGCATCGTTCCAGGACTGGATGAAAACCATCCAGGCCGGCATGGAGCAGGACCTGTCCGCCTATCTGCCTGCCGAAGATGTCGTTCCAACCAAGCTGCATGCTGCCATGCGCTACGCCGTGCTCGATGGCGGCAAGCGCGTGCGCCCGCTGCTGGTGCATGCTGCCGGAGCCCTGTTCGGCGCCGATGCGCAGGCCCTGAGCCGCGCCGCCGCCGCCTTGGAAATGATCCACGCTTATTCGCTGGTGCATGACGACATGCCCTGCATGGACGACGACGCGCTGCGCCGTGGCAAGCCGACCGTGCACGTCGCCTATGATGAAGCCACTGCGCTGCTGGTGGGCGATGCGCTGCAAGCCCAGGCCTTCGGCGTGCTGGCAGGCGTCGAGTCGGTACCGCCGCAACGCCTGGTCGGCATGCTGCGCCTGCTGGCCGATGCGGCCGGTTCGGCCGGCATGTGCGGCGGCCAGGCCATCGACCTCGATAGCGTGGGCCTCAGCCTGACGCTGGAACAGTTGGAGCGCATGCACCAGCTGAAGACCGGCGCGCTGCTGCGCGCCTCGGTCGTGCTGGGCGCCATGGCGGGCAAGGATTTGACGGAAGCCGAGCTGGCGGCGCTGCACGATTATTCGCGCGCCATCGGCCTGGCTTTCCAGGTGGTGGACGATGTGCTCGACGCGACGGCCGATTCGGCCACGCTGGGCAAGACGGCCGGCAAGGATGCGGCGGACAACAAGCCGACTTACGTATCCATTCTCGGCCTCGAACCATCGATCGCCCTGGCGGAAAAATTGCGGCAGGATGCGCACGCTGCGCTCGCGCCGTTCGGAGAACAAGCTCTGCGCCTGCGTGAACTCGCAGACCTGATCGTGCAGAGGAAGGCTTAATTGACGTCTCCTGAGACCGTGAAATGACTCAGGCTCCTGCAACCAGCGTCGCACGCCCGCGACGGAGAATGTTGAATGCTGCACTGATATCAAAACCATGATGACCACTGCATACGATGCACTTGCATTCTCTTATTCCAAATCCTGCGATACCTCTCGGCCTCGCATCGCGCTTTGCAGTGAGATGCAAGCAGGGTTGGGGAAGATCTACTTTTGCTCGTACGCAGGAAAGCGCCATGCTTAACAGCTATGAACGCCAACACATCGCAAAGCATACTGTGATTATATACAGTGAAATTACCCATGTGGCGCACGATTGCCAGCGTCCTGTAGGACATGGGGTGGAAACTAAGAATATATACACTTCGCTAAACTGGGCGAAGGCAATCGGAACACTGATCTGATGAAACTGCTTGAAACCATCAATAACCCGGCCGACCTGCGCAAGCTGGGCCGCCACCAGCTCACGCCGCTGGCCGAAGAACTGCGCAGCTTCCTGCTCGATTCCGTGTCCAAGACCGGCGGCCACCTGTCGTCCAACCTGGGCACGGTGGAACTGACCGTCGCGCTGCACTACGTGTTCAACACGCCGCAGGACCGCATCGTGTGGGACGTGGGCCACCAGACCTACTCGCACAAGATCCTGACCGGCCGCCGCGACCAGTTCCATACGCTGCGCCAGCTGAACGGCATTTCGGGCTTCCCGCGCCGCGTGGAATCGGAATACGACACCTTCGGCACCGCGCACTCCTCGACCTCGATTTCCGCCGCGCTGGGCATGGCCCTGGGCGCCAAGATCAAGGGCGAGCACCGCCACGCGATCGCCGTGATCGGCGACGGCTCGATGACCGCCGGCATGGCGTTCGAGGCGCTGAACAACGCCGGCGTGGAAAAGGACTGCAACCTGCTGGTGATCCTGAACGACAACGACATGTCGATCTCGCCGCCGGTCGGTGCGCTGAACCGCTACCTGGCGCGCCTGATGTCGGGCCAGTTCTACGCCGCCGCCAAGAACGTCGGCAAGTCCGTGCTGCCAGGCCCGCTGCTGGAAGTGGCCAAGCGCCTGGAAGAACACGCAAAAGGCATGGTGGTTCCTGCCACCATGTTCGAAGAGCTGGGCTTCAACTACATCGGCCCGATCGACGGCCATGACCTCGATTCGCTGATCCCGACGCTGCAGAACATCAAGCAGCTCAAGGGCCCGCAGTTCCTGCACGTGGTGACCCGCAAGGGACAGGGCTACAAGCTGGCCGAGGCCGAGCCTATCCTGTACCACGGGACCGGCAAGTTCAATCCGGCCGAAGGCATCAAGCCTGCGCTGGCGCCTTCCAAGAAGACCTATACCGAAGTGTTCGGCGACTGGTTGTGCGACATGGCCAAGGCCGACAAGCGCCTGGTGGCGATTACGCCGGCCATGCGCGAGGGCTCGGGCATGGTGCGCTACGAGAAAGAGCACCCGGACCGCTACTTCGACGTCGGCATCGCCGAGCAGCATTCGGTGACCTTCGGCGCCGGCCTGGCCTGCGAAGGCTTGAAGCCGGTGGTGGCGATCTACTCGACCTTCCTGCAGCGCGCCTACGACCAGTTGATCCACGACGTGGCGCTGCAAGACCTGGACGTAACCTTTGCGCTGGACCGCGCAGGCCTGGTGGGCGCCGACGGCGCTACCCACGCCGGCAACTACGACCTGGCCTACCTGCGCTGCATCCCGAACATGGTGGTGATGGCGCCGTCCGACGAGAACGAATGCCGCCAGATGCTGACGACCGCATACCAGTACAACGGTCCCGCGGCCGTGCGTTATCCGCGCGGCGCAGGCATTGGTGCAACCATCGCGCAGGAACTGACCACGCTGCCGATCGGTAAAGGCGAAATCCGCCGCAAGGGCCAGAAGATCGCCATCCTGGCCTTCGGTTCGATGGTGGCGCCGGCGATGGGCGCGGCCGAACTGCTGAACGCTACCGTGGCGAACATGCGCTTCGTCAAGCCGCTGGACGTGGAACTGGTCAAGCAGCTCGCTGCCGACCACGATTTCCTGGTCACGGTGGAAGAGGGCTGCGTCATGGGCGGCGCCGGCGCTGCCGTGGCGGAAGCCCTGGCGTCGGCAGGCATCACCAAGCCGATCCAGATGCTTGGCCTGCCGGACAAGTTCATCGACCACGGCGACCCGGCCAAGCTGCTGGCGCTGGTGGGGCTGGATGCTGCCGGCATCGCGGCCTCGATCAAGGCCCGCTTCGGCGACGAACCGCGCCTGGTGGTCAACAACGGCTGACCAGGCATGGCCTGCATAAAAACGGCGCTGCGGCGCCGTTTTTTTTTGCTGAGTCGCTTGCGCGCATCATGTGACAAAGCGCGTATTTTCCTCATTTGGCGCCTGCCTATACTGGTCAGATCCAGGCTTAACGACCCAGTCAGGCCATGCAAACCTTGCACATTGAATTGCAGGAAGGCTTCCATGACGATCGTGTCGTGGCGCGTTTGAATGGCGTGGAAGTGTTGAGCCTGGACCACGTGACCACACGCATGCAAACGGGCTTTGCCGGCGCAGGCAGTACCGAAGCCGACGATGGCAAGGCCGTGCTGGAAATATCCCTGCCCGCTTTGGGGCAACAGGCAAGCACCGAAATCAACCTTATCCAGGCCACATGGGCCGGCGTCAATGTCGGTCCCGACAAGGCTATCCAATTCAGGATTTCGCAAGCACCGTTCGGTTACGTGTAGGGCGCGCGCTGGCCCGCGGCGGCCAGTAATTTCTGAAAAGGAGACATCATGCGTGTTCAAGACACTCCGGTCGGCGTCATGCAGCCCGCCAGCCTGGCGGAGCCGGCCGAGCAAGACAGTATCGAAGCGCTGGACCTGCCCATCTTGCCGATTCCGCCGTTGCTGGTGACGGCGAGCGGCCTGTATTTGTGGAATACCTCGGTGCCGCTGCCGGCCATTGCCAGCAAACTGGCGCCGGATGACAGCGGCCCGACCGACCAGCTGGACATCGTCTTCCCGCTGACTTCCGAGCGGCTCTGCCTCGACGTTGACGGGCGCTATCCGCAAATGACGGCCAGCGGCACCATCACACGCCTGCTGAGCCAGCAGACGCACTGGATCGCCAAGCTGAAACCCGGCCCCAACCCCAACCAGTACCTGGGCTCGATCTGGTACAAGGACGGCAACGTGGCGGCATTCCCATACACCAACGTCGAAATCCTGGTTACCACCAGCATCTTCCCGGGCTTGCGCAAAGCCGTGGCAATCTTCACGGGCGGCGGTGCGGTCAAGCGCGTGCGCGGCTACCAGTACGAATCGCCGTACTTCCATCCGGTCCAGTTCGAGTTTGACTGCACGGCCGATGCCAAGCCGGTGTTCGCGATCCAGACCCATGCCCATCCCAACCGCCCGGCCAGCTTGCCGAGTGAAACGCTGACCCTGCAAAAAGTCTATCAGCGTGCCGGCTTCGACGTCACGACGTCGCCGTCACCCAGCATCGTCCCGCTGGCCGGCGCCGGCGCCAACGGCAAGTGGAGCGACCAGGAAATGCATGATGCCATGCAGGTCTACTGGTCGAAGTTCGCCAACAAGGCGCAGTGGGCCTTGTGGACCTTCTTCGCCGCCCAGCACGAACAGGGCAGCAGCCTGGGCGGCATCATGTTCGACGACATCGGCCCCAACCACCGGCAAGGCACGGCCATCTTCACCAATTCCTTCATCGCGGTGCCGCCGGCCGGCGATCCCAACCCGGCCGCCTGGATCAACCGCATGGTGTTCTGGACTGCCGGCCACGAAATGGGCCATGCCTTCAACCTGGCGCACTCCTGGCAGAAGGCAATGGGCGTGCCGTGGATTCCCGGCCTGGGCAATGAGCCGGAAGCGCGCAGCTTCATGAACTATCCCTACAACGTAGCAGGCGGGCAGACGGCGTTCTTCAGCAATTTCCAGTTCCGCTTCAGCGACCAGGAATTGCTGTTCATGCGCCATGCGCCGGCGCGTTTTGTCCAGATGGGCAATGCGGCCTGGTTCGACCACCATGGCTTCGAGCAGGCCCGCGTGCTGCCGGAACCCAGCTTCAAGCTGGAAGCGCGCGTCAACCGTGCCGAAGCCCGCTTCGATTTCCTGGAGCCGATCACACTGGACCTGAAGCTGACCAACACCACCAGCCAGCCGCAGCTCATCGAGGACAAGATCCTGGAAGAGATCGAGCACATGACCGTGATCATCAAGAAGGACGGCAAGGAAGCCCGCAGCTTCCATCCTTTCGCCAACCGCTGCTGGCAAGAGAAAAAACGTGTGCTGCAGCCGGGCCAGGCCACCTACCAGTCGCTGTTCATCTCGGCCGGCCGCAATGGCTGGGATATCTCCGAGCCGGGCCGCTACACGGTGCAGCTCTGCCTGCACCTGGAGGCGGAAGACATCGTCTCACCGCCGCTGCAACTGCGCATTTCGCCTCCGCGCAGTTATGAAGAGGAGTATCTGGCGCAGGACCTGCTCACCGACGAGGTGGGGCGCATCCTCAGCTTCGATGGCAGCCGCGTGCTGGGCAGCGGCCTGGATACCTTGAATACCCTGGTTGAACGCTTGCCCGAATCGCGCGCGGCCCTGCATGCGAAAGTGGCGCTGGCATCGCCACTGGTCCGCGAGGGCAAGTCGCTCGACATGTCAAGGCTGCCGGACGGCCCGCTGCAATCGGCGCGGGATGCCCAGGCCACGCTGCTGGTGCAGCGTTCCGACTTCGGCACCGGCGCGCGCCTGTTCAAGGAAGCGCTGCTGGCCAAGCCGCAGCTGGCGGCGGAAACGCTGTCGCACTTCGACTACCACTATTACGTCGATCGCTTCAGTGATGCGCTGGAAGAGCAGGGGCGGCAGGATGAAGCAGCCGATGCCCAATCGACCTTGCTGCAAGCCTTGCAGCAGCGGAAGGTGATTCAGCCGGTACTGGAAAGCATCCGGCTGCGCGAGCGCGAACTGCGCGGAGGGAATTGAGCTGTCAATGCGCCGCGGCGCCGGGGGCTCGTGACGGCCCTGGCCCATCGGCGCCGTCTTGCGGCAGGCGCGCCACGCGCAGCGTTGGCGCGTCCTTGTCGCGCGCATCGAGCGTGAAGGCGTAGCGGCCCGCATTGGCCACTCTGGGCTACTGCGCCACCGGCTGCAAAGGCGAGTGCGATGGTAAAAACATATTGTTGAATTTTTCGCATCTCCGCAGTCTAACAAGCCGCACTTGAGATGCCAAGTTGGCACCTCAAGCTTGTGTCGATCCTTGGTGTCGTCTAGATTGATATAAACGGTTTATGTCAATCGGGGTGGAGCGTGCGTTTTTTGCTGCTTTTCTATCTGACGGCTTCGAATGCGTTTGCGCAAGTGCCCGATTCAGGGCGTTGGCAGGAGCTGCGCTTCTCCGCCGAAGAAGTGGGGCAGCGCGCAGAAGACCAGTACATCGAGCAGACGGTGTCGCTGGCTGCGGCGGAGCGCCTGGACCGCGACAAGGCATTGCTGCTTCGCGCCAGACGCATCACCGAGGGACTGGTGGGCGCCGCCAGTGTGCTCAAGCCTGATGCCGCGGGATGGCCGTGGGAAGTCCACGTTACGGACGATCCGACGATCGAAGCAGAGAGCCAGGCCGGCGGCAAGCTGCTGGTTGGTCGCCAGTTCGTCGAGCGCCTGCAACTGGACGATGGTGAGCTCGCGGTCCTTCTGGCGCATGAAATCGCGCACGTCCTTGCGGAACATGTGCGCGAGACCCTGTCGGAAGCCTTGCTTGATAGTCGGCGCAACCTGCCGCTTGATGTGGTGGCGGAGCGGTTGGCCTCCGACGTTCCCCTGCAATTCCGCCTGTCAAAGCTCTCCGCGATCCAAGAGCGTGAAGCCGACCAGCTTGGCATGTTGATTGCGCACCGCGCGGGTTGGCCTTGTTCAGCCATGCTGACCTTTTATAGCAAGCTTTCGGCCGACTCCACTGCCACTGCCTTACTCGCCAGTCACCCCAGTGGTGCCACTCGACTGAGCCTCGCCAAAGGCATGTCGCGGTTGCTTGGTGACTGAAACCGCAGCGCGCGCCATTTCCGCGTAGCCCGCGTCGCTGGGGTGCAGGTGGTCGCCGGAGTCGAATTCGCGGCGCAGGCGGGGTGGATGTTTGGGATCGCGGAGCAGTTGGTCGAAATCGACCACTGCGTCAAACTCGCCGCTGTGGCGGATCCAGTCGTTCACTTCTCGGCGCACAAGATCTTTGGCTGGCGTGTAATGGCCTGAGTAGGGCGTGCCTTGCAGGGCGCCTTCGAATGGCAGCAGGGTGCCGCCGACGATGCGGATGCCATGCGCATGTGCGGCGGCGATCAGTTTACGGTAGCCGGCGATCATGGCGTTCACCGTGACCGGTGGTTCTTTTGGAGCGAAGGCGCTATCGGGCCAGCCGATGTCGTTGATGCCCAGCAGGACAATCACTGTATCCACGCCCGGTTGCGCCAGCACATCCTGTTCGAAACGCGCTGCCGCCTTTTCTGCCATTCCATCGGACAGCAGCCGTGCTCCGGAAATCCCGGCGTTCACTACTGCCACGTCGTCGGAATTCGCCGCCAACTGGTCGGGCCAACGGAGATTGCGGTCGGGCGTGGATCCGTTGCCGTCAGTGATCGAATCGCCCAAAGCGACGATGGTGCGCGACGCACTACCCAAAACCTGCACGGCGTTCAGGAAAGTACGGCCCGTCAGCGCCTGCGCATTCGACAGCACAGCGGCTGCAGCCAGGTTGCCTGGCGCCGCAAATGCCGTCTGCTGGGCGCCCCAATGGAAAGTTGTCAGTGGGGAGCGCTGCGGCAGCCAGGTCGACACCGACAGCCGCTGGCGACCGGCCACCTTGAGCGAGGCCGCGTCGCTGGTGGCAGACTGCCCCGGTGCGATCGTCACGCTGCGCTGGCCGCCAAAGGTCAGTTGCACGCCGGCGCCATCCTGTAGCGAGGAGGCGGCGCGTGAGGGTTCGTCGCGCGTCGGCGCCACGCGTGCTTCGCCGATCACGAGCGGCGCGCTGCCGTAGCGGTTGGAATAGGTGACGCGGACCTGTTCACCGCCAACGCTGGTGCGCACCACTTCGCGCACCGTCTGCGCCTCCAGCGACGGCGGCAGCATGGTTGGCAACGCAAATTCGGTCCCCCAGGCGGGCATCGGCGCGGCATACCAGGTCGTGCGCCACTCGGCTGCCTGCACCGCAGTTGCGGCCAACAGGGCGAGCAGGGAAAAAGCCAGGCGTTTCATGAGAGTTCTCCACGCAAGTTAAGGTGGAGACATCCTCAATTATTCCGTGTTCGACTGCTAGAGGGGAAAACAGACTATAGTTAAGTCCAAAATGGAATGATTATGGACACTCTACGCTCCCTGCAAAGCTTTGTGCGTGCCGTCGAACTGGGCAGCCTGTCGGCCGTCGCCCGCGAGCAGCACACCACGCAATCCAATATCAGCAAGATTGTTGCGGCGCTCGAAGACGAGCTTGGCGTACGGCTGCTCGAACGCAGCACAGCCAGCTTGTCCCCAACCATGCCGGGCCGCCGCTTTTACGAACGTGCCCGCGGCGTGCTTGAAGAATATGCCGACGCGGTGGCCGACGTGCGCGGCGAAACTGCCGCCGCCAGTGGGCTGCTGCGTATCAACGCCCCGGTAGCGCTGGGACAATTCTGCCTCAACGCCTATGTGCAGGACTTCCTGCAACAGTATCCCGGCATCGAGGTGGAATTGATCCTGAACGACCGCATGGTGGACCTGGTGGAAGAGGGCGTGGACATCGCGGTTCGCCTTGGCAGCGACTTGCCGCCCAACGTCATCGCGCGCCGTGCCGGCGCCTCGCAGCGCTTTCTGGTCGCTGCGCCGGCTTACGTGAAAAAGCATGGCGCACTGCAAGCGCCGGAGGAATTGGCGGGCCATGAGTACATCCGTTTCGCCTGGTCGAGCCACGGTGATGCGTTGGAGCTGAGCGACGGCAAGCGCAATGTGACGATCACCACCCATGGCCGCTATCGCGTCAACAACGCACTGGCCATCCGCGATACGCTGGTCGCCGGTGGCGGCATCGGCCTGTGCCCGGAATGGCTGGTGCACGACCTGCTGGCACAGCGCAAGCTGCGGCGCGTGCTGCGCGGCTGGCAAGGGCAGGCGCAGGAACTGAACCTGTTATACCCCAGCCGCCGCTACCTGCCGCACCGGGTGCGGCTGATGCTTGATTACCTGCAGCGGCGCTTTGCCGCGCAGGCGGGTTTTTAACCGCGTTTGCGGTCGTGGTGCCACAGCACGTCGCTGCCGCCGGCAAAGCGGTTAAGCACGCGCGCCAGCACAAACATCAGGTCCGACAGGCGGTTCACATACTGGCGGGGGAAGTCATTGATGGTTTCGGTCTTGCCCAGCGTGACGATGGCGCGTTCGGCGCGGCGGCATACCGTGCGGCAGACATGCGACACCGCAGCAGCGCGCGAACCCGCCGGCAGGATGAATTCCGTCAGCGCCGGCAGCGTGGCGTTGTACTTGGCGAGCAGCGCGTCCAGGCGCTCGACGTGTTCTTCCTTGATCATCTGGTAGCCGGGAATGCACAGCTCCCCGCCCAGGTCGAACAGGTCGTGCTGGATCGAAACCAGTTCCTCGCGCATCTCGTCCGGCAGCGGTTCGGCCAGCAGCACGCCCAGGTTGGAGTTCAGCTCATCCACTTCGCCAATGGCCTGGATGCGCACATTGTCCTTGTCCACGCGGGAGCCGTCGCCCAGGCCGGTAGTGCCTTTGTCGCCGGTGCGGGTGGCGATTTTCGATAGTCGATTACCCATTGCAGCCTCAATTTGTCGTTAACGGTGGCAGGATACGACAAATTACCAGTGGTTGGGAGGGGATTTCCACGTGCTTGCAGTAATTGAACTTACAATGAATTAATGAAAAACAGCACAGCCTTCCTCGCCGCCCTGCGTGCGGCCCTGCCGCCCTCCAGCGTGCTGTCCGAACAGGAGGACACGCGTCCCTACGAATGCGACGGCCTGTCGGCCTATCGCCAGCTTCCCATGGCAGTTGCCTTGCCGGCTGACGAAGCGCAGGTGGTGGCGGTACTGGCGATTTGCCGCGAATTCAATGTGCCGATCGTGCCGCGTGGGGCCGGCACCGGCCTGTCCGGCGGCGCCATGCCGATCGCGGAAGGCTTGGTGCTGTCCACGGCGCGCATGAACCAGATCGTGCGCATGGACGCTTATTCCCGCACGGCGGTGGTGCAGCCGGGCGTGCGCAACCTCGCCATTTCCGAAGCGGCCGAACCCTACGGCCTGTACTACGCCCCTGACCCCTCGTCGCAGATTGCCTGCACCATAGGCGGGAATGTGGCAGAGAACTCCGGCGGCGTGCACTGCCTGAAATACGGCCTGACGGTGCATAACGTGCTGCGCGTGCGCATGGTGACCATCGAGGGCGACGTGGTGGAACTGGGCAGCGAAGCGCTCGATGCGCCCGGCCTGGACCTTCTGGCCGCCTTCGTCGGTTCGGAGGGAATGCTGGGCATCGTCACCGAGGTCACAGTCAAGCTGGTGCCAAAGCCCGCCAGTGCACGCGTCATCATGGCGTCCTTCAATGAGGTCACTGCGAGCTGCAGCGCAGTGGCCGACGTGATCGCTGCCGGCATCATTCCGGCCGGGCTGGAGATGATGGACCGTACGTCTTCACGCATGGTGGAGCCCTTTGTACGCGCCGGCTACGATACCGAGGCTGCAGCCATCCTGTTGTGCGAGGCCGACGGCACGGCCGACGAGGTCGAGGAGGAAATCGCCCGCATGACAGCCGTGCTGCAGGCGGCCGGCGCCAGCGCGGTGCTGGTGTCGGGTACCGAAGCCGAGCGCCTGAAATTCTGGTCCGGCCGCAAGAACGCCTTCCCGGCGGCGGGGCGCATTTCGCCCGATTACTACTGCATGGACGGCACCATCCCGCGCAAGCAACTGGCGCGCGTGCTGCTGGGCATCCAGCAGATGGAGGCCAAATACGGCCTGCGCTGCGCCAACGTGTTCCATGCCGGCGACGGCAACCTGCATCCGCTGATCCTGTTCGATGCCAACCAGCCGGATGAACTGCATCGTGCCGAAGCTTTCGGCGCCGAAATCCTGGCGCTGTGCGTGGAAGTGGGCGGCACCATCACCGGCGAGCATGGCGTGGGCATTGAGAAGATCGATTCGATGTGCGCGCAGTTCAGCGATGCCGAGCTGGCGGCCTTCTTTGCGGTGAAGCAGGCTTTCGATCCCTTGTCTCTGCTGAATCCAAACAAGGCCATACCAACGCTGAACCGCTGTGCGGAATTCGGCAAGATGCACGTGCGCGCGGGGCGTTTGCCGCATGCCGGCTTGCCGAGGTTCTGACATGGATGCGATCCTCGAACAATTCCGGGCCCGCATCCAGGCGGCCTGCGCCGACGGTACACGGTTGCTGTTGCGCGGCGGCGGCACCAAGGACTGGTATGGGCAGAACGTGGTGGGCGATGTCTTCGATACACGCGCCTATGCGGGCGTGGTCGATTATGAGCCGACCGAGCTGGTGATCACGGCGCGCTGCGGCACGCCGCTGGCGGAGGTCGAAGCGCTGGTCGCGCAGCATGGCCAGATGCTGGCGTTCGAGCCGCCGCGCTTTGGCGCCGGGTCGACGATCGGCGGCGTGGTGGCCAGCGGCTTGTCGGGGCCCCGCCGTGCAACTGCCGGGGCCTTGCGCGACTTCGTGCTGGGCGCGCAACTGATGGATGGACGCGGTGAACTGCTGTCCTTCGGTGGCCAGGTGATGAAGAACGTGGCCGGCTATGACGTATCGCGGCTGCTGGCCGGCTCCCTTGGGACGCTGGGGCTGATCACCCAGGTGTCGCTGAAAGTGCTGCCGGTGCCCTTCTGCGAGGCGAGCATTCGTTTCGAGGTGGATGAAGTCAAGGCGCTGCGCATGATGAACGAATGGGCGGGACAGCCGCTGCCTGTGTCTGGCACTTGCTGGCACGCAGGCGTGCTGACCGTGCGGCTGTCGGGCGCCCAGGCGGCAGTCAGGGCGGCGCAGGCGGGCATGGGCGGCGAAGCGCTGGATGATGGCGACGCGTTCTGGAATGCGTTGCGCGACCAGCGCGGCGATTTCTTTGCGGGCGCGGAGGCGGGGGCTGCGGAGTTGTGGCGTCTTTCTGTGCCTGCCACTGCCAGCGCGCTGGTCATGCGCGGCGAGCAACTGATCGAGTGGGGCGGGGCGCAGCGCTGGCTGCGCGTTGACCGGGGCGTCGCGGACGATATCCGGCGCGTCGCGGCTGCGGCCGGCGGCCATGCCACGCGCTACCGGGTCGAGAGCGAAGACCTGGGCGCTGGAGTCGGCGCCTTCCATCCTCTGGCGCCGGCCATCGCCCGCATCCACGAACGCCTGAAAGCCGCCTTCGATCCGGCGGGCATTTTCAACATCGGCCGCATGTACTGATATGCAAACCAACCTGGCAGATTTCATCAAGGGCACGCCGGAAGGCGACGAGGCGGAAGCGATCCTGCGCGCTTGCGTGCACTGCGGCTTTTGCACGGCCACATGCCCGACATACCAGCTGCTGGGCGACGAGCTGGATGGCCCGCGCGGGCGCATTTACCTGATCAAGCAGGTGCTGGAGGGGGCGCCGGTGACGGCCAGCACCCAGCTCCACCTGGACCGCTGCCTGACTTGCCGCAACTGCGAAAGCACCTGTCCGTCGGGCGTCAAATATGGCCGCCTGGCCGACATCGGGCGCAAAGTGGTGGAACAGCGCGTGCCGCGCAGGCTGCCGGACCGCATCAAGCGCTATGTGCTGAAAGAAGCGCTGCCGCGGCGCTGGCTGTTCGAACCGGCGCTGCGCGCGGGCCAGCTGCTCAAGCCATTACTCGGCAAGCCGTTGCAGGACAAGCTGCCGGCGCGCGGCGCGGCGACAGCATGGCCGGTCCGGGAGCATGCGCGCAAGATGCTGGTGCTGGATGGCTGCGTGCAGCCTGGCCTGGCGCCCAATATTAATGCGGCCACGGCGCGCGTGCTTGATACGCTGGGCGTGCAGCTGGTTGCTGCGCCGGGCGCCGGCTGCTGCGGCGCACTGCGCTTCCACCTCAATGACCAGGACGCGGCACTGGACGACATGCGGCGCAATATCGACGCCTGGTGGCCGTATGTGGAGCAGGCGGAAGCAATCGTCATGACGGCATCCGGCTGTGGCGTTACGGTCAAGGAGTATGGCCACCTGCTGGCCCACGACAGCGCCTATGCCGCCAAGGCGGCGCGCGTCTCCGGCATGACGCGCGACCTGAGCGAAATCCTGCCGGCGTTCGAGGCCGAACTGGCGCAGCGCGTGCGAGCGCGCCCGGGCGGCGATGCGCAGGTGGCGTGGCATCCTCCCTGCACGCTGCAGCATGGCCAGCAAATTCGCGGCAAGGTTGAAGGACTGCTGCGCGCGATCGGCGTAGACGTGAAAATGTGCCGCGACGCGCATTTATGCTGCGGTTCGGCCGGGACTTATTCGATATTGCAGCCGGAGTTGTCGCTGCAGCTGCGCGACCGCAAGCTTGCCAACCTGGCTGATACCGGCGCCGGGCGCATCGTGTCGGCCAACATCGGCTGCATCGGCCACCTGCAATCAGGCACGCAAACGCCGGTCGAACACTGGATCGAGCTGGTCGACCGCGCCCTGCATGGCTAGCGTCAGCGTTCTGCCCATTTGTCCATGATGTGCGTCACCTCGGGCAACTGGTCGAGGAACAGGTCAACCAGGCGCGGCTCGAAATGCTGGCCGCGCTGGTCTTTCATCCAGGCGCAGGCGTCTTCCAGTTTCCAGGCTGCCTTGTAAGGGCGCACGGACGTCAGCGCATCGAAGACGTCGGCAACGGCGACAATGCGGCCAGCCAGCGGGATGTCCTCGCCGGCCAGGCGGTTGGGATAGCCGCTGCCGTCCCATTTTTCATGGTGCGACAGCGCCACGTCGTGCGCCATTGCCAGCATGCCGCCCTCGTGCTGGCCGATGATGTGGGCGCCGATACCCGGGTGGGTTTGCATGACCACGTATTCTTCCGGCGTCAGGCGCCCCGGCTTTTGCAGGATGCTGTCGGGAATGCCGATCTTGCCGATGTCGTGCATCGGCGCTGAAATGAACAGGTCGTCGGCTTCCTGTTCATCGAAGCCGGCGGCCAGGCCAAGCAGGCGCGCATAATGGCTCATGCGGATCACGTGCAGGCCGGTTTCGTTGTCCTTGTATTCCGCCGCCAGGCCGAGACGCTGCACGATAGCCAGGCGGCTGGCGCGCAGCTCTTCCATCCGCACCATCGACAGGTGCAGCTTGATGCGGGCCTTGACCACGGCCGGGCTGACCGGCTTGCTGATGAAGTCCACCGCGCCGGCCTCGAAGCCGACCACCTCGTCCGTCGAATCGGTCAATGCGGTGACGAAAATTACGGGGATATGGGTGGTGGCGGGGTTGGCCTTCAAGACCCGGCAAACGTCGTAGCCCGTCATCTCGGGCATCATCACGTCAAGCAGGATCAGGTCGGGTTTTTCGTTGACTGCCAATTCGATGGCGCGCGCACCATCCTTGGCGAACAGCAGCCGGTACTGGTCCTGCAGGATCTGGCGCAGTAGTTGCAGGTTGGTCGACTCGTCGTCGATGGCAAGCACGGTGGCCTGTCGGGTCATGGCGTTTTCCTTTGCGTGTCCTGGCACTCGTCCAGCAGCGCTTGCAATGCGTCGCGCGCAGCAGGAAAGTCGAAATCATCCAGCGCGCGCTGCAAGGCCTGCAGCCTTGGTTCGGCGACGCAGCCGCGCAGCACGGACGATAGCGCGGCCAGTTCCTGCTGGTCGAAACTGCCGCGCTCCAGCGAATGGAGCATTGCGTTGCCCATCGCATGCACACGTTCCAGGTCGAGCGGCCCGGCCGCAGCGGCCGCGCTTACGGCGGTAGCTTCGCCGGCATCGGCGCGGACATCGTCCTGCGCCCATACGGCCGCCAGCGCGTCCGTCAGGCGCAGCCCGGCCTGTTCCAGCAGGTCGGGCAGCGTCGCGCGGCCATCCGGCGCCTGCAAGCCGGTTTCCAGCCGCCATAGCGCATCGGCCAATTGTTCCATGCCCAGGTTGGCGGCGGCGCCACGCAGCCGGTGCGCCAGGGCCGCGCAGGCGGCATGCTGCCCAGCCGCCAAAGCGGACCTGAGCTCCCGCTCCGCACCCTCATAGTCGTGGGCGAAGCGCCGCAGCGCGCGCTGGTAGGCTTCGCGCTGTCCTGCCCAGCGGGCGGTGCCTTTTTCCGCGTTCAGCACCATGCCGCGTGCCGGAACAGCGGCCGGCGCCAGTTGCGGCGCGCCGGACGGCATGCCGAGCACGCGCGCGAGCTCCTGCGTCAGCACGGCCACGTCCACCGGCTTGGTGGTAAAGCCGTCCATGCCTGCCTCACGCGTGGCCTCGCGGTCGCGTTCCAGCACGCTGGCGGTCATGGCAATCACCGGTGTGCGCTTGCGGCCTGTTGCCGCTTCATCGGCGCGGATGCGGCGGGTGGATTCCAGCCCGTCCATGCCGGGCATTTGCACGTCCATCAGGATGGCGTCGAACTGTGCTTCCGATGCCAGGTGCGCGGCCATGGCGCCGTCGCTGGCGCCGGTCACCGTATGGCCCAGCTTGGCCAGCAGCAGCATCAGCACTTCCAGGTTTTGCGGCACATCGTCCGCCGCCAGGATATGCATCGGCGGCAGCAAGATTGGCGCTGCCGCGCTGCGCACTGCCTCGTCGCGTGCCGCCAGCAGCGGCAGCAGGACATGGAAGGTGCTGCCTTGCCCCGGCGAGCTTTCGGCCCACAGGCTTCCGCCCATCAGCTCCACCAGCTGCTTGCAGATGGTGGTGCCCAGGCCGGTGCCGCCGAAGCGGCGGTTCATCGACGCGTCCGCCTGCACAAAGGGCTCGAAGATGGCTGCCATGCGGTCGGGCGCGATGCCGATGCCGGTATCGGCGACGGCGAAGTGCACCATGCGCCGTTCGCCTTCGCGCGCGGCGGCCACGGTCAGCGACACGCTGCCCTGGCTGGTGAACTTGACGGCGTTGTCCAGCAGGTTGGTCAGCACCTGGCGCACGCGCAGTTCGTCGCCGTGGATCCAGTTCGGCAGGGCGGGGTCGTATTGCAGCGACATCGACAAGCCCTTGGCCTTGGCCGCATTGCCCAGGGTCGAGGACAGTTCGTCGCTCAGTGCCAGCAGGCTGAAATCGTGCAGTTCGAGTTCCACTGCACCTTTATCCAGCTTGGCGGTATCGAGGATGGCGTTCAGCAGGCGCAACAGCGACCGGCCCGCGTTGCGCACCGTGTCGAGGTGGCGCCGCTGCACGGCCGTCAGTTCGCCATGCAGCAGCACGTCGGTGAAGCCGAGGATGGAATTCATCGGCGTGCGGATCTCGTGGCTCATATTGGCCAGGAAGGCGGCGCGCGCCGCGGCGGCTTGCTCGGCGCGCTCCTTGGCAATGCGCAGGTCCTGCTCCATCAGGCGCCGGTTGCTGATGTCGAGCACCACGCCATCGAGCAACTCGACTTCGCCGGTCGGGCCGAGCACCACGTTGCCGTTGCCCCAAAACCAATGGATGCTGCCATCGCGGTGGATGATCCGGTATTCCAGGGTGAAGGCGCGGCGTTGTTCGACCGCGCTGCGGCCGCCTTGCGTGACCGCCGGCAGGTCGTCCGGATGCACCAGTTCCCCGAACAGGCGCTTGGGCGGGTCGCCGAGGAAATCGGAGGCCGGGTAGCCCGTCATCGTCTCAATGGCGTCGCTGACGAATACCAGCGGCCAGCCCGGCGCATTGCGGCAGCGGAAGGTAATGCCGGGAATGTTGGCAACCAGCGAGCGCAGTTGCTCTTCGCTGGCGCGCAGCGCCTGTTCCAGGTCGCTCACGTGGTGGAACAGGGCGCGGTAGCGCAGCATGCCGTTGGCGAACACCACCAGCGCCGTCAGCAAGGCGGTGGTCAGGGTGACTGCCAGCGCCAGGAAGCCGGCGTTGGCAATGCCGCTGTCCGGGTCGAGCGGCACGCGGCCGACGAAGCGCGCGGCGGCCATGCCGGTGTAGTGCATGCCGGAGATGGCGCAGCCCATGATGGCGCCCGCCGCGGCGACGGTGCCGGTTTCCCCCAGCCTGCCGCGCAGGCCCTGCAGGCCGAAGCGCACCCACAGCGCCAGGGTGGCCAGCGCGATAGCCACCACGATGGACAGGCCGAACATCCACGGGTCGTAACGCAACTGCAGCGCCGAACGCATGGCTGCCATGCCCGTATAGTGCATGGCGCCGATGCCGGCGCCGACCAGCACGCCGCCGACCAGCAGGCTGCGCAAGCCGATGCGATGGCGGCTAAGCAGGGACAGGGCGACGGTGGAAGCAGCGATGCTGGGCAGCATCGACAACAGCGTAATGGGTGGATCGTAGGCGACTGGCGTGCACAGGTTGAAGGCCAGCATGCCGATGAAGTGCATGGCCCACACGCCGCTGCCGAGGGACAGGCTGCCGGTCACCAGCGCGGCCAGGCGCAGCATGCGCTTGCTGCTGCGCGCTGCCTGGCCGGCCATCTGCAAGCCCATGGCGGACGAAAAGCTCGCCACCAGCACCGACAGGATGACCAGCGATGGAGTGTAAATCCCGTAAGTGAGTAGCGCCGGGTCAGCAGGCGGGGAAAATAGCTGGATCAAGTATTGCTTGATCTCGCCCATGTCGGCGCTCCCTCCTTATTGCGCTAGCAGTTTCCTGATCTCGCCGGCCAGGTCGGCAGGCTTGGTGGTCGGCGCATAGCGGTCGTGGATGCTGCCGTCCTTGCGGATCAGGAACTTGGTGAAGTTCCACTTGATGCCTTCCGTCCCCAGGATGCCCGGCGCATTCTTTTTCAGGTGCTGGTACAGCGGATGCGCATTATCGCCATTGACCTCGATCTTGGCGAACACCGGGAAGGTGACGCCATAGTTCTTTTCGCAGAAGGCGCCGATTTCCTCGGCGTTGCCGGGTTCCTGCTGGCCGAACTGGTTGCAGGGAAAGCCGAGTACCTCGAAAGGCTGGCCGGCGAACTCCTTGTGCAGTTCCTCCAGTCCCTGGTACTGCGGCGTGAAGCCGCATTTGCTGGCGGTGTTTACGATCAGCAGCACCTTGCCCCGGTACTGCTGCAGGTCGACGCGTTCGCCCGACAAGCTGTCGGCGCTGAAGTCGTAAACAGTCGTCATCAGATGATCCCCAGGTGCTCGGTGCCGGCCGCCAGGTCGCGGTTCTTCGCTTCCTTCGATTCCAGCTTGATGGCCAGGCGCAGGTCGTTGACCGAGTCCGCGTTGCGCAGTGCATCTTCATAGGTGATCTGGCCCGCTTCGTACAGGTCGAACAGGGCCTGGTCGAAGGTTTGCATGCCCAGTTCGCGCGAGCGCTTCATCAGCTCCTTGATCTCGTGCACCTGGCCCTTGAAGATCAGGTCTGCGATCAGCGGGGAGTTCAGCATGATCTCCACCGCCACGGCGCGGCCCTTGGCATCCTTTTTCGGGATCAGGCGCTGCGAGATCATGCCTTTCAGGTTCAGTGACAAGTCCATCAGCAGCTGCTGGCGGCGCTCTTCCGGGAAGAAGTTGATGATACGGTCCAGCGCCTGGTTGGAGCTGTTGGCGTGCAGGGTGGCCAGCGCCAGGTGGCCGGTTTCGGCGAAGGCAATCGCGTGGTCCATGGTCTGTCGGTCGCGGATCTCGCCGATCTGGATCACGTCCGGCGCCTGGCGCAGGGTGTTCTTCAGCGCCACTTCCCAGTCCTCGGTATCGACGCCCACTTCGCGCTGCGTGATGATGCAGTTGCGGTGCGGGTGCACGAATTCGACCGGGTCTTCGATGGTGATGATGTGGCCGTAGCTGTTGGCGTTGCGGTGGCCCACCATGGCCGCCAGCGTGGTCGATTTGCCGGAACCGGTAGCGCCCACCATGATCACCAGGCCGCGCTTGGACATGATCACGTCCTTCAGGACCGGCGGCAAGCCCAGCTCGTCGAACTCGGGAATCGAGCTGTTAATGGTACGCAGCACCATGCCGACGGAGCTCATTTGCACGAAGGCCGAGACACGGAAGCGTCCCAGGTCGCCAGGGCTGATCGCGAAGTTGGCTTCCTTGGTCTGTTCGAAGGAAGCGGTCTGCTTGTCGTTCATGATCGAACGGGCCAGGTCGGACGTGTGGGCCGGCGTCAGCGCCTGCGCCGACACGGGCGTCATCTTGCCGTCGATCTTGATGGCCGGCGGGAAGCCGGCGGTGATGAATAAGTCGGAGCCCTTCTTGCTGACCATCAGGCGCAGCAAGTCGAACATGAATTTTGAAGCCTGGTCGCGTTCCATGATTAGCCTGGGAAGTTTTCTGGGATCTTGGCCGCTGCGCGCGCTGCGGCCGGGGAGATCATATTGCGACGGATCAGGTCCGTCAGGTTCTGGTCCAGCGTCTGCATGCCGACGTTGTTGCCGGTCTGGATCGAGGAGTACATCTGCGCGATCTTGGCTTCGCGGATCAGGTTACGGATTGCCGGGGTGCCGATCATGATTTCGTGCGCGGCAACGCGGCCGGAACCGTCCTTGGTCTTCAGCAGGGTCTGCGAAATGACGGCCTGCAGCGATTCGGACAGCATGGCGCGCACCATCTCTTTTTCTTCGGCCGGGAACACGTCGATGATACGGTCGATGGTTTTGGCGGCCGAGGAGGTGTGCAGGGTGCCGAACACCAGGTGGCCGGTTTCGGCCGCCGACAGCGCCAGGCGGATGGTTTCCAGGTCGCGCAATTCGCCCACCAGGATCGCATCCGGGTCTTCGCGCAGCGCCGAGCGCAGCGCGTTGTTGAAGGACAGCGTATGCGGGCCCACTTCGCGCTGGTTGATCAGGCACTTCTTCGATTCGTGCACGAATTCGATCGGGTCCTCGATGGTCAGGATGTGGCCGTACTCGTTTTCGTTGAGGTGGTTGATCATCGCTGCCAGAGTGGTCGATTTGCCGGAGCCGGTCGGGCCGGTCACCAGCACCAGGCCGCGCGGCTTCATCGCGAAATCGGCGAAGATCTTCGGCGCGTTCAGTTCTTCCAGCGTCAGGATCTTGGAGGGAATGGTACGCAGCACGGCCGCGGCGCCGCGCTCCTGGTTGTAGGCGTTGACGCGGAAACGCGCCAGGCCCGGAATCGCGAACGAAAAGTCGCATTCCAGCATCTCTTCATATGCCTTGCGCTGGCCGTCGTTCATGATGTCATAGATCATGCCGTGCACGTCCTTGTGCTCCAGCGGCGGCAGGTTGATGCGGCGCACGTCGCCGTGCACGCGGATCATCGGCGGCAGGCCTGCAGACAGGTGCAAGTCGGATGCCTTGTTCTTGACGGAGAATGCGAGTAGTTCGGAAATGTCCATTTATAATCCCTGTGCTTTTTCAATAGCCAAAAAAGCTTGGCCTGTCTCATTCGATTATGTCCACAATAGCCCACAACTTGCAAGTTGTTACTGAAGCAATTAACGTTGCCGCACGCGAAGCGCGGCGCACACCCAACGAAGTGCAGCTGCTGGCCGTGTCCAAGACCTTCCCGGCGCAGGCAGTTTTCGAGGCAGTGCTGGCGGGACAGCGTGCTTTTGGTGAAAACTATGTGCAGGAGGGCGTGGACAAAATCCACGAGTTGGCAAAAATGCGTGGCTGCACGCCGCTGGAGTGGCACTTCATCGGACCAATCCAGAGCAATAAGACGCGTCTTATAGCCGAAAACTTCGATTGGGTGCACACGATTGAACGCGAGAAGATTGCACAACGCCTGAGCGAACAGCGGCCGCAAGGCCTGCATCCCATGCAAGTCTGCATCCAGGTCAATACCAGCGGGGAAGCCAGCAAAAGTGGCGTGCTGCCCGCCGACGCCGCAGCGCTGGCTCGTACCGTGGCCGCGCTGCCGCGCCTTGTCTTGCGCGGCCTGATGTCCATCCCCGAGCCGGAAGACGATTTCGACAAGCAGCGCGCGGCCTTCCGCGTGCTGCGTGAACTCCACGATCAATTGCGCGCCGAGGGCATTGCGCTCGACACGCTGTCGATGGGCATGTCGGCCGACATGCGCGCTGCCATCCATGAAGGCGCGACGATTGTGCGCGTCGGCAGCGCCATTTTCGGCGCCCGCGACTACAACAAAGGATAAGAAATGAAGATTGCGTTTATCGGCGGCGGCAATATGGCCGCCGCACTGATCGCCGGCCTGGCCGGCAAGCTGACGCCCGGCGCCAATATCCATGTGGTGGACCCGAACCCGGCTTCGCTGGAAAAGCTGCGCCAGGACTACGGCGTGACCGTGGCGGCGGCGGCGGGCGAACCGGTGGCCGCGGCCGAAGTGCTGGTGCTGGCCGTGAAACCGCAGGTCATGCATGAAGTGACGCAGCAACTGCTGCCGTTGCTGCAAGCGGCGCAGGCGGCCGGCCGTTCGCCGCTGGTGCTGTCGATTGCGGCCGGCATCCGCGCTGCCGACCTGGCGCGCTGGCTGGGCGGCTACCAGGCCATCGTGCGCACCATGCCCAACACGCCGGCCCTGATCGGCATGGGCGTGACCGGCATGGTGGCCTCGTCCGGCGTCAGCGCGCAGCAGCGCGAGGCGGCGGACCAGATCCTGCGCGCCGTCGGCGCCACCGTGTGGCTGGACGATGAATCGAAGATCGATGCGGTGACGGCCGTTTCCGGCAGCGGCCCGGCCTATGTGTTCTATTTCATCGAAGCGATGCAGCAGGCGGCCGAAGAACTCGGGCTGACGGCGGAGCAGGGCAAGGCGCTTGCCATGGCCACGTTTACCGGCGCCGCCCAGCTGGCGGTGCAGTCGCCCGACCCGGTGCCGGTACTGCGCGAAAAAGTGACTTCGAAAGGCGGCACCACCTACGCTGCGCTGATCAGCATGGAAGCGAACGGGGTGAAGGCTTCCATCATCGCCGCCGTCAAGGCTGCCGCTGCGCGCGGCAAGGAACTGGGCGAACAGCTCGGCGCGGCCGGCTGACGGACCTCAAGCCGGCGCCATAGCGCCATTGGAGGCAGGCTGGGCCAGGCGGGCCAGCAAGACTGCCAGCTCCTTTTCCATTTCGCTGACAAGCGGGGGGATACGTTCGACCATGCCGGTATTGGCAAGCGTCTCGACCAGGCCGCACAGGGCACTGAGTTCGCGCGCGCCAAACAGGCCGGCGCTGCCTTGCAGGCTGTGCGCGTTCAGGCTGATGGCAGGCATGTCGCCGCACTGGATGCCTTGCCGGATCGCGGCAAGCTGGCGCGGGCCTTCCTGCATGAAGGCAGCGCAAGCGGCAGGGCTTAAAGCGCGGGTAGCCGTTGGCGGAGTGGGACAGCCCCCGGTGCCAAACATGGCATCCAGCTCGGCCCGGCGCGGCGATTGCAGCAGCAAGCCGGCATGGCGGCCGATTTCCGCATGCAGGCTCGCCTCGTCGATCGGCTTGGGCAGGAAACCATTGGCGCCGGCCTCCATGAAGCGTTCGCGTTCCTCGGCAGCCGCGTTGGCGGTCAGGGCGATCACCGGAATGGCGGGCTGGCGCACGCCGGCTGCACCGGCTCGCAGCTGCTGCAGTGCGGCGATGCCGTCCATGCGCGGCATGCGGCTGTCCATGATTACCAGGTCGAAGTCGCGTTCCGCCAGGCGCGCCAGCGCGGCGGCGCCGTCTTCCGCGATGGTGACGGCATGGCCCATTTCGCCCAGCAGCTCGCGCAGGATGATCTGGTTGGTGCTGCCGTCTTCCGCGCACAGGACTTGCAGTCGCACAGCATGCGGCGCGCGCGCCTCCCGTGCACTCTCCGCCGCGGGCTGACCGGCCTGCAGCGGCAACCAGACTTCGAAGACGCTGCCGGCGCCGCGTTCGCTGCGCACTTCTATCGTGCCGCCCATGGCGTCGACGATGTTCTTGCAGATCGCCAGGCCCAGGCCGGCGCCGCCGTACTTGCGCGAAGTGGCCGCACTGGCTTGCTCGAACTTGCGGAACAGGCGGGAGATCGCATCGGGCTCGATGCCGATGCCGGTATCGCTGACGGCCAGCACGATGCCGCCGTTGTGCGCGACACCGGCGGTCATCCTTACTTCGCCGCGCTCGGTGAACTTGACCCCGTTGCCGACCAGGTTCATCACCACCTGCCGCAGGCGCACCGGATCGCCGCGCCACCAGCGCGGCATGTCAGGGTCGATCTCCGCCACCAGCGAAATGCCCTTGGTCTCGGCGCGGTCGGCCAGCAGGGCCACCACGTCGCGCAGCAGGGCCTGCAAATCGAAGTCGATGGCTTCGAACGGCATCTTGCCCGCTTCCAGGCGCGAAAAATCGAGGATGTCGTTAATAATATGCAGCAGTACTTCGGCGTTGCCCAGGCCGATACGCAGCTTGTTGCGCGTTTCCGCCGACAGGCTGCGATCCTTCTTTGCCAGCTGCAGCATGCCGATCACGCCGCCCAGCGGGGTGCGTACCTCATGGCTGATCATGGCCAGGAATTCCGATTTCTGCTCGTTCGATTCTTCGGCCGCCTTGCGCGCCGCCATCGATTCGCGCAACTCCAGGTCGCGCGCCTGCAGGGTGGCAACCTGGTTTTCCAGTGCGTCCTGCACTGCGCGCTGCCGCGCCAGTGCGCCTTCCAGCCCATGCAGCAGGTAGGCGCAGGACACCACCAGCACCGCAGCCACCAGCGTGAAGTTCAGGGAAACCAGCGACCAGTGCATCAACACGGAGACAAAAAGCCTGTTCAGGCCCGGATCGATGCCGCCGAAATAGCCCACGACGAAAAGGGTGGCGCTGCACCAGAGCAGGGCCGCCATCGCAGGCCGCAGGCCGAGCAGCACCGTGCATAGTATTGGGACGGCGAGCAGGTAAGGCTGGACCAGCGGGCCGACGGAAAACAGCTGGACCAGCGCGAGCAGGTAGCTGATGGCCAGGAAAGCCAGCGCGCGGAAGCGGAAAGAAAGGGAACGATAGAAATACAGGGCGCCGACGCACATCAAAGCAATGACGTCGCTCACGATCAGCGGCCATTGGTTCATTTTCATGCTGCCTACCACGCTGGGCACAGCCACCAGCAGGCCCAGGAAAAAGGCCACGGCGCACAAGCCGTTCAGCAGGTTGTTGCGCCAGGTTTGCAGGTTGTCCGCGCTGTCGTTCAGGCCATCGAGCCGCCGGGACAGGAAGTCCCCGGGCCCGTCGTACGGCGCGGGCCGGCCTGGTGCGGCGTGGGAACTCTTGGTCGGGACGGACATTGCAGCATGAAAGTTTTGGCTAAGGGGTTGATTTTACTATAACTCGTCACATGTTCACGCGCAGTTCGACCCCCACCTGGCGTGGCGAATTGACCATGGCGTACGGCGTGCCAAGCAGGCCCGTGGTCATGTTCCCGATGCTGGTCACATAGCGCTTGTCGAACAGGTTGTTGGCAAACAGCGCCACCGCCCACTTATGGCTGGCCGCCTCGTAGCCGGCGCGGAAGTCGGTGCGCTGGGTGGCGCCGCCGACGCGGAAGCGCGGGGTGGTCAGGCAGGCGCCCTGCAGCGCATCGGCATTGCAGCGCGTAGCGCCGGTATAGGCGTGCTGCAGCGTGAAGTTCAGGTCCCCGCCCGCCACGTCGCGCACCCAGTAATCTGCGCCGACCGCGGTGGTCCATTTCGGCGTGCCGACCGGCTGGCCATCGAGCTTGATGCCGTCGCTGGTGGTGAAGGTCTTGTAGGTCTGGTCGATGTAGGCGGTGCTCATGTTCAGGCGCAGGTCGCGCATCGGCTGCCAGCGCATTTCGAAGTCCAGGCCGTGCGCTTCCTGGTCGCTGCTGGTGACCTGGTAGGTCGGGATGGCGGAGCCGTTGTTCACCAGTGCCAGCGATTGCAGGTTGCTGAACTTGTACTTGTACAGCGATGCGTTCACCAGCAGCTTGTACTGGCGGTAGTAGTTCTTCACCCCGACTTCGGCATTCCAGACCTTTTCGGGGTCGTAGGTGGCGTTCACCTGCAGCGCGTTGAAGCCGCCTGCCTGGTAGCCTTTGGCGATGGAGCCGTAGACCATCATGTCGTCATTGAACTTGTAGTCGAGCACTGCGCGCGGGCTGGTGTCGTTCCATTTGTTCTTTTTCGACAGCGGCGCGGTGGTGGCGCCGGCACTGGTGAATTCGATGTTCTGGGTCATGGCGCCCAGCGCCATCATCAACTGCTCCGGCGTGAGGGCGCCCATGCCGACCAGCGCGTCGAAGAAGCCGAGGTTTTGCAGGCGGGTGATGCTGTCGTCCAGGCCGGCCGCGGTGCGCGGCGGGCTGTACCAGCTGAAGCGCTTGTCGTCGCGCGTGTAGCGCACGCCGGTGGTCAGGTTCAGCTTTGGCGCCAGGTGCCAGATCACGTCGCCGTAGATCGCGGTTGCCTTGTAGCGGCCTTCGACGTGCATGTTCTCCTGCCACGGGTTGCCCAGCAGGCCGGCCGGAATGTCCACCGCTGCTGCCGCGCCTTCCAGCAGGCTGAAAACGGGGAAGCTGGCGACGTTGCCGAAGATGGTGTCGAGGGTATTGGTGTTGGTGTTGACCTGGCTGGTCTGCCGGGCTTTCTCGTGATAGAAGCTGAGGCCCGTCACCCAGTCGGCCATGCCGGTATTGCCCGACAGGCGGAATTCCTGCTGCCAGCTGCGGTTGCGCTCCGAGTTCTCCGTGTCGACGTAGTGGGTGGGCAGGTTGGTGCCGTCATTGTCCTGCCGGTTGCGCGAATCGAAACGTCGGTAGCCGGTGGTGGAGTTGAAGGTGGCCCAGCCCAGCGGCACTTCAATGCGCAGGGTGCTGCCGCGGAAGTCGCGCGTTTCGCCATTGTTCATGGCGTCGTTGTAGACCGGCGCCGTGCGCGGGTCGAGGTAGGTGGATGGATCGGCCGGCACTACCGGCGCGCCGGCCACCAGGCCGATGGCGGGCCGCGCCATGTGGTCGAGTTTTTCCGCTTCCACCGACAGCAATACCTTGGCGCGCGCCGGTGCATCCCAGCGCAGGGTGGCGCGCACGCCGTTGTCGGTGCCATGCTGCAGCTTTTCCCCGGTAGCCGCGTCTTTCAGCCAGCCATCGGTACCGTGGTGCACGGCGGTGATGCGCAACGCCGTCGTGTCGCCTAACGGGGTGTTGGCCAGCAGTTCCACATTGCGAGTGTGGAAGCGGCCGTAGCGCAGGCGCGCTTCCAGTTCGTTGTCGCGGCCCGGTTCGCGCGTCACGACCGAGATGGCGCCGGCCGCGCTATTGCGGCCGAAGAGGGTGCCTTGCGGGCCTTTCAGCACTTCGATGCGCTGCACGTCGTTGAAGTTCATGATCGCGCCGCCGGTCTTGCCGGCGTAGACGCCATCGATGTACATGCCGACCGGGGCGTCGGTGCCGATGCCGAAATCGCCGGTGCCGATGCCGCGCAGCGATAGCGAGGGCTGGGTGGCCTGCTCGGCGTTGACCGACAGGCCAGGAATGTAGCCGTTCATTTCAGCCAGGCTGGGTGCGGCCAGCTTGTCGATCTGGTCGGCGCCGATGATTTGCAGCGCAATCGGCACGTCCTGCGCCTGCTGCGTGCGGTTCTGCGCGGTGACGACCACCACATGGGTTTCCTCCTTCGGCGCCGGATCGGCGGCCATGGCGGCGCCGCTGCAGGCGAGCAGCGCGCTGGCAATGCTGGACGACAGGACTTTCTTGCGCAGCTTCATGTGGTCTCCTTGTTGTTATCAGTTGCAGCTTTCCTTCATCGATGCGATCCATTCGCGTATCAGTTCAACGCCTTCGCGGTGCGAAGTCGTGCGTCCCAGTTCCGGCATCATCACGCCCGTTTCGGTCGACTTCAGGCGGAATACGAAGATCGAGTCGTCCGGTTTGCCGGGATTGATGCCGAAGGAATTGCCGCCGGTGCCGGCGCCTGCCGCCACGGGCGGCTTGCACAAGCCCAGGTGCTGGTTGGCCGGCGCGCCGATTTCCAGGTGCAGGGCGGTGGTGTTGGCGGTGCCCTTGTTGTTGTGGCAGTGGGCGCAGTTGATGTCGAGGTAGGCGCGGGCGCGGGCGTCGATCGGGACACTCTTGTCGCGCCAGTCGACGTTGTGCGGCACCTCGGCCGCGGCCGGGACTCCTTGCAGGTAGCCCGCCTGGACCATCTTCTCCAGCTGGCCGTTCAGGTTGATGTGGCGCGCTTTCAGGCCAAGCGGTTCGAACTTCTTGCTCTTCAGGTCAGCCACATGGCAGGAGGCGCACTGGTTCACGTTCGGCACCACGTAGGTGAACTTCTGGCGGCCTTGCGCCGTCACTAGCTCCATCGGCACCTGGTCGCCGGTGCGTTTCAGTTCGGCCTCGGTCTGCGCTTCGTTCCAGACATAAGGCAGGGCGATCCAGCCGATCTCGCGCCGCACCAGCAGGCGCGTCTCCATCAGCCGCACCTTGCCCAGGTCAAGGGTGGCGTCCGCGCCGCTGTCGTCGGTGGCCAGCACGGCCTGGCTGCTGCCGTCGCGCGGGTAGTAGAAGGTCTTGCTGATGATGGTCCCGACCGGGAAGTCAAAAGCAGTATCGGCCTTGTACGCGGCCGACACGCCTTTCGGCATCCATACCGTGCGCAGCTTGTGGGCATAGTCGCTGAATAGCGGGGTGTTCAGGGTATAGGGCAGCACTTCCTTGTTCAGCACCAGACGGCCTTCGCTGGCGGCCATCAGGCGCCATTCGCTGAGTTTCTCGGGCCGGCCTTCGGCGATGAATTTCACGGGTTCGGCAGGCGGGGCAGGGCTGCGTGCGCACGACGCTAGAACGAGCGCGCACACCGCCATGCCGGCCGCCCAAAGCGGGCGGAAAGCAGGGACGACAAGCTTCATCAGGATTGCGAGCTGAGTTGAGGGATGGTGACCGGCGGCAGCTTGGCCAACTGGCAGCGGTGCGGGGCCGAATCGGCTTTCGGGTTCTTGTATTTGTTGGGGCCATCGGCGTTCAGCACTTCGACGCCGTCCTGCACGCAGATGCGTGTTTCGGCCGGCATGACGCCGTTTTTGGCCAGCGCATTGTCGGCGTAGCCGTCCCACAGCACGTCGGGCAGGTGGCCGGACAGTCCGTACATCGCCACCTTCAGCGCTTTCAGGTCCAGTCCATCCGGTGAATCGCCGCCGCCCTTGAAGCGGTTGCCGTAGACGTAGATCGCTTTCGGATACGGATCGTAATCCTTGGCCACGCCTTTCTCTGTGAAGTAGCCGGTCGAGTGGTAACTGGAGATGATGACGTTGGCGGTCTGGTTATTGGTGATGTCGTTGTCGAAGATCTCCACCTTCGAATTCGAGTTGATCACCACGCCCGAGCCGGCCGGCACGCTGGCCACCGCCGTGCCCTTGGCGGCGAAGTTGCCCAGGTTGTTTTCGTCGACCTTGTTCCTGAACACGCGCGTGCTGTGTCCCGGCTGCTGCAGGTTCGGCATATTGAACACCAGGATGCCGCCGGTATTGCGGGTGGCGACATTGTCGTAGACGTCGGCGTTGATGGTGTTTTCGATTTCAATGCCGGCCACGTTGGCCTCGGCGCGCGAATTGCGCACCACCACATTTTGCGACTGGCCGACGTAGATGCCGGCGTCCGACGCGGCAATGGCCACGCATTGGTCGATCAGCACATTCTTTGTCTTGACGGGATAGATGCCGTAAGCGCCGTTGGTCACCTTGGAGCCGCCGGTCCATTGCACCTTCACCTGGCGGATCGTAATGTGGTCGCCGTCATTGATCTTCAACCCATCGCCCTTGGAATCCTCGATGGTCAGGCCTTCGATGGTGAAGTTGTTGCCGTAGACGAGCAAGCCTTCCGGTCCCGTTACTTGCGGCTTGAAAGACAAAACGGTCTTGTCCATGCCGGCGCCGCGGATGGTCACGCCGTCGGCGCGCAGCTGCAGCCCACTGGTGAACTTGTATTTACCGGCAGGGATCTCGATCACCGAGCCAGGCTTGGCGTCGAGCAGTTGTTCCTGGAGTTGCTTCTGGAACGCGATGTCGGCAGCCGAAGCAGGCGCCGGCAGGGAAGGCGTGGTCTTGTAGCAGGCGGATAGCAGGCCGCACAGCGCGAGCGCGCCGATGGCTTTGTACATACATGTCTCCCATTTATTGTTGTAGGGATGCAGCAGCGAAGCCAGTATATCTGTCCATTATTGAAATGATATGTGCAAGATCGGCCAATTCTGCTGTTAGTATCGGCCAGGATGAGAGCGCCGGTTACTATCGCCATCTGCATTGGGGACGACTGCTGGGGAGGCCTTGCCCTGCTGGCGCGGGAGGCGTTTGCCATCGCCGGCACGCTGCATGCGCGCAACGCCGACTTGCGGGCCGCCGAATTGTTCCGGGCGCGCCTGGTAGCCATCGATCAGCATCCCGTACGCTCATTCACGGGGCCGCCCTTGCAGCCGGAAGCGACGCTGGCGGACATGCCGCTGCCCCATGCCGTGATCGTGCCGCCGTATTACCTGCCGCTGGCTGCGCGCCAGCCGATCCCGCCGGCGCTGCGCGACTGGCTGCTGCAAGCCCACGCCGCCGGCGCCGTGCTGGTGGGCATGGCAGGCGGCATGCGCATCCTGGCCGAGACCGGCCTGCTCGATGGCCGCGAAGTCACCGGCAACCTGTCGGACCAGCGCGTCTTCGCCCAGCACTATCCCGACGTGCGTTTCAGCCCGGACGTGCCGCTGGTGATCGACGGCAGCATCATCAGCGCCGGCTCGGTCAATCCCTGCCTCGATGCGTGCAGCTACCTGGTCGGGCATTTCCATGGCGACGCAGTGGCGCACAAGCTCTCGCGCTATACCAATCCGCCCAGCCAGCCCAGCGCCGGCCACCTTGCCCTGCGCAATGCTGGACTGAAGCAGCATGGCGACCAGCGCATCCGCCAGGCGCAGGAATACATCGAGCGTTGCTTCAAGCAGGAGCTGACGGTGGAAGGCGCTGCCCAGCGCACAGCCATGAGCGTGCGCAATTTCTCGCGCCGCTTCCAGCATGCGGTGGGCATGCCGCCGCACCTCTACATCGCGCGCTGCCGCGGCGAATATGCGAAGGAGTTGCTGGCCCGTCCCGGCCTGTCGATGCAGCAGGTGGCGCTGCAATCGGGCTTCCGCACGGAAGCCATGTTGCGGCGCACCTTCAGCCAGCTGTTCGACACCACGCCCGCAGCCTACCGCGCAGCGGCGGCTGCGCGGCGCGACTGAAGCGAAGGTTCAGCGGCGCGCGATCAGCAGGCCGACAATCACGCCGATGGCAGCGCCGGTGGCAACCGACTTCCACGGATTGTCGTGCACATAGTGGTCGGTAGCCTGGGCTGCCATCTTGCCGCGGGCAATCATGCTGTCTTCCAGCTTCAGCAGGTCGCGCTTGGCAGTGCGCAGCGTGTCTTCGAACTTGGCCTTGACGAGGCCGAGGTCTTCGGAATTGGCCGTGGCGGCATTGCGCAGCCAGGTTTCGGCATCCTGCACGGCCTGTTTGAGGTCGCCCATCAGCTTTTCGCGGGCTTCCATGCTTTCGTTGTGGCTATGGCTCTTGCCGTTGGCAACGCCGCCGCCGTTTGGTTTCGCCGTCGTACTTTGTGGTGTCTGGTCCATGATCGCCTCGTCTCAGTGAACAGCACTCGGGGGTAAATTCCAGTATAGGTCAGCGCAACGCGTAGTCGAGCGCAATGCCTGCGAAGACAGCGGCGCCGAGGTAGTTATTGTGGCGGAAGGCGGCAAAGCAGGGCGCACGCTCGCGGCCGCGGATCAGGAAGTAGTGGTAAATCGCGCAAGCTGCAGCTACCGCCATGCCTGCCAGGAAAGGCAGGCCAAGTCCGAACTGCCGGCCAACCACCAGCAGGATGGCAAGATGCACCGCGTAGCAGATCATGATGGCGGCCACGTCGAAGCGGCCGAAAGTGATGGCGGAAGTCTTGATGCCAATTTTCAGGTCGTCGTCGCGGTCGACCATGGCGTATTCGGTGTCGTAGGCCACGGCCCAGAACACATTCCCCGCCAGCAGCAGCCAGGCCACCGGCGGCACCGTGTTTTGCACGGCGGCGAAGGCCATCGGCATGCCGAAGCCGAAGGCGATGCCGAGGTAGGCTTGCGGAATGGCGAAGAAGCGCTTGAAGTAAGGGTAGGTGCCGGCAATGACCAGGGCCGCCACGCTCAGCTGTTTGACCAGCGCGTTCAGCGGCTGGATCAGGAGGAAGGCCAGCAGCGACAGGCCGGCGGCAATCAGCAGCGCTTCCTTGCCGCTGACGCGGCCGCTGGTGATCGGGCGCTCGGCCGTGCGCTTGACGTGCTTGTCGAAATCCTGGTCGGCGTAATCGTTGACGGCGCAGCCTGCCGAGCGCATCAGGAAGGTGCCCAGCGAGAAGATCAGCAGCAGTTTCCAGTCCGGCACGCCGCCGGAGGCCAGCCACAATGCGGCCAGGGTCGGCCACAGCAGCAGCACGGTGCCGATCGGCTTGTCCAGCCGGACCAGGCGGAAGTAGAGTTCGAGTTTGCTCAGGGGTGGGGTTGTCGCTTGCATCCCATTATTTTACTCGGCATGGCCATTCAGCATGCGGACGCCGGGCAGCTGGCAGTCGCCAACCGCGGCGACGATGGCGTCGATGGCGGCCTTGCGGGTAAAACTCTTGCGCCAGACGATGACCACGCGCCGGTTCGGCTCCGGGTTCTCGAAATAGCGGAATGCCAGCATGCCGTCGCGGCCTTCCATGTCCGGCACCGAGGCGCGCGGCAGCACGGTCAGGCCAATGCCGCTGGCCACCATGTGGCGGATAGTCTCCAGCGAGGAACCCTCAAAGGTGCGCTGCATGCCGTTGCCGGGCGAGGAAAAGCGTGCCATTTCGGGGCACACTTCCAGCACCTGGTCGCGGAAGCAGTGGCCATTGCCCAGCAAGAGCATGGTTTCCGTTTTCAGGTTCTCGGCCGGGATGGCACTGCGCTCGGCCCAGGGGTGGTTTTTGGGCATCGCCACCACGAAAGGTTCGTCGTACAGGGCCTGCACCGCCATGCCATGTTCCGGCAGGGGCAGCGCCATGATGGCGGCGTCCAGCTCGCCCTGGCGCAGCATTTCCAGCAGCTTGACGGTGAAATTTTCCTGCAGGACCAAGGGCATCTGCGGCGTGGTTTCAATCATCCGCTTGACTAAAGGCGGCAGCAGGTAGGGACCGATGGTGTAAATCACGCCCAGCCGCAAGGGGCCGGCCAGCGGATCCTTGTTCTGTTTTGCCAGTTCCTTGATGGCCGCCGTCTGTTCCAGCACCCGTTCGGCCTGGGCCACGATCTGGGCGCCCAGCGGGGTCACCGAGATTTCCGCCCCGCCGCGCTCGAACAGGACGACGCCGAGCTCGTCTTCCAGTTTCTTAATTGCGACAGAAAGTGTAGGTTGGGCGACGAAACATGCCTCGGCGGCATGGCCGAAGTGTTTCGCTCTGGCAACTGCTACGATATATTTGAGCTCGGTCAGTGTCATGAACCCATTTGAACACAGTTGAATGCCTTGTTGCAATGCCATGAATGGGGAAGGGCACTGGCTATAATGACCTGCAAAACCATAAAACGAGGCGAATATGTCTTCCACACTCGGCCATGAAGAGGCCCAGTCGTATATCTTTAAACTGCTGACGGCCATGCACCAGGTCGGCGGCTCCGACCTGTTCATTTCGGCGGATTTCCCACCCAGCATCAAGTCGCAGGGCTCGATGCGGGCCCTGAGCCAGCAGCGCCTGACCCCGGACGTGACCCGGGCCCTGGCCTATGCCATCATGAACGAAAAGCAGCGCCGCGAGTTCGAAACCGAGCTTGAGTGCAATTTCGCGATTTCGCTGCCCAATGTCTGCCGCTTCCGCGTCAACGTCTTCGTGCAGCAGCAGGCGGTCGGCATGGTATGCCGGACCATCGCTTCCGAAATCCCGAACTTCGAGAAGCTGGACCTGCCGGAAATCCTGAAAGAAGTCGTGATGACCAAGCGCGGCCTGGTGCTGGTGGTGGGCGGTACCGGCTCCGGCAAGTCGACCTCGCTGGCGGCCATGATCGACTACCGCAACCAGAATTCGGCCGGCCACATCATCACCGTGGAAGACCCGGTCGAGTATGTGCACAAGAACAAGAACTGCCTGATCACCCACCGCGAAGTGGGCGTGGATACCCTGTCCTGGCACCATGCGCTGAAAAATACCCTGCGCCAGGCGCCGGACGTGATCCTGATCGGCGAGATCCGCGACACCGAAACCATGGAGCACGCGATCGCCTTCGCCGAGACGGGCCACCTGTGCCTGGGCACCCTGCACGCGAACAATGCGAACCAGACCATGGACCGCATCATCAACTTCTTCCCGGAAGAACGCCGCAACCAGCTGCTGATGGACCTCTCGTCCAACCTGCGCGCCATCGTTTCGCAACGCCTGATCCGCACCGAAGACGGCAAGGGCCGCAAAGCCGCCATCGAGATCCTGCTGAACACGCCGACCATCGCCGAGATGATCTTCAAGGGCAACTTCCACTCGATCAAGGAGATCATGGCCAAGTCGCGCGAGCTGGGCATGTGCACCTTCGACCAGGCCCTGTTCGATCTCTATAATAAGGGCTACATCGCTTACGAAGAGGCGCTGCGCAACGCCGACTCGACCAACGGCCTGCGCCTGCAGATCAAGCTGCACAGCAATCGCCCGCCACCGGACGCCTCGGCGCCGAGCGCGGCGGCGCCGAAGCCGTCGGGCGGCCTGAGCATGCAGCTGGATGAAGAAGAGGAAGAAGAAGGCGAATGATCGAATTTGAAAAGAAGATGTGCTCGCGCGACGAACTGGCCGCGCGGGTGGCGGCACTGCCAAAGCCGGTGGTGATGACCAACGGCGTATTCGACATCCTGCACCGCGGCCACGTGACCTACCTGGCGCAGGCGCGCTCGCTGGGCGCCTCGCTGGTGGTGGCGGCTAATACCGATGCCTCGGTCAAGCGCCTGGGCAAGGGCGATGACCGTCCCCTGAACAATTGCGAGGACCGCATGGCGCTGCTGGCAGCGCTGGAATCGGTCAGCCTGGTGGTGCCGTTCGATGAAGACACCGCGCTGGAGGCGGTGCTGCAGGCCAAGCCCGAGATTTACGCCAAGGGCGGCGATTACGATATGACCGCGATCCCGGAAGGGCAGGCGGTGCTGGCTTACGGCGGCAAGGCGGTGGCCATCGATTTCGAGCACGACCGCTCGACCACCAAGCTGCTGGCCAAAGTGCGCATGTTTGGACAATAGGAGGCCGTCATGGCTTTTGGTGTGCTGCTGACCGACGAGGGCGTGGCGGAATTGGGCGCCACGCTGAAGGATTACCTGACTGACGGACCTTCCGGCAAATTCCTGCCTTGCAAGGAGGCCAGTCCCGACCGCAGCTTCTTCCACCTCATTTCCGAAGCGCGCAATGCGGATGGGGCGATGGTGGAGGTCGAACTGTACATCCCCAACCGCTATATCAAGCTGGTGATGTCGGGGCTGGAGCGCAAGCATATCGGTTTTCTTTGACCGATAAGCAACAAACATGGATTAAAGGCACTTTTCTCATATAGAATTCCGTTCCCGAAATTGCAGGAACGATAAGATGAGAAAATTTGCTGTGGTCCTGGCGTTACTGGGCTTTATGGTTCAGGCCCAAGCGGTGCAGGAAGTCCAGGCGCGTCACGATGCACCCTTGCAGCCACTGCACTGGTGCCGCCATGCCGATGGCCAGACACTCGCCCAGCGCGATCCTTGCAGCGCCGACCAGACCGAAATGAGCAGCGTCATGGTGCGCAAGCCCGGCGGCGACCTGGAGTACGTGCCCCTCGACCAGGCCAGTGAACCCGAGCTGGCTCCCGAGGCCTCCGCAGCAGCGGAGTCGAGCCCGGAGGAATCGAAGGAGTTCATGAAGGACTTTCGCACGCGCATGCTCAAGTGGCTGGGCTTCGCTTTGGCCGTGGCGGTCGTCGCCAAGCTGCTTAAGCGTTCGTTTTTCCTGTGGTTTATCCTGGGCTTTGTCTTGCGCGCGGTACTGGTAGCCGCGAATGTAATGGCGTTCTAAGAATCAGGCAGGCTGGCCACTACGCGGCCGGCACCCCGCTTTGGGCCAGGAACCAGCTCCGGAACCGGCTCAAAGGCGTTGCTTTAGTCTCTTGACTTAAGGCTAAACCGCGTCGGCGGTCCAATTTCCATATGCGAGCCTACGGCAAACACTTCCACAGTTAGATCCCACGGTTTGCGTTGTGCGGGATCCTCATCTGGGAATACGAAGAACAATTGCATAGTATTTCCCCGTATCTTTCCGACCACCGGCCGGTCACCGAATATGTCCGGGGCATTGACACTGTCAACGATTCGGAAATAGAAGCCGACCTCATCCAGGCGGTAAAGGCTGGCGCCTGGCCATTCGATCTGAACCGTAATGCTGCCGTACTCGCCACACGGCATGGCACCCTTGCCCGGTGAACGCCGAGCATCTTTCAGCGACACTTTGAAGCGGGGGACACGTTCAATCGCGTATCCTTCTTCAGTTTTCCGGAGCTTTGCAGTAGTGCGCTTGGTTGGAGGAGCGTAGCTCATAACGCTATCGGGTGCAGTGCAAGCGAATACAGGCTGAGCCACTATCCAAGTAGTAAAAAGCGCGCCGACGGCAGCCAGAACTTTTAATCTCATGCTTCGGTGTTTTCTTAATACGAACGGGGTTTTACAACGGTCTGTCATCCCAAGGGCCTCGCAGCACACCGCGTTGCGAAGGACACGAGGGAATATTTCTTCGGGGTAGTGAGCCACAATTTGCAAGGCCATCGTAGCGGCGAGACGCGTCGCCTGCTCCTCACCCCGCCGCTGATTCCAAGCTGCGACCGCATCAGCAAAGCAATCGCATATATTCGCCAGGCTGTATCCTTCGGTCCAGACATGGGCGTCAACCGGGTTCCTCGGGTAACCATTCGCACTTTCGCCAAGGATGTGCAATTGACCAACGAGAAAAGAAAATGCCGTCTCTGCTGCGGCAACAGCGGCATCAAGGTTTGGCGCCTGGACGACAAGGTCGACGAGGCGCCGAGCTTCCTGAGAGTTCAATGTTTGGTCAGTCCTGGTAACGCCAAGGAATCGTTTGAAAATAGTGAATTTCGACATGCGCGCAATGAAATGGTGGCAGACCGCCAGTTCGCCCTGGGCTGCGGCTTCAACCGGTACGAACTCTAACCTATCTGACATCCAATGTCAGGTATGGTTTGAGCAACTACAGTTAATGGAACTTTTCTCGTATAGAATTTCAGCCCAGCACCGGCGCGGAACGGCAATAGCTTGGACTTCCTTTGAACACCCCCGTCATTAACGTAAGCTCGGGCGAGCCGAGCGGTCGATGGAAAATCTGGGCGAAATGGTTCGCACTGATGGCACTCCCTTTGATTGTCGCCCTGGTGATCGCCTCCACCCAGCTTGGGCGCGACTATCCCTTCCTTATTTTCGTCGTCCTGCCAGTCCTTCTGTATCGATTCCGCCTGGCAGAGCAACGGCTGGAGCTTCTCATCGAGCAGCATGTGGTGCAGGTGACCCTTTTCATGGATATTCGAAACCGCGTCTGGATCGATTGGAGCAGCCAGCATTCGCGCGGCCGTGCGCGGATTGGCAAATGGCCTCGTGTTCCGATCTGGCTTGATCATGAAATTGAACTGGGCGGACGCCGATACAACTTGCGCATCTACGCCAAGCATTTCCCAGGCGGCTATATGGTGTCGAATGTTGGCCGGGGCTTTCACATGAAGGTCATCGACAACCGGTTCTGTTTTTAACCTGGAGCAGGTGAGTTGACGCTCTTAGTGCTGCAGGATGGTGATCTTGCCGTCTGCCTCGAGGAAGGCATATTTCATCTTTTCGCGCGGACAGTCCGCTTCGCGCAATGACTGCTCCAGGTCGCTCTCCGCCACGTGATTCCTGCGCAGCGCCTCCTTGAAAATTTTTCCGTCGCGCCCCAGCAATACGGCAGTGCCTTCCACCAGGTCGGCGGCTTTCTTGCTGCGGGCGGTGATGAAGGCGATTGCCACGTTCAGCGCAACCAGCGTGACGACCACGATCAAGCCCCCTGCAACCGAATCGTCGCCGCCGGTCAGGCCGGGCGATACCGATTCGCTGAGCAGCATTACCACCAGCAAGTCGAATGGGGTGAACTGGCCGATGGTGCGCTTGCCGCTCAGGCGCATCATGACCAGCAGCGTGGCGTAGATCGCAACGCCGCGCACGACGTATTCCCACCAGGGCAGGTCAAGATCGAACATGGCAGCCTCCCTCCTGCCCCGTTATACGTCGAATCTTCTGCATCAGCCAACACGCTTCCGGTCGTCAATGCAGCGGTTGACGTTGTTAGCAAAATATTGCAAGATAGTTAATCTTGACACATGGAAAGTAAAGAATGAAGAAAGCAATTGCGGTATTGAGCTTTTTTGGTTGCCTGCTGCCGGCGCTGGCGCGGGCCGATGAGTTGGACGACTACAGCGACAAGCTGCTGGCAGTTGCGCCCTCGCAGTGCCTCGTCGAGGCAGGCGCCATTGCGGGCAACCATATTCGACGCACCATACCCGACCTTCTGCTGGATGGTGCGCGCAATGCGCGCAAGCTTGAGCAGGCATGGGGGCCCGGCAATGATAACTATCGCCAGGCGCGCGACGTCGTGGAAATGGCGTTGCAAGATGAAGAGGTGAGCAACGGACCGCTGGTGGACTTTGGCCTGCACAAGCTGGTGCGCAATGCCGCGAGCGGCTGGTCGCCGGCCGAGCGCGCGGAATATCTGGCCTTCCTGAAGCAAAAGGGAGGCCGCCTGTACTGGGATTCCCTGGTGGATGGCGCACTGTGCTGGGCAATGATTGAGTCGGTAACAGTGAAGCTCCCTCATCTTCTTCCTGCAGGCGAGGAAAAACGCCGCATGGATACACTCAAAATTGGCGTCGATATCCGCATGGGTTCGATGGACCTCGAGGCAAGCCTGCTGCCAAAAGAACAGCGCGCCAGGATGGAAAAGCTTGGACCGAAACTGGCTAAATCGTTCCAGGATGCATTCCGCACAGCAATTCAGGCCTACCTTCCGCGTGCGGGCAAAGCATTCCAGCCCGTGGTGCCAGAAATCGTCAAAATCATCGACGCTTACAAGCCGTAAGAAGACCATGAAAAAGGCGATTATTGTATTGAGCCTGTGCAGCAGCGTGCTGCCAGGACTGGCGCAAGCCGACGAGTTGGACGACTACACTGATAAGCTGCTGAAGATCGTGCCATCGAAATGCTTCGACGAGGCAGCCAACATTTCGGGCAACCACGTGCGGCGCACACTGCCCGATCTGTTCCTGGTGGGCCCCCGTACAAACAACAAGGCGTTTGACGACGCCTGGCGGGCGGGAGACGAGAAGTATCGCCAGGCACACGACATGTTGGAAATGGCTTTGCAGGACGAAGAGGCAAGCAATGGGCCGCTGATTGACATCGGCTTGCGCCACATTGTGCGCACCGCAGTGGGCAAATGGACGCCGGCAGAGCGCGCGGAATACCTTGCTTTCGTCAAGCAGAAGGACGGACGCATGGCCTGGGACTTCCTGGTGGACGGCGCGATGTGCTCGGGAGTGATCAAGTCAGTCACGAAGCAGCCGCTTCCCCTTAGCGAAGGAGAAGACAGGAAGCGCCTGGATGTGCTGGCGATCGAAGCCGAACTTCGCGATAAGACGATAAGGTTCCAACTTAGCGCGATGAGCAAAGAGCAACAAGCTAAGGTGGATCGTGTCGGGCCGGGTTTGGTCAAATCCATTACCGCGGCATATCAAGCCACAAACGAAGCTTGGCTTCCTCGCGCAACCCGGGCTGCAGATACGGTGCTGCCGGAGGTGAAGAAGATCATCGCCTTCTACAAGCAGTAGAGTTGCCGACCGATCAGGCGCCGCCGGCGTAGCCGTGCTGGCGCCAGGCTTCGAACACCACCACCGCAACGGTGTTGGATAGGTTGAGGCTGCGGTTGCCGGGCATCATCGGCAGGCGGATGCGCTGTTCGGTCGGGAAGGATTCGCGGAACTCGGGTGCAAGGCCACGGGTTTCGCTGCCGAACACAAAGACGTCGCCGGGCTGGAAAGCCAGTTCGGCGAAGGGGCGCGAGCCGTGGGTCGTCATGGCGAACATGCGGCTGGTGTCGGGCTGGACGTCGGCCAGGAAAGCGGCCCAGTCCTTGTGCACCTTCATCTGCGCATACTCGTGGTAATCGAGGCCGGCGCGCTTCATCTTGGCGTCGTCGAGCGGGAAGCCGAGCGGCTCGATCAGGTGAAGCTGCGCGCCGGTGTTGGCGCACAGGCGGATCACGTTGCCCGTGTTGGGTGGGATTTCCGGGTTGACCAGCACTACGTGAAACAAGTTCTTCTCCTAATTCATATTCGGGGGCGTGCGGGCGAACACATAGTTCGTCACGCGCGCGGCGCCATGGCGCTTCAATGTCGCGGCCAGTTCCTGCAATGTCTGGCCGCTGCTCATCACATCGTCCACCAGGCCGATATGCCGGCCTTCGACCAGCGCCCGGTCGGGGATGGCGAAGGCATGCGCGATATTGGCGTGGCGCGCGCCATGCGGCGTGCTGCTCTGGGCCTGCGTGTCGCGCACGCGTACTGCGAGCCTGGCAAGGACGGCGATGCCGAGCGCCTTGCCCAGCGGTCGGGCAATTTCCAGCGCCTGGTTGAAGCCGCGCTCCGACAGGCGCTGCAGGCCAAGCGGCACGGGGCAGAGCAGGGCGGGCCGCGGGCAAGCCCCGGCGTCGGCGCGCTGCACCGCCTCCGCCAGCAGGGTGGCAAACAGGCGCGCCAGCGCGAGCTGGCGGGCGAATTTTAACTGAAGCACGAGGCGATCGACCGGAAGGGCGTAGTCGGCGGCCACCACGGTAGCGTCGAAGGCAGGGTGGTCGGCCTGGCAGCGGCCGCATGGCACCGGGTGCAGCAGCCCAGGGCTGGTGGACGCCGTGGACGGCAGCGGATTGGCGCAGACAGGGCAGCGCGCGATGGCGGTGCTGAAGAACTGCTGGCGGCAGCCGGGGCAGAGCAAAGCTGGTCCGCAGGCGCCGCACAGCACGCAATTACAGGGCAATAGGGCGGCCAGCAGGCCATTGGCAAATGCACTACCCATCGCAAATCCCCGCGAACGAGTAAACTGCCCGGATTATCCCATTAAAGAACCGTATTAAATATGCAAGCCCCAGCAAAACCGCCGAAATTAAGCGCTCCTATTGACCTGGATCGAGTCCGCGCCCTGTTCGCCGACCCGGCCCGCGTGGCGGAAGCCGATTTCCTGCGGCGCGAGATCGCCAGCCGCATGCACGAGCGCCTGCAACTGGTCAAAGTGAACCCGTTGCGCGTGATCGACGCCGGCTGCGGCACCGGCCCGGACTTGCCGGCCTTGCAAAAGAGCTATCCCGCCGCCCAGATCCTGGGCGTCGACACCTCGCCCGCCATGATTGCCGCCGCCCGTGGCCAGGCCGGCAAGACTGGCCTGAGCCAGTTGATTGGCAAATTGCTACCAGCAAAATCCGGCATTGACTACCTGTGCGCCGATATGGCCGACCTGCCGCTGGCGCGGAACAACGCCGACCTGGTCTGGTCTAACCTTGCGCTGCACTGGCACCCGCAGCCCGACCGCGTGTTTGCGGAATGGCATCGGGTGCTGAAAGTGGGCGGCCTGCTGATGTTCTCATGCTTCGGCCCGGATACGCTGCAGGAACTGCGCACCGCCTTCGCCGAAGTCGACCTGGCGCCGCATACGCTGCCCTTCGTCGACATGCACGACTTCGGCGACCAACTGGTGGAAGCCGGCTTTGCCGAGCCGGTGATGGATATGGAAAAGATCACGGTCACTTACGACAGCGCCGACAAGCTGCTGGCCGATGCCCGTGCGCTGGGCGGCAATCCGCTGCAGACGCGCCGCAAGGGGCTGCTCGGAAAACAGGCATACCAGCGCATGCTGCAAGGCCTGGAAAAGCAGCGCCGTGCGGACGGCAAGCTGGCGCTGACGTTTGAGGTGATCTACGGCCACGCGTTCCGCCCGGCCCCGAAGGTCACCAGCAGCGGCGAAGCGATCATCCGTTTTGACCTGCCAAGGAAGCCTAAAAAATAGGCAGGAAAGGGCGAAGTTACTTGCGTATACCACAGTGAGGAGTGTGCTGCCCTTGATGTAGGACATGTTCACTGAGTATAATCTTTAGCTAATTTTGCCAAGACTTCGCCCAAGCGAACGCGACAAGGCGGTTCAGGCCAGGCAAATATGGCAACAAAGCTATCGATGATGTGTGGTCATCGGCAGTGTTTTTCAAGGTTCCAGCACAGTCCGGACGCGTAATTTCGCGCTGGCTTGGCTCGGAGCCTTTAGGTGTTTAGCGTGCGGCGGGTCCGCGGTTAGGCGGGCCTGGCGCACAAAAATCTTCTTTATTTTTGGGTGGTTGGGGAAAACATGAAACTTGCGAAGCGACTTCAATCGTTGATGCTCGGCTTGGCCGTTACCGCCGCAGCAATGCCGGCGTGGGCAGAGCCTGCGGCGACAGCGGCCGGCGACTACACGGCAAAGACCGGTGGCACCGGCGGTCCGATGGTCCATCAGTTGAACCTGCAGGCTCCTGCAACAAAGATCGCTGAAAACATCTACGACCTGCACACCATGATGATGGTCATCATTATGGTCATCTTCGTCGCCGTCTTCGGCGTGATGTTCTACTCGATCTTCAAGCACCGCAAGTCGGTCGGCCACAAGGCCGCCACCTTCCACGAATCCACCGCCGTTGAAATCGCCTGGACTGTCGTTCCTTTCCTGATCGTTATCGGCATGGCGCTGCCAGCAACCAAGACCGTGGTTGCCATGAAAGACACCTCCAACGCCGACATCACCATCAAAGCCACCGGCATGCAGTGGAAATGGGGCTATGACTACCTGAAGGGCGAAGGCGAAGGCATCTCCTTCATCTCCAACCTGTCGACCCCGCGCTCGCAAGTGGGCAACCCTGGCGAAGAATTCACCGGCAAGCGCAACGAAAACTACCTGATGGAAGTGGACAACGAAGTCGTGGTCCCGGTCGGCAAGAAGATCCGTATCGTCACCACCGCCAACGACGTGATCCACGCCTGGATGATCCCGGCCTTCGGCGTCAAGCAGGATGCGATCCCAGGCTTCGTGCGCGACACCTGGTTCAAGGCTGAATACACCGGCACCTTCCGCGGCAACTGCGCCGAGCTGTGCGGTAAGGAGCACGCCTTCATGCCGATCGTGGTCAAGGTCGTGACCGCCGAAGAGTACACCGCCTGGGTCAACGGCAAGAAGAAGGAAATGGCGGCCCTGGCAGACGATCCGAACAAGACCTGGACCATCGACGAACTGAAGACCAAGGGCGAAAAAGTCTACACCGCCAATTGCGCAGTCTGCCACCAGGCAAACGGCAAGGGCGTGCCGGGCGCCTTCGCAGCACTGGACGGCTCCGAAGTGGTGAACGGCCCGAAAGCCGAACAGATCAATGTGCTGCTGCACGGTAAGAAATCGGGCAAGTACCCATCCGAAATGCCGGCATGGAAGCAACTGTCGGATACCGATATCGCGGCTGTCATCACCTACACCCGCAACAACTGGTCGAATAAGCCAGCGGAAAACATCGTTCAGCCAGCCGAAGTTGTGGCTGCTCGCGCCAAGTAATTAGGAGCATTACATGAGCACTATCGATCACGCACACGATCACGCCCACGGCGACCACGATCACGCACACGATCACCCACACGGCTTGAGCCGTTGGCTGTTCGCGACCAACCACAAGGACATCGGTACCCTGTACATGTGGTTCTCGTTCATCATGCTGCTGTCCGGCGGCGTGCTGGCGCTGATGATCCGTACCGAGCTGTTCAAGCCTGGCCTGCAGTTCTTCCAGCCTGAATTCTTCAACCAGCTGACCACCATGCACGGCCTGGTGATGGTGTTCGGCGCCATCATGCCGGCCTTCGTCGGCTTCGCCAACTGGATGATCCCGCTGCAGATCGGCGCATCCGACATGGCGTTCGCCCGCATGAACAACTTCTCGTTCTGGCTGCTGCCTCCAGCGGCGATCCTGCTGGCCGGCTCGTTCTTCGTGCCTGGCGGCGCGACCGCTGCCGGCTGGACCCTGTACGCTCCCCTGTCGACCCAGATGGGCATCGGCATGGACATGGGTATCTTCGCGATGCACATCATGGGTGCGTCGTCGATCATGGGTTCGATCAACATCATCGTCACCATCCTGAACATGCGCGCTCCTGGCATGACCCTGATGAAGATGCCGATGTTCTGCTGGACCTGGCTGATCACCGCCTACCTGCTGATCGCCGTGATGCCGGTCCTGGCAGGCGCCATCACCATGACCCTGACCGACCGTCACTTCGGCACCTCCTTCTTCAACGCCGCCGGCGGCGGTGACCCGGTGATGTACCAGCACATCTTTTGGTTCTTCGGCCACCCTGAGGTGTACATCATGATCCTGCCGGCCTTCGGCATCGTGTCGCAGATCATCCCGGCCTTCGCCCGCAAGCAGCTGTTCGGCTATGCTTCGATGGTGTACGCCACCGCGTCCATCGCGATCCTGTCGTTCATCGTCTGGGCCCACCACATGTTCACCACCGGCATGCCGGTGACCTCGCAGCTGTTCTTCATGTACGCCACCATGCTGATCTCCGTGCCGACCGGCGTGAAGGTCTTCAACTGGATCGCGACCATGTGGAAAGGTTCGATGACCTTTGAAACCCCGATGCTGTTCTCGGTCGGCTTCATCTTCGTGTTCACCATGGGGGGCTTCACCGGCCTGATGCTGGCAGTGACCCCGGTCGACATCCAGCTGCAGGATACTTACTACGTGGTGGCGCACTTCCACTACGTGCTGGTGGCAGGTTCCCTGTTCGCGCTGTTCGCAGGCTTCTACTACTGGGTACCGAAGTGGACCGGCCACATGTACAACGAGACGATGGGCAAGGCCCACTTCTGGCTGTCGCTGATCACCTTCAACGTGACCTTCTTCCCAATGCACTTCCTGGGCCTGGCCGGCATGCCGCGCCGCTACGCCGACTACCAGGCACAGTTCACCGACTTCAACTCGATCGCTTCGATCGGTGCTTTCGGTTTCGGCCTGAGCCAGGTGTTCTTCCTGTTCTTCGTGGTGCTGCCGACCATCCGTGGCGGCAAGCAGGCGGAAGCCAAGCCATGGGATGGCGCTGAAGGCCTGGAGTGGACCGTGCCGTCGCCGGCGCCGTTCCACACCTTCGAAGTACCGCCGACTGTCAAGTAATAGCTTTTCGGGGACGGGCCAGCCCGTCCCCTATAGGAAGTACCATGTCTGACCCGAAGAAGCCGAATAGCAACCTGCGCCTGGCCCTGATTTTGTTGTCGGTCGCTGTAGTGTTCTTTGTTTCCGTCATCGGCAAGCAATGGATACTGGGGCACCACTGAAATGAGCGGCGGCGAGAACAAGAAGCTGCTCGGCAAGTTGCTGGTCATTGCCGTCATGATGTTCGGCTTTGGCTATGCGCTGATCCCGGTGTACAAGCACCTGTGCGAGGTGCTGGGACTGAACCTGATCGATGGCAAGCCGCAGGAAGTTGCCAAGAACAGCCAGGTCGACATGAGCCGTGAAATCACGGTGGAGCTGGTCAGCAATGTGCAGGGCACCTTGCGTTTCCGCGCCACCCAGAACAGCGTGACCGTGCACCCTGGCGAAATGACGACGGTGGTGTACGAGGTAGTCAACAGCGTGGACCGCACGGTGAAGGCGCAAGCCGTCCCGAGCTACACGCCGATGGAAGTGACGCCGCACTTCAAGAAGGTGGAATGCTTCTGCTTCAAGGAGCAGACGCTGAAACCGAAAGAAGCGCGGCAGATGCCTGTGGTGTTCTTCATCGATCCGGCGGTGCCGAAGAGCGTGAAGACCGTCACCCTGTCGTACACCTTTATCGAGGCGGGCGGCCTGGGCAACCAGACCGCAGCCAATTAAGGAAGGCAGATGGGATCGTTTTTGTATTCGATGAAAGCAGTGATCTGGTCGTTCTTCGGCCTGCGCCGCAAAAGCGATTTTGACCAGGACCAGGAGAAGATCAAGCCGGTCCACGTCATCGTCGCCGGGTTGCTGGGCGCGGCCCTGTTCATCGGCTTGCTGGTTTCGATCGTAAAACTCGTGGTTTCAAAGTAAATTATTGCAGGATTTTAGGGAGAACAAGATGAGCTCTAATAACGCCGCGGCACCGTACTACTTCGTGCCTGGTCCTTCCAAGTGGCCGATGCTGGCAGGTATTTCCCTGCTGGTGACCATGATTGGCGCATCCGCATGGGTCAACGACGCACCATGGGGCATGATCGTCAATAACATCGGCATCGTCATGACCCTGGCCGTGCTGTACTTCTGGTTCGGCGACGCCATCTCCGAGTCCGAGAAGGGCCTGTACTCCAAGCGCATCGACGTGTCCTACCGCTGGTCGATGGGCTGGTTCATCTTCTCCGAAGTGATGTTCTTCGGCGCCTTCTTCGGCGCGCTGTACTACGCACGCCAGATCACCATGCCCTGGCTGGCCGACCTGGACCACAAGCTGATCTGGCCTGACTTCTCGGCCAACTGGAATGGCGGCGTGGGTCCTGCAGGCACCGTGGACAACTACACCCCGATGGGCCCGTTCCCGATCCCGACCATCAACACCGCGCTGCTGCTGGCTTCGGGCATGACCCTGACCATCTCGCACCACGCACTGCAGGCTGCCAACCGCTCCAAGGCGATCTTCTGGCTGGCTGCCACCGTGCTGCTGGGCGCAACCTTCATGGGCTTCCAGGCTTATGAATACATGCACGCTTACAGCGAACTGAACCTGAAGCTGACCTCGGGCATCTACGGCTCGACCTTCTTCATGCTGACCGGCTTCCACGGCTTCCACGTGACCATGGGCGCGATCATGCTGTCCGTCGTGCTGTACCGCCTGATCCGCGGCGACATGAGCGCCGAACACCACTTCGCCTTCGAAGGCGCGGCCTGGTACTGGCACTTCGTTGACGTTGTCTGGCTGGGCCTGTACGTCGTCGTATACTGGATGTAAGTCGCAGGTATAATTTAGCCGCAAAAAAAGCCGCAGCGCTTGCTGTGGCTTTTTTTTTGCATTCAGCGTATGCCGGTCGGTTTAATATAGCCCAGCTTCGCCAGCACCAGGATGGTGATGAATAGCGCGATCGAGAAGCCCACGCGCAGCGCAAAAGCGCGCACCATTTTCGGGTTGGCCGATTTGCTGCGCATCATGCTGATGAAGGCTGAAGCCAGGCTGCCAATGATCAGCACGAAGGCGACGGCGACAAAGTATTTCATGGTAATAGAGCGGTTTCTGAGGAACCTTATTGTATGGCATTCCGCTTTCGGTTGATCCCTTTCCTGGCCACGGTGGTCCTGGTGGCGATCGGCGTTTCCGCCGGCCGCTGGCAGGATGGCCGCGCTGCCCAGAAGCTGGCGCTTGAGGCGCGCCTGGCGGCCGGCAATGCCGCCGCGCCTTTGGATCTGGGCGCCGCGCCGGTGGCTGCCGCCGACGTGGAATTCCGCCGCGTGCGGCTGCAGGGCGAGTGGGTGAGCGGCTGGCCGGTCTACCTCGACAACCGCCCGCACGCCGGCCGTCCCGGCTTCTACCTGCTGATGCCGTTGCGGCTGGCCGGCAGCGATATGCACGTACTGGTGGCGCGCGGCTGGCTGCCGCGCGATATGGCCGACCGCAGCAAGCTGCCTTCGTATGCAACGCCGGCGGGCCCGGTGATGGTCGAAGGCATCGCGCGGCTGGCGCCGGGGCATGTAATGCAACTGGGCGAAGCGCCCAAACTCGCGCCGGGAGCGATCGTGCAGAATGCCGATGCGGCGGCGCTGGCCGCAGCGACGGGCTGGAAATTCCAGCCGCTGGTCGTCGAGCAGTCGTCGCCGGATGGCGCGACAGCCACCGCCGAAGCGCTGCAGCGCGACTGGCCCGCGCCGGCGATGGGCGCGGACAAGCATAAGGGTTACGCCTTCCAGTGGTACGCACTGGCGGCAATGGCAGTACTTTTCTTTGTATTCACCGGATTGAGAAAAAGTGGAAAACGCTAAACAAGACGAGAACCAGCGCCGCCGTGGCCGCTGGAGCATGTTCGCAGTGCTGCTGGTGTGCGCCGCACCGATCCTTGCTTCCTATATCACCTACTACTTCATCAAGCCGGAAGGGCGCACCAACTATGGCGACCTGCTCGACCCGCGCATGCACCCGATCCCCGCCATGGCCAGCACCACGGTCGATGGCAAGCCGCAAACGCTGGAAGACTTCAAGGGCAAGTGGCTGATGGTCAAAGTGGGCGGCTCCGCCTGCGACCAGAAGTGCCAGGACATGCTGTTCATGATGCGCCAGCTGCGCACCATGCAGGGCAAGGAGGCCGACCGCATCGAGCGCGTGTGGCTGATCACCGATAACGAGCCGCTGGAAACCTTCATGCTGCGCGTGAACGACGGCACCCGCTTCCTGCGCGCGCCGGGCGACGTGGTGGCCAAATGGCTGCCGCTGGAAAAGGGCGGCAAGGTGGAAGAACACATCTACCTGATCGACCCGATGGGCCACCTGATGATGCGCTTCCCGAAAGATGCCGATCCGGCCAAGGTCAAGAAAGACCTGGCCAAGGTGCTCAAGGCTTCGGCCATCGGTTAAGGCGGGCGCAATGGACCACAACTCCTTTGCCCATATGGCGATTACGGCGCTGGTCGTCGCCTCGCTGCCGCTGTCGGTCGTCTGGATTTCCAGGGATACCAACAAGTACCGCAAGCTGGTCTGGATCGCGGTCTTCCTGACCTTCGACCTGATCGTGTTTGGCGCCTTCACGCGCCTGACCGACTCCGGGCTGGGCTGCCCGGACTGGCCTGGCTGCTATGGCGAAGCCAATCCCTTCATCGCGCATGAACAGATCCGCGCCGCCGAAGCGCTGATGCCGACCGGCCCGGTCACCATGATGAAGGCCTGGATCGAGATGATCCACCGCTACCTGGCCATGGGCATCGGCGTGCTGATCGTCGCCATGATGGGCGTGGCCTGGTGGCGCTCGAGCGGCAGGGGCCGTGCTGGCGCCGGCGCCGGCATGGCGCGCCGCATCCCGCCGGGCTACCCGACTTTCCTGTTCTTCTTCATCCTGCTGCAAGGCGCGTTCGGCGCCTGGACCGTGACGCAGAAGCTGCAGCCGATTTTCGTCACCGGCCACCTGGTGCTGGGCATGTCGCTGCTGGCACTGCTGGCCTGGTTCGGCGGCCGTGAGGACCAGCTGCATGCGCCGCTGCCGCGCGCGGCCGGCTCGCAGGCGGCGCGCCTGGGACGCATCCGCCTGCTGGCTGCGCTGTCCGGCGTGGTGCTGCTGGTGCAGCTGGCGCTGGGCGCCTGGGTCAGCTCCAATTACGCAACGCTGGCCTGTACCGAATTCCCGACTTGCGCCGGGGCCTGGGTGCCGCCGATGGACTTCGAGCACGGTTTCCACCCGTGGCGTGAGCTGGGCAAGACTGCCGCCGGCCACTACTTGCCATTCGAGGCGCTGACGGCAATCCATTGGGTGCATCGCAACTTTGCCGCCGTGGTGGTGCTGGTGCTGGGTGTGACCGCCTGGCAGGCATGGCGCGTCGAGGGCCTGGGCAAGCATGCGCGCTGGATGGCGGCGGTGCTGGTCCTGCAGGCATTCACCGGCGTCGCGACCATCTATTTCAACTTCCCGCTGGCCATTGCCGTGATCCATAACGCCGGTGCGGCAGCCCTGGTGCTGTTGCTGACCATGATAAACTACAGGGCTAAGTACCTGGCTGCCCCCGCCTACCAATAACAATGAAATCCTCGACCTCCCGCATGGGCCAGTACTGGGCCCTGACCAAGCCGCGCGTGACGCAGCTGGCGGTGTTTTGCGCCGTCATCGGCATGTTCCTGGCCTCCGAAGGGATGCCTGACTGGCGCGTGGTGATCGCGGCGACTGCCGGCATCTGGCTGCTGTCCGGCGCGGCGTTCGCCGTCAACTGCCTGGCCGAGCGCGAAATCGATGCCCGCATGGCGCGTACCGCGCGCCGCCCGATGGCCATGGGCGACATTACCGTTCCCCAGACCGTGGTGTTTGCCGCTGTGATCGGCGGCGCCGGCATGTGGATCCTGCACCAGCTGGTGAACCCGCTGACCATGTGGCTGACCTTTGTCACCTTCGTCGGCTACGCAGTGATCTACACCATGATCCTGAAGCCGGCTACGCCGCAGAACATCGTGATCGGCGGCTTGTCCGGCGCCATGCCTCCGGCCCTTGGCTGGGCTGCCATTGCCAACGACGTGCCGATGCAAGCCTGGCTGCTGGTGCTGATCATCTTCGTCTGGACCCCGCCGCACTTCTGGGCGCTGGCCATGTACCGCAAGGCCGACTACGAGCGTTCCGGCCTGCCGATGCTGCCGGTCACCCACGGCATGGGCTTCACCGCCTTCCATGTGTGGCTGTACTCGATCATCCTGGCTGCCACCACCTTGCTGCCGTTTGCCGTGAAGATGAGCGGCCTGATTTACCTGTTCAGCGCGATTGCGTTGAACGCGGTATTCTTGTACTACGGCTGGCGCATCTACAAGCATTACAGCGATATCGTTGCGCGCAAGGCTTTCACCTGGTCCATCATCTACCTGTCGCTGCTGTTCGCGGCGCTGCTGGTCGACCATTACTTCAAGTTCTGAGTCCTATGAAAAAATTGTTCGCGGCGCTGTTCATGCTGCTCGCGCTGGCCGCTTGCGGCGAGAAGCAGCTCAAATTCGAAAACACCGACCTGACCGGCCTTGGCTACGGAAAAGGCTTCTCGCTGAACGACCATACCGGCAAGCCGGTGACGCTGGACTCTTACAAGGGCAAGGTGGTGGTGCTGTTCTTCGGCTTTACCCACTGCCCGGACGTGTGCCCGACCACCATGGCTGAAATGTCGGCCGTGATGAAGGAACTGGGCCCGGACGCCGACAAGGTGCAGGTGCTGTTCGCCACCCTGGACCCTGAGCGCGATACCAAGGAGCTGTTGTCGCAGTACGTGCCCGGCTTCGACTCGCGCTTCGTGGGCCTGTACGGCACGCCGGAGCAGGTAGCAGCCACCGCCAAGGAGTTCAAGGTGTTCTACCAGAAGGTGCCGGGCAAGACCGCCGACAGCTACACCATCGACCACACGGCCGGCAGCTATGTATTCGACAAGAGCGGCAAGCTGCGCCTGTTCCTGCGCCATGGCGGCGGGCCGGCGCCTATCGTGCACGACCTGAAGCTTCTCGTCGCCAACTGATTCCTGCTAAGCTAAGGGCATGGAACAACGATTTCAGCCCTATAGCCGCCTGGCAGCCATTGTCTTTCTCGTCATTGGCTGCCTTTACGTCCTGCGCCCCTTCCTGGCCGGCATCCTGTTTGCCGCCGCCATCGCAATTTCTTCCTGGCCCCTGTACCAACGCCTGCTGGCACGCCTGAAAGGCAGACGCACCCTTGCGGCGGCTGTCATGACGGTGTCGCTGGTGCTGATCATTGTTTTGCCGCTGACGCTGGTGACCTGGAATATCGCCGACAGCGTGACCCACTTCTACCGCGGCGCGCGCCAGGCGCTGGACGCCGGCGGCTTCGAACCGCCGGCCTGGCTGCGCCAGTTGCCGCTGGTGGGCGAGGTGATTGATTCCTACCTGCGGCAGATCATGAGCAGCAAGGAAGAGCTGCTGGCCGTAGCCAAGAAATACGTGGAACCGGCCCGTACCATCCTGCTGAACAGCGGCATCGTGCTCGGCGCCGGCGTGGCGCAGGTCAGCCTGGCCGCTTTCGTTTCCTTCTTCCTGTATCGCGACGGGCATAACATCGTGGCTGCACTGGAAGTCGGCATGGACAAGATCATGGGCGAACACGCGGTCGAAGTCGCCGAGACGGTCAGCCGCACCGTTACCGGCGTCATGTACGGCATGCTGGGCACGGCGCTGGCGCAAGCCGCCGTAGCGGCGGTCGGCTTCCTGATTGCCGGCGTGCCTGCCGTGGCCCTGCTGTCGGTGGCGACCTTCGTCTTCTCCCTGGTGCCGGTGGGGCCGCCGCTGATCTGGGGCGGCGCGTCCATCTGGCTGTTCTCGCAAGGGATGACAGGGTGGGGCATCTTCATGCTGGTCTACGGCACCGTTGTCATCAGCGGGGTGGATAATGTGGTCAAGCCGATCCTGATCTCGCGCGGTTCCAGCCTGCCGTTTGCGCTGGTGCTGCTTGGCGTGATGGGCGGCGTGCTGGCATTCGGTTTCGTCGGCCTGTTCATCGGCCCGACCCTGCTGGCAGTGGCGCTTGGCTTGCTAAGGAACTGGACAAAGGTCAAACCAGTCGTGTAGGAGGGCACCATGAAGGGCGTCGTGTTCACCGAGTTTATGGAATTGGTCGAGAGCCGCATGGGCCTCGGGATGCTGGACCGGATCATTACCGAAGCCAGGCTTCCAAACGACGGCGCCTACACTTCGGTGGGCACCTACGACCACGCAGAGCTGGTACGGCTGGTGCAGGCGCTTTCCAACGCCAGCGGCATTGGCGTGCCGCAGGTGATCCACCTGTTCGGCGAACACCTGTTCCAGCGCTTCAGCATGAGCTACAAGCCGCTGTTTGCCGATAGCCATAGCGCCTTCGATTTCCTGTCCCGTATCGACGACGTGATCCACGTCGAAGTGCGCAAGCTGTACCCGGATGCCGAACTGCCGTCGCTCCCTTGCGAACGCCCGGCGCCGGACCGGTTGCTGATGCATTACAGTTCGCCGCGCGGCTTCGGCGACCTGGCGGAAGGCCTGATCGCGGGCTGCATCAGGCATTTCGGCGAAAACATCACGGTCACGCGAACCGACTTGCCGAAGGAAGGCGCGCTGTACCGCGTGCGTTTTGAACTCGTGAAGGGCTAGCGCACGAGCATGGCCAGCGCCCGCTCGGGGCTGGTATGGCGCTCCATGATGGTTTTGACGGTGCCGTCTTCGCGCATGGCGCGCAGCGCCTGTTCGAGCCTAGTGGCCGAAGCGTCGGCAACCAGGCGGGATATCACCAGCGATCCTTGCACGTTTTCGCGCGGCACCAGGTCCAGTACGCGGAACTGTCCGCGCAGATGGGCGTCGCGGTGCAGTGCATCGACATTGCTGCTTAACTGGAGGATGGCCTGGACACGGCCATACTGGAATAGCCGCAGCAGGGTGGTGTAATCGGGCGTATCGTACACTCGGCCCTGCTTGCGCAAGCGGTCCAGCCAGGCGTCGTACGTGGCGCCGTGCCGGAAACCTTTGATGACGGCGACTTTGAGTTCCGGCAGCGCTGCGAATTGTTCGAGCGTGCCGGCATGCCTGGCCGCTTCATTGCGTACCAGGAGCATATTGCGCGACTGCAGGTAGGGAGTAAAGCGGGCAAAGCCTTCGCGCTCCGGCGTGGAAATGCCGGACATGGTCATGTCCAGCGTGCCTTCCTTGAGCATGGTCCAGATGCGGATGCGCGAGTCGCGCGTCATGCGCAGCTCGCAGCCGGTGCGGCGCGCCAGCTCGTCGACAATGTCCTTGTCGATGCCGGCCCATTGTTCGCCGCTGCGGTAGTACAAGGCGCCATGTTCGTACATGGCGACCGTGTAGGGGCCGCAGGAGGCCGCGGCGGCACTGCCGGCGAGGCAGGCTGCAACGGCAGCCAGGGTACGGCGCAGCAGCATATCAATCCTGTTCGTCGGAATCGGGCGGCAGGTTGCGCGGGATTACCTTTACCAACAGTATACGCGGGCCGTTCATCTTTTTCACGACCAGGTCGAAGGCGTCGAATTCGACGCGCTGGCCCTGTTTCGGGATGTCGCCAAGCTTCAGCATGATCAGGCCACCGACCGATTCCACTTCGTCCAGGCCCATTTCTTCGTTCTCGATGTCGACGCCGAGGATGCGCTCGAGGGAGAAGATTGGCAGGCTGGCTTTGCCGATCAGGGAGCCGTCCGGTTGCGACAGCCAGTCGTTTTCGTTGAGGCGGAACTCATCGTGGATTTCCCCGACCATGGCGCCCAGCAGGTTGTCCAGCGTGAGGAAGCCCACCGGGCGCTTGCCTTTTTCACCGATCAGGGCGAAGTGCGGCGCGCCATCCTTGAAGCGGCGGAAGAGTTCCAGCGCCGGGGTCCGGGCCGAGATGGTTTCCACCGGGCGCAGGAAGCCCGCCAGGTTTTTCAGTTCCTTGCGCGACTGCAGGGCGAAGAACAGGTCTTTCAGGTGCACCACGCCCAGCACGGTGTCGCCTTCTTCATCGAAGTAGGGGTAGCGGCTGAAGCGGTTGCGCACCACGGTGTCGAGGTTTTCATCGATCGAGCGGTCGGCATGCAGCGCGATCACTTCATTGATCGGGCGCATCAGGTCGGCCACGCGCAGTTGCGAGAAGTCCAGGGAGTTGGCCAGGATATTGCGTTCGTCCTTGTTGAAGGACTCGCCTGGCTGGCTGGTGCGCAGGATCAGCTTCAGTTCTTCGGTCGAGTAGTGCGACTCGTGGCCGGCGGCGGCGCCCAGGCCGGCCAGGCGCAGCACTGCGTTGGCGCTTTGGTTCAGCAGCCAGATGGCAGGGTACATGGCCCAGTAGAAGGCGTACAGCGGGATGGCGCTCCACAGCGCGACGGCTTCGGGAATCCGGATGGCCAGCGATTTCGGCGCCAGTTCGCCCACCACGATGTGCAGGAAGGAGATGGTGACGAAGGCGAACACGAAGGAAATGCCGTGCACGATTTCCGGCGAGGTGATGCCGACAAACGTGAGCAGGGGTTCCAGCAGGCGGGCGAAGGCAGGTTCACCAATCCAGCCCAGGCCCAGCGAGGCAAGCGTAATGCCCAATTGGCAGGCGGACAGGTAGGCATCAAGCTGGCCGTGGACCTTGGCCAGGATGCGGCCGCGCAGGCCCTGGGTCTTTTCGATGGCCCGCACGCGGGTGCGGCGCAGGGTGACGATACTGAATTCAGCGGCGACGTAGAAGCCGTTCAGTGCTACGAGGAAGAGTGCGAAGATTACTAGTAAAAGGTTGTCCATATGCGCCCTAAGGCGGGGAGTCGAAAACCTCTATCTTATCCGACCCGCGGCACACCTCGCGCAAAACTGATAATTTCTTGACGGAAAGCTAAGGCTGCGGGGCCAGGCCGCTGGCCTTGCAAATGGCCAGCAGGCGCAGCGCAAGTTCGCTGTCGCCGACGGCGCGCTCGCGCTGGACGGCAAGCAGGGCGCGCTGCGCCTGCAGCTTGGGCAGTTCGTCGCTCATGCCGCGGCGTGCGCGCGCCGCGGCCAGTTCCAGCGTGGCGCGGGCGCTGGCTTCCCTCGCGGCCAGTGCTTGCTGGCGCTGGCGCGCGGCGGCGTAGGCGGACAGGGCATCGTCCATTTCATGCCAGGCTTTCAGGACGGTTTTCTGGAAATGGATGGCGGCTTCCTGTTCTTCCAGCTTGCGCAACTCGACTGTCGCGCGGCGGCGGCCATTGTCGAAGATCGGCAGTTGCAGGCTGGGACCGAGCGACCATTGGCGGCTGCCCCAGTCGCCGAATTTGCCGGCATCGAGCGATTCGAAGCCGAGCGACAGGCCGAGCGTGATGCGCGGGTAAAGGTCCGCTACCGCGACGCCTATCCTTGCCGTTGCCGCCTGCAGATGGGCTTCCGCGGCCTGGATATCCGGACGGTGGCGCATCACTTCGCCCGGCACGCCCAGTGCCAGGTCAGGTCCGCTTGGCAGCGCCGCGCCCTGCTGCGCTGTGAGTCGCTCCTGGAGCGCGCCGGGCGGCTCGGCCAGCAGCATGGTCAGACGGTTGGTGGCGGTTGCCTCCTGCTCCAGCAATGCAGGGGCGCGGCCTTCCAGTTCGGCGAGGACTGAGCGCTGCTGCTCGACTTCGAGGCCGGTGGCAAGCCCGCCGCGCTCGCGCGCAGCCGCCAGTGCCGTCATGTCGCGCGCCGCGGCCAGGTCTGCCTGCAGCAATGCCTGCTGGCGCTGGGCTGCACGCAACTCGTAGTAGTTGCGCGCCACCTCGAGCTGCACCGCCAGTTGCACGTCGCGCAGGATAGAGCTGGCTTCCGCCATGCCGGCGTCGGCCGCCTCCACGCTGCGCCGCACGCGTCCCCACAGGTCCAGCTCCCAGGAAGCATCAAAGCCGGCCTGGTACAGCGCGAATGGATCGCTGAGCTTTTCGATCAGTACCTCGCGATTGGCAGGACCGATCGCATCCACCATCCGTGTACCTGCGCCGGACTCGGACTGGCGCTGCCGCGTGGCGCCGGCATGGGCATTGATTTGGGGGCCTTGTGCGCCGGCCGCTACATTGCGCGCCATCCTGCTCTGGGCGAAGCGCAATGTCGCCGCCTTCACGTCGTGGTTCGCCGCCAGGGCTTGCTGCTGCAGGTCGATCAGCACCGGATCGCCGAAGCGGGCAAATGATTGCGCCGTGCCGGCCGCCAGGCCAGTCTCGCGCAACGCGGGCGAGCCGCCGTGCCAATCGCCGTAGGCGGCCGGCGCCAGCACCGTGGGATCGCGATAGTCAGGCCCGACCGCGCAGGCGGCCAGCGACAGGCAAAGCAGGGAGAGCATGTGATGTCTCATAATCGTTCCAGTTCAGGCAAGGCGATGGCGGAACAGCCACGCTGCCAGCGGCAGCGTAATCAGGGCAATCAGCAACAGCGGCACCATGTTCGGCCACAAGGTAGCAAGGCCAACGCCTTCGAGATAAACGCGCTGGATCATGTCGATGGCAAAGCGCAGGGGATTCGCCATGGTCACGATCTGCAGCACTTCCGGCATATTCCGTACTGGCGTGGTGAGCCCGGACAGCAGCATCATGGGCATCACCAGCACAAAGGTGTACAGCATGGCCTGTTGCATGTTCAGCGACACGGCCGATATCGACAGGCCCACGCCGACGCTGGCGACCGTGAACAGGGTCAGGCCCGCATAAATGGACAACAGCGATCCCGCCATCGGCACGCCGAACCACAGCCGCGTGACCAGCAGGATCAGGGTCGACTGCAACAGTCCGATCATGATGGGCGGCAGGGCTTTGCCGATCATGATGTCGATGGGCGTCAGCGGCGTGACCAGCAACTGGTCGAAGGTGCCTTGCTCACGCTCGCGCGCCACCGAAAGAGCGGTCAGCAGCAGGGTTTGCAGCATGCTCAGGGCGGCAATCATGCCGGGCATCAGGTACCAGCGCGTTTCCAGGTTCGGATTGAACCAGGCGCGCGATTCGATGCGCAGCGCGGGCTGCGCGCCGCCATGCTTTTCGCGCCACTGGCGGCTGAAGTCCGCCACCACGGCGCCGACATAGGCTGCCGCCGAGCCAGCCGTGTTGGAGTTGCGCCCATCCAGCACCAGTTGCAGGGGCGCCGCATCGCCGGCATACAAGCGTTTTTCAAAGTCGACCGGAATGCTGATGGCGAGCAGCGCCTTTTCGCTGTCGATGGCCTCACGCAGCGCTTCCTGCGTTTCGAAGGCGAGCGTGCGGCGGAAAGTGCCGCTGGCGTCGAGCTTGGCCAGCAGCTCGGCCGAGGCGGCACTGTGGCTGGCGTCATGCAGCGCATAGGGCACATACGTCAGGTCATAGGTTGCCGCGTAGCCGAACAGCAGGCTTTGCACGATGGCCGGCACGACCAGGATGAAGCGGCTCTTGGGATCCTTGAGCACCGCCAGGAATTCCTTGCGGACGATGACGCCAATGCGGCGGAAAAATGCGATCATGGCTAGTCCAGTCGTTTGCGGGTGACGGCGCGGGCGATGCCCAGTAGCAGTACGGCGTAGGCGGCGAGGATGGCGCAGTTGAGCAGTATCAGCGGCCACACGTTCCCGGCCAGGAACAGGGTCTTGACCAGTTCCATGAAGTAGGTGGCGGGCAGGATGCGGCCAACCACTTGCACCGCCACCGGCACATTGCGCAGGTCGAACAGGAAGCCGGACAGCATCAGCGACGGCATGAAGCTGCTGACAAGGGCGAGCTGGCTGGCCAGGAACTGGTTTTTTGTCGCGGATGAAATCAGCAGGCCCATGCCGACTGCGACCAGCAGGTACAGCATGGAGGCGAACACGATGACCAGCAGCGATCCCTGCATCGGTACCTTGAACAGGAAGCGCGCGGCTGCCAGGCACAGGCAGAGCCCCATCATGCCGACGCAGAAGTAGGGGATCACCTTGGCGAGCAGGATTTCAACCGGCCGCACCGGCGTCACGAACAGCGCTTCCAGCGTGCCGCGCTCCCATTCGCGCGCCATCACCAGGGCCGTGAGGAAGGCGCCCACCAGGGTCATGATCAGCACGATCAGGCCGGGCACGAGGTACCAGGTACTGGTGTTGGCGCTGTTGTACCACATGCGCTGTTCGATGCGCACGGCGCCGTTGGCGGGCAGGGTCTCGGGGCGGGCCGCGCTGCCGATCCGTTCGGCGCGGCGGGCGTTCCATTGCTGCAGCGCGCCGCTGGCATAGTTCAGGATGATGCTGGCGCGGTTGGCTTCCGCACCGTGCACGATGATTTGCACGGCAGCGCCGCCTGCTGCGATATCGCGCGTGAAGGTGGCGGGGATGCGGATAATGGCATCCACCCGGCGGTCGCGCATAAGCGCTTCCGCTTCATGCATCGAGGCGACGGGCAGCGGTGCGAAAGAAGGCGAAAGGCTGAAGCCTGCCACTGCTTCCTGGGCGGTCGGGGAGCTGTCTTCCATCACGATGGCGACGGGTGCGTTTTTGACGTCCAGGGAAAGTCCGTAGCCGAAAATCAGGATCAGCACGATCGGCAGGGCGATGCCGATTGCGAGGTTTGATGCATCGCGCAGGAGCTGGCGGAATTCCTTGCGCACCAGCGCAGACAGGCGCAAACGGAACCCGCGGTTCATGGCGCCACTCCGTTGCGGTTTTTCTCGACGATGGCGATGAAGGCGTCTTCCATATTGCCTGCATCGCCGGCCTGCGTGCGGACTTCGCGCGGCGTGCCGATGGCGAGCAGCTTGCCTGCGTCCTGGATCACGATGCGGTCGCAGTACTCGGCTTCCTCCATGAAGTGCGTGGTCACCACGACGGTCACGCCTTGCTGCGACAGCGTGGTGATGCGGCGCCAGAATTCGCGCCGTGCCAGCGGGTCGGCGCCGCTGGTGGGTTCGTCAAGGAAGAGAACTTCCGGTTCGTGCAGCAGGCCGGTGGCCATGGCGAGGCGTTGCTTGAAGCCGCCCGGCAGTTGGCCGCTTGCCTTGTCTTCCTGCCCGCGCAGCTGGAATTCGTCGAGCACCTGGCCGGTGCGCTGTTTCAGGCGTTTGCCGTACAGGCCATAGGCGCCGCCGAAGAAGTCGAGGTTTTCCTGCACGGTCAGGTTGCCGTACAGGGCGAATTTCTGCGACACGTAGCCGACCTTGGCGCGCGCCTGCGCGCGGGCGTGGCGCAGGTTGACGCCTGCCACTTGCAGGAAGCCGGAGCTGGCCGGCAGCAGTCCGCACAACATGCGGAAGGTGGTGGTTTTGCCGGCGCCGTTGGGGCCCAGCAGGCCGAATATCTCGCCGCGCGCGACGCTGAAACTGGTGCTTGCCACGGCCGTGAAGTCGCCGAACTTCCGCACCAGGTCGCGCACCTCGATCATCGCTTCACCGCCGGCCGCGCCCCGTCCGCCCGCCGCGCCTCTCGCCAACGCGCCAGTCGCCGCGCTGCCTGCGCCAGGAGATGCCGGAGCGGCACGCAGCAGCATCATGAACCCATCCTCCAGCCGCGCGGGCACGGGCTTGACTGGCAAGCCATCAAGCAGTTGCGCAACTGCGGCATCCGAAGCATCCGCCCGGCGAATGAACCGCACGTGCCCACCCTCCGGCACAGCGTCGACCACAGTCGCCCGCGCATCGATCAGGCGCGCCTGTAGCACCCGAGCCGACTCGCCGGCAGGCGGCATGGCCGTAAAACACAAGCCCTCAGCGCGTGCGCGCAATTCCGCTGGCGTGCCCGACGCAAGTAGCCGCCCCTCATGCATCACGAATACCTGCTGGCAGCGCTCCGCCTCATCCATGTACGAAGTGCTGACGATCACCGACAACTGTTCTTCATCCACCAACTGCCGGACGATTTCCCACAACTCGCGCCGCGACAAAGGATCGACGCCCACAGTCGGTTCATCGAGCAGCAGCAGCTCCGGCAAGCGTATCAGCGTGCAAGCCAGGCCAAGTTTCTGCTTCATGCCCCCGGACAGCTTGCCCGCCGGCCGCGAGGTAAAGCGCGACAGGTCGGTCATATGCAGCAGCCGCGCGAACCGTTCGCGCCGGACGTCGGCCGGCACGCCATGCAAGTCCGCATACAGCTCCATGTTCTCCTGTACGCTCAAGTCCTCGTACAAGCCAAAGCGCTGCGGCATATAGCTGATCCGGTCCTGCACTTCCTGGGGGCGCGATGCGACATCGATGCCCAGCACCGACAGGCTGCCCCCGCTGGGAGCCAGCAGGCCCGCTGCCATGCGCAGCAGCGTCGTCTTGCCCGCGCCATCCGGTCCGACCAGCGCCGTCAAGGCGCCGCGCGCCACTTCCAGCGACACATCGCGCACGGCTGCCACAGGCGCCGATGCGCCTTTGACGTCGAAGTGGCGGGACAGGCTGCGTCCGCTGAGGACTGCGGAGTCCACGGTCAGTGCCCAACAGCGATCCGCACGGTCGCCGGCATCCCCATGCGCAGCACATCGGCCTTGTCGTCGGCCAGTACACGCACCTCATACACGAGCGAGGTGCGCAGCTCTTCCGTCTGCACGGTCTTCGGGGTGAACTCGGCCACGGAGGAAATGTAGCCGACCTTGCCCGCCAGGGTCTTGCCCGGCTGGCTGTCGATGGAAATGCTGGCTGCGCCGCCTGGCTTGATGCGGCCCAGGTCAGCCTCGCGCACATAAGTACGAACCCACTTAGGATCGGCAATCGCCAGCGTATAGACAGGCCGCTGCGGCGCAGCCATGTCGCCGGCTTCCATCAGGCGGGCGCGCACGACGGCATTGACGGGCGCTTTCAAGGAAGCTTCGCCTAGTTGATACTGCAGCAGGGCGATTGCTGCGTTGGCCGCATCAAGCTGCGCCTGGGCCTGGGCAATGTCTTCGCGGCGTGGTCCGTGCCGGGCCAGCTCCTGGCCCTGGCGCGCCTGCTCCAGCACCGCCTGCGCCGACTTGGCGCGGGCACGGGCCGCATCGACATCCTGCTGGCTGACGGCGCGGCCATTGCTGTCCTGCTGCACGGCCAGGATGCGATCCAGTTGCTGTCGCGCGAGCTCGGCGTCCGCCTGCGCGGCGCTGGTGCGGGCGCGCGATTGCGCCAGCTCTTCCGGGCGCGTGCCGGCTTTGAGGCGGGCCAGCACCTGCTGCTGGGCGCCGGCCTGGGCTTCTGCTTCGGCCAGGCGCAAGCGCAGGCCGCGCGTATCGAGTTCCGCCAGGATTTGGCCCGCCTGCACCTTCTGGCCCTCTTCCGCCAGCACGCGCGCTACCCGTTCGCTGGCGGGGAAGGCGAGCGCCACCTGCCGCAAGTCGACATTCCCGTACAGGACCAGTTCCTTGCCGTCAGCCGCCGGGCGGCTCCAGTACCAGGCGCCAGCCGCGATGGCGACCGTCGCCACAATGGCAATTCCAACAAGCTTCTTGTTCATGGCAGAACCTCCTGCGGAAATTCTACATCAAATTCAAATTTGGATTTGAAATTGTTTTCGACGTAAAATGCGAGCCATGCAAAAAAAGACCGCAACCCGTGCCAGCCGCCAGGACGGCGACGCCACCCGCCAGGCCCTGTTGGACGTGGCAGGGCAGGTGTTCGCGGAACGCGGCTTTGCCGACGCCACCAGCAAGGAAATCTGCGCCCGCGCCGGCACCAATATCGCTGCCGTCAATTATCACTTCGGCAGCCGCGGCGCGCTATATGAAGCGGTGCTGGTGGAAGCGCACCACCATTTGCTCAAGCTTGAGGAAATGCAGGAAATCGCGTCGCGCGACATGGCGCCGCGCGACAAGCTGCGCGTGATTTTGCGCGGCATCGTGCTGCGCGCCACCGGGGCTGACGCGCATTGGGGTGCGCGCGTGGTGATCCGGGAGCTGATGTCGCCCACCGAGCACGCGCCGGCGCTGGTGCACAAAGCCATCGCACCGAAAGCGATGGTCATGCTGGGACTGGTGTGCGAGATTATCGGCCTGCCGCCCGCCACGCCGGGCCTGCAGCGCGCGCTGTTCCTCCTGATGTCGCCCTGCCTGGCGCTGCTGGTCGCTCCGCGCGAGATGCGTACCAGGCTGTTTCCCGCGCTGGGAGACGATGCCGAGGGCCTGGTCGACGACATGATGACGTACGCCGGCGCCGGCCTTGATGCTATCGCTGCGAAATACTCAGCATCGCCTCGACCACAGGGTGGCTGATGCGCCGCTCGCTGGAAATGGCGTAGAACTGCTCCTGCAACTCGGAAGCCGGCCCGACAGGAATGGCGCCGAACTGCTCCAGCATGTCGCCGGCCAGCGCCGCCGGCGCAAAGAACAGGCCCATGCCGCTGCGGCCGAAAGTATTGAGCATGGCGCTGTCTTCGAATTCGCCCACAACGTCGGGCCGCACGCCCTGTTCCAGCAGCCAGGCATCGATGCGGCCGCGCAGCGCGGTATTCCGCGTCGGCAGCAGGATGGGGGCGCCGTTCAGGCTCGCCGGAAAGTCCTTGCTGTATTTGCGTGCCAGGGCGCGCACACCGAACAGCTGCATTTCACTTTCACCCAGCAGGTGGCTGAATACCTTCAGCGACGCGCTGGCGCGCACCGGGCGGTCGGTCAGCACCACGTCCAGCTTGTGCAGCGCCAGTTCTGCCAGCAGGACGTCGAATTCGCCTTCGGTGCAGACCAGGCGCACCGGCGTGTCCGGCGGCAGCGCCGCCTGCAGGTAGTGCGCGGCGATCAGCTTGGGCATGGAATCCGATATGCCGACTGTCAGCCGGATCTTGCCCGCATCAACCTCTTCGAGCGCTTCCTGCATCCGGTCGCCGAGCTGGAAAATCTGCTCGGCGTAGGTCAGCGCCACCCGGCCCGCTTCGGTCGGCACCAGGCGGCGGCCCTGTTGGGTCAGCAGCGACTTGCCAATCGATTGTTCCAGCGCAGCGATTTGCGTGCTGACCGTCTGGATGGCTAATCCCAGCCGGTCGGCGGCGCGGGTGACGCTGCCTTCGGCGGCCACCATGCGGAAGAAATAGAGGTGGCGGAAATTCAGGCCGGTGGTTTTCATGGTTCGGTTTTTTCGAAGTAATGCTTCGATTATCTTCTATTTTTAAAAAAGCGTCCTGCCCTTAGACTTGCCAGAGTTATCAACGAGAAAGGGTCAACCGATGAAGCACTTCAGGATTTCATTCCTGGTCTCCTTCATCTGTCTTGCTGTGGCAGGCTGGTGGGGGTACCAACAAACTGGCGTCAGTGGCGCCCTGGCGGCCCTGTGGATCGCCTTTATCCTGAGCGTGATGGAAGTCTCGCTCTCCTTCGACAACGCAGTTGTCAATGCCTCCGTCCTGAAAAACTGGGACGAATTCTGGCAAAAGCTGTTCCTTGGCGTCGGCATCATCATCGCGGTATTCGGCATGCGCCTGGTATTCCCGCTGGTGATCGTGGCGGTGGCGGCTGACCTCAGCATTCCCGATGTGTGGAACCTGGCGCTGAACGACCCGAAAGCCTTCTCGACCCACCTGACCAACCACCATGCAGAGGTGGCGGCCTTCGGCGGCATTTTCCTGCTGATGGTCTTCCTGAACTTCATCTTCGACCACGAAAAGCAGATGCACTGGCTGGGCAACGTGGAGCGCAAGCTGGGCGCACTCGGCAAGGTGTCTTCGATCGCCATCATGATCTCGATGGGCGTGCTGCTGGGTAGCCTCGGCATCGTCGAAGAATCGCAGAAGTTCATCGTGCTGGTGGCCGGCATGTGGGGCTTGCTGACCTACATTGGCGTGGATGCGCTGTCCTCCTGGATGGAAAAGAGCGAAGAAGGCGGCGTGAATGCCGGTGAGCTGGTCAAGCGCGGCGGCGTGGGCGGCTTCCTGTACCTGGAAGTGCTGGATGCGTCGTTCTCCTTCGACGGCGTGATCGGCGCGTTCGCGATCACCAGCGACGTCGTGATCATCATGCTCGGCCTGGCCATTGGCGCCATGTTCGTACGCTCGATGACGGTCTACCTGGTGCACAAGGGCACGCTCGAAGAGTATGTCTACCTGGAGCACGGCGCGCACTACGCGATCGGCATCCTGGCAGTGATCATGTTGGCGAGCATGAAGTTCCATATTCCGGAAGTGATTACCGGCCTGATTGGTGTGGCATTCATCGTGGCATCGCTGTGGTCCTCGATCCGCCATAAGAAACTTGAATTGAAAGCTTAAGACTATGACGACTTTTAAAGTGACCGGGGACATCGATCCCTTCCTGCAGGTGTCGATGAAGCAGGGCGAGCGCATCTTCTGCGAGTCGAATGCGATGGTGATGATGGATTCCACGCTCGAGCTGAAGGGCAAGATGCGCGGCGGCCTGGGCGGCGCCCTGATGCGCTCCCTGGCGAACGGCGAATCCTTCTTCCAGCAGAACATCGAAGCCACCGGTGGCGACGGCAACTGCCTGCTGTCGCCGAACCTGCCCGGCGCGATGCGCGTGCTGGAAGTCGGCGAACGCCAGTACCTGATCAGCGACGGCGCCTTTGTCGCCGCCAGCAGCGGCATCGACCTGCGGGTGCGGACCCAGAACGTGGGCAACGCACTGTTCGGCCAGAGCGGCGGCTTCTTCATCACCGAGTCGAGCGGCTCCGGCCAACTGGTGGTGTCGGGCTTTGGCGCGCTGCACGAAGTCGACGTGGAACCGGGCAAGGAAGTCGTGATCGACAACGCCCACGTGGTGGCCTGGGACAGCGCCCTGCGTTACGAACTGGCGGTGGCGACGCGTTCCGGCGGCGGCCTGTTCGGCAACCTGGTCAACTCCGTGACCAGCGGCGAAGGCATGGTGCTGCGCTTCGCCGGCCGCGGCAAGGTGCTGATCTGCTCGCGCAACCGTGAAGCTTTCGTGGCCTGGATGATGTCGCACCAGTCCCGCTAAAACGATTTACCTCCGTTAGACGCCCCCATGGCGTTCTTCCTTGCGGTGGCCATGGAAACAGGCCACCGCTTTTTTTATTGGAGGGCCAGCATGCCGGCGTTGTACAGTGCGTGCGCCAACATGGGGGCCAGCAGCGATTTGCTGCGTTCCGCAGCGATCGCAGTGCAAAGCCCGAGTACGAAGACGGGCGCCATTGCCAGCGGCGGATGGATGACCGCGAACAGCGCGGCGCTGGCCAACATCGCCTGCCAGGCAGGCAGCGAACGTCTCAGGCCGCCGAAGACCTGGCCTCGGAAAATGAACTCTTCAAACAGTGGCGCAGCCAGCACGGCGAGCGGCGCCAGCCACGCCAGCGCAACCGGTTGCGGGGGAGCAGGCACGGCGCCGAAGTGGCGCAGGATGGCCAGCCACAGGAAGCCGCCTGCCAGCGCCGGCAGCGCCATCAGCAGGCCCCATCCGAAAGCGCTGCGCCAGGCGGCGCTCCATGCTCCATTCCACAGGCGGGGTACGCCTGCGGTCCCGCTGCGCCAGTAGAGCAGCCGCGCCAGCCCATAAACCAAGGCGCCTGCCAGGGCAAATGACAAGGTCGCGGTGGGCATGGTCAGCGGCTTGCCAGCCAAATACAGGGCGCCAGCGACCAGCAATTGCAGCAGGAAGAACAGGATGGCGCCGATGATGCCGTCCGATGCGGATACGCGCGGCGGAGGCGAGGCCGTGGGGTCAAGCAGGTAGGGCAGCGAGTCGCGGGCGCGCTGCCACAGCGACAGCGCAAGGGCTGCCAGCAGCACGATGGCGGCCAGGCGGACATGCCATGCGCGGGTATTCAGGGCGTAGGTATACAGCGACGACAGGATCAGGTAAGCGTAGGCGAAGGTGGGGCGCACGCGCGCGCGCATGTCCTGCGCCAGCGGATCGCAAGCCCATACGCCCAGGGCTACGGCTATCGTTGCAAAAATCGGAATGCCGGCCATGACCAGCACAAGCTGCGACAGCAGGCGCCCATCGGCCGGCACGCCAAACCACAGTCCCATCGCGAATACGGACAGTGGATAGATCAACGCCAGTACCGACCAGAGCTGCGCTTTTTCGGCCAGCATGCTGCCGATGCTCTGCGGGTAGGTATACAGCAGCCACAGGGCGTGGCCTTCGGTATTGATGGTCTGGAAGGCCGAGAGCATCAGTACATAGGCGCCCAGGCCGAACGCGACCGACGACAGCAGCGCCGGATCGGCGATGAACTGGTCCAGGTTCTTCACCTGGCCGTTCAGCACCAGCTGGCTGCCGAAGATGATCAAAGGGATCAGCAGGCTTTGAACCAGGAAGTTGCGGTCGCGGCTTAGCAGGCGCAGCTCGCGCCGTTGCAGCGGCGTGCCAACTGCCCAGCCGGAGGCAGCGGGGCGCGTGGCGCTGCTTCGGCCAGTCTCGCGCGAACCGGTGGCGACCACGCCATCCGCCAGCAAGCCATTCAACAGGCGCAGGCCGGCCCATAGCACGAGTCCAGCCTGCGCCGCCAGCAAGGCGCCATAACCCAGGCCATGCAGCGCGTCGCGCGCATTCAGCGCCTGCAGCGCCAGGCCGGGCGGCGTCCACAAGGCCCAGGCCGGGAACTGCGCGGCCCAGCCGAGGGTCAGGGTGGCGGCCGGCATGGCCAGCGACATGGCGAGGTACATCAGCGGCATGCTGGCAACGGAGGCGATGGCCTGCAGGTTGCGAAGCTGCGATGGCGCGAGCCGCAGGCGCAGGCCCGTATCGGCTACCGTGCGCAGCGTTGCGGCGCACGCCAGCAAGGGCAGCGTGCATGCGGCGGCCAGCAATGGGGTGCTCCATCGGTAGCCGGAGTGCCAGGCTACAGCCATGCACATCGGCCACAGTGCCAGGATGCCTGAAGGGTTGGCCAGCGTGCGTTCGGCGATGCGCGCCAGCAGCAGGGTGCGGCGCTCCATGGGCAGCGTGACCAGCCACTCCAGGTCCCAGTCGGGCTGCGCCAGTTCCTTGCTTCCCAACGGCAGGAGGAAGGCGATGCCGAACAGGAGGCTGGCCTGCATCACGGCTGCCTGCATCAGCACGGGACGGAAGGGGCCCGCCTGCAGTTCCTTGCGCGCCTTGCGCATGGCCGCGCGCGATGCCGCGTCCGATTCGACGGCGACGCACTGGCTGCCGGTTGGCAGCCGGCACTGCATGTTCAGCAGCGAAGTGCTGGCGGTATTCAGGAAGGCGGCCAGCATGAAGGCCGACAGGACAAAAGTGACCAGCCAGCGGGCATTCTTCTTGCCTCGCGTGGGCGCACGGCTCGGGCCAAGCCAGCCTTTGCGAAAGCGCAGGGCATTGCCGATGTTCAGTAGCCGCAGCAGCCGCAGGCGTGCAAGCAGCCAGAATGCACGCGGAGCGCTGGGCAGGTCCATCATGCCGCCAGGCTGTCTTCGTCGGTGAATTTGAGGAACAGCTCTTCCAGCGTGCTGTCGGCGCTGCTGGCGCCGCGCAATTCTTCCAGCGAGCCGGTGGCGACCAGGGCGCCGCGGTTGATGATGCCGACCCGGTTGCACATGCGCTGTGCCATGTCGAGCAGGTGGGTGGAAACGAAGATGGTCTTGCCGGCGGCAGCACTGGCAATCAGGCGATCTTGCACTTCGCGCGCGGCGCGCGGATCGAGGCCGTTGATCGGTTCGTCCAGGATCAGCACAGCGGGATCGTGCACCAGGGCGCACGCCAGGCCGAGCTTCTTCTTCATGCCCATCGAGTAGTTGACGGCGAATTCCTCGCTGACGTCCTGCAGGCCGAAATCCTGCAGCAATTGCGCTGCGCGTTCGATGGCGGCCTTGCGCGGCATGCCGTGCATCTCCGCCACGAATTGCAGGATTTCCCGTCCACGCAGGAAGTCGTAGAAGATCGGGTTGTCGGGCAGGTAGCCGACGTGGCGCTTCACTTGCGCTGCATCGGCCTGGCAATCAAGGCCGTTGACCAGCACGCGGCCGGCGCTGGGCACCAGGATGCCCATCATCATGCGGATGGTGGTGGTCTTGCCGGCGCCATTCGGTCCAAGGAAGCCAAACACTTCGCCGCGCCGCACGGTCAGCGTCAGCGGCTGCACGGCGGGAAAGTCGCCGTAATGCTTGGCCAGTCCCTGGAAATCGATCATGGCCGCAAGCTCATGCCGATACGTTCGGTGCGCGGCGCCCAGTTGCCGAGGATGTCGGCGGAAACCAGCACGCGTTCGGCGCGGCCGATCAGCAGCTTGCGCGGCACGAAGCCGATGAAGCGCGAATCGCGGCTGTTGTTGCGGTTATCGCCCAGCATCAGGTAGCTGTCGGCCGGCACGGTGACCGGTCCGAAGTCGCGCTTTGCATCGACTTGCGGCAGGACCTGGATGCTGTAGCTGGCGTTGGCATTGTGCTCCTGCAGCTGCAATGCCTGCAGGTCGCCGACCTTGTCGATATGCTCGGTAGCATTGCCCAGCACCGCGTAGTCGGAAGTCCTGCCGTTGATGATCAGGTGCTCGCCGCGGATTTCGACACGGTCGCCCGGCAGTGCCGCGATGCGCTTGATCAGGCGGGTGCGGTCTTCCGGCGAGAAGAAGGTGACGACGTCGCCGCGCTGCGGCTCGCCGAGGTGGCTGACGGAGATGTCGGTCAGCGGCACTTTCAGGTCGTAGGCGATGCGGTTGACGAAGACCACGTCTCCTTCCAGCAGGTTGGGATGCATGGAGGCGGACGGTATCGGATTCCAGTCGGCGATGGCGGTGCGGAATACGCCCAGCGTCAGCAGGAAGACGATGAAGCCTTTGTTTTCACGAATGAGTTTTTTCACGACCGGAGTCTCCGTCTGGGTTCAGGAAACTGCATCATCTTATCAAAACCTTAAGCGCCGCTTAGACCGAAGGCCGCCAGCATCTGGCGCTGTCCTTGCGGCGGCACCTGCAGCGCACGGCTGTCGAGGTCCTGTTCGACCCAGCCGCGTTTCAGGGCCAGTTGCAGCAAAGCGGCACCGAGTGCGCCGCCAAGGTGAGGCTTGCGTTCGCTCCAGTCCAGGCAGGGGCAGGCGAAGCGGCGCCGCAGCTTGCGCAGCGCAGGCAAGTCCATGCCAAGCTGTTCGAACTGCTGTTCTCCGGCGGCGCTCAAGTCGTAGCCGTCGGCAGCTTCCGCCAGCCAGCCCTGCGCGGCGAAATGGTCGTGCAGCCTGACAGCGACCGTGCCTGCCATGTGATCGTAGCAGGTGCGCGCGTTGCGCAGGCGGTCGGGCGTATTGGGCTTGAACTCATTGCGCGGCTGGCCTGCCACCACCAGCAGGGCCTCCAGCGCGCTGGCAACCTCCTGGCTGGCGAGCTGGTAGTAGCGGTGCTTGCCTTGCGCAAGCTGCACCAGCAGTTGCTCATCCTTCAGGCGCGCCAAGTGGGCGCTCGCAGTGGACGGGCTGACTTCAGCCACTACCGAAAGCTCGGTAGCGGTGCGTGCATGGCCGTCCAGCAGTGAGCACAGCATGCGGGCGCGGGCGGGTTCGGCAATGGCGCCGGCAATGTTGGCAAGCTTGGAATCCATATTTCGGTATCGGACGAATTGTCGTTGTGCTTTTTTCAGCATACTGCAATTTCTTGAACGTTGCCGGAGGAGTGAAATGCAAAAACTGGAATGGGATGCCGGTCGGGGTTTGTGGGTCGCGGCAGGCGCCGCGCTGGTGGAAGAAGTGCTGAGCCACCACGCGCTGCGCGTGCGGCCGCTGGCCGAGCCGGTGCCGGCCGCCATTGCCGGCGGCAGCGCTGGAGAGGTGTTCAGCGCCCTGGTGCGCATGAATGACGGCGAGCGTCACGCCGCGCCCAAGCTGGCCTTGCAGCGCGCGCTGGCCCTCGGCGCCAGCGGGGAGTTGGCTCAGCAGCGCGCCCAGGCCGTGGGCGAACGCTTGCTGGCCGAAGGCCGGCCGCTCGGCGCCTGGGCTTTCGAGGCGCCTGTCAGCACCGTCGCCAGCCTGCTTGGCTTCAGCGACGCCCAGTTGCCCGCCGTTGCGCGCTGGATGGGCGATTTCGTGGCCTGCCTGTCGCCGCTGAGCAGCGCGGAGCAGATCGGCCAGGCGCACGCGGCCAGCCTGCGCCTGCTGGCCGCGATGCGTGAGCTGTTGCAGGCAGTTCCGGCAGGATCGCTCGCTGCAACCGTCGCACAGGAGGCTGCCGTGGCGGGCTGGCAGAACGACCATGCCATCGTGGCCAACCTGGTCGGGCTACTGTCGCAAACTTATGAGGCCACCGCCGGCCTGCTTGGCAACAGCCTGGTCGCCATCCGGCAAGGCGCGGCCAGTAGCGACGCCAACGCCCTGGTAGCGCAGGTGATGGAAACCGACCCGCCGATCGTCAATACCCGCCGCTTCGCCGCCGAGCGCTGCGTGGTCGCAGGCGTGACAGTCGAAGCAGGGCAGGCGATACTGGTCATGCTCGGCGAAGCAAAGCGTGGTTTTGGCCACGGCCGCCACGCCTGCCCAGGCCAACAGCTTGCGCAGCAGATCGCGGCAGGTTGCATCGAAGCGCTGCGCGGCAAGCCGCTGCCGCAGCTAAGCTGGACTTACCGCGCGTCGGTGAACGCGCGCATACCGGAGTTCCACCAATGATTGCAGTGATTTTTGAAGTCACCCCGGCCGAAGGCCGCAAGGACGCCTACCTGGACATCGCCGCGCGGCTCAAGCCGACGCTCGAGCAGATTGATGGCTTCATCAGCGTCGAACGCTTCCAGAGCCTGAGCAATCCGGAAAAGATGCTGTCGCTCTCGTTCTTCCGCGACGAAGCGGCGGTGCAGGAATGGCGCCGGGTGGAAGCGCATCGCGCCGCCCAGCAGGCCGGACGCGAGCGCCTGTTTGCGGATTACCGCCTGCGCATCGCCAGCGTGGTACGCGACTACGGCCTCAACGAGCGCGCGGAAGCGCCGGCCGATAGCCGCGAACGGCACGGATAATCAATGCGCGCGCTTCTGCACCAGCGCGCTGCCCACGCCATGGCGCTTGCCTTCGCTGACCGCCGTCACGGTGCCGTCGGGATTGAAGACGATGGCGTTGGCAGCACCGATCTCCTCGACTGAGGCATCCCAGCGCTGGCCGAAGCGTTCCAGTGCTTTGGCCTGTGCGCTGTCGGCAAAGCCCGGCTCGATGGAAGTGGCCTGGCCATTGCGCTCGGAAATGCGCGGTGCATTCAAGGCCGTCGGCATGTCCATGCCCAGGTCGATATGGTTGAAGATGGTTTGCAGCACCGTGGTCACGATGGTGCTGCCGCCAGGGCTGCCGATGGTGAAGGCCGGCTTGCCGTTGCGGAAAGCGATGGTCGGCGACATGCTGCTGCGCGGACGCTTGCCCGCTTCCGGCACGTTGGGATGCGGGCCGGTGAAATCGAAGTCCGTCATCTCGTTGTTCAGGATGAAGCCATAGCCCGGCACCGTGATGCCGCTGCCGCCCCACGATTCGATGGTGAAGGTGTAGGCCACGATATTGCCGTCCTTGTCGGAGACGGCAAGGTGGGTGGTGTGCGCGCTCTCCGACAGCAGCCGGGCTTTGGCGGCGGCGGCCGGGCGCAGCGGCACGCTCGGGTCTTGCTGGAACAGGTAAGGATCGCCAGGCTGCGCGTGGTGATGGGCCTGCGTAGGATCAATCAGTTCACGGCGCCGCGCCGCGTAGTCCTTGCTGACCAGGCCTGCCACGGGTGCGTCGACGTATTCCGGATCGGCCAGGTAGGCATTGCGGTCGGCGAAGGCCAGGCGCGCTGCTTCCATGTACAGGTGCTCGGCCTTTTCACGCGGCATCGATTTCAGGTCGAAGCCTTCCAGGATATTGAGCGCTTCCGCAATCGTCACGCCGCCGCTGCTGGGCAGGGGCATGCCGGCCAGCTCATAGCCGCGGTAGGTGCTGCGCACCGGCTGGCGCCAGCGCGCCTCGTAGTTGGCCAGGTCGGCCAGCGACATCTGGCCCGCCCGCACCGAAACGCCTGCTGCGACAGGAGGCCGGTTGACCGCGTCGACGATCGCCTGCGCCAGCTTGCCCGAATAGAAGGCCTTCACGCCACCGGTGGACAGCAGTCGGTAAGTCTTCGCCAGGTCGGGGTTGCGCAGCACCGTGCCGGCAGGCAGCGCCTTGCCATCCCGCATATAGCGCGCCGCAGTTTCCGGGAACAGCGCGAACTTTTTCTCGTTTTCCTTGACCAGGGCGACGAAGTTGTCGTTCACCCTGAAGCCATCCTGCGCCACCTTGATGGCCGGCGCCAGCACCTGCTTGAACGACATGGTGCCGTAGCGGTCGAGCGCATCATGCCAGCCGCGCACCGTGCCCGGCACGCCGACGGCCATGCCGCTGGCAACGGCGGTGTCGAAGTCCATCGCCTTGCCGTCCGCTGTGAAAGCATTGGACCGGAACGATGCCGGCGCCACTTCGCGATGGTCGAGCGTGATGACGCGGTTTTCCCTGGCCAGGTAGATGACCATGAAACCGCCGCCCCCCACGCCGCAGCTGAAGGGATCGGTCACGCCCAGCGTAGCGGCAGCTGCCACCGCCGCATCGACTGCGTTGCCGCCCTTGTTCAGGATCGCCAGCGCGGCTTGCGAGGCCGGTTCGCTGATCGTGGCCACGGCGCCGCCGGTGCCGCTGGCAACCGGGCTCTTGGCCCAGGCCGGGGCGCTGCATGCCAGCGCAATGATGATGGTCGAAGTCAGTCGTCGGGGCAGGGCGGTTGGCGTCATGGGCAGCTATGTTGGCTGGGAAATATTTATCCGCAAGCTTACCCGATAATCCGGCGCCGGTGCCTTCAATGCCGGTGCTTCGGCCGGCTCGATCCCGAGCAGGGTGAAGGTCAGGCCGTTGCGCGTCACCGTCTTGCTGGCGCCCGGCATATCGTCTGCCAGCAGGAAGCTGGTATTGCCCTGGCGGTCGGTCAGCACAAAGCTGTAGCTGATATAGCCGGCCCAGACGCACACTGCGCCTTTTTTGCAACGGCTGTCATTGACGCGCTCGAGCTTGAGCGTGACGGCAGGGGCCAGCGTGACGATTTCCCCTGGTGCCAGGACGTAGCTGGCGCTGGTGCGTGGTGCCGGACGGCTGGCTGCGTCGTCGGCAGTACTGCGGGTTGAGCCGCAGGCGGCGGCAATGGCGAGGACCAGGCCCGCCATGCCCAGACAGATCAGTCTAGCTTGCATGATGTTCTCCTCTGGCCTGAGAACAGCTTAGCAAATCGCAAACTATCGTGTTGCACTGTTGAGTCCACTCAACAGTAAGCGTGGTACTTCCCGACAAAAAAAGCGCCCCGCGGGGCGCTAGTTTTTATAGTTGGATTTCACAACTTATTTTGTGCGGCGCCGGCGGGCTACCCCCAAGCCCAACAGCCCGGCGCCAAGCAGTGCCAATGAAGCAGGTTCGGGAACGGCCTGCGGAGTCAGCGGCGGTTCGGCTGGAGTGTTGCTGGTGTTGGCCAGGACCTTGAAGTCGACATTGGTGTTGTTGTCATGCACGTTCAGCGAATTCAGCTTGAAAGTGTGGACCACGCCCCCGGTCAGGACGATGTCGTTCCAGTAAGCCGAGTAACCGCTGGGCTTGGGGAGCACCTTGTCCATCTTCGCATTGTCGAGGAAGAAGTCGAAATCGAAGTCCTGGACGCTGCCGCCGTTCGGCGGCGTGATACCGAAGTCAAAGGTGGTATTGGCGTCCACCGTAACGTACAGCACTTCCTGGTCCTTGATGTGGAGCCAGTCGGCAAACGTCCAGACGGATTCGCCGTCAGGATTCCAGCTTGCGCTGATCGCGGTGCCAACTGTCAACTCCAGGGGTTTGCCGTTGGTCTGGCCATCTTTAATCTGGCCAGCAGAAGCGGAACCGGCTGCCAGGGCGATAATTGCGGTCAGTGCAAGCTTCTTAAACATGGGTAACTCCTCAGTTAATGTGCTCAGTAGTTACAAAAGCAATCACCATGCCAGTAACCGAAACTCAGACATATCAAGGACTTACCGATAGTTGCATGAGGGAATGTAAAAATTCCCGACATTAAGAAGCTTGTTCGAGGGTAAAAAAAAGCACCGATCCTTGCGGAATCGGTGCTTTCCCTTGAGCAGTGCGGGCTTACATATAAGCGGCCAGCGCGCCCTTCATCTTCTTCAATGCGGCCGCTTCGATCTGGCGGATGCGTTCGGCCGACACGCCGAATTCTTCTGCCAGCGTGTGCAGCGTGGCGCCCGAGCCGTCGTCGTTGGCCAGCCAGCGTGCTTCCACGATGCGGCGCGAACGGGCATCGAGCTTGGACAGGGCAGTTTCCAGGCCTTCCGATTGCAGGCGCACCACCTGTTCCGCTTCCAGTACCTTGGTCGGCTCCATATTGTCGGAGGACAGGTAGGCGATCGGCGAGAACTTGTCATCCTCGTCGTCGGACGGCGCTTCCAGGGCAATGTCGCGGCCGCTCAGGCGGGTTTCCATCTCGATCACATCTTCGCGCTTGACGTCCAGGGTCTTGGCCAGTTCGTCGATCTGTGCCGGCGACATGGCATCCAGGCCCTGCTTGTGGCTGCGCAGGTTGAAGAACAGCTTGCGCTGGGCCTTGGTGGTGGCCACTTTGACCAGGCGCCAGTTCTTCAGGATGTATTCGTGGATTTCAGCCTTGATCCAGTGCATGGCGTACGACACCAGGCGCACGCCCTGGTCAGGGTCGAAGCGCTTGACTGCTTTCATCAGGCCGATATTGCCTTCCTGGATCAGGTCGCCGTGCGGCAGGCCATAGCCCAGGTAGCCGCGCGCGATCGACACCACCAGGCGCAGGTGGGAGGTCACCAGCGTTTCCGCGGCCTTGATATCGTTCTTTTCCTTCAGGCTCTTGCCGAGCGCCACTTCTTCCTCGTGGGTCAGCATAGGCAGGCGATTGACGGCCGAGATATAAGCGTCCAGATTGCCCAGGCTCCCGCTGAAGCCAAGGGTCAGCGCGTTGCTGCCGGCAGGTACCAGTGCGTTTGTTGCGGTCATCTTGTCTATCCTCGCTTGAAGGGAATGCTTTTCAGAGTTACCAGCATGCACGACAGAACTTAAATGATTCTTAACCTCTATCATGCCGTTCTGAACATATATTAGCACTCTCCCTCGGTGAGTGCCAATTGCTGGGATTTTATGGCCCTGATAGCAAAAACACTATCAGCAGAACGCTATTCCTTGCGTTGGATCAAAGTCAGGATACGGCGGGGCGAAGGGGCGGGGGCGGGGGGGGTGGGAAGGGGGCGGGGGGGGGTATTTAAGAGGGGGAGTTGGGGGGGGGGGGGAGGGAGG
>CBHREK010000043.1:0-215347 GCA_966077345.1 uncultured Duganella sp.
CCAAGCCGCCGTTCTATCGCGTCGTTGGTGTGGCCGATGATGTACGCGCTCTTGGAATCGAGGCGCCGCCGCCGGAAATCGTGTACTTCCCGATGCTGCCGATTCCAGGGGCGCCGCTGTGGGGCGCACGATCCACAGTACAAATTTACTGCTTGACGCAGTCGACGAAGTAGTCTTTGCGGCCGTTCACTTCGCGCTTGACCAGGCCGTGCACGTCGGTCTCGAAGCCTGGGAAGCGTTCGTTGAAATCACGTGCAAAGCGCAGGTAGTCCACGATGGTCTTGTTGAAGCGCTCGCCCGGGATCAGCAGCGGGATGCCCGGTGGGTATGGCGTCAGCAGGATCGAGGTGATGCGGCCTTCCAGGTCGTCAAGTGCCACGCGCTCGATTTCGCGGTGGGCCATCTTGGCAAAAGCGTCCGACGGCTTCATTGCAGGCACCATGTCCGACAGGTACATCTCGGTGGTCAGGCGCGCCACGTCGTAGGCTTTGTAGAAGTCGTGGATCTGCTGGCACAGGTCGCGCAAGCCCATTTGTTCATAGCGCGGATTGGCGGCCGAGAACTCCGGCAGGATGCGCCACATCGGGGCGTTCTTGTCGTAGTCGTCCTTGAACTGTTGCAGCGCGGTCAGCAGTGTGTTCCAGCGGCCTTTGGTAATGCCGATGGTGAACATGATGAAGAAGGAGTACAGGCCGCACTTCTCGACGATCACGCCGTGTTCCGCCAGGTATTTGGTCACGATCGAGGCCGGGATGCCGGTCTCGCCGAACTGGCCGTCCAGCGACAGGCCCGGGTTGACGATGGTGGCCTTGATCGGGTCGAGCATGTTGAAGCCCGGCTTCAGGTCGCCGAAGCCGTGCCACTTCTTGCTCTCTTCGGTGAAGATCCAGTCTTCCTGCGAGCCGATGCCTTCTTCGGCGAAGCTGTCCGGGCCCCAGACCTTGAACCACCAGTCCTGGCCCCATTCCTCGTCGATCTTCTTCATCGCGCGGCGGAAGTCCAGCGCTTCCAGGATGGATTCCTCCACCAGGGCGGTGCCGCCCGGCGCTTCCATCATGGCCGCCGCCACGTCGCAGGAAGCGATGATCGAGTACTGCGGCGAGGTCGAAGTGTGCATCAGGTAGGCCTCGTTGAAGGCGTCCTTGTCCAGCTTGACGGTCTCGGAATCGCGCACCAGCACCTGCGAAGCCTGCGACAGGCCGGCCAGCAGCTTGTGGGTCGACTGGGTCGAGAAGATCATCGATTCCTTGGCGCGCGGACGGTCCTTGCCGATCGCGTGCATGTTCTTGTAGAAGTCGTGGAAGGTCGCGTGCGGCAGCCAGGCTTCGTCGAAGTGCAGGGTATCGATCTTACCGTCCAGCATTTCGCGCAGGGTTTCCACGTTGTAGACCACGCCATCGTAGGTCGACTGGGTAATGGTCAGGATCCGCGGCTTCTTGTTGGAGGCAGCTTGCGCGAACGGGTTGTTGGCGATCTTGCGTTCGATGCTCTCCATCGAGAACTCTTCCAGCGGGATCGGGCCGATGATGCCCAGGTTATTCCGGGTAGGCATCAGGAACACAGGGATCGCGCCGCACATGATGATCGAGTGCAGGATCGACTTGTGGCAGTTGCGGTCCACCACGACGATATCGCCAGGCGCCACGGTCGAATGCCACACCATCTTGTTGGAGGTGGAGGTGCCGTTGGTGACGAAGTAGGCGTGGTCGGCGTTGTAGATGCGGGCGGCATTGCGCTCGGACGCGGCAACAGGGCCGGTGTGGTCCAGCAGCTGGCCCAGTTCTTCCACTGCGTTGCAGACGTCGGCGCGCAGCATGTTCTCGCCGAAGAACTGGTGGAACATCTGGCCGATCGGCGACTTCAGGAACGCCACGCCGCCGGAGTGGCCCGGGCAGTGCCAGGAGTAGGAGCCGTCGTTCGCGTAGTGCACCAGGGCGCGGAAGAACGGCGGCGCCAGGCTGTCCAGGTAGGACTTGGCTTCACGGATGATGTGGCGCGCCACGAATTCCGGGGTGTCCTCGAACATGTGGATGAAGCCGTGCAGCTCGCGCAGGATATCGTTCGGGATATGGCGCGAAGTGCGGGTTTCGCCGTACAGGTAGATCGGGATGTCGGCGTTCTTGTGGCGGATCTCGGAAACGAAGGCGCGCAGGGAAGCCAGCGCGAAGTCGGTTTCTTCCGGGGTGCCGCCGCCGAATTCCTCGTCGTCGATCGACAGCACGAAGGCCGAGGCGCGCGACTGCTGCTGTGCGAATTGCGCCAGGTCGCCGTAACTGGTCACACCCAGGACGTCCATGCCTTCGTTTTCCATCGCCGCGGCCAGGGCGCGAATGCCCAGGCCGGACGTGTTCTCGGAACGGAAATCCTCGTCAATGATGACGATGGGGAAGCGGAATTTCATCGATGTTCTCCAGGCGCGACCAAGCGCCTCAAAAAAATAAGACCGGGAGTATCGCAGAAATTCCCGGCCGGGGGTGAAAATATTTACAGCATCGCCAAGACGCCGAGGCCGAGGCCCACGGCAGCCACGCCGTAGGTGGCATACATCAGCCATTTACGGTTGGTCAGCAGGGTGATCGCAGCTAGCGCAATCGCGATTTGTTCCGCCGTGGTGGCCAGCGCCCATTGGTGGTGCTTGTGCAGGGCGTGGTCGGACTTATGGTCCCATTCGGCCGACTTGGCTTCCCATTCCTCGGCATCCTTCTTGATGGCGTCTTTTTCGTCCTTGTAGCGCAGCACTTCGGCCTTGTACTTTTCCACCTCGGCGTTCGGCAGCAGCATGGCCAGTTCGGCCAGGTTCTGCTTGGACGATTTGGCCTGGTAGTAGTTCCAGCGGTTGGACGCTTCGGTCTTGGCGATGGCGGCATTGTTCTTGAACAGCGCCGCATCGTTTTGCGTGGCGCCGCCCTGGTAGCCGAAGATGGCGCCCACGGTAGCCAGGATGGCCGTTGTCACGGCGATATTGCCGGAGAATTTGTCGTTGCTGTGTGCTGCGTGTTCCACGGCGTGGTCATGCGGGCCGTGGACGTGGAAACCGTGTCCGGACATGTTTTATTTCCTGGTATAGCTGATAAATGAATAAGGCAGCCCGGCTGCCGAAACGTGATCCTCGCGCGCTGCTTCCCGCCATGCTCCTTCGGCCAGCACGGGGAAGAAGGCATCGCATTCGTAAGTGCGGTCGATGCGGGTGATTACAAGCCTGTCAACCAGCGGCAAGGCTTGCTCGAAAATCTGGCCGCCGCCGATCACGAATGCGTCACCGTCCCCGGCCACCAGCGCAAGCGCTTCCTGAAGCGAACCGACGCGCTCCACGCCCTCGTGCCGCCAATCCGCATTGCGGCTGATGACGATGTTGCGGCGGTTCGGCAAAGGACGGCCGATCGAATCGAAGGTCTTGCGGCCCATGATAATCGGGTGGCCGGAAGTGAGGCGCTTGAAGTGCGCAAGGTCTTCCGGCAAGTGCCACGGAAGAGTGTTGTTGATGCCTATGCCATTGCTGGAATCAGTGGCAACGATGATGGTCAAATTTGTCATGGCCGACATTATATATCGGAGCACTTTGCAATTCGGTCACGTTGCGGAATTGCGCCACCGCAATTTATTTTGGCCTTGAAACGGGGCCTTGTGACCATTGGAGAGTTTTGACGGCGGTGTGCCGGCGTATCGTAGCTTCCAGCGCGCTAGGAATTACTGCTGAGTAATTCTGTTTGTTGGTTTTATAACGATACGGACCCCAGGAGAACCCCTGATGAAACACCCACTCAAGCATCCCCATGGGAATGCCGGGCGCGCTATTCTCGCATTGGCTGATGGCACCCTGTTTGAAGGCACCGCGATCGGCGCCAACGGCTCCACGGCTGGCGAAGTCGTCTTCAATACCGCCATGAGCGGGTACCAGGAAATCCTGAGTGACCCAAGCTACAGCCGCCAGATTGTCACCCTGACTTATCCGCACATCGGCAACACGGGCGTCAACCGCGAAGACGGTGAAGCGCCGCTGATCCATGCGGCCGGACTGATTGTGAAGGACGTGCCATTCCTGGCATCGAACTTCCGCAGCGAACAGGACCTGTCGTCCTGGCTGGCGGAGCAGGGCGTAGTGGCAATCGCCGGCATCGATACCCGCAAGCTGACCCGCATCCTGCGCGAGAGGGGTGCCCAATCCGGCGCCATCGTTGCCGGCGGCACCGCGGACGATGCGTTGCGCCTGGCGCGCGGCTTTCCCGGCCTGTCTGGCATGGACCTGGCGCAGACAGTCAGCACCGCGGCCCCATATGAATGGACCGAAACCGAGTGGATGCTCGGCCAGGGCCATGGCAGGCAGCTGCAGCCGCGCTGCCATGTGGTGGCTTATGACTTCGGTGTGAAAGCAAATATACTGCGCATGCTGGCCCAGCGCGGCTGCCGCCTTACCGTGCTGCCTGCGAAAGCAGGCGCCGCCGCCGCCCTGGCGCTGAACCCGGACGGCATTTTCCTGTCGAACGGGCCGGGCGACCCGCAGCCTTGCGATTACGCGATTGAAGCGGCGCGCGAGCTGATTGAACGCGGCGTGCCGACGTTCGGCATCTGCCTTGGCCACCAGATCATGGCGCTCGCTTCCGGCGCCCGCACTGTGAAGATGAAGTTTGGCCACCATGGCGCCAACCATCCGGTGCAGGACGTCGAGACCGGCCGCGTGATGATCACTTCGCAGAACCACGGCTTTGCCGTCGATCCCGACTCGCTCCCGAATAACTGCGCAGTCACTCACATTTCCCTGTTCGACGGTTCGCTGCAAGGCTTCCGCCGCACCGACAAACCGGCCTTCTGCTTCCAGGGACACCCCGAGGCCTCGCCCGGGCCGCACGACCTGGCGCCGCTGTTCGACCGTTTTGTCAGCATGATGGAGGGCGCGCGCCATGGCTAAGCGTACCGATATCCAGCGCATCCTGATCATTGGCGCCGGCCCGATCGTCATCGGCCAGGCCTGCGAATTCGACTACTCCGGCGCCCAGGCCTGCAAGGCCCTGCGTGAAGAAGGCTATGAAGTGGTGCTGGTGAACAGCAACCCCGCCACCATCATGACCGACCCGGGCATGGCGGACGTCACCTATATCGAGCCGATTACCTGGGAAACCGTGGCCCGCATTATCGAAAAAGAGCGCCCGCAGGCGGTGCTGCCGACCATGGGCGGCCAGACAGCGCTCAATTGCGCCCTGGACCTGCACCGCCATGGCGTGCTGGACTCCTTCAACGTAGAGCTGATCGGCGCCACGCCGGAGGCTATCGACCGCGCCGAAGACCGCGCCAAGTTCAAGGCTGCCATGGAGCGCATCGGCCTGCAGTCGGCCCGCTCCGGCATCGCCCATACCATGGCCGAAGCCTGGCAGGCGCAGGAGCGCCTCGGCTTCCCGGTGATTATCCGCCCGTCCTTCACCATGGGCGGCAGCGGCGGCGGCATCGCCCGCAATGCCGACGAATTCACTGCGATCTGCCTGCGCGGCCTCGAGCTGTCGCCGACTTCCGAACTGCTGATCGAGGAATCGCTGATCGGCTGGAAAGAGTTCGAGATGGAAGTGGTGCGCGACCGCAAGGACAACTGCATCATCGTCTGCTCGATCGAGAACCTGGACCCGATGGGCGTGCATACCGGCGATTCGATCACGGTGGCGCCGGCCCAGACCCTGACGGACAAGGAATACCAGATCATGCGCGACGCGTCGCTGAACGTGCTGCGCGAGATCGGCGTGGATACGGGCGGCTCGAACGTGCAGTTCGCGGTCAACCCGCAAGACGGCCGCATGATCGTGATCGAAATGAACCCGCGCGTGTCGCGTTCCTCGGCACTGGCCTCCAAGGCCACCGGCTTCCCGATTGCCCGCGTTGCCGCCAAGCTGGCGGTGGGCTTTACCCTGGACGAGCTGCAGAACGACATCACCGGCGGCGCCACCCCGGCTTCGTTCGAACCGGCCATCGACTATGTAGTAACCAAGATCCCGCGTTTCGCTTTCGAGAAGTTCGCCGGCGCGAACGACCGCCTGACCACGCAGATGAAGTCGGTGGGCGAGGTGATGGCGATGGGCCGCACCTTCCAGGAGTCGTTCCAGAAGGCCCTGCGCGGCCTGGATATCGGCGTCGATGGCCTGCAGCGCATCGCCACCGGGCGCGACGTGATCGAGCAGGAGCTGCGCCTGCCGGGGCCGCAGCGTATCTGGTACGTGGGCGAAGCCTTTGCGCAAGGAATGTCGCTGGCCGAGGTCAACCGCCTGTCGGACATCGATCCATGGTTCCTGGCCCAGATCCAGGACCTGGTGGAAGTCGAGGAATGGGTGGCCACGCAGCAGCTGGGCGGTTTTGACCGCCATGTCCTGCGCCGCCTGAAGGAACAGGGCTTCAGCGACCGCCGCCTGGCCGACCTGCTCGGCGTGCATGAAGATGCGGTACGTGCGCAGCGCCACGCCCAGGGCATCCGCCCCGTGTACAAGCGCGTCGACACCTGCGCCGGCGAATTTGCAACCCGCACCGCCTACATGTATTCGACCTACGACGAGGAATGCGAAGCCCAGCCGACCAACGCGCGCAAGATCATGGTGCTGGGCGGCGGCCCGAACCGGATCGGCCAGGGTATCGAATTCGATTACTGCTGCGTACATGCTGCGCTGGCGATGCGCGAGGATGGCTACGAGACCATCATGGTCAACTGCAACCCGGAAACCGTGTCGACCGACTACGACACCTCCGACCGGCTGTATTTTGAATCGCTGACGCTGGAAGACGTGCTGGAAATCGTCGCCATCGAAAAACCGGAGGGCGTGATCGTGCAGTACGGCGGCCAGACCCCGCTCAAGCTGGCCCTGGCGCTGGAGGCGAACGGCGTGCCGATCATCGGTACCTCGCCGGACATGATCGATGCTGCCGAGGACCGCGAACGCTTCCAGAAGCTGCTGCACGAACTGGACCTGCGCCAGCCATCCAACCGTACCGCCCGCAACGAGCAGCAGGCGGTGGCGATGGCCGAAGAAATCGGCTACCCGCTGGTGGTGCGGCCTTCTTATGTGCTGGGCGGCCGCGCCATGGAAATCGTGCACGAACGAGCCGACCTGGAACGCTATATGCGCGAAGCGGTCAAGGTTTCGCACGATTCGCCGGTGCTGCTGGACCGTTTCCTGAACGACGCCATTGAAGTGGACGTTGACTGCGTGAGCGACGGCAGCGAGGTGGTGATCGGCGGCGTGATGGAGCATGTGGAGCAGGCCGGCATCCACTCGGGCGACTCGGCCTGCAGCCTGCCGCCGTACTCGCTGTCCGAGGCAACCGTGGCCGAGATCAAGCGCCAGACGGTGCGCCTGGCGCGCGGCCTGAATGTGGTCGGCCTGATGAACGTGCAGTTTGCCGTGCAGCGCCAGAAGGCCGATGGCCGCATGGTCGACCGCGTCTACGTGCTCGAAGTGAATCCACGCGCCTCGCGCACCGTGCCCTTTGTTTCGAAGGCGACCGGCGTGCAGTTGGCCAAGGTTGCTGCGCGCTGCATGGCCGGCCGTTCGCTGGCCGAGCAGGGCGTGACAGCGGAAGTGATTCCGCCTTATTACAGCGTCAAGGAGTCTGTTTTGCCGTTTGCTAAATTCCCGGGCGTGGACACCATCCTCGGGCCGGAAATGAAATCCACCGGCGAAGTGATGGGAACCGGAACCACGTTCGGCGAAGCCTTCCTGAAAGCCGAGCTGGGGGCCGGGGTACGCATTCCGCTGGCCGGCTACGTCTATATGCGGGTGCGCAAGGCCGACCAGGCGCGCGCAGTAGCGCTGGCGCGGGAACTGGCAGATGCCGGCTACCTGCTGTGCGCCAGCGAAGTGACCGCCGCCGTGCTGGAGGCGGGCGAGGTGCCGGTCAATGCCATTGAAGACGAAACCCTGCTTGGCCTGCTGGCCCTGCGCGAAATCGCGATGGCGGTCGTCACGGTGGACGAAAAGCGCACGGCAATCGCCGCCACGCGCAGCCTGCGCACGGCAGCACTGGCCTCCGGGACCGTGATGTTTACCACGATCGCAGGCGCCGAAGCGGCGGCCGAAGCCCGCAAGCATGCCGATAACGCCACGGTTCGTTCGCTGCAGGAGCTGCACGCCATGGCCGGCAGCGAGCAGGGCCAGGCCTTGCCGCAGGCGCCGCGTCCCGTGCCCGGTGCTGCGGACCTGGCTGCCGCCGCCTGGCAGATGCCGGAGCGCCGCACCCAGTCGCGCCAGCGCAGTGTCGGCGTGGAGCCGCTGAAGGTCTTCATCCGCCAGCCTTTCACCGAATCGGATGAACGCGAGCAGCGCATGATCGGGGAGATCATGCAGATGATCGACAGCGCAAACGGCTTGCCGCACGCTTTCGACTATCTCACCGGCTTGCAGGCCGAGAGCGCGGACACCTTCCGCGCCTCGTTCGAACGCAAGCAGGGCTTGCCGTTCACGCCGCAGAATTTCCGCCGCCACCGGCTTGCATTGCTGGACCAGGCGGATGTCATGGTCAACATTCGTGTTGGAATGAGCGAGAGCAGTGCATTCGAGTTGAGCTATCACATATTCAAAGGCCGCCGAACACCTATCCTGTTCCTGGTGTGGAAGGGCGCGCCGATCAAAACCACGCTGCTGCGCGAACTCGATGACCTGGTGGATATCACCTACATCGAATTCGACGACGTTTCCGAATTGCGTGGCCGGCTTCATCAGTTTTTCAAATGTTTGGTAAAGGAGTGAGCGATGTTCAATAATTTCAAGATCAAAACCCTGCTGGTTGGCGTGCTGGGTTTGCTGATTGGCCTGCTGGCGATTATTGGCGGCCTCGGAATCCTGAGCGCGGAGCGCTCGGTCGGCCTGGTGAAGGACGTTACGGTTGCGAACCAGAAGAATATCGCGGAGCGCAATGCGATTCGCCTGGACATGGAAACGGGTCGCAGCCAGATCCTTCAGGCCCTGCAGCACAATCCTGAACTGGCCTGGAGCAAGCTGCATGACCACCCGCTGACCAATCACTTCAACATCGTCGAGGAAGTCACGGCGCGCGTGAACAAGCGCTGGGATGGCTACCTGGCCAGCATCAAGTCGCCGGAAGAGCGCAAGCTGGCCGAAGACTGGTTCGCCAAGAGCGATGGCCTGGGCGTTGAGCACGTGCGCGCCGCCACCACTGCCGTGAAAGAAGGCCGTTGGGACGATGCGGAAACGGTCCTGATCAAAAAGCTCAACCCGTCCTACCGCATTGGCGACGGCGCGCTGAAAGCGCTGTCCGAGCACGCCGACAAACGCATCGAAGCCGATGCCGCAGCGGTGGCTGCGAGCCTGAGCCGCAACAGCACCACGGTCACCGTGGTCCTGGTGTGCGGCCTGGCATTGAGCGTGTATGCGGGCCTGGTCCTGATGAAGGCGATCTCCACGCCGCTGGCCGAAGCGATGGACGTGGCGCATCGCGTGGCCGACGGCGACCTGAAAGGGCAGGCAACCAGGCATTCGGACAACGAATTCGGCGAACTGCTGCGGGCCCTGGACAAGATGCGCGACAACCTGGCCGCGATCGTGACCGAGGTGCGCGGCGGCAGCGACACGATTTCCAGCGCTTCGGCGCAGATCGCGGCCGGCAATATGGACTTGTCCGACCGCACCGGCGAACAGGCCGCCTCGCTGGAAGAAACCGCCTCCTCGATGGAAGAACTGACCAGCACCGTGCGCCAGAACGCCGACAATGCACGCCAGGCCAACCAGCTTGCCGTTTCGGCATCGTCCGTCGCCACCAAGGGCGGCGAGGTGGTGGAACAGGTAGTGGCGACCATGGGCTCGATCAACGAGTCGTCCAACAAGATCGTCGATATCATTGCCGTGATCGACGGCATCGCCTTCCAGACCAACATCCTGGCCCTGAATGCGGCGGTGGAAGCGGCGCGCGCCGGCGAACAGGGGCGCGGCTTTGCGGTGGTCGCCAGCGAGGTGCGCAACCTGGCCCAGCGTTCGGCCGCCGCAGCCAAGGAAATCAAGCAGTTGATCGACGATTCTGTTGGCAAAGTGGAAAGTGGCGCCAAGCTTGTGAACCAGGCTGGTTCCACAATGAAGGAAATCGTGACGAGCATTCAGCGCGTGACTGATATCATGGGCGAAATTACCAGTGCCACGCAGGAACAGACTGCCGGCCTGGAACAAATCCACCAGGCCATCAATGAGATGGATACAATCACCCAGCAGAACGTGGCGCTGGTGGAGGAAGCCGCTTCGGCGTCCACGGCTTTGCAAGACCAGGCCAGCAGCCTGTCGCGCATTGTCAGCGTGTTCCAGATCGACAGCCAGCGCCGCGAGCATCCTGCCGCAGTGCAGGCGCGCGCAGTGATCCAGGCGGTACGCACCAAGCCGGCATTGCCGGCCAAGGCCAAGCCTGCCCAACGTGAAACCAGGGCGGCTTCGCGCAAGGTCGCCAACAGCGAGGTGGGGGATTGGGAAGAGTTTTAATGAAGGAGTTTGATTGGATTACAAAGCGTTTCAGCACTTAGTCCGTCGGCTGGAGCTGGATTCAAATGCCAGCCCGGAGACGTTCCGCCGCAAGGTCTTCGCAATCAGCCTGGCTGCCTATGCAATCCTGTTCGGATTGCTGGCCGGGCTGACGGCATTGCTCGTCCTGCTCATTCAATGGGCAATCGAGTCGCACCGCGCGTTTGCGATGATCAAAGCCGGCCTGGCCGGCCTGTTCCTGCTTTCGCTGCTCTTCGTTGTCCTGCGCGTGATGTTCATGCGCCTCGATCCGCCCATGGGACGCGAACTTGCGCGGGAGGAGGCGCCCAAGCTGTTCGATATCCTCGACAAGTTGTACAACAAGCTGAAAGGCCCGCGCATCCAGCACGTCCTGATCACGGATGAATATAACGCGGCGATCGTGCAGCACGCCCGCTTCGGCATCTTCGGCGGCTACCGCAACTACCTGCTGGTCGGCCTGCCGTTCCTGCTTGGCTCCACGCCCAAGGAAATGCTGTCCGTGCTGGCCCACGAATACGGCCACCTGTGCGGCGACCACGGCAAGGGTTCGGTCCGGATCTATCGCCAGCGCCGCCTTTTCGTCGCCATGTACCAGCACCTGGAAAGCAGTGCCGACGACAACGTGGTCAGTGCTGGTATCGTTCGCGCGCTGAAGCGCTTCTTCCCATACTACAGCGCGTATACCTTTGTACTGTCGCGCCAGGACGAGTACGAGGCCGACCGCATTGCCGTGGAAATGGCCGGCCACACCGCGACGGCGCACATCCTGGTGCGCAGCAAATTGCTGGGCGAATGGATTGCCCGCGATTTCTGGCCCAGCATGTATGAGAATGCGGATCGTCTCGAACGGCCGCCGTTCATGCCTTTTTCCTCGATGCGGCTGGCGATCAAGGCCAATTACGATGAGTGGGCAACCAGGAAGGCGCTGGACGAGGCCTGGGCCAAGGTTTCGGACCTCGACGACACCCATCCCTGCCTGCGCGAGCGCCTTGATGCAATCGAAATGGCGCCCGACATGCCGCCCCCGGTGGACACCTGCGCGGCTGATGTGATGCTGGCATCCAGCGTGGGCAAGAAGCTGGAAGCGGAACTCGACCAGGATTGGTGGGAAGTCAACTCTCGCGGTTGGGTGCACCGCTTCCGCCATGTGCAGAATTCGCGTGCGCGCATCGGCGAACTTTCTGTAACGCCGCTGGCCAAGCTTTCGGTGCAGGATTTGATGGAGCTGGCTTCGCTGAAGCTGGAATTCGAAGATACCGCTTCCGCCAAGCCGGCGGTGCTTGAACTGATCAAGCGTCCGGGCGGGCCTTATCCACGCGCCTCGCTGATGTATGGACGCGTGCTGGTGGCCGAAGGCGACCGCCGTGGCGTCGATCACCTGCGCGAAGCTGCCCTGAACGAGCCAAGGCTGCTGGATGAAGCTGCGCAACGCGGCTACCAGTTCCTGCTGGAGCGGGACGGCGAGGCCGTGGCCAATCGCTGGTGGGGCAGCATCGTGCCCCAGGACGAACCGGCTTAAACCGCCATCGGCGCCGTCAGCGGCGCGTGATGCTGGTAGCCTTCCAGCGTGAAGTCGGAAGGCTCGATCTTCTCCAGCCATTCCGGCTCGTATTTGCCGGTTTCCGCGAACGATGGCACGCGGCTGTTGATGCGCAGCTGCGGCAGCGGCAGCGGCTCGCGCTTCAACTGCTCCTGCACCATTTCCATGTGGTTCTCGTAAATGTGCGCGTCGCCGATAAAGTAGCTGAACCAGCGCGGCCTGTAGCCGGTCAGGCGCGCCACGAGGTGCAGCAGGGCGGCGCCTTCTGCGATATTGAACGGCGTGCCGAGGCCAATGTCATTGCTGCGCACATAAAGGCACAGCGAGATTTCACGCGTGGTGGCGTTCGGGATGAACTGGTACAGCAGGTGGCAGGCTGGCAGCGCCACCTGGTCCAGCACCGCCGGGTTCCAGCCGTGGAACAGGATGCGGCGGCTCGACGGATTGTTGACGATGGTGTCCAGGCACTCGCGCAACTGGTCGATAGCCTTGTACATCAGGATTTTCTGCACGCCGTCTTCTTCCAGCGGCGCGACCTGGCGGAAGCCGTTGCGCTCCGCGTCTGCAATCTGCGCGGCCGCGCCGGCGTCCAGCACCTTATAGCCTGGCCACTGGCGCCATTGCACGCCGTATACCGGGCCCAGGTCGTCGGTGCCGGTGCGGTGGGGGTTGGCCAGCCATTGGGCGTTCTCGTTGGCGTTCTGGTCCCATACCTTGCAGCCCAGGGCGCGGAAGTCGGCGGCGCTGCGGGAAGCGCGCAGGAAGGCGCACAGTTCGCCGACCACGGATTTGAAGGCCAGCTTCTTGGTCGTGACGGCGGGGAAGCCGTCGTTCATGTCGAAGCGCATCATGGCGCCGGGCACGCTCAGGGTGCGGATGCCGGTGCGGTTGTCCTGCCAGCTTCCTTGTTCCAGCACGGTGCTGATCAATTCTTTGTACTGCTTCATGCGTTTCTCCGATTATCGTTTGTTCCCGCGGCCGCCGGTCCTGGCGGCAGCAGCGCGGCCTGCAGCGCGGGCAGCCGACTTGGCGCCGCGCGTTGCGGTAACGACGACTTTGCCGCCGCCACCGCTGCCTGCACGACTGCCAGTGCCAGTGCCTGCGCCGGGACTGCCAGCGCGCGCACCGTAGATTGGTCCGCGCGAGCGCGGTTTTTCTTTTGGCGGCAGCTCTTCTTTCAGGCCGCCAAAGCCGCCCGCAGGACGCGGCGCATCATCATTCAAAGGCGCTTTTGCCGCCGGTCGTTGCGGCTTGGCGGCGCTCTTGGCCGACTTGGCGGCAGCAGGGCGAGCGGCAGGCGCAGCCGGCGTGCCGGTCGACGGCACGCGGTGGTCGGCCTCGAAGCCGGCTTCTTCCTGGCGCGGCAGCACCGTGCCGGTCAGTTTTTCGATGGCGCGCAGCAGGTCGACTTCATCCGCGCAGACCAGCGAGACTGCTTCTCCCTCGGCGCCGGCGCGGCCGGTGCGGCCGATGCGGTGCACATAGTCTTCCGCGACCGTCGGCAGGTCGAAGTTCACCACCAGCGGCAGCGCTTCGATATCGAGCCCGCGTGCCGCAACGTCGGTGGCTACCAGGATTTGCACATCGTTTGCCTTGAAGCGCTTCAGCGCCTTGATGCGGGCCGGCTGCGGCTTGTCGCCATGGATCGAATCGGCCGAGATACCTTCGCCCTGCAGCAGGTTGACCAACTGCTCGACACCTTTACGCGTCTTGACGAACACCAGTACCTGGCCCCAGCCTTGCTTGCGCAGCAGGTGCACGAACAGCTCGGGCTTGTTGCGCTTGTCGGTCGTGAACACATGCTGGCGCACGGTGCGTGCGGCCGTATTGGGTGCGCTTGCCTGCACCGTGAGCGGATCGCGCAGCAACTGTTTCGCCATCGCGCGGATCGAGTCCGGCATGGTGGCCGAGAAGAGCAGCGTCTGGCGCTCGGCCGGCAGGACGGCAAACAGCAAATCCAGGTCGGCCGCAAAGCCAAGGTCCAGCATGCGGTCAGCTTCATCCAGCACCAGGGCTGCCAATTGGCCGAATTCCAGTGCTCCTTTGCGATGCAGGTCCAGCAGGCGGCCGGGCGTCGCCACCAGCACGTCCAGGCCTTTGCGCAGCCTGGCCAGTTGTGGCTCCATCGGGACGCCGCCGTAGGCCACGCCCGAACGCAGCGGCAGGTTGAAACCGTAAGTGTGGAAGCTCTGGTAGACCTGGTCGGCCAGTTCGCGGGTCGGCACCAGCACCAGGCAGCGCACATGGTTCGGTGCGGCCTGGTCGCCTTCCATGGCCAGGCGCTGCAGCAGGGGCAGGGCGAAAGCGGCAGTCTTGCCGGTGCCGGTTTGCGCGGCGGCCAGCAGGTCGCGGCCGGCCAGCACGGCGGGAATAGCTTGTTTCTGGATTGGCGTCGGCGTGTTGTAGCCAATCGATTCGAGAGTGCGAAGGAGCCCGTCAATCAGGTCCAGCGAGGCAAAACTCATAGCGCGTCGCTCCATAAAGTGAGGGCTTGGCGGACTTGTTCGTCCGATAGTGCAAGCAGGTTGTCGCCGACATACCATTCGGTATAGCTGGTGCCGGGCAGTTGCGCGTGCGCGGCGCGGTTCAGCAGCCAGACGCCGTGATGCGCCGCGACTTCGTTACGAAGCTGCAGCAGGCGGTCGCGGTCGACCGGCACATGGATATGCAGCATATTCGCATGCGGCTGCGAGGGATTGGCGCGCAGTCGCGGGTAATCGCGCAAGGTGTCGTACAGCCATTGCGTACGGCGGAAATATTCAGGCATGGCCGCCAGGCGTGCATCGAACTGCATGGCGGCGGCGACTACATAAGGCGTGCGGTGGATGACGTTGCCACCCTGGCGGCGGAACCATTCCTGGGCGCGCGCAACGAACGCCCGGCTGCCGAGCAGCATGGCTCCGCCCAGGCCGCCGATGCCCTTGTACAGTGAAACGTAGACGCTGTCGAAGCCCGCCGCCACGTCGGCTGGCGATCGACCATAGCCGGCGGCCGCTTCCCACAGGCGTGCACCGTCCATGTGCAGATGGATGCCCTGTTCGCGGCAATGGGACTTGATCGCGGCCAGCTCGTCCCAGCGCGGCGATTGGCCACCCAGTTCGCGGGCAGGCAACTCGAGCGAGACCGCTGCCAGGCGGTCAGGCACCGTCTGCAGTTCGGCGAGCGTGAACGGGCGGTGCAAGTCGCCCAGCTGGATGGCCTGGAAGTGATCCAGCAACTGGTGGTTGCCGCGTTCGTGCCTGAAGATGTGCGCTGTCGGGTGCAGCGCCACCAGGCGGCTGCCGCGCTCCATGCAGGCCAGGCGCAGTGCGGTGACCTGGGTCATGGTGCCGGTGATGCAGAAGGCCGCCGCTTCGAAGCCCAGCAGTTCGGCGACCTTGTGCTCGAAGGACTGTATCAGCTCACCTTCGCCATACACGTCATGGGCGATGCCGTTCGCTTCGCACCATTCGGCCATGGCGGCAAAAATCTCGGCCGGCGAGGGCTGGCGGTGGCCCGGCAGGACAACGTTGCAACTCTGGCGCAGTTCGGCGTCGGTCACGTTGCGCCTCAATGGGTTACGTGGACATTGTGGAATTGCAGCGCCGCCAGGTTGGCGTAGATCCCGCCCAGCGCCACCAGCGACTGGTGGGTGCCGGTTTCGACGATCTTGCCGTCTTCCATGACGATGATGCGGTCAGCGCGCTGCACGGTAGCCAGGCGGTGCGCAATGATGATCGTGGTGCGGCCAACCATGGCCGCTTCCAGCGCGCCTTGCACCAGGCGTTCGGACTCGGCATCCAGCGCGCTGGTTGCTTCGTCGAGCAGCAGCAGCGGCGGATTTTTCAGCAGTGCGCGGGCAATCGCGATACGCTGGCGTTGGCCGCCGGACAGGCGCACGCCGCGCTCGCCGAGGAAGGACTTGTAGCTGTTCGGCAGGCGCTCGATGAATTCGTGGGCGGCAGCCAGGCGCGCGGCCTGGATCACTTCCTGGTCGGTCGCGTCGGCGCGGCCGTAGCGGATGTTTTCCATCGCGTCGGCCGAGAAGATCACCGTATCCTGCGGCACGATGCCGATGGCGCCGCGCAGGGTGTGCAGGTCGAGCAGGCGGATATCGGTGCCGTCCAGGCGGATCGCGCCCGATTGCGGATCGTAGAAACGCAGCAGCATCTGGAACAGGGTGGTCTTGCCGGCGCCGGAAGGGCCGACCACGGCAATGGTCTCACCCGGCTTGATATCGAGCGTTACATGATCCAGGGCCAGGGTGTCGGGACGCGAGGGATAGCAGAACGACACTTCGGCCAGGCTCAGCGCCGCGCCATTGGCGGCGCGCGGCGGCAGGGCCTGCGGCTGCGCGGGGTTCTGGATGTCGGAGCGCACGGACAGCAGTTCCAGCAGGCGTTCGGTGGCGCCGGCTGCGCGCTGGGCCTCGCCCATCACTTCCGACAGGGCGCCAATGGCTCCTGCGACGATGGACGCGTACAGGATGAACTGGCCCAGGTCGCCGCCGGTCATGGTGCCTTCCAGCACGGCGTGGGCGCCCAGCCACAGCACGAACACGATGGTGCCGAACACCAGCACGATGGCCAGCATGGTCAGGAATGCGCGTGCCTGGATGCGGCGCATGGCGGTGCTGAAGGCGCCCTCAACGGAGCCGCCGAAGCGCTTGGCTTCAAGGTTTTCGTGGGTGAAGGCCTGCACGGTCGGCATGGCGTTCAGGATCTCGCCGGCCATGGCGGAAGCATCGGCCACTCGGTCCTGGGAATCGCGCGACAGCTTGCGCACGCGGCGGCCGAAGATCACGATCGGCAGCACCGTCAGCACCAGCAGGCCGATGATGATGGAGGACAGCTTCGGGCTGGTCACGAACAGCATCACCAGGCCGCCAAGGAACAGCAGCACATTACGCAGGGCCATCGAAATGCTGGTGCCGACCACACTCTGGATCAGGGTGGTGTCGGTTGTCAGGCGGGACAGCACTTCGCCGGTCTTGGTGGTTTCGAAGAACTCCGGGCTTTGCTGCACCACATGCGAGTACACGGCATTGCGGATGTCGGCAGTCACGCGCTCGCCCAGCCACGACACGCTATAGAAGCGCGCCGCCGTGGCCAGCGCGAGCACGGTTGCGACCGCGAACAGGGCCAGGAAGACTTCGTTCACATGGGCCGCGCTGCGCACGCCCGCATTGGCGCCGAAACCCAGGTCGATCATCTGCTTGAAGGCATAGGGAATTGCCAGCGTGGAGGCGGCGGCCACCACCAGGGCGATGCCGGCAATGGCGAAGCGGTTGCGGTAAGGCTTGAGGAAGGGCAGCAGGCCCCTGAATGCAGCCAGGTTGCCTTTCTTGAGTTCCCGGGCTTCAGGCTGGCCGTTATTGGTGGTGCTCATTGCGTATTCTACGTTCTTGTTCAAAGTTTCATCGGACGGAAATAGCCCGTCAACTCCAGGTAGCCGCGGCCTGCCGGCTTGCCGCGGCGGGCCACAGTCACCGCGCCCTCCCAGTACACCGCGCCGGTCGAGCGGCGCGAATCCAGCTCCTGGTCCTGTTGCAAAGGACTGACCTGCCACTGTTCTTGGCCGGTGGTGATCAGGGTGGCGACGGGATACTCGGCTTGGGTGCGCGGCGACTTCCATCGCACCTGCGGGGTAAAACTGACCTGGTCCTGCGAATAGTGCGTGATCTTACCGGATGCATCGCGCCATGTCGCGTGGGCCCATAGTTTACCACCTTGGCGGTCCCTTATCTGGAATGCCATCAGTGCGCCGCCATCGTCCAGGTTGATGCCGGCCCAGTCCCAGCCCGAGGCGGTAGGATCGAGCACCTGGCTTGACCATTCGTGATCGAGCCAGGTGACTCCCTGCACGGCCACCGGGCTGGCGTTGCGGCGGGCCAGGGTGCCGCTGGTGCGCAATTGGGGCTTGCTATAGTAATAACTTGCTTGTTCGGGCTTCGGGCCTTTGCGCGAGAAGCCGGCATCGCCTTGCAGCAGCACGGGCTGGGTCGGCTGCAGCGTTAGCGCGAGAGAAAACTCGGCGGCATCGATGTCGACATGGTAAGTGCCGTCGCTGGAGCGCTGCATGCGCCAGCCATCCAGCTGCACGTCGGTATCGTGGGTGGCCGCACCGGCGAGGCCGAAGCCGGCGCGTGCAGTGCGCTGGTCGTGCAGCAGCTTGCCTTGCGACGGGTCGGATAGCGCGACATGGGCCAGGATGATGTCCTTCGGCGCAAACTGGCTCGGGTTATCGCGGCCATGGCCGGTACTGCTGCGGAAGAAGGTGACCTGGTAGCCGAACTGGCGGCCGTCGCCGGTATCCAGCCAGCCGGTGGCGTACCACCATTCCGTCTTGAAGCCGGGATGGGCGCCGAAGTCGCGCGGGAACTGGAGCTGGACGCCCGGCGTGACGGGCGTGAAGTCGGCCGCCCGCAGCGGCAAATTGATTGCCAGCGCGAGCAAAAGGCAAAGCAGGGCGCGCATTACCAGTCCTCCCTGACGGCGCGGATTGGGCCACCGGAAAGCGCCTGGCGGCCGGCGACCAGCGCAGTGGCCGCGGAAGACAGGAGCAACGCAAGGGCGACAGTGCCCAGCAGCGGCCAGGGATAGTGCATCTGCATCGTCCAGTGGAAAGATTGGGGATTGATGACGTGGACCAGCACCAGGCTGATGACCCAGCCGAGTGCGAAACCGGCCAGGATGCCGAGGGTTGTCAGGGCGGCGCCTTCCAGCGCCAGGATGCCCAGTACCTGGCCGCGCGTAACGCCAACGTGGCGCAGCATGCCGAATTCGCGCGCCCTCGCCAGCGTCTGGGCGGAGAAGGTGGCCGCTACGCCGAACAGGCCGATGACGATGGCAATGGCTTCCAGCAGGTAGGTGACGGCGAAGCTGCGGTCGAAAATTCTTAGCGTCAGGTTGCGGATTTCTGAAGGGACGCTGGTTTCCAGCAGGTCGCCGAAGGGGAGCTTGCGGATGTTTTCCTGGACCTGCGCCGCGCTGGCGTTCTTGGCCAGCCAGATGGCGGCGTCGCCGGCGTCGCGGTCGCCCGTCATGGCGATGTAGTCGGACCGGCGCACGATGACGGCGCCGCCGGCGCGGGCGTAGTCGCGCCATACGCCGGCAACACGGAATTCGCGTTGGTCGCCCTGCAGCGGAAGACGCAATGTGGCGCCGGTGTGCAGGCCGTACAGGTCGGCCATCGCTTCCGAGATCCAGGCCGGTGGCATGGAGCCGGCGGCCACTTCGGCGGCCATGGATGACGCGGACGTGGACTCGCCGACCAGGACCATGGCCCTGCCAGGATCGGCAGGATCGACGTCCCGCGCCAGCACGGCTACATTGGCGCGATCCGGGGCCAGCGAAACGGAGCGCACACGCAGGAACTCGATGCGGGCAATACCAGGCACTGTGCGCAGGGCATCCTGCTCGGCGGGCGAAAGGCCGCCCGTAGCGCCGGCCGACCCGCTGCGCGCATACACGTCGGCAGGCAGGATGCGCAGCACCCACTCATCGACCGAGGTGCGGAAGCTGGCAACCATGATCGCCATCGCCACCATCAGGCTGAAACTCGCCAAAACGCCGCCCAGGGCGATGCTCGCCTGGCCCGATGCGTTGGAGAGCCGCGTCAGTGCCAGGGCGCGCACCGGGTTCGCCGTCCTGCGGCGGGCGAGGACGCTGAACGCCATGCCCGACAGCCGCGGCATCAAAGCGATGGCGCCAACCAGCAGCAGCGCGATCGAAAGGTAGCCGAAGATCGGCAATTGGAGTACCGGCGGTGCGAACGCCATGGCCGCAGCCAGGCCGAGGCAGGCCAGGCCGGGCCAGGGCCGCGAAAGGGGCCGCAGCGCAGTTTCGTCGGTGCCCGCCTTGAGGGCCACGGCAGGCCGTGCGCGGGCTGCGTCGAAGGCGGGCGCCAAGCCGCCGAGCAGCGCAACGCCCAGCCCAAGCGCGAAGTAGGCCAGCGCTGCGGCGGGCGCCCATTGCACGCTCGGCTGGACGCCAGCGAAATAGCCCGCCCCAAGGTCGCCGCCGAACAGCCGCAACACGGCGGCTGCCAGTGCGTAGCCGCCAGCCACGCCGAGCGCCGAACCGACGGTCCCCAGCAAGGCGCCCTCCAGCAGCACCTGGCGGATCAACTGGCGCCGCTCCAGGCCCAGCACGCGCAATAGCGCAAATTCGCCGCGCCGCCGCAGCACGGACAGGGCCTGCGACGAGAACACCAGGAATGCGCCTGTGAACAAGGCAACCAGGGCGAGCACGCTCAGGTTGACGCGGTAGGCCCGGCTGAGGTTCGCGTTGCGGCTTTCCTGCTCGGCGTCGTTCGGCTGGCCGATCCGGAACCGGCCGGGAAAATCATGTTCCAGGCGCGCCGCCAAAGAGCGCTCTAAAGCATTTCGATCGACGCCATCGCGCAGCTTCAAGTCAACGCGCGAGAGTTTGCCCAGTCGCTGGAACTGCCATTGAGCCGCTGCGATGTCCATGACCGCGAAACGCTGGCCGACGCGGGCGCGTTGCAGCGAGCCGGCCACGCGCAGCACGGTCGCCCTGCTGCCGGCTTGCAGCCGCAGCTCCCCGCCGGGCCGGGATTGCAGCCAGGTCATGGCGGCGGGCGACAGGAAGATGGCGTCGTCGGCCAGCGTATCGTAGGGCAGATCTTCTTCCGGCGCCCCAATCAGGTCCGGCGTGATAAAGCCGGCACGGAATACGTCCAGGCCAATGATTTTCAGGGCTTGCCGCGCGCCCGGCATTGAGGCGTCGAACTCGAGCACGGGAGATGCGACCGCCACTTCAGGCAAGCGTGCCAGCATCGGGTAGACAGCCTCGTCAAACGTTGCCTCGGTGCCGCTTACCTGGATATCGGCCTGGCCGGACAGACTGTGGACGGCGGTGGTAAATTCGTTCAGCGCCGCCGCGTTGACCAGATGGATGGCAAAGCCCAGCGCGACGCCGATCGCGATCGCCGCGATGGCGGTCAACGCCCGCACCGGGTGCGCGCGCCATTCGCCAATGGCCAGCCAGCGCGTCAGCCGCCGCATTCCAGCTGGTACATGTCGGCGGCGCGCTTCGCTTTCACCTTTGCGCGCTCGGTGTTCTGGAGCGTGGCGCCGCGCGCATCCTCGTCCGCCCATTTCTGCTGCATCTGGAGCTTCTTGCATTTCTTGTTGTGGCTGGCGACAGCCCGCGCCTCTGCCAGGCTTTCACGCTCCTCGCGCGCTTCGCGCTTGCGGCGCTGGTTCGCAAGTTTTTCGGCTTCGCGTTCCTGGCGCTTGAGGTCCGCTGCAGCAGCGGGATCTGCCGCCGGAGCCGGCCGCACTTCGATGACGCTTGCCACGCCTTTCGCGCATGGCTGCTGCGAGTAGCTGACCTTTCCATCGACGGTGCACTTGTGCAGGGCTTGCGCCCCTGCAGGAAGCGCCGTGGCCAACAGCAGCAAGGGCAGGAGTTTCATAGTATTTTCCCGGGATTCATCAGGCCCAAAGGATCCAATGCGGCCTTGATCGCCCGCATCAGGTTCAACTCCACCGGCGACTTGTAGCGCGCCAGTTCATCACGCTTTAAAGCGCCAATCCCATGTTCGGCCGAAATCGAGCCGCCAAATGCGGCTACGGCATCGTGCACCACGCGGTTGACCGCCTCCTGGCTATGCAGGAAGTCTTCGTTCGCCACGCCCGCCGGCGGCGCAACGTTGAAATGCAAGTTGCCATCGCCCAGGTGTCCGAAGCACACCAGTTGGCAGCCGGGAAATGCCGCCTGCAACTGCGGTTCGGTGCCGGCGATGAAATCGGCAATCGACGACACCGGCAGCGAAATATCGTGCTTGATGTTCTTGCCGTCGGCCGCTTGTGCCAAAGGAATATGCTCGCGCAGGTCCCACAAGCCGCGCGATTGGGCGGCGGAGCTGGCAACGACCGCATCCTGCGCCACGCCCTCATCGAGTGCGGCGCCAAGCGCGCGTTCAAGCAACGCCGCCGCATGCTGTTCCGATTCGCTGCTGGACAGCTCCAGCAGGGCATACTGCGCATGCTCTCCGGAAAGGGGCTGCGGCAGGGCCGGGAAATGTTTAGCCACCAGGCGCAGGCAATAGGCCGACATCAGCTCGAAGCCGGTCAGGCTGGCGCCGCAATGGTCCTGCATGATGGACAGCAGCCGCAATGCAGCGGCCGGCGACTCCATCGCGGCCAGCGCCGTGACGGAAGCCTTGGGCTGCGGATATAGCTTGAGCACCGCGCCGGTGATGATGCCGAGTGTGCCTTCCGCGCCGATGAACAGGTCGCGCAGGTCATAGCCGGTATTGTCCTTGCGCAGGCCGCGCAGGCCGGACCAGATGTCGCCCTGCGGCGTGACCACTTCCAGCCCCAGGCAAAGCTCACGCGTATTGCCGTACCGGAGCACCCCGGTGCCGCCCGCATTGGTGGACAGGTTGCCGCCGATGGTGCAGCTGCCTTCGGCCGCCAGCGAAAGCGGGAACAGGCAGCCTTGTTCGGCCGCCGCTTCCTGTGCGTTCTGTAGAATTACGCCCGCATCGACGGTCATGGTGCGGTTGACCGCATCCACCTTGCGCACCGTCTGCATGCGGGCAAGGGACAGCACGACTGCAGTGCCGCTGGCATCGGGCACGCTGCCCAGCACCAGGCCCGTGTTGCCGCCTTGCGGCACCATGGGGATGCGCGCATCGACGCACAATTTGACAGTGGCGGAAACCTGTTCGGTATCGGCTGGCCGCAACACGGCAAGCGCACGACCGGTAAATCGCCCGCGCCAGTCGCGCAGGTAAGGCGCCATGCCCGCTTCGTCCGAGATAACGTGCGCGTCGCCGAGCAGGGCGCGGCAAGCGCCGAGGAAAGCGGAATGTTCCATATTTACTTGGTCTTGCTGGTGTTGACCTTTTCCAGCAATTCGCGGGCCGCCTGCCTTGCGGCCTTCTTGTACGGTTGCACGTACAGGATGGCGCAGAGGAAGTAGACCACCACAATGGCCACCTCGCCCCAGCCCAGCCACGGCGTGACCTTGTCGCCGTATGCGCGCACCACGCCTTCGATGAAGTAAATCAGGATCATCATCGAAGTCCACTGCAGCGTGTAGATATCGCGCTTGATGACGCCAAGCAGCGGGAACAGCAGCGGTACTGCCTTCAGCACCAGCCAGGAACCGCCCGGTTTCAGCGGCGAGAGCCACATTTCCCAGGCCACGTTCCAGATAATCAGCAAGGCCAGGCTGGCGATGGCGCCCCAATGGAAAAGTTTATGCTTCGTGCTATTCATTTCGTCCCCGCAGCTTGACGGCCGCTTCGGCCAGCCGGCGGCCCATCGCGACCGCCAGGCGTTTTTCATCTTCCGTGAACGGCTTCTTGCCGTCCAGCCCCGACCAGTGCGTGGCGCCGTAAGGCGAGCCGCCGCTGGTCGTCGTCATCAGTTCGGGATGGGTGTAGGGCAGGCCCATGACCATCATCCCATGGTGCAGCAACGGCACCATCATCGTCAGCAGCGTCGACTCCTGGCCGCCGTGCTGGCTGCCGGTCGAGGTGAAAACGCAAGCCGGCTTGCCGGACAAGGTGCCGGACAGCCACTGCGCCGACGTTCCATCCCAAAAATACTTCATGGCTGCAGCCATGTTGCCGAAGCGGGTGGGGGAGCCCAGCGCCAGGCCATCGCATTCTTCCAGGTCCTGCAACTCGACATAGGGCGCGCCGTCCAGCGGCACTTCCGGTTCGGTCGCTTCCGTCACGGTGGAAACAGCCGGCACGGTGCGCAGGCGGGCGTCGCAGCCCGGTACAGATTCAACGCCTTGGGCAATCATCTCCGCCAGTTTACGTACGGATCCGTGCCTTGAATAATACAAAATTAGAATTGTGAGGTTAGTTCTGTTCATCGTTGCTATTATATGGCCCTTTGCACAAGTTGCATGACTAATAAGCTTCACTGATGGTTTTTAAGTCCCTCTATTCCAACGTTGCCCGCGCCTGTACGAAAGGCGTGGCTGAATTGCGCGCGCTGTCCTGGACTGAGCTGCGCGACCTGATCCAGTTCGGCCGCCGCCGCCTGCGCGAGGAAAGCTTGCCGCAGGTCGCCGGCGGCCTGACGTTTACCACCGTTTTCGCGCTGGTGCCGGTCCTGACGATCGCACTGGCGATCTTTACGACTTTCCCGATGTTCAATACCTTCCGCACTGCGCTGGAAGCGTATTTCATCAAGAGCGTGATGCCGAAGGCGATTTCCAGCACCATCCTGGGCTACCTGACCACTTTCGCGGCCAAGGCAACACGCTTGTCGGCAGTGGGCGCGGTGACGCTGGTGCTGACATCGGTCGCGATGATGAGCATGATCGAGCGCGCCTTCAACCGTATCTGGCGCGTCAAGACCGAACGCCGGCTGGTGCGTCGGGTCCTGGTGTACTGGGCCCTGATCACGCTCGGCCCCTTGCTGATCGGCGTGTCGATCAGCCTGTCGACCCATTTGTTCGACGCCACCAGCGGGCTGGTTGGCACTGTCACGGGACCGATTTTCTACACCTTGCTGTCGATCCTTTTGACGACACTGGCTTTTACTTTCCTCTACATTACGGTGCCGAACCGCATGGTGGACTGGCGCGACGCGATTTGCGGCGGCGCCCTGGCGGCGGTGTCGTTCGAGCTGGCCAAGCGCGGATTCGCTATCTTCATCACCCAGGCGCCGACCTATTCGAAGATTTACGGCGCGCTGGCAGCCCTGCCATTGTTCCTGCTGTGGATCTACGTATCCTGGCTGATTACGCTGCTGGGCGCTTTGCTGACTGCGGCGCTGCCGGTGGTGAAGTACGAACGCTGGTGGCATGAGGCAGTGCCGGGCGGTGAGTTCGTCGATGCCATGGCGGTGCTGAAAGTGCTGCACGAAGCGCGGGAGCAGGGCGATAACGCTGCCGTCAGTTCAGCCGAGATGCGCGGACGTACCCGCCTTGGCTTCGATGAAATGGATGCTTTACTGGAAAAAATGCTGGTACCAGGCTGGGTGGCGAAAGTGAAGATTGCGCCGCCTCCGCGCGTGCAGTTCGGCAAACGCGTCAGCGAAGGTGCGGACAACTGGGTGCTGCTTGCCAACGTCCACAAAATCACGGTGGCGGATGTGTACCGCCTGTTCGTGTTTGGCGGCATGTCGCTGAATGCCGGCGTGCTGGCCGATTCGGATGATGAAATGGACCGCCAGGCCAGCCGCGATGCAGCCAGCCTGGCGCGCCAGGTCGAAACCGCGGTGGAATCCGGGCTTGGCGTCACGCTGGCGGAGCATTTCGGCGCCGCCTGAGCGCGGCGGCTTAGCGCAGGAACGCCACCAGGGCGTCCAATACCGCGTCCGGCTGCTCGGCCATCATCTGGTGGCCGGCATCGACCGTCACAGTCTTTGCGTCCGGCAGTGCCGCCAGCAGCGCCTTTGTGCTGCGCGGCGGCGTCATCATATCCTTGCTGCCAAAGATGAATTGCACCGGGCAGCGCACGCTTGCAGCTGCCGCTTCGCCATTTGCATAGCTGTTGCAGGCTGTGAAATCGGTATGGAACAGGAGGTCTTCGCCCTGCGCGGAAATGCGCTCCATCAGCCGTTTCGACATCCCGCTCACATAGAATCCCGGACCAGGGCAGGATGGCTTTTGCGCGTAAGAGCTATGCGACCAGATATTGACCATGTCGATCGCATCGCCCTCAGCTTCGCGCGCGGCGTCGAGGAGCGCATCGGAAACCTTCATCGGATAGGTTGCGCCAAGCAGCGCCAGGCGCGTAATGCGTTCGGGTGTCCTGTGCGCGACCTCCAGCGCGATCAGGGAACCCATGCTGTGGCCAACCAGCGCAGCCTGTTCCACCCCTGCAGCATCCAGCACGGAGAGCAGCCAGCCGGCCATCTCCTCAACGCTGCGTAAAGCGGGGCCGCGGCTGCGGCCATGGCCAGGCAAGTCGACCGCTAGCACGCCGAAGCCGTGGTGCGCCAGGTAGCGCGATTGCAGCGCCCAGACCGAGTGGTCGTTCTGCGCCCCGTGAATCATGACCACAGTGGGCAGGGACGGGTCAAACGCCTTGCCGCCCGTATAGCAGTAGGAATCGCCAAACAGCATGCTCAAGCTCCTTTCTGCGAGGCTTTGAGGCCGCGTGCCAGGTCTTCGAGCAGGTCGTCGGCATCTTCCAGGCCCACCGACAGCCGCATGGTGCCTTCCGCGATACCCGACGCGGCCAGCTGGTCGGCCGGCACGCGGAAATGCGTGGTGGAGGCAGGGTGGATGACCAGCGAACGCGCATCGCCCACGTTTGCGAGGTGGGAGAACACTTTCAGGCTATCGACAAAGCGCTTGCCAGCAGCGCGGTCGCCTTTCAGCGTGAACGAGAGAACAGCGCCCGCGCCCTTCGGCAGCAGCCTGGCAGCGAGTGCGCGGTCAGGATGGCTCTCCAGTTCCGGGTAGATCACTGATTCCACAGCAGGATTAGCAAGCAGGAATTCCGCCACGCGGCGCGTGTTGGCGACGTGCCGGTCCATGCGCACGGCAAGCGTTTCCACGCCCTGCAGGATGGCGAAAGCATTGTGCGGGCTCATCGCCGCGCCGAAATCGCGCAACCCTTCGCGGCGCGCGCGCAACGCAAACGGCGCAACGGTCGATTCTTCGGCGAAGACCATGCCATGGAACCCGTCATAAGGCTCGCAAAGCTCGGCAAAGCGACCTGTAGCCTCATAAGAGGACTGCCAATCGAACGTGCCGCCGTCGACCAGGACTCCGCCGATAGCGGTGCCGTGCCCGCACAGGAATTTGGTGGCGGAGTGGAATACCAGGTCCGCTCCGTGGTCAAATGGGCGAAGCAGGTAGGGCGTGGTGAAGGTCGAGTCAACCATGAGGGGCAGGTGGGCCTCGTGGGCAATCTCCGCTACCTTTGGAATATCCAGCACATCCAGTCCCGGATTGCCCAGCGTCTCGCCGAACAGCACCTTGGTATTCGGCCGGATCGCAGCGCGCCAGGCATCCAGGTCGCGCGGGTCGACAAATGTTGTTTCAATGCCGAAGCGATTCAGCGTATAGCCGAGCAGGTTGTGCGAGCCGCCGTACAGTGCCCGCGACGCGACGATATGCGATCCCGCGCCGGCAATCGTGGCCAGGCCAAGGTGCATCGCCGCCTGGCCGCTGGCGGTAGCGATGCCTGCCACGCCGCCTTCCAACGCTGCCATGCGCTCCTCCAGCACCGCATTGGTGGGGTTGGAGATGCGCGAATATACGTGGCCGGCCCGTTCCATATTGAACAGGGCTGCCGCATGGTCGGAGTCGCGGAAAGCAAAGGATGACGTGAAATGGATGGGAGTTGCGCGGCTGCCGGTAGCCGGATCTGGCGTGGCGCCCGCATGCAGGGCGAGGGTATCGAACCCGGGATATGTTGGCTTTGTCATGGTTGCCATGCTATCGTGTTATTTAGCTTGTGAATACTGTTGCGTTTTGATTAATCCAACTATGGATTTTTCGCTTGGCATACGCTAAATTCGATGGTAAGGCTTACAATAAAACCATAATCACCACCGGACAGGACGGCCCAAAATGAAAGTATCTGAAATCCTCCAAGTCAAAGGGAACATCCTCTACACGATCACTCCGGACCAGCCGCTGGTCGAAGCGGCAAACACCATGGCCGAAAAAGACATCGGTTCGCTGGTGGTGATGGAATATGGTGACCTGGTCGGCATGCTCACGTTCCGCGAAGTGCTGAAGGCGCTGCACGCGAATCAGGGCTCGGTCGGCGGCGGCACCGTGCGCAAGCACATGGATGACCACCCGATCACCGTGACCCCGGACACCGAAGTCAATGAAGTGCGCCGCATCATGCTGGAAAAGCATGCGCGCTACCTGCCGGTGATGAACGCCAAGACCCTGCTGGGCGTGATCTCGTTCTACGATGTGGCGCGTGCCGTGCTGGAAGCCCAGAGCTTCGAGAACCGCATGCTGAAGGCCTACATCCGCGACTGGCCGGCCGAAGAAGAGGAAAAGTCGGAAGGCTGATTCCTCCCCCGACAAGCGAAGCCGCCTGCGGGCGGCTTTTGTTTTTCTGCGTTCACTGAAGCGATTATGGGCCGGTCGTGCGCCGCCACGGGCAGGTGGCTTGCTGAAAGAGTCGACTAAAACTTGAGGACGGATTTGTATGCACCATAGTTCTAAGACCTTCTTGTTTCTTGCGCTATCGCTTATTGTCACCTTAAGTGCATTTGCAGCCGTACCGCCTGATTATAAAGAGCCGTCGAGGGCGGAAATGCATGCACTGGGATTCGAATATCAGATTCAGCGCAATGAAGCAGGTTCGTCGATTGACTTGCGCTTTCCCAAGAGCGTGCGCAATGAGCGGTTTATGCTGGTTCCGCATTCCACCGACGTAGTCGTGAGAAATTTGGCAGGTGAGGTGATTGCGAGGACTAACAACTGGGTCGGTGGAAACGAGTTCATGTCGATCGTAAGCTCGTACGATCACAAGGTTTCCGATATCTCATTGTCGATCACATACACATGCGCAATGAGGAGTAAGCGTGGATGCTACGGGGCCACGACATTGAGTATTCCTTCGGTTTCAAGATTTATCGATGCTAACCCCGATCTAGTCAACTTGCGGCCGAAGTGATTCGGGGCTCACTTACAGTTCAATTTTTGCCATTAAGGAATCAGATGCACGACCTCAGCTCCGTAAAGTTCGACGTGTCCGATTGCACGCTTCGGGAGCAGTCGGAAGAACACTTCGGCTGGAGTAACCCGAACGGCGTCTATATTGTTTTGCGCTTGCCGAAGGGCGCAACGAATTGGCCCTTTGATTTCAATGACGTCGACTCCGCAACGACGTTTTTCTCCGAACAAAGTGCAAGCAACGGTGGGGCGTTGTTGGAGATGGGGCTTGTTACTGTCGGCGGCCACGTTGCTCTGAGGGGCTTGTTCAAATACCGTTCTCCAATTCCCCAAAGTATGGGGATGATGTTCGTAAGCATCTTGTGGATCCGGCTGGGCGACAGGACCGCGCAGATCAACGTCGAGTCAGTTGAGCAAGGTGGCACTGGCGTGCGTGAGGCGGCTGTTAGCTTGATGATCGAGGAAAAGACGGAAGCTGCTGCTCCAGACGAGCCGGTGCTGGTCGAGAGTATGGAAGAAATGTTTGCCCACATGCGGGCGCAGCCGCTACGGGCGCTTCCTTCCGACAGCAGCCAGTATGATCAGGCTTTCCCGGACCATCCGCTCTCGAAAGTCCGTCACCGTATGGCGCACTTGGTGGATACGTTATCCATTGTGGCCGGGGAAGAGGATGTTACTCGGCCAAAGCAATCGCCCTGGTGGCGATTCTGGTGAGCTAGCAAGCCTGCCATGGTTCCCTGAACCGCCTGCCGATGCCCGGCCGACTCGTCAAGGGACGGTGACGTCCAAACCGAGCGTCTTGCTGAGGAAGAAAGTGACGAGCCCCAAGCCCAGCAGCGAAACCACGAAAGCTGCGGCTACCTGGCCACTGGCGCGCAGCAACGCGCGCTTCTCCTTGTGCCGTTCCTTCTCTTTCCGTCCTTGATCGTAATGCCACTTGATTGCGTAGAACATGCCCGTGCCGAGCACGAGAACCTTGAACGTCACTAAGACTATTGGGATCCATTCCATCGTTTTGCGTATTTCCTGGTTATTACTCAGCACTATCTGGTGCGACTGCACCTCTTGATGCATACTACCTGAAAGCAATATCCATACATTGAGACAAATTGTCCCAGTTGAAATCCATACAAGACGAAGATCCGGCGCTATGGTTGCCGCAATTGACCGTGCGCGGCGGACCACGTTTCCTTCAGATCGCCGACGCGCTACAGGCGGCGGTGGCAGGCGGATCGCTGAAGCCGGGTGACCGTTTGCCTCCGCAGCGCCAGTTGGCAGCACAGCTGGACGTCGACCTGACGACGATCACGCGGGCATACGACGAAGCCAGACGCCGCAACTTGCTGGAGGGCCGCGGCGCTCGAGGCACTTATGTAGCGGCGCCGAAAGTCGAATTGACCTCGATTCTCGACCTGAGCATGAATACCCCGCCACTGCCGGTTGGCGTGGACTTCGACGACATGTTGAAACAAGGTTTATCCCAGGTACTGATGCGGGCAGATAACGCATTGCTGATGACTTACCACCTGGCTGGTGGAGGCGATTCCGCCCGCAAGGCTGGGGCCAGATGGCTCGAACCGATGTTTGGACACTTGGATTTCCGCCAGCTTGTTGTCTGTCCGGGTGCTCAAGCTGCAATCGCTGCCTTGATTCTTGCGCTGACCGAGCCTGGCGATGTCATCCTGGCAGAACCAATGTGCTATCCCGGCTTGCGGGCCGCGGTGTCCCAATTCGACCGGCACCTCATTGCGGTGGCAGCGGACAAGCACGGAATGGCACCCGGGATGCTTGAGGAAGCTTGCCGCCAGCATAAGCCCAAGCTGGTCTACCTGAATCCGACGTTACAGAACCCGACCGCCATCACGATGCCGGAACGGCGGCGCAAGGAGCTCGCCAGCATCGCGAAGCGCGGCAATGTACGCATCGTCGAGGACGATCCCTACTGGCTGCTTGCCGATGCCCCGCCGCCACCGGTTGCCACGTTTGCGCCTGAACAGGTGTACTACATCTCAACCCTGTCGAAATGCCTGACGCCCGGCTTGCGCGTGGCCTTTGTGCTTATACGCGACCCGCACGAACGCGAGCGTTTCCTGGCCGCGCTGAGATCATTTGCGCTGATGGCCGCTCCGCTGATGGCAGCACTGGCCACTCAGTGGATCTTCGATGGTTCGGCCGGCAGTTTGGTGGAAGGCGTACGCAAGGAGGCGCACCTGCGCCACCGGATGGCCCGCGATATCCTGGCAGGGCGGTACAGCGGTGCCGGCGATGGCCTGCACGTATGGCTTGAGTTGCCGGCATACTGGAACCCGTCCCAGTTTGCCCGGGCGGCCGATAGCGAGGGTATCGTGGTCACGCCGGCGGAGGCGTTTGCAACTGGAAGTGAAACCGGGAATGCGATCCGGATCGCTTTGGGCAGCATCAAGGACCGTGGGCGCTTGCAGGCGGGTCTTCAACGGCTGTCACACCTGCTTGCGCGGCGGCCGGAGTCGTTCAGCGCAGTAGTTTAACTGGCGGGGAGTTTGCCCGCTACAGATCAGGCGACGCCGGCGAGCGCGTCGTCGCTGAGCCAGCCTACCAGTGCTTCGCCTGTCATCGGGCGGGCAAACAGGAAGCCCTGGCCGAGCGGGCAGCCGAGGGTGCACAGGATTTGCGCCTGGCGTTCATCTTCGACGCCTTCGGCAATGACGGCCAGGCCCAGGTTGCGACCCAGTTGCACCACCATTTCAGCAATGCTGCTGCCGCGCGCGGAATTGGTAATCTCGGTGACGAAAGCGCGGTCGATCTTCAGGCGGTCGACCTGCAGGCGCTGCAGGTAGGACAGGGAAGAGAAGCCGGTGCCAAAGTCGTCGATCGCAATTGTCACGCCGGTCTGCTTGATCTGCGCCAGCATCTTGATCAGCATGTCCGGTTCTTCCATCGCCATCGACTCGGTGATTTCAAGCTCCACATACTCCGGCGGCGCGCCGGTATCGTGCAGCGCATTGCGCAGCATGTCGAGGAAGTGCGGGTGGCGGAACTGCACCTGCGACACGTTGATCGACATGGTGAATTCGGTATGGCCTGCGGCGCGCAGCGCGACCAGTTCCTGCATTGAGGTGCGCATCACCCATTCGCCCAGGTCGATGATCAGGCCCGAATATTCGGCGATAGGGATGAAGCGGTCCGGCGAAACGAATTTGCCGTCCGGCGTCTGCCAGCGCAAGAGGGCTTCCGCCCCCATTGGCCGGCGCGTCTCCAGGTCGACTTGCGGTTGGTAGACGACAAAGAGTTGGTTCTGGCTGAAGCCGGTACGCAGGGCGTGCATCATGCGCACGCGCTCGCGGATCTCCACGCCCATGCTGCGCGAGAAGTAGAAGTGGCCGGCGCGTTGCTGGGTCTTGGCGCGCTTCAGCGCGATATCCGCATCTTTCAGCGCATCCGCGCCGCTGCCGTCATGTTCCAGCAGGCGCACCAGGCCGAGGGTGGCGGAGAGTTGTACATCCTGGCCGTCGATGCTGAACGGCGTCGAGAACAGGCCGATGATATTGGCCGGGTTGACCTGGCCGGCATCGCCCAGCACGCAGAAGATATCGCCGCCTATGCGGGCCACGGTCAATTGCTTGCCGAGGCTGTTCTGCAGGCGCGCAGCTACGGCGGACAGCAGCAGGTCGCCAAACTCGTGGCCCAGTGCATCGTTGGTTTCGGCAAAGTGGTCGAGGTCGACCAGGCAAAGCGTGGCGTCCTGCTTGGCCGGTCCGGCCAGGGTGGCGTCGAGGATTTCGACCAGGCGCGTGCGGTTCGGCAGCTTGGACAGGTTGTCGTAAAAAGCTGCCGTGTGCAGGTGCGAAACCAGTTCCACGTTGTCCAGGCCCACGGCGACGTTGCTGCAAAAGACTTCCAGCAGGCTTTCTTCCAATGCGCTCGGCGCGCGCGAAACGTCCATGAAGGCGACGAAGGTGCGGCTTGCCTTGCCGGCGAAGTACAGTGCGATGCTGTCGGCGCAATAGAGGTTGCGGCGCGCGGCCAGGCATTCTTCCATCGCCTTGTGTACGCGCGGATCTTCGTTTGCCGAAAGCGGTGAATTGGACAGGTTATGGTGGCTGCCGGTGGCTGCCATCACGACCAGCTCGTGACATCCGGCATCCGGGCACTCCTGCACGCACAGCACGCCGTGCGCTTCCTGGCCGAGCAACTCGGCGATCTGCGACAGGACGCCGGATGCGAAATTCTGCACGCCATGCAGTGCCATCAGCTCGGTGCTGGAATGGACAATGCGCGCCAGGCCACGCCGGCTTTCGTTGATATTGCGGATTTGTTCGTAAGAGCGGATCGCGGCGGTCACCGTGGTGAACAGCTTGATGCGGGTCAGCTCGGACTTGGTCTTGTAATCGTTGATGTCGAAATCGCGAATCGCATCGATCTCCGGTGCGTAGCCGGGCTGGCCGGTGCGCAGGATGATGCGCACGTCGGCAAGTTTCAGCGTTTCGCGGATATAGCGCACCAGGTGCAAACCGGCGTCATCCTGCTCCATGACTACGTCAAGCAGGATCACGGCGATTTCCTGTTCGTGCTTGAGCATTTCGCGCGCTTGCGCGGCGGAATAAGCGTGCACGAATTCCAGGGGGCGGTGCTGCATGTCCAGGTTGCCGAGGGCGAACGTGGTCGTCGAATGGACGTCTTCGTCGTCATCGATAATCATCACGCGCCAGACATTGCGCTGTGTGGGGAGAGCTGGCTGAGCCGTATGCTCTTCTAAGAAAACCAGATCGTCCTGATCGTCGTGGCTGCCATCCGGCGCCGTGATCGAAGGGGGCATTTGTCGCTTCTCCAAGGGGTCTCGGTGTTCTTACAACTTAGTATATAGCGAATTATTCCTGAGAACGACCATTAAAACACTTTCATGGAAGTTAACGAATAGCGGCGTGCTAGTTTCGTAAAACTTGTAGTTAAAAAAGCTACTTCCTGCGAGATTTGCCATATCGGGTTAGAATGGGGAGTTTCTCCCGCTACTATTCACCTTCTTCTTCGTCATCATGTCCGGCAATTCCTTTGGCAAGCTGTTCACCGTCACCACCTTTGGCGAATCCCATGGTCCTGCAATTGGTTGCGTCATCGACGGCTGCCCACCGGGCCTGGCGCTGAGCGAAGCAGACATCCAGCCCGAACTGGATCGCCGCAAGCCCGGCACTTCGCGCCACGTGACGCAGCGCCAGGAGCCTGACACGGTGCAGATCCTGTCGGGCGTCTACCAGGGCGTGACGACCGGCACGCCGATCGCGCTGCTGATCAAGAACGAAGACCAGCGCAGCAAGGACTACGGCAATATCGCGGAGAGCTTCCGTCCGGGCCACGCCGACTACACCTACTGGCACAAGTACGGCGTGCGCGACCCGCGCGGCGGCGGCCGTTCCTCGGCGCGCCTGACCGCACCTGTGGTGGGTGCTGCGGCCATCGCCAAGAAGTGGTTGAAGGAGAAGTACGGTACCGAGTTCGCCGGCTGCATGAGCCAGTTGGGCGAGATCGAAGTACCGTTCGAGAGTTTCGAACACGTGCCGTCCAACCCGTTCTTTGCCGCCACTTCCGACGCGGCGCTGATCGAACGCATGGAAGACTATATGGACGGCCTGCGCAAGGATGGCGACTCCATCGGCGCACGCATCGACGTGGTGGCGCGCAACGTGCCGGTCGGCCTGGGCCAGCCAATCTACGACAAGCTCGATGCCGATATCGCTTACGCCATGATGGGCATCAACGCCGTTAAGGGTGTGGAGATTGGCGCGGGCTTCGACAGCGTTGCGCAGCGCGGTTCCGAGCATGGCGACGAACTGACCCTGGAAGGCTTCGTCGGCAATAATTCCGGCGGCGTACTGGGCGGCATATCGACCGGCCAGGACATCACGGTGTCGATCGCCATCAAGCCGACTTCCTCGATCCGCACGCCGCGCCGTTCGATCGACAAGGAAGGCAACCCTGTGATGGTCGAGACCTTCGGCCGCCACGACCCATGCGTCGGCATCCGGGCGACGCCGATTGCGGAGGCGATGCTGGCCCTGGTGCTGATGGACCACGCGCTGATGCATCGCGCCCAATGCGGCGACGTCAAGGTTGCCACGCCGGACATCAGCAAAGCGTGATCCCGGCACAGGCTTTCGGATTCGCGCTTTTCCTTTTCTGTTATTACGCATACGCCGGTACTTTTTCGACCTACGCCAGCCTGTATTTCCAGGGCAGGGGGATGTCGGTAGCGCAGATCGGCGTCCTGATGTCGCTGATCCAGGTGTTGCGGATCTTTGGCCCCAATGTCTGGGGCTACGTCGCTGACCATTCCGAACGTCGCGTCTTCGTGCTGCGCCTGACCGGCGTGGCAGCGCTGGTTTCCTTCTCCGGTTTTGTTTTCGGGTCCACCTTCGCGCACTTCTTTGCCGCGATGGTGCTGCTCAACCTGTTCACCAGCGCGCAGGGGCCGATGTGCGAAGCGCTGATGCTGTCGGAGATGCACGGCGACCTGACTTACTACGGGCGCATTCGCCTTTGGGGTTCGATCGGCTTTATCGTCACCGTGATGCTGTCGTCTTTCCTGATGGACTGGCAGGGCACGGGCGCCCTGATCTGGTTCTGCGGTGCGCTGCTGGTATGCGTCCTGGGCGCTGCCTTCCGGCTGAAGGACGTCCCGCGCCTGACCCATGCCGGCAAGCCGCCGGCCCTGCTGGCGGTGTTGCGCAAGAAGGAAGTGCTGGCCTTCTTCGCTTCCACCGCGCTGATGGTCTCTGCCCATGCTTCGCTGTACACTTTCTATTCGCTTTACCTGGAAAGGCAGGGCTACAGCAAGACCGTCACAGGCCTGATGTGGTCCGTTGGCGTGGTGGCGGAGGTGCTGTGCTTCTATTTCCAGGCGCCGCTGTTCAAGCGTTGGGGAGCCAAGCGGCTGATGTATGCCTGCTTTGCTTTCGGCGTGCTGCGCTTCGCCATGATTGGCGCCGGGGCGCAGTCGCTGGCCTTGCTGGTGGCTGCGCAGCTGATGCACGCTGCGACGTTCGCGCTGCACCATTCGGCGTCGGTGCAAACCATGCAGCGCTGGTTCGGCGGAGCCTTGCAGGCGCGCGGGCAAGCCCTGTATATCAGCATTTCCTATGGCGTAGGCGCCAGCATCGGCAGCCTGGCGCTGACCCAGGTCTGGCAAAGCGCCGGGCCGCAATTCATCTACTACGTCGCATCGGGATTGGTGGCGGCAGGCGCCGTGGCAGCTACCCTGAGCTACCGCTGGCAGCGATAGCGCTCAGGCAGCGCGGTTGACGGTGCCGACCTGATGGCGGCGCTCAGCCGCTTTCACCACCAGTGAACGGATGTCATTCAGCAGCGAGAATTCTGTCGGGCTGAGATGAATGGCCGGGAACGAGTCGTCCCAGTCGCCATACAGGAAGCCGGTTGGCTGGCCGTTGGAGCACAACGGCAGGATCACGAAGCTGCGCGCATCGTTCAGCGTATCGCGCCACCATGCCGGCAACTTGGCGGCAAATTTCGGATCGGCCGCATTTTCAATAAAGATCACGCGGTCGCTGCTCAGGGCAGCGTGGAACACGTTGGGTTCGTAAGCATCGGCGAAATTCATGGCATCCAGGTGCTCGCGCACGCCTTCGCCCAGGCACATGCGCGCTGCGTACTTGTTTTCCCGGCGGTTGCGCACGAAGGCGACTGCGCGCGAGAACTGCAGGCCCTTGAAGACCGTCTCGAGTGCGATGGAAACCATCTGGCCGGGACTCGCGGTGTCGAGCGAATCGCGCATATCGGACAAGCCGCTGAGCAGGATGTTGTTGCCTGCAGCGCGCTGGCGGGTCTGCGCCAGCGCTTTCGCACGTCGTTCGGCCGGCTTGGACAAGGGCGCGATTGAAAGATCGGTCGCTGCGACGACTTTAGCCTGCTCGATGGCCAGCGCCAGCTTGTCGGTACTGACGCCGATCATGGACGAATAACGCGCGGTGATGCGTTTGACTTCAGCGGCGCCTTCTTCGCTGTCGTGCCACAAGGCGCCGGCGCAGATGCAGGACATGGTCGAAACGCCAGCCACCCAGTCTTCCGGGCTGAGAGGCTCGGCCGGTGCGTCGTCGGGTGGCGGTACCAGCGTGCGCATGCCCGACAGGAGGTTCTCCGGCAGCCCCCAATGCACGGCGGCAGCGCGCCCGATATCCTGCAAGCTCAGGCCCAGCATGTCGACTGCGGCGCTGTCTTCCTTGCCTTCGCCGGTGGCCTTCTGCAGCGCGGTCCAGCGTTCCGGCATGTAGAAGGTGACCAACATGCGGCCCAGGGTTTGCAGCATGGAGCAGACCACTGCTTCTTCGCCGTGGCGGTTTTCCGCGGTAGCCGACACCTCGCGCGCGACGATGCCGGCCAGGACGGCCTTTTCCATCTCGATGTGTGCCATGCCGGAATCCGGCGACACGACGGACAGCTCTTCGATCAGTTTCAGGCCCAGAGCCAGGTGGCCGATCGCCTCGGTGCCCAGCACCAGCATGGCTTTGCTGACCGTATTGATCTGCTGGCCGAAGGCGGAATACATGCCGCTATTGGCCAGGCGCAGCACTTTTTGCGTCAGGACCGGGTCCGACAGCACGGTGCGCGCCATGTCGAATTCCTTGTCGTCCTCGCCACGCATAGCGCCCAGGATGGCGGTAATGGCCTTGGCAAAGCCCGGCATGTCGCCTTGCTGGCGCGTGCGTTCCCACAGCGTCGACAGGGTCTGTTCGCTCAGCGCGCTCATTGGGCCACCTGCCGTGGTTCTTCGGTCATCAGGGACGCGTAAGTGCGCTCTTTCAGCGCGGCCATCGCCGTGTGGGCGGCCATGGGGCGTCCGGTCAGGAAGCCCTGGATGTACTGGCACCCGCGCTGCGCAACATAGTGCATCTGTTCTTCAGTCTCCACGCCTTCCGCGACGACGGACAAGTCCAGGTGCTTGGCCAGGTCCAGCACCGCATTGCAGATGGCGCCATCCTTCTCCGAACCGGGCAGGTCGCGGATGAAGGTGCGGTCAATTTTCAGCACGGAAATCGGGAAGCGCTTGAGGTAAGACAGCGAGGAGTAGCCGGTGCCAAAGTCGTCGATCGCGATACGGGCGTGGCGCTCGGCCATCCTGGCAAGGATCGTTTCGGCATGGGCTGGATCGATCATCAATGTGCCTTCGGTAATTTCTAACACCAATTGTTCACCAGGCAGGCCGGAGAAGGCGAGTGCGTCGTCGAGTACATCCAGGAATTTGTCGTTGCGGAATTGGCGGGGGCTGATATTAACAGAGATGTACAGCGGACGTTTCGCCACGTCCTGGAATTGTTTGAGCTGCACGCAGGCCGACTTCAGCGCCCAGGCGCCGAGCAGGTTGATCAGTCCATTGGTTTCCGCGATCGGGATGAAACGGCCCGGCGGCACCATGCCAAGGGTAGGGTGCTTCCAGCGCATGAGGGTTTCGAAACCCTCGATTTCGCGCGTGTCCGCGTTGACGATAGGCTGGTAGTACAGCAGGAATTCACCTTCTCGCACGGCCTGGAACATGGCCGCTTCCAGTGAAATATCGTGTTCCGGCGAACCGCTCTGGCGCTGGCTGTAGACCACGCAGCGCGCCTTGCCGGTTTCCTTTGCGCGCGACATGGCCGCATCGGCCAGGGCCACCAGCCGCACCTCGTCTTCCGCGTGTTCCGGGTAGACCGACACCCCGAGCGAGGCGCTGACGTAAATCGTATGCTGTTCGACTTCAAACGGCGACTGCAAGGTGGCCAGCAGACGGCCGGTCACCAGCTTGATCTGCGCCTCGTTATAAGTTCCCGGAAGTACGGCGACGAACTCATCGCCGCCGACACGGGCCAGGGTATCGCTGTCGCGCAGGGTCTTGCGCAGGCGGGACGCGGCCATTTTCAGGACCGCGTCGCCAACGGGATGGCCGAGGCCATCGTTCACTTTCTTGAAGCTGTCGAGGCCAATGGTGGCCACCGCAAACCCCTGGCCGGAACGTCGCGCCTGGGCAATGGTCATGCGCAGGCGGTCCGACAGCAGCAGGCGGTTCGGCAGCTCGGTCAGGCCATCGTGGGTGGCCAGGTGGCGCAGGCGTTCTTCGGTCGCATGCTGGGCCGTCATGTCGCGGCCCACAACCAGCAATTCATAAGCCTTGTTGCCGGTAGCGTAGCTGCTGACGCGCAGTTCGAACCAGATTTCGTGCTCGGGAGTTTTCAGGCGGACTTCGGCGCGGTGCGCGCCACGGGCCTGGATCGATTCGGAAAGTGCGGACTTCAGTGCCGCGTGGTCCAGGTCGCAAACAAAGGCGAGGAGGGGATGGCCCTCGAGCTCCTGCCCGTTGCGTAACAAATTTGCACTGCGCTGGCTGGCGAAGAGGATTTGCCCCATCAGATTCAGCCTGAAAACCACATCACCCGCTTCCTCTAGCAGGAGGTTTGCCTCATGGTGTGATGGTGTTAGGGGCACTGTTGGGGAGCTGGAAAGCATTGTTGCGCTCGATTCTTTCTCTTCGGGTCGTAACCAGTGAGAAATGTATCACTTAAACCTCATGTTTCACATGAAAAACAGCAACATTAGGCTATGTTTTTAGGAAATTTGTTGCCCAAGATCAGTTTTATATGAAATCAGTAGAAGTTTGATGCTTTAGTAAGCAATGTTTCATTTTTACGCCATCCTTGCTACTGCTGAAAGTTTGCGCTAGCCTCGCGTTACAGAGGAAGCCGAGGAGGGCGAAATGAACCGTTTCGACACGCACGAGGTTTTCAACCAGGTGAGTCCGTTTGTGAACGTCAACCTGTTCACTTGCGACACCGCATTGCGCGAAGCGCTGGAGCGCGAGGGCGGCGCCTTCGCCACCGCTTCGCTGATGGAGCTTGGCGCGGAGCTCGGCACCGCGGAAATGCAGGAGCTGGCCCGGCAGGCCAACGAACATCCGCCCGTCCTGAAGAATTTCGACCGCGGCGGACACCGCATCGACGAGGTCGAATTCCATCCCGCCTGGCACAAGCTGATGGAGTTGATGATCGCGTCTGGCGCCCATGCTTCGCCATGGGACGGCAAGCATCAGCACCACGGTGCGCAGGTTGCGCGCGCGGCCCGCTATATCCTGTTCGGGCAGGTCGAGAACGGCGCCCAGTGCCCGATCACCATGACCTACGCCAGCGTGCCCGCATTGCGCCAAAGTCCCGGCCTGGCCGCGCGCTGGCTGCCGAAGATCCTGTCGCGCGTCTACGATCCAAGCCCGCTGCCGATTGACGAAAAGCGCGGCGCCCTGATCGGCATGGGCATGACGGAAAAGCAGGGCGGCTCCGACCTGCGCGCCAACACCACGCAGGCCGAAGCGCTCGGCGCCGACGAAGTACGCGGGGTATTCGGCGCTGACAGCGAACCCGTGTACCGCCTGACCGGCCACAAATGGTTCTTTTCGGCACCCCAATGCGATGCGCACCTGGTGCTGGCCCAGGCCGGCGACGCGGGACTGAGCTGCTTCCTTGTTCCGCGCTTCCTGCCGAATGGGGCGCGCAACCAGGTGCGTGTGCAGCGCCTGAAGGAAAAGCTTGGCAATAAATCCAACGCCTCATCCGAAGTTGAATTCACTGGCGCCTATGGTTGGCTGCTGGGCGCCCTGGGCCGCGGCGTTCCGACCATCCTTGAAATGGGCAATCACACGCGACTGGATTGCGTGCTCGGAACGGCCGGCATCATGCGCGCCGCGTTGACCCAGGTGCTGCACCACGCGCGCCGCCGCAGCGCCTTCGGCAAGCCACTGGCGGAGCAGCCCCTGATGCAGAACGTACTCGCCGACCTGGCGCTGGAATCGGAAGCAGCAACCGTATTCGCGATGCGCCTGGCGCGCTGCTTCGATCATATGGATAACCCGGCGGAAGCCTTGCTGGCGCGGCTGCTGACGCCAGCCGGCAAATACTGGATCTGCAAGCGCGGGCCCGGCTTTGGCGCCGAGGCGATGGAAGTCCTGGGCGGCAGCGGCTATGTGGAGGAAAGCTCGCTGGCGCGCCTGTATCGCGAACTGCCGGTGAACTCGATCTGGGAAGGTTCCGGCAACGTGATGTGCCTCGATCTGCTACGCGCACTCTCGAAATCCGGCCAGGCGCTGGAAGTGCTGGGGGCGGAGCTGGGCGAAGGCAGCCACGCCAACCCCGATTACGTGCGTTTCACCAGCCAGTTGCTGGCCGACTTGCCCAAAGCGCGTGAAGACGAATTCGGCGCACGCCAACTGGCCGAGCGCATCGTGCTGGCAATCCAGGCCGGCCTGCTGCTGCGCCATGCACCGTCTTTTGTCAGCTCCGCCTTCGTCGCGAGCCGCCTGGCGCGCGAGCCGGGAGGCGCTTACGGCCGGTTGCCGGCTGGAACTAACTGTGAAGCCATTCTACAGCGGGCGCTGGTGGAAAACGCCTGAGGCTGGGATAATGCGCGCAATTGAACGAATTTATTACTGATTAACATGAAACAAGATCCGCGCTTTCCCAACCTGTTCATCACCGACCACCCGCTGATCCAGCACAAGCTCAGCCATATGCGCGACAAGGCAACGTCGACGCGCACCTTCCGCGAACTGCTGAAAGAAATCACCCTGCTGATGGGTTACGAAATCACCCGTGACCTGCCGCTGACCACGCGCGAAATCGAAACCCCGCTGCAAACCATCCAGGCGCCAGTGATTGCCGGCCGCAAGCTGGCGGTGGTGCCGATCCTGCGCGCTGGCGTGGGCATGAGCGACGGCCTGCTGAACCTGGTGCCATCGGCACGCGTCGGCCATATCGGCGTGTTCCGCGACCCGGAAACCCACCAGCCGGTGGAATACCTGGTGCGACTGCCCGACCTGGTCGACCGCACTTTCATCCTGTGCGACCCGATGGTCGCGACTGGTAACTCGGCCGTACATGCGGTGGACGTGCTGAAAAAGCGCGGCGTATCCGACGACCAGATCATCTTCCTGGCCCTGGTGGCAGCACCGGAAGGCATCGAAGTGTTCCAGAAATCGCACCCGAACGTGAAGATCTTCTGCGCCTCGCTGGACTCCCACCTCAACGACCACGCCTACATCATCCCAGGCCTGGGCGACGCGGGCGACCGCATTTTCGGCACCAAATAAGCCATGGCGACGCCAACCGACCCAGCATTCCAGGACCGGTTGCAAGCCTTGCGCGACAAATATGCCGCCAGCGTTCCCGAACGCATGGCGGCCATCCGCGACGCCCTGGTGCTATGCCAGGGCAGCCTGATCCCCCACCATATCGAGCAATTGCACCACGCACTGCACAGTGTGGCTGGCTCAGCCGGATCGTTTGGCCTGGCGGCGCTGGGCGATGAAGCGCGCCGCATCGAACAGATGGTACGCGGCGTGATGGAAGCCGGTGCGCCATGGACCGGCATCGAGCCAGCCGTTCATGCCCTGTTGCAATGGGCCGACAAGGATTTTGGCGCAGGGAAAATTGCCGCGCACGATTGATATTTATCAAACAAGATTGATAAATCTTGTCTATAGTTAGCCATACATGTTCGGGACCTGTTTGGGCACGAGTGAATAAATTTTCATCGCGACGTGTTTTTAACAGGTATTTCGGTATAATGGCGGATCGTTTAGATTCAGGTGACTGGGTTCAAACGGTATCACGGGCGTAAAGCTCACTTAACTGTAATAGGAATTGTAATGGCAACTGGTATCGTAAAATGGTTCAACGACGCAAAGGGTTTTGGCTTCATTACCCCTGATGAAGGCGGCGAAGATCTGTTTGCTCACTTCTCGGCTATCCAAAGCGCCGGCTTCAAGTCGCTGCAGGAAAACCAACGCGTGTCCTTCGACGTGACCTCCGGCCCAAAAGGCAAGCAGGCGTCGAACATCCAGCCTCTGTAATCGAGACGGATCAAAACGATAAAAAATCCTCCAAATCGGAGGATTTTTTTTCGCCCCTACACATCAGCCCGTGTCCCGTGGGGTCAGGCCCCATGGTGTGACACGGGCTCAGCCTTTACGCCAATAGCCGGGCTGGGAGTAGGTGTGGCGCAGGAAGTCGACGAAGGCGCGGATGCGGAATGGCAAATGGCGGCGCTGTGCAAATACGGCGTAAATATCATTTCCCGGCGCCGAAAATTCGTTGAGCACGGGTTTTAATCGCCCCGCCTCAATATCTGCGCCGACTTCCCACATTGAGCGCCAGGCCAGGCCTTTGCCGGCCAATACCCAGTCGTGCAGCACGGCGCCGTCGTTGCAGCTCATATTCCCCGCGATTTTCAGCGTCACGTTTTTATCGCCCTCGCGGAAGGTCCAGCCGCGCTGGCTGCCTTCGCTGCTGATCGTCATGCAGTTATGCCGCGACAGGTCGTCCAGCGTCTTCGGTACGCCGTGCCGCTTGAGATAGGCGGGCGTGCCGACCACCACGCGGTGGTTATCGGCCAGCTTCACGCTCACCAGGTTGGAATCCGACATCGAGGCGATGCGGATCGCCACGTCCACGCCCTCGCCAATCAAATCCACCACGCGGTCATTCAGGTTCAATGTCACCGCCACGTCACGGTGTTCCGCTAAAAAGGAAGGGATCAAGGGCGCTACGTGCAGCCTTCCAAAGCCGGCCGGCGCGGAAATCAGCAGGTGTCCCGTGGCGCGCGCGCTACGTTCTGCCACCGCGGCTTCGGCACTTTCCAGGTCCACGAGGATGCGTTGGCAATCTTCAAGGAAAGCGGCGCCTTCGTCCGTCAGCGCCAGCTTGCGCGTGGTACGCTGGAGTAGTTTGACGCCGAGCCGTTGCTCCAGTGCGTCCAGCCGGCGCCCAATAACGGCGGGCGCGATGCCTTCCGCGCGGGCTGCCGCCGACAGGCTGCCGCGGTTGACCACTTCTACGAAGGTGGAGATTTGCCTGAACTGACCCATAAGACCTCATTTATGACTAAAACGCACAGATGAAGTGCTTTTTAGTCTTGTTTCTCTATGTTTTTAGTCAATATACTGGAAAACATCGAATCACAACACTAATCATCAATCACGGAGAAAGACTATGAGCATCACTCTGCCAGCAGGTATGCAAATCACAGGAGAAATCAAGCCAGGTTTCGAGCGCGTGCTGACCCCGGAAGCACTGGCCCTGGTCGCCAAGCTGAGCCGCGAATTCGAACCGCGCCGACAGGAGTTGCTGGCCAAGCGCGTTGAGCGCGCCAAGCGCCTGGATGCCGGCGAGCGCCCTGACTTCCTGGCCGAAACCGCCCATATCCGCAACGGCGACTGGAAGATCGCCCCGATTCCAAAGGCCCTGGAATGCCGTCGCGTGGAGATTACCGGCCCGGTCGACCGCAAGATGGTCATCAACGCGCTGAATTCCGGCGCGGATTCCTACATGACCGACTTCGAAGATTCCAACACCCCGAACTGGGACAACCAGATCTCCGGCCAGATCAATATGCAGGACGCGGTCCGCAAGACCATCTCGCTGGAACAGAACGGCAAATCCTACAAGCTGAACGAAAAGACCGCGACCCTGGTGGTGCGTCCGCGCGGCTGGCACCTGGATGAAAAGCACGTGACCGTTGACGGCAAGCGCGTCTCCGGCGGCATCTTCGACTTCGCCCTGTTCATGGTCCACAACGCGAAAGAGCAGCTGGCTCGCGGCGCCGGCCCATACTTCTACCTGCCGAAGATGGAATCGCACCTGGAAGCGCGCCTGTGGAACGACATCTTCGTTATGACCCAGAATGAACTGGGCCTGCCGCAAGGCACCATTAAGGCCACCGTGCTGATCGAAACCATCCTCGCCGCCTTCGAGATGGACGAAATCCTGTACGAACTGCGCGAGCACAGCTCGGGCCTGAACGCCGGCCGCTGGGACTACATCTTCAGCTGCATCAAGAAATTCAAGCTGGACAAGGACTTCTGCCTGGCAGACCGTGCCAAGGTCACCATGACCTCGCCGTTCATGCGCGCCTACGCGCTGCTGCTGCTGAAGACCTGTCACAAGCGCAATGCGCCGGCAATCGGCGGCATGGCCGCGCTGATCCCGATCAAGAACGATCCGGAAAAGAACGAAGTGGCAATGGGCGGCGTGCGCAACGACAAGGCGCGCGATGCGACCGACGGTTACGATGGCGGCTGGGTCGCTCACCCAGGCCTGGTGGAACTGGCCATGGGCGAGTTCAAGAAAGTATTGGGCGATGCACCGAACCAGATCTCCAAGCAGCGTCCGGACGTGGAAGTCACCGCGGCCGAACTGCTGGACTTCAAGCCGGAAGCGCCGATTACCGAAGCCGGCCTGCGCTACAACATCAACGTCGGCATCCACTACCTGGGCAGCTGGCTGAATGGCAACGGCTGCGTGCCGATTCATAACCTGATGGAAGATGCGGCGACCGCGGAAATCTCGCGCTCGCAGGTGTGGCAGTGGATCCGCTCGTCGAAAGGCGTGCTGGAAGACGGCCGCAAGGTCACCGCCGACATGGTGCGCGCGATGATTCCTGAAGAACTGCCGAAGGTGAAGGCCGCCGCTCCGGATGGCGCCACCCCAGCCTACGATCGCGCTGCGCAGATCTTTGAGAAGATGTCGACTTCGGATGCGTTTGAAGAGTTCCTGACGCTGCCGCTGTACGAAGAGATCTGAACCGGTAAACCAGGGTCAGACCCAAGGGTCTGACCCTGTGGGTCGGACCCTGCTTTACCGGTTTTGGCGTGAAGCCAGCGGCGGCCTGCCAAGAAACTCCTGTAAGCGAGCCTCGTCGATACGATGGCCCGCAATCCGGCGCAGCAGGCTGTCGATACGGTCCGCGCCCCAGAACAATTCCCCTTCATAGACAAAGCTCGGCACGCCAAAGATGCCATCGTTGATGGCCTGTTCGGTCGCACGCGCCAGTTCCGCCTTGACCTCCGGCGTCCCCGCCGCAGCAACCAGGGCATCGCCATCCAGCCCGCAATCGCGCGCCACGCGCCCCAGCACACCAAAATCCTGCGCATCCTGGCCCAGTTCCCAGGTTGCAGCCATCACGGCCGTGACAAAGGAAATACGCTCCGCCCGTCCCTCGATCGCCGTCGCCATGCGCAGCATCGGCAAAGGATTGAACGGATGTCCCGGTGGACCGACAAATTCCAATCCTTGCGCCGATGCCTGCCGCATCACGTCGCGGAAAGTGAGTACGCGTTTGGCGGGTACTTCCGCCGGCCCGACCAGGCCATGCTTGTTCAGCATCGCTGCAAACAGGACAGGCACCATTTCAACCTGCACGCCCGCAGCTTCGATACGGGGGATCTGCTTGGTGGCCAGCCACACGAAGGGGCTGATGGGATCAACATACATGCGGACGGTCTGCATAAATCTCCTCAGGTCAGAAGGTGTTTTTCCACTCCCTTAGCGCCGCGAAAACAGCAACGGGCGGCTCGCCACCACGCAATTTGCCGGCTTCGCGCAGCTGGGCAGCGATTTCAGGTTCACGATAACGCAGGAAAGGATTTGTCGCGCGCTCCAGGCCAATGGTACTCGGCACGGTCGGCTGCCCACGCTCGCGGGTGGCGGAATCTGCAGCTACCCGTGTGCGAAGCGCCGCATTGCCCGGCTCCACCGCGCTGGCGAAACGCAGGTTGGACAGCGTATATTCGTGGGCGCAGAACACCTTGGTAGCATCCGGCAGCGACGCCAGCTTGCCGAGCGAATCGACCATCTGCTCCGGGCTACCCTCAAACAGGCGCCCGCAGCCACCGGTAAACAAGGTATCGCCGCAGAAGACCCACGCCTCGGCGCCGTCCCGGAAATAGGCAATATGGCCGCGGGTATGGCCTGGCACATCCAGCACCTGCAGCGAGAGGTCCAGCCCCGGCACATCAACCTTGGCGCCTTCTTCCAGCGGCACAGTCACTGCTGCGATACCATCATGGCTGGGACCGAAAACCGGCACCTGGAAGCGGGCCAAAAGGCCCGGCACACCCCCAATATGGTCAGCATGGTGATGGGTGAGTAGAATGGCGGTAAGTGTCAGGCTGTGCTCCTGCAGGGCGGCAAGGATAGGAGCCGAATCGCCGGGATCGACTGCAGCCGCATTGCGGCCGTCGTGGATCAGCCAGAGGTAGTTATCCTTGAAAGCAGGAACGGTCAGGACGGAAACAGGTTTGCTCATGGGCTCAATAAAGGGAATGCATGGATAGCGCAACATCCGACGAATCCATTATAGCGTTCGACAAATGGCTTGAAACACCGCCGGGTGCATATGTGCGCGCCTGGGAACAGGCATGCCTGGACAAGATGGTAGCCGATATCTTCGGCTTCAATGCCGTGCAGATCGGCATGCCGCAGATCGACGCGCTGGCGGCGAACCGCATGCCGCACCAATGGCTGGCCGACATCCGCCTGCACCCGCGCCAATCCGGCAGCAACCGCGCGGTGGCGGTCACCCTGGACAGCGTTGAACTGCCATTTGCCACCAACAGCATGGACCTGGTGGTGCTGCCGCACGTGCTGGAATTTTCCGCCGAGCCGCACCAGGTGCTGCGCGAAGTCGAGAGGGTGCTGATCCCGGAAGGCCAGGTAATCGTCTGCGGCTTCAATCCAGCCAGCCTGTGGGGACTGCGCCAGTTAAGCGGACGCCTGACCGGATCGCACTACCTGCCGAAAGCGGGTGAGTTCATCTCCATGCCTCGCATCAAAGACTGGCTAAAATTGCTGAACATGGGCGTCAGCCATACGCACCTGGGCTGCTATGCGCCAGCCTGCCGCACCGAACGCTGGCTGCAACGCTACAACTTCATGGACCGCGCCGGCCCTAATTACTGGCCGTATTTCGGCGCGGTCTACATGGTGCAGGCGATCAAGCGCGTGAAGGGCATGCGCCTGATCGGCCCGGCCTGGAAACAGAAAACGGCCAAGGCAGGTGTACCTGTCCCGGCCACCAACAAACACAAAGAAAGACTCGATGGATAAAGTAGAGATTTATACCGACGGTGCATGCAAGGGCAATCCCGGCACCGGTGGCTGGGGCGCGCTGATGATCGCAGGCGACGCCAAGAAGGAATTGTTCGGCGGCGAGCTGAATACCACCAACAACCGCATGGAACTGACCGCGGTGATCGAATCGCTGAAAGCCCTGAAGCGCCCGTGCGAAGTGGTCCTGCACACCGACAGCCAGTACGTCCAGAAAGGCATCAGCGAATGGATCCACGGCTGGAAAGCGCGCGGCTGGAAGACTTCGACCAAGGAACCGGTCAAGAACGCCGACCTGTGGCAGGCGCTCGACGCCGCGCAAGCCGTGCACACGGTCGATTGGCGCTGGGTGCGCGGCCACAACGGGCACCCGGGCAACGAGCGCGCCGATCAACTGGCCAACCTGGGTGTGGAATCGGTCCGCCGCAAATAAGGCCTGTTATACTTCGCCGCTTGCTACGAACACATTCGTGAATTTATGCGTCAAATCGTCCTCGATACCGAAACTACCGGCATTAACCCTAAACAGGGTAACCGAATCATTGAAATTGGCTGCGTTGAGCTGTTTGAGCGCAAGCTGACCGGGAATAACTTCCACCGCTACATCAATCCTGAGCGCGATTCGGAAGAGGGCGCATTGGCGGTCCACGGCCTGACCACCGAATTCCTGCGCGATAAACCGCGCTTCCATGAAGTGGTGGAGGAACTGCGCGAATACATCCAGGGTGCTGAAGTCATCATCCATAACGCGCCGTTCGACCTTGGCTTCCTGAATCACGAATTCAACCTGCTCAAGCTGCCGACCTTCGATTCCCACATCAGTGGCGTGATCGACACGCTGGTGCAGGCGAAGGAAATGCGGCCCGGTAAGCGCAACTCGCTGGACGCACTGTGCGAACACTTCGGCATCTCGAACGCCCACCGCAAGCTGCACGGCGCATTGCTTGACGCGGAATTGCTGGCAGATGTTTATCTGGCAATGACCCGTGGCCAGAACAGCCTGGGCATGGACATCGTCATCGAAGAAACCGGTAGCGGCATCGCCATGGCGGAAATCGCACTGGCCGAAGTGATGGTTCTGCGGGCTAGCGACGCAGAGGAGGCCGAGCATGCGGCACTGCTCGATGGCCTCGACAAAGCTGTCAAAGGAACTTGTGTTTGGCGCACCCCTAGTCTATAATGGCGCCACTTCGGGAGGTTAGCTCAGGGGTAGAGCACTGCATTCACACTGCAGGGGTCGCAAGTTCGAAACTTGCACTTCCCACCAGAATTCAGAAGTGAAAACAAGGGCTTACGAACTTCGTAGGCCCTTAGTTTTTTTCAAGCCGGAAGAATCCGGAAAGTGCCAGTGCCGGGCTCTTATGGGCGCCGGTGGCCAGCACTCTCACCGTCTTTCATTGAGCATCCATCCTTCTCGGCGCGGCAGCACATGCTAGCGGCGCCGATGGCGTCAGATACCTTCTTTTGTTGGCATGATCACGATCTGCTGCATGTTCACGTGCTTAGGCATCGAAACAAGGAAGCCCACGGTTTCTGCGATGTCTTCCGCTTTCAGGAAGTCGATCGACTTGGAAGCGTTTTCCAACCAATCGATCGCGCCCTGGAAGGTGAAGTGGCTTTGCAGTTCGGTTTCGGTGATGCCTGGCTCGATTACCGACACGCGGATGTTCTTAGGGCCCAGCTCCACGCGCAGATGGCGAGTCAGGTGGCTGACGAATGCTTTGGTGGCCGAGTACACAGCGAAGTAGCCGTACACGTACTGACCAGCGATGGAAGAGGTGTTGATCAGGTCGACGACCTTGCCTTGCGCTGCAGCTTCCTCCATCTGCGGGATGAAGGCCTGGATGACGCGCATTACGCCGGTTACGTTCAGGTCGATCTGGGACTCCCACTCAGGCTGCGGTTGGGCGCCAATTGCGCCTGGAAGCATCAACCCTGCGTTGTTAAAGACCAGGTCAGCATTACCCAGTTGATTACGCACAGCTGCAGCGGCGGCGTCGACAGACGCCTGGTCGGTTACGTCGGTGGTTACGGCGATTGCTTCGCCGCCCAGTTGCTGAATTTCGGCAGCGACTGCATCCAGAGCATCTTTACGGCGAGCCAGCAGTGCGACTTTCGCACCACGTGAAGCCAACAACAGTGCGGTGGCACGGCCCATGCCGCTCGATGCACCAGTAACAACGGCTACGCGGCCAGTCAGATCTTTAGCGATCGTGTTCATGTTGATTTTCCTTCGGTGGTTGATGATTTGTCGGTTGACATGCACCACTTTAGGGAATGCTCGACCCACCCGGTAGTTTCAACTCGGCGATATCAAAGACAACTGAAGGTTGCTAATCGATGGAAAATTGCTACACTGCAATGCAACCTTGACAAACATCTGAGTGCAGCCATGGACGAACTTCGAGCTATATCAACCTTTCTTCGTGCAGCTGAATTAGGCAGCTTCAACAAGGCGGCTATGGCCCAGGGCACTACTCCGCAGGCCGTGAGCAAAAATGTTCGGCAACTTGAGCATTACTTGGGAGTTCGCCTATTTCACCGAACGACTCGGCAAAATACTCTGACCGAGGATGGCCAGCTCTTGTTCGACTCTGTACGCGCCAGCATGGAGGGCTTTGCGGGGGCGTTGAATCGAGTGAAGAATTCGGCCAAAGGCGATGAAGGGCTAATCCGTATTAGCGCAGGCGGCGCGGTGGGCCGGAAAGTCCTAATGCCACTTGTGGCGGAGTTTAGTAGTCTGCATCCTCGCGTGACCTTTGACCTGGTGCTTGAAGATCGCAATACCGATAACGTCGGCGAACGCATTGACCTGGGCTTTAAGGCGGGCAATGCACCCACCTCGCAGGTGGTTTCTCGCTGGTTATTTCCCATTCAGCTGGTTGTGTGCGCAACGCAGGAGTATTTGGAGAGAAACGGTGTCCCTCGAAGCATCGACGACTTAACATCACACAGGTGTATTGGGTATCGCCAGCCAGGGACAGGGCGGCCCGTACCTTGGGAATTTCAGATCGATGGAGAAGTCTCCTACAGATCAATGGATTTCGTCCTTTGTTGCAGCGACCCAGAGGCAGAGATGCACGCTGTGCTAAGCGGTATAGGCGTTGGCCAGATTGACAGCATCAACGCGACCGCAGAATTCAGAGCAGGCACGCTAGTGCCGCTGCTTATTCGAAGCACAAGCGACCGCATGGGGCTTTATCTGTACTACGCCCAGCGAACAGACATGCCAAGCCGTGTCCGTCGCTTTATTGACTTTGCGGCAGAACGCTTGTATGGAGGCGAAAATTTTCATATGCCGATTAAGGAACTTAGCGCGGTGGCTCGGAAACGAGTCTAACGAGATCAGAAGGGCGCGCAATGCGTTCAATTCCTGGCGTCTCAATTGAAGGATTGTGCAAAAACGATCGAGCTTTGCACCAGCTACAGTGCCGCCAGGTTGGTCTTGAGGCGGGCCGCATGTTCTTCGAGCGCCCCGATTTCCTGCCTGGTCATCCGCTGTAATTGGCGGTACACCATACCGAGGCGATGATTGCCTGAAAGACGCGGCTCGTTTCGGCGGAAAAAGTCCCAATACAACGCGTTATACGGACAAGCACGCTCCCCGACGCGCTGTTTTCTGTCGTAGTGGCAGCCTTTGCAGTAGTCGCTCATGCGGTGAATATATGCTGCACCGGAGACGTACGGCTTCGTGGCCAGCAATCCGCCGTCGGCATACTGGCTCATGCCAAGGGTGTTCGGAAGCTCGACCCACTCAAAGGCATCGATATAGACGCCAAGATACCATCGGTGCAGCTCTTGCGGCGAGAGGCCCGCCAGCAGCGCGAAATTGCCGATAACCATCAGGCGGTTGATATGGTGGCTATGTGCGTGTTGCAGCGATTGGCCGATGGCCGCTGCCATGCAGCGCATCCGCGTCTGGCCGTCCCAGAACCAATGCGGAAGCGGCAGCGTATGGCTGAATGCATTGAGTTCGTCATAGCCCGGCATGCGGTGCCAATACACCCCGCGCACGTACTCGCGCCAGCCAAGAATCTGGCGAATATAGCCCTCGGCTGCCGGAATCGGGGCCTGGCCAGCGCGCCATGCCGCCTCCACGCGTGAGACCACCATGCGCGGACTCAGCATCTTGGTATTCAATGCAAACGAGAGCAGCGAGTGGAACAGACGCCATGCCTTGTAGCTCATCGCGTCCTGGAAGCGCCCAAAGTGCGGCAGGGCATGCAGCAAAAAATGGTCTAACTGTCGAACAGCCTCGTCTTCATTGAGCGGCCAACGGAATTGCTCGGCTTCGGGCTCGCCGAAACTTCGGATGCCGGCGCGCTGGATTGCCTCCCAAAGCTCCCTGTGATCGTGGCACGGGCGGGGATCGGCCGGCTCCCAGGGCATCCCCTGCCACGCCTCACGGTTATCATGGTCGAAGTTCCACTGCCCGCCGGAAGGGACCCCTTTGTCGTCGACCAGTACCTGGTTGCGGATGCGCATGTGGCGATAAAAGTGCTCCATCAGCCATTGGGGTCTTGAACCAAAGAACTCAGCTGCCTCGTTGCGCCGGGTGTAAAAATGTTCGGTATCGAACATCGCCGAACGTATGGCCAGGCTATTTGCATAGTCTCGCAATTGCTGGTCCAATCGCCATTCGTCTGGCGCCAGCCATTCGAACCGGCTGGCGTTATATTGCCTGGCCAGTTGGTCCAGATTGGCCGGAATTGACTGCAGGTTGTCTGGCGCGTCGATCATCAGATAGTGAACCCGATGGCCGATCGCCCTGAGATCGGCTTCAAAGCGCCGCATTGCGGCGAAAATCGCAATGATCTTCTGCGCATGGTGAAGAACATAGTCGGTTTCCTGGCGCACCTCCATCATCACGTAGATTACATCTGCGCGTAATTCCCTGAACCAGCTGTGGTGTCTATTCAGCTGGTCACCCAGAACCAGGCGTATCGTGCTAGTCATGAGAAATCGCGGGTGCCTGCGACGCCGAGAACCTGGCACGCAGAAATCGCATCAGGCTTCCAATCACCGGCAGTTTTTCATACAGTTCTTCGGCAGCGTCCCAATAGTCACGATGCATGCTCACTAAATCGTTCGCACCGAACCAGATGTGTGAGGACCCTTCGACGACATAATGCTTGCCACGCAAGTCGAACTCAAAGGACCATGTGGCAAAGCCTTGATCGTCCTGGAGCATTCGATCCTTGATCAGGAATCGTGGGTTATCCGTTACCTCGAACATGTGTTCGAAAATTCGCCGAATGGCTGCCGTGCCCTGTACATCGTTGAAGGGATCGCGAAAGCGCCCGTCTGGCGCATAGTAATCAGCGACCCGGCTGACGCTGTGGGGTGTCAGGGTCGCATACCATTCAAGCAGTCTGTCTAGTTTTGTGGTCATGTCTTAACGAGTTGGCCTATGAGGGCAAAGCGCAGCCTGTAGGGAAGCAACTGCGCCAGTTTCATAAAAATTGTGAATCGCCAAGGGAAGTGTATTTCGAAATGGCCGCATGAAATTCCCTTGAGGATCTTCTTCGCGGCCTGCTCCGCAGTCAGGATCGCCGGCATATGGAAGTCATTGCGTGCCGTCAGCCGGGTGCGCACAAACCCGGGATTAACCAGGTATACGCTGACTCCTTTAGGGTGCAGGTCGTTGTACAGTACCTCTGCCAGGTTGATGAGGGCCGCTTTGCTTGGGCCGTACACACTCGCATTGGGCAAACCGATGTAACCGGCGACGCTGGCGATCAGGGCGATGCCGCCGCTACCGCGTGCGATCATTTCCGGCAGGACGTTGGCCAGCCCGGCATAAATGCTGCCTACGTTGACGCTCAACATCCTGTTCGCCATGCCCGGGACAACTTCCCAGCTGCGTTCGGGCCGGTAATCGGCCGCGCAGAATATCAGCAGGTCGACGCCTCCAACGTGGTCGAGCACTTCCTGGTAGGCCTGCGTCCACGCGGACTCGTCCAATACATCGAGTTGAACCGCAAATGATTTCTTATGGGCACCAGCGATGGCCAGCAATGCCTCTTTGCTGCGCGCTGAAACGGCGACAGATGCGCCTGCGCCAAGCGCTTCCGCGGCCAGTGCCGCACCAATTCCGCTCGAGGCGCCGACAATCCAGACTCTGCGGCTTGACCAGTCATGAAACGGGGGGTTCAAAGGGAACATGAGCGTTTCCTGAACATGAATGTGACCTGGCCCAGTTCGAATCCAAACTTGCGCATGCTTGCGCGATTGAGCATCGTGCACTCGTCGATCAGGTACATCCAATCGTCGAACTGCATGTCGTACGTCTTGCCATCCACCGGTAGCCGCAAGGTGTATTGCCAACGAAACGCGTTGCCGGCAACTTCGCCGTAGGCCTGACCCTTCACGTCCCCCGCCGTGCCTTGCCAGCGGCCATCCGGCAAGCGCTTCAATTGCCAGACGCGCCGATCGGTGGTGCCATCGCTATTGCGGAACCTTTCGTCCAATTGAAGCGAATGCGGCCCGGCCTTGCCTTCGATTTCAACGATAAAGCGCTTGACAACTTGTCCATCACGGCGTTGGAACATGCCCCAGGCGTCGGTCGTGCCATCAAAAAACTTCGCTACGTCCAGCGCCGGCTGCTCCTTGGCGTATTGCTGTACATCCTGGCCGGCACATCCTGCGAGGACGAACAGAAGCAGGCTAGTCAAGGTGGTTTTCATCGGACCTCCACATCAGGCTGATTACGAATAGTTTGATGGCGCATGGCAGTCCGGCATAAAACGCGACGAGCGCCGTGCTGCCGCCGTATCCTGGCCGGTAGCCCGCGAGCGCCAGCGCGGGCAAGGCCAGTCCAGTGCAGGCCAGGGCAAGCTTGGTCAACAGGGCGTAGACGCCAAAATACGCAGCCGAACCATGTCCTTCCTTGATGGTTCGTGCGAACAGGACCGGCGGCATGGCCAGATCGGCGCCCAGTGCGAATCCGGCAGAGATGCAGACGGCAAGGTATGCGAACCTGTCCCCGTCACCAAGCAAGGCCGCGCCGCAGAAGGAAAGCACTGCCATGAGCATGCCCAGGCACCAGCAGCGGGCGGGACCGGTCTTGCTTGCAAGCCTGGTCCAGAATGGCAGGCCGCAGACTGCCGAGGCAAAATAGGCGAGCAAAAACGTCGATGTCCAGGTCGGGGAGTTGAGCTGGTCGCGTATGTAAAACAACGCTAGCGTCGCCGGCAGGGACATCGCGACGGCGTTGAGGAAGTAGGGCGCGAGCAGCCTGACGAACTGGCGGTTCGCCGCGATTGCCCTGGCCGTTTCGCGCATCGGTGGCGAAGCAATGCACACCTTATGCCATGCCGGGGCGAACTTGAGAAGCGCATGAAGTGCAACGGCAAGCAATAGCGCGAACCCGAGGTTGTATAAGGCCATTCCAGTTGAAACATTCCCGCCGCCATCCGCCATCAATGCCGCCGGAACGGCGCTGGCCAACATGATTCCCGCCAGGCCGGCACCTTCCCGCCATGCGGCGGCGCCAAGAAGTGCCGGCGTGCCGCCGCCCAGGCTCGCGCCCCAGGCGAGGTAGCAAATATTGATAAAGCTATGTGCGCAATAGGTAAGGGCCAGCATAACCGACAACCACACGATCGAAGCTGCGGCTCCGGAGGGCGGGACCCATAACCCTGCAAAGGCCATGGCAAACACGATTGCCGCGCCAGCCAGCAGCGGCTTGGCGCCGTTGCCGAGGCGATCGATCCAGGCGCCCAGGAAGGGGTCTTGGGCCGTATCGAAAATGCGTGCGGCGAACAAGACCCAGCCAAGGGTGGCAAGTCCCATGTTGAGGTTCAGGGCGTAATACGCCGGAATATGAACATAGACCGGCAGTGTCGCCATCGCCAGCGGCATGCCAAGCAAACCGTAGGCCATGTGCTGCAAGCGGTTCGGTGCGGTCCTCATGGCGCTTGCCCCAGCAACTGCCGCCGTAATTCAGGATCGCGGCTTTTCTCGTTCAGCCAGATGTCGAAGAAAGCTTTTGCCAGGGCGGGATCGTTGATGTCGGCGATCTGCCTGTCGCCGTGGAAAACTCGCATCCCATATCCGGGAATGTTCACTCCTGTCAATTGGTCGCCCGGTTCAACGTCGGTGAACGCGCCCCGCAACAGGAGCGCCCAGCGCGCTTGCCCGGCTTTGTCGACAGGTGCCGTGCCTAGCCTGCGCATTTCATCCATGCTTGTGCTGACCAAACGATCGCGACTGATGCTGCGGAGGTAAGTGAGCTGCAGGGCGAAACCCGATGCCGGGTCAAAGGGTTGCCGTTCGCCCCATAAGACCGCCCTGTAAATGCGCAAGCCGAACCACCGCATTTCGCCTTTGCCGACGACGAACAGGTTGGGCGTTCCGTCGAGCCAGGCGGGCGCTGCCGGCGCGTTGCCGTGCAAAGCCAGGCCCAGGACCACCGCTGCCAGCGGCCTAGACCAGCGGCGGCCTGGCAAGGGTAAATTGAACGACATTGGTTCGTCCTTCATCAAACGCAGCTTCGCAATAGGCAAAGTAGAGGTGCCAGATCCGCAGGAAACGCTCGTCGAATCCTTGGGCACAGATCTGCTGGCGCATTGCGGTGCACTGCCCATCCCAGCGGCGCAGCGTTTCGGCATAGTCCGCGCCGAAGGGGAAGACATCCTGCGTGGCCAGGTTTGCAAGGGCCGCTTGCTGGATGAAGCGCTCCACGCTTGGGAGCATTCCTCCGGGGAAGATATACTCCTGGATGAAGTCGGTGCTGCTGCGATAGCGCGGGAAGTAACGTTCGCCGATGGTGATGGACTGCACCAGCGCTTTGCCGCCGGGCCGCAAGCGGCGCGACACAGCTTTGAAATAGTCGGGCCAGTATTTTTCACCGACGGCCTCGAACATTTCAATCGACACGACCGCGTCGTACTCTCCATCGACATCCCTGTAGTCGCACAGTTCCAGTACCACCAGTTCCGCCAATCCCTGCCTTTCCATGCGTTTCTGCGCGTACGCGAGTTGTGCATTGGAGATGGTCAGGCCGCGAACGCGGATTCCCAATCTGGCGGCATGCTCGGCGAATCCCCCCCAGCCGCATCCAATTTCCAGCACACGGTCGCCGGGGCGCAAACCCAGGGTGTCAACGATGCGCTGGTACTTCTTTCGTTGTGCTTCCTGCAGCGGCAGGTTGTGGTCGCCGTCGAATAGAGCGCTTGAGTATGTCCAGCTAGGATCAAGCCACAGTCCATAGAAATCATTACCCAGGTCGTAGTGGGCATGAATATTCCTCTTGCTCCCCTCGCGCGTATTGGGGCGCAACAGGTGCCGCAGCCGGTACCAGCAGCGGGCCAGTGCACCTCCAAACAGCGCCGGCTCCAGCGCTTCCTCGTTGCGAATCGCGAGCCGGAGCAGCGCGGTCAGGTCGGGCGTATCAATCCATCCCGCTGCGTACGCTTCGGCGAAGCCGATATCGCCTGAACGGACGATGCGGCTGCAGGCGCGCCAATCAAGAATTTTCAGCGTGGCGCCGAAGGGCATGTGGGCGTCGCCAAAAACCATGTGTGTTTCGTCCGGCGTCACGAGCGTCAAGTGGCCTGTGCGAATCCTGCTTAGCAGCGACAGGAATAATTTGGCGCCAGTTGGCGCGGCCAGGTGGCGGATTGTTAATGCATGGTTTATCACAGGAGGTCCCCGTCGAAAGTCCGGTTGGATTTTGGTGGTGTTTTGCCGTGAAATGGAACGCCCTTCAGCCAAAGCCGCAAGGCCTGCCAATGTATGCGGCAGATAATGCCGATGCACTGCGAGGGCAGGCGAGCCAGGGCACCTAAGAGCTGCAGGTCGTTCAAAGGAGCCGCTTTCCCGCCGACGGCTGTCTTCAGCACCAATCCGTCGGGATCAAAGTAGTCAATGCGGGTTTGCTGGACATCTGATTCGAACTGGAAGCGGAAGCGGTACTCACCCTCGATCTTGCAAAATGGGGAAACGTGGAACTCTTTCGCGCATGTCGCTAGTCCCGTACCAGGCGCGATTCGAAGAAGATAGGACTGACTGCCACCGAAGGTGTTGTTGACCTCAACCAGCACTGCGCGCAGCTCCCCCTCGCTGTCGTGGCAATGGAAAAAGCTGACCGGATTGAACACGTAGCCGAAAATGCGGGGAAAGGTCTGCAGCCAGACTTCGCCGCCGGCCTCGATCCCGTGTTTTCGGAGCAGGGCGCGCAGCCATTGTTGCAGGTCCGAACTGTCTTTCGGGCCATAATCGCTGGTCCGGACCGACACCAGCCGCCTGCGGTTGATGCCGAACCATCTCGAATTGGCGTCATGGAGCCGGGCCAGGTTCAGGCGAACGAAGAAGACCGGGTAGACGAACCTGTGTCGCGTTGGGCGCAAGCGTTCGTGCACGACCTGTCCGCGAATGAGCTGGGCGATCATGGCAGCACAGCCCAGGCGGGAGCGGCACCAAAGGCCTGTGCCACTCGCAACGCGGATTTGAGTCCGTCTTCGTGGAAGCCATAGCCAGTCCATGCACCGGCGTGCCATACGCCGCCGCGGCCCTGGATTTGCGGCAGGCGATGCTGGGCATCGATTGTCGCCTGGTCCATGATCGGGTGTTCATACGCAAATTTCGCCAGGACTTTGTCTTCAGCCGGCAATCGGTGTGGATTGAGCGTCACCATTACCGGGGTGTTGAATGGCAGGCTTTGCAGCAGGTTCAGCCAATAGCTCACGCAAACCGGACGATGGCCTTCAATTTTCGCTCCCGACAGGTAGTTCCAGGCGGACCACAGTTTGCGCTGGCGTGGCATCAGGCTGTCGTCGGTGTGCAGCCAGGCCGTGTTGGCCTGATAGCGTACGCCGCCGAGGACTTCGCTTTCGAGATGATCTGCATCCTTTAAAAGGGAAAGCGAAGTGGGGGCGTGGGTGGCCAGTACCACTCCATCAAAACTGTCTTCGCTGTCTGGAGTAGACACTGTCAGCTGTGCGCCGCGACGCGCAACTGCCTGAACCGGTGTGTTCAGCCGGTAGTCTGATAGCGTCGCCGCCAGGCGCTTCACATATTCGCGTCCACCGCCTTGCACCGTCCTCCACTGGGGCCGGTCATTGATTTGAAGCAGCGCATGATTGAGGCAGAAGCGCAGGAATGTGGCTGCCGGGAATTTCAGGATGTCGGCAGGAGTACTGGACCAGATCGATGCCGCCATCGGCAGCAGGTAAGCGTCGCGGAACAGTTCGCCATAGCTGTTCTCAGCCAGCAACTGCCCAAGGGTTACCGCATTGCCGTGTACCTGGCCAAGAAAGCGCTGCGAATGACGATTGAAATGCAAGATGTTGAGGACCATGCGCAGGAACGAAGGAGACAGCATGCGCAAGCGCTGGGCGAACAGCGTGTCCAGGCTGGTGCCAGCCCATTCCAGCCGGCCGTCATCCATGGAGACCGCGAAAGACATGTCGCTGGCGATATTTGGCACAGCCAGCTCGTGCAGCAACGCGATGAAATTGGGATAGGTGCGCTCGTTATAGACGAGGAAGCCCGTATCGACGGCACATGTCTTGCCGTCGAGCGTGACGTCCACCGTATTGGTATGCCCGCCAAGGTAGCTGCCGGCCTCGTAAAGTACGACGTCGTGGTGCCGGCTCAGGAAGTAGGCGGTGGCGAGGCCCGAAATTCCGGCGCCGATAACAGCAATGCGTTGGCGTATTGGATTCATTTTGTGCGGTGGTTGATAACCCGGAAGCTACCGGTGTGCTAATATTACTACCAACAAATCACAAAAGCTACTGATTGGTAGCGTCTATTTACTCATGAGTATCCTGTCGAAATTCAGCTTCAAAGACCAAGCCTTCAAGCTGCGCGAGAACGCGATCCTGGACGCCACGACCAGCGTTCTGGGCAGCAAGGGCTACGACTTGATGACGATGGATGATGTTGCCGGCGCGGTGGGGATATCCAAACCCAGCCTGTACAAGCATTTCAAGTCTAAAGAAGAGCTTGTCGGCGAGGCGATGGTGCGGCTGCTTGAAGGCGCAATTGAGCAAATTGCCGGCCTTGATCCCGCCCTCGATGCGCGGGAAAAACTGATGGCGCTTCTGGAGTGGGCCTTGCGCGTACGCCTGGGCGGGGGCTTGCCGTTCTTGCCGTCGACCAGCCCCCATGTGCGGGATATGTTGATGCGCAACTTCAAATACATGACTCGGGTGCTGAAACTGAACCGGCAATTGGAGGCGTTGGTCAAGCAGGCGCAAAAGGAGGGCCTCCTGAACTCGGCGTTGCCAGCCGACGTAATTCTGTTTAGCTACTACGCCCGGACTTGCGATCCGTCGGTGGAATATTTGCAGAAGTTCAGCAAGATGAACGACGACGAGATTGTTCGTCACATGCTAAGGGTGGCTTTTGATGGTTACCGTTAAGGCCTTATTTGCCTGGATTGGCTTGACCTTCCTCTTCGCTGCGGTTGGGGCGTTGGGATCTTCAGACGCCGCACGCCTGTACGCCCAGCTACAGCAACCTGCTTGGGCACCGCCAGGGTGGTTGTTCGGCCCGGTCTGGAGTGCCCTCTATCTTTTGATGGCAATCGCTGCATGGCGCTATTGGGGCAAAAGCTCAGGGGCGCGCGACCGAGGCGTGTGCTTGTATTTCGCTCAGCTCACGCTCAATAGTCTCTGGAGCTGGTTGTTCTTTGCGTGGTATCTGGGGCAACTGGCCTTCCTCTGTATTGTGGTTCTGTGGCTGCTCATCGCTGCAACGGTTTACGTGTTTGGCAAACGCGACCTGGTCGCGGCGGTTCTTCTTTTGCCGTACCTGGGATGGGTGAGCTTTGCTGCCTTTTTGTGCCATAGCATGTGGAAGCTCAACACAGGCCTATTGAACTAGGCCAGCTGATAAACGCGCAAGCGTAGGCAGCTTCCACCACCCGAGCCAATTGGATGACGAGCGAACACCATGTCAGTATCTGCCAGAATTCGCCAGAGGCTTCAGGATGCAAATGCGCGTTTCCACGCCAATGACAATATCGCGGCCTTCATCCACCCTGGTGAGCTGGATGAATTGCTGGAAGAGGTCGGCGAGCGCATGCAATTCGTGCTGGAAAGCCTCGTGATCGACACTAGCAACGATCACAATACCCGCGAGACCGCAAGGCGGGTAGCCAAGATGTATCTGCAAGAAGTCTTCGGCGGGCGCTATGCCGCGGCGCCTTCTACCACAGAGTTCCCGAACGCCGTACGACTGAACGAACTGATGATCATTGGGCCGATCAAGATTCGCAGCGCTTGCTCGCATCATCTTTGTCCAATAATAGGCAGGGTATGGGTCGGCGTCATGCCCAACCAGCATTCGAATCTCATCGGCTTGTCGAAGTATGCACGCCTCGCCAGCTGGATAATGAGCCGCCCCCAGATTCAGGAGGAGGCAGTGGTTCAGCTAGCCGAAGTCCTGCAAGAAAAGTTAAAGCCGGATGGATTGGCAGTGGTGATGGAAGCTGATCATTTCTGCATGCATTGGCGTGGCGTTAAAGATGATGACTCCCTCATGACGAATAGCGTCATGCGCGGAGTCTTCCTGAAGGAAGCGGCACTTCGTGCCGAGTTCTTTTCCCTGATCAAACGTTGAGGAGACGGCAATGCTGGTACAGCTCCTTTACTGCAGTAGTGCAGTCTCGCATACCGATCGCGAGACAATTGCCGAGATCCTTCAACAGTCCTGTCGCAACAATCCCCGGGCCGGCATTACCGGCGTGCTCTGCTTTACCGAGCGCTTCTTTATTCAGCTTCTGGAAGGCGGGCGTCCGCAAGTCAATGCGCTGTACGCCAGACTCATCACGGACCCCCGTCACTCCGATGTCACCCTCCTTCATTATTCCGAAGTCGGTGAGCGACGATACTCGGGGTGGGTGATGGGGCAGGTGGACCTTGAAAAACTTAATCCGGCAACGCTTTTACGCTACAGCGCTTCGGCCGCATTTGATCCTTACCTGATGCCGGGTACTACAAGCCTTGCGCTAGTCGACGAGCTGTTGCTTTCCGCCTCGGTGGTCGGCGGAGCGTAACGTTCTTCGCCGTTAAACTGTTGTGGCCTGATAGCGGGCGCTGGCGCGAGGGCTCGGCACTTGTCGCCAAGCCCTCGACGCCATCATTGCCCGGGTTTTAGTCAGGGTGCAGCAGGAAAGTCGAGCTCAGTATCGTTGACCCGGTTAAACAGGTTGGTGAAGTTGATGCTCGCCATGGTCAGTAAGACGTCCACGATCTGTTGATCGGTATATCCTGCTGCCTTCACTGCCTCCACATACTCCCTTGGCACGGTGCCATTGGTGGTTGCAAGCAGGTGAACGAACGCCGCCAGCGCATCCAGTTTGTGGTCGCCAGTAGCTTGGTTATGCCTGGCCGCAACCGTTTGGTCAAGGCTAAGACCCGCTTTCGTGCCGAAAAGTGTATGAGCCGCCAAGCAGTAATCGCACAAGGCATCTTCGCTGACAGCGAGTTTCACCACTTCCCGCTCTTGATGATTGATGCTGGCTTTATTCAACGAGCTTTCCAGGGTCAGCACCGCCTGCAGAGCGAGCGGGCTGTTATTTCCGATTGCAGCGTAAGCATTAGGCACCATTCCAACGGCTTTTTTGATGCCTGAAAACAGTTGGGCTGCTTCGCCTGTGGCTAGGTCGATTGCTTGGTTGAAGAGGCGGGACATGATAATTTCCTTCCAAAGTAAGTTTTGATGAGGAAATTGTAGAATGTGCGGATGCGACTTTGAATAACTAATAAGCGCAATAAAATGCCCATTCGTCTCATGGATACGCTTAGCAAAATATTGTCTTTCCATTACCCCCACACTGCCCTGGATGTGCGCTGCCATTTCGCCGCACCTTGGGTGATTGACCATCCTTCGGTTGCTGAAGGCGTGGTGCCGTATCACCTCCTGACACGGGGTGAGGCGCTGCTGAAAGTCGCCAGCAGCAGGGAAATCCCACTGAAAGAGGGCGACATAGTTGTCATCCTGCACGGCGACCCGCATTTGATCTATTCCGGGGAGCTTACGCGTGCTTCCGAGGGACAATCGCAGCCTGGTTCCCATCCGCTTAGGCTGGTCACCAACACGGAAGAAGGCGAGCCTGCCGACGTGTTATGTGGTGAGTTTCGCTTCGGAGCCGATGGGCTCGCCTTCCTGAGAAGTTTGCCGTCCTTCATCGTCGTACAAACTGGTGGACAGGGGAATTTGCGCGCCTTGGTCGATCTGCTTCAGTCGGAAGCCGAGCACGAACGACCTGGTGCGGCCGCCATTTTGAACCAGTTGTCTTCAGCGTTGTTCGCGTTGCTGCTACGAGCGTGGACTGAGAGCGCGCTTCCGCCACCGGGCATGCTTGGCGTGCTTGCAGAGAAGCGTCTGCAGCCAGCACTGGCAGCGATGGTTCATCAGCCTGGGGAGCCCTGGACTCTCGAGAGCCTGGCCCTAAAATGCTTTATGTCGCGCGCCACATTTGCCCGCATTTTCACGAAGGCAGCAGGTATGCCGCCAGCTGCAATGCTTACGCAGATCCGTATGCAAGAGGCCGCGCGACTGTTGGGGGAAAGGCGCGGCGCGCTTGCCGGGGTGGCGGAAGCCGTCGGCTACCAGTCGGAAGCCGCATTCAGCCGTGCCTTTTCGCGGCACCATGGCGTGGGTCCAGGCGAGTTTCGACGGCGCTCTCAGCGTTAAAGATCGCTATCCGCGCGTGTCGTGGCTGTGAGCGTGCGCGGCGAGGAACATGGCGACGGCCGAGCGGCAATAGGATGCGATTTCAGCCTCTGCTCTCGCCTCATCGAAGCGTGCGATAAGCAGGAGATCGGAGCCTTTGAGAAGCGCTGCAAACAGGCGTGCGGACTGGAGAGGGTTGGGGACGTTCAAAACCTCCTGCGCGTGCAACTGACGCAACAGGGCCTCGATGAGCGCGATGACATGAGCGGGCCCGGCTTCGTAGTGGAGCCTGCTCAACGACTGCTGATTCGTCTTGTCGGCCATAACCATTGCTTCGACACCGCGGACATCCGGGCTCAACAGCGTGCGAAGCAGGGATGATCCTATCGCCATGAGCTGATCTTCGGCCGAACCGTCGACGCTTTCAACTAACGCCTGTGGTGCGAACTGCTGGCAACGGGCCGACATGGCTGCGCTGAACAGCGCCTCCTTGTTCTCAAAGTGCCGATAGATGCTTAGCTTGGAGATCTTCGCCCGCTGGGCAACCTTGTCCATGGTCGTCGCTTGAAAACCCAATTCCACAAAGAGTTCGAATGCGGCGTCGACGATCGTTTCTCCCAGCGCTTCGTTGACGGGGCGGCCGCGCCGGCCCTGCTTGTATTCGCTCATCAAAATTATAGTACTCGACAGTATTTAAAATAGGGTATTACGATACCACGGAGTATCTGAAATATGCAAGCTAGTGGCCAGGGATGAGCCTGGCCCCCAAATCACGTTTCCCGGAGCCCCTTTCCATGAATGACGTCATCATCATCGGCGGCAGCTTTGCCGGCCTCGCCGCTGCTCTTCAGCTCGGCCGTGCCCGCCGCAAGGTCACCGTTCTCGATACCGGCCTGCCGCGCAATCGCTTCGCTGGCCACTCGCATGGCCTGCTCGGCCACGACCACAAGCCGCCGCTGGACATCCTGGCCGAGGCGCGGCAGCAACTGGCGCGTTATCCCGCGATCAGCCTGGTCAATGCCCGCGCCGAAAGCATTTCCGGCGCCATCGACAATTTCTCGGTCCTCACTGGCAATGGTGAAAGCCTTGGAGCGCGCCGCCTGATCCTGAGCTATGGCGTCGCTGACCAGATGCCAAATGTCCCCGGCTTTGCCGAATGCTGGGGTACCTCCATCGTGCCATGTCCCTATTGCGATGGCTTTGAAGTCGCCGGCCGGCATTGGGGCGTGCTCTGGACTGGCCCCCAATCGTACCAGTCAGTCAAGCTGTTCCAGCATTGGACAGACAAGCTGACGGTCTTCTCTGACGGCCATGAGATTCCGTCCGAGATCCAGGCCGATTTGGCGCGCCGGCAGATAGCTGTCGCTGATGGCCGGATCGCCGGAATCGCCCATCAAAAGGGGCATATCTCCACCGTCAATCTCGATTCTGGCCGCAATATCGCGGTCGACGTCCTGTTCGCGCAACCTCGCAACAAGCCGTCTGCAGGCCTGCATGAGTCATTGCGCCTCGCCACCGCGGATACGCCAACCGGCATCGTCCTCAAGGTCGACGAGCGCCGCGAAACGAGTGTGCCAGGCATTTATGCCGCCGGTGACCTCGCTAGTCCGTTCCTGCCCTCAGTCACCCAGGCCTCATCGCAGGGCGCGATGGCGGGTATCTTCGCCCAGCAATCGATGCTGGCTTGAGTGCAGAAGGAGGAGATGGCATGGCAGCGCAAAATGCTTATCAGGTCGCCGACTGGAATGGCCCTAGCGGAGAGCGTTGGGTTGCCAACCAGTCCCGGCTCGACGCCATGGTGGCGGTGTTCGGCCAGGCCGCGATTGAGGCTGCCGCGCCCGCGACGGGCGAGCGGGTGCTCGACGTCGGTTGCGGCGCGGGGGCGTCAAGCCTGGCGTTGGCCGCCCGCGTTGGCGCGGCAGGCCAAGTGCTGGGCGTGGACATTTCCGAAGCGCTGATCGGTCGAGCACGGGCGCTTGCGCCGCAGGAGACGCCGGTCCTGTTCCAGGTGGCCGATGCCAGCAATGCCGGGCTGCCCGAGGGTACCTTCGACATCCTGTTTTCGCGTTTCGGGGTCATGTTCTTCGACGATCCGACAGGGGCGTTTGCCCATATGCGGCGTGCGCTACGGCCGGGCGGAAGAGTCGCTTTCGTCTGCTGGCGCGGCGCGGCCGAGAATGATTGGGTGAGGCTGCCGATGGAGGCCATCAAGGCCATCCTCCCGCCGATCGCGCCGCCCAATCCCGAAGCCCCAGGCCCATTTTCGTTTGGGGACCAGGGACGGGTGAGGCGCATCCTGGCGGAGGCCGGCTTCAGCGATATTGCGATCGCGCCGTTCGATGCGCCCGTTCCGTTGGGCGAGGGCGAGACGCGGGAAGCGGCGATCGACGACGCGGTGAAAATGGCGCTCGAGGTCGGCCCGCTGTCGCGTGTGCTCGCTGATCAGCCCGCCGACATCCGCGCCCGCGCCTCAGCCGCAGTTCGTGCCGCCTACGCGGGCCTTCCTGGTGAGCGCTCGGTGATGATCGGCGGCGCGGCATGGATCGTCACGGCACGCAATCCAGCAGGATGACAAGAAGAACTTGGGAAGCGCGCCTGTCGATCACCGGCGCCGTGTCGCCTTTGGTCCTTGACAACCGATGGCTGACGACCACACTTGGAATAGTGCGGTTATCCCTCGTCGTCCAGCCGAAAGGAAGCAATCATGCGAACCACGGTCCGATTTGCCCTGGCCATTGTGTCTGGCACGGCGTTACACGCAGTTGGCTGGGCGCAGTCCGACCGCCCGCCTGCTGTCCTGCCCCTCGCGGCGGAACCGGAGGCCAAGCTCATCGCCTATCCTCCGCAAGCGGATGCGCTCGCGCGTGGCGTCGTAATCATCCAGTTCCGGACAGAGAATTTGCGCATCATGCCTGTGTTTGGAGCCAAGGCAGCCGAGGTTTCGCCGCACATCGGGCATGTTCACGTGACCGTCGATGGGCGGCCGGGCACCTGGGCGCATACGAGCCTGGACCCGGTCATCATCGTGGGATTGCCCCCGGGCCCGCACAAGATCCTGATGGAGCTGGCCAATCCCGACCACAAGATTCTCACTGCGGAAACGGTCGACGTCACGGTTCCGGCGAAGGGCGGCAAGCTCCATGAGCATTAGAACTGCTGGCCGCGTACTACGAGCTCGCCGGGAACGCCAAGCAGGAAAATATTCTCGTTCAGCGTGTCTTCGCCTTTGATGCTTTCATAAGAAGTGATGGGGGCGAGCAGGTCGCGCACGAGCGACTGCTGGCTCGGGTTGGTTTTGTCCGACTTCAGCTTGCCGAGAATGAAGGTCTGCACCTGCTCCGATTGGCTGGCAACCTGCTGCAAGCTTGCTTTCTTCAATTTGCCAAGCCGGTAATTCAGGGCGACATCGCTGCGCGCGCTGTCGTCTATCTGATGGTAATCATAGTTTTGGGTCTCGAGGGTGCCATCGAAAAACGGTGGACCGGATTTGCCGATCTCTGTATGGAACTTGGCGCTCAGCTGTGATTGCTGGCTTTGGGCGATTTTGCGGTCTTCGTGGCTGGTGCCCTCAATTTTGGTCGACTGCGAAACATCGTAGGCGAACGTATCCTTTTCCCAGTCCTTGCGCGGGTTGCTGGATTTTGGCGTCTGGCTGATCGAAGCGCTGAAATCGGAAAGGCCGGTCAGGGCGGAACGGTCGCCGGAGCTGAGCTGCCACTTCGACGGTTTGGCGAGGAAGTCTTCGCGGCTTTCGGCGATGGCAGTCCGGTTCAGGTCGGAGAAGGCGTCCTTTAACATGGACATCAGCTTCTTGTCGCCGTGTCCGCGCGAGACGGCCTGGTCGAACTGGGCCAGGTAGCTGCTGATTGCCTTGGACTGCTGCTGTTTGGTGCCGGCGTGTTCCAGGGTGCTGGTGTCCACGTTCACTTCGGCGCTTCCGTCAGGCCCCGCCACGCTCGCCTTGCGCATCGTTTCGTCAATGTGGAAATCCAGGGTCTGCGTGGTGGAGTCGGGACCGGCCACCTCGGCGTGGAAATCGATGGATTGCACAAACTTGCCATCGAGCTGGGTCAGCCCGCTTAGGCGGACAGCGGGGCTCGTCCCCGTCATGCCGTCGATGGCGGCCTGGAAGCCTTTGGCAAGTTCGGACAGGGCCTTGCGCTCGTCCTCATCCAGTTCGTCGCTGGAGCTGACCTGATAGATCATTTCGCCATCCACATCAGCCAATGTAAGGTCGACCCTGGCGCCGCTTTGTGTCGTGATGCCGAGCGTGAACTTGTTGTCGACCTCATCCGGCAATCTGGCATGTTCGGCTGGAATGGCCGATCCGGCACCAAGCTGCTTGAGCATCTCCGCGCCAAGGTCCTGATAGCGCTGGCTTGTGGTGACTGGGGCGGAGGCAGCGGCAATCGCCTCCGGACTCAGCGTGACGATGGTTGATGGCTGCGAGGACGCGGCGGCGTCGAGCCTGGCGACGATCGGATTGACGTTGCGTGCAGGCGAAGGGGCAGCGTAGCGGGTAGCCGGTTGCCAGTTCGAGAGTTGGGATATGGAGCTCATGCCCGTTTAACGGCAGCCAGTTGGCGAAACTTTAATTGTGAACATTTTCCATTGCTCTGCAGCGTGCATGAGAACGGCAAAGCATGCTACCCTTCCATTGCTTTTGAGGAAATGTTTTTTCGTGCCCGTTTTGCGATCCGCGGCGGGCGGTTCCACAGTCCAGGCTGGCCGTCGCTACCCGCTGCAAGCCCGCCAGGATTGATCACCCCAAGTGCGTCACCATCGCACATGAAGGAATCTTGAATGAGCAAGGGCGAACCACTTCGCCTGCACGTGCCCGAACCCACGGGACGTCCAGGCTGTGCAACCGATTTTTCCTACCTGCGCCTGTCGCCGGCCGGTGCCGTGCGGCGTCCGGAGGTCGACGTGGCCCCCATGGATACGCGCGATCTTGCGTACTCCCTGATCAGCGTGATCGACTCGGATGGCAACGCGGTCGGGCCCTGGGCGCCGAAGATCGATATCGAGGTCGTGCGCAAGGGTTTGCGCGCCATGATGAAGACCCGCATCTTCGACAGCCGCATGCTGATGGCGCAGCGCCAGAAGAAAATGTCGTTCTACATGCAGAGCCTGGGCGAGGAGGCGATCGGCACCGCGCAGGCGCTCGCGCTGAACGTGGACGATATGTGCTTCCCCACCTACCGCCAGCAGAGCATCCTGGTCGTGCGCGACTATCCGATGGTGGACATGATCTGCCAGCTGATGTCGAACGAACGCGACCCGCTAAAGGGCCGGCAACTGCCGGTCATGTACTCGGTAAAGAAAGCCGGCTTCTTCTCCATATCGGGCAACCTGGCGACGCAATATATCCAGGCTGTGGGCTGGGGCATGGCGTCAGCGATTAAAGGCGATACCAAGATTGCTTCGGCATGGATCGGCGACGGCGCCACCGCCGAGGCGGACTTCGACACAGCCCTGACATTCGCCCACGTTTATCGCGCACCGGTGATCCTCAATGTGGTCAACAACCAGTGGGCCATCTCGACCTTCCAGGCCATCGCCGGTGGCGAGGACACGACATTTGCCGCACGCGGCGTTGGCTGCGGCATCGCATCGCTGCGCGTCGACGGCAATGATTTCCTCGCCGTGTATGCGGCGTCTTGCTGGGCCGCCGAGCGGGCGCGCCGCAACCTCGGGCCGTGCCTGATCGAATGGGTGACGTACCGCGCGGGTCCGCATTCGACCTCGGACGATCCATCGAAGTACCGCCCCGGCGACGACTGGTCGCATTTCCCGCTGGGAGATCCTATCGCGCGCCTCAAGCAGTATCTGATCAAGGCCGGTGCCTGGTCGGAACAGGAGCACGACGAAACCCAGAAGCGTCTGGAAGCGGAAGTTTTGGCGGCGCAAAAAGAGGCCGAGCAATACGGCACCATGGCCAGCGGCCATACCTTCAGCCCCGCGGAAATGTTCGATGGCATTTACAAGGACATGCCGGAACACTTGCGCGTGCAACGTCAGCAACTGGGGATCTGAGATGGCGGAGAATACAGTGAAAACTTCCATGACCATGATCCAGGCGCTGCGCTCGGCGATGGATGTGATGATGGAGAAGGATGAAAACGTCGTGGTCTTCGGCCAGGACGTGGGCTACTTTGGCGGCGTGTTCCGCTGCACCGAGGGCCTGCAAAAGAAGTACGGCAAATCGCGCGTGTTCGATACGCCGATTTCCGAGGGTGGCATCGTTGGCGTGGCAATCGGCATGGGCGCATATGGCCTGCGGCCGTGCATCGAGATCCAGTTTGCGGATTACATTTATCCGGCTTACGACCAGATCGTGTCCGAGGCGGCGCGGCTGCGTTTCCGCTCGGCAGGCGACTTCACGGCGCCGATCACGATCCGCACGCCTTGCGGCGGCGGCATTTATGGCGGCCAGACCCACAGCCAGAGCCCGGAGGCGGTGTTTGCCCATGTCTGCGGGCTGCGCACGGTGATGCCGTCAAATCCCTATGACGCCAAGGGTTTGCTGATTGCCTCGATCGAAAATGACGATCCGGTGATCTTCCTCGAGCCCAAGCGCCTGTACAACGGACCATTTGACGGTCACCACGACAAGCCGGTCGTGCCCTGGTCGCAGAACCCGCTGGGCGAAGTGCCCGAGGGCTATTACACGGTGCCGCTCGACAAGGCGGCAGTTTTCCGGCCGGGCAAGCAACTCACGGTGCTCGCCTACGGCACCATGGTGTGGGTATGCGAGGCGGCGGCGCGGGAAACCGGCATCGACGCCGAGATCATCGACTTGCGCAGCCTGTGGCCGCTGGACCTGGAGACCATCGTCGAATCGGTGAAAAAGACTGGCCGCTGTGTCGTAGTGCACGAGGCGACCCGCACCTGCGGGTTCGGCGCCGAACTGGTGTCGCTGGTGCAGGAACATTGCTTCTACCATCTGGAAGCGCCGATTGAGCGCGTGACGGGCTGGGATACTCCTTACCCGCACGCGCAGGAATGGGCGTATTTCCCGGGGCCGGCCCGCGTCGGCGCTGCGTTCAAACGTGCGGTGGAGGCATAAAGATGGGTATTCACGTCATCAAGATGCCTGACATTGGCGAGGGCATCGCAGAAGTTGAACTGGTCATGTGGCATGTCAAGGTGGGCGATGCCGTGACCGAAGACATGATCCTGGCCGACGTCATGACCGACAAGGCCACGATTGAAATTCCTTCGCCGGTGCACGGCACCGTTGCCATGCTCGGTGGTGCTGCGGGCCAGGTGATGGCCGTAGGCGCGGACCTGATCCATATTGAAGTGGAGGGCGAGGGCAACCTGAAAGCGCAGGCGGCCAAGCCTGCCGCGCCGGCACAGCCTGTGGCCGCAGCCCCGGTGCCTGCAGCGCCGCCGGTGGCCGCGCCGGCAGCGCCCGCCGCAAAGCCTGCGCCGGCGCCTGCCATGGCTACGCATGCGGCGCCTCCGCCTGCGTCAGTGGCCAGCTCTGTGCGCGTGGCTCGCGAGCCCGGCGAAAGGCCGCTCGCGTCGCCGGCCATACGCAAGCGTGCATGGGACATGGGCGTCGAGCTGCAGTTCGTGCATGGCAGCGGGCCGGCCGGCCGCATCCTGCTTTCCGACCTTGAGGCCTACGTCGCGCGTGGTCAGCAAGGGGCATCGCCCGCTGCTGCTACCGGCTACCGGGAGAATCATGGCGAGCAGGCCATCCCCCTGATCGGCCTGCGCCGCAAGATCGCTCAGAAAATGCAGGAGTCGAAGCGCCGCATCCCGCACTTTTCCTACGTTGAGGAAATCGACGTCACGGAGCTGGAAAACCTGCGTGCCCGCCTGAACGAGGAATGGGGCAAGGAGCGCGGCAAGCTGACCGTGCTGCCATTGCTGGCGCGTGCGCTGGTGGTCGCATTGCGCCAGTTCCCGCAAATGAACGCGCGCTTCGATGACGATGCCGGCGTGGTGACGCAGTACGGCGCGGTTCACCTGGGTGTCGCCACCCAGACCGACGCCGGCCTGATGGTGTCGGTGATGCGGCACGCCGAGGCGCGCGACCTGTGGTCATGCGCTTCCGAGATAGGGCGCCTGGCCGATGCCGCGCGTACCGGCAAGGCTACGCGCGACGAGTTATCCGGTTCGACAATCACCATCTCGAGCCTGGGCGCGCTGGGCGGCATCGTCACCACGCCCGTGATCAACCATCCTGAAGTCGCCATCATCGGCGTCAACAAGATCGTGGAGCGGCCCATGGTACGGCAAGGGGGACTGGTGGTTCGCAAGATGATGAACCTGTCGTCCTCGTTCGACCACCGCGTGGTGGACGGCATGCACGCCGCGCAGTTCGTACAAGCCATCCGCGCCTTGCTGGAATGCCCAGCGATGCTCTTTGTGGAGTAATCGATGAACCAACACACAACTACGCTGCTCGTGATCGGCGGAGGTCCTGGCGGCTACATCGCGGCCATCCGTGCCGGGCAGCTCGGTATACCTACGACCCTGGTCGAAGCCGGCGAACTGGGGGGCACCTGCCTGAACGTCGGTTGCATTCCTTCGAAGGCGCTGATTCATGCGGCGGAGGAGTTTGAAAAGGCCAGTCATTTCGCAAGCGGTTCGGCGCTTGGCATTTCGGTGCAGGCGCCACGCATCGACATCGGCCAGACCGTGCTGTGGAAAGATGGCATCGTCGGGCGCCTGACCGGTGGCGTGGCCGCGCTGCTGAAGAAGAGCGGCGTGCGCGTCGTCAAGGGCTGGGCCAATATCGTCGATGGCAAGACCGTCGAAGTGATACGCGACGGTGAAAGCCCCCAGCGTATCGGTTGCGAGCACCTGTTGCTGGCGACTGGCTCGCACGCCACTGAATTGCCCTTCATGCTGTTTGGCGGGCCGGTGATCAGCGCGACCGAAGCGTTATCGCCCAAGACCGTGCCTGGCAAGCTGGTGGTCGTGGGCGCAGGCTATATCGGTCTTGAACTGGGTATCGCCTATGCGAAGCTGGGGGCGCAGGTCCATGTGGTGGAAGCCCAGGATCGAATACTGCCGGCCTACGATACGGACCTGACACGGCCGGTTGCCATCGCCCTCAAGGGACTGGACATTGAGACCCACCTTGGCTGTTCGGTGCTGGGGCTGGACGAGGCGGGTGGGGCGGTACGCATCCGCAATGCTGCCGGTGAAGAGTCGTCCTTGGCGGCAGACCAGGTGCTGGTTGCGGTCGGGCGGCGTCCGAGCACGCGCGGCTTCGGCCTGGAAAAACTTCGCATCGACATGGATGGCCACTTCATCAAGGTCGACGACCAGTGCCGCACGTCGATGCGCGACGTGTGGGCGATCGGCGACGTGACCGGCGAACCGATGCTGGCGCACCGCGCCATGGCGCAAGGCGAGATGGTGGCCGAGATCATCAGCGGCAAACGCCGTCATTTCAGCCCCGCGGCCATTGCGGCAGTGTGCTTTACCGATCCGGAGGTGGTGGTGGTCGGCGCTACTCCCCAGGCGGCACGCGCGCAGGGCATCGATTGCATCGACGCCTTGTTCCCGTTCGCCGCCAATGGGCGCGCCATGTCGCTTGAATCGAAGGACGGCTTTGTGCGGGTGGTCGCGCGGCGCGACAATCATCTGATCGTCGGCTGGCAGGCGGTAGGGAAGGCGGTTTCCGAGTTGTCGGCCGCGTTTGCCCAGTCGATCGAAATGGGCGCGACGCTGGAAGACGTGGCAGGCACTATCCACGCGCACCCAACCCTGGGCGAGGCGATCCAGGAAGCTGCGTTGCGGGCCCTGGGGCACGCGCTGCATATTTGAACCCCGGCCGGTAAGCAGAAGGCGGGCGCTTTGGCGCCCGCCTGTGCGCCTACTCTTCGTCAAACTCTGCTGTCAGGTCCTTGAAGCCCTTGCGCACGGCAAAGGGAAGGAATTCGTCAGGCGTGTCGAGGACGACAAGCCGTTTTTCCTGGATGACCGGATCACCGGGCGCCAGGTCGGGACCGTTGTAGCCCAGGGCACGCAGGCGTGCGCTTATCTCGGCAATCAACTTCTGGTCCTTGTGCAATCCGTCGGTCGCCGGGGCGGCCAGATCGACATAAAGGTCGATCACGCCGTAGCCTTCATCGAAGATTCGAAGGGATTTGATGTCGACGGTGCGGCCGGAGCCGTCCAGCGCCTTGAATGGCCCGCTGAGCTGGATATCGGTGTCTTGATTCATGCCCGCAGCATACACGAAACGCCCCTGCGCTGAGGAATCAAACCGTTGGTGTGGCTATTTTTGCATCTCATAACTGCAATCCTGCCGTTCGTCGCAAGCAGGGCACTGGGGCATTACCGCACCCATAGAATTCAAGCTGGCCAATCCGAGCCACTTTAAAAAAGAGAGAATCCATGAGACTACCCCTGACCGCACTTGCCTTGTCGCTGGCTGCCATGGGCGCGCACGCCGAAGCGCCGTTTTCCTTTGATGCCACGCCGGGCAAGCTGCCCAAGGACGTGATCCCGCTTCAATATACGGCGCACCTGGTGCCGGATGTTGCGAACAATACTTTCAGCGGTTCGGAAACCGTGGAGATCGAGGTGAAAAAGGCCACCTCGACCATCATGCTGAACGCCCTGAACATGGAAATCGATGCTGCCACCCTGAGCGGGAAAGGGCTGGCCGACACCAGGCTTGAGCCGATGCTCGACAAGCAGGCGCAAACCCTCAGCTTCAAACTGGGCAAGCCGCTGGCGCCGGGCAAATATACGCTCGCGCTCAAATTCCGCGGCGTGGTCAATCGCGAGCCGCGCGGCCTGTTCTACCTGAAGTACAAGAACGGGGCGGACGACAAATCCTTGCTCGCCACCACCATGGAGCCGACCGATGCCCGCCGCCTGCTGCCGACCTGGGACGAGCCATCCTTCCGCGCCAGGTTCAAGCTGACGGTGGATGTGCCGGCAAGCTTCAAGGCCTTCTCGAACACGCCGGCAGAAAAGCAGGAAACCCTGGCCAACGGCTTGCAGCGCGTGTCTTTCGGTGTCACGCCCAAGATGCCAAGCTACCTGTTCGTGCTGGTGGCTGGCGAGATGGCGCGCAATGTCGCCACCCAGGACGGCGTTGAAATCGGCGTTGTTTCCACCCTCGGCAAGGAAGGTTCGACCCAGTTTGCGCTGGATGCATCCAAAGACCTCCTGCGCTATTACAACAACTACTTCGGCCAGCCGTACCCGCTGGCCAAACTGGACCAGATTGCCATTCCCGGCATGAACGGTGCGATGGAAAACTGGGGCGGCATTGTCTACAACGAAGCGACCCTGCTGTACGACGCGAAGAAGAACCCGGACAGCACCAAGCAGACCGTGTTCGCCGTCACGGCGCATGAAATGGCCCACCAGTGGTTCGGCAACCTGGTCACTATGGGTTGGTGGGACAATCTCTGGCTCAACGAAGGCTTTGCTTCCTGGATGGGCACCAAGGCGACCGCGCAATTCCATCCCGAGTGGCGCGTACAACTCGACGCAATGGTCGATCGCGAAAGCGTGATGAACCTCGACGCGCGCGCCACCACCCACCCGATCCAGACCAAGGTCGAGAACGAAGAGCAGGCCAACAGCGTCTTCGACGCCATCACCTACGGCAAGGGCCAGGCCTTCCTGCACATGCTGGAGGCGTATCTTGGCGAGGATACCTTCCGCAAGGGCATCCAGGCCTATATGGCCAAGCACAAGTACTCCAATACGACGACGGCAGACCTGTGGGCGGCACTGGAGAAGGCTTCCGGCAAGCCTGTCGCCACGCTGGCTTCCGACTGGACCACGCAAGCTGGCGTGCCGGTGGTGAAGGTGGCCCAGAGCTGCGAAAAGGGGCAGCGCAAGATTACTTTGACCCAGCAGCCTTTCGTGCTTGACGGCAGCCCGGTGCCGCAGCGCCTGTGGCATATCCCGGTTGCCATCGGCGCGGTGGGCGGCAAGGCCGATTACACCATGCTGGCAGGCGCCAGTACCACGGTGACGCGTCCAGGCTGCGATGGGCAACTGATCGTGGATCCGGACAGCGTCGGCTATTACCGCGTCCAGTATGACGATGGCAGCTTCAACGCGCTGGCTGCCATGGCGACCAAGTTGCCGGACGCGAGCCGCGTCAAGCTGCTGGGCGACGCCTGGGCCATGGTGGTGAGCGAACGCATTCCGCTGGCGCGCTACCTGGCGCTGGCCAGCCAGTTCAAGGACGAGCCTCGCCTGGCCGTCTGGGGTGCCATGCTGAGCAACCTCGGCAACCTCTACAACCTGGCGCAGGGCACGCCGGAGCGCGCCAAGCTTGGCAAATACATCGCCACCCTGGTGCTGCCGAAATTCCAGTCGCTGGGCTGGGAGGAAAAAGCGGGCGAGTCCGTTGAAGACCGCCAGCTGCGGACCGCGCTGGCCGGCGTGCTGGCGCGCACGGGCGACGAGAAAGTGATTGCCGAAGCACGCACGCGCTTCCAGCGCTACCTGGCGGATCCGGCCAGCCTGCCGCCGTCTTCGCTGGGCTTCGTGATGTCGGTGGTGGGACGCTACGCGGACGAGGCGACTTACGATGCGCTTAAAGGCCTGGCGCTGAAGTCGCAGTCGATCGAGGAACGCAACCGCTTCGCCCGTTCGCTGGCCATGGCCATCGATCCCAAGCTCTCCGAGCGCACTCTGCAGATCGCACTCTCGCCTGAGTTGCCGATCCAGTTGACCAGCATGGTGGTGCCGACCGTGGCGGCGGCGGAGCACGTCGACCAGGCCTGGGCCTTCGCAGTCGAACACCGTGAAGCGCTGCTGAAGAACCAGGATTCGGTTGCCGGCAATCGCATGTACCCGGCCATTGTTGCCAGCTCGGTCACTGCCGCCGATGCGGACAAGATGGAAGCGTACGTGAAGGAACACTTCTCAGCCGATGCTCTGGTCGATGCCAAGCGCATTGGCAACGGCATCCGGGTGCGTGCCAAGCAGAGGGCGCTGCTGGTGTCGCAGATCGCCCAGGCGCTTGATGGGATGAAGTAAAGCCGGCGTCCGGTGCGGGCGAGTTCAGTCGGTCTTCGCAAAGTCAGCGACGATGTCGAACTCGCACCGGACGTGCTTCTTCTCCGCTCCGCAAACTGCCGCATCGTAGAGCGGCAGGATTTGCTTGCCCGCCTTGACGGATTCGAGCGAGCGCGCCACGGCATTCCTGGTGCAATCGTCGCTAGGCGAGGCCGCGGGCAAGGCAGCTGCGTTGAATTCGAATTCGCCCACGGCATGGACTCGCTTGAATCCCGGCTGCGGCGAATCGGAGACAAGCATCTTGCTTATCTGGACCTTGAGCTTTGCCTCGGGATCGTTCTCGATCGTCGAATACTGCTGGCCATACGTCCCTCCGTTGTACCCCCTCAACAAATCGCCGTCCTTGTTCCTCAGGTTGTAGAACCCGAACGATGCCCCCGGCGTAGTCAGGGACGGAAAGTGGTACGTCCCGGCCTGCATCGGCAAGGGGATGATCGAGCTTGAGACCTGGTGCACCTTGCCTCCCTGTTCAACGGACAGGCCCAGTGCAAAGCCATTCAACGTGTCGCCATGGATGCCGAATCCACCAATGCCCACTTCGGGTTCTCCGGCTCCCGAGAGTTTGACGTCGCCTGCAAGGCAACTCATGGTGTTCAGCTTTGCCTGTGCGGCTTGCTGATGTTCGGGGGGCGCCGGGGTTTTCCGGTCGCAGGCGGCAAGCAGCAAAACGGTAAGGATGGCAGCTGGCTTCATGGCAGCGTGATTCCGTAAAAAACGGCATTATGGCACGGTTGATTTTTTGCTATCGATCCGCTTGGCGGTATCATCACGGCATTCAGGAAGGAGCGCCCAGGATGAAACAGCGAATTTCGATCGGCGTCGCAATCGCGGCGTTGGCGTTGAAGGCGACCGCAGCACCAACGCCGGCCCCGGACTTGCCATTATGGGAACTGGGGCTATTTGGTGGTGTTGCTTCGACGCCCGCCTATCCGGGTTCCGCCGACCGTTCCACACGCGGGCTTGTGCTGCCATTGCTGGTCTATCGCGGCAAAGTGCTGCGTGCCGACCGCTCCGGCATCAGTGCGCGCCTGTTCGACACCGAGCGCGTGGACCTCGACCTTGGATTCCAGATGTCGCTGCCGGCCCGTTCCGACGACGTGCCGGCGCGCGCCGGCATGCCGGACCTGAACTCCTTGCTGGAGTTCGGCCCGCGCCTGAAAGTGCTGTTGACCAGGCCATCGGCGCCCAACCGCGTGCGCCTGGAACTGCCGCTGCGTGTTCCGCTCGAGCTGGGAAATGGTTTCCGGCGCCAGGGCCTGGTATTTGAACCGCGGCTTGTGTTTGAAACCAGCAGCAGCAACCGGCAATGGCAGGCCGACGCCAATATTGGCGTTGTGATTGGCAATGCCCGCCTGAACCAGTATTTTTACGAAGTCGCCCCGCAATACGCGAACCCCACGCGCCCGGCTTATCAGGCGGGCGGGGGACTCATGATGACGCGGCTGGGTGTGAGCCTGTCGCACAGCGTGAACCAGGATTGGCGGGTGTTCGGCTTCACCCGCTACGACAACTACGCACATGCAGCCAACCGCGACAGCCCGCTGTTCCGCAAGAACAGCGGGCTCTCGGTTGGCCTGGGCTTTACCTGGACCGGTTACCGCTCGCAAGCGCGGGCATGGGATTAGCCCGGTGCGGCAGCCAAAGCTTTACTACTTTAGGAACTGAACCAATCGTGGCAGCACGTCGGCAGTTGCTTCTTCCATCAACCAGTGGCCGCTGTTCTTGATCACCACACCTTCGACGTTGGTATCGACCAGGCGGGCCTGCTGTATCAGGAATTCGCCCGATGCCTTCTCGCCGGTAAGCACCAGCATTGGCATTGTCAAAGGGGTCTGCATGTATTTCGCAAACTCCTCCGCGTCCTGGGCAAAGGCGCGGAACACTTCGAAGCCGGCGCGCATATGGCCAGGCTGGGCGTATTCGTTGGCGTAGAACTTGCGGTCGGCTTCGCTCAGCGACTTCGTCTTATCGGCCGCGAAATCGTTCCAGAAGTGTTCGAAGTAAATGCGTTCGCGGCCTTTGACCAGGGCAAGCGGCGTCTCGCCATAGAAATGGAAGTGCCACAAGTCGCGCAGCAGCCAGACATCCTTCCAATTGCCGACACCGGGCAGGAATGCGTCCAGCAGGGCGATCTTGCTGACCTCCTGTGGATATTGGGCGGCGTAGGCATAAGCGACCATGAGGCCAATGTCATGCCCGACCACCTTGGCTGACTTGATGCCGAGGCTGGCTGCCAGCGCATGCACATCCTGCGCCATTACAGATTTTGTATAAGGCCCCTGCGGCAAGCCTGATTGGCCGAAGCCGCGCAAGTCCGGCGCGATAACCAGATGGTCCTTCGACAGTTGTGCCATGAGCGGCAACCACATATGGCTGGACTGGGTGTACCCGTGCAACAGGATGACGGGGTCGCCCCTGCCCGCCGCCAGGTAGTGCATTCGTACACCATTGACTTCCGCAAAATTGCTCTTGGTTGCCTGGGCATGGGCTAGTCCGATAACCGTGTAAAAGAACAGCAGGCCCAGGCAAAGCGCCTTCGTGATTGTCCGTTGCATGATGATCTCCGGTGCGAAAACGTCAGGATAATCAAGTGGCCAGAGCCGGCATACACACTTTCGGGTGACTTGTTTCTATAAAATGTCGCAATAACAAGTCAATTCAGAATTACTACTAATTGCCGGTTGCGGATGCCATGACGAGTCCATTGCTGAGTTGGGAAAGGTTTGCCTGCATCCTGATGTTGCTGTTTTCGTTTGCATTGGCCCAGGCGCGTAGTCTTTCCTCCGCGCCGCTGAACCTGCACCACAGCAGCTGGACCGCGCGCGATGGGGCGCCGGCAATGATCCTTTCGATGACGCAGACCAAGGATGGCTGGCTGTGGCTGGGTGGGCCAAGCGGGCTCTATCGCTTTGACGGGGTGCAGTTCGAACAGTTCGCACCGTCCAATGGCGCTTTGCTGACCAGGAATGTCAGCGTAGTCAACGCCTTCCCTGACGGTTCCTTGTGGATTGGCTATCGCACGGGCGGTGCGGCCCAGCTCCAGCATGGACGCATCCGGAATTACAGTGAGAGGGATGGCTTGCCGAGCCGCGCAGTGTGGGGCGTGGAGCAAGACGGTGCCGGGCGCATCTGGGCGGCGACGGCACAAGGCATGTACTACCTTGAGAACGACCGGTGGCAGCTTGCCGCAAGCTCCTGGAACATTCCTGCCGGCTGGTACAAGACCCTGATGCGCGACCGCGGCGGCGTGCTCTGGGCGCAGGGAGATAATGGCGTTTATTTCCTTCCACTCGGAAAAGCACAGTTCTCCAGGGCACCTGTTTCCAGCGGCACCGGCGTGCTGTTCAACCTGCCCGATGGCAGTGTGGTGAGCTGGGATGCCGGCCTGGCCCGTTTCAACCGGCAGGCTGGTCCGGGGCATGGGGAACTTCCGTCGCAGTGGCTCCACCTGGGCTCGCCGACCAGCCTGTTGTTTGACCGCAGCGGCAACCTGTGGGTGGGCCACAAAGAAGGGCTTGAACACCGCGCGGGGAACGAGGCCTTCCGAACCGGGCCCGCACAAGGCTTGAGCGGCCGGACGGTGGGCGCGATCTTTGAAGACAGGGAGGGCAATATCTGGGCCGCGACATCGGGTGGGCTCGATCGTTTTCGCCCCCGGCGGCTGGTCAGGATCGAGCTTCCCGAGTCGGCGATGGGGGCGGCCATCATGGCTGACGACAATGGTGGAGTCTGGGTCGGCGGCTATCACGTATTGGCCAACGACGCTGGCGAGGCCAGGATCCGTCCCTTATGGCAGGAGAACCGCGAAGGCTGGGCGGATATGCTGACCAGTTACGCACGTTCCAGCGATGGCGCGTTGTGGGGGGCTTCTTACGGTGCCGTGCGGCGCATCCAGGGTGGGGAGAGCAGCAGGATTGCATTGCCCGCGGCGCTCGGTAACAAGATTATCACCAGTGTGCTGGCCGAGCCGAATGGAGACTTGCTGGCGGCAGTTCAACAGTCAGGCTTGTACCGCCGTAAGGCCGGCGGTGAATGGGAGAAAGCCGGGGAAGATGGCGAGGTCAGCGTCACCGCGCGGTCGGAGGCAAGTGGCATGTGGCTTGGCTACTTCCCCGGCCGGGTGGCCCACGCGGAAGGTGCGCGGTGGCGCAGTTACGGACAGTCCGATGGGTTGGCGATCGGCCTGGTCATGGCGCTGCATCCGAACGGTAGCCATGTGTGGGCCGGCGGCGACAATGGGCTCGCCTTGTTCGAGGCAAACCGGTTCAGGCAGGTCACCGGCACCGGCGGCGAAACCTTCGACGGCATCTCCGGCATTGTCGAACTGGCCAACGGCGACCTGTGGTTGAATGCCGCGGCTGGCCTGTTTCGCATTCCGGGCGAAGAGATCGGCCGTTTCAAGCAGGCAGTCGATTACCGCGTGCATTATGAGCGGCTTGATCAATTGGATGGGCTGGAGGGCAGTGCGCCGCGTGTGTCGCCATCGCCGTCGCTGGTTGCCGCTTCGGACTCGCGCTTGTGGATCGTCAGGTCGACCGGCGTATTCCGGCTGGACCCGCGAAAACGGGTGCCAGCCTCGCCGGCCCAGCCTGCCATCATCAAAGCCATCGGTCCGCCGGGAGAAGGCAAGGCTCTGCAGGATGGCCTGCGGTTTGCCCCGGGAATTACCACCATGCAGATGGACTTCACGGCTGCCGCGCTCGCCATGCCGGAAAGGGTGCGCTTTCGTTATCGGCTGGACGGGATTGATGCTGAATGGCGGGAGGCAGGGGGGAGCCGCAGCGCCTATTACAGCAATCTCGCTCCCGGCGATTACGCCTTCCGTGTCGCCGCATCGGACTACGACGGCAATTGGGGCGATCAGCAAACCGAAGCGCGCTTCACAATCGTCCCGACGCTGACACAGACCTGGTGGTTCAGGGGGCTATGCGGGCTGATGCTGCTGCTTGCTGCATGCATGGCTTATCGCTGGCACATCAACCGCCTGGCGCGACAGATGGCTAACCGCCTGCAAGAGCGGGTAAGGGAGCGGGAACGGATTGCCAGGGAATTGCACGATACCTTGCTGCAGTCGGTGCAGAGCCTGATCCTGCATATTCACGCCGCCGTCATGAGGCTGCCCGTCAAAGATACCATGCGAATCCAGCTGGAGTCTGCGTTGCAGCAGGCCGATGAGGTCGTTGATGAAGGCCGTGGCCGCATTCGCGAACTGCGTGGGGAAGATGATGGCAAACTCAGCTTCCCCGACGCGCTGGTGGCCGCTGCGAGCCGCCTGCGGCCGCAGGAAGCTAGCGCTATCCAGTTCAAGATGCGCGGCACATTGCGCCAGCTTGATGGCGCGATCCAGCGCGAAGCTCTGGCGATTGCCGGCGAGGCGCTGGCCAACGCCTATAACCATGCCTGCGCTGGCCGCATAGAGGTGGAACTTCATTACGGCGCGAGGGAGTTCCACTGTATCGTACGCGATGATGGTGTGGGGATACCTGCTGAAATCCTCACCGTTGGTGGACGCCGGAACCATTGGGGCCTGCGGGGCATGGCTGAGCGTGCGGACAGGATCAACGCCAGGCTTGCTGTGCGAAGCGGTGCCGGCAACGGCACCGAATGGCAGCTGTCGTTGCCGGCGGCACTGGCGTACACCCGATAGGGTGATGTAAGCACCCTGATCCGATGATAGGCTTGGGTGGGCAAACAAGGAGTGCTGTGATGGAAATTGGAAGCGGCGGAATGATCAGTGTCCTGATCGCGGATGACCATCCCTTGATGCGCAGCGGGATAGCGGCGGTGCTATCGGCGCAAGCAGGGTTCTCGGTGGTGGCGGAGGCGGGGAATGGCGACGAAGCAGTAGAGCAATACCGGCGCTTCCGTCCAGACATCACCCTGATGGACTTGCAGATGCCGGGGCGCGATGGCATCGCGGCCACTGCCGCCATTTGCGGCATTGCCCCGCAGGCTCGCATCATTATCCTGACAACCTACACTGGCGATGTGCAAGTAGCGCGCGCGCTGAAAGCCGGGGCCAGCGGCTACATCCTGAAAAGCCTGGCCCGTACCGAATTGGGAAGCTATATCGCTTCCGTGCACGCGGGAAAGGCGCAGTTGCCCCCTCCGGTTGCCTGCTCGCTGGCCAGCAGCTTCCGGCAGGACACCCTGAGCAAGCGCGAGCTGGAAGTACTACGCTTTGTCGCCGATGGCAATTCCAACCAGCGAGTGGCGGCGTGTCTTGGCTTGCGCGAGGACACCATCAAGGCGCATATGAAGACCATCCTGCAAAAGCTCAACGCGCGCGACCGCACCCACGCCGTGACGATCGCTTTGCGCCGCGGATACTGGGAAAACTGAATTTTCATGTAGAAACCGAGGAGGAGCACCATGGATTTGCAACTCAATGGCAAGTTGGCTTTGGTAAGTGGCAGTACGGCTGGAATCGGCTATGCCATCGCTCGCACCCTTGCCCAGGAAGGGGCCAGCGTCATCGTCAATGGGCGGTCGCAAGCGGGCGTGGATGAGGCGGTGGACCGGATACGATCGGAAACAGGCGGGGCGGTCCAGGGTTTTGCTGGCGATCTCAGCCAGGCCGAAGCCGCGCAGGAAGTCGTCCGGCGCCATCCTGGCATCAGCATCCTGGTCAACAACCTCGGCATCTTTGAGCCGAAAGCCTTTGAAGACATTCCCGACGAGGATTGGCTGCGCTTCTTCGACGTCAATGTCCTGAGCGGCGTGCGTCTTGCGCGCCTGGTGCTGGCGGCGATGAAGCAAGCCAACTGGGGCCGCATCATTTTCATCTCAAGTGAGAGCGGGGTGCAGATTCCGACTGAAATGATCCACTACGGGATGACCAAAACCGCTCAGATTGCGGTGTCGCGCGGGCTGGCGGAATCGGTCGCGGGCACCGGCATTACGGTCAACAGCATCCTGCCCGGCCCGACGAAATCGCGCGGCGTCGGCGACTTTGTCGAAGGGATGGCGCGATCGGCCGAAAAGAGCTTCGAGCAGGTGGAAGCGGAGTTCTTCGACCACGTTCGGCCTACGTCCCTGATCAAGCGCTTTGCGGCGCCCCAGGAGGTGGCCTCGCTGGTGGCCTACGTGGCCAGTCCGCTTTCATCGGCCACCACCGGTGCGGCGCTGCGCGTAGACGGCGGGGTGGTGAAAAGCGCGTTCTGACGGGCTCGCTTTCAACGGTGTTGCAAGAAATATATGCTTTCGGATTATGATGGCGGCCGTCGCGGCTTTACCGCAGGAATCGAAAGCATTTATGAAGCAAGCAAAATTGGCGCTGGCCATGCTGGGCCTCGGGATCGGCTTGGCTAGCGCGCACTCCGCATACGGGGCCGGGCTCTGCGAAGAGGCTTTGGCCGAAAGAACATCACTGGCAGGGCACCCCTCTGCGTCGCTGGAAAAAGTGCTGCAGGATCCGGAACGCATCGATATTCCGCTCGTCTGCCGACTGCTCGCCAACGGCGCATCCACTGAAGGCCTGAGCGGCCACGCTGTGGATGCGGCATTCAGGGCGCCTGACCGCAGGGTGGCGCTGATCCTGATCGAAAACGGTTTGTTGCGTGAGCCTGTCCCGGACGGCAATGAACTCATCAAGTCATTCCCACGGAATTTCCTGCGTTTCGCCGTCAGCGCCGGACGGACCGATTTGCTGCCGCTGATGGTGGCGCAAGGCAAGGATCCGAACCGCCGGGAGAAGATGCCTAATGAGACCGTTCAGCCAAATGCGGTGGAACTTGCTATTGCGCTCGGCAAAATGGAGGCGCTCAAAGTCCTGCTGGCGCACGGCGGCGTGATCGACACCACCACAGCCCATTCCTGGGGCACGGCGCTTGACATGGCAGTTGCGTCGCTCGACGCAGACATTTTGCGCCTGGTGAGCAAGGACTTCAGCCTGTCGTTGAAGCCGGTTTGCCTCAAGGCCAACGGACAGTTGGCCAAGGTCTTGCTGGAAGCCCCTGCGAATTACTGGAAACTATTGCGCGAACAAGGTTTGGCCAGTGACCGCGCGTGCAGCGGTTTGCAGGAGCGGCTGGTATTGCACCTGGCGGAGTCGCGCAACGTGCTTCTCGAAGGATGGATGGGCCAAAACCTGGTGGAACGCCTGCCGCAACTGGGAATCCGCCGCGAAGGTTTCAGTTCCGGAACGTGGGAAGCCGTTGGCGCCAGCAAGAACGATGCGCTGCCGGGACTGCTGGCCAAGGCAGGCTGGAAAACGCCGGCGCGGCCAGGCTTGTCGGACGAGACGGCGCAAAAGAACAAGGCTGCCGATCGTGCGCTGCAAGCCAAGCTGCCAGGCCAATACTACCTGAGCGGCAGGGGCGAGGTCGGGGCGGAGATCCTGTTGCGGCCGAATGGGAAATTCGAATATGCGATGTCCTATGGCGCGGTCGATGAATTTGCCCAAGGGAGCTGGAAGGTCTGGAACCAGCAGGTTGTGTTCCGCTCCGACAGCGTCCCGCGCCGTGCGGCCTCGCTGCGGGCGTCGACCGATGCGCCAGTGGTGGCCGTTCCTCCGGGCCAGGTGCTGGTGGACCTGCGCTACCAGGGCAGCAGCGTGCCAGACTTCCACGTCATGCTATTGGGTGACGCGCCAACCAAAGCCGAAGGATACACAGGCGAACAGGGTTGGCGTGCCAGCTTTAGCGGTCCGGTACGCAAGATCGCGGTGAGCCACCCGGAGGTCGATGACGGTAGATGGCTGGTGCATGAAGTCGCTGCCGGCGAAGCCCGGCGCAGCACTTACCAGTTTGACTTCGAGCCGCCAGCGCCAGCGCCGAAAGCCTTCAACTACACCCTGGAAGTCAGGGATGGCAACCTGGTCCTGGAGGGATCGGGCCGCCCGATGGAATTCCAAAAACACTGATTGATCACCCTGCGAGAGCGAGAATGAAAATGATGAAAACACCCGGACGTTTGCTGTGCGCCATGTTGCTGGCCACCCTTGGCTGTGCCAGCGTGCATGCCGCAGACCTGGAGCTGGACGACTGCGATGTCCTGATCGGCAAAAAATCCAATGCCGCCTATAAAGGCTGGATGAAGGAAAACCAGAAGGAAGCCGAGGCAGGCAACCGCGATGCGATTCGCCTGCGCGCGGCCGAAGCAAACAATCGGCTGGCTTGCCACGAGGAGGCACTCACCGGACATTCCGGCTGGGGCGTGACGATGACCTCGGCGGATGGCAGTTCGGAGACGCAGCTGCCGCCAACCATTACCGACATTCGGAAGCAGGCTCCCGCCTGGCGTGCGTTGAACCAGGCGGTCAAATACGGCCACCAGGCTGGCGCCTTCGACGTCGGTTACAAGGGCGCTGCCGCGCAACTGGTGGTGCGTTACGCCGCAGAATTGCCGGAGCAGCTTGAAGCGGCATATGAAGACGCCGCGGCGGTGTATGAATACGATTGCGTGCTCAAACGCCAGTTCGGGCGCCGCGACCGCAATGCAGGCTGCGCCTCAGCCCGGACTACACGGGCGCGACTGCTGCCACTGGTCGCGGCGGAGCGCCGCCAGGTACTGGATGTTTCGGCGCGCCAGTGGGCGGAGCAACTGCCGGCCGTGCCGAAGAACCAGTAAGGCTGGCGGCGTTCTTTATGGTGCGCCGAGGGATCTTACGGCGCTCAGGAAATCTTCGTTGAAGCGGAACAGGGCAGGGTCGCTTTCGGCGATTTTCTGGTAGTGCAGGACGAATTGTTTCGGCTCGCCCTGCAGCAGGCGGAAGATGGCTTGCTTGCCATCCTTGCGCTCGATGGCATTGGCCATGACCCACCCCATGTCATAACCCAGCTCGCCGAAATCGCCGTAGAAAAGCATGCCGTAGATGCGCTCGTAATGGTCTTCATCGCGAGGTGGGGCCAGTAGCAGGCGCAGGCTGCTGGTTTCCATCAAGGCTGCGATGTTTTTGATGCGGGCAAGGTTGCGTTCGATACGCTCCTTGCCGCGTGCGGAGAACGCAGTGGCGGGGCGGTTTGCAATCGGGTGCGTGAAAAGTTCGGCCGTCGCTTCCTGCACCAGGTCGTAGAGCAGGCGATTCATCCAGGTCTTGCCGGTGGTAGCCTGCGGCACGCCTTGGGCCGGGCGCGGTGGTGCAGTCATCACGTGCGCCTGTACCGCGTGGAACAGTTCGTGGGATACCACTTCGGCCAGTTCTTCCGCAGTCGCCTGCGTGAATCGGGCCAGGTTTACGTAGACATCATCGTGTACGTCGTCAAAGGCGAAACCTGTTGCATTGCCGCCGAAGATGAAATGTACGGTCAGCTTGGCCGAAAACTCGTTTGGCAGATAGGCGTTTAACTGGCGTGTGACCTCGTTCGCCGCCAGCGTGATCTTGCTGCTGCTATCACGTCCCAAATCGGCCTGCACCCTGGCTGCAAAGTCGACCTGTTTGGCATCACGTCCCAAACCGCGCAGATACTCGACAAACGCATCGGCATCTTTCAGCCGCATCTTGCGCACCATGGCCGCGGTCTCGGGCAGGCGGCGAATCGATTCTATCGTGGGAGCATCAATCTCGCCTTTCTGCACTGCTGCGCTGTACAGGCGGGCAGCGTCGTCGTTGAAGCGGAATTCGAGGCCACTGGCCTGCGCCGCCCCCAAGCAGAACAGTGAAGCGGCGGCTAAAGTGCGAAGTCGATCGAGCATGGATAGCGAGAGTTAAAGCTGGACGCCAGCAATTCTCGCTATTTTGCGTTGTAGTGCCATTTTGTCAAGAGCATCTTCGGGCAGGTTGCGGAAGATTTCCAGGCGCGTCTTGATTTCGCGGCACACCGTGAAGAACTCCTGGCGGATCTCTTGGACCGGCCCCTGCGTGGCAGCCGGGTCACGGAAATTCCAGTTCGCGGTGGCAGGCTGGCCGGGCCAGTCAGGGCATGGCTCGCCCGCTGCGGTATCGCAGAGGGTGATGACGAAATCCATTTCCGGGGCATCCGGCGTAGAGAATTCATCCCATGATTTGCTGCGCAAGCCTGTCAAGTTGTTGTCGAGGGCCCGGATTTGTTCGACGGCGAAGAGATTCAGCTTGCCGGCAGGGCGGCTGCCTGCGCTGAAAGCCCGGAATCGGCGGCCGCCAACGGCATTCAGCAGCGCTTCGGCCATGATGCTGCGGGCAGTGTTCTGCGTGCTGAGGAAGAGCACGTTGTAGGTTCGGTTGGCCATGCAAAATCCTGGATGATAGCGAACGAGCATGACAAGTTGATGACATGCTGGTTTCGCTATCGCAGCGCCAGAAAAGGTCATTGGACACTCCACTACCCGCGCGCTAACTTGCGTAAAAACATAAACGGAGACGAACATGACCAAACCCTTCTCGCATTGGGGGGCTGCTGCTGTATTGGCATCTTCCATGCTGTCCCTTCATGCTGCTGCCGAAGCACCCTATGCGCCGGTGACTTTCCAGAACGCTTCGGTACATGATCCTTCCGTGATCAGGACGGGCGGCGCCTTCTATGTGTTCGGATCGCACCTGGCGTCGGCGAAATCGACGGACTTGATGAACTGGACGCAAATCACCAGCTCCGTCAGCGCGACCAACAAGCTGTTCCTGAATGGCAGCAGCAACGTCTTCACTGAACTGGCGGAGACCTTCAGCTGGGCGCAGACGAACACCTTGTGGGCGCCGGACGTGATCCGCCTGGCCGATGGCAGGTACTACATGTACTACAACGCCTGCAAGGGCGACTCACCGCGTTCGGCACTGGGCGTTGCGGTTGCCGACAAGATCGAGGGGCCTTACGTCAACAAAGGCATCATCCTGAAATCGGGCATGTGGGGTCAGGCCAGCTACGACGGCACGATTTACGATGCGCTCAAACACCCGAACACCGTCGATCCGAATGTGTTCTTCGATAACGGCGGCCGGTTGTGGATGGTGTATGGTTCCTATTCCGGCGGCATTTTCATCATGCAGATGAACCCCGCTACCGGCATGCCGCTGCCGGGGCAGGGCTATGGCAAGCGCCTGATGGGCGGAAACCACAGCCGGATCGAAGGCGCCTACGTGATGTACAGCCCTGCCACGCAGTACTACTACCTGTTCACGTCGTTTGGCGGGCTCGATGCCGCCGGCGGCTACAATATGCGGGTGGCACGCTCCACGTCGCCGGATGGTCCCTATGTCGACGCCCAGGGCGTGAACATGGCGAACGTCAAGGCCGATCCTTCGAAACCCCTGTTCGACGACGCTTCGATTGCCCCGTATGGCGTGAAAATCATGGGCAATTTCCTGTTCGAGCGCAAAATCGGCGAAGCGGGGACGGGGATCGGTACAGGCTATGTATCGGCTGGCCACAACTCGGCCTATTACGACCCTGCGACCCGCAAGCATTTCCTGATCTTCCATAGCCGCTTCCCGGAGCGTGGCGAACAGCATGAGGTGCGCGTCCACCAGATGTTCATGAACGCGGACGGCTGGCCGGTGGTGGCGCCATACCGCAATACCAATGAAACGCTGGCGATGGTACCGCGCGGCTTCATTCACGGCGACTATATGTTCGTCAATCATGGCAAGGATATTTCGTCCACGATCAAGAAATCGCGGCTGGTCACGCTGAAGCCGGACGGCACGATGGGCGGTGCGGTGACCGGCACCTGGGCCCTGGTGGGCAGCAACCAGGCCGAGATCAACCTGGCCGGCTCGCCGCCGTTCAAGGGCGTGTTCCTGAACCAATGGGATGAAACGTCGAAGAGCTACGTGATGACGTTTACCGCTACTTCACGCGAGGGCGTTTCCATCATGGGCAGCCGCCTGCCGCAGCGCAGCGACATGCAGGTAGTGCAAGCTGTTTATGGCGAGCTTAGTCTCGGCAATACCAATGCGGTGACGGGCGATATCGTGTTGCCGACCAGTGGCGCGCGCGATGCGGTCATTTCCTGGGCCTCGTCGAACCCTTCGGTGCTGAGCAATACCGGGCAGGTCACCAGCCCCGCCAATGATGTCACCGTTACGCTGACGGCCACGATCAGCAAGGGACCGGTGAAGGCCGTCAAGACCTTCGTCGTCACCGTGCGCAAGCTGGGCAGCATGCTTGCCCATTACACGTTTGACGGCAACCTGGGGGACGCGACCGGTGCATTCGGTGCGGGCACGGTGGTCGGCAGCAGGATCGACCTCGCCGGCGGCAGCATGGCTTATGAAGCGGGCATGAAGGGCAGCGCGGCAGTGTTCAACGGCGCCAGCGGCGTGCGCCTGCCGGATGGACTGATCGCCAGCAATACCTACACGGTGGCGATGTGGCTCAAGCCAGCGCAGTTGACCGCGTTCTCAACCACGTTCTTTGGCGCCCGCAACGGCGACTCGTGGATCAGCTTCCTCCCGAAAGGACATGACTTCGTTGGCGGTGCGAGCATGCTGTGGTCGGGGACGGCCTGGTATGACGCAGGCCTGGGCATGAATATCCCGGCCGGCCAATGGTCGCACGTTGCGTTCACCGTCAAGAACGGCGCGGTGAACGTCTACGTCAATGGGGCGAAACGCTTCAGCGGCGTGAACTTCCCTAACGTGTTCACGACCAACAATGGCGTGTTTGCACTTGGCGTCAACTGGTGGGATGCGCCCTATAAGGGCTCGATGGATGACCTGCGCATCTACGGATCTGCCCTGAGCGATGGGGAAGTTGCCAGCATTGCCCGCTGACTTCCTCAGTTCGACAGGTGCGCGATCTCCAGCGAGCCGTGTTCGTCAAAGATGGGGCATTGTTCGGCCAGTGCGACGGCCTCGTTGAAATCGGTGGCTGCCAGGATTGAGTAGCCGGCCAGTGAGCTGCTGGACGATTTGGGGCCGGCCAGCCGCGTGTCGATGTCGACGCTGGCGTGGGTCAGGCTGCCACGGTCCAGCAGCCGCCCGCCCAGCGAGTCGTACCAGCTCATCCAACGCTGCGGGACATGCTGGCGGGCCTCGGCCGTTCCATCCGGCGCACCCCGGTAAACGAGCAGGAATCGCTCCATATGGCCTCCTTGAATATTGCAAAGCCTCGATGCCTGAATCTTAGCAATTGCAATGCTTAGGGGCCGCACCGTTGGCCGGGGGCTAGTCCGTTGAGACAGGGACCAGGATCTCGCGGCTGCCGTTGGTCGACATGGACGACAGGATCCCTGCCGCCTCCATATCCTCGACCATGCGCGCAGCGCGGTTGTAGCCGATGCGCAATTGGCGCTGGATCGACGAGATCGACGCACGGCGGGTACGGATGACAAACGCCACCGCCTCGTCGTACAGCGGATCGGTCTCGCCCGCGCTGACGTCGCCCAGCAGGTCGGCCGCCGGTTCCTCGGTTGGCGTGCCGGCCAGGATCGCTTCTTCGTATTCCGGTTCGCCGAACTGCTTCAGGTAATCGACCACGCGGTGCACTTCTTCGTCGGACACGAAGGCGCCGTGCACGCGCTGCGGGTAACCGCTGCCGGGCGGCAGGAACAGCATGTCGCCGTGGCCGAGCAGGGTCTCGGCGCCCATCTGGTCAAGCACGGTGCGCGAATCGATCTTGGATGAAACCTGGAAGGCGACGCGGGTCGGGATGTTGGCCTTGATCAGGCCCGTGATCACGTCAACCGAAGGGCGCTGCGTGGCCAGGATCAGGTGGATGCCGGCGGCGCGCGCCTTCTGCGCCAGGCGGGCGATCAGTTCCTCGATCTTTTTCCCCGCCACCATCATCAGGTCGGCCAGTTCGTCGATGATCACGACAATGGTCGGCAGCGTCGATAGCGGTTCCGGCGCGTCCGGCGTGAGCGAGAACGGATTGGTGATGTATTTTTCCGCAGCCTTGCCGTCGCGGATCTTCTGGTTGAAGCCGGCCAGGTTGCGCACGCCGAGCGCGGACATCAGGCGATAGCGTTTTTCCATTTCGGCGACGCACCAGGTCAGCGCATTGGCCGCCAGCTTCATGTCGGTGACCACGGGCGCCAGCAGGTGCGGAATGCCGTCGTAGACCGACAGTTCCAGCATCTTCGGGTCGATCATGATCAGGCGCACGTCGGTCGGGGTGGCCTTGTACAGCAGGGACACGATCATGGCATTGATGGCCACCGACTTGCCGGAGCCGGTAGTGCCGGCAACCAGCATGTGCGGGGCACGCGCCAGGTCGGTTACCACCGGTGCGCCGGTAATATCCTTGCCCATCGCCAGCGTCAGTTGCGAGCGCGAGGCGCGATAGGCGTCCGAGGCCAGGATTTCCGACAGCTGGATCATGTGGCGGCGGGTGTTCGGCAGCTCGAGGCCCATGCAGGTCTTGCCCGGAATGGTTTCGACCACGCGCACCGAAGTGACGGCGAGTGCGCGCGACAGATCCTTCACCAGCGCCACGATTTGCGCGCCGCGCACGCCAACTGCCGGTTCGATTTCGAAACGGGTGATCACGGGGCCGGCGGATGCGCCGAGTACGGTCACCGGAACCTTGAATTCCTTCAGGCGCTGTTCGATCAGGCGGCCGGTTTCTTCCAGTTCGTCGCTGGATACCTCGAACCTGGCTTCCGTAAAGGCGTCCAGCAAGTCCAGGCCTGGCAGTTCGATGTCGGCTTCAGGCTCGGGATAGACCGTGACCGGCGTGATTGCCGGGGCCGGGGTGGCGGCTGCCATTGGCGCGGCTGGTGCGTCTGGAACCACGGCCATGGGTGCCATTGGTACGGGCATGGGCTCCGCATGCGCAACAGGCATTACCGGCTGCCAGCGCGGGGCAGGCGCCGGCGCAGGGACCGGGGCCGGAGCCTGTGTGAACGGAGTGTATTCGACTTCCAATGGCGTATTTGCCAGCACAAGCGGTTGCGGCGGCAGGCCTGGCGTTTCGTTGATCCATGCCGGTTCGGGGATCGAGGTTGTTATGGTGTGCACTTCGACTGCCGCATGGACCACCTGAACTTCCACGACCGACGACTGGATGGACGGTGCTTGCGGCGGCTGGACGCTGGTGCGCACGCTCCGCACCGGTTCGGCGGCGAGTGGCAGCTTGACGATCCTGACGGTCTGCGCCTGCCTGGCCTGGGTTTCGGCTTCTTCCCTGGCTCTGGCGCGGGCCAGCATTGCCGGGGTTGGGCGCAGGCTTTCGACTTCGGCCCACTCGGCGCTCGGGCGCGCGGCGGGGGCGCGGGCTTTTTCCACGGCATCGGCGCCGAAGAACCTTGCGGGCGATGCATCCGGCGGTGCTTCCCATGCCGGGCGCTTCTCAGTGAAGCGTTCGCTGCTGCGTGCCGGACTTGCTGGCACAGCGGCAGCGGGCGTGGGGGCGGGCCTTGGTGCGGAACGGCGTTCCGGCTCGGACGAGTGCTTCAGCAGGCCGGCGGCGCGGCCGCACCAGGCCAGGAAGGCCAGCGCGCGATAGCCGAACAGCCAGGGGATTGCCACCATGCCGGCAGTTGTGAGTATGGCAATGGCGGCGACGCGGCCACTTGCCGCAGCAATTGAACTGGCCAGCAGCATGAGCATGGTGCCCAGAACCAAGCGAATGAAGCCCTGTCCAAGCAGGGAGGTCCTCTTCAGCACAAACACCTTCACAAGGCGCCAGACCAGGGGGAGTGTCCACAGCACAGACCAGCCAAACCACGACATCACTGCCATTCAAATCTTTCCTGAAAATACCTCGGGCGGAGTTTATCACGAGCAATGATGTCAATTAGAGAATACGAAGCGTGGTTTTCATCGGGAAACGGGTGAATTGTGTTGCTCTCAGGACATCTTTTCTATCGTTTGGCTTGGCTGTTCGTTTATAATCGCCGGCTCCCCCAAAGTATTCCGACAGTTCAGCAAAGTGCGCACCCAGGGCATCAGTTTCTCCATCCTCAGGCATTCCGCATGGGCGCCAGGCGTCGCCACGCCTGAAGCATGGCAGGCCTGGGCGCAAGCGCCGTTCGTATTGCGTACGGGAGAAGAGCCAGGGGTCAAGGCAATGCCGCCCATGCTGCGCCGCCGTGCGGGCTTGGTGGGCAAGATGGCGCTTGAAGTGGCGTATCAATGCCTGGATGGCCGCAGCGATATTCCCACCGTGTACTGTTCGCGCCACGGCGACGTCGTGCGCGCTGTCGAACTTCTGTCGGACCTGGCGCGCGGCGAGCTGCTGTCGCCGATGGCGTTCGGCATGGCGGTGCATAATGCCGTTCCCGGCCTGTTCAGCATCGCGCGCGGCGACCGCGCCAACTACACTGCGCTGGCTGCCGGCAATGCATCGGTCGAGCATGCGGTGATCGAAGCCTGCGGCCTGCTGGCCGACGGAGCGCAACAGGTATTGCTGGTGGCCTGCGATGCCCCGCTGCCGGAATTGTTTGCCCCTTACGAAGAATATGAAGAGCAGCCGCACGCCTGGGCGTGGCTGATGGCGCCCGCTGCTGGCGACGCGATCCGGCTGGAATGGGAACCGTGTGCGGATGCCCCGGCCCCCGTCATGCCGGGCAGCCTCGAGGTTGCGGCCTTCCATGCCGGCGGCGCACAACGCCTGGAGCGCTGCGACGGCCGTTTGCGCTGGACCTGGAGCCGCGATGCTTGACCGATACTGGCGCATCTTTGTCACTGGCCTCAGCTTCGCGGTGTTCGGCGCCGGCGGGATCATACTGGGGGGGCTCGTGTTCCCGCTCATGAACCTGCTGATCCGGAACCGCCAGCGGCGCATCAATGCGGCGCGCACCGTGATTCGCGGCGCGTTCCGCGTCTATATCGACATGATGCGCGTGATTGGCGTGCTGCGTTACGAAGTGCGGGGGCTGGAGAAGCTGGAACGGCGCGGCATGCTGATCCTGGCCAACCACCCGACACTGCTCGACACGGTGTTCCTGATGGCCTTTGTGAAGAATGCCGACTGCATCGTCAAGGGCGCCCTCTGGAACAACCCTTTCACGCGCGGTCCGGTGCGCGGCGCGGGCTACATCAATAATGAAGGCGGTGCAGAGCTGATCGGCGACTGCATCGCTTCGCTGGAGCGCGGCAACAACCTGATCATCTTTCCTGAAGGGACGCGCACCCCGAAGGATGGCGTGATCAGCATGAAGCGCGGCGCCGCCAATATTGCAGTGCGCGGCGTGCGCGACATCACGCCGGTGCTGCTCCAGTGCGATCCGCCCACGCTGCACAAGGGCGAGAAGTGGTGGCGGGTGCCTTCGCGCCGCTTCCTGATCCAGATTGACGTGCAGGACGACCTGTCGGTAGCGCGCTTCAGGGAAGGCGCCAGCGATGTGATGGCAGCGCGCCATCTGACCGACTTCTTGGAAAACTATTTTGCCGGAAAGTGCCAAAGCAATGCTTGAACTCGAAGTGAAACAACTGATCATCGATGCCCTTCAACTGGAAGACATCACGCCGGACGATATTGACAGCGCCGCGCCCCTGTTCATCGAAGGCCTGGGCCTCGATTCGATCGATGCGCTGGAACTGGGTGTCGCCCTGCAAAAGAAATATGGCATTTCTCTTTCAGCAGATTCGGAAGAGACCCGTCGCCATTTCGCTTCGGTGCAGGCGCTGGCGGCGATGATTGAAAGCCACAGGCAGAAATGAAAAGGTAGGGAGTAGACGATGGTTAACCTGAAAGAAATGAGCAAGGAACAGTTGCAGGAGTGGGTGATCGACCTGCTTGCCGACATGTTCGAGCTGGATAAGAATGGCCTGGGCGCCGGCTCCAGCCTGTACGACGACCTGGACATCGACAGCATCGATGCGGTTGACCTGGCCGTGCGCCTGAAGGAACTCACCGGTTTGCGCCTGCAGCCGGAGGTATTCAAGACCATTCGCACTATCGGCGACGTGGTTGAAGCCCTGACCGGCAAGGCGGAGCAGGCCGCGTAGGCAAGATGAGAATGAGTGCATTGGCGGCAGTGATTACCCTGCTGTATCCACTGGCGATCTGGTTTGGCCACGGCCGCGTCGAGCCGCGCTGGCTGGCAGGCTTGCTGCTGGCGGCGGCCATCGCCCGGCTGCCCGCGCTGAAACTGAGCGGCGTTGCGCGCTGGTCGGTGGCTGCGGCGCTGGTGCTGGTCGCTGCGGCCATCTGGAGCAACCTGCTGCTGCCGCTGAAACTGTACCCGGTGCTGGTGAGCGCCGCGCTGCTGGCAGGTTTTGCCTATAGCCTGAGCACTCCGATGTCCGCCGTCGAACGCATGGCACGCCTGCGCGGCGAAGACTTCCCACCGGTGGCGCAAGCCTATATGCGCAAGGTGACGCAGGTGTGGTGCGGCTTCTTCGTGATCAATGGCGCGATTGCTTTCGGTACCGCGCTGTGGGCGTCGGAAGCGGTATGGTCGCTGTACACGGGTGTCATTTCCTATGCGCTGATGGCGTTGTTGTTTGGCGCGGAATACCTGGTGCGCCTGCGTTTCAAGCGCTTGCATCATGTCTGACCGTATCGAAAACCTGTACGCCGCGATGTCGGCGCGGCCGGCCGGGAGCCTGGCCGGCTGGCGCGCTGGGCAGGGCGTCAGCCGTGACGACTTCCTGTCGCGCGTGCGTGCCTGGCATGGTTTGTTGGGCGAGCAGGCGGGCAGCCAGTTTGCACTGTACCTGGAAGACAGTATTGAATTCGGCGCGGCGCTGCTGGGTGCGTGGCATGCCGGCAAGACGATCTGGCTGAGCGCGGATACGCTGCCGGCCAGTTGCACGGCGTTGCTAGGGCAGGTCGATGGCTTCCTCGGCGAGTTCCCGGCCGAACTGAAGCCGTTGCGGCCAGCCACCGATGCTGGCGGCGCGGTTGGGCCTGCGCTTGGCGCCCTGGCGCCGGACATGCAGGCGCTGGTGGTGTTCACTTCCGGCAGCACCGGCGCGGCGCAAGCCATTCCGAAAAAGCTGTCGCAGCTTGCGAGCGAAGTGGCAACCCTGGAACAACTGTTCGGCCAGCGCTGCGGCGCGGCCGCGGTGCTGGCGACCGTGTCGCACCAGCATATCTACGGCTTGCTGTTCAAGGTACTGTGGCCGCTGGCCAGCGGGCGTGCCATCCATGCGCAGAGCATCGCGTACCCGGAGCAGTTGCTGGCTGCCATGACTGCCGGCCCCTGCCTGCTGGTAGCCAGCCCGGCGCACCTGAAACGCCTGCCGGCCCACCTGGACTGGAGCACTGCGGCAGCCATGGTGCGGATCGTGTTCTCCTCCGGAGGGCCGTTGGCTGCCGATGCCGCGCTGGCGACCGGCGCGCTGCTTGGGCAGGTGCCGACCGAAGTGTATGGCAGTTCCGAAACGGGCGGCATTGCCTGGCGCCAGCGCCGCGGCATCGACGATGATGCCTGGCAGCCGTTTCCGGCCGTGGCATGGCGCATCAATGAAGAAGACGGCACGCTGGCAGTAGCGTCGCCGCACCTGGCCGACGAGCAGTGGCTGGCCCTGGCCGACCGCGTGGCGGCCATCGATGGCGGTTTCCGCTTGTTGGGCCGCAGCGACCGCATCGTCAAGATCGAGGAGAAGCGCGTTTCGCTGGATGCAATGGAAACGGCGCTGCTGGCGTCCGGCCTGGCCGCCGAAGTCCGCCTGGCGCTGTGCGAGCCGGCAGCCGGCGAGCGCCAGCGCCTGGCGGCCTTCGTGGTGCCTAGCGCCGCAGGCCATGCTGTGCTGGAGAAGGAGGGCAAGCCAGGCCTGAATGCGCGCCTGCGGGCAGTTCTGGCCGGCGTGGTGGACGCGGTCGCCTTGCCGCGCCGCTGGCGTTACCTGGACCAGATGCCTGTCAATGCGCAGGGCAAGGTGACACTGGCGAACCTGCTGGCATTGCTCGCCGACGAACGTCCGCGCCTGCCTCACATGCGCGAGCTGGAGAACGAAGGAGGGCGGGTGCTGCTTGAGATTACTGCGCCAGCCAGCCTGCTGTATTTCGATGGCCATTTCGATGTTGCCCCGATCCTGCCGGGCGTGGTGCAGGTCGACTGGGCGCTTCATTATGGCCGCCAGTATTTCGTGATGCCGGCCCAGTTCAAGGGCATGAACCAGCTGAAGTTCCAGCACGTGATCGAGCCGGAACAGGCGGTGCAACTTGAACTGGTTTGCGACGCGGCCGGCAAGGGCCTGCGTTTCAGCTACAGCTCCGCCGCTGGCCAGCATTCCAGCGGCCGTATTGTCCTGGGAGAGTTCGATGGGTGATTTCAAGCCTTGTATCGTGGTTCCGGTATACAACCATGAGCACGCGATCGGCACCGTGGTGGCCGGCCTGCTGCAGCATGGCGTGCCGGTGATCCTGGTCGATGACGGTAGCAATGCGGGCTGCGCCGAGGTGCTCGATTCCCTCGCGGCGCAGCATGGCCCGAACGTGCTGCTGGAACGCCTGCCCTACAACCAGGGCAAGGGCGTTGCGGTGCTGGCGGGTTTCCGCCGCGCGGGGGAGCTAGGCTACAGCCACGCGCTGCAGATCGATGCGGACGGCCAGCACCAGACTGGGGACGTGCCGGCCTTCCTGGCGCAGGCCAGGTCGCACCCTGCCGCCGTGGTGTCGGGCTATCCGATCTACGATGAATCTGTGCCCAAGGTGCGCCTGTACGGCCGCTATGCCACCCATATCTGGGTCTGGATCAACACGCTGTCGCTGGAGATCCGGGATTCCATGTGCGGATTCCGCGTCTATCCGGTGGCCGCCGTGAACGCGCTGGCCGCGCGCCAGGCCATCGGTTCGCACATGAACTTCGACACGGATGTTATCGTGCGCCTGTTCTGGAGCGGTCTGCGGGTGGTGAACGTAGGCACGCGTGTCTCGTATCCGGTGGACGGCGTGTCGCATTTCCGCCTCTGGCGCGACAACGTGCTGATTGCGCGCATGCACACCGTGCATTTCCTTGGCATGCTGCCGCGCATCCCGAAGCTGCTGGCGCGGAAATGGCGGAACAAATGAGCAGGCGCGGCTTGCACTGGGCCTCGATCAACGAAGTGGGCTTCGTGGCGGGCATGCGGCTGATGTTCTGGATCTTTCGCGTTTGCGGCCGCTGGCCATTCCGGCTGGTGCTGTACCCGGTGCTTGCCTGGTACGTGTTGACCAAGCCGCTGCCTCGCCGCGCCTCGCAGGAATACCTGCGCCGCGTTGCGAGCCGGACATCCAGCGAGCCGGCCGGCGTAATGCGCCACTTTGGCGCTTTCGGGGAGAGCATCCTCGACAAGATGCTGCTGTGGGGCGGCCTGTTTGATTTCAATACGGTTGACCTGCATGGTGCCGAGCTGATCACCGATGCCGTTGCCGAGGGGCGCGGCGCCTTGCTGGTCTGTGCCCACCTCGGCAACCTGGAACTGTCGCGCGTGCTGTCGCGCCAGCGCAAGGACATCAAGCTGACGGTGCTGGTGCACACCAAGCACGCGCGGGCTTTCAACGCCATGCTGGCCCGCCTGAATCCGGAAAGCCAGGTGAACCTGGTGCAGGTGACGGAAATGTCGCCGGCAACGGCCATGATGCTGTCCGAGCGCGTGGCGCGCGGCGAATTCGTGGTGATTGCGGGCGATCGCGTTCCGGTTTCGCATCATCCGCGCGTCGCAGTGGTGGATTTCATCGGTGCGCCTGCCGCATTCCCGGTCGGGCCCCATCTTCTCGCCGGCATCCTGCAATGTCCGGTTTACCTGATGTTCTCCCTGCGCCGGGGTGAGCGCTCCGAAGTGGTTTTCGAGCGTTTCCGGGAGCAGGTGCGCATTCCGCGCCATGACCGCGAAGGCGCGCTGCAGGCGCTGGCCGCCGACTACGCGAAGCGTCTTGAGCACCATGCCCTGCGCGCCCCGCTGCAGTGGTTCAATTTCTACGATTTCTGGCATTTACCTGGACTGGAACACTCCGATGCATCTCGCTGACATCGCCCAAATCAATGCGCCGCAGCGCAGCGTGCGTTTCGACCGCGGCAACCTGACGATCGAAGACATCGTCGATATCGCGCAGGGGCGGGCCGCCGCCGTGTTGTCGGACGACCCGGAATTCCGCGCGGCCATCGAGCGCGGCGCCAGCTTCCTCGACCGCCTGTTGCGCGAAGATGGTACCGTGTATGGGGTCACCACCGGCTATGGCGATTCGTGCACCGTCACCGTGCCGCCGGAACTGGTGCCTGACCTGCCGCATCACCTGTATACCTATCATGGCGTCGGCCTGGGCGAGTATTTCACGCCGGCGCAGAGCCGTGCCATCCTGGCTTCGCGGCTGGCGTCGCTGAGCAAGGGCTTTTCCGGCGTGAGCGTGGAACTGCTGCTGCAGATTACCCGCCTGCTGGACGCGGGCCTGCTGCCCCTGATTCCTTCCGAAGGTTCGGTCGGGGCCTCCGGCGACCTGACGCCGCTGTCCTACCTGGCCGCTGTGCTGTGCGGCGAGCGCGAAGTGTGGCGCAATGGCGAACAGGTGCCTGCAGCGCAGGCCCTGCAGGAAGCCGGCATCACGCCGCTGCGCCTGCGCCCGAAGGAAGGCCTGGCCATCATGAATGGTACCGCCGTGATGACCGCGCTGGCCTGCCTGGCCTACGACCGCGCCGATTACCTGGCCAGGCTGTGCACCCGGATTACCGCCATGGCCTCGTTCGCAATGGACGGCAATGCCCACCACTTCGACGAAGTGCTGTTCTCGGCCAAGCCGCACCCTGGCATGCAGCAGGTAGCTGCCTGGCTGCGCATCGATTTGCCGACCGACCAGTGGGAGCGCAACGGCAAGCGTTTGCAGGACCGCTATTCGATCCGCTGCGCGCCGCACGTGATCGGCGTATTGGCCGACACCATGCCGATGTTCCGCCAACTGATCGAAAATGAACTGAACAGCGCCAACGACAATCCGCTGGTGGACGTCGGGAACGAACGCATCCTGCACGGCGGCCACTTCTACGGCGGCCACATCGCCTTTGCGATGGATGGCATGAAGAACGCGATCGCCAACCTGGCCGACCTTCTGGACCGCCAGATGGCTTTGATGGTCGATGCGCGCTACAACCACGGCTTGCCGGCCAACCTGTCGGGCGCCGTCGGCGAGCGGGCGCCGATCAACCACGGCCTCAAAGCCCTGCAGATCAGCGCTTCGGCGTGGACTGCAGAGGCGCTGAAAGCCACCATGCCGGCCTCGGTGTTCTCGCGGTCGACGGAATGCCACAACCAGGACAAGGTCAGCATGGGCACCATCGCCGCGCGCGACTGCCTGCGCGTGCTGGACCTGACGGAACAGGTGGTGGCAGCCCTGCTGGTCACCGTGCGCCAGGGCGTCTGGCTGCGCTGCCGCGACCACCTGGGCGTGCTGCCGGACAGCCCGTTGGCTGCGATGCAGGAAGCGCTGGCCGCCGACATTGCGCCGGTCGAGGAAGACCGCCGCCTGGAACCGGACCTGCGCCTGATGCTGGAGCGCATCCGCAGCAAGGCATGGAAGCTGTATGCGTAACCACAAGCAAAGCCGCTGGTTCGCGGAAGTCGAGATCGATGTCCAGTTTTTTGACCTGGACCCGATGGAAATCGTCTGGCACGGAAACTACGTCAAATACCTGGAAATCGTGCGCTGCGCCTTGCTGGACAAGATCGGCTATAACTACCCGCAGATGAAGGAGTCCGGTTACCTGTGGCCGGTGATCGACATGCAGCTGCGCTACGTCGGACCGGCGACTTTCGGCCAGAAGCTGAAGCTGCGCGCGGACCTGGTGGAGTGGGAAAACCGCCTGAAAATTGATTACCTGATTACCGACGCGGTGAGCGGCAAGCGGCTGAACCGCGCCAGCACAACGATGGTGGCAGTCGATATCGCCACCAGGGAAATGTGCTTCGCCTCGCCGCCCGTACTGTTTGAAAAACTGGGGATTGAACCAGCATGAAGAAATATTTCGCAATCGCCCTGGCGCTGGCTGCCGCGGGCAGCGCGCAGGCCGCCGTGCCAAGCGCAAAGATCCAGGCAATGCTGGCCAAGCCGGCTGTCATGTGCGGCCGTTTCGACCAGACCAAGCAACTGGCCGGCATGAAGAAGCCCCTGGCGTCGGAGGGCCGTTTTTGCGTCGTCGCCGGCAAGGGCGTGCTGTGGCGCACCCTGAAACCTTTCCCGAGCACCTTGCGCCTGACGCGCGAGGAGATCGTCAACTACCAGGGCGACCGCGTGGCGATGCGCCTGGATGCCAAGACCGAGCCGACCGTGCGCATGATTAACAATGTGCTGTTCTCGCTGCTGTCCGGCGACCTGGGCCAGCTCGATTCACTGTTCGAAGGCGAGGGCAGTGCCGATGCCAATAGCTGGAACGTGGCGCTCAAGCCGCGCCAGCCGGGGCTGGAAAAAGCCATCGGCACCATCAAGCTGGAAGGCGGCAACTATGTCAGGCAGATCGTGATGAGCGAGGCCAGTGGCGACCGCACCACCATCGTGTTCTCTGCCATCCAGACCGGCGAAAGCGCGATGAACAAGGAAGAGGCGGCGCTGTTTTGACGCAAACCCGAAAACTCGCGTGGCTGTGGGCCCTGGTGGCCTGCCTCCTGCTGGGCCATAACGCTACCCTGTGGCTGGTCCAGCGCATCGTGCCGGACACCGACATCATGGCGCTGCTGCCAGTGCAGGAGCGCGACCCGGTGCTGCAGGCTTCCTTCGGCCATATGGTCGATGCGGCGCAGCAGCGCCTCCTGGTGTTGGCCGGGGCCGACAAGTGGGACGAGGCGCGCCGCGCAGCCGACGCCTACCAGGCGGTGCTGGACACCCACAAGGACCTGTTCGCGTCCACGGCTGTCAACGAGCAGGCGCAGGGTGACTGGCTTGAGGTGTTCCGGCGCCACCGCCTTGCGCTGCTGACGGCGCAGCAGGAGCTGGCTTTGCGCGAACAGCCGGCCCAGTTCTGGCTGGAGTCGGCGCTGGCCGGCTTGTACGCGCCGTTCGGCGGCCCGAAGCTCGGCCCATGGAAGGACGACCCTTATGGCCTGTTTGCCGGCTGGGTGCAGGAGCGCGCGCAGGAAACGCCGGTGCGCCCGCGAGACGGCCACCTGTTTGTCGCCGATGGGCAGCGCCAGTACGTGCTGCTGCCCTTGACCCTGAAAGTACCCGCGCTGTCGATGACGGCGCAGGAAACCGTACTGCCGCTGCTGCAGCAGGCCGCCGCAGCGGCGCGCAAGGCGGCTCCGCAAGTGGAGCTGATCCAGGCCGGCGTGATCCTGCACGCAGCCAATGCCAGTGCCCAGGCCAGCGGCGAGATGTCGACCATTGGCATTGGTTCGCTGATCGGGATCGTGTTGCTGACATGGTTCACCTTCCGGTCTTTCAAGCCGATTGCGCTGATCCTGCTGTCGATCGGCATCGGCTGTCTCGGAGCGCTCTCGGTGTGCTGGCTGCTGTTCGGCCGCATCCATCTCCTGACACTGGTGTTCGGCGCCAGCCTGATCGGGGTGGCGCAGGATTATGGACTGTATTTCCTGTGCAATCGCTTGTCCGCCGACGAAAAACTCGATTCGCCCACGCTGCTGAAACGCCTGCTGCCCGGCCTCGGCCTGACGCTTCTGGCAGCAGTGATCGGCTATGCCGGCCTGGCGCTGACGCCTTTCCCCGGCTTGCGCCAGATGGCGGTGTTCTCGGCGCTCGGCCTGGTCTTCGCATGGTTCACGGTAGTGTGCTGGTTCCCGGCGCTGGTCAGCGGCAGTACCCTGCGGTGCGGCAGCCTGGTGAAACACTATGGGGCGGCATTGCGGCATTGGCCGCTCTGGCGCGCCAACCGCAGCACGCTGGCCGTAACGGCGCTGTTTGCGGTGCTGGCCGGCTGGGGCATCAGCCGCCTGGGCGCCAACGACGATATTCGCCTGCTGCAGAATCCGCCGAAGCAACTGGTGGCCGACCAGCTCAAGCTGGGCAAGCTGCTCGATGCGCCAACGCCGGTGCAGTACTTCCTGGTGCGCGGCGATTCGGTCGAGCAGGTGCTGCAGCGGGAAGAAGCCTTGAAAGTACGCCTCGACCAGCATGTAGCGGCGGCGCGCCTGAGCGGCTACCAGGCCTTGTCGAACTGGGTTCCTTCGGCGCAAACACAGGCCGCGCGCCGCAGCCTGGTGGAAGGCAAGCTGCTGGCCGATGACGGCCCGCTGCAGGGCCTGGCCGCACAAGCGGGTGAAGACCGCCAATGGATTGCCGCCGTGCGCCAGGGCCTGCTGGCAGCCGGCCAGCCGCTGCTGCTGGACGAATTCCTGGCTTCCCCTGCCAGCGAACCATGGCGCCACCTGTGGCTTGGCGAACGCGATGGCGTGTATGCCAGCATTGTCGCCTTGCGCGGCATGGACAACAAAGCCTCGCAGCAGGTGATGCTGGCTGCCGGCGGCATGCTAGGCGTGCAGTGGGTGGACAAGGTGGCCGAGATTTCTTCGGTGCTGGGCCGCTACCGCGCCTATATGGGCTGGGTGGTGCTGGGCGCCTATGCCGTGGTGTTTGCACTGCTTTATCATCGCTACCGTGGCCGTACCTGGCGCGTGATGGCGCCTACCGCGCTGGCCAGCATCGCAACCCTGGCCATGCTCGGTTTTGCGTCACAGGACTTGCAGCTGTTCCATGTACTGGCCCTGATGCTGCTGCTTGGCGTTGGCGTAGACTATGGCATCTTCATGCAGGAGCATCCGGAGCGCAGGAACAGCACGCCATGGCTTGCGGTCGGCCTGTCAGCGGCCAACACGATCCTGTCGTTCGGCCTGCTGGGCCTGAGCGCGACGCCGGCCCTGCAGGCATTTGGGCTGACCATGTTGATGGGGACCACGCTGGTGTGGCTGCTGGCCCCTTGTTTTGGAAGTTTGAAGGAAGAGACGAATGTTTAAAGCGATGCCGCGCCGCCTTGCCGTTGCCGCTTGCGCACTGCTGCTGGCCGCTTGCGCCAGCGTGCCGCCGCAGGCCCGCCTTGGCTTGAAACTGGCGCCAGCCGCCCTTGGCACGTCGCTGAGCGTGCAACAGCACCTGAAAGTGGAGCGCAATGGCCGTACCGACGACCTGGACGTCGCCTTGCAAGTGGAGCCGGAAGCGGTCGACGTGGTCGGGCTGGCGTTCGGCCAGCGCGTGCTGACGCTGCATTACGACGGCAAGGAATTGAAATCATGGCGCCATATGATGTTGCCGGCGCAGGTGAGGGCGGAAGACGTGCTGGAAGACATCCAGCTCACGCTGTGGCCGGCCGAAGCCGTTGCCGCCGCCTTGCCTGCGGGCTGGCGGGTGTCGGAAGAAGGCGGCCGCCGGACGCTGTTCCTCGACGGGGAGCCGGTCATGCATATCAGCTACAGCGACGCGCAGCGCTGGAGCGGTACCGTGGTGCTGGAAAACCTGCGCTACCGCTACAAGCTGACAATCCAGTTCGCGGCGGACGCAGGCTGAGTGCGAGGGCGGGCAATGTCGAAGATCTACCTCAATGAATGCGGCATCATCTGTGCACTGGGCGAAGGCCACGCGCTGGTGAAGGAGCGCCTGTACGCGGGGCAGCCCGGCGTGGCGGCCACTAGCCGCTGGTCTAAAGGGCGCGAACTTGCCCTGGGCGCCGTGGCGGGCGAATTGCCGTCCCTGGCGCATGTACCGCCTTACCTGCACAGCCGCAATAACGCGCTGGCCCTGGCTGCGCTGGCGCAGATCCGGCCGGCGGTCGAAGCGGCCATTGCGCGCTTTGGCGCGGGCCGGGTCGGCGTGGTTGTCGGCACCAGTACGTCCGGCATCGGCGAGACCGAACGGGCAATGGAGGAGCTGTCGCCTGAAGGGGCGCTGCCGGAAGGATTCAGCTACCGCGCGCAGGAAATGGGCTCGCCCGCGGAGTTTCTGGCCCTGGAACTTGGGCTCGAAGGGCCGGCCTATGTCCATTCGACTGCCTGTTCATCCGCAGCCAAGGCAATAGCCAGTGCGGCGCGCATGCTGCGCCTGGGCATCTGCGATGCAGTGATCACGGGCGGCGTCGATTCACTATGCGCCTTTACCGTTGCCGGCTTCTCGGCGCTCGAATCTGTCAGCGCAGGGCAGTGCAACCCTATGAGCGCGAACCGCAAGGGCATCAATATCGGCGAAGGCGCCGCCCTGTTCCTGATGGAAGCCACGCCCTCCGGTGTGCAATCGGTGGAGTTGCTGGGCTGGGGCGAATCGTCGGACGGACATCATATTTCCGCGCCCGACCCGGCAGGCGCCGGCGCGCGCCTGGCCTTTGAGCAGGCATTGCGCCGGGCTGGTGTTGATGCGCAGCAGGTGGACTACATCAATATGCACGGCACCGCGACGCCGCAGAATGACGCCATGGAGTCGCGCGTGATCGACGAACTGTTCGGCCGGGAGGTTCCCGTCAGTTCAACCAAGCCGCTGACAGGCCACACGCTGGGCGCCGCAGCGGCGGTTGAAGCTGCGTTATGCTGGCTGGCCATGCAGGACGATAACAAGCAGGGCCGCTTGCCGCCGCACCTGTGGGACGGTGCGGCCGATCCGGCGCTGCCGGCACTGAACCTGGTGCCCATGGGCGCTGCACTGGGCCGGCCATTGCGCCGGGTGGTGAGCAGCTCATTCGCTTTCGGCGGCTCGAACGCCGTGCTGCTGCTGGGGAGGACTGCATGAACCTGCCCGATATCCGTCAGCTGGTGCCGCACTCCGGCCAGATGGTGCTGCTCGATCGTGCCTTGCAGGCCGACGCCGACTGCCTGGTAGCCGAAGTGCGCATCCATGAGGGAAGCATGCTGGGCGGCCCCGATGGCGTCGGCGCCTGGGTTGGCATCGAATACATGGCGCAAGCGATTTCGGCGCACGCCGGCTGGCACGCGCTGCAACGCGGCGAAGAGGTGAAAGTCGGCTTCCTGCTTGGTTCGCGCAAGTACGAAACGAAGGTGGCGGTCTTCGCGCCGGGCAGCGTGCTGCATGTGCATGTGCGCCGCGTGCTGCGAGCGGACAACGGCCTTGGTGCTTTCGACTGCCGTATCGATATCGCAGGCGGCGTGGCCGGTGCGGCTACCGCGACGGTGACCGTGTTCGAGCCGGATAATGTGAATGAATTTCTCAAAGATGGAAACGCAGGATGAATCAAAACAAGTCCATGAGCGTGCTGGTGACGGGATCGTCGCGCGGTATCGGCAAGGCGATTGCACTGCGCCTGGCGCGTGACGGCTACGACGTGGTGCTGCATTGCCGCAGCCAGCGGGCGGAGGCCGACGCGGTGGCAAAGGAGATCGAACAGATGGGCCGCGCTGCGCGCGTGCTGCAGTTCGACATCGGCGACCGTGCCGCCACTGCCGCAGCGCTGGAAGCGGACATCGCGCAGCACGGCTGCTATTACGGGGTGGTGTGCAATGCCGGCATCGCGCGCGACAACGCTTTCCCTGCCATGTCGGGCGAGGACTGGGACATCGTCCTGCAGACCAACCTGGATGGCTTCTACAACGTCCTGAATCCGCTGATCATGCCCCTGGTCCAGCGCCGCAAGCCGGGCCGCATCGTTACGCTGGCATCGGTCTCCGGCCTGGTAGGCAACCGGGGCCAGGTCAATTACAGCGCCGCCAAGGCCGGCATCATCGGTGCGACCAAGGCCCTCGCGCTGGAGCTGGCCAAGCGTTCAATCACCGTCAATTGCGTGGCGCCCGGCCTGATCGAAACCGATATGACCGGCGGCCTTGAGCTGGAAGAAGCATTGAAGATGATTCCGGCACGCCGCATCGGCAAGCCGGAAGAAGTAGCGGCTGCGGTCAGCTTCCTGGTCGGGGAAGAGGCGGGCTACATCACGCGCCAGGTTATTTCCGTCAACGGAGGCCTGGCATGAACCGCCGCGTCGCCGTCACCGGCATGGCCGGCATCAGCCCGCTGGGCAACGACTGGGCCTCAGTCCGGGAGCGCCTCGGGCAGTACCGCAACGCCGTGGTGCACATGGAGGAATGGGACAACTACGAAGGGCTGAATACGCGCCTGGGCGCACCGGCGGCCCCGTTTGAGCTCTCCGAGCGCTTCAACCGTAAAACCACCCGCAGCATGGGCCGCGTCTCATTGCTGGCGACGCGCGCCACCGAACTGGCGCTGGAGGACGCGGGCCTGCTCGACCATCCACTGCTGAAAAGCGGCGACATGGGCGTGGCTTTCGGCTCATCGGTCGGCAGCACAAGCGCTATCGGCGATTTTGGCCGCATGCTCGAAGAACGCAGCACAAAAGGCCTGAATGCGACGACCTACATCAAGATGATGGGGCACACGGCGCCTGTTAATGTCGGTGTCTTCTTCGGCCTCACCGGGCGCGTAATCACCACCTCCAGCGCTTGCACCTCGGGCAGCCAGGGCATAGGCTACGCCTACGAGGCGATCAAGACCGGCAAGCAGCTGGCCATGGTTGCAGGCGGCGCCGAGGAACTGTGCCCGACGGAAGCGGCGGTGTTCGACATCCTGTTTGCCACCAGCGTGCGCAATGATGCGCCCGAAACGACACCGCGCCCGTTCGACGTCAATCGCGATGGCCTGGTCATCGGCGAAGGCGCGGGCTGCCTGGTGCTGGAGGACCTGGAGCACGCCGAAGCGCGTGGCGCCACCATTTATGCGGAACTGGTCGGCTTTGGCACAAATAGCGACGGCCGCCACGTCACCCAGCCAAGCGCCGACACCATGCGGCGCGCCATGGAGCTGGCCTTGCAGGACGCTGGCCTGCAGCCTTCGGATATCGGCTACATCAACGCCCATGGCACGGCCACCGCGCAGGGTGACATGGCGGAATCGCAAGCGACCCATGAAGTCTTCGGCAGCAACACGCCTATCAGTTCGCTGAAAAGCTACATGGGCCACACGCTGGGCGCTTGCGGTGCGCTGGAAGCCTGGATCAGTATCGAGATGATGCGCGAAGGCTGGTATGCCCCGACCATCAACCTGGAACAAAGCGATCCGCAATGCGCTGTCCTGGACTATATTGCAGGTACCGGGCGCCAGATCGACTGCGACTACGTGATGTCGAATAACTTCGCCTTTGGCGGCATCAACACCTCGCTGATCTTCAAACGCTACGGCAAATAGGAGGAAAGAGCAGATGCTGATCTGGCTGGCCGATGTGAATGAGATGACGGACGCCAGCCTGCAGCGCTACCTGGCCTGGCTAACGCCGGGCGAGCTGGCGCGCCATGGGCGCTTCGTGCGGGAACTGCGCCGCCGCCAGTTTGTCGCCGGCCGCATCCTGCTGCGGATGGCGCTGGCACCTCTGCTTCGCGTGCAGCCTCAGCAGGTCCTGCTTGAGGAACGCACGGGACAGGCCCCGCGGCTGCTGACGCCGGCGCCGGGCGGCGCCGCACCGGGTTTCAGCGTTTCCCATAGCGGGAGATGGGTTGCATGCGCGGTCGGCACGCATCCGGTAGGCCTGGACATTGAAGTGCGCGATTCCTCGCGCGATCTCTGTGCACTGGCGCGCCAGGCTTTCGACGCCGACGAGGCGGCCCGCTGGGAGCAGATGCAGCGATGGGAAGCGGCGGCGCGGGTCGAAGGTTTCTACCGTATGTGGAGCGAGAAGGAAGCGCGTTTCAAGCTGGGACTGGCCGTGGGTGGGCATTGCGTCGCCGTGCCGCACCCGGAATTGTCGGTAGTGGTGTGCAGCACCGCGCAACCGGCGGACGTGCCGCAGCCGGTGTTGGTTACTTTGCCCTGATCACTGTTTCCACATCCATTGCCAGAATCCCGGCAGGGGCGGCGCATCCTGCGGCGTGTCGACGGTCGCGGCCAGCGCGGCTCGTTCGAGTTCGTCGCGATTGTCGTAAAACGGCTTATCCGACAGCGGAACCTCCAGCTCGCGGGCCACGTCAAGCAGAATCCCCAGGTATTCCTCCAGATGGCGCGCCGTATAGCGGTTGACATCATGGAAGGTGACCACCACCGGTGTGACGCCGTCCACCACCGGCATGGCGCCCGCAGCCCAGCGCTTGCGCGTTTCGGCCAGCATCTTCAGCATGTTGGATCGCTTGCGGAAGCTCATGTTGAAGACGTATATGACTCCATCGTTCGCGCTCAAGTCGGTCAGCAGCATGCGCAGGCCGTGGGCATGGTAAGACTCCAGCGTGTCGGCGTCATAGGCCCAGAACGGCGGGCGCACCAGCTTGGGCGCGACGCCCGTTTCGGCAACCAGGTCGTCCACGCCAAGCTGCAGGCTGGCGTCAAGCTTTTCGCGGCCCATCTTGCGGTGATTGGAATGGAAGGTGGTGGCGGAATGCAGCGCGACCACATGGCCTTCGGCATGCTCGCGGCGGATCAGGGCGCGGCCGTTCTCGGTGCCGCCGCCGCTCCAGGCGCGGGTCTGGGTGAAGAATACGGCCTTGATGTTGTCCTGGTAGGGATTCTTCTCCAGCGTTTCCAGGACGCGCACGGTGGGGTTGAAGTAGGGCGCCCATGCCGGGCCATCATCGAAGGTGAGCAGGAAGCGTATCGGCGCCTGTTCGTCCTGCGCTGCCGCTTGCGCAGGATGTAGCAAAATGATTAAGGCGGCAAGGAGCAGGCGCAGAAAAAGCACGGTAATGGGACGTCAGGATCGTTCGGCCCGATATTGTACGTGATCTGCCTGGCCTGCTCTCGCAAAGCCTTAGCTTTCCTGCTGTGGCGCCACCTTGCCGCAGTCGCTGCCTTTCCAGCGTGCGGTTACCTCTTGCGTGGCGTGGAAATCGCCCGCCTGTGGCACGGGAGCGCCATTCGGGCCAGTGACCTTTCCGTCGCCGACCATCTTGAAGCGCCACTCCTTGTTGCTGGCGACAATGTATTCACCGCTGCCGTTGTAATTGGTGCCTTGCGGGCCCATGCAGGCGGCCTTGAATTTGGCACCTGAGCTGCTGGCCGAAATGATGTCCAGCTTGCAGCCCTGGGACGACTGCTCCATCTTGCGTTTGATTTCCTCAGTGTCGACACCCTTCGCCACCTGTGCCGGTGTCAGGCAGGTCTGGGTCGCGCCGCCGTTGCCGCCCTGGCCCATTTGTTCCTGCATCTGCTTGCGTTGTTCCGGCGTCAGGCGAGCCATCATGCGTTCGCGCCCTTTGCGCAGCGCTTCCTCGACGTTCTGGCCATTGATCAGGGTGACGCGAGTTTCTTCCCACAGGCCAGGGGCGAGTTTGAGGGGAATAACCTCTGCCTGGCTAGCCAGGCAAACGGTTGCCAGGCTGGCGCCCAGGGTCAGGGCTTTAAGAGTGAAATTCATGCGGCGCTCCAGTAGGGAAAAGGAGCGCATGATAGCAAAAAAGCATCAACCTGCGTCGCTCGCCTTGCGTTCAACGATGACGTAGTGCTTGCGGACTGGCTCCACAACCTCAAACACGCCCTTGAAACCGCCCGGGATCACCAGCGCGTCGCCTGGTCCGGCTTCGGAGGCGCGGCCTTGCTCGTCGATTACCCGGCAACGTCCTTCGAGGACGCAGAAGTACTCATCCTTGTTTGGGGCGAACGCGATGCGCCAGCTGCCTTTCTCGCAGGCCCAGACGCCGGCATGGACTTCGCCGCTGGCGTTGGTGAAATGGTTCCAGGTGGTGCGCCTGGGGTTCCCGGCCAGGCGGCGCTCTTCGCGCGGGTGGTCGTATTCGGGGGCCGGGGTTTGCGTGCGGAATTCGGTGATTGCGGTCATAAGGTCATTTTATGCGGGAGGCCGGCGGCAATTTCGCCAGGACGCCATCGCTGAGTTCATAGGTATCGAAATCATGGGCCAGGAACAGCCTGCCGCTGTAATGCCGGCGTGCTTCGGCCTCCACCTCCTGCATCCCCTCGGCATTGTCGTAGCGCGGGCTGAAGTGGGTCAGTATCAGGTTCGGGACGCCGGCAGCGGCAGCGAAGCTGGCGGTGCGCTGCACTGAGCTGTGCTGCGGGCCGGGGCCGACTTTCTGCAGCACAGCCTCGGTGTAGGTTGCCTCGTGGACCAGCAGGTCTGCGCCCGCGCAGGCTTCGGCCAGCAGCGACGGCGTATCGTTATCGCCGCCGATGACGGCAGTTGTGCGTTCGATGTGCTGCGAGCGGAACTCTGCGGCGGCCAGCACGCTGCCGCCTTCCAGTCGTACATCCTTGCCATGCTGGAGCTGGCCCCAGGCCGGGCCGGGCGGCACGCCGCGTGCACGCAGGGCGTCACTATCAACCTTCCATGTAGTCTTTTCGAAGCTAAACTTAAAGCCGAAGCTTGGCGCGCGGTGCGAGAGCGGGAAGCGCTCGATTTGCAGGCCATCCTGCTGGAACACCTGGCGCTGGCTGGCCACGTCGATGTGGATGATTTCGAACGTGAGGAAGAGTTCCGTGTGCAGCAGCGTGGCGTCGAGCCAGGCCTTGACGCCGGCCGGGGCAATCAGGATCAGCGGCTTTTTGCGGCCGGTCATGGAGGCGCTTGCGAGCAGCCCCGGCAGGCCGTAGCTATGGTCGCCGTGGATGTGGGTGATGCAAATGCCCACGAGGTCGTGCACGGTGAGCGGAATACGCTGGAGCTGGTGCTGGGTGGCTTCGCCACAATCGACCAGCCACCAGTCGCGGTTCATTGTTGAGTGCAAGGCCAGCGCGGTCACGTTGCGCCGGATGGTAGGCACGCCGGATGAGGTGCCAAGGAAGGTCAGTTTCAGCATGCCATATTATGCCGCATCGGCGCCGGTTCGTGGCCCGCGCGCTACACGCGCCAAGGCTTTCGGGGCCATTCGCTTGTCCTTGCGAGCCACGCCGTGGTGGCCGCAGGGGGCGGCGTTAAGATGAGTTGTTGGCTGGTCGATTCGAACAATTACTTCAATGATCGGAGACACTCTATGCAAACTAGCATCCGCAGTACGCTTCTGGCCGCAGTAGTCTTGTTCACCCTTGGAGGGCAGGCGGCAGCAAACACGCTGACCCAAAACGTTTCCTGGACCATCGACCGCGCCAACACGACCACCAAGTATCGTGTCGTGGCCTATGGCGACTCGATTTATGCGGGCTACAACGGTTCGATCACCAGCGCGGCCAAGTACTCGGCGCCGACGGTGGATGCGGAATACCTGTCCGCCGCCTGGAATGCGGACATCGAGAGCGTGCGCCGCGCGAAGTCGGGCGCCGTGGCCTCCGATGTGTACAACAACAAAATTGTCGCCGAGCGATCATACATGCAGGCCAGCAACACGCGCGTGGTCACCTTCGAAATGTGCGGCAACGACGGGCTGCAGGCCCGTTCCGCCTTCAAGGGCCAGACCGGCACCTGCGATGACTCGGTGCTGACCGCTGCGGAAAACAGCTGCAAGACTTACGTTGCCGCAGCCATGGACTACATCAATGCGAATGCGTATTCGGGCGTGAAAGTGAAGGTCGTCTCGAACCTGCACTATCCTGGCTATACGGCCGACAATGTGCAGAGCTCCTGCAAGGACCCGAACACCGGCGCCACGGTGAACATGCAGCAGAAGTTCCTGCCTGCACTGGCCCGCATGAACTTCATGATGTGCGATACCGCGCGCCAGAAAGGCTTCCAGTGCGCCGACAACTTCGCGCAATACATGGGTGCGGACTATGACACCAATGGCGACGGCGTGGCCGATTCGGAAGCGCTGCGCTACGTGGCTGGCGAGAGCCAGGCCAGCTACGTAACGCGGATTACGTCGACCCTGCGCTCGACCATACGGGACGCCAATACCCACTTCGTCTCGTCCGGCAGCAGCTACGATTACATCCAGTCGGACGACACGCACCCGACCTACACCGGCAGCACCGTCACGGCGGGACTGTTCGGCGGCACAACCGGCACCGGCGCGCCGCGCTACACCTCCTTCAGTTCGGGCAAGAACCCGATCTGGAACCAGTTCGGGCATGAGCGCATGGGGTGGGCGGTTTCTGTCTTCAACACGCCAACGCCGTGAGTTCCTGGCGCCCCAGCCCGGGTTACCTGGCGGCGGCGCTGCTGCTGGCCGTTGGCGCGGCTAGCCTGGCTTTTTTCCTTTGGTGTTTTGCGCGTGATGGATCGGCAGCGGGGGCGGGCCAGGCGCCGGCCCCGGCGAGCGTGGCGGTTGCCGGACGACCAGCGGCCCCCGCCACGGCCGCATCGGCTGCTGCGCGCGCAGAACTACAGCGGCAGGTGCAGCCAGCCCCCGAGGGCGACGCGGACCCGACGCGCGACTTGCGCAGTTACGTCATGCGGGGTGAAAAGCCGACCATGAATGAGGTCATCAAGCGCCTGCACGAGCAGGGCGTCCATACCGGATTGGGCGCGTTCAACCCGCCCGGCACCAGCCCGCCGCTGGTGGGCCTGGCCGTGCCGAAGGATTTCGCGCTGCCGCCCGGCTACGTGCGCCACCACCAGGTGACGGACGATGGACAGTCCATCGAACCGATCCTGATGTTTGCCCCCGATTTCCAGCTTTACGATGCGTCGAACCGGCCGCTTGAAATGCCGAAAGACCGCGTCGTTCCTCCAGAACTGGCGCCGCCCGGATTGCCCCTGCGGCGCATTGTGATTCCTCATCCGGTCGACTCGTCGGGACAATGAAGATACTTGCCTGCATCCTCGCCAGTGCTGCGATGACAGCTCTTTATGCAAGCGGCGGCGCGGCCTGGGCGCTGGGCTTCGTATTGCTTGTGCCGTGGCTGCTGGCCCTTGATGCGCGCAGGACGCTTGCGGCAACGCTCCTGTGCGCGTGGGCGATGTCGCTTGCCTATGCAGCGGCGGGATTTGGCTGGTTTGGCGCTGCATTTGGGCGCTATACGCAGCTTGGAGAAGCGGCCGGCTTCGCGTTGCTGCTGCTTGCCGCGCCTTTGTTCCAGCCTCAGTTCTTCGCTTATGCCGTCGTGCGCCTGGTGGCGGCACGCTGGTACGGGCGCCTGGTGTGTGCGCTGGCTGCTGCGGCGGCCTGGGTTGCGGCGGAATGGCTGGTGCCGCGCATTCTCGGCGATACGCTGGGGTACGGACTGTATCCCTCGCGGCTGTTGCGGCAAGCGGCGGATCTTGGCGGACCCACGGGGCTGACGCTGTTGCTCCTGCTGGCCAATGAGGGAGCGGCGGCCACCCTGGCGAATACTGGCCTGGGATGGCGTTCCTGGGCAAGGCCGCTGGCGTTGGCGGCGGTGATTCCAGCCGCACTGGCGGCCTATGGCGCCGTAGCGCTATCCGGGAGCCCCGCGCCGGCAGGCAAGCCGCTGCGCATGGGGCTGGTCCAGGCGAATATCGCCGATTACGAAATGCAGCGGCGGGAGAAGGGCGCGTACGCAGTCGTGCGCGAGGTGCTGGACCGGCATTTCGCCATGGGTTATGACGCGGTCGCGCGCCAGCGTGCCGAAGCACTGCTATGGTCCGAGACTGTTTATCCGACGACTTTCGGCAAGCCGAAAAGCGAAGCAGCGGCCGAATTTGACCGCGAAATTGTCGATTACGTGAATGCTGCCTCGGTGCCGCTGGTATTCGGCACTTACGACCGTGACGACCTGGGCGAGTACAACGCTGCCGCTTTTGTACAGCCGGGCCGCGGAGTGCTTGGCTTCTACCGCAAGTCGCATCTCTTCGCGTTCACCGAATACCTGCCGGCATGGCTCGACTGGCCGCTTGCGCGACGGCTCCTGCCGTGGGCCGGCAACTGGCGGGCGGGCAGCGGCGCGCGCGTGTTCCCGCTGCGGCTGGCCGATGGCCGCGAGATTCCCGTGCTGCCGCTGATCTGCCGCGACGACGTCGACCCGCGGCTGGCCATTGCCGGTGCCCGCCTTGGCGGACAGGTGATCCTGACCATGTCGAACGATTCCTGGTTCAGCGGCGACGGGCCGGGGGCGCGGCTGCACCAGGCTGCGGCAGCATTCCGCAGCATCGAAACGCGCTTGCCCCAGTTCCGCGTGACGACCAATGGCTTTAGCGCGGCGATCGATGCCGGCGGTGATATCCTGGCAGGTACCAAGGTCGGCGAACCGGCGCTCGTGATTGCCGACCTGCCTGTGCGCTCGCCTGCGCCGACCCTGATGGTGCTTTGGGGCGACTGGGTCGGGCTAGCAAGCATCGCTTTGTTGCTGGTGTTGACCGTCAGGCCGCTCGGCCAGTCGTGGCGTCCGCAAGCGGACGGCGCCAGGGCGCGCGCGATGCAGCCCGCGTTCCCGGTGCGGGTAGCGGTGTTGCCGCCTGCTGCACGCATCGCAGCTGGCTTCCTGCGCGTGATGTCTCGTTGCGGCCTGGTGGCCCTGGGCGTGGCCCTGCTGCTGAACGAAGCGCTGCGCACCAACACCCTGGCGCAGTTGCGCATCTTCGGCCTGGCTTTCCTGCTGCCGGAGGCGATAGCGTGGTGCGTGCTGATGGCATTTGCGGCGCAGGCCTCGGTGAGCGAAGGGCGGCTGGTGCTGGCGCGCGGTGCGCAGGCGCTTGCGCTCGAGCTGGGCGAGATAAGTGCGGTCGAGCCCTGGCGCGTGCCGGTTCCGGGTCCGGGCGTGTCGCTAAGGCTGCGGCAGGGACGGTACTGGGCTTATGGCCTGGCAGTATCCGATCCCGCGGCCTTTGCAGCGGGCCTGGCTGCCGCGGGCGGACCCGCTGCGGCAAGGCCGCCTGGGTGGCGCATGCTGGCGGCGCCGGCAACCCGGCTCGACCATCCGCTTGCGAAGTTCGTCCTGCTGCCGCTGGCGCTCGCACTTCCTGCCTTCCACCTGCACCAGCATATTGCATACGGCAGCGCACTGGGCGAGTACTACAGCTTCGGCCTGGCCGCCTACCTGGGCGCCTTCGGCTTGTGGTGGGCTGCATGGACCGTTGGCGTGGTGCTGGGGGCCGCCTTGTTGCGGGCCTTGATCGAAGCCGGCTCGTTCCTTGCCGAATTGCTGCGCCCCGGCGATGCCGTCGGCATCCGGCAGGGCCTGGAGCGTGCCGGGCACTTCTTGCTGTATCTCGCTTTGCCGGGCTGGCTGCTGCTGAGGGTATTTGGCGCGTGACGGTTCCTGAAACGCGCCGCTTGCGGATGCTAGACGGTGGGACGAATATCGAAGGTGGCGCCAGGCGGCGCAGGCTCCACGTCGTCGGCGACGAGGACCTGGCTGACGCGCGCGGCGCTGGGACCCTTGTGCGCCCATTCGATGAGCGCCTTGACCGCATCGGCCGGGCCGTGCACGCTGGCCTCCACTGCGCCGTTGGCACGGTTGCGCACCCAGCCGGCCAGGCCAAGCGCGGTGGCGCGTTCCGCAAGCGCGTAGCGGTAGCCGACGCCTTGCACCAGACCTTCGATCATCAGTCGCTTGGCCATCACATCCTCCAGTTGACGCGGTTGCGGCCGGCCTCCTTGGCGCGGTACAGGGCGGCATCGGCGGCATCGAACAGGGCCGGCGCCGTTTCCTGGCCGGCCAGGGGCAGGGTGGCGCCGCCAATGCTTACCGTCAGCACCGGGCTGGCAATGGACCGTTCGTGGGGAATCAGCAGCTGTGCCACCGCCTCCCGGATTCCCTCGGCCACGTACAGGGCCTGCGCCGCATCCGTTTCGGGCATCAGGAGCGCCAGTTCCTCGCCGCCGTAGCGGGCAGCGATATCGCAGGGGCGGCGCATGGCATTGCGCGCCACGCGGGCCACGGCGCGCAGGGCTCGGTCGCCGGCCGGATGGCCGTAATGGTCGTTGTACTGCTTGAAGCAGTCGATGTCCAGCAGCGCGACCGAAATGGTGTGGGCGTGGCGGCTGGCGCGCTGCCATTCGCTTGCGTAGACTTCATCGAAGCGGCGCCGGTTGGGCAGTTCGGTCAGGCCATCCATATGGGCCAGGTGCTCCAGCATGCGGCGCTGGCGCACCACTTCCAGGTGGGTGGCGACGCGCGCCATCACGACCGTGGTGTTGAAGGGCTTGGTGATGTAGTCGGCGGCGCCCAGCTTGAGGCCGCGCGCCTCGTCCTCCGGCCGGCCCATGCCGGTGATGAAGATGACCTCGATGTGCGCGGTGGCGGGATCGGCGCGCAGCCGCCGCAGGACTTCGTAGCCATCCATGTCGGGCAACATCACGTCCAGCATCAGCAAGTCCGGCAGGTGGCGCTGGGCGCGTTCGATGGCCTGCTCGCCGGTCTTGGCCAGCAGTACGACATACTCCGGTTTCAGCAGGGTCGCGAGGACCTGGCGATTGATGCCGTCATCATCCGCGATTAAGACCTTTTGGCTCATGCACTCAATTCCATGTCGATGCCAAGCGCTTGCGCAAGTTCGGCCAGAGGTTTCAGGGCATCATGATATTCGATTTCGTCGACCGCACGCTGGATGCGCGCCAGCAGGGCGGCGTGGCCGGCGCCGGCCAGCAGCGCGCTCAGTTCGGTCAGCAGGTCTTCCGACCGGGCGTCGTCCGTCCGCAAGTAGCCATCGAGCTCGCGCAGCAGGCGTCCGAAGTCGGCCGCCTGGCTTTCGCCGGCATCGGCCGAGGGCTGCAGGGCATTGGCGAAGCCGGCCAGGATAATGCCCAGCGACCTGGCCATGTCCGCCGCTTCCTTGCTGCTGCGTTCGGGCCGGCCATCGCGGATACCCGCTTCGACGATGTCCGACAGCTGGGCCAGGCCAAGGGCGCCGAGGTAGGTGGCGCTCGACTTCAGGTTATGCGCCAGGCGTTCAACCTGGGCCCAGTCGCCGTCGGCCAGGGCCGCGGTCAGCAAGGCGGGGCCGTCGCCGTATTCGGTGCAGAAGCTGCGCATGCGCCTGGCGAGGATGACCGGATCGCGGTCGGCACGCGCCAGCGCGTATTCCCAGTCGACCCCGGCCAGCGGCGGATAGGCAGCCGCCATCGGGGCTGCCGCATTGGCGGCGGCAGGCGCACCGGGAATCACCCGGCCAACCAGGCGCGACGGATCGATCCACTTCAGCATGGCGCGGAACAGCACGTCCGGATTGATGGGCTTGGTGATGTGGTCGTTCATGCCGGCTTCCAGGCTCCGGGCCTGGTCCTCCGGCATGGCGTGGGCCGTCATGGCCAGGATCGGCAGGTCGCGCAGCGCTTCGATGGCGCGGATCTGGCGCGCGGCGGTCAGGCCGTCGACCACCTGCATCTGCACGTCCATCAGCACCAGGTCGTAATCACCCTGCTGTACCATTTGCAGCGCTTCGCCGCCGTGCACGGCGACGTCGACGTGCACGCGCACCGTTTCCAGGAAGTCGATCGCGACTTCGCGGTTATTGGCATTGTCTTCCACCAGCAGGACGCGGGCGCCGTGCAGTCGCGCCAGCTCCTCTGCCGGCAGGCCGCGCTGGTCGCCCTGCAGGGAAACGGGGTGCGCCATTTCCGGACGCAGCACTTGCAGCAGGCTGTGGTACAGCAGCGCAGGGCCGACCGGCTTGGTCAGGAAGCCTTGCAGCGGCAGGTCGCCTTCTTCCTGCAACACCGTTTCACGGGTGCAGGCGCTGACCATCAGGATCGACGGCGGCGCGGCGAAGCGCGGGTCGGCGTGGATGCGGTGGATGGTCTCCACGCCATCCCAGCCGGGCATCATGTAGTCCATCAGCACCACCTGGTATGGCATGCCGGCTTCGACGCCCCGCACCAGCATGTTCAGCGACTGCTCGCCGGAACTCGCGCTGTGGGCGGCGACGCCGAAGGAGCCGAGCATTTCCACCAGCGCCTCGCGCGCGGTGGCGCTGTCGTCGACCACCAGGACGCGAGCCTGCTGCAGGCTGGCGGTCGGCGAGGCGAGCGGTTCGGCCGCGGCGTCGCCGAGGCCCAGCTTGACGGTGAAGCTGAAGCGGCTGCCGACGCCTGGCGTGCTTGAGACCTTGATGCTGCCGCCCATCATTTCGACCAGCTGGCGCGAGATGCTCAGTCCCAGGCCGGTGCCGCCGTACTTGCGGGTGATCGAGCTGTCGGCCTGGCTGAAGGACTGGAACAGGCGCGCCAGCTGTTCTTCGCTCATGCCGATGCCGGTGTCGCTGACACTGAATTGCAGCACCACGCCGTCCGCCGCGCGGTCGACTGCCTTGACTGCCACCACGATCTCGCCGCGTTCAGTGAATTTGACTGCGTTGTTGGTCAGGTTGATCAACACCTGTCCCAGGCGCAGCGGGTCGCCAACCAGTTTTTGCGGCACGCCACGCTCGACGCGGAACACCAGTTCCACCCTGCGCGCGTCGGTTTTGACGGCTGTCAGGGTGGACAAGTGGTCCAGCATTTCATCAAGACTGAACGGCACCGATTCCAGCGCCAGCTTGCCGGCTTCGATCTTGGAAAAGTCGAGGATGTCGTTGATGATGCCAAGCAGGTGCTCGCCGGCGCCGAGGATCTTGGCGAGGTAGTTGCGCTGCTTCGGGCTCGGGTCCGTCATCAGCGCCAGGCGGCTCATGCCGATGATGGCATTCATCGGCGTACGGATTTCGTGGCTCATATTGGCCAGGAAGTCCGACTTCAGGCGGGTGGCCGCCTCGGCGCGCAGCATGGCGTTCTGCATGGCCTTGGTGCGCAGGCCGAGGATGCGCATGAACACCAGCATGTCGAAGGCGTTGCCGAACTGCAGGGCGTGCATGGTCCAGAAATTGGCCACCAGCTTGCCGCTGATGACCTGGCTCAGGACAACGGACGACAGGAAGCTGACTGCCCAGCCGACCATGAAGTAGATGCCGACCGAATCGCCGCGGCGGGCGCGCTTGTAGGCGCCCGGCAGGCCAAGCAGCATGGGCAGCAGCCCGAGCGTGCTGACGATGATCACCAGGCCCTCGACGCTGATCAGGTCCAGGCAATAGGCAACGGCAAACAGGGCCGCCAGCGCGGCGCCGGCCTTCATCAGGGTCGAGAAAATGCGGTCGACGCCGGGCCGCGCCAGCGACTGTTCGACGAACAGGTAGCCGCCGCAGGAAGCCATCAGCGCGAACAGGCCGCCGGCATGCAGCGTCATCCAGACGTTATTGCGCCAGATGTACTGGCTGCCAAGGCCAAAGAATTCGAAAGAGAACAGGGTGGTGCCGGCGATCAGCAGGGCATACTTGCCGAACAGCGGCTCGCGCAGGTTGGCCCACTGTGCCAGGCTGTACAGCAGCAGGCAGAGGCTCAGGCCCATCAGCATCCCTTGCAGCATTTGCTCGGCGAGCGCCGACGCGTGGTACACCGCGGCCTTGGAGAAGTGGATCGGCAGGATCATCGAGCCGATGTTTTCGACGCGCAGCAGGATCACATGGTCGGCGCCCGGCGTCAGCCGCAGTGCAGCCGCCGGCGTGCGGCCGCCGCCGCCGGGCGCCACGACCGGCTGCAGGTTGCCGGTCACCGTGTGGCTGTGCAGCGCGCCGTCGGTGGCGGCAAACACGTCGACCCGGTTGATCTGCGAGTAGTCGATGTTCAGCGTCCATTCGCCGGTGGCGTCGGCCGGAACGAAGACGGGGATGCGGACCCAGACCACGGTACCCTTGTTGACGCCCAGCGTGGCATAGGCCGATGTCGGCTTCTGGAATCCGGCGGCTGCGGCCAGCACTTCCGCTGCGCTGAGCGCGCCACCCGGGTCCTTCAGGATCGTGACGGCGGGCCAGGCGTCATGGGAGCCGGCCTGCTCATCGAGCACCAGCGGCGTCGTTGCAGCGCTGTTTGCAGTGTCGGCCAGGGCCAGGCCTGCCGCCAGCGCCAGGAGCAGGGCAAGGATAAAGCGCTTCAGCATGGCTGCTGGTCTCCTGCCGGCTTGGCCGGGGCGCGGCCGGCGAGGCGCGCCTCCAGTGCGTTCATCCAGGCCGGCGCGTTGGGGTCTTTGCCCCAGCCGCGTATGGCGCTGTCGACCTGGTTCAGTACCGCAGGCGGGAGTTTCAGGGGGCGGGTCTGGTCCATCAGGAATTTCACGGTGAACTGGTAGCCGAAGATGCGCGTGATCATGCGGCAGATCGAAAAGTTGGGGAACACCAGCCGCACCAGCGCATCGACGCCGCGCACCAGCACCATGCCGCTGATGAACAAGGCGCGTGAGAGCAAGTTGACGCGCTGGTTGAGGGCGAGGTCGACGCGCGCCGATTTGCCGCACAGGTAGCGTGTGAGCAGGACCGGGAACGGTTTCAGTATGCGCAGCGGGATCTGGGCCTGCATGGCTTTCATCAGCGCCGCTCCGAGTTCCGGGCGCGGGTCGGGCAGGTAGGGCGACAGGCGGGCGCGGGCCTGGATTTCGTTGAAGCTGGCCTCGGCCTGCTCCATGGTGTGCGGCATCAGGCTCGATTCGATGCCCAGGATATGCCCGACCACGTTCCATGTGTGCAGGTAGGCTTGCTCGTCCTGAGGCGGCAGCCCGAGCCCGAGCTTGCGCAGTCCACGCAGGAAAATGTAGTGGAACGTCAGCAGGGTATAAGCCAGTTCTTCCTGGTTGCAGGGCAGGCCGTTGGCGCTGATGTCCCAGCCATGGTTGTAGAGCGTGTCGTGCACGTTGCGGCAAGGCGCGTCCATCGGCGCAATGGCGGTGTTGCCCTCGACCACAGCGTCGGAGGGATTGCCGCGCAGGATCAGGTGGCGGATCGTGGCGTGGATCAGGCGCACCTTGAGGATCTGCGCTACGCCGCCGCCTTCGGGCGCGGTCAGGCCGCCGTGCATCATCACCGGGAAGATCATCGCTGCGGTGGAGCGGACCCGGTAATCGGTGTGCGCTTCGAGCTGGCCGGCCACGTGCAGCACGCCAGCCAGGTCCGGCACCACATAGCATTCCGGCAGGCTGGCGCAGAACAGCAGGCTGCATGACAGCATGCTCATGTCGAAGAACAGCTCTTCCGAGCGCGCGATCTTTGCCGCATCGGCCCATTCCGGCAGCACGGTGCCGGCGGCAAGGTAGGCTTCGAGCGCTGCGGCGATCGGCGCCGGCGTGCCTTCCGGGGCGCGCCACTCGGCGACGATGGCATTGGTCTGCCATTGCGCCAGCAGGCGGTTCACGATCGCAATCGCGTCCCATTGGCTGCCTTCGTGGCCGTGCAGGATGGCGGCGATGGTGTTGTCGGCGAGGGGATCGGCGCGCAGGGTTGGCGCCACCGCAACCGGCGCGTTCATTGGGCTTCCTTCCAGCGCATCCAGCCGCACAGGCCGGTCAGGACGGGAATGCCCATGGCGAACAGCGCGATGGTGCGGGTCTCGATCGGGTTGCCTTTGAGGGCCTGGAATACCATGCTGCCGCCGTAGATCAGGAGCGGCACGAGGGCGTAGAGCGGCGTGATCCTGCTGCTTGGGACCGGCGGCTTTTTCCGCAGCGTGAGGCGGAAGCCGTAAATGATCGCAAAGGCGATAGTCATCCAGCCGACGAAGCCCTGCAGCGTTTCGCCAAACCAGCCGCCATCAGTCTTGGTCATGATCCAGGCCTTGAGCGTGAATACCATGTAAGGATCGGCGCCCAGGTCGTAAGCGGTGACGATCATGGCGCCGAGGAAGGCCATGATGAAGGTCATCAGCGTCGACGGCACGCCGTCGGTCGGTGCCTGCCAGACGATCAGGTTGGCGATCACGTAGGCGACGTAGCACAGCGCGAACCACATCATCGGGATGATGAAGGGCACGGAGCCGACGCGCGGTCCGAGCACGTCGGTGTAGGTATAGGAACCGAAGAACCATCCGTAACGCGCACCCATCTCCTCGGCGAACCAGCCGACCACCAGTCCAATGACGACGAAGCGCAGCGCCGGTGCATGGCCCAGGAAATGGCTCGCACTGGCCCAGCAGCAGGCAAACATCAGGATCGAACTGACGATCAGCAAGGTTGTCGTCTCGCTCCAGCTACGCGACGCCAGGGCGATCAGGAATCCAGCCAGCAGGACGAGGGTGATGCGAGGCAGTTGGTTCAGCAGCGACTTCATACGTCTCCGGTTTAAAAGTGGTAGTCGAAACGAATATCAAATGTCCTTGGTTCGCTCGGCGCGGCCATGCCGAAACTGTCGATCGTTACCGGCTGCACCTTGTTTTCCAGGTTCTTCACGTGCGCCATCAGGCTCCAGCTGGCGCCGTCGGGGCGATAGGCGAGCGTGAGATCGCTGGAGGTGCGGGCCGGCACGCGGTATTGCAGCAACTGGCTGGGGACGCTGATGTTGTAGGCAGCGCTGCGGCGCGCATTGATGCCGGCAGCGATGGCTGCGGCAGGCAGGCGGAAGGTGTGGTCCCAGCCCAGGCTCAGTACCGAATGCGGCGCGCGGTCCAGCGGTTCGCCGGCCCACGACACCAGCCCATTCGGCCGATAGCTCACGTAATGTGCGTCCAGCAGCGTCAGGCCGTAAGTGAGGCTGTCGGCGGACGTGGCGCGCACCTGGCCATCGAGCTCAAGGCCCTTGACGCTGGCTGCGCCGGCATTCTGGGTGACGAAGCGCGGAGCGCCTGCCACGATCGCGACGCCGGACAGCTGAAGATTGGTGTAGTCGTATTTGAAGACGGCCAGGTTCATGCTGGCGCGCTTGTCCCAGAAACGCGATTTCAGGCCGGCTTCCCAGGATTTCAGGGTTTCCGGCTGGTAGAACAGCGTGTCGGCCGGCACCGCGATTACCGCAGGGCAGGGGATGCCCAGTGCGCTGGAGCCGGCCAGGCAGCCGTCGTTGAAGCCGCCCGACTTGTAGCCGGTAGCGATGCTGGCATAAGCCATGGTGGCAGGCGCCAGGTCGTATTCGGCGCCCAGCTTCCAGGTGGTCTTGTGGGTCGCCAGCGTGGCGTCGTTCAGCATCTTGAAGTCGGTGGCCGCGTTGAACTCGCGCGCCTGCTGGAAGTTGGTCGAGCCGACGCGCGACTTGTCGTCGTCCGTATAGCGCAGGCCGGCCGTGGCGCGTACTGCCGGCGTCACGCTGTAGGTCACCTGGCCGAACGCCGCCTTGCTGCGCGAAATCGTCGGGCCATGCGGGAATACATAGTAAGGCGGCAGCTTGACCAGCTGCAGGTCGCGGAACACGTAGAGCTGGTGCGACTCTTCGCGGAAGTAGTACAGCCCGCCCTGGGCTTTCAACGCGCCGCTGCCGTTGGTCGACAGGCGCAGTTCGTGCGAATCCTGGCGCTGGTCGCCCCAGAAGTCTTCATGCACGCCGATCGCCAGCGTCGGCAGCACGCGGTAATAGAAATTGGCCAGGAAATCGTGCTCGTTCTTGCGATGCGAGCCGAGGTAGTCCAGCGTGACCGGCCCCAGGTTCCAGGACAGTTCGGCGCCCAGGCCGTCGGTCGACTTATGGTTGTAGCCCTGTTCCAGCCTGGTATTGAAGGGCTTGAAGCGGTTGGTCAGGCGATCATCGGTGCCGGCGCCGTACCACACGGGCTTTCCGGTTTCCACGCCCTGGTAAAAATTGGTGTCCGGAACGATATTGTCGATATTGCCATTCTGCGTGGCGTGCTCGTAGCGCAGCAGCAGCGAAGCCGATGGCCCAAGTGCCAGCTTGGCCGACAGCCGCGCCGAACGGTCGTCGCGGTCCTGGCCCAGTTCGTAGCCCGTGCCCTGGCCATTGCGCAGGTAGCTGTCGTGCCTGTTGACCGCCACAGCGGCGCGCAGCGCGAGACTGTCGTTGACCGGCAGGTTGAGCATGCCGGTGGCCACGCGCGAGTTGAAATTGCCCAGCGCAAGGCTGGCAGCGCCTTCCCATTGCTGCACAGGCGCATTGCTGATGACATTGACCACGCCGGCCGTGGTATTGCGGCCGTACAGGGTCCCTTGCGGGCCGCGCAGCACTTCGACGCGGTCGACGTCGAGGAAGCTCAGGGTCTGGGCTTGCGGGCGCGCGACATAGATGCCGTCCAGCATGAAGGCGGCCGAGGGATCGCCTTTTTCCGTAACGTCGGAATTCGACACGCCGCGAATCGTGATGCGCAGGCCATCGGGAGCGCCGTCCAGGTGCACATTGGGCAGGCGCTTGCCGATGCCGGCAGCGTTGTCGATGCCCAGCTTGTCCAACTGCCCTGCGGTGAGCACCGACATCGCGACCGGCGTGCGGGACTCGGGCGCAGCGATACGCTGGGCCGTCACGAGGACTTCCGGCAGCTGCTCCTCAGTTTGGCTTTGCGCCATGGCCGGCGCGCAAAGAATGCTGGAGACGGCCGCCGCCAGCATGGTCGGGCGCAGATTCGCCCCGCGATTCAACATGATTACCCCTAGTGCACTGCTTTTATATGATTGTTTTGGCAACGTTGTGAAAAACCGTTGCTTGCAAAGATCAAGAGTCTAACAGTTTGGCAACTTTGGAAATAGGGTTATGTAGGCTTTGCCCGACATGGATACGACACGATGACTGATAGCGGCGCGGGCGCGACGGGGGAATACTGGCGGCAAGCCTGAAAAGGAAAGGAGTGCATCATGCTTTTACGAAACATTACTTTCGCCTTCACCCTGGCTTGCGGCGCCGTCGGCGCGGCAGTAGCGGCCGATGAGCCGCAATTTGTTACCGGCGGCGTTGGCCTCGAAGAGCGCGGCCAGATGTTGGCAAGCAAGCCGGACTATAACGTCCGCATGACCTTTGCGACGCGCGGTACCGGCGAGTACCGTTCAGACGTCCAGGTCGAAATTTCCGACGCAAAAGGGCATACCAGTGTCAACGCCCACGACGCGGGCCCGCTGATGTTCGTCAACCTGGAACCGGGCCGCTACCGCGTGACGGCGACGGCGGCCGATGGGCAGGTCCAGCGCCGCGAGGTGCAAGTGCAGCCCGGCCGCACGAAGGACCTGTACTTCTACTGGAGCGAACCGGCTACGATCGTGCAGTAGACATCAACTGGTTGAGCGGACCGTAGTCGAAGGTCTGCTCATCGTCGATGGCGCCGGTTTGGTGGAAGCGTTCCATATACACCCGCAGCCGGCCCATCATCGCTTCCGCCGGTGCCGAGCCGGCGCTCAGGCGCCGCACGCCCAGTTCTGCCAGGCGGGCCGGTGCCGCCATGTTCTTTCGCGCCAACACATTCAGCGGCATGCTGCTGCCCTGGGCCAGGGCAGCCATTTCCGCCTCATCGGTGACGCCCGGCGCAAACAGGCCGCTCGCGCCTGCCGCCTGGTAAATGGCGGCGCGGCGCAGGGTTTCGGCCACGCGCGCACCGGGCTCGGCCAGTCCGCGCAGGTAGACGTCGCAACGGGCGTTGATGTAAAGCTCGATCCCGGACGTCTTGGCCGCAGCGCGTGCTGCGCCGATCTTGCGCGCCAGCAGTTCCGGCTGCGCACTGCCGTCTTCAATATTGATGCCGACCACGCCGGCCTGTACCAGTTGCGCCACAAACTGGCCGACCACTTCCGGATCGGAAGAATAGCCGTCTTCGATGTCAACGGTCAGCGGGAGCTGGCTGGCGCGCACGATGTCGCGCACGGTTTCCAGCAGCAGGGCGGTTGGCAGCTGTGAGCCGTCGGCGTAACCGTGGCCCCAGGCCACAGCTGCGCTGCTGGTTGCAAGCGCCTTGGCGCCGGCCAGGGCGGCGATCCGGGCAGTGCCACCATCCCAGCAATTGGCCAGCATCAGCAGGCCGCTTTGGTGCAGTTCCTGAAAGAGAGTGTCATTACGCATGGTGGTCCTTTCAAAATGGACTTGCATAATTACACACTTTGGCGGGCCGTGCAGGCGACCTACAATGATAGGAACTTACTCAACCTTGCAGGGGGTGGCATGATGGAACGTCCCTGGCTCAAGCAGTATCCCGCTGGCGTGGCAAGTGAAGTGGATCCCTCGGCTTGCCCAACCCTGGCCAGCCTGCTGGAAGACAGTTTTTCGCGTTTTCCGGACCGCACTGCCTTCGTCTGCATGGACCAGCCGCTGAGTTATGCTGAGCTGGATCGCGCCTCGCGGGCCCTTGGCGCCTGGCTGCAGGCGCGCGGCCTGCAGCCAGGCGAGCGGATCGCCGTGATGCTGCCCAACCTGTTGCAGTACCCGATTGCGGCGGCCGCAATCCTGCGCATTGGCTGCGTGGTGGTGAACGTGAATCCCCTGTACTCGGCGCGCGAGTTGCAGTACCAGCTGCAGGATTGCGGCGCCCGGGCCATTGTCATCCTGGAGAACTTCGCGGCAACGCTGGAACGCGTGCTGCCGGAAACCGGCATCGAGCATGTCGTGGTCGCCAGCATTGGTGAGATGTTCAAGTTTCCCAAGGACGCCCTGGTGAATTTCCTGCTGCGGCACGTGCGCAAGATGGTGCCGCACTGGCACTTGCCTGGCCATGTCAAGTTCAACCAGGCGGTCGTGCAGGGCGGCAGCATGGCGCTGTCGGCACCTTCCATCCAGCCATCGGACCTGGCGGTGTTGCAGTACACCGGCGGCACCACGGGACGCAGCAAAGGGGCCATGCTGCGGCACTCCGCGCTGGTGGCAGCTGTGTTGTCGACCGACGAATGGTGCAAACCCGCCCAGGAACGCATCAAGTCCGAGCAATACAATGTGGTGTGCGCACTGCCGCTCTACCACTGTTTTGCCTTCGTAAGCTGCATGCTGTGCTCGATGCGCTTTGGCAGTTGCAGCTTCCTGATCCCCAATCCGCGCGACCTGGGCGCGACCATCAAGGCCTTGCGCGGCCACAAGCTGCACGTTTTCCCCGGCGTGAATACCCTGTTCAATGCCTTGCTGAACCATCCGGAGTTCAGCAGCCTGGATTTCAGCGAACTGACGGTGACCACGTCGGGCGGAATGGCGGCCCAGTCGTCGGTCGCGCGGCGCTGGCTGGAGGCGACAGGGTGCCCGATGGCGGAAGCCTATGGCATGTCGGAATTCAGCTGCGGCGCGACCTGCAACCGCCTCGACCTGTCCGAATTCACCGGTACGGTCGGCATTCCCATGCCGGGCGTCGATGCCTGCGTGCTGGACGAAGACGGCGTGCGCCTGCCGGCCGGGGAAGCGGGCGAAGTCGCCCTGCGCGGGGCGCAAATGATGGCCGGCTATTGGAACAAGCCGGAAGAATCAGCGCTGGTCATGACGGCGGATGGCTGGATGCGCACCGGCGACATCGGCGCCATGGACGCTTCGGGCTATCTGCGCATCCTGGACCGCAAGAAGGACCTGATCAATGTCAGCGGCTTCAAGGTCTACCCGAGCGAGGTGGAAGAAGTCGTATCCGCCCACCCTGGCGTGCTGGAATGCGCAGCAATCGGCGTGGCCGACGAGCGCAGCGGGGAGGCGCTGGTCCTGTACGTGGTGAGGAAAGACCCGGCGCTGGACGAGGCGGCGTTGCGCGACTACTGCGCCGACCAGCTGACTGCCTACAAGCGCCCGCGCGAAGTTGTTTTTTCCGAGTCGCTGCCGAAGTCAAATGTGGGGAAAATCCTTCGCCGTGAGTTAAGGGAGGAAAGGGTACAATGCTGCCTTTCCAGCATCGAAGCTAACAAATAGTGCAAAGCCGCCAACTATATATCCGCCTGCTGAAGGAGTTCCTCCCCTATAAGTGGGCCGCCCTGGTGACACTGCTCGGTGTCGGTATAGCCTCGCTGACCGACGTGCTGCTGATCCGCCAGCTGCAGAATGTGGTTGATGCGGTGCAGCCGGGCGGTGCAGCTGCTGCGGCGCCGCAGAGTGGAGTCCTGGCTACCATTCACGAGTGGCTTAACAGTATCCTGCCAAGCAATCCTGGCGCTGCCGCTTTGTGGGCGATCCCGGCTTTGATCATGGGGCTGGCCTTGCTGCGCATGGTCAGCACCTTCATTGGCGACTATGGCTCGGCATGGCTGACCCAGCGCGTGCAGGCCAACGTGCGGGAAAAGATGTTTGGCCGCGTGCTGCGCCTGCCGAACCGCTATTTCGACCAGTCCTCGACCGGGACCACCTTGTCGCGCATCGCCTTTGATGCAACCCAGGTGACGCAAGCCGGCCTGAGTGTGTTCACCATCGCCGTGCGCGATTCGGTGGCGGTGATTGGCTTCCTCGGCGCCTTGTTCGATATCGACTGGAAGCTGGCCCTGTTCTGCCTCGTACTGCTGCCGCTGGTCGCGCTGGTGGTGACCATTGCCGCGCGCCGCATGCGCCGCCTGAGCTCCAGTGCACAGCAGGCGATGGGCGAGTTGACCCGCGTGCTGGACGAAAGCATTGGCGGCCAGCGCGTGGTGAAGATTTTCGGCGGCCAGGCCTACGAGCAGAAGCGCTTCGACGAAGTGGTCAAGATGAACCGCCAGCTGGCCGTGAAGCACGCTTCCACCGCAGCCATGAACTCGGGCCTGATCATGCTGATGGTCGGCGCGACCCTGTCGGCCGTGATCTATTACGCGCTGCTGCGCGCACAGGAAGGCGCGCTGACCCCGGGCGCCTTCGTTGCCTTCATCACCTGCCTGATGTCGCTGCAGGGACCGATCAAGAACCTGACCAAATTGAACGAGCCGCTGCAGCGCGGCCTGGCGGCGGCCGAATCTGTATTCGGCCTGGTCGATGCGCCGATGGAAGCCGATACCGGCACGCGCAGCGCCGACCATGTCAAGGGCCGTATCGAGCTGGTGGACGTGGGCTTCCGTTACAACGTGGAGGATCCGGAAGCCGCCCCGGCGCTGCGTTCGGTGTCGCTCGACATCGCGGCCGGTGAGAGGGTTGCGCTGGTCGGCGGCTCGGGCAGCGGCAAGACAACGCTGGCCAGCCTGCTGCCGCGCTTTTACGACGTGGGCAGCGGCCGTATCCTGCTCGATGGCGTGGACTTGCGCGAGTACCGTTTGCCGGACCTGCGCAGCAAGATTGCCCTGGTCAGCCAGGACGTGGTGCTGTTCAACGATACGCTGGCGGCGAACATCGCCTACGGCGACCCGGCGCCGGACTTGGCGCGGGTCGAAGCGGCTTCGCGCGCGGCCTATGCCCACGATTTCATCATGCGCCAGCCACAGGGCTACCAGACCGAAGTTGGCGAGAACGGCATGCGCCTGTCTGGCGGACAGCGCCAGCGCCTGGCCATCGCGCGCGCCTTGTACAAGGACGCGCCGATCCTGATCCTGGACGAGGCAACCAGTGCGCTGGATACCGAATCCGAACGCCAGGTACAAGCGGCTCTCGAAAAGCTGATGGAAGGCCGCACCACGGTCGTTATCGCACACCGCCTGTCGACCATCGAAAATGCCGACCGCATCGTGGTGATGGCGGCGGGCTCGATTGCGGAGCAGGGCAGCCACGAAGCGCTGCTGGCCAAGGGCGGTATCTACGCTCGCCTGTACCAGACGCAGAAACAGCTGGACCAGTAATTACCGGGTGGCCTGCAGCAGGTAGGCCGCCATGTCGCGCGCATCGCGTTCCGGCACATCGAGCTGCGGCATGGCGGTGCCGGGCTTTACCTGTTGCGGGGCGCGAATCCATTTCACCAGGTTTTCCTCGGTCGCCGGCAGCTTGCCGGCGATGAAGGAACGTTGCGCCAGCCCGTCCAGGCTGGGGCCGACATAGGTCAGCGGTCCGGTCACGCCCGGTATGTGGTGGCAGGATTGGCAGGCATACTGCGTCAGCGCCAGTTTGCCGCGTTGCCGGTCTGTCGGTTGGATCGGGGCGGGCGCCGGGCGCGCTGCTGGTGGCCCGGGTGCAATTGCCGCATAGTCCGCCGGCGTCATGGCGGGCAGCACGCCAAGAAAAGCTACTACGTCCCAGATTTCCTGCTCCGAGAGGTGGAAGCGCCATGCCGGCATGCCGCTCATCTTGATGCCGTTAGCGGTAATCCAGTACATCTCGCGCGGCTTCCAGCGGCGCGCTGCATCGGCCAGCGGGCCGGGCACGGGCTGCATGCTCAGGCCAATGACGCCCATCGCCACGCCCGGCCCGCCGTGGCATTGCTGGCAATGGTCGCGAAATACCGCGCCGCCGCGGGTAGCGGCGCCTTCCGAAACCGGCGGCGCCACGACGCTGCGTGCATGGAAGCGCACCGACTGCTGCATGCCCCGTTCAATCAGCGTGTGCACGAACTGGAAGTGCGGCCGCAGCGCGGAAGCGTCATACCAGCCGGCCTGCAGGACCACTGTAGCCGCCACGATTCCGGCAAGACCTGCCAGGCATAGGGTTGAAGCGGCGGTGGCAATGAGGCGACGCACAATCGGGAAAAAGGCCAAGATGTTACCGTGAATTATAGGGATCGGCAGCAGGAAGGCAGGGACGATTCGTGCAAGCAATCACTATGCGTTGGCGGAAAATTGGACGCGTGGCCGGCGCGGGCCTGGCGACGTTGCTCCTGTGCGCCTGCCAGCCACGCAAGCCGTATCCTCCTGCCGGCGGTGGCGGCGATCCGCTGCGCGGCAAGGCCCTGCTTGCGCAATTCCAGTGCGGTAGCTGCCATCACATCCCGGATGTGGAAGCAGCGCGCGGCAAGGCCGCGCCGTCGCTGGCGCAATTCGGCTTGCGCAGTTACATTGCCGGACGCTGGCCGAACCAGCAGGCCAACCTGGTGCGCTGGATCTCCGCGCCGCGCAGCATGGACCCCGCCACCATGATGCCGGACATGGGCGTCTCGGCCGACGATGCTCGCCACATGGCCGCCTATCTTTATTCCCTCCAATGACACCAGCGCTGCAATCGGTCCTGTCGCCTGCGGGGCCGGATGCCAGGCTCCTGAGCGATTTCAGCTGGCTGCTGTTCGCTGCTGGGGCGGCGCTCCTCGCATTGGTCGTGATGCTCGTGCTGGCCGGCATCGGGCGCAGGCGGGGGCGGTCCTGGTCGCGCCGGCTGGTGATTGGCGGAGGATTGTTGCTGCCTGCGCCATTGCTGGCGATGCTCATGGCTTGGTCTGGCTGGCAGGCCTCGCAACTGGCCTGGCCTTTTTCGGCTACCCGCATCCAGGTGACCGTGATCGCCCATATGTGGTGGTGGGAGGTTCGCTACCGCGACACGGTATCAGGCCGCGAAGCCGTGCTTGCGAATGAATTGCGCTTGCCGGTAGGGGAGCGGGTGTACCTTGCCCTGGCTTCGGCTGACGTGCTGCATGCGTTCTGGGTGCCATCCCTCGCGGGCAAGGTCGATATGGTGCCTGGCCGCATGCATGGACTGACGCTGCAGGCCGGGACGCCGGGACGCTACCGGGGCCAATGTGCAGAGTACTGCGGAATGCAGCATGCCGCCATGGCCCTCGACGTCGTGGCTGTCGCGCCGCAGGACTTCGATCGCTGGCTGCAAGAGCAGGCCGCGCCCGCACATGGTGCCGGCGCGGCACCAGGAAGGGGGCGGGAAGTGTTCGTCGCCGCGCGCTGCAATGCGTGCCATGCAGTGCGCGGCGCCGGCGAGGGCGGTAACCTTGGGCCCGACCTGACGCATCTGGCGAGCCGCAGCCATATCGGCGCTGGCGCGCTGCCGTTCAGCCGCGCCGCCTTGCTTGGATGGATCGCCAATCCGCAGGCAGCGAAACCCGGCACGCGCATGCCCCCCAGCAGCCTTGCGCCGGATGACTTGCAGGCTCTCGCGGGCTGGCTGGAGACACTCCGGTGAGCGCGAAGGGCCGTACACCCAACAGCCTGCCGCGGCCGCCGGGGGAATTTGAAGCGCTGGAACGCGCGTGGCGCAAGCCGACTGGCTGGCGCGCCCTGACGGCCGTCAACAATACGCGTATCGGCCGTCTGTACCTGGCGACCGCTTTCGGCTTCTTCCTGTTCGCAGGCGCCCTGGCGCTGGCGATGCGGCTGCAACTGGCGGTGCCAGGCAATGACCTGCTGCAGCCGGGAACCTACAACCAATTCTTTACCATGCACGGCACGGTGATGATGTTCCTGTTCGCCATTCCGATGGTGGAGGCCATCGCCGTGTTCCTGCTGCCCGGCATGCTTGGTGCGCGCGACCTGCCATTCCCGCGCCTGTCCGCCTACGCCTACTGGGCCTATGCTTTTGGCGGCGCAGGATTCATCGTGACGCTGGCTTTCGGGCTTGCGCCGGACGGCGGCTGGTTCATGTATCCGCCATTGACGGGGAAGGAATACTCCCCCGGGCTGAATGCCGACTTCTGGCTGCTGGGCATCGGCTTCATAGAAATTTCCGCGATTGCCGGGGCCATCGAGCTGATTATCGGCATCCTGTTCACGCGGTCTCCGGGCATGACGCTGGCGCGGATACCGGTGTTTGCGTGGTCCATGCTGGTGGTGGCAGCCATGGTGGTGTTCGCGTTTCCGCCCCTGATCGCGGGTACCGCCCTGCTGGAGCTGGAACGGGCTTACGACTGGCCGTACTTCATTGCCGCGCGCGGCGGCGATCCGATCCTGTGGCAGCACCTGTTCTGGTTCTTTGGCCATCCTGAGGTGTACATCATCTTCCTGCCGGCTGCAGGCATGGTGTCTTCAATGCTGCCCGCCCTGGTGCAAACGCCGCTGGTCGCCCGGCGTGCTGTGGTCCTTTCCCTCGCCGCGGTGGGCGCGCTGAGTTTCCTGTTGTGGATGCACCATATGTTCACCGCCGGCCTTGGGCAGTTGGAGACCACCCTGGTGTCGGCGGCCAGCATGGCGATTGCGATCCCGACGGCGGTGCAGGTGTTTGCCTGGATCGCAACGCTCTGGCGGGGCAGGGTGCAATTGAATGCGCCGACCCTGTTCATCCTGGGCTTCCTTGCGGTATTCGTACTTGGCGGCTTGACCGGGGTGATGGTGGCTGCGGTGCCGTTCGACTGGCAGGCCCACGACAGCTATTTCATCGTCGCCCATCTCCACTACGTATTGGTCGGTGGCCTGGTGTTCCCGATGTTCGCAGGCGCCTATTTCTGGATGCCGCTGTTTAACGGGCATCGCATGTCGGAGGCCTGGGCGCGCTGGGTATTCGGGCTGGTCTTTGCGGGGACCAACCTGGCATTTTTCCCGATGCACGCAACGGGCATGCTCGGCATGCCGCGCCGGGTTTACACCTATGGTTCGGAAATGGGCTGGGCTGGGCTGAACATGGCGAGTACGGTGGGGGCAATGTTGCTGGCATGCGGCGTCGTGCTGTTCACGATGGACCTGGCGCGCACCTTGCGCCGGCCGCAGCGGGCGCACGGCAATCCCTGGCGGGCGAGTTCGCTGGAATGGCTGCCGCAGGACGAATATGCGACGCGCAGCCAGCCGGAAGTGCGCTCGGCCGAACCTTTATGGCGGCAGCCGTTGCTGGTGCAGGAAGTCGAGACCGGCATGCATTGGCTGCCGGGAAGCATTACCGGTATGCGCGAGACGCTGGTGACCGGATGGCGCGATGCGCGGCCAAGGCATTTGCTGGTGCTGCCGGGCGATAGCTGGCTGCCATTCCTTTGCGCACTGGGGACTGCGGGATTTTTCCTCCTGATGACGGTGCAGCAGGCGATCGCCGCGTGGCTGTTTGGCGCACTTGCGATATGGACGCTGATAGCCTGGCTGTGGGCGGCGGACCGGCCGCTGGCACATGCATCCGCGCTTGTCGCAGAAAGCGTCGTCTTGCCTATCGGCGCGAAGGGAGCAGCATCGCACTCGTGGTGGGCGACCTGGGTACTCGTGGTGGTCGACGCGGCGATTTTCGCTTCGCTGGCCTTCACACTGGTGCATACGTCAATGCGGCTGGAAGTGTGCCCGCCTCCCGGCGCGCATCTGCCCGAGCCGCTGTGGCCCTGGCTGCAGGCGGCGCTTTTGGGCGGCAGTTCAGCCCTGGCCTGGTGGAGCGGGCGGCGGCCGGCACAATGGTGGCCGATGCCCTTGGCGGGTGCTTGCCTGCTCTCTGCATTCGCGGCAAACCTGGGCGGGCATCTCGATGCCGGCCTTGCGCCTTCGCGCGATGCATGGAGTGCGGCCGTAGCGGCCTTGCTGGCTTACGAGGGACTGCACGCGGCGGTGCTGGGGCCGGCAGCGATGTACGTTGCGGTGAGGGGCAAGTTGCGGGAGGCCAGCCGTGCCACGCTGGATAACACTATCCTGCTGTGGCACTGCGCCGTGTTGCAGGCGCTGGCGGGGCTGGCTTTGCTGCGCTGGCTTTAGAAGGAATACACCAGCGTCACCGAAGTCTGGGTATCGGTGTTCTGCTTATCGATCGGAACGGTGGAGTCGTTGATGGCGCTGAAGGCGGCCTTCATATGCATCGAACCGTTGATGCGGGCGCTCAGTGATGTCTCGGAGGTCGAGTGGGTATTCCATGAAGCGCGCTCCACGGTCAGCATTTGCGCAAAGGTGGCGTTGTCGCTGACTTTCCAGCGGAAGGCAGCGCGGCCGCGCAGCACCAGGCCGCGGTCTTCTTCGCCGTTGGCGCGAGTAGCTTTGAAGAAGCCTGGGCCGGCTTCCATGTCCAGGGTTTTGTTATCGCTCTGGTACAAGCGGAAGCCATGACCGACACCGACGCTGGCACTGCGCGTGTACGCGCCGAACCGGTCTTCGGAGAAGGTAGCCAGGGCGAACAAGGTGGAATTTTCTTCGAGCAGCTTGTAACCGGCCTTGGCGCCGAACTGGTAACGTTCCGCCGAGCGCTGCTTGGTTTCTTCGCCGTTGACGCGGGCACGGTCTTCCTTGAAGTAGCCGTTGCCGGTGTACTCGTTGCTCCAGCGAAGGGTGTCTTGCAGGATTTCGAACCTGCCGGTGACGGAAGTACCGGCGGTATTGCCACTGGTGGTGATTGCGCCGATCTCGGCGGACAACATCACGTTACCGGTGTGGTCAACTTCGTTATCTTCTGCCAGTGCGTTGCCTGCGGCCAGGCCGGAGGCGAAAATCAGGGGTATCAGGTATTTCATAACTGAATTCTATCAGGGCTCTACAGAATGTGCCCGCTTCAGGCAGCGCAACACGAAGGTCGAGCGGCTGTGGCGAATGCCGGGCAGTTTATACAATTTCCGGCGCAGGAACTCCTCATAGCCCGCCGTGCCGGCCACGGCCACCTTGATCAGGTAATCGTATTCGCCGGTCAGCAGGTAGGCTTCCATGACCTCCGGAAGGTCGGCCAGCGCCAGGCCGAATTTGTGCAGCATGTCGTCGTCGTGGCGATCCAGCGTGACCTCGATGATGACGGTGTCCGGCAGGCCAAGGGCCTGCTGGTTGAGCAGCGCAGTATACCCCTCAATGACGCCGCGTTCCTCCATCGCCTTGACCCGGTTCCAGCACGGGGTAGTGGACAGGCCCACGCTTTCGGCCAGCTTTGTATTGCTTAAACGGCCATCGCGGCGAAGTTCCCGCAGGATTTTGCGGTCCATTTCATCGAGGTGTTCCATGTTTTCGCGAAATTGAAGAAGATTATTCTATTCTACATGGAAATCAAGGCAAAGTTTGGATGCCTATTCCGGACCGCCAGCCGGATAATCCTCATATGAATACCGAACACAGAACTTTTCGCCTGCGCCTCGACCGCTGCTCCGCCATGGATGCCGCGGAGGCGGTGCTGGCAACATTGCGCCGGGGCGGCGTCCAGCTGCATGCGATGCGCATGGCGCCGGGCGTGCACGGCATGAACCTGGACCTGGATGTGGCAGCCGAGGGCGAAGATGCCCTCGTGCTGGCCCGTATGCGCCTGTGTAACCTGATTGGCGTGCTGAAGATTCGCGTGCAGTTGCGCGCTTACGCCCCGATATAGGCGTACTTGAAGCTGAAGACGATGGCAATCACCCACACGATCGGTTTCACTTCGCGGAAGCGGCCGGTCAGCAGCTTGAGCGCCGCATAGGTGATGAAGCCGAAGGCGATGCCGTGCGCGATCGAGTAGGTGAAAGGAATGAGCAGGGCGGTGATCGCCGCCGGGATGCATTCGGTGGTCTCGTTCCAGTCAAAGTCGCCAAGGTCGCGCAGCATCAGGCAGGCCACGAACAGCAGCGCCGGCGCCGTTGCGTAGGCCGGCACCACGCCGGCCAGCGGCGCAATGAACAGGGCCGCCAGGAACAGCACGGCCACCACCAGTGCAGTAAGGCCGGTGCGGCCTCCGGCCTGTACGCCCGAGGCGCTTTCAAGATACGCGGTGGTGCTGGAAGTGCCGAGCACCGAGCCGGCGACGATGGCGGTGCTGTCGGCCAGCAGGGCCTTGTTCAGGCGCTCCATCTTGCCGCTGACCAGCAGGCCGGCGCGGCTGGCAACGCCCATCAGGGTGCCGGTGGCGTCGAACAGTTCGACCAGAAAGAACACCAGCACCACATTCAGGACGCCGACGCCCAGCGCGCCCGGCACGTCCAGCTTGAGGAAGGTGGCGTCCAGCGATGGCGGCGCAGAGAACACGCCATGGAACTGGTTTCCCCCGAAGAAGAAGCTCAGGACGGTGACCGCCATGATGCCGATCAGGATCGCGCCCTTTACCTTCAGCCGGTCCAGCGTGACGATCAGCAGGAAGCCGACCACGGCCAGCAGTGCCGGCGGCTTATGCAGGTCGCCCACGGTCACCATGGTGTTCGGATTGGCCATCACGATGCCGGCGCTTTTCAGTGCGATCAGGCCCAGGAATAGGCCAAGGCCGACGGTAATGGCGATGCGCAGCGAACGGGGTATGCCATTGACGATGGCTTCGCGCAGGCCAAGCAGGCTGACAACCAGGAACAGGCAGCCGGAAATGAACACGGCGCCAAGTGCAACCGGCCATTTGATCCCCATGCCAAGTACCACGGCGTAGGCGAAGTAGGCGTTCAGGCCCATGCCGGGCGCCATCCCGATCGGGTAATTGGCATACAAGGCCATGATCGCGGTACCGAGCGCCGCGGCCAGGCAGGTGGCGACGAAGACGGCCTCCTTCGGCAAGCCGGCATCACCCAGGATGGCGGGATTGACGAAGATAATATAGGCCATGGTCAGGAAGGTGGTGATGCCGGCCACCACTTCCGTGCGCACATCGCTGCCGGCTTCCTTGAGTTTGAATAGTTTTTCTACGATCGACACGACTGCTCCCCGGTTTGAACTACCGGGGAGCATACCACTATGGCAAGGCCAATGCGCGGGCGATATCGTCCCAGGCAACGTACTTGAAGTTCTGGGCGCCGTCGGGCAGGCGCTTGTAGCCGTCCTGCACCACCAGCATGCCGCGCGAGAAGCGGCCGCCCAGGTTGGCGGAGGTGACGTCCAGGCCGTCCGTCTCGGAGGCGCCATCAATGCCTGCCTCAGGGTTCATGCCGATTCGGAAGCTGCCGCGCACACGATGTGGCGGCGCTGCGTCGGCCACCACGTAGCTGTTGCTGCCCTGGCTGGACACCACCAGGTAGCCGGAATTTGCGCCATGGTAGAGGGCCATGCCTTCGACATCGGCACGCAGCGGGCCGCCGACAGGCAGGATCATCTTCGGCTCGGCTTTGACGCTGGCGCTCGCGTCGATGGACCAGACGCCGCGCTTTTCTTCGCCGGCAAACAGGCGGCCGTTGCGGTCGTCGGCGACGCAGCCTTCCGGCTGGCTGGCGAGCTTGAAGCGGCGCACCAGGCTGGCGGTGAATGCACCGTCCTGGCGGCTGATGCGGTATTGCAGGTAGCTGCCGTCCTTGTCGTTGACGAACGCTTCAAGGCCGCCGCCGGCAGGCTGGTACAGGCAGATGCCGTAGATGCGCTCCAGCGGCGTCGGGAAGCGCGCCGCCTCCGACACGGCGCCGTCGCCGTCGATCCTGTACAGCACCAGCGAGTTCTCGTCGCGCTGCGTGGCGGCTGCCAGGTCGTAAGCCTGGCCGTCGAGCATCACGCCCTGGCGCAAGTCGACGTTGTTCAGGCGGCCCGATTCGAGCATTTGCAACTGGCGGCCTTGCAGGTCGTACACGTGCAGGCCCTGCTTCTTGTTCGTGCCCAGCACGCGGCCCTGGCTGGCGCGCTGGCGGTCGACCCAGATCGCCGGGTCATCGGCAGCATCGCCCATGCGCGGCATGCTCTCGGTCTGCACCTGGGGAAGCACGATGACGGCGGGCGGCACGTCGCGCTGCAGCGCGATCGTGCGGCGTATTTTGCCGTCGCGGCCGAGGAGGGCGAAGCCACCAGGGGCCGGGGCGAGCGAGTACGCTGCTCCCATGGCAAGGGCGCGGCGGGACGGCGGGGCTTCCGCATCGGCGTTATAGGCCCAGGCGCCCAGGCCTTTTTCCGCTACCACCAGGCTGGCACTGGCGTCGTGCACCAGGCATTGTTCGCTGTGCGGCGGCAGGGCAAGCTTGCGCACAAGCCGGGGGCGGCCATGCAGCAGCCATTGCTCGGCCTGGCCGTCCTTGCCAACGAGGAAAGCATGCAGCAGGCCCTGGCTGTCGCGGTACAGGCAGGACGCTTCCGGCGCGACGGCGGCGCCTTCCAGCACGGCCTGCGTGGCCAGCGTTCCGGCTGCCGCATCGACTGTGATCGCCATCGCGCGTTCGGTATTGGCGTCGACGACGAGGGCCGTGCCTTCGCGATAATCGAGATGGCGGCCGCGCAGGGCGATGCCGGCGAGTTCGGCGCCGCCAGCTGCCCGCAAGTGCAAGCCCTGTTTATCGAGCGTTAGGGCGGCGCCGCCGGGCAGGGCGACAGTTTCGCTTGCCAAGGCCGGCATCGCACAGGCCAGCAGCAAAGGAATCAAGGACAGGCGGCGCATCAGAACACGCTCGCTTTCAGGCCCAGTTTATAGGTACGGCCGTATTGCTCGTATTGGGCGTTGTGGGCCTTGACGCCCTGGTAGACGTAATACTTCTCGTTATTCAGGTTGGCGACGTCGAAACTCAGTTGCACGCCTTTGGCCAACTGCCACGACAGGGAAAAATCAAGCTGTTTCTGACTGTCGACGATGCGGTCCTGCGCCCCGTTCAGGATGTCGGCGCCCAGCTCGAGGAGGTAAGGCGATTTATAGTTCACGGCGATGCGGGTGCTGAGCGGTCCGGCCTCGTAGCCGAGCGTCAGGTTCATGACGCGGTCCGATTGGCCCGGCATCGAGATGCGGCGCGCGGCCATGGCACCGGCCTTGCTGTCAAAGCGGGCGATATTGGCACGCGAATCGGTCAGGGCCCCGTTGGCGCCCACCAGCAGGCCGTTGAAGGGCGCCGGCAGCATGCGCAGCGGCTGTTGCCAGGACAATTCGATGCCCTTTACCTTGGCGGTATCGCCATTCGCATAGCTTGTGGCGCTCGTGTAGCCAGCCCACTGGCCGCTGCCGGCCAGATTGGTCGTATAGGTAAAGTCCTTGATGTCCTTGTAGAACAGGTAGGCCGATACGGCGCCGTCGCTGCCGATCACGCGCTCGACGCCAAGGTCGAGATTGTGGGACTTGAGCGGGTTCAGGTCGGGGTTGCCGATGGTGGCTTCGGTGGCGCTGGCCAGGGCGACGCCGGGCGCCAGCTGGCTGAAGTTGGCGCGCACCACGGAGTTGGTCCAGGCGCCGCGCAGGCTGGTGTCGCGGTCAAGGTCGTAACGCAGTTGCAGCGATGGCAGCCAATTGGTGTACGAACGGCTGCGCTGCAGCGGCGTAATGGTGCTGCCGCTGGTGCGTACGCCGGCTGCGTCAAAGTTCGTGCGCTCGGCGCGCACGCCTGTCAGCAGGCGCCAGTCGCCCCGGGACAGGGTGTCCTGGAAGTAGGCGGCATCAATGTCTTCGTTCAACGTGAAGTCGTTGATGGCCGATTCGGTTGCAAGGCGGGCGGCGTTGCGGCCCAATCCTGCGACGCGGGCGCGAATTGCAGCGGGGTCGAGGGCGGCGCCGATCTGGCCGAACGGGTAGTCGAGCTGGTGTCCTTGCACGAATGACGCCATCGACAGCGAACCGGTGATCGTCTTGCTCGCATAGCTCCACTGGTTGGTGTCGTTGGTCTTCTCGCGGCGGCTCGCTTTGGCGCCGAACTTCATCTCCGAACGCATCTCGCCCAGCGGGAATTCATGCCCGAGGTCGAATTTCAGGTGATGTTCGGTGTCTTTTGAATAGCGCTGCTGCAGCGTGATGGCGTTCAGGCTGTAGCTGGCCGGGTCGTAGGCGGAAGCTGGCGCCTGCAACGCTGGGCGCTGGCCTCCGGTGAATGCGATATTCTTGAAGTTGGCGTTGCCGCGGAAACGGCCGTCGTTCAGCGCTTCCGGCGTGTCTTCGTCGGCGCTGCTGCGGCCAGCCTGGACATCGAGCTGCCAGGCGCCGAGCTTTTGCTGGGTGCCGAAAACGGTTGACTGGATCTCCTGCGTGTACTTGCGCTGGCGGATGCGGCGCTCGAGCCGCGCCGTTGCCGGAACGCCTTCGGCCAGGGCGCCGCCGCTGACGTTGCTGACGGTCAGGCGGTCGCGCACTTCGTCGTCGCTGAAGCGGCTCAGGAAGCTGCGCAGGAACCAGCTGTTGCCAACTGCCGGCCGGTAGTCGAGATTCAGTGCAGCCGCGCGGCGCTCGCGCACCGGCAGGTAGTCGCGCAATTCGAAGCCCGCCAGGCGTTCGCCGTCCCAGGCGCCGCCCGTCTCCACGTTATCGGAGCCGAATTTGCGCTTCTCGCCGCTCAGGCCGACCGCCACGCCGAACTTGCCTTCGCCAAACCGGCTGGCCCACAGCATGCCGGCGCCGGGGCTGTTTTCGCCGGTGTTCTGGTCGTGCGATGCGGCGGCGTTCACGGTCAGCAGGGAGCCCGGCAGGTCGAAGGCCGACAAGGACTTGACTTCGACCGTGCCGCCAAGCGAACCGGCATCCTGCTCGGGCCTCAGGGTCTTGGTGACTTCGAGCGAGCGTATCAGGCCTGCCGGCAGGACGTCGAGCGCCACGGCGCGGCGGCTGGCTTCCGGCGAAGGCACCAGGGCGCCGTTGATGGACACGGCGTTCAGGTCCGGGCCCAGGCCGCGCACAGTGATATAGCGGCCTTCGCCCTGGTCGCGCTGGACGGAAATGCCGGGCAGGCGCGCCAATGCTTCGGCGGCGTTCTTGTCGGGCAGGTTGCCGATATCGTCGCTGCTCAATACATTGATGATGTTGTCCGCCTTGTCCTGGGCTGCGATGGACTTGGCCAGCACGGCGCGCTGGCCGGTAATGACGACGCTGGCGCCGGCCAGGGAAGCGTCCGCACCTTCGGCGGCGATGGCGTTGGCCAAAGTGAGCACGCCAGCGGCGAGTGCGGTCAGTTGGGTTTTCATTTGCATTCTGTGGTGAGTGGAAGAATGCAGCGGATTATGTGAAGCGCGGATGACAAGCTGGTTACGCCGCAGTGAGCTGAAATGACCCTGTACGAGTCATGCTCCTGTCACAAGCCATGATTAAGCTGCGCGGTTATGCTGAAACTTCACCGTCATGCTCTTATTGCCGCGGCCCTTGCCGTGATTGCGTGCCTGCTGCTGTACGCCAGCGCCGGCGAATCCAAGCCCGCCAGCGCCTGGCGCTGGATGGACATCATTGCCGAAGGCGGCATGGCGGCGATGGCGGGGCTATGGTTCGTGATGACCCTGAGCAGCCGGCCGGGCGGCCTGGTGACACGCCTCCTGGCCGGGGGACTGGCGGCCATCATGCTCGGTTCCTGGGCCGATTGCCTGGACGAGTTCTTCCGCATCGACAAGGCCGCCAGCTGGGACAACTGGCTCGAAGCCCTGGTGCCATTCGGTATGCTGGTACTCACCGCGGGCATCTACTACTGGCGCCACGAACAGTTCATGCTGAACGACCATCTTGCCAAGCGCGAGCGCCTGTTCCGCCAGCACCGCGCTTTCGACCGTGTCACGCAACTGGCCGATGCAGCATACCTGCGGCACCAGATCAGGCTCGAGCAGGAGCGCGAACCGAGCGGGCAGTGTGCCCTGGTACTGCTGGATATTGACGGCTTCCATCGCATTAACCGCGAGCACGGTCCGCGTGAAGGCGACCGGGTGCTGCAGGCTGTCGGCCATATGCTGCTGCTTAACCTGCGCAACGAAGACCTGTTGTGCCGCTATGCCGGCGACCGCTTTGCGCTGCTACTACCCGGCATGGGCTATGCCGATGCGAGCGCGTTGGCGCAGCACCTGTGCGCCATGGTGTCCCAGATGCGGCACCATGGGCCGAACGGTCCGCTCGAAGTCAGCCTGCGATTTGCATGCGAAGCGGCGCAGGGCGACGCCGAGGGCTTGCTGGCTCGCCTTTCCGCTGCTGTCGACAGCGCAGGCCAGGCGCTGGCGGCGGTGCGGCAGCCTGACACGGCCACCGCGCCGTGAACCCGTATTCACTGCCCGACGAGGCCAGCATTCCCGCCTGGGGCCTGCCGGCGCACATCCTGGATTACGCCATGCAGCGCGATGCCCTGCCGACGCCAATCGTGCGCGGCACGGGGATGCCCGGCGACGGCAGCCTGCCCCGGCAGGGGACCTTCGTCAGTCCGCAGCAATGCCTGCAACTGCTGGCCAATGTGCTGCGCGAGGTCGATAGCCCGGATACCAGCTTCATGCTGGGCCAGCACCTGCTGCCGGGCGCCGACCCGGCATTGTCGGCCGCGCTGCGGCATGCAGCTTCCTTGGAGCAGGCGCTTCAGCTTCTTTGCCAGCGGTCGGCGCGCCTGCTGCCGCTGCTGCGGCCACGCCTGCATGCCGGCGACGGCCAACTGGTCCTGTACTGGACCGACAGCCATGGTGCGCCCGTCCTGCGCCCGGCACTGGTCGAAATGCACATGACTGCGATTGTTGCGCTGGTGCGGTGGCTGGGCGGCCGGCGCTTGCCCTGGCGCTTCTGTTTCAACCGCGCCCGTCCGCGCCATATCGAACAGCATGAAGTGCATCTGGGCGGCGAACTGCGTTTCGATTGCCAGCTCGACGCAATGCTGCTGGACGCGGAATGGCTCGTGCAGCCGTGGCCGGGCGCGGACGCCGGCGCTTGTGCAACTGCCCTGGCGGCAGCGGGCGACGCAGGCGCCGTACCCAGCCTGCTGGAGGCGCTTTATGATTACCTGCTGGCGGAAGTGCGCCGCAGCCCGACGCTCGAAAGCGCCAGCGCGGCATTCGACGTCAGTCCGGCGACCCTGAAACGGCACCTGGCGCGCTATGGCACGCATTTTGTGGCGGAACTGGACCAGGTGCGCACCCATGTGGCCCTCTACCTGTTCCAGTCGCGGCGGGCCGGCAACGAGGCCGTGGCGGATTACCTGGGCTTTCACGATGCCGCCAATTTCCGGCGTTCCTTCAAGCGCTGGACCGGGCTGACTCCGGCCTCGCTGCGGGCTTCGCTGGCGGGCTAGGCGAGCGCGAACAATTGCGCGTAGACGCGTGCCGCCATCAGCCCGAGCGGCTGGTGGTGCACGGCGGGTCCCATGTGGCGGGCCAGCATGGTCATGGCTTCGCCTTTGCCGCTGCAGGCGGCAATCTGGGCTTCCAGCAGGCCAAGGTCGCTGGTGATGGTTTCCCAGGCGTGTTCGTCGCCGTCGAAACGGTGGCGCAGGATAGGGCGCGGATCGTCCTGTGCCGGCGCGGCCGCATCGCCGGCGGGAGGCGCGAACATGGCGGGCGTGGCGCTGCCGTTGGCCACCGGCGGGTCCTGGGGCGCGCCGTCTTCCGGTGTGGCCGGGAGGGTTTGCAGGCCAATGCGGCCCAGGCCGTAGCCGAGTTCGAGGCGCTGCATCAGCTGGCTGGCGTCTTCGGGAGCGGCGCCATGCAGGACGCGCAGCACGTTCAGCACGACCGTGTCGGAAGGCGGCGGCGAGGGCAGCGCGATGCCCAGTTCGGCCAGTTCGAGCAGGATCGACGGCTGTGCCGCCGGCTGGTCGGGCGTGGCCAACTGGTAGCCCAGGAGCTCGGGCAGGTAGCGCTCGCCGGTGCTGGCCAGGGCGAGGCGGATCGCCCCTTGCACGAAGCCACTGTCTTCGAGATCCTGCCAGGTGGCGCATCCCTGCACCGCAAGCACCTGTCGCACTTGCGCAACATGGTTGGCAGCGGGCACCCCCTTGCCGAGGTAGTCAAGGTAGAGCTTGACCAGCGGCATATAGGGGGGCTGGCGCCAATGGTCGAGCACACTGTGCAGCCAGGCGCCCTCGGCCAGCAGGCCCGGCGCCTGCACGCAGAGGAAGCGGCGCGCTTGTGCCAGCGTGGCGAAATGGCGGCGCGGCGCGCCTTCCTGACGCCCCTGCTGGTAGTGGCGGAATTCCTCGGCACGGTTGCGGCCGCGCAGTTCAAGCCAGTTTTCCAGTTCCGGCAGGCCGCCGCTCCAGGCCGCAGGCAGGGCGGCAGCTTCGGCCAGGCGCCGTTGCAGGTAGGCCGTGGCGGCAGCGCGGTCGGGCGCCTCGCGCAGCAGCAGGTAGAGCTGTTGCGACGGACCGCCTGCTGCGGCCTGGGTGCTGCGGCTGAGTGGAAGTGTGGTCATCATGTCAACCAGTATCCAATTGCAAGGCGGTACTTCCTAGCAGAGCGAAGCGCACAGCCATGTAAGAGCAGTCTTACATGGTCGTGTAGAATCGGCCGCCATCGGGTTTACACAGGATCGCACATGCTTGACGCAATGTCGATGGACCAGCTACGCACTTTCATCGCCGCAGCGGAAGAGGGCAGTTTTTCGGCAGCGGGGCGCAAGCTGCGGCGCGCACAATCGGTGGTCAGCCAGACCCTGGCGAACCTCGAATTGCAAGTCGGTTTCGCCCTGTTCGACCGCAGCGGCAGGTATCCGCGCCTGACCGAGCAGGGACGTGCCCTGCTTGATGCGGCACGCGCCGCCGCCAGCAGCATGGACGGCTTCAAGGCCAAGGCGCGCACCCTGGCCGAAGGGCTGGAAGCGGAACTGGCGGTGGCGGTCGACGTCATGTTTCCGATCGCGCGCCTGACCGAGGCGGTGCGCACCTTCCACCACGAGTTTCCCGGCACACCGCTGCGGCTCGATGTGGAAGCCCTGGGCGCCGTGGTGCAGCCCTTGCTGGAGCGGCGTTGCCGGCTGGCGGTAGTGGGCTCCTATCCCGACGTGCCGCCCGAATGCGAAACCGGCTTCCTGTTCGAAGTGCCGCTGGTGGCGGTCGCCGCTGCCAGCCACCCGCTGGCGGCCCTGCCGGCGCCGATCGCACGCAGCGAGGCGGCGCGCCACGTGCAACTGATCCTGACCGACCGCTCGAGCCTGACCGAGGGACGCCAGTTCGGCGTCGTCAGCCAGCAGGGCTGGCGCCTGGCCGACCTCGGCGCCAAGCACGCCTTCCTGCGCGCCGGCCTGGGCTGGGGCGGCATGCCGCGCCATATGGTGGAAGACGAACTGGCGCGCGGCAGCCTGGTCGAACTGAAGCTGGAGGCGAGCCCGGTGCTGGGCCAGGCGCTGTCGATGTATGCCAGCTGGCGCAAGGATGCGCCGCCGGGGCCGGCCGGACGCCGCTTCATCGAGCTGCTGCGCGAGGTTTAAGGCGGCGCCACGGCGGCTTCCGGCAGGCCGCGGCCAGTGTCGATGGTAAAGCCGTTGCGGCCGCGGCGCTTGGTGTCGTACAGCGCCATGTCGGCCCGCCCGATCAGGCCGCCCGCCGTTTCGGTGCCGCCCGCGTACAGCGCGATGCCGATGCTGGTGGTGACCCGCAGCGGGGCGCCCAGCACGGTGAAATCGGGCGCCACGGCGGCCATGACTTTTTCCGCCAGCAGTTGCACTTCATCGGGATGGCGGATGTTTTCGAACACGATAACGAATTCGTCGCCGGCCAGGCGCGCCACGGTATCGGTGGTGCGCACGCTGCCCGACAGGCGCAGCGCGAACTCTTTCAGCACTTCGTCGCCCCCGGCATGGCCCAGGCTGTCGTTGATGTGCTTGAAGTTGTCGATGTCGAGGTAGGCCAGCGCCATCTGGCTGTCCTGGCGGCGCACGCGTTCGATGGCCTGGTCCAGCACGTCTTCGAAGTGGCGCCGGTTGGGGATGCCGGTCAGCGCGTCGCGCCGCGCCTGGCGCAGCAATTCGGCTTCCACCTCGCGGCTGCGGGTGACGTCGGTGGTCAGGGCGTAGACAAAGGGCACGCTGCCATCCTTGCGCACCTCGGGCACGAAGGTGGTTTCCAGCACGCGCGGTTCGCCGTGCAGGCGCGCGGTCGATTCGTACTCGGTGACCTCGCCGCGGAAGGCGCGGTCGAGCCATGGGCGTGCTTCCTGGTAGGCAGCCTCGCCCGCGACGCTGGCCATCGGGCGGCCGGGCAGGGTGTCGGGATCGGTATCGAGCCAGCGGCGGTAGGTGGCGTTGCCAAATTGCAGGACGTGTTCGCGGTCGATGGCGCTGATCATCACCGGCAAGTGGTCGGCAATCAGGCGCAGGCGCTTTTCGCTGGCGGCCTGGGCCAGTTCGGCGGTCTTGCGCTCGGTGATGTCGGTGCACATCAGGTAAAAGCCGGGCACGCTGCCATCGGGCGCCAGGTCCGGCACCAGCTCGGCCATCAGGTGCAGGTGGCGCTCCAGTTCTTCGCCCGGACGCTCGACGTGAATGCGGCGCCCGGCCAGCACGATGTCGAAGCAATCGTTCCAGCGCTCCAGGGCGGCGGCGCCGAACACTTCGTCGAAGCGCTTGCCGACCATGGCGCGCGGGTCGATGCCCAGCAGGAACTGGTAGTGCTCGTTGGTGAAGCGGAAGCGCAGCTCGCGGTCGATGTAGGCCACCAGGGCCGGGATATTGTCGGCAATCACGCGCGCCCGCTTTTCGCTTTCGGCCAGCCGCTCCTGCGCCGCCTGGCGCTCTGCCGTCAATTCGTAGAGCGCTTCGCTGAGCTCGCCGATTTCATCCCTGCCGCCGCTGCGCAGCAGGCTGATGTCGCCGCCGCGGTTGCGGATGGCGTGCAGGTTGGCGCGCAGCTTTTGCAGCGGCGCCAGCAGCACATTGATCATCAGCCAGCTCAGCACGCCTGCCGCCGCGGCAAACAGGGTGGCGCCGAGCACGGCCTGCTGGCGCATGCGGATCATGGGGGCGAACGCTTCATCGGTCGGGTAGCGCGCGGCGACGATCCAGTTGGTGGCATTCAGCCGCTTATAGGAATAGATGCCGTCCACGCCATCCTTGTTGGTGGCTTCCATCCAGCCTTCGAAGCCGTCCAGCGCGCGCTGGGTGCCGAGATTCAGGCCGGGCCGGGCGTTGATATGTTCGAGCAGGCGCGCCTTGTTGGGATGATTGACCAGCAGGCCCTCGGTGGTCATGATGAACATGAAGCCGGTCTTGCCCGGCTTCATTGTATTGAAATGATGGAAGAAGTCGGAATTGAGCAAGTCGATGCTGCCCACCAGCACCACCTGCACGTCGCCGCCGCTGTCGATGATGGGATGGGTCAGCACGACCACCGGCAAACTGGACACGCGCCCGCGCAAGGGCGGTGATATGATGGCCCGCTTTTGCGCCAGGGTCTGCTCGAAGTAGGGCCGGTCGGCCACGCTGGGATTGTCTTGCTGCGGCGCGCGCAGGCTGGTCAGGTATTTGCCGCTGCCGTCAAAGGCTGCCACGTTGGCGAATTCGGCGGAAGCGGAAGCGTGGCGTTCGATGGCGGCGCGGATGGCGGCCGGCGTGCGCTGGGCCGGCGGTACCGCTTCGGCAATCGAGGCCAGCAGCAAGCGCTTGGTGGCCAGCTGTTCATCGATGTGGGCCGCGGCCAGGGACAGCAGGCTGAACTGTTGCTGGCCGATCACGCTTTTCATGTCGCGTTCCGACATCGACAGCGCCAGCCAGGTGACGATGGTGGTGGCCGCAAGCACGAACAAGATGACCACGCAGGTCATGCGCGCGCGCAAGCTCTGTGGTAGCAGTCGGGATAGGGCCATGGCTTAGTATTGCACACCTGTTTGCCGGTGTGTTCTAAAATCCAAGGCACGCCCTTTATTGGAAATAATGTGAAAAATGCAATGACACTTGGCGGGGTGGATTGACGATGGCGCACTTCCACCTGGCTTGGGAATTAGGCGGCGATGCCGCCCATGCAGGGCGCTTGCGGGTCATTGCGCAAGCCCTGCTGGCACGTGGCCATGCGGTCAGCCTGTCGGTGCGCGACCTGGGGCAGGCGCGCCGGCTGCTGGGAGCGCTGGATGTGACGATGCTGCAGGCGCCGCTTTGGCTGCACGGCGCCGGCCAGCATGCGGCCAGCCTGGCCGAAGTCATGCTGGCCGCCGGCTATCGCGAAGCGCAAACGCTGGACGCGCTGGTGCGCGGCTGGCGCTCGGCGCTGCAGTTGCTGAAGCCGGACGTGGTGGTGGCCGAGTTCGCCCCCACCGCCTTGCTGGCGGCGCGCACCCTGGATATCCCGTCGGCAGCGATCGGGGCCGGCTTTACCCTGCCGCCGCCCGGCCAGCCGCTGCCCAATTTCCGCCCTTGGGAGCCGATGGACTTGCAGCGCCTGGCCGCAGCCGAGGTGCATACCCTGAAAGTGATGAATACGGTGCTGGTGCACCATGGCGGCGTGCCGTATGTGCGGGCGGCCGATGCACTGCTGGGGCGCCAGCATTTCCTGTGCGCCTGGCCTGAGCTGGACCATTACGGGCGGCCGCCAGAGCGCGAGCAGTGGTTCGGCCCGGCCTTCGTGGCGCCGCCCGGCGAAGCGCCGCAATGGCCGCCGGGCCACGGGCACAAGGTGTTCGTCTATTTGCGCCAGGAGCATCCGGCGCATATTGCGGTGCTGCACGCGCTGGTGATGGAAGGCTGCCGGGTACTCTGCTACCAGCCCGAAGTGGCGGCCGGGGCGGTGCCGCCGGTGCATGCCAGCAGCCTGGCCTATGCGCGCGGGCCGGTCGACCTGGCGGCGGCGCTGGCCGAGTCGCGCATCTGCGTCAGCCAGGCCGGCGAAGGCACCATCACGCACGCCCTGTTGGCGGCGGTGCCGATGCTGTTGCTGCCGACCCAGCTGGAACGCTACCTGCTGGCGGCGCGCCTGGAGCAGGCGGGAGTGGCGGTCAATGGCGGCCGCCTGCCGGGCACGGTGGACTGGCGCAGCGTGGTGCGCAGCCTGCTGATGGATGGCCGCACCCTGATGGCGGCGCGCGGCATTGCCAACCGCTACGCCGGCTTTACGCCGGCGCAGATGGCCGACCGGCTAGCCGCCCGCCTGGAACTGCTGGCTGCGAGCGCCTAGTGCGGGGAGGGAGGCTGGCGTTGTTCGCAGTAGTGGCGCCAGGCCAGTTCCTCCAGGGCATCCACCGCGTCGCGCAACCCGTCGAAACGCGCATCGGTGAAACTGCGCGCAAAGCGTTCATGGAATTCGGCCCGCTCCAGTTCGGCGGGAGTCTGCTTGCGTACCTGCTTCATCGTGATCTCCAAGACTCGCAGCCAGTTTGGCATCGGGCAATGGTCGCGTCTGTGCGGCAGCGTACTTTTGGTGGCTGGCCTTGCTTGTCATTTGAATAAGCCCTACGAATTGTCCGGCAATTCTTCATAGGGAAATGTTGCGATTTGGGCTACAAGTCAGTACACTCAATTTAATTCACGGCAACCATTTAAGTTCCGAATAAAGTGTATTCACAGGCGCAAATCGATCCGGTCGTCAGTTTCCTGAACACGCAAGGTGAAGCGGTCCGCGGCACCATCGTGACACTCCAGCGTAAATCGCTGGTGATGGAAGTGTATAACCCATACTCCATCGTGCAGGTCAGCGAGGTATTAAGCGAGCTGACGGTACGCATGGGCACCGCCAGCGCCTATATCGGCAAGGCTGTAGTGATCAGCATGGTCAACACCGGCCTGACCGCCGTGGTGTCGGTGACCCTGATTGACGAATGGCGCGAGCTGACCGAGGTGGTGATGCTGCCCGGCGCGGTGGGGCGGGAGGCGAGCAAGTTCGTGCTCGACTGGGACGAGCGCTTCCGCATCCGGCGCGATTACCAGATCGCCGTCAATGAGTCGCGCGCCTACCTGGCCGAAGTGGCGCGCTGGGTCGAGCAGGTCGACCTGTCCGACTCGCTGCCGAAGGAAGGCGGGCGCCTGCGCGCCGACGTGTTTGCCGAACTGGCCGAACCGCTGATCCTGCGCGTGCGCCGCTATTTTGACGACCTCAACAAGGAAGCGGGCATGGTCGAGCAGGAAGCGGCCGCTGCCCACCGCGCCTTTGCCCAGGGCGCGCTGCATCCGCTGATCCTGCGCGCGCCGTTCGTGTTCCGCACCTTCAGCAAGCCGCTCGGCTATGCCGGCGACTATGAAATGGTGAACCAGATCCTGGGCGATCCGCGCCAGGGCCCGAGCACGTACTTTCAGATTGTCAACGCCGCCTTCCTGCAGACGGCGGTGGCGGTGGCGCACCGCAACCGCATCGATATCCTGGTGGACTTCCTGAAGCGCCATGCCGACGCGGCGCGCCGCCTGGGCCGCCCGTTCCGCGTGCTCAATGTGGGCTGCGGGCCGGCGCAGGAGATCCAGCGCTTCCTGCGCGAATACGACGAGCCGCACTGGCTGTCGTTCGAACTGGTCGACTTCAGCGAAGAAACGCTGGCCTGGACGCGCGGCCAGCTGGGCGGCATCAGCGCCGGCCTGGCGCGCCAGCCCGACATCCGCTTCGTGCAGGATTCCGTGCACAACCTGCTGAAGCGCCGCGCCGACGGGCCGCAGGTGGGCGCCGATTTCGACGTGGTGTACTGCGCCGGCCTGTTCGACTACCTGTCGGACAAGGTGTGCAGCCGCCTGCTCAGCTATTTCGCCTCGTGCATGAAGAGCGGCGGGCGTTTGCTGGTCACCAATGTCCACAGCAGCAACCCGGAGCGGCCGGGCATGGAACATTTGCTCGAGTGGTACCTGATTTACCGCGACGAAGCCAAGATGGAGCAGCTGCTGCCGCCGCAAGTGCGGGATCGCAGCACCTATGTCGATGCGACCGGCGTCAATGTGTTTGCCGAAGCGTCGCTGCCATGACAGGACCGGCGCCGTACGTGAACGTCCACCTGCATTCGGCCTATGAATCCGATTTGCGCGCCTACCGCCTGCGCTTCAGCCGGGGCGGCGCGTGGACCGCGATCGGCCTGGTGCTGCTGGGAATCGGCCTCGATTTCAGCCTGTACCCGGACCACCTGGCCGCGTTTACGCTGGCACGGGTGGTGGTGTCGCTGGCCATCCTCGCGATTATCGGCCTGATGCGTCAGCCCTGGGGCGCGCGCCACGTGGAAGCGATGAGCTTCGCCTGGCTGATGCTGCCGCAGATCATGATCGCCTGGATGATTGCGGTGACCGAAGGCGCGTCGTCGATTTACTACGCGGGCCTGAACCTGGGCGTGTTTGCGTCGGCCATCGCGTTTGCCTTCCGCATGTGGCAGAACCTCACGCTCGGCCTGCTGACCTACCTGCTGTACGCGGCGGCCTGCTGGGTGCATGACGGGCGGCCGCCGGTGGGCGGCGCGTTTGCCGTCAATTCGCTGCTGCTGGCCTTCAGCGCCGTGGCCAGCGCGGTCTGCACTTATTACAATGAGCAGGCGCGCTTCAACCTGTTCCAGCTGAAGGCGGAACTGGCCGACAAGAACGCCCAGCTGGAAGCCAACAACCGCAGCCTGGCCGAAATCAAGGGCCAGATGCTGCAGCAGGAAAAAATGGCGGCGCTGGGCACCCTGGCGGCGGGCCTGCTGCACGAGGTGAACAACCCGGTCAACTTCTGCATGATGGCCATCGACATTGCGATGGAGGAGCCGGGCGCCAAGAGCAGCGAAGTGTTGCTGGAATGCCTGACCGATGCCAAGCAGGGCATGCAGCGCGTGCAGTACATCGTGTCCGACCTGAAAACCTTCGCCTACCGCAAGTCCGGCACCGACCACGAAAGCGCGCAATTCCTGTTCGAGCGCGCGCTCGAATCGTCGGTGCGCCTGGTCGGCCATGAAATCAAGGGCATCAAGGTCAACCGCCACCTGCAGCCCGACACCCTGGTGCGCGGCGACGAAGCCGCCATCATCGGCGTGCTGATCAACCTGTTGAGCAATGCGGCGCTGGCCATGCGCAAGGGCGCCACGCAAGGGCCAACCATCGATATCTATGCGGAAGCGCGCGGCGACCGCCTGAAGATCACGGTGCGCGACAACGGCCCCGGCATCGCGCCGGAAAACATCGGGCGCGTATTCGAGCCTTTCTTCACCACGCGCGAAGTGGGCCAGGGCCTGGGCCTGGGTCTGTCGATCTGCTACAGCGTGATCCAGCGCCACGGCGGGCTGCTGGCGGCCGAAAGCGTGCCGGGCGAATGGACCAAATTTACCTTTGACTTGCCGCGCGTGACCGGGGGCGAGAAATGAACGAGCGCAGCCAGCCAGCGACCGTGCTGTACGTGGATGACGAGGAAATGGCGCGCAAGTATTTTGCGCGCGCGGTGGAGAACGATTTCACGGTGCTGACCGCGCCCAGCGTGGACGAGGCGCTGGAAATCCTGGCCAAGCCCGACAGCGACGTCGACGTGCTGGTGACCGATTACCGCATGCCGGGCCGGGTCGGCGGCGAACTGCTGCGCCAGGTCGAACGCGATTACCCGCACCTGGTGCGCATCCTGGTGACGGCCTACGCCGACAAGGAAGTGCTGCTGGAAACCATCAACGGTGGTGACATCTTCCGCATCCTGGAAAAGCCGCTCGACACCAACACCGTGCGCGATGCCCTGCGCCTGGCCAGCGAGAATGCCCGCGAGCGCGCCATGCGCCGCCAGAGCCTGCTGGCTATCGAAGAGACGGTGGCCTTCCTGGCGCACGAACTGAACACGCCGCTGGCCACGATTGCCAATTTCGCGCGCAATATCCAGCGCCGCATCAACGGCCAGGCGGAAGACAATGGCCTGCCGCTGCGGGCCGATATCGGCAATGCCGCCGCGCACATGAACGACAATGCGCGCTACTGCCTGTCGGTGCTGGCCTCGTTTGTCGACTCGGTCAAGCGCGCCAGCGTGGTGCCGACCGCGCGCCTGGCCAACGGCAGCGCGCAGCAGATGATCGCGGCCCTGCTGGGGGTATACCCGCTGGCGGAAGGGCAGCGCGACATGATCGAAGTAGAAGTGCAAGCCGACTTCACCGTGCGCGCCTCGCCCAACTGCGTGGCGCTGGTGCTGTCGTCCTTGCTGAGCAACGCGCTGCGCGCGCTGCAGGACCACCCTGGTCCCCGGATCAGGATCACCGTGGGCGTCGCCGAGCGCCCCTTCATCATCGTGGAAGACAACGGCCCGGGCATCGCGCCGGCGCTGCTGAACCGCCTGCTGCTGGACCCGGTGTCCATGCACGGCAACGAAGGCGGCAGCGGCTGGGGCCTGATCTTCTGCAACCGCGTGATGCAATCGTTCGGCGGCCACCTGCGGGTGCAGTCCGAGCAAGGTTGCTCCACCACCGTCACCATGAATTTCCCGGAGTTAGAGAAGGAACGAGCATGACAGAACAACAACCGACCAAGCAAGCCCCGGCGATCCTGTACGTCGACGACGAGGCGACCGCCCTCAAATACTTCCAGCGCGCCCTCGGTTCGCTGGCGCCCGTGTACGTGGCCGAGTCGGTGGAGGAGGGCAAGCGCATGCTCGACGAGCACGCCGACGAGATCGCCGTGCTGGTGTCCGACCAGCGCATGCCCGGCGCCTATGGCAACGAGCTGCTGTTCTACGCATGGGACCGCTACCCGCACATCGTGCGCATCCTGACTACCGCCTATTCCGAACTGGAGCACACGGTGGACGCGGTCAACCAGGGCCAGATCCACCGCTACATCCAGAAGCCGTGGGATATTGCCGCGCTGCGCATGGAGCTGAAGCAGGCGCTGGCCCTGGCCAAGCTGCAAAAAGAGCATTCGCAGCTGCTGCGCGAAAAGCTGCTGGTGCGCCAGAAGCAGGCCGTGGCCAGCCGCATCGGCACCCTGTACACGCTGGCGGCGAGCCTGTCGGCCGGTCCTTCCTTCGTGCCGGTGGAAAGCTACCTGGCGGGCGCCCTCAGCGCCGGCATGACGCCGCCGGAACCGGACTGGCTGATGCTGGACCACTCCGACCTGATCAGCTCGGAAGCATTCCGCAGTGCCGCCTTCGGCTGCGCCGTACGCGACCACCTGCTGGACCTGGAGCAGCGCTATCCCGATGCCGATCCGGCGCATGCCCTGGCCCTGCTGGCCGAAGCGTTCGGCCCGACCTTCCGCGCGGTCGATGCCGGCCACGCGCTGTTCCTGCAAGCGTCGCAGCTGACCGAATTCCTGGAAACGCCGACCAGTGCGCCGGTGTCCTCCCAGCACGCGTTCTGGCTGGCCTGCCTGCTGTGGATGGGCAAGCGCGGCGCCTCGCTGCAGATGGCCAGCGGCGCGCAAGGCGTGGAATGCCGCCTGGTGCAGGCCGACGCCGCCTTGACGCCGTCGCAACTGGCGGCCTGGGTCGAGCAGTTCTGACCCGGTTCCAGCTCAGTCTTAACCCGGTTCCAACTAAGGCAGCGCCAGTGCGCGCTGCGCTTCCCCTGCGGCCTGGCCGCTCATAAGCTGAGCCAGGCGGCGGGCATGCTCGAGCATGCTGGCCGAGGCGCTGGCCGCCTGCTGCACCAGGGCGGCGTTCTGCTGGGTCACCTGGTCCATGCCGCTGACGGCGCTGGTGACCTGCTCGATGCCGGCCGACTGGGCCCGGCTGCCGGCCGTGATGTCCTGCATCAGGCCGGCCACCTGCTGCACCGACCCCACCAGTTTTTCCATCACTTGCCCGGTAGCGCCCGCCAGCTGGTTGCCGTGTTCGGCCTTGCTGACCGAATCGCCGATCAGCTGGCGGATTTCCTGCGACGCCGCGGCGCTGCGCTGGGCCAGGCTGCGCACCTCGCTTGCCACCACCGCGAAACCGCGTCCCTGCTCGCCGGCGCGGGCCGCTTCCACTGCTGCATTGAGCGCCAGGATGTTGGTCTGGAAGGCGATGCCGTCGATGACGCCGATGATGTCGTGGATGCGGCGCGCGCTGGCATGGATGGCGCCCATGGTGCTGACCACCTGGGCCACCATGTCGCCGCCGCGCACCGCCACTTCGGAGGCGGAGGTCACCAGCTCGGTGGCGGCGTGCGCATCGTCGGCATTCCGGCGCACCGCTTGCGCCAGCTGTTGTACCGTGTCCACAGTGCGCAGCAGTTCGGCGGCCTGCTGCTCGGTGCGCGCCGACAGGTCCTGGTTGCCGCTGGCAATCGCGTGCGCCGCGCCGCTGATGGCGTCCAGGCCGACATTGGCTTCGGCGACCGTACGGTGCATGCGGTCGAAGCTGGCCTGCAGGCTGCGGCGGTCGGCCTCGGTCTGCAGGCGCTGGCGCGCAAAGCTGATGGCGAAATAGCACAGGGCCGCCGTCTCGACCACGACGTACAGGGCGTGCACGAGGATGACCGGCAGCGACGGGCGGCTCAGGCACATGGTGCCAAAGCCGGCTTGCTGCAGGAAATTGAACAGTAGGTGATGCACGGCGACAAAGGCGGCCGCCGCCACGATCACCCGCCAGTCCTGGTAGACGACCAGGAGCGCGAGCAGCACGAAAATGCCGAAGTGCAGTTCGATCATGCCCATCGCCTGGTGGATGTGCAGGGCGCAGAACCACATGCAGGCAATGCCGACGGCGAGGCGGCTGGCCAGCGCGCGCGGCGCTTTCCAGGCCAGCCAGGTGGGCAGCAGGGCCGCCGGCACTCCGGCCAGCAGGGCCGGCTGCCAGCTGCCATACCATGGGGCCAGCCCGAGCGCCATGGCCAGCAGCAGCCAGAGGATGGGGATGAAGAGCTTGTGCGCCTTGGCAGTGTGGTCTTGCATCGGTCGGTCTCCAGTCATTTTTGATAACACCTATTGTCTGGAAATAACACTTGCATGTCGATAATGTAGTGAAAGTGACCGGCCTTTACGTGCGCTGTGCCCGCCAAAGCTTGGCTAGCATGGGAGCAGCACGTGAAACAAGGAGGCCTATCATGCCACGAGGAGCCAGCCCGAAACGGGAGCGCGAATACAAGGAACTCAAGCAAGAGTTCAAGCAGGAACACCGCTACCCGGGCCGCGAGGAAGAGGTCGCAGCCCGTATCGTCAACAAGCAGCGCCGCGAGCACGGCGAAACCAAGGCCCAGAAGTCGCGCGCGGGACGCAAAGTGCATTAAGGAAGGCACATTAAGCAAGACTTTCTGGCAACTTTTGGCTCGAGAGTCGGTTATACTCGGGGCTTCGGAGAACCGGAGCTGCCATGCCTGACGAAGCCTTGCCCGCACGTCCCTCCTTGCGACAGAGGATAGGCCCGGTGGGCCTGGGGGCGCTGCTGGCCGGCTTGCTGGCCGGTGCGGTGCTGCTGCTGGCCCTGCTGAGCGCAGTCCTCTTGGGCTGGCGCACTGCCGATGAACTCAAGCGCAGTATCGGCCAGGGCCTGGCGCAGCGCGCCGGCGACAGCGCCGACCAGCTCGATGCCGCCATGTTCGAGCGCTACCGCGAAGTCCAGCTGCTGGCGCGCCGCGCCGGCGCCGCCGCCGGCGAGATGAGCGCGGCGCAGCGCCGCCACGCGCTGGAAGACTTGCAGCGCACTTATCCCCTGTATGCCTGGATCGGGCTGGCCGACGCGGCCGGCAAGGTCACGACCGCCACCGGCGCCTTGCTGGAAGGCGCCGACGTCTCGCAGCAGCCATGGTGGGCCGATGCCCCAAGCGGGGTGTATGTGCACGATGTGCACGCCGACCCGGTGCTGGGGCGCCTGCTGCCGGCCAATGGCAGCCGCGCCTTGCGCGTGCTCGACCTGGCATTCCCGTTTTACGATGGCGCCAGCCGCCCGGCCGGGGTGCTGGGCGTGCAGCTGCACTGGAACTGGGCGCGCGAACTGCTGGCCGAACAGGCGCTGCTGGTGTCGCGCAGCGGCAAGGTGCTGGCCGGCCCGGACAGCTTGCTGGAACAGGGCGTGCAAAGCGGCGCCCTGGCGCAGGCCCGGCTGCAGCACGCCGGCTATGTGGAAGAGCGCTGGGCCGACGGCCGCAACTACCTGGTGGGCTATGGGCGCACCCGCGGCTATGACGGCTACCCGGGCCTGGGCTGGACCGTGCTGCTGCGCGAGGATGCCGCGCTTGCCCTGGCGCCGGTGCGCCGGCTGCAGGCGGCGGTGGCGCTCGGCGGCGTGGCGCTGGCCCTGCTGTTTGCCCTGGTGGGCTGGCGCACGGCGCGCACACTGGTGCGGCCGCTGCAGCAAGCGGCGACGGCGCTGCAGGCGGTGGAACAGGGCACGCTGCGCGCGCTGCCGCCGCTGGCCGGCAGCTTCGGCGAACTGGACAAGCTGCGCCAGGCCTGCAATGCGGTGCTGCAGCGGCAGCAGGCGGACGCGCAGGCACTGGTGCAGGACAAGGCGGACCTGCAGCTGCAGCTCGGGCAGCGCGCCGGCGAACTGGCGGCCGCGCAGGAGCGCGAGCAGGCGCTGGACACGCGCATGCAAGCCTTGCTCGATGCGACACCGGGCGCCTTCATCGGCCTGGACGCGGCGGGCATGGTGAGCGACTGGAATGCGCGCGCCTGCGAGATGTTCGGCTGGCAGCGCGCCGAGGTGCTGGGCAAGCCGGTCGAGCAGCTATTGCAGGCCAGCACCGGCCTGCTGGCCAGCCTGGGTGACGGCAGCGTCGGCCAGCCGGTGGCGCTGGCCGGCTGGCGCCGCGACGGCGCCCGCTTTGACGCGGAACTGACACTGGCGCGCTACGCCGCCGGCGGCGCGCAGGCCTATGCCGTGTTCGTGACCGATGCCACGCAAAGCCGGCGCAGCGAGGAGGCGGCGGCCGAGCAGCTGTCGGCGCTGGCCAGCGCCCAGCTCGAGCTGGCGGACAAGGAGCGCTTCCTGCGCACGGTGGCGGACCACAACCCGGCCGCGATCGGCTATGTCGACCAGGACGAGGTGTTCCGCTTTGCCAACCGCAGCTACCAGACCCTGCTCGGCATCGACCCGGCCGGCATGATCGGACGCAGCATGAAGGAAGTGCTGGGCGAGCTGTTGTACCGGCAGCTGGAGCCGCAGGTGGCGGCGGCCCTGCGCGGCGAGCGCGTGCACTTCGAGACCGACACCGAGCGTGCCGGCTGGCAGCGCCATTTCATGACCGACTATATTCCGGACACCGACGTGCAGGGCGAGGTGTGCGGCTTCCACATCGTCGCGCTCGACATCACGGCGCGCAAGAAGGCCGAATTGCAGCAGCAGGAAGCGAGCCGCGCCAAGAGCGCCTTCCTGGCCAATATGAGCCACGAGATCCGCACGCCGATGAACGCGGTGCTGGGTATCGGGCAACTGCTGGAGCGCACCCCGCTCAGCGCCGAGCAGCAGGAATACGTGCGCCTGATCCGTGCCTCCGGCAGCGCGCTGCTGGCCCTGGTCAACGATATCCTCGACCTGTCCAAGATCGAGGCCGGCAAGCTGACCGTGGTGGCGGCGCCGTTCCAGGTCGACGAACTGGCCGAAGCGATTGCCGCGGCCATGCAATCGGCCAGCGTCGGCAAGCGGCTCGACCTGCTGCTGACGCAGGATCCGGACATGCCGCACAGCCTGGTGGGCGATGTGCAGCGCCTGCGCCAGGTGGCGCTCAACCTGGTCGGCAATGCCATCAAGTTCACGGCCGAAGGCGAGGTGCGGGTGCACCTGGGCAGCAGTGCGCCCGGCAGCGCCATGGAAATCCTGCAACTGGTGGTCAGCGACAGCGGCATCGGCATGAGCGGCGAGCAGCTGGGGCGCCTGTTCAATCCTTTCGAGCAGGCCGACACGTCGACCTCGCGCCGCTTTGGCGGCACCGGCCTGGGGCTGTCGATTTCCCAGCAACTGGTGCAGCTGATGGGCGGCACCATCACGGTCAGCAGCGAAGCGGGACGCGGCAGCGAGTTCGTGGTGTCGGTGCCGCTGCAGGTGGCGCGGCGCCAGCGTGCCGATGATACGGAGGCCGGCGCGCTGGCCGGGCTGCGCGTGCTGCTGGTGGACGACCATGTGCCCACGCTGCATCACCTGGAGGCGCAGCTGCGGCGCTGGGGCTGCGTGGTGGAAGCCCATGCGGCGCTGCCGGCCATCGAGGCCGGCAACTGGGATGTGGCGCTGGTCGATTCCGTATTGCTCGATGCGCAAGGCAGCGCCGCGCTGGACGGCCTGTGCCTGGTGGCCCTGAACCGCAGCCTGGACCGCCCGGGGCGGCCGGGCGAAGCGGCGGCGCTGGCCAAGCCGGTGCTGCCGGGCGCCATGCGCCTGCTGCTGCAAGGCTTGCGCCTGCAGGGCAGCCTGGCGCAGCCGGGCGACGGCGTTGCGCCGGCGGCCCCGGCCAGCGTGCTGCGCGGCGCCCGCATCCTGCTGGTGGAAGACAATCCGACCAACCAGGTGGTGGCGCGCGGCGTGCTCGAGCCCAGCGGCGCCGTGGTCACGGTGGCCGAGCACGGACGCCAGGCGGTGGACCTGCTGCGCGCCGAGCCGGCCGCGTTCGACCTGGTGCTGATGGATGTGCAGATGCCGGTCATGGACGGCTTCGAGGCCACCCGCATCCTGCGCCAACAGATGGGCTTGCGGCTGCCGATCCTGGCCATGAGCGCCGGCGTGCTCGATACCGAGCAGGCCAGGTGCCAGGAGTGCGGCATGGATGGCTTCATCCCCAAGCCGGTCGACTACAGCCAGATGCTGGCCACCATTGCCGCCCACCTGGGCAAGGCGGGGCAAGCGTCGCCGTCGGCGCCGCCGGCAGCAGCGGATGGCGGCGCCGCCGACCAGCAGCCGGGAGTGTTCGCCATCCGTAAGCTGCTGGCGGTGATCGGCCACGGCCCGCAGCGGCAGAATATCGTGACGCTGGTCGAGCGCGTGGTGCGCCAGTCGCAGGGCGAGTTCGAAGGGGCGCGGGCGCGCTGGCAGGACGGCGACGCGGCCGGCGCGGCGGCCGCGCTGCATGCCTTGCGCGGCGGCGTCGGCAGCCTGGGGGCGCGCCGCTTCGCCGACGCCACGCTGGCGGCCGAGCAAGCCTTGCGCGACGGCGATGCGGCAGCCGCCGAGCGCCAGTTTGGCGCGGCGCAGCAAGCGCTGACGGCGACCCTGCAGGCTGCCGGCCACTGGCTGCAGCTGGAGCAGCCGGCGCCCAGCGCCGCCGTGCAGCAGGATTTGCAGGCGGCCATGCAGACCCTGGCCGACATGCTGCGGCGGCAAGACCTCGATGCGCTGGTGCAGTTCCGCCAGCTGCGGCCGCAACTGGCCAGCCAGCGCGGCGACGACGCGGCGGCCCAACTGGAAACTGCGATCGAAGCGCTGGACTTTGGCGCCGCGCTCGATGTCCTGAGTGAGGAAGCATGGAAAGCACCATCCTGATCATCGACGACAACCCCGATACCATCCGCCTGATGAGCGCCATGCTGCGCGAGCAGGCGCGCGTGCTGTTTGCCACCAACGGCATGGCGGGGCTGGAAATCGCCCGGGCCCAGCGCCCGCAACTGATCCTGCTCGACCTGCAGATGCAGAGCATGGACGGCTTTGCCGTCTGCGAGCGCATCATGGCCGACCCCGACCTGCGGCATTGCCCGGTGATCTTCGTGACCGCCAGCAGCGGCGTGGAGAACGAGATCGCCTGCCTCGACGCCGGCGCGGTGGATTTCATCACCAAGCCGCTCAGCGGGCCGGTGGTGCAGGCGCGGGTGCGCACCCACCTGCGCCTGCAGGCGGCGCTGGCCAGCCTCGACACGCTGGCGCACCGGGACGGCCTGACCGGACTTTACAACCGGCGCTATTTCGACGAGCAGTTCGCCGTCGAAGTGGCGCGCCACCGGCGCCAGGGCGCTGCGCTGGGCGTGGCCCTGGTCGACGTCGACCATTTCAAGCTGTACAACGACCACTATGGCCACCAGCTGGGCGACGAATGCCTGCGCACGGTGGCGCAGGCGCTGGCGCAATGCACGCGGCGCCCGGGCGAGCTGGTGGCGCGCTACGGCGGCGAGGAGTTCGTGGTGCTGCTGCCGAATAGCTGCGAAGAGGAAGTGCAGCGCTACGGGCAGTGGATCTGCGAGCATGTGGCAGCGCTCAAGCTGCCGCACGCCGCTTCGCCGGTGGCGCCGCACGTGACCATCAGCGTCGGCCTGTGTTCGATGGCGCCCGAGGTGGACGACACGCCGGCCAGCCTGCTGGAAGCGGCCGACAAGGCGCTGTACGAGGCCAAGCGGGGCGGCCGCAACCGCGCCATGCTGGGCGGCGCCGAACACGCTAAGTGCCGGGCAGGCTGATCCGGTTGCGGCCCATATGCTTGGCGCGGTACAGCGCCGCATCGGCAGTGGCCACCAGTTGCGCCGGCTGGTGCTCGTGCGAGGCGATGGCCGTGGCGGCGCCGATGCTGACCGTGACGTAGTGCTGGGCCGCCCCGTTATTGGGCAGGCGCAGCGCTTCGACGCGGCAGCGGATCCGCTCGGCCACGATGGCGGCGCCCTTTAGCGACTGGTTGGGCAGGATCACGGCGAACTCCTCGCCGCCATAGCGCGCCACCAGGTCGTTGGCGCGCATTTCACTGGCCACGGCGGCGGCGATCCGTTTCAGGCAGTCGTCGCCGCCGACGTGGCCGTAGGCATCGTTGTACTGCTTGAAGTTGTCGACGTCGACCATCAACAGCGACAGCGGCTGGCCCTGGCGCAGGGCGCGCTGCCATTCGGCCAGCAGGGTGTGGTCGAAGCAGCGCCGGTTGGCCAGGCCGGTCAGGCCGTCGCGGGTGGCCAGTTGTTCGAGCGCGATCTGGGCCTGCTTTTCCTCGGTCAGGTCGCGCAGCGTTTCCACCACGGCCACCAGCTGGCCGTCGCTGTCGTAGATCGGGCTGGCGTCGGCCGCCAGGTAGCGGCGGCCGGCGGTGCGCGGCATCTCGCACCAGTTTTCCGCGCACAGGTTGTCCTTGCCGCCGGCCGGCCCACGCGACTGGCCGTCGTACAGGTCGAGGATTTCGCCGGTGCGCCCGGCAATCACCAGGTCGGCCAGGGTCGGGCGCTGGGCGGCGTAGAAGGCGCACCAGTGCCCGCTGGTGCCGAGCAGCTCGTGCGCCGGCACGCCGGTCAGGCGTTCGCAGGCGCGGTTCCAGATGATGACGCGGCCCTGGGCGTCCAGCACGAAGGTGGGAATGACCAGCAGTTCCATCAGCTTCAGCGCAAAGCCCTGCGGCTGGTCGGGGGAGGGTGCTTCCATCAGATGGGAGATCTTGAGGAGACTATTCATTTGGCGGCGGCCCTGTTTGTTGTTCACTGCGTCGGGAACTTGATTGTGCCGCCGCCGCCAGCGATAAATGTTGACGAAGCGCAAAGGCGTTTCGTTTCGTGAAACGCGCTATAATGTAGGGTTGCCGACCACCGGATGTACCCGTGACTTATAGCATCAAGGAAATTTTCTACACCCTGCAGGGCGAAGGCGCCCATGCGGGGCGGCCTGCCGTGTTTTGCCGCTTTTCCGGCTGCAACCTGTGGACGGGCCGCGAGCAGGACCGCGCCAGCGCGGTGTGCCAGTTCTGCGATACCGATTTCGTCGGCACCGACGGCGAGCGCGGCGGCAAGTTCGCCACGCCGCAGGCGCTGGCGCAGGAAATCGACAGCCTGTGGCCGGCCGGCCATGGCCACAAATATGTCGTGTTCACCGGCGGCGAACCGCTGCTGCAACTGGACGCGCCGCTGATCGCGGCGATGCACGCGGTGGGCTTTACCATCGCCATCGAAACCAACGGCACCCTGGAAGTGCCGGCGGGCGTGGACTGGATCTGCGTCAGCCCGAAAATGGGCTCGAAACTGGTGGTTAGCAAAGGCAATGAAATCAAGGTCGTGATCCCGCAGAAGGACCAGGACCTGGCCGCCTACGAGGGCCTGGATTTCGAGAATTTCTTCGTGCAGCCGATGGATGGCCCGCTGGCGGCCTTCAATACCACGCTGGCGATCGAGACCTGCAAGCGCAATCCGAAATGGAAACTGAGCCTGCAAACCCATAAACTGTTGAACATACCTTAAGTATTGCTGACTCGATGTTAACTATTACCCGCAAGCTGGAATTCGATGCCGGCCACCGCATTCCGGACCACAAGAGCCAGTGCCGCAACCTGCACGGCCACCGCTACACCCTGGAAATCACCCTGACCGGCAAGGTGATCGACGCCGAAGGCAATTCCGACAACGGCATGATCATGGACTTCTCGGATGTGAAGACCATCGCCAAGGAACACCTGGTGGACGTCTGGGACCACGCCTTCCTGGTGTACGAGAAGGACGCCGCGGTAAAGGATTTCCTGTCCTCGCTGCCCAACCACAAAACGGTGGTGATCGACCGCATCCCGACGGTGGAAAACCTGGCCGCCGTGGCCTGGGACATCCTGAAGGCCGCCTTCAAGGACCGTTACGGCACCGGCCTGCACCTGCACAAGCTGGTCTTGCACGAAACCCCTAACTGCTGGGCTGAAATTGTCGAATGAGCTGTACATGCGCGAGGCGCTGCTGGAAGCGCGTCGCGCCTGGGCTGAGGGCGAGGTGCCGGTCGGCGCCGTGGTGGTCAAGGATGGCGTGGTGATCGGCCGCGGCTACAACCAGCCCATCGGCCGCCACGACCCCACTGCCCACGCCGAAATCGTGGCCATGCGCGCCGCCGCCGAGGCGCTGGGCAATTACCGGCTGCCGGGCTGCGAGCTGTATGTGACCCTGGAACCATGCGTCATGTGTTCCGGCGCCATGATGCATGCGCGCCTGTCGAAAATCATCTACGGCGCGCGCGACCCCAAGACCGGCGCCTGTGGCTCGGTAGTCAATGTTTTCGAGAGCGAACAGCTGAACCATCACGCCGAAGTGGAAGGCGGCCTGCTGGCCGACGATTGCGGCCAGGTCCTGAAGGATTTCTTCGCCGAACGGCGCGCTTTGCGCAAAAACAACGTCGCCTGAGCGCGCGCCACGCGGCGCCACGCCGGTGCTATGCTGAGCTATGGCGAGCGTTGATATAAACGGTATTACGATTACCTACGAGTCGAGCGGCGACCCGGCCGGACCGGCTGTGCTGCTGAACATGGGATTGGCGCTGCAACTGATTTCCTGGCCTTACGAATTTGTCGAAGGGCTGGTGCAGCGCGGCTATCATGTGATCCGCTACGACAACCGCGACGCCGGACTGTCGTCCCATTTCGACCACCTTGGCGCGCCCAACCTCTGGCTGGCCTACCTGCGCCACCTGTTCGGCTGGCAGCAGCGGGCGCCGTACACCCTGAACGACATGGCCGGCGACGCGGTCGGGCTGCTCGATGCATTGGGCGTGGCAACCGCGCATATTGTCGGCGTCTCGATGGGCGGCATGGTGTCGCAGATCATGGCGGCGCGCTATCCGGCGCGCACGCTGAGCCTGACCTCCATCATGTCGAGCAGCGGCCGCCCCGGCCTGCCGGGTCCGACGCCGGCGGCGCGGCGCATCCTGCTGCGGCGTACGCCAAGCGCACACCACCGGGCGCGCGTGGTGGAGCAGATGGTCGATACCTTCCGCACCATTGGCAGCCCGGCCTTTCCCATGCCGGAGGACTTGCTGCGCCAGATGGCCGGCGAAGCGGTGGCGCGCAATGTCAGCGGCGACGGGGTGGCGCGGCAACTGGTGGCGATTGCCGCCTCCGGCGACCGCAGCGCGCTGCTGCGCAAAATCCGCTGCCCGGCGCTGGTGATCCACGGCGACGCCGACCCGCTGGTGCCGTGCGCCTGCGGCATTGACACGGCGCGCCAGATTCCGGGCGCGCGGCTGGAGCTGATCGAGGGCATGGGGCACGACATGCCGCCGGCCGTCGTTGGCAGGCTGCTAACCTTGCTCGATCAACATCTCCGGAGTAATATGGCCGGGTGAAAAATATCGGAATCGCCATCGCCGGAACCAGCGGCTATCCCATCGATGACGCCGCGCTGGCACGCGGCATTGCCCGCCTTGAGGCGCAGGGCTGCATCGTCCACAACTACTACGAACCGGAACGCAAATTCCAGCGTTTCGCTGGCACGGATGCCGAGCGGCTGGCCCAGCTCAACGCGGCCGCGGCCGATCCGGATTGCCAGGTCGTGATTGCGCTGCGCGGGCAGTATGGCATCAGCCGCATCCTGCCGCACATCGATTTCCGCGGCATGGCCGACAGCGGTAAGCTGTTCGTCGGCTTCAGCGATATCACGGCCTTCCATATGGGGCTGTACCAGGCTACGGGCCGGATCAGCTTTGCCGGGCCAATGAGCACTGATTTCATCCGCGAAGAGCCGGTCGAATACACGCTGCAGCAGTTTTGGGATTGCCTCCGTGGTCCGACGCATTTCGTACGCGGCACAGCGATGGGCAACCCGCTGGTCGACGTGCAGGGCACGCTGTGGGGCGGCAACCTGGCGATGGTCAATCATTTGCTCGGCACGCCGTTCTGGCCGAAGATCGATGGCGGCATCCTGTTCCTCGAAGATATTGGCGAACATCCTTACCGTATCGAGCGCATGCTGCTGCAGCTGCATTTCGCCGGGGTGCTGGAGCGCCAGCGCGCGATTGTCCTGGGCGATATCTCCGGCTACCGCCTGTCGCCGCACGACAACGGCTATGATTTCGACGCCATGCTGGGCTATATCCGGGGCGTGCTGCCGGTTCCGGTGCTGACCGGGCTGCCGTTCGGGCATGGCGACTCGCGCTGCACCTTACCGTTTGGCGCGCAGGCGCAGCTGGTTTCGGATGCCGATGGCTTCGACTTGACCTTGAGTGACTATCCAACTTTGGGATGAACGGCGCGGAGAGCTACTACCGCGCTACCGCACCCGGCGACACTTACGCGCCGCTGGCGGGCCGCCAGGAGGCGCGCGTCTGCATCATTGGCGCCGGGTTTGCCGGCCTGGCTACGGCGATGTCGCTGATGGAGCATGGCGAGCGCGATGTGGTGCTGCTCGAAGCGGAAAGGGTTGGCCATGGCGCATCGGGCCGCAATGGCGGTTTTGTTTTTGGCGGTTATTCGCTCGACGAGCAAGCCCTGCTTGCGGCAGTTGGCGCGGAGCAGGGCAGGCGGCTCTACCAGTTGACGTTGGGCGCGGTGGGCCAGATCCGCCGCCGCATCGCGCAATACGGTATCGACTGCGATGCCACGCATGGTGGCATTTACCTTGCGAACTGGTTTGAGGACCCGCGCGTGCTGGACGAACGCCAGCGCTTCATGCAGGAACATCTTGGCGTGGAATGGCAGCGCATCTCGCGCGCCGATTTTGCCGAACGTGCCCGCAGCGAGCGCTATTTTGGCGCGCTGTATGAAGAAAATGCCTTCCATTTCCACCCTCTGAAGTACGCACAAGGGCTGGCAAGGGCGCTGTGTGCCGGCGAGGTGCGCCTGCATGAGGGCAGCCGCGCGACTGCGATTGAGAGGCGCCGCAATGGCGGCTGGCGCATCGCCACCGACGCCGGCGAAGTGCACGCCGATGAAGTGGTTGTCTGCTGCGGCGGCTATATTGATCGGCTATATCCCGCCCTCGCTGGCGCGATCCTGCCGATCGCCACTTATGTAATGGTGACCGAGCCGCTGGGCGCCCGCATGCCGCAAGTCCTTGCCACCGACGCTGCCATCTACGACACACGTTTCGCCTTCGATTACTACCGACCATTGCCGGACAGCCGCATATTGTGGGGCGGGCGGATCTCGGTGCGCTCGCGGAGCCCTGAGGATGTGGCGCGCTTGCTGTATGCCGACATGCTGAAGGTCTATCCGCAACTGGAAGGTACCAGGGTCGAATACGCCTGGAGCGGATTGATGAGCTACGGCCGCCACAAAATGCCGCAGCTCGGCAAGCTGCCCAATGGTGTCTGGTATGGCATGGGGTTCGGTGGCCATGGTGTCGGCCCAACTTCGCTGGCCGGCGACGTGCTGTCGGCTGCCTTGATGGGCGAACTCAGTAAGGTCGAACAGTTTGCGGCATGGGGGCTGTCGACTACTGGCGGACCGGCCGGCCTGCTCGCTGCACAGTTGACTTACTGGTACTACGAACTGCGGGACTGGATGCGGCAATAGAGGGGAGTTCGCGATTTTCGGGAAAAGTCTGGAATGGTCTGGATCGGACTTTTTTGGTCTGGATTGAACTTTTTTGGTCTGGTATGGGTCGAAATCGGCATGTCCTTTTCAAAGAACTGGAGATTGCCATGCATCCGATCTTGTTCAGCCTGCCCGCGTCTTTGGAAACATACCAGGGCCTGGGGAATTTTATGTACCACCACGGAATCAAACAGGAAATGTTTGAGTTGGTCGATATCGCGATCAATGAATGGATGGCGAAATTCCAGGACCAGCAAAACCGGCGTTCGGCATCAACCCTTGATGGATACCAGTGGAAATGCTTGTTTTTGCCAAGTGGCACGACGTTGCGTACCGTCTATAAGCGCACCAGCTACCTGGCTCATGTGGAGGGCAGCGAGGTGCTGTACGAAGGCCAAAGCGTTTCACCTGGTCAGTTTGTGAATCAGGTCGCAAAGTGCGAGCGCAATGCCTGGCGTACCCTGTGGTTACGCTTTCCCAATGAAGACGAATGGCAACCCGCAATGGCATTACGCAAGAAAATGATGGGATTCCAGACCAAACCAGACCGCGCCAGACCAAAAAAGACCGTTTAGGACCGCACAGGACTTTTCCCGAAATCGACAACGGCCTCCTCTTGCTGCTGTTGGTTGACGGCGCCCCGCCGTAAATGCGTCATGATCTGTGATCAACAAGGCAACTTTCTGATGCATTCAATCATGGCCGCTCCTATGCGCCCCAGTGGTCGGCGGGGTATAATGCCCGATTCGCTTTTTCTCACCATTTTCCCAGCATGCTTTCTACCGCAAACATTACCATGCAGTTCGGCGCCAAGCCGCTGTTCGAGAACATTTCCGTCAAGTTTGGCGACGGTAACCGCTACGGCCTGATCGGCGCGAACGGCTGCGGCAAGTCGACCTTCATGAAAATCCTGGGCGGCGACCTGGAGCCTTCCGCCGGCAACGTCAGCCTGGACGCCAACGAGCGCCTGGGTAAGCTGCGCCAGGACCAGTTTGCCTACGAAGAAATGCGCGTGCTGGACGTGGTCATGATGGGCCACACCGAGATGTGGGAAGCGATGACCAAGCGCGACGCCATCTATGCCAACCCGGAAGCGACCGACGACGACTACATGGAAGCGGCCGAACTGGAAGGCAAGGTTGCCGAGTACGACGGCTACACCGCCGAAGCGCGCGCCGGCGAGCTGCTGATGGGCGCCGGTATCGACATCAGCCTGCACCAGGGCCCGATGAGCGCGGTGGCGCCGGGCTGGAAGTTGCGCGTGCTGCTGGCGCAGGCCCTGTTCTCCAACCCGCACATCCTGCTGCTGGACGAACCGACCAACAACCTGGACATCAACACCATCCGCTGGCTGGAAGACACGCTGAACCAGCGCGATTCGACGATGATCATCATTTCCCACGATCGTCACTTCCTGAACCAGGTCTGCACCCACGTCGCCGACATGGACTACGGCACCCTGAAGATCTATCCGGGCAACTACGACGAATACATGCTGGCCTCGACCCAGGCCCGCAACCAGCAGCTGGCCAACAACGCCAAGGCGAAAGAGAAAGTCGCCGAACTGCAGGACTTCGTGCGCCGGTTCTCGGCCAACAAGTCCAAGGCCCGACAGGCGACTTCGCGCGCCAAGATGATCGACAAGATCAAGATCGAGGACATCAAGCCGTCGTCCCGCGCCTATCCGTTCGTGCGCTTCGACGGCGAGAAGAAGCTGCACCGCCTGGCCGTGGAAACCCAGGGCATCTCGAAGACCTACGACCGCACCCTGTTCAAGAACGTCGACCTGATGGTCGAAGCGGGCGAGCGCATTGCAATCATCGGCGCCAACGGCGCCGGCAAGACCACCATGCTGCGCTGCATCGGCGGCAAGGACATCACGGGCCTGGACAGCGATACCGGCCTGGTGAAGTGGGCTGAAAACGCCAACGTCGGCTACATGCCGCAGGATCCGACCGAGGAATTCGCTGCCGACATCAACCTGACCGACTGGATGGGCCAGTGGACCAAGGAAGGCGACGACGACCAGGCGGTACGTTCGTCGCTGGGCCGCCTGCTGTTCGGCGGCGACGAAGTCAAGAAATCGGTCAAGGTCCTGTCGGGTGGCGAAAAAGGTCGTATGATGTATGGCAAGCTGATGCTGGGCCGTCACAATGTCCTGCTGCTGGACGAGCCGACCAACCACATGGACATGGAATCGATTGAGTCGCTCAACATCGCCCTGGAAAAGTACGCCGGCACCCTGATCTTCGTGTCGCACGACCGCGAGTTCGTTTCCTCGCTGGCCACCCGCATCATCGAGATCAAGGAAAACGAAGTCGTGGACTTCCGCGGCGGCTATGAGGAATATCTGAAGAGCCAAGGCATCGAGTAATGATTGAAACTCCGATCAAGACTGTCGAATTCGAGAAGCCAGTCGAAGGCGGCAGCTGCGTGGCCCATGCGTGGGCCCGCACACCGGCACCTGTGCCGGCCAACGAAAAAATCCTGCTGAAGGAACGCATCAAGACCCTGCTGCGCGAGCGCAACGCCGTGCTGGTGGCCCACTACTACGTGGACGCAGACCTGCAGGACCTGGCCGAGGAAACCGGCGGCTGCGTCTCCGATTCGCTGGAAATGGCGCGCTTCGGGCGCGACCATCCGGCCAAGACCCTGGTGGTGGCAGGCGTCAAGTTCATGGGCGAAACGTCCAAGATCCTAAGCCCGGAAAAGACTGTCCTGATGCCGGACCTGGACGCGACCTGCTCGCTGGACCTGGGCTGTCCGCCGGGAGACTTCATCGCTTTCTGCGACCAGCACCCGGACCGCACCGTGGTGGTGTACGCCAACACCAGCGCTGCCGTGAAAGCGCGCGCCGACTGGATGGTGACGTCCTCGATCGGCCTGGACATCGTCAAGCACCTGCACGAGCAGGGCAAGAAGATCCTGTGGGCGCCGGACAAGCACCTCGGCTCCTACATCCAGAAGCAAACCGGCGCCGACATGCTGCTGTGGCAGGGTTCCTGCCTGGTGCACGACGAATTCAAAGGCGTGGAACTGGACCTGCTGAAGGCCGAGCATCCGAACGCCAAAGTGCTGGTGCACCCAGAGTCGCCGGCCAGCGTGGTGGACCAGGCCGACGTGGTGGGCTCCACTTCGCAGCTGATCGCCGCCGCCGTCAGCCTGCCGAATACCGAATTCATCGTCGCCACCGACAACGGCATCCTGCACAAGATGCGCATGGCCGCGCCGGGCAAGACCTTCATCGAAGCGCCAACCGCCGGCAACAGCGCCACCTGCAAGAGCTGCGCGCACTGTCCGTGGATGGCAATGAACGGCCTGCGCAACCTGGCCGACGTGCTGGAAAACATGAACAACGAGATCCATGTCGATCCCGAGATCGGCAAGCTGGCGCAGCGTTCGATCAACCGCATGCTTGATTTCGCGGCCGCCAAGAAAGCCAAAGTCGCTCCGGGCGCAGACCTGGCGAAAGAAGCGCAACTGTTCCAAGGTATCGGTCCTGCATGAGCACACTGAAGAATAAATTCGCACCGTTCGACGATGCGCTGGCGGGCGCCTATGAGCGCAACCTGCTGGCGGCCCTGATGGAGGACATCGGCACCGGCGACCTGACCGGCAAGCTGGTGCCGGAAGAGGGCCGCGCCACGGCGCGCGTCATCGTGAGGGAAGAGGCCGTGCTGTGCGGAGCGCCCTGGTTTGAAGGCGTAATGGAAGCACTGGATCCGTCGATCGGCATCGACTGGCACTACGCCGAAGGCGACCTGATGGCCGCGGACACGCCTGTCTGCACCATCGTCGGCCCGGCCCGCGCCATCCTGACCGCCGAACGCTCCGCGCTGAACTTCATGCAGCTGATGTCGGGCGTGGCGACGGCTACGCGGCATTATGTCGACGTGATCGCCGGCACCACTGCAGCTATTCTCGACACCCGCAAGACGATTCCGGGCATGCGCCTGGCGCAGAAGTACGCGGTGCGCGTGGGCGGGGGCCAGAACCAGCGCCTGGCGCTGTACGACGGCATCCTGATCAAGGAAAACCATATCGCGGCGGCCGGCGGCATCACTGCCGCTCTGGCAGCGGCCAAGCGCCTCGATGCGAAAGTCAGCATCCAGGTGGAAGTGGAAACGCTGGAACAGCTGGAAGAAGCCTTGTCGTCTGGCGCAGTCTCGATCCTGCTCGACAACTTCAACCTCGACATGATGCGCGCCGCCGTGCAGCTGAACGGCGGCCGCGCGCTGCTGGAAGCTTCCGGCGGCGTCAACTTCGACACCGTGCGCGCCATCGCCGAAACCGGCGTGCACCGCATCTCGATCGGCGCCCTGACCAAAGACATCAAGGCCACCGATTTCTCCCTCCGCATCATCGGCTAATCTGCCAGTCGTATAGATTTAGGTCAATATGTAAAGCCGCGCAAATGCCTACTATGAGTTGCTACTCTTGGGAGGCATTTTGGAATCCTCGTGCTGGTTAGCGATATGCTCAGACGATGGTTAGCGCGTCGATTCAAAGACGATGAAACAGCAAAATGGACGTTGGCCGTCTTTTGTGGTGGCGGCGGCTTGATAGTGTTTATTGCTTTACTGGTTGTTCTGGGCGTACAAGCTGTTGCGCGCGCGTCGCAGTGACAAAGAGTGAGTATTTGCGGCGCTTAACGGCGTAAAGTTTTTGCTGGAGCCGCCGCTCCGGCGTCTCCGATACCCCAACTGTTCTGGAGGAGACGCCATGTCAGAACTATTGCACATCAGTACAACCCTGGCCAAGATCATCGCCCGCACCCATCCCCAAATCTGGGAAGTGATTGGTGGCGGGCCACTTGGCAAGAAATTCCAGCTTGCGGCCAGGCTGGCCGAACCCGATCCGCATCCCTGGCTGCAGGCACAGCTTGCCGCTGTTGACGTGGCCCAGCGCCAGGTCGATGCCGCCGCGGCCATCCTCACGCAAGGCGGCGACACGAAAACCTTCCTGAAAGCCATCCTCGACGACTGGTGCGGCACCGTGCCTCGCCCGCCACTCAACTGGCCGGGCCACGGCCCGCGCCCACCGCGTCCACCACGGCCCGACGAACTGGAAGAGTACACGCTGCCGATGGTCGGCGGCCTGACCTTTGTCGCACTGAGCGAAACGATCGGCAACGAAGCCTTTGCCAAGCAGGTTGCCGAACTGGGCGGCACCATCATCGACCGCACTGCCACTTACGCGCTGGAGCACACGGAAAAGCGGCGCTAAAAGAAAAAGCCGCCCGGGCAGGGCGGCTTCAGGCGGCAACGGTGCCGCTTAGTCTTGCGCGTAGATGTTGTTGTCCTTGGTCTCACGGATGAACAGCGCGCCGATTACCAGGGTCGCCAGCGCGATCACGATTGGATACCACAGGCCGTAGTAGATGTCGCCCTTGAATGCCACCAGTGCGAAGGCGGTGGTTGGCAGCAGGCCGCCGAACCAGCCGTTACCGATATGGTATGGCAGCGACATCGAGGTGTAGCGAATGCGGGTAGGGAACAGTTCTACCAGCATCGCTGCGATCGGACCGTACACCATGGTCACATAGAGCACCAGCACCCACAGGATCAGCACCATCATCGGCTTGTTGATCTGCGCCGGATCGGCCTTGGCTGGATAGCCTGCCGCTTTCACGGTTTCAGCCACGGACTTTTTCAGGTCGCCTTCCTTCTTCTTCGAATCGGCATCGAAGTTCAGGCCGTCGGCCGTCATGGTGGCATTGAAGGACTGGACTTCCTTGTCGCCCACCTTGATTACGGCCACGCTGCCGGCAGGAGCATCCTGGCGGGTATAGGCTACGGAAGCTTTCGACAGCATCGAGGTGGCGATATCGCACGACGATGGGAATTTCTTCTCGCCGGTTGCGTTGAACTGGAAGTGGCACGATGCAGGATCAGCCACTACCACCACCGGCGAATTCTTGATCGCCGATTCCAGCTGCGGGTTGCCGTAGTGGGTAAGGGCGCCGAACAGCGGGAAGTAGGTTGCCGCTGCAATCAGGCAGCCGCCCAGGATGATCCACTTGCGGCCGATCTTGTCGGACAGGCTGCCGAAGAAGATGAAGAACGGCGTTGCCAGGATCAGCGCAATGGCGATCAGGATGTTGGCCGTGGCGATATCCATCTTCAGCGTCTGGATCATGAAGAACAGCGCGTAGAACTGGCCGGTGTACCATACCACCGCCTGGCCCATGGTCAGGCCGACCAGCGCCAGGATCACGATCTTCAGGTTCTTCCACTGGCCGAATGCTTCGCTCAGCGGCGCTTTCGAAGTCTTGCCTTCAGCCTTCATCTTGGCGAAAGCAGGGGACTCGTTCATCGACAGGCGGATCCACACCGAGATGCCCAGCAGTGCCACGGACACCAGGAACGGAATGCGCCAGCCCCAGGACTCAAACTCTTCCAGCGGCATCGAATTGCGGCAGGCCAGGATCACCAGCAGCGACAGGAAGAAGCCCAGCGTTGCAGTGGTCTGGATCCATGCCGTGAACAGGCCGCGCTTGCCGTGCGGCGCATGTTCCGCCACATAGGTCGCTGCACCGCCGTACTCGCCGCCCAGCGCCAGGCCTTGCAGCAGGCGCAGTGCGACCAGGATGATCGGCGCCGCAATGCCGATGCTGGCGTAATTCGGCAGCAAGCCCACGATGAAGGTGGACATACCCATGATCAGGATGGTGACCAGGAAGGTGTATTTACGGCCGATCATGTCGCCCAGGCGGCCGAACACGATAGCGCCGAACGGGCGCACAATGAAGCCGGCCGCGAAGGCCAGCAGCGCGAAGATGAAGGAGGTGGTGGGGTCGCCGACGAAGAACTGCTTGGCAATGATCGATGCCAGCGAACCGTAAAGATAAAAGTCGTACCATTCAAACACGGTACCGAGCGAAGAGGCGAAGATGACCTTCTTCTCTTCCTTGGTCATCGGCGCGGCTTTGCCGCCGCCCATGCTCCGCCCGTCGGCGGTGCCAGAACTAATTGCCATGATGCTTGTCTCCAGATTAATAGTTAGTGTTCCAAATGCTTCAACGGCAGGATGGAGTCTGGACCTGTATTCTTACAGCATTCTTTCTTGAAACTTACACAAAACTTACAACAGCGATAATTTAGCGAACGACCGTGCTAAACCTGTGCTATGCTGGTTCGAAACAATCATCCTCAGGAGACCTCCATGACCGACGCAGTCATCGTTTCAACCGCCCGCACCGGCCTCGCCAAATCCTGGAAAGGCGCCTTCAACATGACCCACGGCGCCACGCTTGGCGGCCACGTACTGCAGGCGGCCGTTGCGCGCGCCGGCATTGAAGCGGGCGAGCTGGAAGACGTGATCATGGGCTGCGCCAATCCGGAAGGCGCCACTGGCGGCAATATCGCGCGCCAAATCGCCTTGCGCGGCGGCGCCCCGGTCACCGTGCCCGGCATGACCATCAATCGTTTCTGCTCTTCCGGCCTGCAAACCATTGCCACTGCGGCCCAGCGCGTGCTGGCAGGCGAGGGCGACATCTTCGCGGCGGGCGGCGTGGAGTCGATCTCCTGCGTGCAGCAGGAAATGAACATGCACATGTACAAGGATGTGTGGCTGAGCGAACACAAACCGGCGATTTACCTGCCGATGCTGCAGACCGCCGAAATCGTCGCCAAGCGTTACGGCATCCCGAAAGAGCGCCAGGACGAGTATGGCGTGCAGAGCCAGCAGCGCGCTGCGGCAGCCCAGGCGGCCGGGCGCTTCGATGCCGAGATTGCGCCAATGACGGTGACCATGGGCGTGGCCGACAAGGCGACCGGCTTGCTGGGCACGCGCCAGGTGACCATCGCGGCCGATGAAGGCATCCGCGCCGACACCACGATCGAAGCGGTGCGCGGCATCCGCACTGCCGTGCCGGGCGGCGTGATCACGGCCGGCAATGCCAGCCAGTTCTCCGACGGCGCCTCCTGCGCCATCGTGATGAGCGACCGCATCGCGGCCGCCAAAGGCTTGCAGCCGCTCGGCGTGTTCCGCGGTTTCGCGGTGGCCGGGTGCGAGCCCGATGAGATGGGCATCGGTCCTGTGTTCGCCGTGCCCAAGCTGTTGGCGCGCGCAGGACTGAAGGTCGAGGATATCGGCCTGTGGGAATTGAATGAAGCCTTTGCCGTGCAGGTGCTGTACTGCGCCGACAAGCTAGGCATCCCGATGGAACGGCTCAACGTGAACGGCGGCGCCATCGCCGTTGGCCATCCCTATGGCGTGTCCGGCGCGCGCATGGTCGGCCACGCGCTGATCGAAGGTAAGCGACGTGGCGTGAAATATGTGGTGGTCACCATGTGCATTGGTGGCGGCCAGGGCGCGGCAGGCCTGTTCGAGGTGGTGTGATGTCGTCCCGGCTGCTGAATCGCCGCGATGTCGAATTCATGCTGTATGACTGGCTCGACGTCGAAGGGCTGGCCAGGCGTCCGCGCTTCGCCGACCATGGCCGCGAGACTTTCACGGCCGCCCTGGACACCGCGGAGCAGATTGCGACGGACCTGTTCGCGCCGCACAACAAGCTGAGTGACCAGCGCGAGCCGCAGTTCGACGGCGAACGCGTGAGCGTGATTCCGGAAGTGAAGCGCGCCCTGGACGCTTTTTCGGCAGCGGGCCTGATGGCCGCTGGCCAGGACTACGCGCTGGGCGGCATGCAATTGCCGCTGACGGTGGAAAAGGCGGTCACCGCCTACTTCACCGCCGCCAACATGGCGACGTCAAGCTACGCCTTCCTCACCATCGGCAACGCCAATACGTTGCTGAAGTGCGCATCTTCCGCACAGGTCGAGCACTTCGTGCGGCCGATGCTGGAAGGGCGCTGGTTCGGCACCATGTGCCTGAGCGAGCCGCAGGCCGGCTCCAGCCTGTCCGACATCACCACCCGCGCCGAACCGGACCCCGACGCCGAAGGCCAATACCGCCTGACCGGCAACAAGATGTGGATCTCGGGCGGCGAACATGAACTGGCCGAGAACATCGTGCACCTGGTGCTGGCCAAGATTCCCGGCCCGGACGGCAAGCTGGTGCCAGGCGTGAAGGGCATTTCGCTCTTCATCGTCCCCAAAGTGCTCGACAACGGCGAGCGCAACGACATCGCCCTGGCAGGCCTGAACCACAAGATGGGCAATCGCGGCACCACCAACTGCCTGCTTAACTTCGGCGAAGGGCGTCATCTTCCCGGCGGCCGCAGCGGCGCCATCGGCTACCTGGTGGGGCGTGAAGGCCAGGGCCTGTTCAACATGTTCCACATGATGAATGAAGCGCGCATCGGTGTCGGCCTCGCGGCGGCAGTACTGGGCTACACCGGTTACTTGCACGCCCTGGACTATGCCCGCGAACGTCCGCAGGGACGGCATCCGGCCGCCAAAGACCCGTCGTCGCCGCAGCTTCCGATCATTGCCCACACTGACGTGCGCCGCATGCTGCTGGCGCAAAAGGCGTATGCAGAAGGCGCGCTTGGCCTTTGCCTGTACAGCGCACGCCTGGTAGACGACGAGCACACGGCAGAAACACCGGAAATCCGCCAGCGTGCCGGCCGCCTGCTGGAATTCCTGACGCCGATTACCAAGTCCTGGCCATCGCAATGGGGACTGGAAGCGAACAACCTGGCGATCCAGGTCCACGGCGGCTACGGCTACACCCGCGAGTACAACGTCGAACAGTTCTATCGCGACAACCGCCTGAACCAGATCCACGAAGGCACGCACGGCATCCACGGCCTGGACCTGCTGGGCCGCAAGGCCAGCATCCATGACGGCGCGCTGCTCAGGACCATGGCCGGGGAAATCCGCGCCACTGTGCACGCTGCCCGCAGTGCCGGCCGCGGCGCGGACGCGCGCCAGTTGGTGGCGCACGCCAACGCACTGGACGCAGCCTGGCGCCGGGTTGAAGAAGTCACGCAGGCCCTGTATGCTGCCCCCGACCTTAACCAGACCCTGGCCAACGCCACGGTCTACCTGGAAGCGGTGGGACATGTGGTGGTTGCCTGGATCTGGCTGCAGCAAGCCATGGCGGCCGTCGCCAGGCTGCCGGAAGGCGACAACTTCCGGCGCGGCAAACTGCAAGCCTGCCGCTATTTCTACAAATGGGAGCTGCCCAAGGTCCAGCCGCAGCTGGACCTGCTGGCCGCCCTCGATACGACCACGCTCGACATGCAGGACGCGTGGTTCTGAGGAGTTGCGAATGATCAAGCACATCGTCATGTGGAAGCTGAAAGACCAAGCCGAAGGCGCCAGCCGCGCCGCCAACGCCGCAAAAATGAAGGAGCAGCTGCTGGCTTGCGCCGGCATCGTCCCCGGCATCCTGAAACTGGAGGTGGGCATCGCCGAGCCCGGGCTGGAAGCCACCTACGACGTCGTGCTGTATTCCGAATTCGAAAGCAAGGAGGCGCTCGACGCTTACCAGTCGCACCCGCAGCACCAGGCACTTAAACCATTTTTCAGCGCTGTGCGCGACGCGCGCCAGTGCATGGACTACACAATATAAGGACTCGACCATGCGAACTACCCAGGAACTTTTCGACCTCAAAGGCAAAACCGCACTCGTCACCGGCGGCTCGCGCGGCCTTGGCCTGCAAATGGCGTTGGCACTGGGCGAACTGGGCGCCAAAGTGGTGGTCAGCTCGCGCAAGCAGGCCGACCTGGACGAAGCGGTCGCCGCGCTGAAGGAAAACGGCGTCGAGGCATTTGCCATCGCCGCCGACCTGGGCAAGGAAGCATCGATCGAGCCGCTGGTGGACGCCGCGCTGGACGCGCTGGGCGGCCATATCGACATCCTGGTCAATAACGCGGGCGCCACCTGGGGCGCGCCGGCGGAAGACTATCCGCTGGAAGCATGGGACAAGGTGATGAACCTGAACGTGCGCAGCATCTTCCTGCTGTCGCAGGCGGTGGGCAAGCGCTCCATGATTCCGCGCCGGTCCGGCCGTATTATCAATATCGCATCCATCGCCGGCCTGGCTGGCAATGGCCCTGGCACCATGAAGACCGTCGCTTACAATACGTCCAAGGCGGCCTTGATCAACTTTACCCGCGCGCTGGCAGGCGAGTGGGGCGAGTACGGCATCAACGTCAACGCGCTGGCGCCGGGCTTCTTCCCGTCGAAACTGAGCGCGGGCGTGATCAAGGCCATGGGTGAAGACAAGCTGGCGGCGGCTGCGCCGCTGCAGCGCCTGGGCGGCGACGAGGACTTGAAGGGCGCGGTAGCGCTGTTCGCCTCCGACGCCGGCCGGCACATTACCGGCCAGGTCCTGGCAGTAGATGGCGGGGTCTCGGCGGTCTAAGGAGTTTGCATGTCCAAGTATCATCGCATCGTGCTGGCATCGCGCCCGCGCGGCGCCGTCGTGCCGGAAAATTTCCGGCTTGAAGAAGTAGAAGTACCGGCGCTGGCCGAGGGCCATCTTCTGGTGCGCAACCATTACCTGTCGCTCGACCCTTACATGCGCGGCCGCATGAGCGAAGCGAAAAGCTACGCCGCGCCGCAGCCGCTGGACCAGACCATGATCGGCGGCACCGTGGGCGAGGTGGTCGAATCGCGCAATGCCCATTTCGCGGTGGGCGAGTTCGTCGCAGGCATGTTCGGCTGGGCCGAGATGGGCGTGTCCGACGGCGCCGATTTGCGCAAGGTCGATACGAGGGTGATCCCGGCCTCCGCCCACCTCGGCGCGGTCGGCATGCCGGGCATGACGGCCTGGTACGGCATGCATGAAATCCTGCGCCCCAAATTGGGCGAGACCGTGGTGGTGTCGGCAGCCAGCGGCGCAGTGGGCAGCGCAGTGGGCCAGTTGGCCAGGCTGGCGGGATGCCGCGCGGTCGGCATTGCCGGCGGCAAGGCAAAATGCGATTACGTGGTCAATGAACTGGGTTTCGACGCCTGCGTCGACTACAAGGCCGGCAACCTGAAGGCCGACCTGGCCGCTGCCACCCCGGACGGCATTGATGCCATATTCGAGAATGTCGGCGGCGAAGTCTTCGACACCGCGCTGGGGCGAACCAATGCCTTCGCTCGCGTCGCGCTGTGCGGCCTGCTGGCCGGCTATACCGGCGCCGAGATCCCGATCCGCAACGCCAAGAAGCTGCTCCTGAGCCGCATCACCTTGCGCGGCTTCATCGTCACCGAACATATGGATATGTGGCCGCAAGGCTTATCCGAGATGGGCAGGCTGGTCGCATCGGGCCAGATCAAATACCGTGAAACGATTTCCCAGGGCCTGGCCTCCGCGCCGCAAGCCCTTATCGGCCTGCTGCAAGGCCACAACTTCGGCAAACAACTTGTGAAACTTACCCCATGAAAAACTTCCAAGGCAAGGTTGCAGTAATCACCGGTGGCGCCAGCGGCTTCGGCCGCGAGTTCGCGCTCAAGGCCCACTCGCTCGGCATGAAATTGGTGCTGGCAGACGTGCAGCAGGACGCGCTTGACGCCACCGCGGCAGAGTTGCGCGGCATGGGCGCGCAGGTCGTGGCCGTTCGCTGCGACGTGCGCAAATCGCCCGAAGTGCAGGCATTGGCCGATGCAGCAATGCGCGAGTTCGGCGCGGTGCACCTTGTCTTCAACAACGCGGGCGTCGGCTTCGGCGGCCTGCTTTGGGAGGCGACGGAAGCGGACTGGGACTGGGTGATGGGGGTGAACGTCTCGGGCGTGATCCACGGCGTGCGCATCTTCACGCCCCTGATGCTCGAGTGCGCGCGGCGCGACCCGGATTACGAAGGCCACATCGTCAATACATCCTCGATGGCGGGCGTGCTTTGCCCGCCGGTGATGGGCGTCTACAACGTCTCCAAGCATGCCGTGGTCGCGCTGACGGAAAGCCTGTATCACGACCTGTCGCTGGTGGACGCGCCGATCGGCGCATCCGTGCTGTGCCCATTCTTCGTCCCAACCGGCATCCACCAGTCGCACCGCAACCGCCCCGGCGACGCGCCAATGGAAGGCAAGCCGACCGCCAGCCAGATGGCGGCGCAAGCCATGGTGACCAAGGCTGTGACCTCCGGCAAGGTATCCGCGCACGACGTGGCGGAGCTTACTTTCGCCGCCATCGCCGACGACAAGTTCTACATTTTCACGCATCCGCAAGCGCTGGACGGCGTGGCGCAGCGGGCCCGCGACATGGTGTCCCAGCACAACCCGGCCGACCCGTATGAGGCCACGCCGCAAGTTCGTGAGGCCCTGCGCGCCATGTTGTGAGAGAATGCGCGGCATGACGACAACACTCCGCTTTGGCGACTGGGCCGCCATGCAGGCCGACGCAAAACCGATCCGCATGGAAGTCTTTGTGCAGGAACAGAACGTGCCTGCCGACCTGGAAATGGACGACAGGGATGCCGTCTGCCTGCACGCGGTGGCCTACGACGCAGCCGGCAAGCCGCTCGGCACCGGGCGCCTGCTGCCTGACGGGCATATCGGCCGGATGGCCGTGCTGCGCAGCGCGCGCGGTGCGGGCGTCGGCGGCGCCATCCTCAAAGGCCTGATGGAAAAGGCCCGCGAGCGGGGCGACGACAAGGTTGTCCTCAGCGCCCAGACCCACGCGGCGGAGTTTTACCTGGCCCATGGTTTCGCCATGGCCGGTGATGTCTTCTACGAAGCGGGCATTCCCCACATCGAAATGCACTACGAATTCTAGGAGTTGAAAATGAAACGTTCGATCATCGCGCTCGGTGTTTGCGCAGTGTTTGGCGCGGGCTTCCTCGCCGGTTCCATCAGCCCGATCCAGGTGGCCCAGGCCCAGGTTGGCGGCGCGGGCATGCCGTGGCCGGCCGCCGCCGCGGCCCCCGCCACGGCTAACGGCCCGACCCATTTCTATGCCATCGACACCGGAACCCGCACCCTGATCTCCTGCAGCCGCCAAGGCAAGGAAAAACCATCCTGCGTGCGCGAGCAGCTTCCTTAACGAATCTGGATTTCGTGCAGTTCCGCCGGCGCGTCCGAGTACAGCTTGACGACCGTGGAACTGCGCGTGCCATAGTTCGGCGACTCGATCTTCACGGCCGATAGCAGCCGTTCCAGCTCCAGCGGAACGCCGGTTTCCGGCAGGCGCATGTCCGGCGCACGGGTGGTGTCGGACAGCATCTCGAAGTAGGCATCTTCGGGCGCACCGAGGCAAAGCAGGCTGGCAAACTGCGCCTTGGTCTTCAGCACCTTCGGCCAGGCCGAGTCGAGCAGGGCGTTCGACAGGCCGTAAATCCCCGGCTCCAGCGGCTTGCCGTTGCGCGGGTCGTCATTTCCCTTGTTCGAATACCAGACCAGCTCCCGGCCGTCGCACAGCACGAGGTTGAAGCCGTTGTAGCCGCTTGCGCCCGGCGCGATCTGCGCCACGTATTCCTGCGCTGTCTTGTCGCTGGCCAGGAAGTCGGCCACCAGCTGTCCGCGCGACGGCGCCAGCGGATTATGTTCCTGCGGGTTGCGCACGTTGGTAATCGCTGCAAAGCGCGAAGGCCCGCCGGCAGCCTGCGGCGTGGCGCTGCCAGGGCGCGTGATGCCCATCCAGCTGCCGCCGGCCTTGAGGTCGCGGCCGGCATAGATATGCGGCGCATCCGGCCATGGCGCGGCCGGGGTGGTGTCGCGGTCGTAGAATTCATCGCGGTTGGCCGCGGCAATCAGCGGCACTCCCGGCACCACCTGCCACGCGAAGACGATCAGGCACATGGCAGCAGGTCCTCGAAAATTTCAACGTGGCGCGGCCCGTCGATCCAGCGCGCCAGGCCGGCGTCCGCCACCGCGGCATCGAGCGCGGCAAGAAACGCATCCCTGGCCACCGCTGGATAGACTTCCATCCAGGTCTGTACGCCCGCGGGCGCTTCCGGGCGGCGCTTGAGCTGCGCAGCCACCCCGTGCGACGCCGACAGTGCCGTCTGCATGGCGTACACCGCCCCTTGCAGGCCAGCCGCGTGCGCGGCCTGCACCTTGTAATACACGTAGAGGTCCATGGTCAGACGTCGAGCTTGTCCAGCGCGTAGGGCAGGGGCTTGAACTGCAAGGCAGGGCCGCTGGCGGAGCCAAAACGCACGTCGCCCGCTTCCAGCGCTTCCAGCTTCATCTCCACCAGGGCATCGACACCGCCAGCGCCATTGCGCGCCGTGTTGACGACCATGCCGCATGGCTGCTCCGGATCGGCCGGCGAGAAGACTTCCGCGCCTGGTACCGCAGCGGCGTCGGCAATCGATGCCAGCGCGGTACGGCGTTTCAGCTTGCCGAGGTACTGGCTGCGCGCCACGATTTCCTGGCCAGGGTAGCAGCCTTTCTTGAAATTCACGCCGCCCAGCAGCTCAAAATTGACCATCTGCGGCACGAACTGCTCCTGCGTGCCGGGGCCGACCTGCGGCACACCGGCATGAATCTCGGACAGGCGCCAGGCCTCGTCGCCGCCGACGACCAGGCGGTCTTTCAGCGTTGGCGCCGCCACCGAAGCGGTTTCCGCCGACGCCAGCCACAGGTAGCGCGGCGCACCAAATGCATCGGCCACGCGCAGCACGGTGCCCAGCGGATGGTCGATCTTGCTGAACGGCTTGGCCGGCAGCACGTCGAACCAGGTCTGCAGCACCGCCTCGGCGTCGCCGCCGCCAATGCCCAGCGTCACGTACTGTTCGGTCACGTCGGCCGGCTTGGTCTTGGAGCGCAGGATGAACATCTGCAAGCGCTTCTGGACCGCGGGCTGGATCGCGCGCGGCAGCTGGAGGAAGATCGATTCTTCAGTCTTCCACATCAGGAACGACGCCAGCATGCGGCCTTTCGGCGAGCAATAGCCGGCCAGGCGCACGTCGCCCAGGCCGAGGTGTTCGACGTCGTTGGTCAACTGATTATGCAGGAAACTGGCCGATTCTTCGCCGCTGAAGGCGATCAGGCCCTGGTCTGCCAGCGGGGCGGCAAAACCGGTCGCAAGCTGGCCGGTGGTCAGCGTTTCATGTTCCTGTGTTAAAAGTTGATTCCAGTTATTCATAAATTCCCATATTCTGGCGATGAAAGCATTATCATTACGGGCTTCATTATAGTGATCCTGCGCAAATCGCGCCGGGGGCTTGGAAAACGCTGTCGTCCAGGCTGAAACTGGTTCAAGATTGGTTTACCGAACGGGCATTTGGAAATGGCGTTTATCAAGAAGTCGATTGCACTGGGGTTGTTGGCCGCGGCCGGGGCCGTGGGCGGGTTTGCCTGGTGGGCAGGCCAGCCTGTCATTGGCCAGGAGCCGGCCATTGAATTCACCATCAGCAAGGGCAGTGGCGCCAGCGCTGCCGGCCAGCAAATGGCCGCTGCCGGCGTGCCGATCCAGCCGCTGATGTTCAACCTGCTGGCCCGGGTCACGGGCAAGAGCGGCCAGCTTAAAGCTGGCACGTACGAACTGAAACCTGGCACGACGCCGGTGCGCCTGATCGACCAGCTGGTGCGCGGCGAATTCGCCCAGGAGTCGCTGACGATCATCGAAGGCTGGACCTTCCGCCAGATGCGCCAGGCCATCGCCGCCCACACCGGCTTGAAACACGATACGGCCGAGCTCACCGATCGCGAGCTGATGGCAAAGATCGATCCGGACTTCAAGGACCCGGAAGGCCTGTTTTTCCCCGATACTTATCTGTTTGCCAAGAATTCCAGCGAGCTGGCCATTTTCCGCCAGGCCCACAGCATGCTGATGAAGCGCCTGGGCGAAGCCTGGGACAAGCGCGATCCCGGCTTGCCATACAAGACGCCTTACGAGGCACTGACCATGGCGTCCATCGTGGAGAAGGAAACCGGCCAGAAGTCCGAACGCAATATGATTGCCGCCGTGTTCGTGAACCGCCTCAAGCTCGGCATGCTGCTGCAGACCGACCCGACCGTGATTTACGGCATTGGGCCCAAGTTCGACGGCAATATCCGTAAAAAGGACCTGGAAACCGACACCCCCTACAATACCTATATGCGGATGGGCTTGCCGCCGACCCCCATTTCGCTGCCGGGCGTTGCTTCGCTGACGGCCGCGCTGGCCCCGGCCAAATCCGGCGCGCTGTATTTTGTGGCGCGCGGCAACGGTACCAGCCAGTTCTCCGATAACCTGACCGACCACAACCGGGCGGTCAACCAGTACCAAAAACAATAAATAATGACAACACGCGGTAAATTCATCACTTTCGAAGGCATCGACGGCGCCGGCAAGTCGACCCACATCCAGTTCGTTGGCGAACTGGTCAGGGCGCGCGGCCTGGAACTGGTCAGTTCGCGCGAACCGGGCGGCACCCCGCTGGGCGAGAAGCTGCGCGAACTGTGGCTGCACGAAGCCATGCATGTCGAAACCGAAACCTTGCTGGTGTTTGCCAGCCGCCGCGAGCACGTGGCGCAAGTCATCGAGCCGGGCCTGGCGCGCGGCGCCTGGGTCATTTCCGACCGGTTTACCGATGCCAGCTTCGCCTACCAGGGCGGCGGCCGCGGCCTGAGCCGTGAAAAGCTGGAAATCCTGGCGCACTGGGTACACCCGAACCTGGAGCCGGACCTGACCATCCTGTTCGACGTGCCGCTGGAAGTGGCGCGCGCGCGCCTCGATGCGACCCGCGACCTGGACCGCTTTGAGCGCGAGAAAGCCGACTTCTTCATGGCCACCCGCGCCGAATACCTGCGCCGCGCCGCCGAGGCGCCGCAGCGCTTCCGCGTGATCGATTCCACCCGCAGCATTGCCGACATCCAGGCCGAGCTGGCGCAGATCGTGGGAGCGCTTGCTTGAGCGGCCAGGTCTACCCTTGGCAGCAGGGCGCCTGGCAGCAGCTGCAGCAGCTGCGCCAGCGCATGCCGCACGCCATCCTGTTCCATGGCGCGACCGGCATCGGCAAATCCGATTTCATCGAACAGTTTGCCCAGGCCCTGCTGTGTGAAAATGCCCGCCCAGATGGCCATGCCTGCGGCGAATGCCCGAGCTGCGGCTGGTTCCTGCAGCACAGCCATCCGGACTACCGCCGCGTGCGGCCGGAGATTTTCGAAGACGAACCAGGCGAAGGCGAGGAGGGCGAAGACAAGAAAGCCGCCAAGAAAGCGCCTTCCAAAGAGATCAAGATCGAGCAAATCCGCGCCCTGGCCGATTTCATGAACATCTCGACCCACCGCCAGGGCTTGCGCGTGGTGGTCCTGTACCCGGCCGAGGCGCTGAACATGCCGGCCTCGAATGCCCTGCTGAAGACGCTGGAAGAGCCGCCGCCAGGCACCGTCTTCCTGCTCTCGTCGAACGGCCTGGACCGTGTACTGCCGACCATCCTGTCGCGCTGCCGCAAATTTGCCATGCCGATGCCGTCCCACGCCGAAGCGCTGGCCTGGCTCAAGGAACAGGGTGTGCCCGATGCCGACAGCTGGCTGCGCGAGCAGGGCGGTTCGCCGCTGGCCGCGGTAGCCGCCTCCGAAACGGGCAACCGCGAAGAATTGGACGCTTTCCTGCAATACCTGGCTCGTCCAAGCGTGGAAGGTGCGCTGAAAACGGCTGACAAATTGCAGAAAGTACCACTGACTGCCTTGGTTTCGTGGCAACAACGCTGGCTTTACGATCTGTTTTCGTACAAACTTGCAGGTAACATCCGTTATTATCCGCGGTACCAGCGCGAGCTGGCCGGACTGGCGGACAAGGTGAACATCAGCCGCCTGATGGGAGCGATCAAGGGCGCCAACGACCGGCGTGCGACGTCCGACCATCCGCTGTCCCCGAAATTGTTTATTGAAGATATGCTTCTTGACTACACTGCTTGCTGTAGCTGAAGAAAGGAAAAAATGAGCGCAAGCCCAACCGAACCAGGCACCGCGGCCGTCAACCGGCCAACGGTGTTGTCCCTCGCAATCAAGGAAAAGGCGGCCCTGTACGCGGCCTACATGCCTTTCCTGAAGCATGGCGGCATGTTCGTGCCGACCCAGAAGCCCTATAAGCTTGGCGACGAGATCTATCTGTTGCTGACCTTGATGGACGATCCGGTCAAGTACGCCATTGCCGGCAAGGTAGTCTGGCTCACGCCGCCCGGCGCCGCCAACAACAAGACCCAGGGCATCGGCGTGCATTTCCCGGACGACGAGACCGGCACCCGCACCCGCCTGCGCATCGAAGAAATCCTGGGCGCCGCGTTGCGCTCATCCCGTGCCACCCACACGCTGTAACGCATGACGACATTCCGCCATCGCATCGCCACGCTTGACGACCTGCCCACCATTGTTGCGATCTACAACAGCACGATTGCTTCCCGTGAAGTGACCGCCGATACCGAGCCGGTATCGGTCGAATCGCGCCTGCCGTGGTTCCATGACCACCAGCCGCAGCGCCGGCCTTTATGGGTGGTCGAGGAAGCCGGGCGTGATGGCATCATCGGCTGGATTTCGTACTCGAACTTCTACGGCCGCCCGGCGTATGCGGGCACCGCGGAAGTCTCGATCTACATCGACGAAGCCTGGCGCGGCAAGGGTGTCGGCCGCTACGCGCTGCAGGAAGCAATCGCATTCGCGCCGCAGGTGCAAGTGCACACGGTGCTCGGCTTCATCTTCGGCCACAACAAGCCGTCCCTGGCGCTGTTTGAAAAGTTCGGCTTCGAAACCTGGGCGAACCTGCCGCGCGTCGCCAACCTCGACGGCGTCGAACGCGACCTGATCATCCTCGGCAAGCGCGTCGCATGACCATGCTGCGGGCATCGGCGGTCGTGCTGCTGTTGGCCGTCCTGGCCCCGGCGCAGGCCGCGTTCCACGGCAACGAAAAATCGCAGCGTCTGGTCTCTGAAGGCAACACGCTGTCCATGCAGCGACAGTATCGGGCCGCGCTTGAGAAGTACGAGGCCGCACACAAGGAATCGCCGGAAGCTTCCGCTCCGGTCTCGTCGGTCGCCATGCTGCTTTACTCGCTAGCTGCGGGCAGTAGCGCGCCTGAAGCAAAGGCCCAGGTGGAGCGCGCACGCGGCCTGGCGCAACAGGCCTTGGCCCTGTCTCCCGATGATCCCCTCGCCAACGAGGTGCTGCGCAGCCTCGACGATGAGACACCGCGTGCGGCCTACGTGCCGAATGCGGCAGCAGCGCAGGTGTTCAACGAGGGTGAAGTCCTGTTCCAGGATGGCCGTTACGAGGCGGCGCGCCTCAAATACCGTGCTGCCTACAAGGCCGACCCGAAATACACCAAGGCCTTGCTGATGGAAGGCGATACCTATTTTGCGGAGAAGAACTGGGGCGGCGCGGAGCTGATGTTCCAGATGGCCGCCGAGGCGGATCCCCTCGATTCGCAGGCATGGCGTTTCCTGGCCGATGCCCGCGAACGCCAGGGCGACGGCAACGGCGCACTCGGCGCGACCCTGCACGCGATTGCAGCAATGCCGAGCGAGGCCGGAAATTGGGCGCGCATGAAAATGCTGCTGGAAAAGTCTGACAGGCCGATGGCGCGCCTTGGCCTGGAGCGCAAGGCATGGGTGCAGCGGAGTTCCGCGAACGGCAAGCCCACCATCAATATGTCTCCCGATGCGGGGGATGGCTCCGCGAACATGGATGGCACCGTGTGGCTGGCTTATGCGACGGCACTTTCCATCGACAGGAAAGACGGCAAGCCGGAAACGCCATTCCAGCGGGAGTTGCGGGCCTGGTCGCTGGCTTTCGACGTCGCTGCCGAGCTGGAGGAGAAAGGGAAGCCGGCAGTTCAGGCGCCGGCCCTGCGCACGTTGAAGAAGCTGCACGCCGCAGGCGAGCTCGAAACGGCAATCTTCCTCTTAATGTACAAGGAAGCCTACCGCCCTGATTTTGAAGCCTGGAAAACTGCTCATCCGCAGGCGATTCCCGATTTCGCCGAAAAATGGCGCCTCATGCCGTGAACGCTTATTAGAAGGCGCCGGCCAGCCGCGCGATGATGCCAAGCACCAAGGCAAGGATCGAGAGCAGGGCGCTGAAGGTCCAGCGAAACCCCCGCTGCATTTCCTGACGCAACTCCGCAATTGCGCGCTCTCGCGCTTCGCGCTCCTCGCGCATGCTTGCATCCAGAGTCTGCCGTTGCTCGGCAAAGCCGCGATCCATCGCGGCGCGCAAATCGGCCAGCGCCGTGCGTTGTTCGGCGAAACCGCGTTCCATGGCCGAGTGCAGTTCTATTTGCATTTGTTTCAAAGTTGCAATCTCGGTTTCTGCCTTGGCCATGCGTTCCTCGATATCCATATCGCCTCCAGTGCGCCGTTTGCGCTACTTTGGCGTAGCCATATCGGGCTGGTTTTGACTTTGGACAGGCTGGAACCAGAAATGTTCCCCAATATTCGATAAAATGCCGGGATGTTTATTGATTCCCACTGCCATATCGACTTCCCGGAGCTGGCCGCCCGGATGCCTGAAATCCTCGCCAAGATGGCGGAAAACAAAGTCAGCCACGCACTCTGCGTCTCGGTTGACCTGCCTGACTTCCCGCGCGTACTTGCACTGGCCGAGCAATATCCCCACATATACGCCTCGGTCGGCGTGCACCCTGATTACGAAGACACGCCCGAGCCGACGGTCGAACAGCTGGTTGGGCTGGCCAAACACCCGAAAATCGTCGCCATCGGCGAAACCGGCCTCGACTACTACCGCCTTGAAGGCGACCTTGAGTGGCAGCGCGAGCGTTTCCGCACCCATATCCGCGCCTCGCGTGAAACGCGCAAGCCGCTGATCATCCATACCCGCTCGGCCTCGGAAGACACCATCCGCATCATGCGCGAAGAGGGCGCCGGCACCGATCAGGGCGGCGTGGCCGGTGTCATGCACTGCTTTACCGAATCACTGGAAGTAGCCCGGGCCTCGATGGAGCAGGGCTTCTATATTTCATTTTCCGGCATCGTGACCTTCAAGAGCGCAAAAGAACTGCAGGCGGTGGCGCTGGAGGTGCCGCTGGAACGCATGCTGATCGAGACCGATTCGCCTTACCTGGCGCCGGTCCCGTACCGCGGCAAGATGAACGAGCCTGGCTATGTGGCCCATGTGGCGGAATTCATCGCGAAACTCAAAGGCGTGCCGGTGGAAAAAGTGGCCGAACAGACTTCGGCCAACTTCTTCGAACTGTTCAAGGCGGCGGCCTGATGACCAGCCGCCGCGCCGCAGCCGCCATCGTGGCCAGCGCCGCATTGATGCTGCTGGCCGGGCCGGCGGCGGCAAGGGAAGTCGACGCGGAGGCGGACCGAGTCGCGTTTTTCCGCGCCGTCCAGATTGACGACGACCGGACGGTGAAGGCGGTACTGGCGCGGGGGCTGGACCCCAACCTGCATGATCCGGAGCGCGGGGAAACCGGCCTGATCATCGCGATGCGCAACGACGCCATGCGGGTGGCGAAACTGCTGCTGGCCCAGCCCGGCCTGAAAGTGGACGAACAGTCCCCCAACGGGAATACCGCCCTGATGATGGCGGCTTTGCAAAAAAACAAGCCCGGGGTGCTGGCCCTGCTCGATAAGGGCGCGCAGGTCAACCGCCCAGGCTGGACGGCACTGCATTACGCCGCGGCAGCCGGGGACCTCGACATCATGAAGCTGCTGCTGGAACGCCATGCCTACATCGACGCCGCTTCGCCCACCGGCACCACACCCCTGATGCTGGCTGCCCGGGAGGGCCAGGAAGACGCCGTCAGGCTGCTGCTGGAAGAGGGGGCCGACGCTACCCTGAGAGACCGGGCCTGGCGTGAGAATGCCGCCGAATTCGCTATCCGCGCCCAAAAACCGTGGATCGCCGAACAGATCCGGAAGCACCTCAGCCGCAAATAAGGCGGTATTTCCCTTTCATATCGTGCAAATGGCGAGGCGCGCCTGGGGTGACAATCGTGATGTCGACAACCTACCGCGCCCTGCGCGCCACTGCCATGCTGAACGAACGCGAAATCGAAAGCTGCTACCTCGGCCAGTTCATCCCGGTGCATTACCACCACAATATGCTGATGGATGCCAACCGCATGCACAACTTCAAGGCAGCCATCGATTACGTGGTCAAGCCAGGCATGAAGGTGCTGGAACTGGGCGGCGGCACCGGCGTGCTGTCGTTTTTCGCCGCGCAGAAGGCGAGCAAGGTGTACTGCGTCGAATTCAATCCCGATATGGTGCAGGAAGCCCGCAAATTCCTGGCCATTAACAAGAACGGCGAGCGCGTCGAAGTGGTCCACGCCGATGCCTTCGAATACCTGCCGCCGGAACCGGTCGACGTGGTGATTTGCGAAATGATCCACGTCGCCATGCTGCGCGAAAAGCAGGTCGAGGTGATCGAGCACTTCAAGCAGCGCTACCTGGAACGCTTTGGCGGCCCGCTGCCCGTGTTCCTGCCGGAAGCCGTGCTGATGGCCGTCCAGCCGGTGCAGCAGGAATACGAGTTCGACGGTTTCATCGCGCCCATCGTGCAATTCCAGCAGCCTGGCCAGCTGCAGAACGGTACGCTGGAACTGGCCCAGCCCCAGGTCTATTCGCTGATCGATTTCACCCAGCCCAACGACATGCTGTACCGCTGGGAAGGCCAGTTCACCGCCGAGCGTGATGGCCAGCTCAACGCCCTGCGTTTCATTACCAAGAACATCCTGGCCGTGGTGCCCGAGCGCAACAGCACCATCGACTGGCTGAACCACTACATGACCCTGCCGCTCGCCGAGCCCATCCAGATGCATGCCGGCGAAACGGTCCAGGTCAGTTTTGCCTACCGCGCCGGCGGCCAGATCCAGTCCCTGCAAGCAAGCATGAGGGCAGTGCCCTTGCGCGAATCGGCACCCTTGCCGGCTTTCGCAGCTTGACCCCGCTTTTGCGCGATCTGTCGGTCTAATCTGCAGTTGGTCGCATGTCCGTTGTCCGGGCCGGACGTCCGCGATACAGTCACCTCAACTTCAATCGGAGGTACTGGGATGTTCGGCTTCATCTTATGGCTGTTGTTGCTCTTCCTGTGCTGGCCACTGGCCTTGCTGGCCCTGGTCCTGTATCCGATCGTCTGGCTGCTGCTCCTGCCATTCCGCCTGTTGGGCATCGGTGTCGAAGCGGTATTCGAGCTGCTGCGCGCCATTGTCATGCTGCCGGCGCGCGTACTGGGTGGCTCGCCGCGATAATCGGCGGCATGGTGTTGGCGTGCGCCTGCCGGCCGATGTAGCATGGCGGCGAACAGGAGGCACCATGAATACCTGGAACCGCGCCAACCTTCGCATCGACGTCCTGACGGCGGCATTGATTGATCACGGCCTTGCGGTGCAAGGCATTGCCGGTCCTTCCGCCGCCTACCTTTACCTGGTGGAGCGCCGCATCCCCCTCGTCATCATCAAGCGCGTCATGTCGAGCCCGCAATCGCGGCGGCAACTGGGCGCGGTCGGTCTTGCCCCGCTGGCCCGCTGAGGCTTTCATGCTAACCGCCTGGCGCGGCATTTCGCATACCGCCAGTATTTAAAGGCTTTCTGCAAAGCGGCGAAAGTTTTTCCAGCCCGTATCGTAAGCGCGCTGTGGCAATCGCGCTGCTACGATGGCCCATCGAATAACGACAACGGGCGGGGCAGACGATGGGGCAATTCGAATATCCGCGGCCACAACTGGTGCGCGATCAGTGGCAATCGCTGAACGGCGAGTGGGAGTTCGAGTTCGACGATGAGCACAAATACTGCCTGCCGTCGGACGATATCCCGTGGTCGCGCCGCATTAATGTGCCGTTTGCGCCGGAATCGGAACTGAGCGGCATCGGCGATACCGGTTTCCATAACGCTTGCTGGTATCGCTGCCGTTTCAAGGTCGACCAGCGCGGTGCGCGTACGCTGCTGCATTTCGGCGCGGTCGACTACCAGGCGCGCGTCTGGATCAACAACCATATGGTGAGCGAGCACGAGGGCGGCCATACTTCGTTCACAGCCGATATCACCGACGAACTGGTTGATGGCGAACAGACGCTGGTCGTGTTCGTGGAAGACGATCCGGCCGACCTTAACAAACCGCGCGGCAAGCAGGACTGGCAACTCGAACCGCACTCGATCTGGTACCCGCGCACCACCGGCATCTGGCAGACGGTCTGGCTGGAGAACGTCGCTGCGACCTATATCCGCAGGCTGCGCTGGACGCCGATCTTCGACGGCTATGAACTGGGCTGCGAAGTGTTGGCCGGGGGCGATGCCTCGCCCGGCCTGGCGGTCCAGGTCAAGGTGTGGCACGGCGAAAGGCTGCTGGCGGCCGACAGCTACCTGATGGTGGGGCAGGAAGCCAACCGCAAGATCGCGCTGTCCGATCCCGGCATCGATGATTCGCGCAACGAGATCCTGTGGAGCCCTGAACGGCCCACCTTGCTGGACGCGGAGCTGACCCTGTACCGCGACGGCCAGGTGCTGGACCGCGTACGCTCCTATACGGCCATGCGCTCGGTCTCGATCAACCGCGACCGATTCATGCTGAATGGCCGGCCCTACCACCTGCGCCTGGTGCTCGACCAGGGCTATTGGCTGGAAAGCCTGATGACCGCGCCATCGGACGACGCCTTGCGCCGCGACGTCGAGCTGGCCAAGGCGATGGGTTTCAACGGCGTGCGCAAGCACCAGAAGATCGAAGACCCGCGCTACCTGTACTGGGCCGACCGCCTAGGCCTGCTGGTGTGGGAAGAGATGCCGTCCGCCTATGCCTTCTCGGCGCGGGCCATGACGCGCCTGCTGCACGAATGGACCGAAGCGATCGAACGGGACTATAGCCACCCCAGCCTGATCGTGTGGGTCCCGTTCAATGAATCGTGGGGCGTGCCGAACCTGACCGCCGTGCAGTCGCACCGCAATGCCGTCGAGGCCCTGTACCACCTGACGCGCATGCTGGACCAGACGCGGCCTGTCATCGGCAACGACGGTTGGGAGGCATCGGCCACCGATATCCTCGGCATCCACGACTACGATCCCGACCCGGAACGCGTGCGCCAGCGCTATGAAGTCACCGATCCGGTACGCACCCTGTTCGACCAGCGCCGGCCGGGCGGGCGCATCCTCACGCTGGACGGCTTCCCGCACCGCGGCCAGCCTATCGTCTTGACGGAGTTCGGCGGCATTGCCTTCGACCCCAATGCGCCGGCGCACCACACCTGGGGCTATTCGCGCCAGAACACGCCGGAAGCCTTCCTTGAGCACTACCGCTCCCTGCTGAAGGTGGTCAATGAAACCATGATGTTCAGCGGCTTCTGCTACACCCAGTTCGCCGACACCTTCCAGGAAACGAACGGCTTGCTGAATGCCGACCGCACGCCCAAGATCCCGCTTGAACTGATCAGCGCGGCGACGCGCAACGTGCGGTAGGTGCGCCGATGAATCCAGCCTGCCACCCCTTCGCCACTTTCTGGCAAGCCGGCTATGAGGGCGCCGACCACGTGAACCATGCAGGGCAGCCGCAAGACATGAACCTGGTCACCGGCCACCTGCAGCGGGCCCGGGCCGACTACGAACTGCTGGCCCAGTTCGGCATCCGCACGGTGCGCGAGTCGATCGGCTGGCGCCTGGTCGAGCGCGATGGGCGGTTCGACTTCTCGCCACTGCTGCCGCGGCTGGAAGCGGCGCGCGACCTGGGCCTGCAAAGCTGCTGGACTTTCTGCCACTACGGCTGGCCGGAAGACGTTGACATTTACAGTGACGACTTTGTGCCGCGCTTCGTACGCTTCTGCCAGGCCAGTGCCCGTTTCCTGGCGCCCTGGCTGGGCGAAGAGCCGGTGTACTCGCCGATGAACGAACTGTCCTTCACGGCGTGGGGCCTGTCGGTGCACATGTTCCGCTGCCTGAACATGTACCACGAGCGGGCAGGGGAGCTTGGCAAGCGCCAGCTGGTGCGCGCTTCCATCGCCGCCATCGATGCCATCCGCGAAATCACCCCGGGCGCGCGCTTCTTCCAGTGCGATCCGCTGATCCACGTCATCGCGCCGCACGACCGGCCGGACTGGGCGGCGCAGGCCGCCGGCTGGACGGCGTCCCAGTTTGAGGCGCTGGACATGCTGTGCGGCCGCGTCGAGCCCGAGCTGGGCGGCCATCCGCGCTACCTGGACCTGGTCGGCGGCAACTACTACCACAGCAACCAGTGGGAAAGCGGCACCAATATGCGCCTGTGGTGGCACCTGGACGATCCGCGCCGCCGGCCGCTGTCCGACATCCTGGTCGAACTGCACCAGCGCTACGGCCGGCCGGTGCTGCTGGCGGAGACCAGCCATGTCGGCAGCGGGCGCGGCACCTGGATACGCGAGATGGCCGAGCAAAGCATGATGGCGCGCGAGCGCGGCGCCGAAGTGTGCGGCATCTGCCTGTATCCCGCCGTTGACCGGCCCGACTGGGAAAACGCCGACCACTGGCACCACAGCGGCTTGTGGGACCTGGACCGCGACGGGCCGGACCCGCTGGCCCGCATCCTGGTCGCGCCCTATGCCACGGCCCTGCAGCAATCGATCCGGCTGACCGACAGCCTGAATGAAACCAAGGAGAATGCCATGCAAACGCTGATAGTTTTTTGCCACCTGCGCTGGGATTTCGTCTTCCAGCGTCCCCAGCACCTGCTCACCCGCCTGGCCAAGTATTACAAGGTGGTGTTCGTCGAGGAGCCGGTGTATGAGGAAGGGGAGGCGCGCATGGTCATGTCCCATCCAGCGCCGAATTTGACGGTCTGCCAGCCGCATACGCCGGTGCAGGCGCACGGTTTCCACGATGACCAGATCCCGCTGCTGCAGCCGCTGGTTGCAGCCCTTGCGCCGGAAGGCGAGGAAGTGCTGGTCTGGTTCTACACCCCGATGGCGCTGCCGCTGCTGCAGGCCCTGCATCCGTCCCTGGTCGTTTACGACTGCATGGACGAACTGAGCGCATTCAGGAATCCCCCCAAGCAGCTGCTGCAACGCGAAACGGCTTTGCTGAACATTGCCGACCTGGTGTTTACCGGCGGGCCAAGCCTGTATGAGGCCAAGCGTTCACGCCACGACAATGCGCACTGCTTCCCGAGCAGCGTCGATGCTGTGCACTTTGAGCAGGCGCTGGACCGCAGCAACGGCCACCCGCTGCACACGTCCATTCCCCGGCCGCGCCTGGGCTTCTTCGGCGTCATCGACGAGCGCTTCGACGCCGAGCTGATTGCCGATATCGCCGACGCCCATCCCGAATGGCAGGTGGTGCTGGTGGGCCCAGTGGTGAAGATCGATCCGGCTTCGCTGCCGCAGCGGCAAAACGTGCACTACCTGGGCCAGCAATCCTACAAGGCGCTGCCGCAATTCCTGGCCGGCTGGGACGTCTGCCTGCTTCCCTTTGCGCTCAATGAAGCGACCCGTTTCATCAGCCCGACCAAGGTGCTGGAATACATGGCGGCGGAACTGCCTATCGTCAGCACGGCGATCCGCGACATCGAGCAGCCGTATGGCGACATTGTGGCGATTGGCCATGAACACAACGAGTTCATCTGCCATTGCGAAGCGGCGCTGGCGCAGACGCCTGAAGAAACCGCCGCGATGGCGGCAGCCATGCGCGAAGTGGTGGCCCGCACCTCGTGGGACGCGACAGCAGACCGCATGCATGAACTGATCGACCAGACACCGCCAGGCGGCAAGGCTACGCGCCTGGCCGGCAAAGGCGCCTCGCCTGAAGCCGCCCCCAGCGGCGCGGCGGGCAAGGTGAATCCCCTGCGCGGCTCGGCCAGCGGGCAATCGTACGGCAGCATCGTGATTGGCGGTGGCCCAACCGGCCTGTCGGCAGCCTACCACGTGGGCGCCGATAACCTGCTGCTGGAGCGCAATGAAACCGTTGGCGGCTGGTGCCGCTCAATCCAGGACGGCGGCTTCACTTTCGATCATGCCGGCCACATCATGTTCTCCAACGATCCCTATGTACTGGAGCTGTACGACAAGCTGCTGGGCGATAACCAGCACTGGCAGATGCGCGAAGCCTGGGTCCACAGCAAAGGCGTGTACACCCGCTATCCTTTCCAGGGCGCCCTGTATGGCCTGCCGCCGGACGTGATCAAGGAGTGCATCCTGGGGGCGATCGAAGCCCGCTATGGCCTGACCAGCGTGGCGCCAGCCTGTGCCAGCCAGCAGGTTGAGGATTGCTGCGCCGATGGCACAACCGATGTCGCCACTGCCGGACCGCAAGCGCGGGCGGCCGAAACCCAGAGCTTTGAAGACTTCATTTACAAGGTCTGGGGCAAAGGGATCGCAAAGCATTTTGCCATCCCCTACAACCGCAAGCTGTGGACGGTCCCCCTGGGCGAAATGGAAACCTCCTGGCTCGGAGGGCGAGTGCCCTTGCCGGACCTGTCGGAGATTATCGACGGCGCCTTGCGCCCGGTGGCGCGGCCGATGGGTCCGAACGCGCGCTTCGGCTATCCGCGCCGCGGTGGCTTCCAGGCCCTGATGAACGGCTTCCTTCCGCTGATCCGCGGCAAGGTGGAACTGAAAGCGGAGGTGGCGCAGGTGCTGCCGGAGGAACATGTGGTCGCGCTGGCCGATGGGCGGCGCTTCAAGTACGGCAACCTGGTCAGCACCATGCCCTTGCCGGAGCTGGTCAAGCTGATCGGCACGGCAGCGCCACCCGAAGTGCGCGAGGCGGCGCGCGGCCTGAGGCACATTTCGATCCGCTGCGTGAATATCGGCATCGCGCGCACCGCTGTCACGGACAAGCACTGGATCTACTACCCGGAGGACAGCATTTTCCACCGCATTTTCGTGCAGGGCAACGCCAGCCCCGAATGCAACGCGCCCGGCGGTTTCGGCTTCACCTGCGAAATTTCCTATTCGCCGTGGAAGCCGCTCCCGCTCGACGGCGACGCCCTGGTCCAGCGCTGCATCAGCGACGCGATCCGGGTCGGCTTCATGCGCGAGGACGATCAAGTGCTGGTGGCCAACCAGGTCGACATGCCTGTCGCTTACGTCGTCTACGACCACCAGCGCGCGCGCAACGTCAGCATCGTGCGCGAGTGGCTGGCGCAGCACGATATCCTGCTGGCGGGCCGCTACAGCGAGTGGGAATACTACAACTCCGACCACGCTTTCCTGGCCGGCAAGCGCGCGGCGGAACAAGTGGCGCGCCACCGCAGCCAGGCTGCGCCGAAGGCTTCCTGATCATGAAGATCACACAACTGAGCACTTACCGCGTGCCGCCGCGCTGGATGTTCCTCAAGATTGAAACGGACGAGGGCGTCAGCGGCTGGGGCGAGCCGGTGATCGAAGGCCGGGCCCGGACCGTGGAGGCGGCCGTGCACGAGCTGGGCGAGCTGCTGGTCGGGCGCGATCCGGCCCAGATCAGCGACCTGTGGCAAGCCATGTACCGCGGCGGCTTTTACCGCGGCGGCGCGGTATTCATGAGCGCGATAGCCGGCATCGACCAGGCACTTTGGGACATCAAGGGCAAGGCGCTTGGCGTGCCGGTGTACCAGCTGCTCGGCGGTCGCGTGCGCGACCGCATGAAGATCTATAGCTGGGTGGGCGGCGACCGCCCGGCCGAAGTGGTGGCGGGGATCCAGACCTTGCGCGACATCGGGCTCAATACCTTCAAGATGAACGGCACGGAGGAAATGGCGATGCTTGATTGCGCGACAGCGGTGGACGCGGCCGTTGAACGCATTGCCGGCATCCGCTCCGCGTTCGGCTATGACATCGAGTTCGGCATCGACTTCCACGGCCGCGTCGCCTGGCCGATGGCCAAGCCCCTGCTGCGGGCGCTCGAACCATACCGGCCGCTGTTCGTCGAGGAACCCGTGCTGGCGGAGCAGTCCGAATACTACCGGCGGCTGTCCGACATGACCAGCATCCCGCTGGCGGCCGGGGAACGCATGTTCTCGCGCTTCGAATTCAAGCGTGTACTGGAGCAGGGCGGGCTGGCAATCCTGCAGCCGGACCTGTCGCATGCCGGCGGCATCAGCGAATGCCTGCGCATTGCCGCAATGGCGGAAGCGTACGACGTGACCCTGGCGCCGCATTGCCCGCTGGGCCCGGTGGCGCTGGCGGCGTGCCTGCAGGTGGACTTCGTCTCCTACAACGCCGTGCTGCAGGAACAGAGCATGGGGATCCACTACAACACCGGCGCGGAACTGCTCGATTACGTCCATAACGCGGAAGACTTCCGCATGGAGGGCGGCTATATCGAGCCCTTGCCCCTGCCGGGGCTGGGAGTGGACATCAACGAAGAACGGGTCATCGAAGCCAGCCGCGCCGCGCCCGACTGGCGCAATCCGCTGTGGCGGCATGCCGATGGCAGCGTGGCGGAATGGTAGCGCCGGCCTGCCTGCTCGGCATCGACTGGGGTACGAGCAACCGCCGTGCCTATGTAATTGGCGCCGAGGGCGCGTGCCTGCGCAAGCATGAAGACGCCCTGGGCGCGCTGGCTGCCCAGGGCCATTTTGCAGAGGCATTGCAAGCGCTGCGGCAGCAGCTCGATCTGGATGCGCTGGTTCCGGTGGTCATGTCCGGCATGGTGGGCAGTGCGCAGGGATGGCAGGAAGTCGCGTACCTCGATAGCAGCGTTCCGCTGGATCGCTTGCCGGAGACGCTGGTGCCGGTCAGCGGCGCGCCAGGCTGCTTCATTGTGCCAGGCTACTGCTACCGCGAACATGGCAGCATCGACGTCATGCGCGGCGAGGAAAGCCAGCTGCTCGGGGCGCACCTGCTCAAGCACGGCGATGGTTGTTACGTGCTGCCGGGGACGCACAGCAAATGGGTGGAAGTGGCCAACGGAGCGATTGCCCGCCTGACAACTTTCATCACCGGCGAGTTGTACGCATCCCTGCGCGCGTCGGGGACGCTGGCAGCGCTGATGGCCGAGGGCAAAGCCGACGCCGACGCCTTGCGGGCCGGCGCCAACCGTGCGCAAAGCGCCGAAGCCCTGAGCCATACTCTGTTTGAAGCGCGGGCACGCGTGGTGGCGGGGGAGTCGGACGCCGGAGAAACGCGCTCCTATGTGAGCGGCCTGCTGATCGGCACCGAGTTCGCGGCCCGGCGCGACGAGTCCTCACCGGCTGCGGGCAGCTTGCCGGTGCTGCGCCTGATCGCGTCGCATGAGCTGACTGCGCCATACCGTGAAGTCGCGCAGATGCTCGGCTATGCGACGGAGTTGATTGACCCGGACCAAGCTTACTGCGCGGCCCTGTCCCGCTTCATGGAGGCGATCTGATGAGCGCAATCGACGATTTCCAGCCACCCATGGTTGCCATTCTGCGCGGCTTGAGCGAAGCCGAGGCGCCGGCGGTGGCTGCCGCATTGTTTTCGGCCGGATTCCGCATCCTGGAGGTGCCGCTGAACCGGCCCGGGGCGCTGGAGTGTATCCGCGTGCTGGACAGCATCAAGCCAGCCGATGCACTGGTCGGCGGCGGCACTATGACCAGCGTTGCCGACGTGGAGGCAGTACATGCCGCGGGAGGCCGGGTCATGGTGGCGCCGAATTTCGATCCGGCGGTCATGCAGCGTGCGCGCGAGCTGGGCATGATGACGGTGCCGGGCGTAGCCACGCCAACCGAAGCACTGGCAGCACTGGCGGCCGGCGCAGACGCGATCAAGTGGTTCCCGGCCGAAACGCTTGGGCCGAGCGGGCTGCGCAGCGTCAAGACCATCCTGCCGCCGTCGGCCAGGATATGGCCAGTAGGCGGCGTCAGTGCTGGCAACCTGCACGAATGGGTGCGCGCCGGCGCCGACGGCTTTGGCATTGGCGGCCGCTTGTATGAACCAGGTATCGCCTTGCCTGACCTGGAGGCGAGGGCGCGCGAACTGCTCGCCGCCTGGCGCGCCCGATGAAGCCCTGTGTCGACAGCCGCCTGTTCGGGGAGCTCGCCAATGGCGAGCCAGTCATGGAATTCACGCTCGATAACGGGCAGGGCATGCTGTTGTCGGTGCTCGACTATGGTTGCATCATTCGCAGTTGGCGCGTGCTCGCGCGCTATGGTGCGCCGGTCGATTTCGTGCTGGGCTTTGACACCTTGCTCGATTACGAACGGGATACGGCCTATTTTGGTGCACTGGTGGGGCGCTTCGCCAACCGGATCGGCCATGGACGTTTCGAGCGCGATGGCCGAATTGTCCAGTTGACGCAGAACGAGGGCGAAAACCACCTGCACGGCGGCCGACGGGGCTTCCACAAGCATTGCTGGCAGGGCTATGCGAGCACCGACAACGAGGCGGCGCGCCTCAGCCTGTGCCGGCTCAGCCGGGATGGTGAAGAAGGCTATCCCGGCAACCTGCTGGTCATGGTGACCTACGAATTGACGGTCACTGGCGAGCTGCGCTGCATCTACCAGGCGGTGGCAGACCAGCCGACGCCTGTCAGCATAAGCCAGCACAGCTATTTCAACCTGGCCGGGGAGGGCGATATCCTCGGCCATGAATTGTGTATCGATGCGGGGGAATTCCTGCCAGTGCGGCCGGACCTGGTGCCGGACGGTGAGTTGCGGGCGGTAGCAGGAGGCCCTTTCGACTTCCGCCTGAAACGGCGCATCGGCAATTCGCTGGCGCAGCCGGATCCGCAACTCGCACTGGCGCGTGGCTTCGACCACAATTTTGTGCTGGCACCCGGGCCGGGCCCCCATGCCTGCCTCGCCGATCCGGTGTCCGGCCGCCAAATGGACATCTATACCAATTGCCCCGGCCTGCAGTTTTATAGTGGCAACTACCTCGACGGCACACTGGGCGGCAAGGGCCGCGACTTTACCCGTCATGCAGGCCTGTGCCTGGAACCGCAGCATTTCCCCGACGCCCCGAACCGTCCGGCTTTCCCCTGCGCTATTTGCCGTCCCGGCGCGCCTTACCGTGCATCGACACGTTATGTCATCGACAGGTGGAGGTGAAACATGGAGCTGATCGTTGACGCCCAGAATGCCCTGGGCGAATGCATCCTGTGGTGCGAGCGCACCCAATCGCTGTTGTGGACCGATATCCTGGGCCGCAAATTGTGGCGTCACCACCTCTCCAGCGGCGAAACCAGGCAATGGGACATGCCCGAACGGCTGGGGTCGTTCGCACTGGCTGCTTCCGAAGGCCGCCTGTTGCTCGGCCTGGAAAGCCGGCTGGCCTGGTTTGATTTTGCCACCGGCGAAGCGATGACGATCGTCGACGTCGAGGCCGACGTGCCTGGGACGCGGATCAACGATGGCCGTTGCGACCGCCAGGGCCGCTTCGTCTTCGGCACCATGAACGAAGCAATCGGCCGGGCCCCGGTCGGGCACTTTTACCGGCTCGGCCATAACCTGCAGCTCGAAGTGTTGCCGCTGGCGCCGGTGGCGATTGCCAACAGCATCTGCTTCAGCCCGGATGGCGGCACCATGTATTTCTGCGATTCCCTGTCGGGCATGATCCGCTGTTGCGACTATGGCGACGACGTTGCGGGAGAGCGCATCTTCACTCATTTGCCGCCGGGCTGCGGTGAGCCCGACGGTTCCGCAATCGATGCTGACGGCTACCTGTGGAACGCCGAATGGGGTGCCGGACGGATTGTGCGCTACCGGCCGGACGGCAGTATAGAGCGTGCCATCGCCGTCCCGGTCAGCCAGCCTACCTGTCCGGCCTTTGGCGGACCGGAGCTGGACCGGCTCTTTGTCACCAGTGCCCTGGTGGACTTGCTGGAAAACGAACGGTTTGCGGGCGGCGTGTTCGGCATGCCTGTCACGGACGCGGTCGGCCTGCCGGAAATCCGCTTCGGCGCTAGAATGGGGGATGACTCAGCAATTTGAACACTTCCAGCCGGTCGCGCTGGAGCACGCCAGCCGCCTGCTCAACCACGGTCCGACGGTCCTGGTCACCAGCGCCCATGGCGGCCGTCGCAACATCATGGCTGCCGCCTGGTCCATGCCGGTGGAATTCACGCCGCCCCGTATAGCCGTCGTGATCGACAAGAACACCTTTACGCGCGAGCTTGCCGTTGCCAGCGGCGTGTTTGCCGTCTGCATCCCCGGCGCCGCTGCGGCCGACCTGGCTTATGCGGTCGGTACGTCGAGCGGACGCGAGGGCGACAAGTTCGACCGCTTCGGCATCGTTGCCCGGCCGGGCGGCGCCACCGGCGCCCCGCTGATCGCCTCAGGCTGTGTAGCCTGGCTGGAATGCCGCCTTATCCCCGAACCGCATGCCGAACAGGCGTACGACACCTGCTTCGCCGAAGTGGTGGCCGCTGCCGCCGACGAACGTGTATTTTCCAATGGGCACTGGTCATTCCGTGAGGATAATGCCGACCTGCATACCTTGCACCACCTCGGCGCTGGAAATTTTGCGCGCGCGAGTGCGATGATTAAAGCGAGGCCGCTCCCTTGATTTATTGTTGAGTCGCCCAATCTTCGCACTCCTGTTACTGATAGAATCGAAGATGCCCGCAAGGCATCGTTCAAGGAGATTGTGATGAGCCGCAAGACACCTATCGAGCGTTACCGCAATATCGGCATTAGCGCCCACATCGACGCTGGCAAGACCACGACGACGGAGCGTATCCTGTTTTACACCGGGGTCAACCACAAGCTGGGTGAGGTGCACAATGGCGCCGCGACCATGGACTGGATGGAGCAGGAGCAGGAACGCGGCATCACCATCACCTCGGCAGCCACCACCGCCTTCTGGAAAGGCATGGGCGGCAATTTCCCCGAGCACCGGATCAATATCATCGACACGCCGGGCCACGTCGACTTCACGATTGAAGTCGAACGCTCCATGCGCGTGCTCGATGGCGCGGTCATGGTGTACGACTCGGTCGGCGGCGTGCAGCCGCAATCGGAAACCGTCTGGCGCCAGGCCAACAAGTACAAGGTGCCGCGTCTTGCTTTCGTCAACAAGATGGACCGCGTTGGCGCGGACTTCTTCCGCGTACAGCAGCAGATCAAGGACCGCCTGAAAGGCACTGCCGTACCGATCCAGATCCCGATCGGCGCCGAGGAGAACTTCCACGGCGTGGTCGACCTGGTGAAGATGCGCGCCATCATGTGGGACGACGAGACGCTGGGTGTCAAGTTCACCTATGAGGACATTCCCGCCAACCTGCAAGAGCTGGCGCAGAAGTGGCACGACCATATGATCGAAGCCGCCGCTGAAGCCACGCCTGAACTGACGGAGAAATACCTGAACGGCGAAACCTTGACTGAAGACGAGATCAAGGCCGCACTGCGCGAACGTACCATCCGCAACGAGATCGTGCCGATGCTGGCGGGCAGCGCCTTCAAGAACCGCGGCGTGCAGGCCATGCTCGATGCTGTGATCGAATACCTGCCGTCCCCGGTCGACGTGCCGGCAATCGCAGGCCAGGATGAAGACGACAATGAGATCGAACGCCATCCATCGGATGACGAGCCTTTTTCTGCGCTCGCCTTCAAGATCATGACCGACCCGTTCGTTGGCCAGCTGACCTTCTTCCGCGTGTACTCCGGCATCGTGAATTCCGGCGACACGGTCTACAACCCGACCAAGGGCCAGAAGGAGCGCCTGGGCCGCATCCTGCAGATGCACGCCAATGAACGCAAGGAGATCAAGGAAGTGTTCGCGGGCGACATCGCGGCTGCGGTGGGCTTGAAGAACGTCACCACGGGCGACACGCTGAGCAATCCGGACAAGGTGATCATCCTGGAGAAGATGGTCTTCCCCGAACCGGTGATTTCGCAGGCGGTGGAACCGAAGACCAAGGCCGACCAGGAAAAGATGGCCATTGCCCTGAACCGCCTGGCGCAAGAAGACCCGTCGTTCCGCGTGCATACCGACGAGGAATCGGGCCAGACCATCATGTCCGGCATGGGCGAGCTGCACCTGGAGATCCTGGTGGACCGCATGCGCCGCGAGTTCAGCGTCGAGACCACGGTCGGCAAGCCGCAGGTGGCCTATCGCGAAACCGTCACCAAGGCGGTCAGCGATATCGAGGGCAAGTTCATCAAGCAGTCAGGCGGCAAGGGCCAGTACGGCCACGTCGTGCTGAAGCTGGAGCCGATGGAAGCGGGCAAGGGCTTCGAATTCGTCGATGCCATCAAGGGTGGCGTGGTGCCGCGCGAGTTCATTCCTGCGGTGGAAAAGGGCATCCGCGAAACGCTGAACACCGGCGTGCTGGCGGGCTATCCGGTGGTTGACGTGCGCGCCACGCTGACCTTCGGTTCTTACCACGACGTGGACTCGAACGAGAATGCCTTCCGCATGGCCGGTTCAATGGCTTTCAAGGAAGGCATGCGCAAGGCCGATGCGCAGCTGCTGGAGCCGATGATGCACGTCGAGGTGGAAACACCCGAGGAATTCATGGGCAATGTGATGGGCGACCTGACCACCCGCCGCGGCATGGTGCAGGGCATGGACGAAATCCCCGGTGGCGGCGGCAAGCAGATTCGCGCGCTGGTGCCGCTGGCGGAGATGTTCGGCTATTCGACCTCGCTGCGTTCACTGACGCAGGGCAGGGCGACCTATACCATGGAGTTCCAGCACTACGCCGCCGTGCCGAAGCACATCCTCGACCAGGTGGCGACGGCGCGCGCCGCAGCGAAGCACTAGGCGGTTTCGAGCAGGGCCGCGAATTCGTCGGCCGGGACAGGGTGGCCATACAGGTAGCCCTGTCCCTGTTCGCAGCGCAGCAGCTTGAGCAGCTTGGCTTCCTCTTCCGTTTCAATCCCCTCGGCCACGACCTTGAGGTCAAGGTTGTGCGCCAGGGACACTACCGTGCTGACCAGGCCCATATAGCCCGCGTCCTGCGACATGCGGGTGACGAAGGAACGGTCGATCTTCATCACGTCCACCGGCAGGCTGACCAGGTAGGACAGCGACGAATAGCCGGTGCCGAAATCGTCGATGGCCACCGGCACGTCGAGCGCGCGCACCTTGCTCAGTATTTCGACCACCCGGTCATGGTCCGAGACCAGCGAGCTTTCAGTGATTTCGATGGACAGCGGCTTGTTAGTGGCGCCGGCCGTGTTCAGGGCGCGCTCGATATCATGGAACAGGGAATCGCAGCGGAATTGGGCCGGTGCGACGTTGACCGCGATCTGCGGCGGCAGCAAGCCGGCGTCGTGCCATGAGCGCCAGTCCTGCATGGCGCGCTGCATGACCTGGCGGCCGACAGCGATCACCAGGCCGGTGCGTTCCAGCTCGGGCACGAATTCCGATGGCGACACCAGGCCGCGCTGCGGGTGGCGCCAGCGCACCAAAGCTTCGGCGCCGGTCAGCTTGCCGGTGCGAAGGTCGATCTTCGGCTGGTAGAAATTGACGAACTCCTGGCGCTCCAGCGCTTCCCGCAATTCCACTTCAAGGCTGATCTGGCGCGCGACAACGCGATCGGCAGCGCGGTCGTACTGGCCAAAGCGCAGGTCCAGGTCGCGCGCAGCCGCCAGCGCGTCCCAGGCCTTGACCAGCAGCTCGTCCGCGGTAGTGCCATCGTCCGGCAGCGAGGCGGCGCCAGCGTTGATGGTGCACCAGATCTTGTGCTCCTTGACCTGGTAGGCGCCTTGCAGCATCGGTACCGCAGTTTCGTGGATGAACTCCGCTGCGGTCTGGGTGCCGTGCGCCGGCAGGAACACGGCAAAGCGGCCGACACCGACGTGCGCCAGCAGCATGCTTTCGGCCACCACGGAACGCAGGCGCTGGGCAATATGGCGCATCAGGCCGACCGCGGCAGCATTGCCGTAGGCGGAACTGATTTCGTCGAAACGGTTGATGTTAATCAGCAGGACCGTGCCGCGGGCGTCCGAAGCGGCCAGCGCGGCGATTTCTTCTTCGAACTGCAGGCGGCTCGGCAGGCCGGACAGCACGTTGGTGCGTGCCAGGCGGTGCATTTCCTGCGCGTTGACCAGGCGTTCGATACCATAGCTCAGCTCATTGCTCAGTTCACCGGCGCGTTCACGGTAGAAGGCATCGAAGTGCTGCTCACGGCGCGAGTAGAAGGTGGCCACGCCCCAGGGCTGGTTGTTGACGAACAGCGGTACCGCCATGCACGACGCGATCTCGTGGCCCTTGCGCGAGCCCGACTGGACGCGGCCAGTGGCCAGTACATGGGCCGCCAGTTCGGCCGCCAGCCAATCCGGCGGGTTTTCGCCTGCGCTCCAGTGGCGCTCCTGGCCTTCGCGGCTGGCGGACGCAAACAGGTACAGCGTGCCATCCTCTGCGCGGCGGCTGATGGCGGCGCAATCCAGGCTCGGCTGGTGGGCGGCGAGACGGCAGGCGTCGAGGCAGAGCTGTTCCAATGTGCGCGAGCGGGGAATCAGGGCGCTCAGGCGCGACAGGAGGACGTAGAAATTATCGTGGCGGATCAGCGCGCGCTCTTTTTCCACTTCGGTGGTGACGTCAATCGCCGAACCGCCGGTGAAGGACTCGCCGTTGACGTGAATGGGAAACTTGTGCACCAGCCAATGGCGCTTGCCATCATCCGTGGTCTCCATGGTCTTGGTGACGTCCGGATTTTCGACCGCGCCATCCTGCTGCTCAAGGCCGCTGCCCATCACATAGTCGCCTGCAGCATCCTTGATCCAGAGCGGGGCAGGGGCATGTTCCGCGAAGCCGGCGAGGAAGCCCCTGGCGCGGGCCAGGCCCTGGCGCAGGCTCTGCTGGGTACGTACGCAGTTGGCCAGGTCGGCCAGCGCTGCATGCTGGTCCGGGGAGTGGTTTTCGGGCAAATAACTGAACAAGGACTGCTCATCCCCCAGTGCCTCGGCCGGCACCGGTTTTCCGCACACAAAGCCAGCCAGCCGCTGCAATTCCTCGAGCGAACTGGCCTGCATGTGTTCAATGGATGCGCGCTTGTTCATCAGAATCACATCAGTTTGAACTTGAGCTGCACGGACAGGGCGCCATGCAAACGCTCCTTGTATGTAGGTACGATAGCAAAGTTAACGCCAACGCGTTGATATTCCACGCTGACGACTGGAATTGCCGCCAGGAACCAGCCGCCATCGCGCATTTTCGGGTAGCCGTCAAAGCCGCCGATCACCGCACCCAGCCGCACTGGGCCGATCGCCCACGGCTGGTAATAGACGCCGGCGTAATTCGACATCTGGCGGTCGCTATTGTGGAAGCGGCCGGCAGTCACCGAGGCGACGGTGGAAAAACGGTATTCAGCGCCGAAGCCAGGATTGGTGTCGTCGAATCCCTTGTCGCGCTGGAAGTGATAGGAGTAAAAGCCGGGATTTACCCAAAGTTCGGATAGTGGCTGGTTTTCGATCACCGAAAAGGTGTCGGCAAGCGCCGGCACCGACAGGGCAGCAAAAGTAGCCCCGATCAGAAGCTTATTCATCTATTTCCAAATAGTTAATGACTGCTGGTTAATTATAGCGTTTGTGTCATTTCGCGAGATTTCAATTGCGCACTCTGGCATGAACAAATCGCAAAATCGTTGTAATTAAGTCATCCCCATCAACGGGCTTGGCAACGAAGCCGTTCATGCCGACGGCTTCGCACTCGGCGCGTTCGCCCAGGGTCACGCCGGCACTCATGGCCAGCACCGGCAAGTCCAGGCCCAGGTCCTGGCGGATTGCATGGGTAGCGCTGAAGCCATCCATCACCGGCATCTGCACGTCCATGAGGACCAGGTCGACCGGCTGCAGGTTGTTGCGCAGGAAGTCGAGCGCCAGCTGGCCGTTCTCGACAATGTGGACGGTGGCGCCGACCGCTTCCAGCATGCTGCGCGCCACAAGCTGGTTGAGCGCATTGTCTTCCGCCAAAAGGATCGACACCCCGTCGAGCGCTCTGCTTCCAAGGCTGAAGGCGCCCTGCGCCGCCGAAGGCAAGGCCGGCGCCGCGCTGGCTTTGTCGGGCTGGCCGGACAGGGCGTGGAAGAGAGCCGAGCGGGTCAGGGGCCGCAGCAGTTCCAGATCGTGCCCCGCAGCGGCGGACGGGAGCTGCACCCCGCTGCGCAGGCAGATACGCTGCGCCACATTGGCGCCCCGGGCGCTGGCAGCAAGGCTACTGTCATAAATCAGCAGATCGTAGTTGGCGCGCGCAAATGCAGCGCCAATGCCGGCAGCGGAATCGACGGTGTCGCAGCGCCAGCCCCAGCGCGCCGCCATCTGGACCACGTCGTGATGCAGGTCCTGGTTAGGATCGGCATACAGCACGCGCCAATTGCGCCGCGCCGCGCTCAATGCATACGGGTCGGGCAGGTCGCCCTCGCGCAGCGGCATCAGGAAGGTGAAGGTGGTGCCGCGGCCCGGCGTACTCCTTACTTCGATCGTACCACCCATCATTTGCACCAGCCGCTGGGAAATGGCCAGGCCGAGGCCGGTTCCGCCGTAGCGGCGCGCCATTGAGGCATCGGCCTGGCTGAACGGCGTAAACAGGCGTTGCAGCTGCTCGGGGCTGATGCCGATGCCGGTATCGCTGACTTCCCAGCGCAGCATGCCCGGCTCGCCAGGGTCGCGGCAGGCGTGCACGCTGACGGTCCCGCGTTCGGTAAACTTCAGGGCATTGCTGACCAGGTTGAGCAGGACCTGCTGGATGCGTTGTACATCGCCATGCAGCGACAACGGCACATCTGCTTCGACACACAGCGACAGGGCCAGGCCTTTTTCGGCGCTGGTCATGGCCATGACGGCGGCCAGGGCACTGAGCACGTCGTCCACCAGGAAATCGTCGTCGGCCAATTCCAGCTTGTTGGCTTCGATCTTGGAAAAATCGAGCACGTCGTTGAGCAGGGCGAGCAAGGAGCGGCCGGCACCCGACACCATGTCGAGGTACTGGCGCTGTTCGGCATTGAGCGGCGTGCGCGCCAGGATCTGGCTCACGCCCAGCACGGCATTCATTGGCGTGCGCAATTCGTGGCTGATATTGGCCACGAACGCACTCTTGGCGGCACTGGCCGATTCGGCCTGGGTCTTGGCGTCGTTGAGTTCCTTCTCCGCCGCCCGTTCGGCTGTCACGTCACGCATGATCATGGCAAAGCCGATGCAATGTCCATGATCGTCGTGCACCGGGAACAGCTGCTTCAGGCCGAGGAAGGTGCTGCCATCGCGCCGGCGGCGCAGCGACGTCGCTTCATATTGGCCGTGTTCGAGCGCCAGGGTCATACTCGTGATGGCATGGCTCTCGGTGGACAGGATCTGCAGGGGCTGGCCGACAATTTCTGATGCCTGATATCCGAACAGCTTCTCGGCCCCTTCGTTCCAAGTGGTAATGATGCCGGTCGGGTCCAGCAGCACGATGGCGTGGTTGCGGATATGGGACGTGAGCAGCTTGAAACGGGCTTCGGACTCTTCCAGGCTGGCGGTTTGCTGTTCCAGCTGGCGGGCCGACTGGTCCTTGGCCCGCAAGGCGGCAATGCGTTCGTGGACCAGGTTGCGGCTGGCGCCAAAGAAGAGCAGGCTGATCAAGGTGCCCATGACCAGCACCATGAATGACTTGCCCTGGTCTACCGCGGCGTCAAACAAGGCAGTCGGGTGGATGCTCAAGGCCCAGGTATGACCATTATCGCCAACGGGCACATACTGCAGGCTGGAGAGCCGCGTGAAACTCTGGCCCATTCCCTTGCGGGCGCTGGTGTACATGAGCTGCCCCTTGGTGTCCTGGAAATGGACGTCGAGCCGGACTTCGCGCAAGCTGTCGCCAAAAATGCCCTGCATCAGGTCGCCCATGCGGAAGGGGCTGTACACAAATCCCTGCAGCTCCCGGCGGCCTGCCGCGTTCTTGTGATAGACCGGATTGAACATCAGGAAGCCCGCCTGCTTGGGCCCTTTGATCTCCTGCACCAGCGTGATCGGGCCGCTGGCAGTCATTTTCCCGTTCTGCATCGCTGCCACCATCGCATCGCGGCGCGTGGGTTCGGACATCATGTCGTAGCCTAAGGCGACGTTGTTGCGTTCCGAACGCGGCTCAATGTAGACGATTGCCGCATGCAGGTCGCGATCGCCGTCGGGCCAGACCCGCACCTCCTTGTTAAGGACCGCCACGGCGCCGGCCGGTGCGAACCGTGCGAAGCCAACGCCAAGCACGCCCGGATACTGGCTTTGCACGTCGAGGCCCGCAACGAAGGACTGCCACTCATCGCGTTCGACACTGTTGGAGGCGTCAAACAGTGCGGTGCCTGCGCGCAGCAGCGATTCGTAGCCCTCCATCCGCAGGCGGATAGTCTCGCGCACACTGTCGGCCGCCCGCTGGAAACGCTCGCTGGTGCGTGATTCGGTGTCATACGTTATCCAGCCCCACGCGCCCACCGTCAGGGCCATGCAGGCCAGCAGGATCAGGATCGGAGTCCAGACATAGCTTTCCGCCAGCGCCGGATCTTCTTCCGTGGCCAGGACCCAGGCCAGGATGCTGCTGATGGCGAGGTAGGTCGACAGCGACAGCAGCGAATGGTGCAGCACCCCGGAAACAAAGGGGCCGTGGTCCATGACCGTGGCCGGGATCGCGATCCCGGCAATGATGGCCAGCGAGATGCGCACCATGGAACGCCAGCGGTTGACTGCCGCCAGTCCCAGAAAAAACAGCAGGCCGTATGGCAGGAACTGGGCAGCGGCGAGGTGGGAATCGGTCAGGAACACTGCCAGCGTGCAGAGTGCCAGCGTGGCGAGAAACCCCAACTGTGCCGGCGTCCATTGCGGCCAGGCCAGCCGAGCCGGCAGCGCCATGGCCAGTGGCGCGAGCAGCAACAAGCCAAGGAAGTCGCCAGTCCACCAGGTGGCGGCAACTTGCCAGGCCAGAGCAGGCGGGACGATGCGGGACAACTCCAGCGAGATGACGCCTACCGTCGCCGAAGCAAGGGCGGCCAGGGCGGCCACGCCTCCGAACTTGTACACCTCGCGCTGGGTATGCAGTCCGAGGCCGGTAATGCCCAGGCGCCGCAACAATCTGTTGGCCACCAGCGCTTCCGCTGTATTGCCGATTGCGATGGTCAGTGAAACAGTGAGCAAGACCGGCAGCGGAGCTGCATTATTGTTCAGGAATACGGCCAGGTTGGCCAGAAAGGCGCCGGCCAGGATCGCGGGCCACATGTGCCGCCCGAACCGCAACAGCAGCACCAGTGCGAAGCCGGAGGGCGGCCAGATCGGGCTGGCATTGCTCTGCGCCAGCGCAAGCATCAGGCCCAGCCGCGCCAGCAGATAGTACGCTCCAGTAGCGAGCAGCAGGGCGGTTAGCGTGCGCAAGCGAAATGGCATGGCGTGGTCGGCTGGACGATGGTGCTGTCTTTATATCACGGAAGATGTACAAGGCTGAAATGAAGTTGTCATAATTGCCCCGTAGCATGGCATCATGCAATTGACCCCAGAAAATCGAATTCGCCTGCGGGCTACGGTATTCGGCAAGACCGAGGCCGGCCGGGTGGAATTTGTCCAGCGAAGTGCTGGGCTCACGGCGCGCCAGCGTTCGGTGCTGATCCTGATCGACGGTCAGAAAGCGCTGGGCGAAATTGAAACCTGGCTTGGCGAGGACGAAATGCTGGAGGCGGTGGAAGCATTGCTGCGCAGGGGGCTGGTGGGAATCACCTCAGCGCCGTCGCCCGCCCCGGTACGCTCACCCGCTGGGGCGGCGGCGCTGGCGGCGGCGCGCGAGTTCATGATGGCAGCAGCGCGCAAGCATCTCGGCCTGATGGCGGCCGACCTGGTGCGCCGTATCGAACATGCGAAAGACGAAAGCCAGCTGGCCGGTGTTATCGGCCTGTGGCATGTGTCCTTGAGGGAATCGAAGACCGGCAAGCCCTGCGCTGAGGGCCTGCTGGCGGAAGCGCGCGCCTTGCTGGCTTAGTTTGGCCGCTTGCGGTGGAACACCAGCGGGCTGTATGGCACCGCCGATGGAGGAGGGGAGTTCAGGATTCCCGGCTTGATCGCGCCAACCACGTGCATCTCGCACGGCTTGCAATCGAAGCGCAGCGTGTAGGTATGGTCGCCGCTGACGAGCGTCATCGGTTCGGCCTTCACCTGGCCTTGCACGCCTTGCACACCCTTGGCCTGCTTCGGGCACAGGTTGAACGAAAAGCGCAGGCAGTGCTTGGTGATCATCAGCGGCACTTCCCCCGCTTCCTCATGCGCCTCGTAAGCCGCGGCGATCAGTTGCACGCCATGCTTCTGATAGAACTCGCGTGCCTTTTCGTTATAGACGTTGGCGAGATAGCTCAGTTGCGTGTCGGGATAGACTGCGCGCGGTTCGGCCGGCGCCTTGCGCTGTGGCCGCTGCCAGGCCGCCAGGCGCGCCGCCTCGTGCGCGGCCACCGCATCACGGCGCAGTGCGTTAATGGCCGATGAAGGCACAAACCAGGGTTGCGACAGCTTCAGCTCCACATGGTCGGCGACGAACATGGTGTTGCCCAGTTTTGCCAGGCTGGCGCGCAGGCCGCTCTCCGCCTGTTCGGCGTTCTGTGCCGGCTGATGCGCGATGGCGGCATCGGTGGTGCTGACGATGCCGTCTTCATCGATGATCGACAGGCGCAGGCCGCCTTCGTTCTCCGCCAGGGTCAGTTGCAGGCCGACGTGGCGGTCGGAAGATTTCTTGTGCAGCGCCGCTTCCCATTGGTGGTCGCGGTTGCGGTGGATCACGGTGCCGACCTTGAGCCCTGGCAGGGCAGCCATCTGCTCGTTGGGGAAGACGCGCCAGCGCTGGCCATCTTCGGTATCGCCCAGCTTCTCGGCCTTGTTGGCCTGGATGCCGACGGTGGTGCGCTTGTTCATGTAATTCAGGCCGTCGCCGTTGGCCATCGGCGCGTTGGTGACCACGTCGATGTGATCTCCGCCCATGCGCACGACAGTGCCCAGTTCCACGCCCACGTATTTCGGCGAATCGAAGGCGCCGATGTCGTCCTGGCGGCCGTTGGCAAAGTAGTCGGTGTGGCCGCGGTGGAAAGTCTTGTCGACGTCGGGCGTGAACAGCACGCGGGTGCGGCCGCTGGCGGCACGGGCAAATTCAGGACGGCGCTCGAGCAGTTCGTCCAGCAGCAGGCGGTAATGGGCGGTGATGTTCTTCACATAGCCCATGTCCTTGTAGCGGCCTTCGATCTTGAAGGAACGGATGCCGGCATCGACCAGGGCTTCCAGGTTCGCGCTCTGGTCGTTGTCCTTCATCGACAGCAGGTGCTTTTCGAAGGCCACGACGCGGCCCTGGTTGTCCGACAGCGTGTACGGCAGGCGGCAGGCCTGCGAGCAGTCGCCGCGATTGGCGCTGCGGCCGGTGTCGGCGTGCGAGATATAGCATTGGCCGGAGAACGCCACGCACAGCGCACCATGCACGAAATATTCGAGCGGGGTGTCGACCTCCGCGCGGATCTGCTTGATCTTGTCGAGGGTCAGCTCACGCGCCAGCACCAGCTGCGAGAAGCCGACGTCGCCCAGGAATTTGGCTTTTTCAACCGTGCGGATGTCGCACTGGGTCGAAGCGTGCAGCTGGATGGGCGGCAGGTCCAGTTCGAGCAGGCCCATGTCCTGGATGATCAGGGCATCGACGCCGGCTTCGTACAGTTGCCAGATCTGCTTGCGGGCCAGGTCGAGCTCCGAATCGTGCATGATGGTGTTCATGGTCACGAAAATGCGCGAGCGGTAGCGGTGGGCGAACTCCACCAGCGAGGAAATATCCTCGATCGGATTGCTGGCGTTATGGCGCGCGCCAAAGGCGGGGCCGCCGATATACACGGCATCCGCGCCGTGCAGGATGGCTTCGCGGCCGATTTCCGCGGTCTTGGCTGGCGCCAGCAGTTCGAGCTCGTGATCAAGCAATGACATTCTGAGATAACCCTACAGTTGCAAGGGTGGATATTATACCGGCTCACTGAAGGGACGATCGCCCAGTTTTTCCTTCATGTAGTCGACGAACGACGCAATTCGCGCCGACAGGGCCGTATTGCGGTAGTAGACGGCATTAATCGGTTGCCGAACTTCCAATGTTTGCTTGACCAGGACCTGGCGCAGGCGTCCGGCCTGGCGGTCGGCATTGCTCAGGAAATCGGACAGGCAGACAATGCCCGCGCCATTCAGGGCCAGGTGCAGCAGGGTTTCGCCGCTTGACGTGTAGATGTTGGGCGTCACATGTACCGGCTGGCCATCCGCATCTTCCAGCGGCCAGTCGTTCAGGGTTTCCGGTTGGTTGAAGCCGAGGATGGTGTGGTTTTCCAGGTCCGCAACGGACGCGGGCTCGCCGAAGCGCTCGATATACGCCGGGCTGGCAAGAATGCGCAGCTTGCCGGTGCCGATGGGCGTGGCGTGCAGGGTTGAATCACGCAGGCGGCCGATGCGGAAAGCGACGTCGGTGCGTTTTTCCATCAGGTCGGTGATGCCTTCGTTGCTGTTCAGCTCCAGTTCCACGCGAGGGAAGCGTTCGCGGTAGCCGTTCACCAGCGGGACGATCACATGCAGCATGAAGGGTGTGGATGCATCGATGCGCAGGCGGCCGGCTGGTCCCTGGCGCCGCAGGGACATCTTTTCCTCCGTCTCCTCCACTTTCGCGACGATGGACCGCGCGCAATCGAGGAAAGCCTTGCCTTCCTCGGTCAGTTCGAGCCGCCGCGTGGTTCGGCGAACCAGCGTGGTTTCCAGCTTTTCTTCAAGGCGGGTCAGGGTGCGGCTGGTGGCAGATACCGTCAGGCCCAGGCGCTCGGAGGCAGCACTGATCGAGCCAGTGGCCACAATGGCAATAAATGCCTGCATTTCGTCGAGGGTGGTCTTCATCAGACTTGCTCCGAGAAACCCCGTCCTTTAGGGCGGGGAGTGAAAGGAGCCGGCCGCAAAGCGGCCGTTCTCCTTGAGGTTTTTGAAATGCTGTATAAAATTACAGTATGATTCTCGTCTACCGCTTCCGCGTGAAATCGAAAAACGGGCTGCTTGATCAGCAAGCCCGTAAGGTGAATTTCGTCTGGAACTACTGCAATGACCGGCAGAAAGATGCTTTGCGGTTTGAGCGCCCTTGGCTGACCGGCTTTGACTTGAACAAGCTGACTATTGGCAGCAGCAAAGAATTGGATCTGCACTCTGGCGTGATCAATGCCGTATGCGAACAATTTGCCAAATCGCGTGCCCAACACCGCCGGCCGTATTTGCGTTACCGCGGCCGAAAGTCCTTGGGCTGGGTTCCGCTCAAAGGGCGCGACCTGCATCGGGAAGGCATTGCGTTTCGCTTTGCCGGCAATATGTTCCGCGTGTTTTACTCGCGCCCGCTTCCTGAAGGGAAGATCAAGGATGGCACCTGCTTTGCGCAAGACAGTCGCGGTAACTGGTTCCTCAATATTGTGATCGAGGTTGCCGAGCCGCCGGTCCGGCCACTCGACCACGGTGTCGGTATCGATCTTGGCTTGAAGGATCTCGCTACACCGTCCGAGGGAGAAAAAATTCCGGCGCCGGGCTTTTATCGTGAGGCTGAAGCGGCGCTGGCAGTAGCGCAGCGAGCCCACAAGCGGCGCCGCGTCAAAGCC
>CBHREK010000044.1:0-6318 GCA_966077345.1 uncultured Duganella sp.
CGACCTTGAAGTTGGAGTCCGGTGTGTAGGCTTTCAGGCGGGCGGCCTGGGCCTCTTCGATCTGTTTTTCGGTGTTCTTTTACTCTCCAAACCGGTAACCCGGGGTCTGCCCCGCAGGGTCAGACACCTGGCACGCGACCGGCGCCGGCTGGTGTCTGACCCTGCGGGACAGACACCGGTTCACCGGTTTTAAGGGCGGATGGTACGATAAACGATCGGATTCGCCGCAGGCGCCGCGTCCGCAATCGTATACGCCGCCTGCACCTCGCGCACCGCCTGTTCGGCAGCAGCTTGCGTGCGAGCATGCACCATGGCCATTGGCTGGCCAGCCTGCAGCGGCTGCCCCAGCTCGGCCAGGTCGGTCAGGCCCACGGCAAAGTCGATCGCATCGGTCGGACGGCGACGGCCGCCACCCAGCGACACCACCGCCAGCCCGATATCGCGGCAAACGGTCGAAGCAGCGTAGCCGGCGCGCGGCGCCGGCACCGGCACCACGATCGGCGCCTTCTCCAGGTGCTTGTCCATGTTCTCCACCAGGTCGGCCGGGCCGCCCAGCGCTTTGACCATGCGCGAGAAGCGCTCGGCCGCTTCGCCGGAATCCAGCGCATGCTGCAGCTTGGCGCGTGCATCGGCCTCGTTGGCGGCCAGCTTGCCCAGCACCAGCATCTCGGCGCACAGCGCCATGGTGACTTCGTGCAGGCGTGCAGGACGGAACTTGCCGGTCAGGTAGTCGATTGCGCCGCGTACTTCCAGCGCATTGCCAGCCCAAGGGGACAGCGACTCATTCATATCGGTCAGCAAGGCCGACGTCAGCGTGCCCGCGCCATTGCCCACCTTGACGATGGATTCGGCCAGTTCAACCGATTTCTCATAGCTTGGCATGAAAGCGCCGGAGCCGACTTTCACGTCCATCGCCAGCACGTCCAGGCCGGCGGCAAGCTTCTTCGACAGGATGGAACCGGTGATCATGGCCACCGATTCCACGGTAGCGGTAACGTCGCGGATCGAGTAGAAGCGCTTGTCCGATGGCGCCAGCGACGAGGTCTGGCCGATGATGGCCACGCCGACATCCTTCACCACTTCACGGAACTTGTCGTTGGTCGGGACGGTGGAGTAGCCAGGGATGGAATCGAACTTGTCCAGCGTGCCGCCGGTGTGGCCCAGGCCGCGGCCCGAGATCATTGGGACGAAGCCGCCGCAGGCCGCAATCATCGGGCCGAGCATCAGGGACACGACGTCGCCCACGCCGCCGGTGGAATGCTTGTCCATCACCGGACCTGGCAGGTTCAGGGATTTCCAGTCCAGCACTTCGCCGGAATCGCGCATGGCCAGGGTGAACGCGACGCGCTCGTCCATGGTCATGTCGTTGAAGAAGACTGCCATCGCCAGCGCGGCGATCTGGCCTTCGCTGACGCTGTTGTCGGTGATGCCTTTGACGAAGAATTGGATTTCTTCTTTGCTCAGCACACCGCCGTCGCGTTTTTTACGGATGATTTCCTGGGGGAGGAACATTTTTTATCTCTTTCTTTTACTTCCAAACCGGTAGATCTGGGTCTGACCCAAGGGTCAGACCCGCGCATACCGAAGCCGCTGACTGTGATCTGACAGGGTCAGACCCTTGGGTCTGACCCAGGTTTACCGGGTTTTAGACGCCGTAAGGAATCCAGATGTTTTTCACTTGCGAAGCATGCGCCAGCACCACGCGCCCGCCCGCCTGCGCGGTCGAGAACCAGTCGCGGCCCTTTGCGCCGCCAGTCCAGGTGCGCTTCAGCGAACCCGCCGACAGCTTCTCCACTTCCGCGCAACCGGCAGCAGAGCCGTCGTGACGCCAGACAGCATCCACGTCCGCGTGCGAAGCCAGCGTGCGCGCCAGTTCATCAGCCGAACCGGTGACGATATTGACCACGCCGCCCGGCAGGTCCGAAGTATCGAACACCTGGTACAGATCGGTCGCCGACAACGGATACGCCTCCGAAGGCACCGCCACCACGCGGTTGCCCACGGCAATAGCCGGCGCCACCAGCGAGATAAAGCCCAGCAGCGGATTCTCGTTCGGGCACACGATGCCGATCACGCCAATCGCTTCGTTCAGCGCCACGGTGATGCCGTGCATTGGCGGCTGGTGCGCCAGGCCGTCGTACTTGTCAGCCCAGGCAGCCCAGTAGAACAGGCGCTCGATGGAAGCTTGCACTTCCTTCTCGGCGTTCTTGGTGCCGGTTTGCGCAGCGATACGCTCGGCGAATTCAGCGCCGCGGGCAGCCAGGTTTTCAGCGATGTAGTACAGCACCTGCGCGCGGTTATGCGCGGTAGCCTTGGTCCAGCCGGTCGCCTTGTGTGCAGCTTCAACGGCGTTACGGATGTCCTTGCGATTACCCTCGCCCACTTCGCCGAGGAACTTGCCGTCGGCGCCGTGGATGGCGCGCGAGTAGGCGCCGTCAGGGCGGGCCTGCTTGCCGCCGATGTACAGCTTGGCGGTGCGGTCGACTGCAAACGGATCGGCCGATGGCGTGAACTCGGATTCAGGCTTGGCAGGCTTCTTGAACGAAGGCGCGGCCGGACGCGCATCTTCCGACACTGGCACCAGGTATTCGAACATGCCTTCGCGGCCGCCTTCACGGCCGTAGCCGGATTCCTTGTAACCGCCGAAGCCGCACGCGGCGTCGAACTGGTTGGCGGTGTTGATCCATACGACGCCGGCCTTGATCTGCGGCGCCATGTCCAGCGCCAGCGAGATGTTCTCGGTCCACACGCAGGAAGCCAGGCCGTACACGGTGTTGTTGGCCAGTTGCACAGCTTCGGCCGGGGTACGGAAGCTCATCGCCACCAGCACCGGGCCGAAGATCTCAGCCTGCGCCACGGCGGCGGAAGTCGACGCGCCGGTGATCAGGGTTGGCGGGAACCACGAGCCGGTGGCCGGCAGTTCGCAGCCGGCCGGCTGGTACACCTCGCAGCCTTCGGCACGGGCGGAATCCACCAGGCCGGCGATGCGCTGACGCTGGATCGGATCGACCAGGGCGCCGATGTCCATCGATTTGTCCAGAGGGGAACCCAGGCGCAGGTTGTCCATGCGCGCTTTCAGCTTCTTCAGGAAACGGTCCTGCACGGATTCCTGCACCAGCAGGCGGGAACCGGCGCAGCAGACCTGGCCCTGGTTGAACCAGATCGAATCGACCAGGCCTTCCACCGCAGCGTCCAGGTCGGCGTCCTCGAAGACGATGAACGGCGACTTGCCGCCCAGTTCCAGCGACAGCTTCTTGCCGGTGCCGGCGGTGGCTTCGCGGATGATGCGGCCAACTTCGGTGGAACCGGTGAAGGCCAGCTTGTCGATGCCCTGGTGGCCCACGATGGCTTCGCCGGCGCGGCCGTCGCCGGTCACGATGTTCACGACACCGGCAGGCACGCCAGCCTGCTGGCAGATCTCGGCGAACAGCATCGCGGTCAGCGGCGTGAATTCAGCCGGTTTGAAGACGATGGTGTTGCCTGCGGCCAGCGCAGGAGCGATCTTCCATGCCAGCATCAGCAGCGGGAAGTTCCACGGCACGATCTGGCCGACCACGCCCACGGCACGGTGGCCAGGGAATTCTTCGTCCAGCAGTTGCGCCCAGCCGGCGTGGTAGTAGAAGTGGCGTGCCACCAGCGGCAGGTCGGCATCGCGGGTTTCGCGGATGGTCTTGCCGTTGTCCAGGGTTTCCAGCACGGCGAACAGGCGCGCATGCTTTTGCATCAGGCGTGCGATCGCGTACATCACCTTGGCGCGGCCATGGCCGCCCAATGCCTGCCAGCCCGGCAGCGCCTTGCGTGCCGCGGTGACTGCGCGCGCCACGTCGACAGCGGTAGCCTGGGTCAGTTCAGCCAGTTGCGAGCCATCGGCAGGGTTGTAGCAGGCGAAGGTTTCGCCCGGCTCGGTCCACTGGTTGTCGATAAACAGGCCGAACTTGCGGGAGCGCTGCTCCAGCCACGCTTGCGCTTCTTTCTGGCTTTCTGGTGCAGGGCCGTAGTCCATGGTGTTGAGGATCTCGTTAATAGTTGGCATGGCGGTGTCTTCTTATGGTTGCGCGTGGCGATGGGCGGCGGAGTAGGCGCCGGTCACATGGTGCTCCAGCTGCCGCTCGATGTCGGTCAGCAGGGACGAAGCACCGATACGGAACAGGTGCGGCTCCAGCCATTCATTGCCCAGTTCTTCCTTCATCACGGTCATGTATTGCAGCGCGGCCTTGGCGGTGCCGACGCCGCCTGCCGGCTTGTAGCCCACCTTGAAGCCGGTGCGCTCATAGTATTCGCGGATAGCGCGCACCATCACCAGCGACACAGGGATGGTGGCGTTGACGCCTTCCTTGCCGGTCGAGGTCTTGATGAAGTCAGCCCCTGCCATCATGCAGACCCACGATGCCTTCGCCACGTTTTCCAGCGTCACCAGGTCGCCGGTAGCCAGGATGGCCTTCACGTGCGCTTCGCCGCAAGCCTTGCGGTAAGCCAGCATTTCATCGTACAGCGCTTGCCAGTTGCCGGTCAGGACGTGCTGGCGGGTGATGACGATGTCGATTTCCTTGGCGCCGGCTGCGACCGACAGTTCGACTTCGCGCACCTTGGTTTCCATGCTGGTCAGGCCAGCCGGGAAGCCGGTCGACACGGCAGCGATAGGCAGGCGGCCTTTCAGCACTGCGTCGGCGTGCTGGATCATTTCGTGGTACACGCAGACTGCGCCGGTCATCAAATTGCGTTCCTGCAGGCCCAGTGCCTCCACCAAGTCCTGGCGCAGCGGGCGCATGGCCTTCATGCACAGGCGCTCGACGCGGCCCGGGGTATCGTCGCCAGCCAGCGTGGTCAGGTCGATCAGTTCGATCGCCTTCACCAGCCAGGCGGCCTGGTACTCTTTCTTCACGGTGCGGCGGTTCGCCAGCGATGCGGCGCGGCGGTCCGCGGCGGCCTTGTTCACGTGGATGTGATTCAGCCAGCCCAGGTCGAGGCCGATGGCCTCGTTGCGCTTGAAGTTCTCGATAGTGGTCATAAGAGGTTGGTTCCGTTGGAAAGAGGTTTCACGCCCAGGTGATGCGCGATGGTCTGGCCGATGTCGGAGAAGGTCTCGGAAATGCCGAGCGATTGTGGCTTCACGTTCGGGCCGAAGAACAGCACAGGAATATGTTCGCGGGTATGGTCGGAGCCTGGTGCGGTCGGATCGCAGCCGTGGTCGGCGGTGATCACGCACAGGTCGCCATCCTTCAAGCGGGAGATGAATTCCGGCAGGCGCGCATCCAGCTCGTGCAGCGCGTTCGAATAGCCGGCAACATCACGGCGATGGCCGAAGTGCATGTCGAAGTCCACGAAGTTGACGAAGGTCAGCGACTTGTCGCCCGCCTCCGCCTCTGCCTCCAGCAGCTTGTCGAACAGCGCCATATTGTCCGGGCCCTTCAGCACGCGGCTCACGCCTTGCGCGGCGTAGATATCGCTGATCTTGCCCAGCGCGATCACCTCGCCGCCTTCGTTTTTCACGTGGTCCAGCAGGGTTGGCGCGCTCGGCGGCACGGCGTAATCGTGGCGGTTGGCGGTGCGCTTGTAGTCGCCGTTGGCGCCCACGAACGGACGCGCGATGATGCGGCCGATGTTGTACGGCTTGACCAGCTCATAGGCCTTCTCGCACATATCGTACAGGCGCTCCAGGCCGAAGTGCTCTTCGTGGCATGCGATCTGCAGCACGGAGTCGGCGGAGGTGTACAGGATAGGCTTGCCTGTCGCGACGTGCTCGTCGCCCAGCTCGTTGATGATGGTGGTGCCGGAGGCGTGGCAGTTGCCCAGGAAGCCGGGCACGCCGGTCAGTTCCTGCAGCTTGTCGGTCAGCTCTTTCGGGAAGGACGGCACTTCCTTCGGGAAGTAGCCCCAGTCGAACAGCACCGGCACGCCGGCGATTTCCCAGTGGCCGGACTGGGTGTCCTTGCCGGTGGATTGCTCGCGCGCTGCGCCGTAAGCGCCGGTAAAGCCGTCGCGCTTGGCGAAGCCGGCAGCCCACTCGCCCGACGCGGTATGCGCGGCGGCGGCCAGGCCGAGGCCTTCCATGGTTGGCAGGGACATTGGCTTGCCTTCGTTGGCTGCCCATTTGGCGATGTGGCCGAAGGTGTTGCAGGCCTGGTCGCCGTACTTGGAAGCGTCCGGCGTTGCGCCGAGGCCGAAGGAGTCTAACAACAGGATGAAGGCGCGGGACATTTTTGCCTCTCTATTCAAAACCATCAAAGCGGTGTCTGACCCCCCCGGGGAGGCCCCCCAGACCCGGCGGCCGCGGGGCCAGGTGGCAGACCCGGCGGGGCAGACACCCGGTGACCGGGT
>CBHREK010000045.1:0-104850 GCA_966077345.1 uncultured Duganella sp.
TTTGGGCACTCTGTTTTTTGCCGGGGGGTCCCATACACCGCTTTACCGGTTTTAGTTGAACTGCTTCAGGAAGCGCAAATCGCCTTCATAGAACAGGCGCAGGTCGTTGACGCCATAGCGCAACATGGTCAAGCGCTCAAGGCCGGAGCCGAACGCAAAGCCGATGTACTTTTCCGGATCAAGGCCGAAGTTGCGCACCACATTCGGATGCACCTGGCCGGAGCCGGACACTTCCAGCCAACGCCCTTTCAGCGGACCGCTGCCGAAAGCGATATCGATCTCCGCCGACGGTTCGGTGAACGGGAAATACGAAGGACGGAAGCGCACTTGCAGGTCGTCCGTCTCAAAGAAAGCCTTCACGAAATTCAGGTACACGCCCTTCAGGTCGGCGAAGGAAATGTCTTCCGCAATCCACAGGCCCTCGACCTGGTGGAACATAGGCGAGTGGGTCGCATCGGAGTCCACGCGGTAGGTGCGGCCCGGCGCGATCACCTTGATCGGCGGCTTGTTGTTGCGGGCGTAGCGCACCTGCATCGGCGAGGTGTGGGTACGCAGCAGCAGCGGCTTGCCGGTGCTGTCGTTGCCTTCAACGTAGAAGGTATCCTGCATCGAACGCGCCGGATGGTTTTCAGGCGAATTCAGTGCGGTGAAGTTGGTCCAGTCGGTTTCGATTTCGGGGCCGGCAGCGACGTCGAAGCCGATCGAGCGGAAGATCTCTTCCACGCGTTCCCAGGTGCGCATCACAGGATGGATGCCGCCTTTGCCGCGGCCACGGCCCGGCAGCGAGACATCGATCGCTTCAGCATTCAGGCGCAGCTGCAATTGCGCTTCCGCCAGCGCATCACGGCGCGCAGTCAGCGCGGTCTCGATCTGGCCCTTGGCAACGTTGATCAGGGCGCCCTGCGCCTTCTTCTCTTCGGGGGCCAGCTTGCCCAGGCCCTTCATCATTTCGGTGATCTGGCCAGTCTTGCCAAGGTACTTGGCTTTGGCGTTTTCAAGTGCAGCAGCGTCTACGGCGGCGAGGAAGTCAGCCTGCGCGGAGACGACGAGTTGTTCGAGCGAGTTCATCCGACGTTTTTTCCTGTTTTGGAAATTAAAAACGGGACATAGCTAAGCCATGTCCCGCTTCTTATGAGCGCTGCCCGAAGACAGCGCACATCACTGGCAATTAAGCAGCGATCTTGGCTTTGACGACGTTGACAATCGCTGCAAATGCAGGCTTGTCCATCACAGCCATATCAGCCAGGACCTTACGGTCCAGTTCAATAGCGGCCTTCTTCAGACCGTTCATGAACACGCTGTAGGTAACGCCGTGTTCGCGGGCAGCCGCGTTGATACGGGTGATCCACAGGGCGCGGAAGACGCGCTTCTTGTTACGACGGTCGCGGTATGCGTACTGGCCAGCGCGCATCACTGCTTGCTTGGCAATACGGAATACTTTGCTGCGACGACCGCGGTAACCCTTGGCCAGGTTCAGTACTTTCTTATGACGGGCACGCGCGGTAACCCCACGTTTTACTCGAGGCATAGTAGCTCCTTAAATAATGAGTGAGATTAAGCGGATGGCATCATGCGGTAGACGCTTTGAACGTCGGACGCATTGATGTTACGGGTGCCACGCAGTTGACGCTTGTTTTTGGTGGTCTTCTTGGTCAGGATGTGGCGTTTGAAAGCCATGCCCGACTTAACGGTGCCACCTGGGCGCACGCGAAAACGTTTTTTCGCGGAGCTCTTGGTTTTCATTTTTGGCATGTGAATGCTCCAATAATGACCGGATTGTAGGTGGCAGCCCTTCGCTGCACTTTTGGTGCCTACTCTCACGGGAACCTCGGATTATAGCACAGTTGGTTGTAAAGGAAAGCTCCAAGCGAGCTTGAGCCCCAGGTCCGTGCCTCTCCCTTCACTTCCGGGTAACGGCCGTCCTCAATTCTCACAAAAAGCAACAGGCAACTCGAAAAAAATGTTTTCTGGGTTCCATATTTATTACTTGTGGACGACAATACTAACAAGCGCGCAATAAGTATTACCACTTGTTAATTAAAGAGGTAACCCCATGCGTCCAGCTATCCCGGATTTCGTCCACCGTTTGGCAATGGAGCCCCCATTCAGAATCTTCGTTCGGGCCATATTGAAATCTTTTAATCCTTCGATATATACGCGAGCGCTTTGGGAACTCTCTTCGCGTCCGGCGTATTTATTGGGCTTGCTGACTGCCGCACAACAGGCAAAACGCCAGGGAATACCCGAGATTTCAGCCATTGAGTTCGGTGTCGCCGGCGGCGATGGCTTGCTGGCCCTGCAGTCCGAGGCGCAGGCTGTCGAGCAGGAGACCGGCATCAGGATCAAGGTCTATGGCTTTGACATGGGCGCCAACGGCCTCCCCGACTTCATCGGGGACTATCGGGATCACCCCGACGTCTGGCAGCCGGGTGACTACCCGATGGACGAAGCGCTGTTACGCTCGCGGCTGACGGAACGCACCACGCTGATTATTGGAAACGTGCACGAGACGGTGCCGTCATTCTTTAAGGAATACAATCCCCCGCCAATCGGCTTTGTCTCAATCGATGTCGACCTGTATTCGTCGGCACGTGATGCGCTGGAAATATTCACTTTTGCGCAAGACAAAATGCTGTGGCATGCGCCGGTATATTTTGACGATATTGAATTCGTATTTAATCATCGCTTCGCCGGTGAGCTTTTAGCGATTGACGAATTCAACGACAAGAATCCCAAAATAAAAATCGACCACTGGTATGGCGTCGCTATCGGCCGGCCATTCCCGGAACGATCCTTCCTTTCCAAACTGTACGTTGCTCACTCCCTGTCCGCCTCCTGCACCAAGGCACAGAAACGGGCCAGGTCGACCCTGCCGCTACATTCATAAAAAAAGCCAGCCCGAGGGCTGGCTTTTCCAGTGCGGCTGGCTGAAGAATTACTTCTTTTTCTTAGGCGCCAGCACCATGATCATCTGGCGGCCTTCCATCTTAGGGAACTGCTCAACCTGGCCATGCGGCTCCAGGTCAGCTTTCAGACGCTCCAGCATGCGCATGCCGATGTCCTGGTGGGCCATTTCGCGGCCACGGAAACGCAGGGTGATCTTAGTCTTGTCACCGTCTTCCAGGAACTTGATCAGGTTGCGCAGCTTGATGTTGTAGTCGCCATCATCGGTGCCCGGACGGAATTTGACTTCCTTCACCGAGATCACCTTCTGCTTCAACTTGGCTTCGTGCGCCTTCTTCTGTTCCGAATACTTGAACTTACCGTAATCCATCAGTCGGCAGACCGGAGGATTCGCGTTCGGCGCGATCTCGACCAGGTCGACATCGGCCTCTTCCGCCAGGCGGAAGGCTTCGGCCAGGCTTACGATGCCCAGCGGTTCGTTGTCCACGCCCGACAGACGCATTTCGGGATGGGTGATCTCGCCATTGATGCGATGGGACTTGTCAGTAGCTATTGTAGTTTCCTTCAATGTTAATTTAGTGGGCCGGTTGCGGGGCTCCCCGCATTAGGCTTTGGTATCGACGTCGTTCTGAAGTCGCTCCACCAGGGCCTCGATCGACATAACGCCCAGATCGACATTGCCCCGCGCACGCACGGCCACGGTGTTGGCATCCCGTTCTTTGTCGCCCACCACGAGAATGAAAGGCACTTTTTGGACGGAATGTTCGCGGATTTTATACGTAATCTTCTCGTTGCGCAAATCAGCAGCAACGCGGAAGCCCAGCTTGCGCAGCCTGGATTCAAGCGCTTTACAGTAATCCGCCTGGGCGTCGCTGATGTTCAGAATCGATACTTGCTGCGGAGCAAGCCACATCGGCAGCGCGCCGGCGTAGTTCTCGATCAGGATGCCGATGAAGCGCTCCAGCGAACCCACGATTGCACGGTGCAGCATGACCGGGGTCTTGCGGGTGTTGTCATCCGCGACATATTCAGCACCCAGGCGGCCCGGCATGAAGAAGTCGACCTGCATGGTGCCGACCTGCCATGGGCGGCCCAGCGAATCCTTCAGGTGGTACTCGATCTTCGGGCCATAGAAAGCGCCCTCGCCCGGCAGTTCGGTCCAGGTCACGCCGCAAGCGCGCAGGCCGGAGCGCAGCGCTTCTTCCGCCTTATCCCACACTTCATCGTCGCCGATGCGGTTGTCCGGACGCAGCGCCAGCTTCACGTCGATGTTCTCGAAATGGAAATCCTTATAGACTTCCATCGCCTGCTGGTGGAAGGCCACCACTTCCGGCTCGATCTGTTCGTTGGTGCAGAAAATGTGGCCGTCATCCTGGGTGAAGCCGCGCACGCGCATGATCCCGTGCAGCGCGCCGGACGGCTCGTTGCGGTGGCATTGGCCAAATTCACCGTAGCGCAGCGGCAGGTCGCGGTAGGAACGCAGGTCGCTGTTGAAGATCTGCACGTGGCCCGGGCAGTTCATCGGCTTCAGCGCGTAGGAACGGTTTTCGGACTCGGTCACGAACATGTTTTCGCGGTAGTTTTCCCAGTGGCCGGTCTTGCCCCACAGCGAAGCGTCCAGGATCTGCGGCGCCTTCACCTCCTGGTAGCCGTTTTCCTGGTACTTGCGGCGCATGTACTGCTCCACTTGCTGCCAGATGGTCCAGCCTTTCGGATGCCAGAACACCAGGCCCGGCGCCTCATCCTGGAAGTGGAAGAAGTCCAGCTGCTTGCCCAGCTTGCGGTGGTCGCGCTTCTCAGCCTCTTCCAGCTGGAACAGGTACTGCTCCTGGTCTTCCTTCTTGGTCCAGGCGGTGCCGTACACACGCTGCAGCATTTCATTCTTGCTGTCGCCGCGCCAGTAAGCGCCGGCCAGCTTCATCAGCTTGAACACTTTCAACTTGCCGGTCGATGGCACGTGCGGGCCGCGGCACAAGTCGGTGAACTTGCCTTCGGTGTACAGCGACACGTCTTCATTGGACGGGATCGAAGCAATGATCTCGGCCTTGTAGTGTTCGTTGATCGACTTGAAGTAGGCCACGGCTTCATCGCGCGGCAGGACCTTGCGGGTCACCTGCTCGTCCTTCTTCGCCAACTCGGCCATCTTCTTCTCGATCGCCACCAGGTCGTCCGGGGTGAACGGGCGCTTATAGGAGAAGTCGTAATAGAAGCCATTTTCGATGACCGGGCCGATGGTGACCTGCGCGTCAGGGAACAGCTCCTTGACGGCGTAAGCCAGCAAGTGGGCGGTCGAGTGACGAATCACATCCAGGCCTTCCGGATCCTTGTCGGTCACGATGGCGACGTCGGAGTCCTTTTCGATCAGGAAGGAAGTATCGACGACCTTGCCATCAACCTTGCCGGCCAGGGCGGCCTTGCCCAGGCTGGTGCTGATGTTGGACGCAACCTGCGCCACGGTCAGGGGTGCATCGAATTGACGGACGGAACCGTCGGGCAGTCGGATTGAAACCATCATGGATCTCCGGAAGAAAAAGGTAATGCTGGAAAAAATGGACGAAAAAAAACGCGGGCTAGCCGCGTTTTTCTTCAATTGAACAAGCAAAAGAAAGCCGATCGACTAGCGTCACTCACCAACCTTGATGGTAGTTCGCGGTGTCATAACCGGTGTGCCTTTCTCGCTCTTACAAAATGTCTGGTGGGCGGTGAGGAATTCGAATCCCCGACCCCTTGGATGTCGACCAAGTATTCTAACCAGCTGAACTAACCGCCCGTGTCTTTTGCAATGGTACTACATAAAAATGTTCTGGTGGGCGGTGAGGAATTCGAATCCCCGACCCCTTGGATGTCGACCAAGTATTCTAACCAGCTGAACTAACCGCCCGAGAGCCAGCATTATAGAGAGCACTTCCCTCTGTGACAAGTGTTTTCCGAAGAAAACATTGCTGATATAGTCAGGGCACCATGCCAAACCACGATTCAACCCATCTTCACGCCCATCTGGACGGCGACGCGCAACACGCCCACTTCAACGAACACCGCAGCCAGGCTGCCCTGGCAGCCGCACTGGCGCTGACTTTGGGCTTCGCCATAGTTGAGGTAGTGGCTGGCTTCATGGCCAATTCGCTGGCCCTGATTTCCGACGCTGGCCATATGGTCACCGATGCTGCCGCGCTCGGCCTGGCGCTGCTGGCGCAACTGATTGCCAAGCGCCGCCCTTCCGCACGCTACTCGTTCGGCTTCGGCCGCGCCGAGGCGCTGGCCGCATTCGTTAACGGGCTTGCGATGCTGCTGGTAGTCGGCTGGATCGTATTTGAGGCAGTGCAACGCTTCGCGTCTCCCGTGCCGGTGCAAGGCGGCACCGTGCTGGTGGTGGCCGGCATCGGCCTGGCAGTCAACCTGCTTGTTGCCTGGAGCCTGTCGCGGGACAAGGAAAGCATGAATACCCGCGCCGCGCTGGTGCACGTGCTGGGCGACTTGCTTGGCTCCGTCGCCGCCCTGATCGCCGGCGGCGTGATCATGGCAACCGGCTGGATGCAGATCGACCCGATCCTTTCGCTGCTGGTATCGCTGCTGATTCTCAAATCGACCATCGGCGTTCTGCGCGAATCCTTCCACCATTTGATGGAAGGCGTCCCGGACAACGCCGACTACGCCCAGATCGGCGCTGACCTGGCCGAAGTGCCTGGCGTGCTGTCGGTGCACGACCTGCACGTATGGGAAATGTCGCCAGGCCAGCCAGCCCTGATCGGCCACCTCGAAATCAACGACCTGAAGGACTGGCCGCAAATCCTGCACAAGGTGAAAGCCATGCTTCTCCTGAAGCACAAGATCGATCACATCACTTTGCAAGCCGAACCGGCGAATCAATGAGAGGCGGAGATTAACGAATCCGCCGCCAAACGGAAATAGGCACGTCCCCATCGGGCCGCGGCGGCACCCGCCACTCCAATACCTCCCCTTCAAGAGAATAGGCGCGCCGTTGCAGCGCCCCATCCCACTGAGGGTTCGATGCAGCAGCGATGCGGAAGACCAGCTTCCCGTCTTCCACCGCGATCGTACCGAAATGGGTGCTCATGGCAAGCAACAGTCGCTTGTATTCTTGCGGCTCCGCCGAGCGGAAATCGCCGGCGAAGGGCGGCCTTTCGGCGTGATAGATCTGCAGCGCATAACGCCCATCGCCTGCAACGCTCAGTATCCCGCGCGGCTTCGTGCCGTAATCGTCGCTTCGGCTGCCATCGCGATGTTCGCGATACGCACCGACCAGCTCCCAAGTGCCGGCCAGGCTTACCGGGGCGACAGGCATCTCGGCAGCGGTCGCTGCCCCGCCGAGCATTAATGTGGTCAGAACCAGCTTCCTCATTGCAAATCTCCACTCAGTTGTACACGCAGCAGAGGATAGCCAGCTTGCCGTCAAAGCAAAATTGCAAAAAATTCGCGTGACCTGTGCATAATTGCTCGGATGGATACCCCCGACTGGAACGATCTTCGTTATTTCCTGGCTGTCACCTCAGCTGGCTCGCTGTCGGCTGCTGCGCGCTCGCTTGGCGTCGAACACACAACCGTCTCGCGCCGCATCGAAACGCTGGAAGGCGTGCTGGGCCTTAGGCTATTTGACCGCTTTGCGCGCGGTTGGTCCCTGACGGATGCCGGTCGCGCCTTGCTGCCCCAGGCGCAAAGGGTCGAAGAAGAGATTCATGCCCTGCTGCGCCAGGCAAGCGGTGCAGGAACCGAATCCGGCACCGTGCGCATCTCGGCGCCACCTGCCATTGCCGCGCATTGGATCACGCCACGCCTGCCTGCGGTGCGCGCGCAGCTGACAGGAATTCAAATCGAATTGGGCGCCGAATCGGCCCGGGTCGATCTATCACGGCGCGAGGCTGATATTGCTATCCGATTTCGCCGGCCGCAAGCGCCGGACCTGGCAGTGCGCATAGTCGCAACGGTCAAATATTATCTTTGCGCGGCGGCGGAATATCTCGCCGCTCACAATCCGGATGAATGGGAATTTAATGGCTACGACGAAAGCCTGGCAGAAACACCTCAGCAGGAGTGGCTGGACGCATTTGCGGCAGGTCGGCCATTCGCTTTTATCAGCAACGACTTGAGCTCAATTGCCGCAGCAGTGCGATTTGGCGCCGGCGTCGCAGTGCTGCCCGATTACCTCGCCACTGGCACTATAATCCCCGGCATTAACTGCCCGGTATAGCGCGACCTCTGGATGGTCATTCACGACGATGTCCGCAAATCGCCGAGAGTCCGCCGGACTGCGGATCTCCTCGCAGAACTGTTCAGCATCCCAGCGCGCTAGCTCCTGGCAACAACGCGCCAGCCACTGGCACGCTTCAGGCGAACCTGTAGAGGGAGACGAGCCGTCCCTCTATCAAGCTCGGCGGGCTTCGAGGATGCCGGTGACTTCGCAGATCGCGGCAAGCGCTTTCTGCAGTTGGCTGGTGGCGCCGATTTCAACCGTAAAGGTCATGCGGGCCTGCCCTTTGGCCGATTGGGTATTTACACCGGTGACGTTGATTTTCTCGCGCGAGAATATCTCCGAAATATCGCGCAGCAATCCCTGGCGGTCGGTTGCCAATACAAACAAATCGACCGGGAATACCGTATCGGAACGTGCAGTCCCCCATGCGGTGACAATTACCCGCTCCGGCGCTTTGGCGCGCATTTCGGCAAAGTTTTTGCACGAGGCGCGGTGAATCGAAACGCCTTTTCCGCGTGTGACAAAGCCAACGATCGGATCCGGCGGCGCCGGTTTGCAGCATTTGGCCAATTGCGTCATCAGGCCATCGGTACCAACTACCAGCACGCCTGATTTGGCGCCGGATTCAACACTGGAATTGCGGCTTTTATTAACGGCCACCTGATCGGTGTCGGGCTCTTCCACCTCAACCGGGTCGCGCAGCGCAACCTCAACATGGCGCAGAGAGAACTCGTCCTTGCCCACGGCGAGGAACAGGTCGTCCACTTTGTCAAAGCCCAGCTTTTGCGCCAGCGTTTCAAGGTTGACGGCAGTCTTGCCTTCGCGCTGCAGCGATTTCTCAACCAGGGAACGGCCATTGGCAACCGTTTCCTGGATATCGATCGCATGGAACCAGGCACGCACCTTGGTCCGGGTGCGGTTCGATACGGTGTAGCCTGGGCTCAGCCAGTCGCGCGACGGCCCGGCAGTGCCGGGAGCGCCTTTGGCGGTAATGACTTCGCAAGTTTGCCCGCTTTTCAACGGCGTGTTCAGCGGCACCATCTGGCCGTCGACACGCGCGCCGCGGCAGCGGTGGCCTACGTCGCTGTGCAGGTGGTAGGCAAAGTCGATCGGCGTGGCGCCGACCGGCAGCTCAATCACGCGCGCCTGCGGCGTCAGCACGAAGATGCGGTCATCCAGCGTGGTGGACTTCAGCTTTTCCACCCATTCGCGCTGCTGGTCTTCGTTGTTGACCACCGCATCGGCAACTTCTGTTTTCCAGGCCAGCAGCTGGCGCAGCCAGGCGATTTTCTCGTCGTACTGCTGACCTTTGAAGTTGGAACCGCCCTCCTCCTTGTAGCGCCAGTGCGCTGCGACGCCGTATTCGGCAAAGCTGTGCATCTCCTGGGTACGGATCTGCACTTCAAGGGGGCGGCCGTCGTCCGCCGTTACCACGGTGTGCAGCGACTGGTAGCCGTTCGGCTTGGGACGGGAAATGTAATCGTCAAATTCTTTCGGGATCGGGGTCCAGATATTGTGGACCACCCCGAGCACGGTATAGCAGGTCTTCACGTCCTCGACGATCACGCGGAAGGCGCGTACATCGTACAGTTCCGAGAAGTCCAGGTCCTTGCCCTTCATCTTGTTCCAGATGGAGTAGATGTGCTTGGGCCGTCCGAATACTTCGGCCTTGATGCCGGCCGATGCCAGCTCGGACTGCAGGCGCGCAATGGAAGACGTGACGAAGCTCTCGCGCGCCATGCGCTTCTCTTCCAGCATCTTCGCAATGCGCTTGTAGGTTTCCGGCTCGATGAAGCGGAACGACAGGTCTTCCAGCTCCCACTTGATCTGCCAGATGCCGAGGCGGTTTGCCAGCGGCGCGTAAAGGTCCAGGGTTTCGCGGCCGTAAGCGCGCGTCACTTCGTCGAAGCGCTTGATATCGGCGAAATAGCGCAAGGTGGTGCAGCAGGAAGCCAGCCGCACCAGCACCACGCGCATATCGGTGGCCATTGCCAGCAGCATCTTGCGCAGCGATTCGACCTGTGCGACAGCCTGCTGCGCCGCAGTCTTGGTGCGCGCGGCACTGCCGGAGGACGCCAGCGTCAGTTCGCGCAGGCGGATCAGCTGGCGCACGCCGGCGACCAGGTCGTTGACTTCCTTGCCATAGCGCGGCTCGATGGAGGGGGCGGTATCGGCGTCGAGCAGGGTCAGCTCGAACATCAGTGCCGCGATGCGGGTTTCCGCATCGGTGCGCAGGATGGCCAGTGTGCTGGCCACCCCGATGGCAAATTCCAGGGCATCTTGCCCATGGCCGGTGATACGGCCGCTGTACGCCTGGCTGGCGTGGTCGAGCGCAGCCAGCACGCGCGCTCCATCGTCGGCGGACAAGCCTTGTACCAGCTGGTCCGTCGTTGCGCTGTTGAGAGCCGCGATTGAAACCATTACGAAAACCTTTACAACTTTACTTTTGGGCGGCGGTCACCACGATTTCGACCAGCCAGTCGGGATTTGCCAGCTGCGCCTGGACGGTCGCGCGCGGCGGGGTGTTGCCCTCGACAACCCAGGCTTCCCATACTTCGTTCATGGCGGCGAAGTTGGCCAGGTCGGTGATGTAGATCTGGGCGCGCAGGATGTGCGCCTTGTCGCTGCCGGCTTCGCCCAGCAGGCGGTCGATGTGGCCCAGCACTTCCGCGGTCTGCGCCTTGATGTCGCCGCCCTTTTCGGCGATCTGGCCGGCCAGGTACACGGTGCCGTTATGGACGGCGATTTCGGACATGCGCTTACCTACGTGAAAACGTTTGATTTCCATGCTTCTCTCTTAGTGGTTCAACAAAAAATCTTTCGCAATCGCGATCTGGTCGTCGTGCAGGAAGGTCGGCGCGTGGCCGACGTTCGGGATTTCCACCAGCTTGGCTTTCGGCCCGCGCTGCGTCATCGCTTCCGCCGTTTCGCGCGACAGCAGGTCGGAGTTGGCGCCGCGCACCAGCAAGGTCGGGCAGCGGATTGCATCGTAGGCGGCCCACAGCATTGCCTCGTCCGCCTTGGCCGATTCCGGCGTCACCGACTGGAACGGCAAGGCCAGGCCCATGTCGTAATGGCGCACCCACGTGCCGTCCTTGTCCTGGCGCAGCACGTCGGCGGCCAGCTTATGCCATTCCGCGTCGGTGTGTTCGCCGAAGGTGGTCGACACCATCTTCACGAATTCGGCGCCGGCCTTGAAGGTCGGGAATCGCACTTCCTGGGCGATGTAGTCGCCAATGCGCTGGATCGCCACCGAATCCAATGTGGGGCCAATATCGTTCAATACCAGCTTGCTGACCGGGCTGTCCGGCAGCGAGGCCAGGCCCATGCCGATCAGGCCGCCCATCGAGGTGCCGAACCAGTCGACGGTCTGGCGCTCGCCATTGGCCAGCACGCGCGCCAGCAGGGTCACCATATCGCTCACGTATTGAGGCAGGCGGTAAAGCTGGGGATTGGCCAGGCTGCCGGAACGGCCGCGGCCCACCACGTCGGGGCAAACCACGCGGTAATCCTTGCACAGTGACTGTGCAAGATTGTCAAAATCATCCGAAACACGGGTCACGCCGTGCACGCAAACCAGCACGCTTGGGTTGTCTTCCTCGCCCCATTCCTTGTAAGCCATCTGGTGCAGGCCAGACATGGAGAAACACTGAACGGACTTGATTTTAGCTTCTGGCATTCGGTTCCTCGCTCCCCGCGCTGTTGTTTCGCTATTGGTTTTTGCGCTACATTCTACATTGGCTAACTAATTATAGGGGACCAAATGGTCAGCACGACTTTGCGCGGCAAAACTGCGCTCGTTACCGGCTCCACTTCCGGCATCGGCCTGGGCATCGCACGCAGCCTGGCAGCGGAAGGCGCCAACATCGTATTGAACGGCTTTGGCGATGCAGGCGAGATCGCGAAGCTGCAGGAATCGCTGGCCGCCGAATTCGGCGTGCAAGCAGGCTACCACGGCGCGGACATGAGCAAGCCGGCCGACATCGAGGCCATGATGGCCTATGCCGCCCAGAAGTTTGGCGGGGTCGACGTGCTGGTGAATAACGCCGGCATCCAGCACGTGGCCAATGTCGAAGACTTCCCTGTCGAGCGCTGGGACGCCATCATTGCCATCAACCTGACCTCGGCCTTCCATACTACCCGCCTGGCGCTGCCGCACATGAAGGCACGCAACTGGGGCCGCATCATCAACCTCGCTTCGGTGCACGGCCTGGTGGCTTCGGCCGGGAAGTCGGCCTATGTCGCGGCCAAGCATGGCCTGGTCGGCTTCACCAAGGCCACCGCGCTGGAAACCGCCAGGACCGGCATCACCTGCAACGCGATCTGTCCGGGCTGGGTACTGACGCCGCTGGTGCAGAAGCAGGTCGATGCGCGCGCCGAGAAGGAAGGCCTGTCCAACGAGGCCGCCAAAGCTGCCCTGCTGGCCGAAAAGCAGCCGTCCGGCGAATTTGTCACGCCGGAAGAGCTGGGCGCGATGGCAGTCTTCCTTTGCTCCGATGCTGCCAAACAGATGCGCGGCGTGGCCTGGAATATGGATGGCGGCTGGGTCGCGCAGTAATCACGCCTTCTGCGCCAGGTAGTTGTTCTTCAAGCGCATGTAGTGCTCGGCCGAGTACCTGAAGTGCGCAATTTCCTGTTCGGTCAGCTCGCGGATGCGCATCGCGGGCCGGCCGACATACAGTCCGCCGCTTTTCAGCACCTTGCCGGGGGCGACCAGGCTGCCCGCCCCTACCATGACGTGCTTCTCGATGACCACGTCGTCCATGATGATCGAGCCCATGCCGACCAGGCATTCGTCGCCAATGGTGCAGCCATGCAGCAGCACCGAATGGGCAATCGTGACGTGCTTGCCGATTGTCAGGGCAGCGCCTTCCGGCTTGGCCGCCGAGCGGTGCGACACGTGGCACATGGCGAAATCCTGCACATTGCTGCCTTCGCCGATCGTAATGCGGTTCACGTCGCCGCGCAGCACCGCATTGCACCAGATTGAGGCATCGCGGCCGACGCTGACGTCGCCGATGATTTGCGCCGACTGGTGGACAAACACGCCGTCGGCGAGCAGGGGGAAGGTATCGAGGTAGGGTTGCAGGGTCATGCAAATATTATATGGCTTGCAGCACAGCCGCACGATGGCGATTGTGGATTTCCACAATGGGGATAGACACAATAGCGGCAAGACAAGCCGTTTGCCATGATGGGGATATTCGGAGACAAACGAGGCCCCTCATCATGGAAAAGAAACCCTTCTACAAAGTACTGTACGTCCAGGTACTGTTCGCCATCTTCTGCGGCGTCATGCTCGGCATTTACCTGCCGACCGACGCGGTAGCCATGAAACCGCTTGGCGACGGTTTCATCAAACTGATCAAAATGATCATTGCCCCGGTCATCTTCTGTACCGTGGTGAGCGGCATCGCCGGCATGCAGGACGTGAAAAAGATCGGCCGCGTCGGCGGCAAGGCACTGATCTACTTCGAGATCGTTTCCACTTTCGCCCTGATTATCGGCCTCGCGGTTGCCAACTTCATGCAGCCTGGCGCCGGCTTCAACGCCGATCCGCACACGCTGGACACCAAGTCCATCGCCCAGTACACGGAAAAGACCAAGGCGCTGACCACCACCGACTTCCTGCTGAACATCATCCCCAACACCGTGTTCGATGCCTTCGCCAAGGGCGACATCCTGCAGGTCCTGCTGGTTGCCGTGCTGTTCGGCTTCGCCCTGTCCCTGCTCGGCGAGCGCGGCCGTCCAGTTACCAAACTGATCGATGAGGTGTCGCACGCCTTCTTCGGCATGGTCAACATCATCATGAAGGCCGCCCCGATCGGTGCCTTCGGCGCCATGGCCTTTACCATTGGTAAATACGGCATCGCTTCCCTGCTGCCGCTGGCCAAGCTGATGGGTTCGTTCTACCTGACCTGCTTCCTGTTCGTCTTCATCGTGCTGGGCCTGATCGCCAAGTACACCGGCTTCTCGATCTCGCGCTTCATTTCCTACATCAAGGAAGAACTGCTGATCGTGCTCGGCACCTCCTCCTCGGAAAGCGCCCTGCCTTCGCTGATGCGCAAGCTGGAAAAGCTGGGCGCTTCCAAGCCGGTGGTTGGCCTGGTGGTACCGACCGGCTACTCCTTCAACCTGGACGGCACCAACATCTACATGACCATGGCGGCCCTGTTCGTTGCCCAGGCCACCAACACCGACCTCACGCTGTGGCAGCAACTGACCATCCTCGGCGTTGCCATGCTGACCTCGAAAGGCGCCTCCGGCATCACCGGCGCCGGCTTCATCACCCTGGCCGCCACCCTGGCCGTGGTGCCAAGCATCCCGGTGGCGGGCATGGCCCTGATCCTCGGCATCGACCGCTTCATGAGCGAATGCCGCGCCCTCACCAACTTCGTCGGCAACGGCGTGGCAACCCTGGTGGTGGCCAAGTGGGAAGGCGAACTGGACATGGATACCCTGAAGCGCGAACTGGCCAATCCTACCCCGCTGAACGCACCTGCCCAAGCGGCCGCAACGGAACCCCTGGCAGCGACCGCCGAGTAAGCCGCCCTCCCCTATAACAGCAAGACGGGCCCCATGCAATTGTGCATGGGGCCCGTCTTTTTTTGTGGTTAGAATGTAACGAAAAGTAGTGGTGTGAATGTTGACATACGGAAACATGCAACCTAGAATAAACTCACTAATAATGCACCCAGAACGGACGCCAGGATGAGACTCCCCAGCCACCGTGGTTTTACCCTGATTGAACTGATGATCACCCTCGTTATCGTCGGTATCCTCACTGCAATCGCTGTTCCCAATTACACCCGCTATGTCATCCGTGGCAATCGTGGGGCTGCGCAGCAGCACCTGATCGACCTGGCCCAGCGCGAACAGCAATTCCTGGCCGATGCACGGGTCTACAAGGATTCGGTCGCCGGCCTGAACATGAAAACCCCGACCGCCGTCGCCAAGTCGTACACCATTACCATCCAGACTGACGATGGCCCGCCGCCGCGCTTCACCATCACGGCGACCCCTGTCGCCGGCACCAGCCAGGTTGAGGACGGCACCCTGACCATCGACCAGGCGGGCACCAAGCTGCCCGCAGATAAGTGGTGATGCCATGAAACGCCAAAACGGCTTCGGCCTTCCCGAGATGGTACTGGTGGTCTTCATCACTGGTATCCTGGCAGCGATCGGCATGCCAGCCATGCAGGACTTCATCAGCAACCAGCGGCTGAAGAGCACGTCATCCGACCTGTTCACCAGCATCCTGCGCGCACGCAGCGAAGCCATCAAGCGCAACAAGGACGTCACCATCTCTCCTGCCACCAACTGGAATAAGGGCTGGTCGATTCCTAGCCCCAATGCGGGCGAACCAGCCCTGGCCACCTTTGTCACGCGGCCCTCGATCACGGTCACCGGTCCGGCGGCCGGCGTCACGTTCACCGCTGCCGGCCGCGTCAGGGGCGACAGCAATCCGCAGTTTTCCATTACGTCGACTACTGGCAGGGCGAGCTGCATCAACATCGACCTCGGCGGCCGTCCCAACGTGCAATCCAAATCATGCTAAGAACAACCATGCACCGCCAACTTGGCATCACAATGATTGAAGTCCTGGTCACGATCGTGATCCTGGCCTTCGGCCTGCTGGGCATTGCCGTTTTCCAGTCCAAAGCCAGCGTCGGTTCGATCGAATCCTACCAGCGCGCCCAGGCTGTCATCCTGCTGGACGACATGACGGCGCGGGTACGCGGCAACCCCGACAATGTCGCATTCTATGAGTCCACCAATATCGGCACTGGCGACACCCAGCCGGCCGATTGCAGCGCGCTTGGCGCCGGTGCCAGCCGCGACGTCTGCGAGTGGAGCAATTTGTTAAAGGGCGCTGCGGAAATCGATAGCAGCACCAAGGTCGGCGCCATGATCGGCGCGCGCGGCTGCATCACCCTGGTGCAAGCTGCCGACGAAAGCGCAGGCGTTTGCAAGCCCGGCATCGTCCAGGTCGCGGTCGCCTGGCAGGGCTTGCACGCCACCCAGGCTCCAACCCTGGACTGCGGCAAGAATCAATTCGGCGATGAGAACTATCGCCGCCTGATTTCCGCGCAGGTCCTGATTCCTCTACTTAACTGCAAATGAGGAGCCCATTCATGCAGAAATATTGCCGCAAGCAAGGCTTCACTTTGGTTGAGCTGATGGTGACCGTCGCCGTCGGCATGCTGATGCTTGCCGGCTTGTCGACCCTGTTCTCCAACAACAATGCCGCGCAAATGGAAATCGAGCGCGCCAACCGCCAGGTGGAAAACGGGCGCTATGCCATGCAGCTGATGACCGGCGACTTGCGCAATGCCGGCTATTATTCCGAGTACGACCCGGTCGAGCTGACCGCACCGACCGTGTTGCCCAACCCGTGCGAAGTTGACCTGACCCTGATGCGCGACGCGATCGCCTTTGCGGTGCAAGGCTATGACAACAGCAATTCGCTCGGTTGCCTGTCCGACGTCAAGGCCAACACCGACGTTGTGGTGGTGCGCCATACCCACACTTGCGTGGTCGGCGCCGCCGATTGCGAAGATGCCACCGCGGGCGGGCCGTTCTTCCAGGCTTCGCAATGCGCCAACGATTATGAACTTGGCTCCACCGACCTGTACATGCACTTCCAGATCTCCGCCGTGGACTCCGGTTTCAGCCTGCACAAGTACGACTGCACGCAAGTGAAGGACAGCGGCTCGCCGGCCGCAGTGCGCCGCCTGCTGACCCATATCTATTTTGTCGCGAACAACAGCCTGGCTGGCGACGGCATCCCTACCCTCAAGCGTGCCGAAGTGGTCAGCAAAGGCGGCATCATGTCGGTCCAGATCGTGCCGCTGGCCGAAGGCATTGAAAACATGCAGCTCGAATACGGCCTCGACAGCAACGACGATGGGGTCGCGGACAGCTTTACCACCAAGGTCAATGATGCCGCATGGGGCAACGTGGTTTCGGTCAAGCTGCACTTGCTGGCGCGCACCCTGAGCCCGTCCATGGAACACACCGACACCAAGACCTATGTGCTGGGCTCCGACGAGAACGGCCAGCAGAACGTCATTGGCGCTACGGGAGATAAATACAAACGCCACGTCTTCACCTCGCTGATTGGCTTGCCTAACGTGGCCGGAAGGAAATCCTGATGAAACACCTCGCACTCCGCCGACAGCGTGGCATGACCCTGGTTGTGGCCCTGGTCATGCTCGTACTGATCACCTTGCTGGCGATGACGACTTTTAACCTGGGCAAATCGAGCATCCAGGTTGTCAACAATATGCAAAACCGCGATGAAGGGATTGCCACCAGCCGCAGCGTGCTGGACGAAGCCATGTCCAGCACGCGCTTCTTCGATACGCCAGACGATGCCCTGGCCCAGCCCTGCCTGAACAGTAACCATCGCTGCTTCGACCTGAACGGCGACGGCGTCATCGATATTGTTACGGCCCTGAGCGCAGCAAAATGCGTCAAGGTGCGCACGATCAAGACCTACGAACTCGACTACGCCTCCGAGGAAGACCGCAACTGCACCGTCGGCGCCAGCTCCAACGGCCTGATTGTCGGGTCGGATAAAGGCAATTCGCTGTGCGCCGACTCCACCTGGGAAATGACGGCCACCAGCCAGGACCAGCAGGTCTCATCCGAAGTAGAAGTGGTGCAAGGCGTCGCCATGCGCGTCGCGACCACCAACATCGAAACCAGTTGCAAATAAATAGCCCGCTTTTAATTGAGAGCCAGCCATGCCAAAAAAGCTAATGATCGCCGCGGCCGCCAGCCTCGGTGCATGCGCCACCCTCCTGTCGTTCCCTGCTGGCGCTGACGACATCGATATCTTCACCGGCGCCTCTGCCGGCACCTCGATCAATCCACGCATCCTGATCGTGCTGGACAATACGTCCAACTGGTCGCGCCAGGCGCAAAAATGGCCGGGCGGCCTGAGCCAGGGCCAGTCCGAGGTGCGCGCCATCAAGAGCGCCATCGCCACCCTGAACGACAAGGTCAACGTCGGCCTGTTCGAATTTGTTACCGACGGCACCGCCAACGACAATGGCGGCTTCGTGCGCTTCCAGGTGCAGCCGATGACCACGGCGGCCAAGACCCAGTTCAACAACCGGCTCGACACCATCGACGGCGCCATCACCAGCCCGACCGAAAAGCGCAATTCGGGCACGATGTACGGCAACCTGATGTACGACGTGTACAACTACCTCGGCGGCCTTTCGGGCTACTCCGCGGCGAAAGGCGTCACGCCAAGCGCGATTGCCGACCCGGCCGGCTACGTCAAGCGCTGGGTGCCGTTCAAGTCGCCGCTGACTGACGACGCCAGCTGCGCCAAAACCATTGTCATCTTCGTCACCAACCCGGACCAGAGCGGCCCGACCAAGGACGACGCCGCCAACACCACCCAGTTGCAGAGCCTGGGCGGCAACACGAAACAGCTTGGCCTGCCCAACTTCTCGACCAAGACCGTCCAGAGCGTTACCAATATCGGCCAGACCGCGTCCTGCTATTCGAGCCAGACCGCGGCCTCCACCGAACTGAACGTCGCGCCGTGGCCGACCACCTGCGGCAACTACACCGACGGCTGCAAGATCGGTTCGGCACTGAATGACGGCAGCAAGATTTGCCCGGTCGGCACCGCATCGTATGCAATCAACGGCGTCAACAGCGCGGTCACCAACGTGCCGACTGGCACGACCACCACCGATGCCAACCCATGGAACGCCGACGAATGGGCGCGCTTCATGCACGACAAGGGCGTGCCGATCCCGGCCAGCGCCCTGAAGTCCAAGGTCACGTTCTATACTATTGACGTCTACAACGCACAGCAGAACATCGAGCACACCAAGCTGATGCTGAGCATGGCCAGCGCCGGCGGCGGCAAGTACTTCGCCGCCAAGAGCCAGCAGGCGATCCTGGATGCCCTGAACCAGATCATTGGCGAAGTGCTGGCGGTGAACTCCACCTTTGCATCGACTTCGCTGCCGGTGAACGCCACCAACCGTTCGCAAAGCCAGAACCAGGTCTTCATCGGCATGTTCCGCCCTGACCCGGATGCCAAGCCGCGCTGGTTCGGCAACCTCAAGCGCTACCAGCTGGTCCTGGATGGCACGGATGTATCGCTGGGCGATGTGAACGGCAGCCTGGCCGTCAACAACAATACCGGCTTTATCACCGATTGCGCGCAAAGCTTCTGGACCGCCGACAAGGGACCGTATTGGGAAAACCTCGGCCTCAACCCTGACCCGGCCAGTGGCTGCCGCTCCCTGGGCAAAGGTGTTTCGCCCTACTCGGATGCGCCGGACGGCCCATCGGTTGAAAAAGGCGCTGTGGCGCAGGTGCTGCGCAACGGTAACGACCCGACCAATACCGGCACCCCGACCTACGCGGTCAACCGCACCCTCTACACCCGGATTCCGGGCGGCAATACGCTGGTGACCTTCAATACCACCAACAGCGGCCTGTCGGCCGACGTGGTCAACTTCATCAGGGGCGCCGACGTGATGCAAGAGCGTGGCCCGGACATGCCGACCACCACCACCCGCCCATCGATTCACGGCGATGTGATCCACTCGCGTCCGCTGCCGCTGGCCTATGACGAAAATACCGTCGTCGTGTTCTACGGCTCCAACGATGGCTTCCTGCGGGCGGTGGACGCCAACACCGGCAAGGAACGCTGGGCCTTTATCGCGCCGGAATTCTTCAGCCGCCTGGGCCGTTTGAAAGACCAGACGCCGCTGGTGAACTACCCGAACGTGGCCGGTCCCGGCGACGTGGCTGCCATCGGTAGCCCGAAAGACTACTTCTTCGACGGCTCCACCGGTGTGTACCAGAGCCTGCCGGCCAACGCCAGCGATCCGCAGAAGATCTGGATCTACCCAACCATGCGCCGCGGCGGCCGCATGGTGTACGGCCTGGACGTCAGCAGCATCGACAGCCCGCGCCTGATGTGGTCGGCCGGCTGCCCGAACCTGGCCAATGACAGCGGCTGCACCCCAGGTTTCGATGGCATCGGCCAGACCTGGTCGATTCCAGCGCTTGCCTTCGTCAAAGGCCATTCCGACAAAAAGCCGGTGATCGTGATGGGCGGCGGCTACGATAACTGCGAGGATGCCAACACCGGCGCGCCGACCTGCGTTGCCGGCAAAGGCGGCTACGTCTACATCATGGATGCGGAAGCCGGCACCCTGCTCGCCAGTTTCAAGACCAAGCGCAGCGTCGTCGGCGACGTGTCGATGATCGATATCGACAACGACGGCACGGTTGACTATGCCTACGCGGTCGATCTGGGCGGCAACATCTACCGTATCGACTTCGTCGACGCCTACACCACCAAGGCGCCTTTGTCCGCCAACAACTGGCGCATGTACCGCGTGGCCTACACCAACCAGGCCACCAGCCCGCGCAAATTCATGTTCGGCCCGGCGCTGCTGTACAACAAGGGCTTTGTCTACGTGGCGTTGGGCAGCGGCGACCGCGAGCACCCATTGTCCTGGCAGTACCCTTATGAGTCGACCGCCAACCGCTTCTACGTGGCGCTGGACAACCTGTCCCTCAAGCCGACGACTGACGAAGCGGGCCTGAACATGGACGCCAGCCTGACGAACAGCACCTCGCCAACCGACTGCAATTCGCCAAACGTGCTGCCGAATGGCAGCAGCCGCGGCTGGTTCATGGACTTGCAAAAGGGCGAGCAGGTGGTGACCTCTTCCCTGATCGTCGCCGGCACCGTCATGTTCAGCACCAACCGCCCAATCGTCGGCAACGCGGCAAGCTGTTCCACTGCCCTGGGCGAAGCGCGCGGCTATGCAGTCAGCCTGTTCAACGCATCCGGCGCAGTCGACGTCGACGGCACCTGCGGCGGCACCCGCTCCTCGGTGTTTGCCGGTGGCGGCCTGCCACCGTCGCCGGTGCTTGCCACTAACGTCAGGGTCTACCCCCCAAATGACCCGCGCAACCCATCGGGCCCCGGCCCCGGCCCCGGCCCGGGCGCAGAAGGCCGCGTCGTCAACGTTGTGATCGGTTCCCCCAAGAAGGATGTTTCCATTGACGGCGGCGAGTTCAAACCGAAAATCAAATCAGTCCGCAAACGTAAATACACTTACGTTAAAGGCCAGTAAGTAACAGGGGCGCTTCGGCGCCCCTTTCTTCATCACGCAACAAAAAAGGGACGCCGCGGCGTCCCTTTGCTTCCCTCGGTTGCCGCTCAGGCGAACGACAGCTCCACGCCGGATGCCGCGGCGATTTCTTCGCGGCTTACGCCCGGCGCCAGTTCGGTCACCTTGATGCCGGTTGGGGTCACTTCCATCACGCCAAGATCGGTGATGATCATGTCCACCACGCCAACACCGGTCAGCGGCAAGTCGCATTTCTTCAGCAGCTTGTGCGAAGTCGAGCCATCCTTGGCGGTGGCGACGTGCTCCATCAGCACCACCACTTTCTTGACGCCCGCCACCAGGTCCATCGCGCCGCCCATGCCCTTGACCATCTTGCCAGGGATCATCCAGGTGGCTAGGTCGCCCTTTTCCGACACCTGCATCGCGCCCAGGATCGCCAGGTTGATCTTGCCGCCGCGGATCATCGCGAACGAGTCGGCCGAGCTGAAGTAGGCCGCGCCCGGCAGCGCGGTCACGGTCTGCTTGCCGGCGTTGATCAGGTCGGCGTCCACTTCCGCTTCGGTCGGGAACGGGCCGATGCCCAGCAGGCCGTTTTCCGATTGCAGGAACACTTCGATATCCTGCGGCACATAGTTGGCCACCAGGGTCGGCAGGCCGATGCCCAGGTTCACATAGAAGCCGTCCTGCAGTTCTTTCGCCGCGCGGGCGGCCATTTCATCACGAGTCCATGCCATGTTGTCTTCTCCTTAGTTGGCACGCACGGTGCGCTGTTCGATGCGTTTTTCCGGGGTGGCGTTGAGCACGATGCGGTGCACGTAAATGCCCGGCAGGTGCACGGCATCCGGATCGATGGCGCCGACTTCGACGATTTCCTCCACTTCCACCACGCAGACCTTGCCGGCGGCAGCCACGTTCGGATTGAAGTTGCGGGAGGTCTTGCGGAAGACCAGGTTGCCCGATTTATCGGCCTTCCAGGCTTTGACCAGCGATACGTCGGCCACCAGCGAGCGTTCCATCACATACTGCTCGCCGTCGAACTCGCGGATCTCCTTGCCGTCGGCAACGATGGTGCCGACGCCGGTCCTGGTGAAGAAAGCAGGAATGCCCGCGCCGCCGGCGCGCAGCTTTTCAGCCAGGGTGCCTTGCGGGGTAAATTCCAGTTCCAGCTCGCCGGCCAGGAACTGGCGCGCGAATTCCTTGTTCTCGCCCACATAGGAGGAGATCATTTTCTTGATCTGGCGGGTTTCCAGGAGCTGGCCGAGGCCAAAGCCATCCACGCCGGCGTTATTGGAAATCGCGGTCAGGCCGGTGGCGCCGCTGTCGCGCAGGGCGGCGATCAGGGCTTCCGGGATGCCGCACAGGCCGAAACCGCCGACCGCAATGGTTTGGCCGTCGGCCACGATGCCGGCCAGGGCGGCCTTGGCATCCGGGTAAATCTTGTTCATTATGTCTCCTTGTTCAAATGGCCAGAAGGCGATTGAGGATAGAATACGCCCGCCCAAACATCAATACCGTAGAAATACCGCAATGCCGATCAATTACGAGTCCATCTTCAAATTCGCCCCGGTAGGCATGTGCGTGTCGGACAATCGCGTGATCCAGGCCAGCAACGATGCGCTGGCGGCCATGTTCGGCTACGGCGCCGGTGCACTGGATGGGCAGTCGTTCCAGGTCCTGTACCCCACCCAGGATGAGTATCAGCGGACCGGGGACCGCATCATCCCCATCATGAATGCCAGGGGACGCTATTCTGATGAGCGCATCATGCGCCGTGCCAATGGTGAACTGTTCTGGTGCCATGTGACCGGCCGCGCGCTCGATACGGCGCAGCCGCTGGGCGCCGGCATCTGGACCTTTGAAGATGTATCGGAACAGCGCCCGGTTTCCGCCGCCCTCACCCCGCGCGAGCGGGAAATTGCGGCTTTGCTGGTGGAGGGCAAGACCAGCAAGATGATTGCGCGCGATGCAGGCTTGTCGCCGCGGACGGTGGAGATGCACCGGGCTTCGTTGATGCGCAAGTTTGGCGCGGCTACCGCTGCTGAGCTGGTACATAAGCTGGCTGGGGCGCGCTGAACCCGGTAAACCCGGGTCAGACCCTGTCTGTTCTGCTGCCGTCTCGAGACCCGGGTTTACCGGTTTTCAGCCAGCCATCATGCCGTCATCAGCCGAGATAATCGCGCCATTGATAAAGTGCGCCTCATCCCCCGCCAGCAACAGAAGCAGCCCATCCAGGTCCTGCGGCTTGCCCGCCCGCTTGCGCGGCAGCATATCGATCAGCCGCTTGCCCTGGTCGCTGGCAAAGTAATCCTCATTGATCTCGGTCTCGATGTAGCCCGGGCAGATGGCATTGGTGTTGATGCCGTACTTGCCCCACTCCACCGCCATGGCCTTGGTCATCTGCACCACGCCCGCCTTGCTCATGCAATACACGCCGATCTGCGGCAGCACGCGCAGTCCCGCCACCGAAGCGATATTGATAATGCGGTGCTGCTTGCGCGGATCGCCTTTGGCGCGCGCAATCATCCGCTTGGCCGTTTCCTGCGCCACGAAAAACGCCCCGCGCAGGTTGCAGTCCATGACAAAGTCATAATCTTCCGGCGACACGTCCAGCAAACGTTGCGTCATTGATACACCGGAATTATTCACCAGGATGTCGATCGGGCCAGCCTCGGTTTCGGCATGGGCGATGGCGGATTTGATGCTCGCATAGTCGGTCACGTCCAGCGTGACAACATGGGCGGCGCCACCTTCGGCTTCGATTTCTGCACGCAGCTCTTTCAGGCGTTCAATGCGGCGCGAGGCCAGCACTACCTGGCAGCCCGCTTGTGCCAGCACCTTGGCGAAACGGGCGCCAAGCCCGCTGGAAGCGCCCGTGATCAGGGCAATCTTGCCCTCAAAATTTACTTCGATCCCCACCGGCTACTCCTTATAATTCCGTTCCGACATGATGACACAAAAAACCTCCTTATTAGATTGCCACGTCTAATATTAGCCCTCACAATGGCGCCACCGTTGCAATACCCGGGAAAAAAGAGCACACTCGTTCTATTTCCAGCACCGAATTTTCCATCATTCTTATAAAAACACTATGAGCAACCTTGTAGAACAGTACGGCCCACGCGAGGCAATGGAGTACGACGTTGTGATCGTTGGCGGCGGCCCTGCTGGCCTGTCGGCAGCGATCAAGATCAAGCAGCTGAATCCGGAGACCTCCGTGGTCGTGCTGGAAAAAGGCGGCGAACTCGGCGCCCATATCCTGTCCGGCGCAGTGATGGACCCGAAAGCCCTTACCGAACTGATCCCGAACTGGAAAGAGCTCGGTGCTCCGCTGAACACTGCCGTCACCGAAGACCGCGTGCTGTTCCTGACCGAGTCCAAGGCGTTCAAGACCCCGAACTTCATGCTGCCGAAGTGTTTCGAGAACCACGGCAACTACGTCATTTCGCTGGGCAATGTGGTGCGCTGGCTGGGCCAGCAGGCCGAAGCCCTGGGCGTGGAAATCTTCCCTGGCTTCACCGGCGCGGAAATCCTGTACAACGACGACGGTTCGGTCAAGGGCGTTGCGACCGGCAATATGGGCGTCAAGCGCGACGGCGAGCCTGGCCCCGACTTCCAGCTCGGCATGGAACTGCACGGCAAGTACACCCTGTTCGCCGAAGGCGCGCGCGGCCACCTGGGCAAGCAGTTGATGGCCAAGTATGACCTGAATAAAGGCAAGGATCCTCAGTCCTATGGCATTGGCATCAAGGAACTGTGGGAAATCGATCCGGCCAAGCACAAGCCTGGCCTGGTGATCCACACCACCGGCTGGCCGCTGGACACCAAGACTTACGGCGGCTCCTTCCTGTACCACCTGGAAAACAACCAGGTCATGGTCGGCTACGTGGTGGGCCTCGACTACGAGAACCCATACCTGTCGCCATACGAAGAATTCCAGCGCTACAAGACCCACCCGGAAATCCGCGGCTTCTTCGAAGGCGGCAAGCGCATTTCCTACGGCGCGCGCGCGATCACAGCTGGCGGCCTGCAATCGCTGCCCAAGCTGGTGTTCCCGGGTGGCGCACTGATCGGCTGTGACGCCGGCTTCCTGAACATGAGCCGTATCAAGGGCTCGCACGCTGCGATCAAGTCCGGCATGCTGGCCGCCGAAGCGGTCGTGGCGGCATTGGGCGCCGGCCGTTCCGCCGACGAACTGGCAGCCTACCCGACCGCCTTCGAACAATCCTGGCTGCACGAAGAACTGCACGTGGCGCGTAACGTCAAGCCTTGGCTGAAGAAGGGCCTGTACCTGGGCTCGCTCATGACCGGCATCGACCAGATCGTCTTCCGCGGCAAAGCGCCTTGGACCCTGCACCACTCGACCCCGGATCATGCCTGCCTGCGCCCTGCTTCGGAATTTGCCCCGATTACTTATCCGAAGCCGGATGGCAAGCTGACCTTCGACCGCCTGTCGTCGGTGTTCATTTCGAACACGAACCACGCGGAAGACCAGCCTATCCACCTGACGCTGAAGGACAATTCGGTGCCGGTGAATGTCAACCTTGCCAAGTTTGCCGGCCCTGAATCGCGCTACTGCCCAGCAGGCGTCTACGAGTTCGTCAAGACCGACGAAGGCCAGGACCGCCTGCAGATCAATGCGCAGAACTGCGTGCATTGCAAGACTTGCGATATCAAGGACCCGACCCAGAACATCGTCTGGATCACGCCGGAAGGTGGCGGCGGCCCGAACTATCCGAATATGTAACGTGAAAAAAAAGGGGGCTAAGGCCCCCTTTCTCATAGGGAGACACCGCCGGCTGCGATGTCTCTTTTGCATTGCAAGTTTCACACCAGCAAAAAAAAATCCAAAAAATTTCCACTCGGCACTTAATGCTCCCGATCAAACGGTCGTCTTGTACTTCTGAGAGCGCAGAAAAAGACCCGCTGCTCGATTCGAACCAACCACCCAGGAGTTATCATGCTGAGCCTTCACACCAACGCAGCGGCACTGTCCGCACAAAACTCGATCGGTCGCACCCAATCGTCGCTGTCGACCTCGATGACCCGCCTGAGCACCGGCTTCCGTATCAACTCGGCAATGGACGACGCTGCCGGCCTGCAGATCGCTACCCGCCTGAAGACCCAGACTTCCGGTATGGGCGTAGCAATGCGCAACACCCAGAATTCGATCTCCATGCTGCAGACCGCTGAAGGCGCGCTGGATGAAACCACCAACATCCTGAACCGCATGAAAGACCTGGCAACCCAGGCAGCCGACGGCTCCTCCACCAAGGCCGACCAGGACGCAATGCAGTCCGAATTCAACAGCCTGACCAACGAGCTCTCGAACATCCTCGGCAACACCAAATTCGGTGGCACCACGCTGTTCCGCGACACCACCGGTACCCTGACCTCGGCTACCCTGACCTTCCAGATCGGTGCCGATGCGTCGGAAAAGATGACCGCTGACTTCTCGACCAAACTGGCCACCGTCAAGACCGATATCGGCAATGCCGGTACTGGTTTCGTTGCCACCGGTGCTGCTGGCGCCGCAGCCGGCACTGATATCAGCGGTGCCACCGCAGCCGCCGGTGCTACGGCAGCAAACGCCACCATTACGGACCTGGCTACCGCCATCGACTCCGTCGCTGCACTGCGTTCCGAACTGGGTGCGATTTCGAACCGTCTGGACCACGTCTACAACAACCTGTCCAACATCTCGACCAACACCAAGAATGCAACCGGCCGCATCATGGACGTCGACTTCGCTTCCGAATCCGCGAAGATGACCTCCTCGCAGATGCTGCTGCAAGCCGGTACCGCCATGCTGAAGCAGTCCAACAGCCAGTCCTCCCTGGTCCTGTCCCTGCTGCAGTAATTCCGCAGGTGGCCTGAAAAAGCCAACCGCGCGCGGTTGGCTTTTTTTATATCGCCGTATTACTATCAGTTTGTATGGCAATCGATCGCGTCACTCCTTCCAATCCGAGCCTGAGCATCCACGACCGCCAGGTCCGGGAAAATCCCGGCCAGGCCAATGCCCAGCCGGTCCCGCCGGTTGCCCAGCCGCCGGGCGATGCGCCCGAGTTCGCGCTGCAAAGCGGCTTGCCCGCTTCCGTTGGCGCGCTGATCGAAGCGATGGAAGGTGCGCAGCAAAACCAACTGGTTCGCAGCTCGGCTGCTACCGGCGCAACAATCGGCGCCCTGCTGTCGCAGGAAGCGCTGTCGATGCAGCCCAACCAGTTATTCCCCTTGCGCCAGATGGTCTGGCACACGCCCGATACCAATATGCTGGCCGCATCCTGGCAAGTCATGGTGCGCACCTACAGCGAGCAGCGCGCCGCACTGCAGCAGCAGAATGAAGGCCGCCATGTGCCATCCAGCCTGCTCATGGCAGACCCGCCGCCGCCAGTGTTGCGCGATGGGCGTCCCCACCCGGGACTGGTGTCCGAGCTCGATGCCTGGCGCTTCGCCGTCTACGCCTGGGGCGCCGAAAAACTCACCCTGCGCGTTGTCGCGCGCGATCCCGGCCAGGATGAAGGACCGCCGGAACAGCGCCGCCGCCGTCCGCGCGTGGCGCTGCGCCTGGAAATGAATTTGCCCGACATCGGCAAGGTGGTGGTGCAGATGGAGCCATCCGAGCTTGGCGTCGTGCTGGAAATCGGCGCCGCCAGCAATGAAGCCATGCAGCAGATGCGCGAACTGTTGCCGCGCATCGCCGCCATCATTGGCCAGTGCGGCCTGCAGATCGTGCGCGCGCGCCTGATGCGGGAACTCACCCCGGTCAATCATTTCGAAAACGATCCTTCGCGCACCCAGGTCGCGCTGCTGACCGCTGCCCTGTTCAAGGCGATGGCGGAAGTTGCCGTGTTCCTGTCGCAGCCACGCTTGCCGGAACAAGCGCTGTCGGCCTAGTCCAGTAGCCCGGCTGGGAGTACACCTCCTTCAACTCGTCGATGAAGAAGCGTATCTTCGCCGGCAAATGCCTTTGCTGCAGGTAGACGGCCATGATGTCGTAATCCGGCAGCGCAAAATCGTCCAGCACCGTAATCAGGCTGCCCTCGGCAACCTGCGCCTGGATTTCCCACGTTGATCGCCACGCCAGCCCAAGGCTTTCACACGCCCAGCGATGCAGCAGTTCGCCATCGTTGCAATCCAGATTCCCCTGCACCCTTACCGTGACCGGCTTGCCGCCCTGCTGGAAATACCAGCCGCGCTGCTGGCCGCCCTGCAGGTTGAAGGCCAGGCAGTTGTGCTGCGCCAGGTCGTCCAGCGTGCGTGGAATCCCGTGCCGCGCGAAGTAATCCGGTGTGCCGCATACAACACGACGGTTCTTTGCCAGCCGCACCGCCACGAAACTGGGGTCGATGACGCCGCCGATGCGGATACCCAGGTCATAGCCCTCGCGCACCAGGTCGATCACCTGGTCGGTCAGGTTGAACGATATCTGCACGTCCGGATTGGCAGCCAAAAAGGCCGGCGCGTGCGGTGCAACATGCTGGCGCCCAAACGAGGCCGGTGCGGACACGATCAGGTGGCCCGTCGCCTTGTGCCGGCCTTCCGAAATATTCCGCTCGGCGATGTCCAGGCCAGAGAGAAGCTTGCGGCAATCTTCGAGAAACACATTGCCCTGCTCCGTCAGGGTCAGGTGACGCGTTGTGCGGTGCATCAGTTTTACGCCCAGGCGCTTTTCGAGCGCATCGATCCGGCGCCCCAGCATGACCGGCGTGATGTTCTGTTCCAGCGCCGCGCGCGCCAGGCTGCCCTTCTCGACCACGGCCACGAAGGCCTCGATTTGCTTCAGTTTGTCCATGGATTTGATTATTCCATACTCAGGGTATCGAATGAAACGATTTTTTGTCGTCTTATCAGGGGAACTCATCGCCTATAGCATACAAAACATCAACAACAGACTTTGCATGCATATCAGGAGATCACCATGGCAAAAATGACGGCGGCCGAAGCGGCTGTCCACGTACTGCAAAAGGAAGGCATTTCGGTCGCATTCGGCGTGCCGGGCGCTGCCATCAATCCGCTGTACGCCGCACTGAAAAAGAACGGCAAGATCAAGCACATCCTGGGCCGCCACGTTGAAGGCGCTTCCCACATGGCTGAAGGCTATACCCGCGCCGCCCCAGGCAATATCGGCGTCTGCATCGGCACCTCCGGTCCTGCCGGCACCGACATGATCACCGGCCTGTATTCGGCGCAAGCGGACTCGATCCCTATCCTGTGCATTACCGGCCAGGCGCCACGCGCCCGCCTCCACAAGGAAGACTTCCAGGCCGTGGACATCTCGTCCATCGCCAAACCGGTCACCAAGATGGCGACCACGGTCCTGGAACCGGCCCAGGTGCCGCGCGTGTTCCAGCAAGCCTTCCATCTGATGCGCTCCGGCCGTCCGGGCCCGGTGCTGATCGACCTGCCGTTCGACGTAATGATGGCGCAGATCGAATTTGATCCTGAGACCTATACTCCGCTGGACGCCTTCAAGCCGCGCGCCTCGCGCGCCCAGGTCGAGAAAGCGCTGGAGATGATGAACGAGGCGGAACACCCGCTGATCACCGCCGGCGGCGGCATCATCAACGCCAATGCGTCCGCCCTGTTGCAGGAATTCGCCGAAGTCGTCAACGTGCCGGTGATCCCAACCCTGATGGGCTGGGGCACCATCCCCGACGATCACCCGCTGATGGCGGGCATGGCCGGCCTGCAGACCAGCCACCGCTATGGCAACGCCACCGTGCTGGCGTCCGACTTCATCATCGGTATCGGCAACCGCTGGGCCAACCGCCACACCGGCTCTGTCGACGTGTTCACCGAAGGCCGCACCTTCGTGCACGTGGATATCGAGCCAACCCAGATCGGCCGCGTCTTTGGCCCTGACCTGGGCATCGTGTCCGACGCCGGCTACGCGCTGGAACTGTTCGTCGAAGTGGCAAAGGAGTGGAAGGCCGCAGGCAAGCTGCGCGACCGCACCGGCTGGGTAGCCCAGTGCCAGCACCGCAAGCGCACCATGCTGCGCCGGACCGACTACGACAACGTGCCGGTCAAGCCGCTGCGCGTGTACGAAGAGATGAACAAGTACTTCGGCCGCAATACGCGCTACGTGTCCGCCATCGGCCTGTCGCAGATCGCCGCCGCACAATTCCTGCACGTCTACCAGCCTCGCAACTGGATCAACTGCGGCCAGGCCGGCCCGCTGGGCTGGACCATCCCTGCCGCGCTGGGCGTGCGTGCCGCCGATCCGAGCACCGACATCGTGGCCATTTCGGGCGACTACGACTTCCAGTTCCTGATCGAAGAGCTGGCAGTGGGCGCGCAGTTCAAGCTGCCCTACATCCACGTGCTGGTGAATAACTCGTACCTGGGCCTGATCCGCCAATCGCAGCGCGGCTTCGACATGGACTTCTGCGTACAGCTGTCCTTCGAGAACGTGAATGCGCCGGAACTGAACGGCTACGGCGTCGACCACGTGGCCGTGGTGGAAGGCCTGGGCTGCAAGGCGATCCGCGTGCACAAACCGGACGACATCATCCCCGCCTTCGAACAGGCCCGCGAGCTGATGGCCAAGCACAGCGTACCGGTTGTGGTGGAAGTGATCCTGGAGCGCGTGACCAATATCGCGATGGGTACCGAGATCAACGCCATCAACGAATTCAACGACATCATCGACGCTGCATAAGAGGAAAGAAATGCCTAAATTCGCTGCCAACCTGACCATGCTGTTCAACGAGCAGCCTTTCCTGGAACGCTTCGGCGCCGCCGCGCGCAACGGCTTCAAGGGTGTAGAGTTCCTGTTCCCGTATGAATTCGAACCGCAGCAAGTGCACGAGCAACTGGAACAGCACAAGCTGGAAATGGTGCTGCACAACCTCCCGGCCGGCAACTGGGCCGGCGGCGAGCGCGGTATCGCCTGCCACCCGAACCGCATCGGCGAATTCGAACAGGGCGTGGAAACCGCCCTCGCCTATGCCAGCGTGCTGGGCACCCAGCGCATCAACTGCCTGGTCGGCATCAAGCCGCAAGGCGTGGCCGATGCCGATGCCCGCGCCACCCTGGTGAGCAACCTGAAGTTCGCGGCTGCCGCGCTGAAGAACGCCGGCATCCCGCTGCTGATCGAACCGATCAACACCTTCGATATTCCTGGCTTCTTCCTGTCTGGAACGCGCCAGGGCCTGGACCTGATTGAATCGGTTGGCTCGGACAATCTGTTCCTTCAGTACGACATCTACCACATGCAGCGCATGGAAGGTGAACTGGCCAACACCATCAAGAACCACCTGTCGGTGATCAGGCATGTCCAGCTGGCCGACAATCCGGGCCGCTTCGAACCCGGTACCGGCGAAATCAATTACCGCTACCTGCTCAACTTCCTGGACGAAATCGGCTACGACGGCTGGGTGGGCTGCGAATACAAACCAAAAGCGGGTACGGAAGCGGGCCTCGGCTGGCGCGCTGAACTGGCCGCGTAAACCAAAGGAGAAAGCAAAATGCAAAAACTCGGATTCATCGGTCTCGGCATCATGGGCGGCCCAATGGCCGGTCACCTGCAAGCGGCAGGCCACAAACTGTACCTGCACGACGTGAAGAACCCACCGGCCAACCTGGTCGAAGGCGGCGCCACCGTCTGCACCTCCGCGATGGAAGTGGCCAAGCGCGCCGACATCATCTTCCTGATGGTGCCCGACACCCCGCAGGTGGAAGAAGTCCTGTTCTCGGAAGACGGCATCGCAGCCGGCCTTTCCGCCGGCAAGATCGTGGTCGACATGAGCTCCATCTCGCCGATCGCCACCAAGGAATTCGCCAAGAAGATCAACAAAAAGAGCTGCGCTTACCTGGATGCTCCGGTGTCCGGCGGCGAAGTGGGCGCCAAGGCGGCTTCCCTGACCATCATGGTCGGCGGCCCGCAGGAAGCCTTCGACACCGTCAAGCCGCTGTTCGAGCTGATGGGCAAGAACATCACCCTGGTCGGCGGCAACGGCGACGGCCAGACCACCAAGGTGGCCAACCAGATCATCGTGGCGCTGAACATCCAGGCCGTGGCCGAAGCGCTGCTGTTCGCATCCAAGGCAGGCGCCGACCCGGCCAAGGTGCGTGAAGCGCTGATGGGCGGTTTCGCTTCCTCGCGCATCCTGGAGGTACATGGCGAACGCATGGTGAAGCGTACCTTCAACCCGGGCTTCCGCATCGCCTTGCACCAGAAGGACCTGAACCTGGCCCTGCAAGGCGCCAAAGCGCTGGGAGTGTCGCTGCCAAACACCTCGGCCACGCAGGAATTGATGAACGCCTGCGCCGCCAACGGCTTGTCCGGCCTCGACCATTCCGCGCTGTGCCAGGCAATTGAACTGATGTCCAACCACCGCATCGCACAGGCTTGATATGACGTCCGCACCAGCCCCACGCGAGCTCCTGCTCGACCTGTATAACGCCGCCATTGGCGCGGTCCATCCGCGCAACCTGGTGCAGGATTACCTGCCCCAGCCTCCTGCGAACGGCCGGACACTGGTGATCGGCGCAGGCAAAGGCGCTGCAGCCATGGCGCAAGCCGTGGAACAGCATTGGCAAGGCCCTTTGTCGGGGCTGGTGGTGACACGTTACGGCCACGGTGCCGACACCCGGCAGATCGAAGTGGTGGAAGCCTCGCATCCCGTACCTGACGATGCAGGCCAGAAGGCTGCGGCGCGCATGCTGGAGATGGTACAGGGCCTGAACGAAAACGACCTGGTACTGTGCCTGATCTCCGGCGGCGGCTCGGCGCTGCTGGCCCTGCCGGCGGAAGGCATCTCGCTGGCCGAGAAGCAGGCCCTCAACAAAGCATTGCTGAAAAGCGGCGCCACCATCGGCGAAATGAATTGCGTGCGCAAGCACCTTTCCGCGATCAAGGGCGGGCGCCTGGCGCTGGCCTGCGGCAAAGCGCGCGTGGTGACGCTGCTGATCTCCGACGTTCCGGGCGACGATCCGCGCGTGATCGCCAGTGGACCTACCCTGCCCGATGCCACCACCAGCTCGGAGGCTCTGGCAATCCTGTGCAAGTACCGGATCGAGATCCCGAAAAGCGTGCTGGCGCACCTGCAATCAGATGCCAGCGAAACACCGAAGCCAGGCGACGCTCGCTTCGAAGGCCACAGCCACCACGTTATCGCAACCGCCCAGCATGCGCTGGAAGCCGCCGCAGCACGGGCGCGCGAAGCCGGCCTCACGCCCTACATCCTGTCCGACGGGATCGAGGGCGAAGCACGCGACATTGGCTTGATGCATGCGGCGATGGCTCGCCAGGTGGTGGCGCGCAGCCAGCCGTTCCAGCGTCCATGCGTCATCCTGTCCGGTGGCGAGACTACCGTCACTGTGCGCGGCAATGGACGCGGCGGCCGTAATGTGGAATTCCTGCTCAGCTTCGCGCTGGCCATGGAAGGCGCCGAAGGCGTGCACGCAATCGCCTGCGACACCGACGGCATCGACGGCTCGGAAGACAATGCCGGCTCCGTCTACGCCCCTGATTCTCTGGCCCGCGCCGAGGCGAAAGGCGTGAGCGGCAAGCACCTGCTGGCCAACAACGACGCCTATAGCTTCTTCAGCGCACTGGACGACCTGGTGGTCAGCGGACCGACACGCACCAATGTGAACGACTTCCGCGCCATCCTGATTCTTTGATTTACTGAGAATAGAGAGAGACACCCATATGCGTCGCGAACGCAAAGCAAAAATCGTAGCAACCCTCGGCCCCGCAAGCAGCGAATACGCCACTATCAAGGCGCTGTTCGAAGCGGGCGCCGATGTCTTCCGCTTCAATTTCAGCCACGGCAGCCACGCCGACCATGAGGCCCGGCACGGCATCGTGCGTGCAATCGAAAAGGAACTGGGCCGCCCGATCGCCATCCTGGCCGACCTGCAAGGGCCCAAGCTGCGCATCGGTCAGTTCGAAGGCGGTAAGGTGGCCCTGAACCCCGGCGCCGAATTCCAGCTGGACCAGGCGCCGGCACTGGGCAGCGCCTCGCGCGTGCGTTTGCCCCACCCCGAGCTTTTCGCAGCCGTAAGCGCTGGCCAGTCGCTGTTGCTGGACGATGGCCGCATCCGCCTGGAAGTGCTGGCCAGCGACTCCGCCACCATCCGCACCCGCGTGGTGACCGGCGGTGTACTTTCCGACCGCAAGGGCGTGAACGTACCGGACGCCGTGCTACCGATCCCGGCGCTGACCGCCAAGGATAAGGCCGACCTCGAATTCGCACTGGGCCTGGGCGTGGACTGGATCGCCCTATCCTTCGTCCAGCTGCCGGAAGATGTGGTGCAGGCCAAGGAACTGGTTCAGGGGCGCGCCGGCGTGCTGTCCAAGCTGGAAAAGCCTGCCGCCCTGGACCGGCTGGAAGAAATTGTCAGCGTGTCGGATGCGATCATGGTGGCGCGCGGCGACCTCGGCGTCGAGCTGCCCCCAGAGCGCGTGCCGGGTGTACAGAAACGCATCGTGCGCCTGTGCCGCAAGCACGGCAAGCCGGTCGTCGTCGCCACCCAGATGCTGGAATCCATGGTCAGCGCGCCGGTGCCGACCCGCGCCGAAGCCTCAGACGTAGCCAACGCAGTGTATGAAGGCGCCGATGCCGTGATGCTGTCGGCTGAATCGGCCAGCGGCGCCTATCCGGTACAGGCAGTATCGATCATGGACCGCATCATCTCCGAGGTTGAACGGGACCCGCTGTATCCCGCGGTGATCGAAGCCCAGCACCAGGCGCCACTGCCAAACAAAGGCGACGCCATCAGCGCAGCAATGCGCGACGCCGCACGGATCATGGGCGCGAAAGCCATGGTAGCCTACACCACCTCGGGGCACAGCAGCCTGCGCACCGCGCGCGAACGCCCGATGGCGCCGATCGTCAGCATCACACCCAAGCCGGAAACCGCGCGCCGCCTGGCGCTGGCCTGGGGCGTGCACAGCACCGTAAGCCAGGACGTGAACAGCGTCGATGAAATGGTGGCAGCTGCATGCCGCACCGCGCTGCGTGAAGGATTCGTAAAGGCAGGCGACCAGATTGCCATCGCTGCCGGCACCCCGTTCGGCCAGCCGGGCAGCACCAACCTGCTGCGCCTGGCCGAGATTTGGCCCCAATAAGCAGCAACGTACAGACTTTCTCTTTTAACGCCGGTCCTCCAACCGGCGTCTTTTTATTTGTGGCGTATGAAGAACGGGTCAGACCCTTGGGTCGACCCTGTCCTACCGGTTTTACTCGCCGCGCTGATGGACCTGCGCGCCAGCCGCATAAGTTGCCGCAATCGCCCGATCGTCCCCGAGCAACGCCAGCGCAAACAGCAACTCCTCAAGGCTATCGCAGCGCGTGGTACGGCGCGCCAGCAACGGCGTGGCCTTCGGATCGACCACGATGAAGTCGGCCTCGGCGCCTGCAACAAAATTACCCACCGTACCTTCCAGTTGCATGCTGCGTGCACCGCCAAGCGTCGCCATGTAGAACATGCGCAGCGCCGGCAAATAAGTCCCGCCCATGCGCGCAACCTTATAGGTCTCGTTCATGGTCTGCAGCATCGAGAATGAAGTCCCGCCCCCAACGTCGGTAGCCAGCGACAACGCTACATTCTGCTTGTCAGCCGCTGCGAAGTCGAACAGGCCACTGCCCAGGAACAGGTTGGACGTGGCGCACATCGACACGGCGGCGCCAGTAGCGGCCATGCGGGCACGATCCTCGTTGTCCAGCCAGATGCAATGCGCGTACATCGAGCGGGGGCGCAGCAGGCCGTATTTGTCGTACACGTCCAGGTAACTGCGCGCATCCGGGAACAGCGACTTGACCCACGCCACTTCGTCGGTATTTTCCGCCACATGCGTCTGCACGTAAGTGTCTGGATAGGCGCGCGCCAGCTCGCCGCACATATGCATCTGTACCTCGGTGGAAGTCGGTGCAAAGCGCGGCGTAAGCGCGTACATATTGCGGCCCTTGTTGTGCCAGCGATGGATCAACTCTTCACTCTCGCGCGCCCCGCTTTCCGCCGTATCCTGCAGGAAGTCCGGACAATGACGGTCCATCATCACTTTGCCAGCAGCCATGCGCAGGTTGCGAGCTTCAGCCGCGCCAAAGAACTCATCGACCGATTCCGGATGCACCGTGCAATACACCATGGCTGTAGTGGTGCCGCAGCGAAGCAATTCCTTGACGAAGAAGTCGGCCACCTCGCCCGCGTGCGCAGGATCCTTGAACTGGCGCTCCGTAGGGAAAGTATAGGTATCCAGCCATGGCAAAAGGCCTGGCGCCGGCGAGGCGATCATGTCCGTCTGCGGGTAATGGATATGGGTGTCGATAAAGCCAGGCATGATGATCTTGCCGCGATAGTCGCGCACCTGGGTATCGGCCGGCAGCGTGTCTTTCAACTGCGCGTAGTCGCCGGCCGCCTGCACGCGGCCGTCGTTAATGACCAGCAGGCCGTCCTCATGCCAGGCGTGCGCGTTGGCATGAAAGGCTGGATCGGCCGTGAAATGCAGGATGCTGGCACGGAAAGCTTTCAAAGTAGTCATCACGCTTTCCTAGCTGCCGCGGTACGTCGAATATGCCCATGGCGACACCACGATCGGCACGTGATAGTTCGCGTCAGGATCTGCAATGCCGAAGGCAATGACCACCTCGTCGACGAAGCGCGGCTCCGGCAACGCCACGCCTTGCGCCGCAAAGTAGTCGCCGGCCGCAAAAACCAGCTCGTACTTGCCGGCTACGACCTCGCCGCCACTCAGCAAAGGCGTTTCGCAGCGGCCGTCCTGGTTGGTGGTGTCGGTCTTCAACAACACTTTTGTATTTCCCTCAACGCGGAAAAGCTTCACTTTCACTCCCGCGCCAGGCTTGCCCTGCGTGATATCCAGGACGTGTGTACTCAGTTTGCCCATATGGTCTCCTCTTGTGAATGAAGAAAATCATATACGTCGGGCCATTGCGATATATACACGGTGGTGAATATCAACCATGACGTGCACGGACATAATCGGGTCTCCATATCAAAAAATACAGGAGACACCATGCAGCAAGCATTACGCGTAGCGGCAGCGGGCACCATCGCCGTTCTGGCCATGACGATGGGCGCACAGCAAGCCAGTGCCGCCGACTGGAGCGACACCTCGATTGGCTACCGCTACGGCAGCAAATTCGCAGAACCGTACAACCCGAACGACATCAACAAGCAGATCCTGAGCTGGACCTATGTCGATGGCTACAAGTACGGCGGCAACTATATGAACCTGGACTTCCTGCGCTCCGACGGCAAGGACAACAACGCGCACGAAGCCTACCTGCTGTACCGCCATACCCTGGACCTGGGCAAGGTAAGCGGCAAGGACTTCAAATTCGGCCCCGTGCGCGGCGTAGGCATCACCGCAGGCTTCGACTGGAACACCAAGAACGATGACAGCTATAACTCGCGCAAGCGCATGATCGTGGCCGGCCCAACCCTGATGCTGGACGTCCCGGGCTTCCTGAATGTGAGCCTGCTCGGCATGTGGGAAAGCAACCAGCCGCTGGGCATCGCAAAGCGCTACAAGTACGACACGCACGCGATGCTGAACGCCGCCTGGGGCATCCCGCTCGGTTCCGGTTTCAGCTTCGAAGGCTACGCCAACTGGATCGGCAGCAAGGGCAAGGACGAATTCGGCGGCCAGACTTCCCCGGAGGTGAACGTTGACGCGCAGATCATGTACGACCTGAGCGGCCACCTGGGCGCCAAGCCAAACACCTTCAAGGTCGGCCTGGAATACCAATACTGGCGCAACAAGTTCGGGAATCCGCATAATATCCCCGGCAGCACGGCAAAAACCCCGATGATCCGCGCGGAGTACCACTTTTGATTGATGCAGGGGCGCGGCCTTCAGGCCGCCTCCTAACCTGACCCGCAGCGGCATGCCGGATAGCACCGGAAAAAGTAGTTCAGACAAAAATCCTATAACGGAGACACCATGAACAACCTGCTATACCAAGTGGACGACCGTCCACCACCAATCACAACCGCCCTCCTCGCCGCCCAGCACATGCTGGCTGCCCTGGGCGGCATCATCGCCGTCCCGCTGGTGGTCGGCGCAGTCCTGAAACTTCCCGCCGACCAGATCGTAGCCCTGGTCAACGCCGCCCTCCTCGGCTCCGGCATCGTGACCACCATCCAGTGCATCGGCGTGGGCCGGGTCGGCATCCGCCTGCCCTGCGTGATGGGCACGAGCTTCGCGTTCGTCGGCGCCGCCATCAGCGTGGGCCTGGAGCACGGCGTGCCAGGCATCCTCGGCTCCTCGCTCGCAGGCTCGGCGATCATGATCCTCGGCAGCTTCTTCATGCCGCAGATCCGCAAGCTGTTCCCGCACCAGGTGACGGCAGTCGTCGTCACCATGATCGGCTTGTCGCTGGTACCTGTCGCAGTGGACTGGGCAGCCGGGGGGAAGAACGCAGGAGCGAGCTATGGCGACCCAACCAACCTCGGTATCGCCCTGTTCGTGCTGGCGACCGTGATCGCCCTCGTACAATTCGGCAAAGGGATCATTTCCGCAGCCGCAGTGGTGATCGGCATCGTGATTGGCTATTGCGTCTGCCTGGGCCTTGGGCTGGTGAATTTTTCGGCCGTACAGAAAGCCGCGGTGTTCGCGGTTCCCCAGCCCCTGTACTTCGGCATGACCTTTCCGCTGAGCGGCATCCTGGCGATGGCGCTGGCGTATGTCGTCACCATCGTGGAAACCACCGGCACCTTCATGGCACTGGGTTCCGCCACCAACACCAAAATGAAAGGCAAGCTGCTGTGCCGTGGCGTGCTGTGCGACGGCCTGGGTTCGGCCTTCGTGTCCGTGCTGGGCGCGCCGCCGGTTTCGACCTTTGCGCAAAATGTCGGCGTGATCTCGCTGACAGGCGTGGCCAGCCGCTATGTCGTTGCCTTGACCGGCGTATTCCTGGCTGCAGCCGGCCTGTTCCCGGTCCTCGGCGCGGTTGTCGTCACGATTCCGCAGCCAGTGCTGGGCGGCGCGGGCTTGATGATGTTCGCGATGATTATTGCGGCAGGCGTGCAGATGCTGTCCAACGTCGAACACGATAAGCGCACCGGCCTGCTGATCGCGGTGTCCGTGGGCTGCGGGCTGGCCGTATCGGTCCGTCCGGAATTGCTGTCCAAACTCCCCGCCTTCGTGCACGAAATCTTCGGCTCGGGCATTTCGACCGCAGCCATCGTAGCCGTGGTACTGAACCTGGTGCTGCCGGATCGCCCGGTTGCCGAACACGACGAGGACGAAGAAGATGATGTACCGCAGCCGATGCTGATCCCGAAAGTCGGCTAAACTCCCCCCGGTCCTGCACCGCAAGTGGCAGGACCGAACAATCCCTGACATTGTTTCCGCATTGCCCCGCGCATTGTTTCCGCAGTGTTTAATCATTTCGAGAAGAACTGAATGAGCAAAACTCTCCTGATCAAGAATGCGCGCGCAGTTGTCACAATGGACGAACAGCGCCGCGAAATCGACAGCGGCGCAATTTACGTGCGCGGCAATGTGATCGAACGAGTCGGCCCCACCACCGACTTGCCGCAATCGGCAGATGAAGTGATCGACGCCTCCGGCCATGTAGTGATCCCCGGCCTGGTCAACACCCACCACCACATGTACCAAAGCCTGACGCGCGTCATTCCAACCGCGCAGAATGGTGAACTGTTCAACTGGCTGACCAACCTGTACCCGATCTGGGCCAACCTGGATAGCGAAATGGTGCACGTGTCGACGCTGACCGCCATGTCGGAGCTGATCCTCTCAGGCTGCACCACCAGCAGCGACCACCTGTACATCTACCCGAACGACTGCAGGCTCGATGACAGTATCGAAGCCGCCGCAAAAATCGGCATGCGCTTCCACGCCGCCCGCGGGTCAATGAGCGTAGGCCAGTCGAAAGGCGGCCTGCCGCCCGACTGCGTAGTCGAAGATGAAAAGGCGATCTTGCGCGACACCCAGCGCCTGATCGAGACTTATCACGACGCCGAGCGCCACGCCATGCAGCGCATTGTCGTGGCGCCCTGCTCCCCATTCTCCGTCTCGCGCGACCTGATGAAAGAAGCTGCCTCACTCGCGCGCAGCCATGGCGTGTCGCTCCATACGCACCTGGCCGAGAACGTGAACGACATCGCCTACAGCCGCGAGAAATTCAATATGACGCCGGCCGAATATGCCGAAGACTGCGGCTGGGTGGGCCATGACGTGTGGCACGCACACTGCGTGCAACTCGATGATGACGGCGTCTACATGTTCGCAAAGACAGGCACGGGCGTCGCGCACTGCCCATGCTCCAACATGCGCCTTGCCTCCGGCATCGCGCCGATCCGCAAGATGGTCGACGCCGGAGTGCCTGTCGGCCTTGGCGTCGACGGCTCCGCCTCCAATGACGGCGCCCACATGCTGGGCGAGGTGCGCCAGGCAATGCTGCTGCAGCGCGTAGGCTTCGGCCCGGATGCCATGACTGCGCGCCAGGCTCTGGAACTGGCAACGCTTGGCGGCGCAAAAGTCCTGAATCGCGACGACATCGGCGCCCTCAAGCCCGGCATGTCGGCCGACATCGTGATGTTCAAGCTGGACCAGATCGGTTTCGCCGGTGCCTTGCACGATCCGGTCGCGGCCCTGGTCTTCTGCACACCGGCCAACGTCAACTACAGCATCATCAACGGAAAGACAGTAGTGAAAGATGGCATCCTGCAGACCATCGATTTGCCGCTGGTGATCGAACGCCACAACCAACTGGCAACCAAGCTGGCACTGGCGTCGGGCAGGCAGTTGGCGAAGGCGTAGCGGATGTAAGGAATCCCTATACAACTACAAACAAGTGGCAAATGCACTTGCCCCTCCTGGTTTGCTTGCGTAAAGTGACGGCGGCTCGATTGGGGCGTGATTTTTTGATGGCTACTTGGTAGAGATGATAAGGATATTGGTTTTTATTGTAGGTATTGTATTCAGCGGTTACTCCACCGCTATACCCATCGAGCGCAAAATCTATCAGCTTCAACATGAAAACTGGAAAGCAAAAGATGGCGCTCCAGCATCCATTTCTACAATCGCACAAACTGATGACGGTTACCTGTGGCTGGGAACAAGTGCGGGCCTGTACCGGTTTGATGGCGTCAACTTCGAGCTGTATCAGCCTCGGAATGGCAAGCTCCTTCAGGGCTCTGTCTACTTTATAAAGGCTCAGCCTGGCGTCGGCCTGTGGATTGGATGGCGACTAGGAGGTATTAGTCTCCTGCGTGAGGGTGTCGTAACGAATTACGGCAACGAGGCAGGCGTGAGCGAAGGGAGCTGGTGGGGCTTTGATTTCGACCGGCAAGGAAATGTTTGGGCTGCAGGTGTCGACGGACTCCTTCGCTTCGACGGAAAGAAATGGCATCGTATCGGCATACGGGATGGCTTTACCGCTCGCAAAGCATCAGCTGTTTTCGTCGACAAATCAGGTACAGTCGCCGCTTTCAGCGATCAAGGACTTTTTCTAAAGGCGGCAGACAGGCAAGTCTTTGCCCCACCATTAGGCAAAACGGATGTCCGGCAGCCGCCGCAGCAGGACTCAGAGGGGCGGATCTATTTCATGGAGGAGTCCAGTATACGCATTATCAATGGTCTTACGCGCTACGAGCGGGCAGACAACGCCCCGATCTTCAAGGGCAAACCAGGCCAGTCGCAAAGTATGCTCGTCGACCGTTCCGGTGGATTATGGTATGAAACGCTCGCCGGACTGCATCGCACATCCGCAAGCCAGCCTCGATCGGTTGAAACCTTTAATAGCAAGGATGGACTATCTGCAGACACCATTACATGTTTTCTCGAGGACCGTGAAGGAAATGTTTGGGTGGCGACACAAGATGGACTTGACAGGTTCAGGCAGGTGGATGTCAACCGGGTCGTTCCTTCGGACAAATCCTATTCTCTTGGTCAAGGCAGCCTGTTAGCAGGCAGTGAAAACCTGATGACCGTTGCGGTTCCTGGTACCGACGGCGCGTGGCTTGCACTGACACCTGATGGGTCCATACAGAATCGTGCCTGGCTAGCTCGACATCCGCGGGGTCGGACTCAGGCAACCGCCATCGGAAATGATGGAGCGATACTCGTCGCGGATAGTCGTGCCCTGTATAAATTCAAAGATGGTGCGGAGACAAAAATTCCCTGGCCCGAAGACATGGGGCCTGTCCATTTGGTTCGTGCAATCATACAAGGACCTGATGGCGTGATCTGGATCTCGATTGTTGGCGGAGGAGTGCTTCAGTACCATCAAGGTCAATGGGCCCGCAATATTGCTCTGCCGAAGAATGGAACGCAGGCAGCGATGTCAATGCTGTCCGATAGCAAAGGGCGGCTCTGGCTTGGGTACGCAGACAACAAAATAGTCTTGCTGGAGAACGGAAAGGTTCAAACGTTCTCAGCTGCTCAAGGAGGAAACTTAGGTCGCATTGCAGTTATCTATGAAGCAGCTGGAAATATCATTGCAGGTGGCGAAAAGGGATTGGCCATCTATCGAAATCAGCAGTTCCATCCGTGGGCAATAGAAGGAAACAAGTTCGTCAATGCTTCGTCCATGATTCTATCCAGGAATGGCGATTTGTGGGTTAATTCTGCCGCAGGAACCGTTTGGATTCCATCTTCGTTGCAGAAAATCGCAAATGGGAGCGAACTTACACATTCACAGTTTCGCGTACTGGATGCCACAGATGGAAGAACCGGCTCTGCGAATCTTCTGCATGACTTTTCCGTGGCCGAAGCCGGCGACGGGAAAATTTGGATAGCGAGCGATAGTGGGGTTTCTTGGGTTGATCCAAGCCATCTTCTGAAGGTGCCAACACCACCATCGGCAGTCGTAGATGCGCTCATTGCAGACGATCAGAATTTCAGGCCTCCGCGGGATGTGAAATTGCGACCGAATTCACACGCCATCCAGATTAACTACTCCAGTTCTCTACTTGGAACACCTGAGCGAATGCGCTTTAAGTACCAACTGGAAGGCTACGACAAGGATTGGCAGGACGCTGGCCCACGTCGCCAGGCGTTCTACACGGGGGTGCCGCCTGGGCGATATCGTTTCCGAGTTATCGCTTCAAATAGCGACGGACCGTGGAGCGATGAGGGGCGCGACGTATATGTCACGCTAGAGCCAGCCTATTACCAGACGTGGTGGTTCCGCGTGTTGGCAGCAGCTCTGGTCATATCGCTTATCGGGTGGGGACTGCAACTACGGATGCGCCGGAACGCAAAGTTGTTTAGAGTTCAGATGGATGCTCGGCACGGCGAACGAGAGCGGATAGCAAGGGAAATGCATGACACCCTGCTGCAGGGGATGCAAGCGTTAATACTGGGTGTTGACAACGCGGCCAGGCGCCTTTCTGTTGATGATCCTGCCCGCGAAAGGCTCGATCGCATTCTTGAGACGGCGGAGGCTGTCCTTACAGAGGGCCGGGAACAGGTTTTTGATTTGCGCGGTAGTGATTGCTCAGACATCGGCGCTTTTGCGCTCATTGAAAGAGACGGCATGATGTTGGCCAGGGAGGCAAATCTCAAATTCGTTTGTCATCAACTGGGAAAAAAGAGGGACTTGTTGCCTGGGACGAGCCACGAGATTTATCGCATTGCGATGGAGTCGATGACAAACACAGTAAGGCATGCCCAGGCGCGCACGCTCATGGTCTCAATCCGCTATAACTATTTTTCTCTACAACTCGAAATCCGGGACGATGGAATTGGAATTTCTCCGGAGGTGTTAGCATCAAGAGGCGTACCTGGGCATTTTGGAATTCCTGGATTATTTGAGCGGGCAGCTAAGCTGGATGCCAATCTGCAAATAGACTCCCAGGTTTCGGTAGGTACATCTGTCAAACTAAGGGTCCCAGCTCAAGTCGCCTATCTTCGCAAATCGTTTATGCCTTTTGTTTGGTCACGCTAGAAGCGCAGCATCAGGGTGGACGAGAGGATACGCACGTCCAAGTCAATCACGGATTAATAGGCGATCTTGAAATCCGGTCTACCTTCAAGCGTTCGACTGAACAAGAAGGCCCCCTGCCCCGGATCCCACGCGAATTCCTTGCCATCGTAAGGGTCGCGCAGGTCGCTTGTTCGCACCCCTTCCGCTACCTCATTGCCTTTGGCGCCGCTGCTACGCAGTTGGGAAGCCAGCAGCGCGACCCTTCGCATTCCTTCCAGATTGGCGACCCGGAATCCGTACCTGGTGTAGGTATCCATACCTTCCATATTGAGCAGGATCCTGCCAACCGGGTTGTAGACGCCAATATCGGCTGCGGCCTTCTTCTCAGTCCCGTAAGTCGCCAGAAAAGTGGCGGCGGCCTGCGGAATCGCGGCGTAGTCACGGTCATACAGTCCGACCACGCGAAGCATGCGATCGGCGTTGGCATTGCTGGTCGCCTGTGGTTGGTACAGGAAACTTCCGAACAACACTGATACCAGATTCTTCGAGCGCTCGTCGTCGGGCCGCAAGTCGTAAAACGTCCACTCGTTGGCCATCATCTTCGCCAGCGATCGTTCGCGACTGGAGAATGGTTCTCGCCAGCCTTCTGGAATTGCCACCATAGTCAATGCCGGTGGAAGGCGGCGTAATACAAGGTTGCCCATTTCAAAATGAAGCTCAATGCTGCGCGCAGCGATCATCTTGACGTTCGCGCTGGCACTCTCGGCGAGGATCATCCGCCAGAAGCGGTAGTCCTTTTCCAACATGCGCTTGCAGTCCGCTGCGTCCTCATTGGCTTCCAGCGACAAGGCCTTCAAATACATCTGGCGTTGCGCCTCAAAGACCTGGCTGAATGCTGCAGTCAGCGGGCGTGGGTCGCCCTGCCGGATCTCATGCCACTGTTTGAATTCCAGCAGGCGCTCATAGCGTTCAATCAATTGGGCAGGCTCTCGCTGAAGCGGTTCCTGACCTGGTGTTTCGACGATGTCAGTCGACCCGGGCGTTTCCATTGACTTGCGCATCTGTTCGACGCGGGCGGCGCCTTCCGCCATTACGTCGGCATCGTCCGATGCGGAGAAACCCATGACAAAAACGAAGGCATTGTCACGATCCTTGACGGGCGTGCTGGCGGCCGCAATCCGCTGCAACTTGATGACGGATTCAGACGGCGGTTTGTCTTCGCGGTTTATGAAGAACACGAATGCGAGCAGCAGGAAGAGCAACGCAAGAAAGCTTGCGACCATCTTTAACAGCAACTTCAGCTTTGTCATTCAGATCTACTCCTTTGATTTTGAAGCGCGGCATAAAAAACGGCCCATGCGGGCCGTTTTCCTGGGAACTGCGAATCGTCAGACGAACTCGCCAACCTTCGCGGTCACCGCTTCCTGCACCGAGCGGCTGGTGACAAAGCTGTGTGCAACCTGGATGTCGTTGTGGAACCAGCGGTCACCTTCCAGGCAGGCAGGAATCTGCTTGCGGATTTCATCGTAAGCCGCTTGCGTGCCCTCGCCCAGCTTGAAGCCCGGCAGCAGGTGCTCGGTCATGGTCAGTGCCTGTGCGGCCAGCAGCATTTCGACGCCCACAATGTACTGCGTGTTCTGCACCACGGTGTGGGCCTTGCGTGCGCACCAGGTGGAGTTGGAAATGTGGTCTTCGCTGTTGGCCTTGGACGGGATGGAATCCACGCTGCCCGGCATCGATAGCGTGCGGTTTTCCATCACCAGGGAGCTGAGCGAGCATTGCACCACCGGATAGCCGGTGTTCACGCCGCGCAGGCCGGACATCAGGTTGCGCGGCAAGCCCCACGACAGGGTCGGGTCGATCAGGCGGGCCACGCGACGCTCACAGATGCTGCCCAGGTCCGTGATCGCCATGGCCAGCAAGTCCATCGCCTGCGCCAGGTACTGGCCGTGGAAATTGCCTCCCGAGATGATCTCGAAGCCGCCACCATCCTTGCCGAAGATCAGCGGGTTGTCGGTGGCCGAATTGATCTCGTTCTTCACGATGGTATCAATGTAGTCCAGCGCATCGAACACGGGACCGTAGACTTGCGGCGTGCAGCGCAGCGAGTACACGTCCTGGATACGCGGGGTGTAGGGAATATCGGTGCGTCGCAGTTCGTCCGGAAACTGGACGGCACGTGCCTCATGCGTGGTGCGGGTCGACCCTTTCAGCAGCTTGCGCACGACAGACGCAGTCTTGATCTGGCCCGGATGAGGGCGCGCCTGCTGGATGCGCGGATCGAAAGCCGACATTTCGGCACGCATCGCTTCCAGCGTGAGGCCCAGCGACAGGCAGGCATCGGTCAGCAGGTCGCGTGCGTCCTTCGCCGCCAGCACGGCCACGGCGAGCGAGGCGGTGCAGCCGTTGATCAGGGCCGAAGCATCCTTGGCCTTGAGGTCGAACTTTACCCGGCCCACTTCGGCGCGCGTGATCGCCTCGGCGGCAGGCATGCGCTGGCCCTTGTACATCACCTCCGCTTCGTCGAAGCCGGCAATGGCGGCTGCCAGGTAGGCAAGCGGCGCCAGGTCGCCGGATGCGCCCACGGAGCCCTTCTGCGGCATGATCGGGTGAATTCCCGCGTTGATGAAGGCCAGCAGGCGGTCCACCACTTCCACGCGCGGCGCCGAATAGTTGCTGGCGAAGGCGTTGGCTCGCAGCAGCATGGTGGCGCGGCTCACCTCTTCCGAAAACGGTTCGCCGATGCCGCCGCTGTGGGCCTTGATCAACTGCGTCTGGAACAGTTCAATGTGTTCGACCTTGATGCGGGTGTCCTTCAGCAGGCCAACGCCGGTATTGAAGCTGTACATCATCGGCGCTTCATCGTGCATCCAGGTGGATTCGATGTAGTCGCGGCTTTCCTTAAGCGCCGCGCGCGAAGTGGCGGACAGCTCGACTTTGGCGCCGTTGCGCGCCACGGCCAGGACTTCTTCGGCAGTAAGGTTGAAGCCGTCGATAGTTACGTTGCTCATTTCTCTTCCTTTAATTTGCGCTGGTCTCGAACCAGGTACCGATCAACTGGCGTTCGGCGTCGGTCATATGGGTCATGTTCGCCAGCGGCATATCCTTGTTCTGCACGGCGCGCTGGTAGATCTTGGCGGCGTGCTGTTTAACCTGGGCCTCGGTATCGAGCATCACGCCGCCCGGGGCTGATGCGAAACCCGCCTGGGTCGGGGTCGCGGAGTGGCACGAGGCGCAGCGCTGCGTCACCACTTGCTGAACGCTGGACAGGCTGGCCTGGGCGGCTGGTACGGCAGCGGCGGCTGGTGCGGCGTGGCCATCGGCATCCAGCGCAGCGGCCACGGTCGCGGGCGCGGCAACTGCCTTGCGCGGCGCCGGGGCGATCGCAACAGCCACACCCGCCAACAGGATCACGCCCGCAATCGGGAACGCAGGCGACACCTTGCCCGCATGGCGCAGGTTGAAGAAGTGGCGGATCAGCACGCCGGCGGCCATGATGGCGGCCAGCACCAGCCAGCTGTAGGCGTGGCTGTAGGTCATGGCGTAGTGGTTGCTGATCATGATCAGCAGCACGGGCAGCGTGAAGTAGTTGTTGTGGACCGAGCGCACCTTGGCACGCTTGCCGTAGATCGGGTCCGGCGATTCGCCCTTGGCCATCGCATCCACCAGCTTGCGCTGGCCAGGGATGATCACGAACAGCACGTTACCGACCATCATGGTGCCGATCATGGCGCCGACGTGGATGTACGCCGCGCGTCCGCTCAGGGTATGGGTCAACACATAGGCCGCGCCAACGATCAGCACAAACATCACGGTGCCCAGTACGGCAGGCTTTTCTGCCAGCGCGGTCTTGCACAGGGTGTCGTAGACCAGCCAGCCGCCAGCGAGGGTGCCCAGGCCCACGGCCACGGCTTGCAGCGACGTCAGGTCAGCCACGTTCTTGTCGATCATCATCGCCGAGGCGTTGAAGTAGTAGACGATGAACAGCATGGCGAAGCCGCTCAGCCAGGTAGCGTAGGCTTCCCATTTGAACCAATGCAGGTCTTCCGGCAGTTCATCCGGCGCAACCAGGTATTTTTGCGGGTTATAGAAGCCGCCGCCGTGCACGGCCCACAGTTCGCCCATCACGCCCTTCTTGGCAAGCGGGCTGCCAGGCTTGGGCGGACGGATCGAGTTGTCCAGCCAGACGAAGTAAAACGAGGCGCCAATCCACGCGATTCCTGTGATCAGGTGCAGCCAGCGAACCAGCAAATTAAGCCATTCCACCCCGTAAGGGCCGAATAAAGTCTCCATGATTTTTATCCATTAAGTCCGTTCACCTGCCTCTGGCGGGCACTTCAGATGAACCAAACGGTCGTTATACCGCCGCCGCTACGACCTGCGTGGATGGAACGATATCGGTTGCGGGCGCGGGAGACCTTCCATTTGCTATATAACTCGCATAGTCCTGGAGATATAGTTTCGGCCCCCGGAAGGTGCGAACCTCTCATGGATAAATCTAAATAAATAATATTCGGAGACCATGATGTCCAGATTGCCAGAACACTTAGACATCCACCTGATCCGTATTCTGTACCTGCTGCTGGTGGAGAAAAACGTATCGCGCGTGGCCCTTAAACTGAACCAGCCGCAGCCCTCCATTTCCGGATCGCTGCGCAAGCTGCGCGACCTGACCGGCGACCCCTTGCTGGTCCGCGGCGGCCGCGGCATGGTGCCGACGCAACACGGCGAGAGCCTGCTGAAGACCGCCAAGCGCATCCTCGACGAAACCGAAAGCCTGTTTAGCCCCAAGACGGCGTTTGTGCCGCAGGACGAGGCGCGCACCTTTCATATCGCCGCACCGGACTATATGAACACCCAGTTCTTCACCGAGGTGATCGCCCGCCTGCGCCGCGAATCGCCGCGCAGCCGGCTGGTGATCCATTCACTGGGACCGGACATCGATTACGTGCGCCTGCTGTCGGACGGCGACCTGGACCTGGTGGTCGGCAACTGGGACGAACCGCCGCAGCACCTGCACATCTCGAAGCTGTTCGACGACCCGATCGTGTGTCTGATGCGCGCCAACAGCGCCTACGCCCGCCGTACGCCCAAAGACGGCATGACGCCCGAGGAATACCTCACCCTGCCCCACGTTGCCCCAGCGCAAATCCTGCCCGGCTACCACGGCAACATCGATTCCTTCCTCGAAGAGCGCGATATGGAGCGCAATATTGTTGTGGAATCGGCACACTTCCGCATGCTGCCCTACATCGTGCAGCAGACAGACCTGGTTTTGACGGCTGGCAAACAATTCGCCAACTTCTACGAGAACCTGCTGGGCCTGAAGTCGTACAAGGTGCCGCTGGATTTCCCGCCGTTGAGTTTCTACCAGCTATGGCACGAGCGCGCCCACCACGCCACCGAACATAAGTGGCTGCGTGCCCAGGTCAGCGCCGCCGCCCGCCTGCTGGTGAAGTAAAACCGCCCCAGATAGCTGCTATCGGCCCAGCGTTATATTTCCCGCGCGCCGGGCCTCTATTATCAATTCGCCATTCCCCAGAACACCTTACTTGGAGCGGGCCGTCGCCAGGCGGCGGCCCGAAGCACGATGACGAGCCTGAAGCGACTGAACACCTGCGACGCAGAGACATTTACCGAGATCCTGCACGGCCTGTATGAGCATTCCCCATGGATTCCGCAACGCGCCGCCGCGCAGCGCCCGTTCCGCACCATCGACGAATTGAAACTGGGCCTGCAGAAGGTCGTCACGGACGCCGGCAACGACGAACAACTGGGCCTGATCCGCGCCCACCCGGAGCTGGCCGGAAAAGCCGCCGTTGCGGGCGAACTGACGCCGGAATCCACCGGCGAGCAGGCCAAGGCTGGCCTGAACCTGTGCAGCAAGGAAGAATTCGCCGCGCTGCAGGAACTGAACGCCGCCTACAACAGCAAATTCGGTTTTCCCTTCATCCTGGCGGTCAAGGGCGGCGACGGCAAAGGCTTGTCGCGCCAGGCCATCATTGCGGCCTTCCGCCGCCGCCTGAGCAACCAGGCCGACGACGAACAGCGCGAGGCGCTGCGCCAGATTCACCGCATCGCCGAGATGCGCCTGAACGCCCTGCTGTCCTATGTTCCGCACATGGGCCGCGACATCATGGAATGGGCCGAAGAAATCGGGGCTATCAGCGAGGACGAGCAAGGCCTCACCTGCACCTATATGACGCCTGTCCACCGCCGCACTGCCAACCAGTTGGCCAAGTGGATGCGCGAGGCCGGCATGCACGCCCACGTCGACGCGGTCGGCAACGTAGTGGGCCGCTACCTGTCCACCGATCCGCAGGCACGCACCCTTCTCACCGGCTCGCACTACGACACGGTGCGCAACGGCGGCAGGTACGACGGCCGCCAGGGCATCCTGACTGCTATCGCCGTCGTCAAGCACCTGCATGAAACCGGCGAAACCCTGCCGTTCCATCTCGAGGTGATCGGCTTCGCCGAAGAAGAAGGCGTGCGCTTCAAGAGCACCTTCCTCGGCAGCAGCGCGGTGATCGGCCAGTTCGATCCGAAGCTGCTGGACTTGCGCGACCGCGACGGCCAGTTGCTGCGCGACGTTCTGACCGATGCCGACCACGACGTCAACGCGATTGCCGACATCGCCCGCGATCCTGCCGACCTGCTTGGCTTTGTCGAAGTCCATATCGAGCAAGGCCCGGTATTGCTGGAGCGCGGCCTGCCGGTCGGCGTGGTGACTTCCATCGCGGGCAGCAAGCGTTACCTGGTGGAGCTGAAAGGCGTGGCCAGCCACGCCGGCACCACGCCCATGCCGATGCGCAAGGATGCCGCCACCGCCGCCGCCGAAATCATCCTGTACGTCGAACAGCGCTGCGCACAGGACCAGGCATCCGCCCTGGTGGGCACAGTCGGCCAGCTGCAGGTGCCAAACGGCTCCACCAATGTCATCCCGGGCGCCTGCACCCTCTCGCTCGATATCCGCGCCGCCAACAACGCCGCGCGTGATGCTGCCGTGGACGACATCCTCGCCCACATCGAAAAAGTGTGCGAAAAGCGCCACATCGCCTGCCGGATCGAACAAACCGTTGCAGCCGATTGCGCCCCCTGCGCGCCGCGCCTGATGGAGCAGTTGGCAGCCGCCGTGGAGCGGAACGGCATCCCAGCCTTCCATCTCGCTTCCGGAGCCGGCCACGACGCCATGCTGATGGCTCGCGTCACGGATGTCGCCATGCTCTTCACCCGTTGCGGCAACGGCGGCATCAGCCACAACCCACTGGAAACCATGACGGACGACGATGCCGACCTGTCGGCCCGCATCCTGCTGAGCTTCCTGCGCAACTATACGTAATTCGAGATAGCCGATATGCCCAGGCATATAAGCCGAAAAGGAGACCTTCAACGATATTGTTAAAACACGCAGCGCGAGGACGCCATATTTGCCTACCCGGAGAGGTGGGATTTCGGGCGCTAAAAACTAAACGGAGACACCAAAATGCAATTCCTGGAACAATATTTCAAGCTCAGCGCGCACGGCACCGACGTGCGCACTGAGGTGCTGGCCGGTATTACCACCTTCCTGACGATGGCGTACATCATCTTCGTCAACCCATCCATCCTCGGCGATGCCGGCATGCCGAAAGATTCGGTCTTTGTGGCCACCTGCGTGGCGGCGGCCGTCGGCACGCTGATCATGGGCCTGTACGCCAACTTCCCTATCGGCCTGGCGCCGGGCATGGGCCTGAACGCCTACTTCGCCTACGGCGTGGTGGCGGGCATGGGCTTCCCATGGCAAGCTGCCCTGGGCGCGGTGTTCATTTCCGGCTGCTGCTTCATGATCGTCAGCCTGCTGCGCATCCGTGAAAAAATCATGAATGCCATTCCGGCCTCGCTGCGTATCGCGATTCCGGCCGGTGTCGGCCTGTTCCTGGCGCTGATCTCGCTGAAGAACGCGGGCATCGTGGTCTCCAGCCCGGCCACCTTCGTCACCATGGGAGATCTGCACAAGCCGGCCCCGGTGCTGGCCATCGTCGGCTTCCTCGTCATCGTCGCGCTGGACCGCCTGAAAGTCACCGGCGCCCTGCTGATCGGCATCATGGCCGTGACCGTGCTGAGCTTCTTCTTCGGTGGCAACGCATTCCACGGCATCGTGTCGGCGCCGCCTTCGATCTCCCCGACCGCTTTCGAACTGGACATCATGGGCGCCGTTTCGCACGGCCTGTTCAACGTGGTGCTGGTGTTCTTCCTGGTCGAACTGTTCGACGCCACCGGCACCCTGATGGGCGTGGCGCAGCGCGCGGGCCTGATGAAAGACGGCAAGCTGCCGCCAAACATGAACAAGGCACTGCTGGCCGATTCCGGCGCCATCATCGCCGGCTCCGTCATGGGAACCTCGAGCACCACTGCCTTCATCGAAAGCGCGGCAGGCGTGCAGGCAGGCGGCCGTACCGGCCTGACTGCGGTAATCGTGGCCCTGCTGTTCCTGGCTGCCCTGTTCATCGCGCCGCTGGCCGGCGTGGTACCAGCATATGCCACCGCGCCAGCCCTGTTCTTCGTCGCTTGCCTGATGCTGCGCGAAATGTCGGAGATCAACTGGTCCGAAACCACGGAAAGCGTGCCTGCAGTCGTCACCGCACTGGTCATGCCATTCACCTACTCGATCGCCAACGGCCTGGCGCTGGGCTTCATCAGCTACGCCGCCCTGAAACTGCTGACCGGCAAATACAAAGAAGTCAGCGCCATGATCTGGTGTGTCGCTGGCGTGTTCCTGTTTAAAACAATTTACATCGCAGGATGAAGTAAGGAGTAGCAAAGATGTCCCAACCGATTCGTTTCTTCTACCAGGGGCGCGTGCAGGAAGTCGATTCCGCCGCCCCAACCCGCACGGTGCTGCAACACCTGCGGGAAGACCTGCACTGCACCGGCACCAAGGAGGGCTGCGCCGAAGGCGACTGCGGCGCCTGCACCGTGGTGATCGGCTCGCTGGTGGATGGCGAACTGGAAATGCGCAACGTGAACTCGTGCATCCAGTTCTTGCCAACCCTGGACGGCAAGGCAGTGTTCACGGTGGAAGACCTGAAACAGCCGGACGGCGGCCTGCACCCGGTGCAGGAAGCGCTGGTGGAATGCCATGGCTCCCAATGCGGTTTCTGTACTCCCGGCTTCGCCATGTCGCTCTGGAGCCTGTACCTGAAACAGGAGGGCCAGGCCGCGCCGCCATGCCGCAAAACGATCGATGAGACATTGTCCGGTAACCTGTGCCGCTGCACGGGTTACCGCCCGATTATTGATGCAGCCGCCCGCATGGGCGAGCTGCCGGCGGTCGGCTTCGACCGCGACGCATTGAAGGCAGTCCTGCAAGGACTGCAACGAGACACCATGTTCAGCTACACCCACGACGGCCAGACTTTCCACGCGCCGCGCACCCTGGCCGAAATGACCGCCTTGCGCACCACCAAGCCGAACGCCACCATCCTCGCCGGTTCGACCGACGTCGGCCTGTGGGTCACCAAGCAAATGCGCAACCTGGGCGACGTGATCTACACGCGCCAGGTGCAGGAACTGCACCGCATCGCCAGCGTCGACGGCAAGCTGGAGATCGGCGCTGCCGTGTCGCTGGACGACGCCTACAAAGCCGTTCTGGAGCTGTATCCGAACGATTCGCTGCACGAACTGTGGCAGCGCTTCGCCTCGCAGCCGATCCGCAGCACCGGCACCCTTGGCGGCAGCGTCGCCAACGGTTCGCCGATCGGCGATTCCGCTCCCTGGATGATTGTGGTCGGCGCCGAGATAGTGCTGCGCTCGGACCAAGGCCAGCGCGTCCTGCTGCTGCAGGACTTCTACCTCAATTACATGAAGAAGGACTGGCAGCCCGGCGAATTCGTGGAAGCCGTGCGCATCCCGCTGCCGCGCACAGGCCAGCAATTCCGCACCTACAAGCTGGCCAAGCGCTACGACCAGGATATTTCCGCCGTCTGCGCCGCCTTCTCGCTCGAACTTGATCACGGCGTGGTTCGCAACGCCCATTTCGCCTACGGCGGCATGGCCGCCACCTCGCGCCGCGCGCCGCTGGCCGAGGCAGCCATCAACGGCCAGCCATGGAACGAGGCCACCCTGCGTGCCGGCATGGAAGCGCTGGCAAAGGACTACACCCCGTTGACCGATATGCGCGCCTCTGCCAATTACCGCATGCGCACCGCGCAGAACCTGCTGCGCCGCTTCTGGATGGAGACCCGCCCGGAAAACGCCATCCCGAACACTTACGTCAACGCTTACGCATTCAAGGAAGGAGCCGCCGCATGAACAGCAAGTCCGAACAGTTCATGACGCTCGGCGCCGCCAAGGGCTGGTCAGAAGTTGGCCAGAGCCATCCCCACGAATCGGCCATCCTGCACGTGCTGGGAGAAGCAGTCTACACCGACGACATCCCCGAGGCGCAAGGCACGCTGCACGCTGCCCTGGGCCTGTCGGCAAAAGCGCACGCGCGCATCCTTTCGCTTAACCTGGAGCCGGTGAAAGCCATGCCAGGCGTGGTTGCCGTGTACACGTACAAGGATATCCCGGGCACCAACGACTGCGGTCCGATCATCCATGACGACCCGATCCTGGCCGAGGAAAAGGTGGAATACGTCGGCCAGCCGGTCTTCATCGTTGTCGCCGACACGCACGACAACGCGCGCCGTGCCGCCCGCAAGGCCGACATCCAGTACGAAGAACTGCCCGCGATCCTGACCCCCGAAGCGGCGCGCGACGCCGAATCCTTCGTCGTACCGCCAATGCGCCTGACGCGCGGCGATGCGCAAGCTGCGTTCGAGCGCTCGCCGAACATCCTGAAGGGCAAGCTGCACGTCGGCGGCCAGGAGCAGTTCTACCTGGAGGGCCAGATTTCGTATGCCATTCCGAAGGAAGGCAACGGCATGCACGTCTACTGCTCGACACAGCACCCGACCGAAATGCAGCACGTCGTATCGCACGCCCTGCACTACCCGTCGCACGCCGTGGTGGTGGAATGCCGCCGCATGGGCGGCGGCTTCGGCGGCAAGGAATCGCAGTCCGCGCTGTGGGCCGCCTGCGCCGCAGTCAGCGCCGCGCGCCTGAAGCGCCCCGTCAAGCTGCGCGCCGACCGCGACGACGACATGATGGTCACCGGTAAGCGCCACTGCTTCTACTACGAGTACGAAATCGGCTACGACGACCAGGGCCTGATCACCGCCGCAAAAGTGCAGATGGTGACACGCGCCGGTTTCTCGGCCGACCTGTCGGCGCCTGTAGCAACGCGCGCCATCTGCCACTTCGACAACACCTACTACCTGTCGGACGTGGACATCCGCGCCATGGCCGGCAAGACCAATACGCAATCGAATACCGCTTTCCGCGGCTTCGGCGGCCCGCAAGGCGCCATCGCCATCGAATATATCGTCGACGAGATCGCGCGCAACCTGGGCAAGGACGCCCTGGACGTGCGCAAGCTGAACTTCTACGGCCGCAACGACGAGGAAGGCCGCAACGTCACGCAGTACGGCCAGAAAGTGAAGGACAACGTCATCCACGAACTGGTGGCCCAACTGGAAAGCGAGACCGCCTACCGCGCCCGCCGCGAGGCCATCCGCGCCTTCAACGCAAGCAGCCCGGTACTGAAGAAAGGCCTGGCGCTGACGCCGGTGAAGTTCGGCATCGCCTTCAACGTCACCCATTTCAACCAGGCTGGCGCGCTGGTGCATATCTACGTCGACGGCTCGGTGCTGGTGAACCACGGCGGCACTGAAATGGGCCAGGGCATCAACACCAAGGTATGCCAGGTAGTGGCGCATGAACTGGGGATTCCGCTTTCCAGCGTGCGCGCCTCCGCCACCGATACCAGCAAGGTCGCCAACACCTCCGCCACCGCCGCATCTACCGGCGCGGACCTGAACGGCAAGGCCGCGCAGGACGCCGCCCATACGCTGCGCAAGCGCCTGGCGGAATTCGCTGCGAAGTCGTTCGGCGTGGCGGCGGAAGAAGTCATCCTCGCCAACGGCACCGTGTTTGCCGGCGAAACCGTGATTCCGTTCGCCGACCTGGTACAGAAAGCCTACCTGTCGCGCGTGCAGCTATGGTCCGACGGCTTCTACGCCACACCGGGCCTGAGCTGGGACCGCGAGAGCATGAGCGGCAATCCCTTCGGCTACTACGCCTACGGTGCCTCGGTCTCGGAAGTCATCGTCGACACACTGACCGGCGAATGGAAGCTGCTGAAAGCCGATTGCCTGTATGACGCCGGCAATTCCCTCAACCCTGCCATCGACGTCGGCCAGGTGGAAGGCGCCTTCATGCAGGGCATGGGCTGGCTGACAACGGAAGAACTGTGGTGGAACCAGCAGGGCAAGCTGATGACGCACGCGCCGTCGACTTACAAGATTCCCGGCGTGTCCGACTGCCCGGAAGACTTCAACGTACGGCTGTTCAAGAACCGCAACCCGTTCGACAGCATCCACCGCTCCAAGGCCGTCGGCGAACCGCCGCTGCTGCTGCCGTTCTCCGTGTTCCTGGCCATACGCGATGCGGTGGCTTCGGTCGGCGGATACAAGTTCAACCCGCCGCTACGCGCCCCCGCCACAGGTGAAGCAATCCTCGATGCGGTGGACGCCGTCCGCGCCCAGGCATGACGCTCGCAAGACGCCTTGCCGCCGAAGCGATTGGTACGGCGCTCTTGCTTGCCATGGTGGTCGGTTCCGCTACCATGGCGAACCGGCTGGCCGGGGGCAACGCCGCCCTCGCCCTCTTCGCCAACTCCACCGCCAGCGCCACCGGGCTTTTAGCGCTGATCCTGACCTTTGGCGCCATCTCAGGCGCGCATTTCAATCCCGCGCTGACCTTATCGGAAGCGTGGCAAGGCGCCATGAAGTTGAGCGATGCCTTGCCCTACGTTGCGGCCCAGGTGCTGGGTGCCTTCGTCGGGGTGGCGGCTGCGCACGCGATGTTCGGGGAACCGATCTTTGCCGCGGCAACCCATGCCAGAACCGGCGCGGCGCTTTGGCGAAGCGAATTCGTGGCAACCTTCGGTCTGATATTCGTCATCAACGGCTGCGCGCGCAACCGCCCGGCCATCACGCCGTTTGCCGTCGCAGCCTATATCGTCTCAGCGTACTGGTTCACCGCATCAAGCTCGTTCGCCAACCCCGCCCTGACACTGGCACGGGCTGCTACTGGTACCGTCGCCGGGATCCGGCTGGCAGACGTATCGGGCTACGTCTGTGCCCAAATGCTCGGTGCAATTGCGGCGACGATGCTCGTCACATGGCTGCATAGTCCGGCAAAGACTCCTGCCGAAACACACCAGCCGGCACGCCCTGGCAATCCTTGAATGCCCGAATAAAGGACTCGACATCCCGGAGCTGAGCAGGAACGCGATCCCGCCTTGGGTGATGCCCGGGTTCTGCAGATAGCGCACGACGAGCAGCGCCAATCCGGGCAGCAGGGTTATGCTGCCAGCACCTTGCGGATGGCGCTTAGCGACGGCAGGAAGAAATAGCCGCCGCCGGTGGGCACGATCCACTGCGCGCTGGTGCCCAGGCTTGCCTGCTGCAGGCCGGCGCCAAACATCACGCAACTGCGGACACGCTGCCCGGCCGGCGCCGCATTTTGCCCAACTAGCAGGTCATGCCCCCCCGGCATTTTCGGTCGGGTGGCATCGTTCATCCAGCGCGCCTGCAAGAACTCGAATTGATCCTCGATCGACGCCTGCACCGACAGGAACAGCAGCCCGCGGTTTCCGTTCAGGGGATCATCTTCGTTGCCGGCATAGCGGTCTGCCAGCGGCGCGCCAAATGGCAGGCCAATGCGCAGCAGGCGCCGCGTATGGCTGGAGCCGCCGCCTATATCGCTGCCCGCGTCGCGCACGTTGACTTTGCGGATGTGCGCCGCCCACGGACACGTGATGCCCGCCGGGTCGGCCTTGGCGGCCGGATAAGTGTCATCGAAGCCTTCCACCGGCAGGCGCGGCGTATCGCTGGCAAAACGGAACTGGTTGTTGGCGAGCCGCTCGCTACCCAGGCTGGGATTGTCGGCATCGGGCACGCGATCAACCGGAGCCCCGCTCATCCAGCGGCCGACGATGCGCGATGCCAGCTTCTCGTCGCTCATGCCATCAAAGCCCGGCAAGCCTGCGAGCTCCCCTGCCTTGTCGCGCATGGTGCGCCAGAACAGGCCGACGTCCTGGCGCAAGCGGCGGAACACCAGGAAGGAACCGTTGCGGGTCCAGTCGGGCACCGGATCCAGTTGCTGGCCCGGGATCAGCGGATCGGGGCTGCTTCCCGCGTAACCGATCACCATTTCTCCCGGCCAGACCAGGTTTTGGCCCGGCAAGCCGTACAGCCACGCATCCGGCCCGGCGGCGGCAGCGATATGCCGCTCGGTCACGAAATCATCCGGCTTCGCGGAAGCCCGCCCGCGGATGCCAGGCTGCGACACGCCATCATCAAAACCGAAATGCTCGTGCCCGCGCATGCTCATGCCGTTCCACTCGTCATCGCGGACATCGCCCTTTTCCCGGTACAGCAAGGCCAGGCCGGCCTGCCGCGCTTCCGCCAGCAAGGCGTCGGCGCGGGCGTCGACCTTATTGCGATGGTCGCCTGCCACCACCAGCAACAGGTCCGCTTCCTTGCCCGGTGCGCCGACCACCCAATTGTCCGGATGTCCTTCCGCGGCGCTGTCGGTGGGGTCGCCCAGCAAGGCCGAACGCGCGGCCAGGCCCAGCCTGAAGGCTGGGCTTGCGATGTCGTCCGCGCCCGGCGTCAAAGCGGCAAGCCCGCCCCATGAGCATCCCAGGCCTACCAGGACTACCCCTTCGCGCTGCACGTGGCGCACGGCTTGCTCTTTAGCCTGGGCGCGTCGCACACGGCGATCGGCCAGCGTCTCGGCGCCATTACTGATACCCTTTGCCAGATGGGCCAGGAAGGCTTTGGCGCCGGACAGCGCCGCTCCGCGCGGCAGTTGCAGCGCAATCAGCGTCTGGTGCGGTTTCAGGAAACCTGGCACCGCGATGCCTTGTATGTCGTCCAGTTCCAATACCGGTTCAACCGGCGCTTTGTTGTTGGCACTCATGGTCACTCCTTTCAGTTGCGGCGCCCGCGTGCGGACGACTGGACGGGCAGCACCTTGGCTGCGGCTTTGGCGGCAACCTGCAGGACGCCTTCGCCCTGAAGGGCATCGACCAGGCCCGGCGGCGTCGCCACGTCCCACGGGAGCGGACGATTCAGCGCGTGCGCATCATTGGGATCGATGCAGCAACGGCCGGTGCAGTGCACCGACGGATTCTGGAACGTGCCGAAGCCGCCTGCCACGCCGACCAGGTGCACAGTGATGCATTCGGCCACCTGGCCGCCATAGCGAATCGCTTCGCCGCCAATGGTGATGTCACTGACCGTGAAGCCGCGCTCCGGTGGCACGCTGACTTCCAGCCTTTCCACCAGGTTGTTCTGGCCGCGCACCACGCGCACACAGTCATCGAGCGGCTGGCGATCCGGGGCGGCCCAGCCCGCCAGGTCGATGTGGTCCATGTAGAGCCCCACCGGATTGCGCAGGCTGACGAAAGCGCCGCCTCGCGCCAGCGCATTGACCGCAGCGCCAATCGTGGGATCGCTGTTGCGATCGGGACCGCCGAACTGGGCGCAGCAAATCAGCGCATCCGGGTCCACCACCTGCGCCTGGGCGGCGTTACGATACAACACAGTGGCGTCGCCGGCCAACTGGACTTCGGCCTGCAGCGAATTCGGCGGTGCACACAGGTGGACGATGCCATGAGTGGTATTCCATTTGTTGTAAGGGTTGTAGTCACCGGTTTTCACCAACGGCGTGCCGTCGGCCATCAGCACGTCCTGCGTGGCGAACAGGTCTTCCAGCTGCACCTCTGGCCCCACCAGTTCCCGGTAGCGCTGCAGCAGCACCTCCTTATCGCCCGGGAATTCCGCTACCGTCACGCCGTCGGGACCGACGATCGAGGTGCCAGCCAGTGCTTGCCAGTACTCCGGCGGCTCGGAGGTAAAGGCGATGTGCAGGATGTTTTGGGTGTTCGGGTCGCGCCGCACATGCCATTCGCAATACTCATTGTGCGGCCGGTACGGCAGCCGCCCCGCGCTGGGCGTATCGAAACGCTTGCCGTAATCGCGCAGCTGCCACAGCGTGTCGGCCCGCCGCAGGGCTTCGGCCCGGCCGAAGCGGCGCAGCAGTTCCTTGGGAAACGCATTCCAGGGGATCGATTGCTCGACCAGCAGGCCAGGATCGAAGCGCGCATGGTTGAAGAACTGCGTGCGGGTGTCGGACAAGGGTTGGTTGGCACCGAGGGCGATCGCCTGCCGTTCCAGTTGGGCGACGCTGTCGAACCACGAGCTGACGGCAGAATGCCAGGCTTCGAGCTGTCCGGGAATGCCAATAAAATCGGGAAGGAAGGCCGGTGGATCGAATTTTTGCAGCAGTGCCATGGTGCTCTCCTTTGCCAAATGGACGCTCGAGTATGCTCTCGAAATCCGGCCGTCGCCTCACTTGCAAAGCTCAACCGTTGCAACAAAACAAATTATGTGCCAAGTGACAATGCGCGCATTTTTCATCGCGCAATTGGCCTATATTTCAAAGCCACCGATTGCCCGGCGCGTGACAATTCAAGAGAATCTGGCCCGCAACCTATCCTAAGCTTTACTAGCCCGGCTGCCGCACGCGGCCGCGCCCACATCAAAAATTCCAATCCAAACAGGGGTGATTACCATGTCGTATTCCCACACGCAGCCCATGCGGGTCCAGGCACGGCCAGGTTCCGCGGCCGAATCCTATTATCTCGAAGCCTCCGGCCTGCCAGGCCAGCCCTGGCCGCCACGTACCAAGCAGCTGGCGCCAGGCCTTAGCCCGGCGCCGATGGACGACCTGATCTACCACGGCGGCAAGATCGTGCCCCAAATGGAATTCCAGAATATCTTCCTCGGCGCCAAGGACGGCTGGAACAGCTCCGACCCGCAATTCATCGATGACGCCATCCGGCTCGCCATGCAGGACAAACGCCTGAATACCGTGCTGGCGCAGTACTTCCATGGCACCCGGCTCGATTGCTCGCGGCGCGACATGCTGCGCGTGGAACATGGTGCAAAAATGTACGACGAACCGCAGGTGAAGGACATAGTGGTAACCCTGTTCGACCAAAAGCAGATTGCCGACCGCGACCTCGATAGCTGCCTGTTCAACCTGCTCCTGCCACCGGGCGCCGAACTACGGCTGGGCGATTCCACCTCGCATGCAGGACTTGGGGGCTACCATGGCTCGGTCCGCATTGAGCGCGGAGGTCGCGAACTGACCCTGTATTACTCCGCCAATGTGTATTCCGAAATCCGCGCCGGCGAGGAAAACGGCATCAGCGCTTTTGCCCAGCCCTGGAAGAACGTGGTCGCCACGCTTTACCACGAACTCAATGAATTCCGTACCGATGCCGACGTCAACGACGCCATCGAACAGGGCGATAACGATTTCCTTGGCTGGACTTCGCGCAGGGGCATGGAGATTGGCGACCAGCCGATCATGCAGGCCAGCAGCAACCTGGCGCTGGTATTCAAGCAGATCCTGGACAGCACGCGCACCGTCAACCTGCCATTACAGCTCCTGTATTCCAACAAGGTGCATGGCGCCGAAGACCCGACCCTTCCCCATTTCGCGAGCTAGCCATGGCCTTCAATCTCGACAACACCATTCCGTTCGATACCACCGCCGATGAGAACGCGGAGATCCTGCGCAACCTGCAGGGCAACATCCTGAGCGGTCATGGGCGCGACCATACAGCGCACATTTTCTTCCGCCTGCCCGCCAGCGCCGCTGAAGCCAGGGGCGTCATTGCGGAACTGGCGCCGCTGCTCACCTCCGCCTTCCGGCAGGAACAGGAGCGCCTCGATTACAAGCGCTTCAAGATCCCCGGTGGCCTGTTCGCCACCTTGCACCTGAGCGCCACTGGCTACACGAAACTGGGGGTTGCCACCGCGATCCTGGTGGAAAGCTTCGGCGAGCCGGAGCCCCCCGAAAAACTGCTCCGCGATCCGCGTTCAAATTTCATCGACGGCATGGCAAAGCATGCACAATCCGATCTGGGCGACCCGCCGGCATTCGCCTGGGAGCCTGGCTTTGCCGAAGGCGGCATCGACGCCATGCTGTTGATGGCCGATGACGACTGCGACTTCCTGTCGCGCGAGGCCCGCCGCCTGCTGGACCTGCTCGGCAAACGCTGCGAAATAGCCTGTGTCGAGCGCGGCGACGCCTTGCGCAACAAGCACAAGGAGGGGATCGAGCACTTCGGCTACGTGGACGGCAGGAGCCAGCCCCTGTTGCTGGCGCGCGATTTCGAGCACCTGGAAGGCGGCGCGATCGGATCGCAGACCAGGGAGGCCGGCGGTGGCGGCATCGACGTCTGGTCGCCATTCGAGCCGCTGCGCCTAGTGCTGGTGCCCGACCCGCTGATGCCTGGGTCAGATAGCAGTTTCGGCAGCTTTCTCGTGTTCCGCAAGCTGGAGCAAGACGTCCGAAGCTTCGTTGTCGCCGAGCACTCGCTGGCTGATAAGCTAGGCCTGCAAGGAGCCGACCGCTCCCGTGCCGGCGCCATGGCAGTGGGACGGTTCCGCGATGGCACGCCACTGGTGAAATCGTCTGCCGGCGGCCAGCTCCCGCCGCAGGACAACAACTTCCGTTTCGATGAACAGGGCAGCAGCCACGATCCCGACGGCTTGCGCTGCCCCTTCCATGCCCACATCCGCAAGACCAATCCCCGTGGCGACATCACGGCGCATTTCAGCGGCACGACCGAACTGGCACATGAACGCAGCCGCCGCATCGTCCGCCGCGGCATACCGTATGGAACACGGGTCAAGCACCCGGATGCGTTCAATGGGCTGGAAGACTTGCCCAGCGGCGGCGTCGGGCTGCTCTTCATGTGCTACCAGGCCAATATCCGCAAGCAGTTTGCCTTCATGCAGCGCTCCTGGGCCAACAATTCCAATTTCCTCGACCAGGAAACGGGGATCGATCCCATTATCGGACAACTCGATAGCGCGCAGCCTGGAGGTCCGCCGGCCGATGCCATCGGTCAGACCTGGCAGGCGCAGTTCGGCATGGCCGAGGGAGCTTCTCAAAGCTTCTTCGGCCAGTTTGTGAAGATGAGGGGAGGCGAGTTCTTCTTCACACCGAGCCTGTCGTACTTAAAGTCGCTGGTTTGACCGTAAGGTCAGCTACGCTTTCGCCATTCGATCAACTCAGCGATCGTCAGGATCGGCATGCTGTGAACCTGTGCGAACTGTTCGATTGCCTCGCCGCGCATCATGGTGCCGTCGGGGTTCATCAGTTCGCACAACACCGCCGATGGCGACAGGCCCGCCAGGGCCGCCAGGTCGACCGACCCCTCGGTATGGCCGGCGCGCATCAGGACGCCGCCCGGCGTCGCGCGCAGCGGGAACACATGGCCGGGCCGCACCACATCTTCCGGGCGCGCATCCACTGCAGCGGCGGCGCGTATCGTCGTGACGCGATCGGCGGCCGACACGCCGGTCGTCACGCCATGGCGCGCTTCGATTGAGACGGTGAACGGCGTGCCGTACTTGCTGCCGTTTTCGGCTGCCATCGGCGGCAGCTCGAGTTCGCGCACCTTTTCTGCCGTGAGGCAAAGGCAAACGATGCCGCTGCATTCGCGGATCATCAAGGCCATGGTTTCCACGGTCAGGCGGTCGGTGGCGACGATCAGGTCGGCCTCGTTCTCGCGGTCGAAATCGTCCAGCAGGATGACGGGGACACCGGCCCGCATGGCTTCCAGCGCCGCGTGGATGCGGGCTTCGAGGTCGGTGCTTTGAAGGATAAATTCAGGGGACAACATAGGAAACGCTCCTCGCTATAAATTAACGAAAAACGCTCCAGGGCAAGCGAATAGGCGCAGCAACCCGTACCGCCAAAGCGGACAGGAACCACGCGCAACAGCGCACATCTTCTTTCATCCGGACTATACCGTCGGCCCTGGAGTCGCACCAGGTCTGCTGACCCTGCCCGATACCGCCAGGCAGGCGCTCGCGGGCTTGGACATTGCTGTCCTTACCGCCGGTGGGGAATTGCACCCCGCCCCGAAGACGTAATTATTTGCCTGCACGATGCAGGTGGCGGGATTTTAGCAGTAAAACCGGTAAACCTGGGTACGACCCACAGGGTCGGACCCCGTACGGTCTTCGGGCAGCGGGTTCGGGTTGAGCGGTGTTGATCTTCGCCGAAAGTCAGAGGCGCACAACCAAACCCGGGACCTGGAGACCGTACAGGGTCTGACCCTCCGGGTCTGACCCTGGTTTACCGGTTTCAGCCGACCGTACCGATAATGGAGACTTCGCGATTCTCCGGCACCTCGTTATATGACAGCACGTGCAGCCCAGGCGCAAAAAGCCTTGCATAGCGCGCCAGCAAGGGCCTGATCTGCGGCAGCACCAGCAGCAGCGGCGGAGTCGCCTGCTGCTTCATCTGCTCGCGCGCCACCGGCATATTCACCTGCAGCTGCGCCAGCAGGTGCGGGTCGATCGGATAATTGTCCAGCACTACCTTGCCGGTCTGGCGCGCCTGGTTCAGGGAGCCAAGCAGCATGTTTTCCAGTTCGCCACCGAGGTTAAAGGCCAGCATCTCGGTCCTCTGTCCGAACAGGCCGGACACGATCTGGCGCCGCAACGCGCAGCGCACTTCGGCCGCCAGCAGGATCGGGTCCTTGGTCGTTTCCGAGGAATCCAGCAAGGTCGTCGCGATCGGCACGATATCCTTCAGCGACACCGACTCCTGCAGCAGCACGCGGAACACGCGCAGCAACTGGGTATGGGTCAGCGCCTTGTCCAGCGAACCGGCCAGCTTGGGCGACAGCGCGGTCAGGCGCTCCATCAGCGCAGCAACGTCTTCATGGCGGAACAGCTCCGGCAAATATTCGCGGATCAGCTTCGACACATGGGTCGCGATGGCGCTTGGCGCTTCCACCACCTGGTAGCCCAGGCCCAGAGCATGCGCCTTGTCCTTGGTTTCGATCCACGTCACAGGCATGCCGTAGGCCGGCTCCACGCCCGGAATGCCATCGATCTGGCCGTATACGTTCGGCGATGGAATCGCCATCAGCTTGTCGGCAAACACTTCGGCCACCGCTATCGTGGAGCCGCCCAGCACTACAGCATACTGGGTCGGCTTCAGCCCCAGGTCGTCGCGCACATTAATCTGCGGCAGCACCATGCCCATCGCCTCCGACAGGCTTTGGCGCACGCCGCGCAGGCGCTTGGTCAGCACTTCGCCATGCGCCTTGTCGATCATGCCCACCAGCTTGTATCCCAGCGAAACCTGCAGCGGCTGCACCACGGGCAGCGATTGCCATTCCAGCTCCGGCACCTTCTCTTCCCGCAGCGCGGCCTCGATAGCCGCGATATTGTCGACCACCGGCGCCCCCTGGCGCTGGTACAGGCGCCAGCCCACATAGCCCAGCACCGCGGCGAACGTCAGGAAGCTCAGCTTCGGCATGCCCGGCACCAGGCCGATAATCACCATCACCGCCGCAGCACTGAACAGCACATTCGGCGATGCCAGCAACTGCTGGCCAACCTGGGATTCGAAATCGGCGCCTTCGGTTTCGGACACACGGGTGACGATGATTGCAGCGGCAGCCGACAGCAGCAGCGCCGGGATCTGCGCCACCAAGCCGTCACCGATGGTCAGCAGCGCATACTGCTTGAACGCATCGCCAAAACTCATGTCCTGCATCACGGTGCCGATGGCGACGCCGCCGACGATATTGATGATCAGGATCAGGATCGACGCGATCGCATCGCCGCGCACGAACTTGGCGGCGCCGTCCATGGCGCCGTAGAAGTCAGCTTCCGTCGCCACTTCCTTGCGGCGCTGGACCGCCTTTTCCTGGTTGATCAGGCCCGCATTCAGGTCGGCGTCGATCGCCATCTGCTTGCCCGGCAAGGCGTCCAGGGTGAAACGCGCAGACACTTCGGAAATACGCTCGGCGCCCTTGGTCACCACGGCGAAGTTGATGATCATCAGGATCACGAACACCACCATGCCGACCACGTAATTGCCGCCAATGACCACCTGGCCGAAGGCTTCGATCACCTTACCGGCTGCATCCGTGCCCTGGTGGCCATGCAGCAGCACCACGCGGGTCGAGGCCACGTTCAGCGTCAGCCGCATCAGCGTGGTGGCCAGGATCACCGTCGGGAACACCGAGAAGTCCAGCGGACGCTTGGCGTTCACGCTGACCAGGATCACGATCAGCGCCAGCACGATATTGAATGTGAACAGGACGTCCAGCAGGATAGGCGGCAATGGCAGGATGATCATCGCCAGGATCGCCAGCAGGAATACCGGCGTGGCGAGTTTGTGGCGTCCCGCTTCTGCGAACAAGCCCTTCAGGAAATTCATGTCGTAACTGCCTCACTCATGGAAGTTGGAACCGGTACCTGCGCCGCTTCCAGCGGATTGGGCTGCGATGGACGGCGCCCTTCACGGAACGCCTTCAGCTGCAGCACATAGTGCAGGACCATGGAAACAGCCTGGTACAACTGCACGGGAATCTGCTGGTTGACCTGGCTGGTATTGTAAATTGCGCGCGCCAAGGGCGGCAGGGAGAGCACGTCGACGCCGTTCTCCTGCGCCAGCCGCTTGATGTACAGCGCCATCTCGTCGACGCCCTTGGCCAGCACGAACGGCGCCTCGGCGCGCTTCTCGTCGTACTTCAGCGCCACCGCGTAGTGCTCCGGATTGACGATCACCACGTCGGCGCCCGGCACGATCTTGCGCGCCGCCCGTTCGGCCATCGCGCGCTGCAGCTGGCGGATGCGCTGGCGCACTTCGGGCCGGCCCTCCTGCGACTTGTATTCTTCCTTCAGCTCCTGCTTGGACATCTTCTGCTGCTCGGCGAAGAAGTAAGCCTGGGCCGGCACGTCGATGATGGCGAAGATGATGAACACGGCCACCATGGCCATTACGCCATTCAGCATCTGGTTGGCGCCGGAGATCATGGCTTCATTCAGGCCCAGCCCCTGCAAGCGCGTGTACTCGTTGACGGTACTGGTGCCGATATGGACCAGTACCCAGCCCAGCACCGCCGCCTTGCCGATCGAAACCAGCAGTTCGAAGCCATGCTTCTTGGAGAACAGCCGCCCCAGGTTGGTCACCGGATTGAAGCGCTCGAACTTCGGTTGCAGGTTCTTGGCGCTCATCACCCAGCCGCCCGGCACCATGGCGCCCAGCACGACAAACAGCGGCACCACGAACAGGGGGAGCACCATCTTCACCAGCAGCAGGGCGGAGCTGAGCCAGACCGTGCTCATGACGTTTTCCAGGGCGCCCTCGCCTTCCAGCGGCGCAAAGGCCTGGTGGAAGATTTCGCGGAAGTCCAGCAGGTAGTCCGGCAGCATGAACACGAACAGCTTGAGCGAAACCAGGATGCCGATCGCCGTCGCCAGGTCGCGCGAACGCACCACCTGGCCTTCCTGGCGGGATTTCTTCAGCTTCTGCGCTGAAGCCTTCTCTGACTTGTCGCCGCCGCTATCGTCAGCCATGGGACACCATCTGTTGCTGGATCATGTCGAGCACACGGCTCGACATGCGGATGTAATGCTGCGGAATGAAACGCACCACCTGGCCGAGCATCAGCAGGCCGAAAATGGTAATCACCGAAAAGCCCAATGCAAACAGGTTCAATGTCGGCGCCACGCGGTTCAGGAATCCGAAACCAAGCTGCACCACCAGCGCGGAAAACACCACCGGAATCGCCAGCAGCATGGCAGCCGAGAAAATCCACGCCACATTCCAGGCCACGGTCTGCAACAGCAGCGCCGAATAGCCGCCGCCCAGCGGCCAGGCCTTGAAGCTTTGCCCGATTACCCCGGCCAGCACCAGGTGGCCGTCGATCGAAAAGAAGATCACGATGGCCAGCATCGACAGCAGCGCCGATATCACGTCGGACGAAGTGCCGTTCAGCGGGTCGTTCATCACCGCCATCGAAAAGCCGACCTGGCTCGATACCAGGTAACCCAGCACGCCGATCACCGACATCGAAAAATGGAATGCCAGCCCGATCGCGCCGCCGATCACCGCCTGTTCCAGCGTCACCGCAATGCCCTGCACCGAAATCGGATCGATCCCCTGCACCACCTGCCCTTCCGTCACCGGCAGCAGGATAATCGCCAGCACCAGCGACACCAGCAGCCGCACCGTGACCGGCACCATCATCTCGCCCAGCACCGGCGCCATGCTCAGCATGGCCATGCAGCGCACGAAGGGCCACCAGATTGCCGTCAGCCACACCAGGAGGTTTGCCAGGACCTGTTCCATGGCTCGCTACCCGACCAGTGTTGCCGCGCGCTGGAAGATCGAGACGCAATAATCCATCAGGTAGCTGGACATCCAGCGCCCGGTCATGACAATGGCCAGCAGGGTTACCAGCAGGCGCGGCAGGAAGCTCAGCGTCTGCTCATTGATCTGCGTGGCAGCTTGCACCAGTGCCACCAGCAAGCCCGCCACCAGCCCTGGCACCACCAGCACCATGACCATGATCATTACGATATGCAGGGCCTCGACGATCAGGTCGACGGCCACGTCGGGCGTCAGCATCTTGCGCTCACCTAAAAGGCCTGTATGCTCGTCACGAGCGTATTGACAGTCAATGTCCAGCCATCCACCAGCACGAACAGCAGCAGCTTGAACGGCAGCGAAATCACCAGCGGCGACAGCATCATCATACCCATTGCCATCAGCACCGACGATACCACCAGGTCGATGATCAGGAAGGGAATGAACAGCAGGCAGCCGATCTGGAAAGCGGTTTTCAGTTCCGACAGCACGAATGCGGCCAGCTTGACGGTAAAGGCGTGGTCGGCCGGATTGGTGATCGCGTCTTCGCCCGCCAGGTGGGCGATCTGCTTGAGCGAAGCCTTGCTGGTCTGGGCCAGCATGAAGCGCGACACCGGCTTTTCGGCAATCTTCAGCGCATCCTGCAAGCCGATCTTGTCCTGGTCGTAGGGCACGAAGGCGTCGCGCCAGACCGCGTCGCCGATCGGCTTCATGACCAGCAGGGTCAGGATCAGCGCCACGCCGGTGATGATACGGTTGGGCAAGCCCTGCTGCAGGCCGAGGGCCTGGCGCAGCAGCGACAGCACGATGACGAAACGGGTAAAGCTGGTCATCATCATCACCATGATGGGCAGCAAGCCCAGCAGGGTCATGATGATCAGGATCTGCATCTTCACCGACAGGTCGGTCTTCGCGCCGGGCACCACCCCGGCCAGCAAATCCTGGGCCCACGCGGGCGCGCAGGCGCATAGCAGCACTGTACCGGCCGCAAGGCCGGGCACCAGGCGGCGCAAGGTCATGGCGCCATCATGTCGAGGTTCAAACCGTCCAGATCGATGACCTTGAGGCCGTAGTTTTCACCGGCCACCACCACCTCGGCGCGGCCGATTGCGGTGCCGTTCACCTTGATGGTCAGCGGTTCGCCGGCCAGCATGTCGAGTTCCACCACGCTGTCCGGGCCGATCTGCATCAGGTCCTGCAGCGACAGCCGGGCCGACCCGACTTCCAGGGTCAGCGTGACGGGAATCTTGCGCATCATGGCAGGCAGGTCGCGCCGGCCGGCACGCGGCGCCGGCACTTCGCTCATATCCTGCGACACCTGGTCGATGATCATTTCCTCCGACATATCGTCCAGCATGGAATCGTTAGCGCCGTTGGGGTTATTCATCATATTCATTCGGAATCTTCAAAAGAGGTTAAGCAGAGTTTGCCCTTGTGCTCAGTTACCGCAGCTGTAAACAGGCGGGAGTCTTCGAGCATGACGTCTGCCCTGTGCAGGCTGATCGGGATCACATCGCCCACACGCAGGTCGAACATGGCGCCCAGCGTGGTCTCCTTGGAAACCAGCCGGCCGCTCAGGCCAACCTGGAGCCGCGCCGCCAGCGGCCCTGGATGCTTGTTGCCCTTCTTGCTGGCATCGCGCTCCGGCATCAAGCCGCCCAGCACACTGCCCATGACTTGCTTGTCGAGTGCGAACCAGGCCTTGCCCTGCAATTCGCCATCGCTCAGTGAAACGGTAATCACCCAGCTGCCTTTGCCAGGCTGGCTGGCGCTGTTGGCTTTGATGCTTTCTTCTTCGCCAAGTTCCCGGCCGCCGGCGGGCAGGTTACTTTCAATTCGCGCTGCCAGAATGCTCACCAGCTGTTGCCCCAGCACCACAGCCAGGCGCTCTTCGGTAGCGGTAACTCGTACGGCCTGTTCGTCAACGACCGTCTCGGCGCGCGTGGCCCGCGCATAACGATAATTCAACACCCCCAGCAGGATTTTGCGCTCAATCGCAAAACCCAGTTGTCCGGAAGGCGCGGCAAAGCCCAGCCAGCGCTGGCGCGCTTCGCTGCCGTCGAGGCGGCTGAAGGCAACGTCGTCCACCTGGAATGTGCCCCAGTAGCGCCGATGCACATTCAGGCGCATGGCCTGGGCCAGGTCTTCGCGCAACTGCGCGGCAAACTCAGGCAGCCGGTGTACCGGCCGCCCCAGCAAGCAAGGGTCAAGTACTTCGTATTGCACAGTGCTTTGAGAGGTAGTCATAGTTGGCCATCCGTCTGCTGCAATCCTATCGCAAAGTTCTGCGCTCAGGATGATCTTGGAAGCGTAGAATAACTCAAATCCCTCAGTATTGCCATGAATCAAGTACCTCTTTGGTCAAAAAGACTTTACATAAAAGTTTCCAAAGAGTAAGCTTCATTATTGCAATGTAACATCAGTTGGTTGCAAAAACTACCCTTAGTGCATGATTTATAAGAAGTTTTGCGATTTGTAAGCGGTTGTTACGGACTCGAAATCGGGTTACACTGCATGTTCCCGTACGGCACCATTTAACATTCAGTCTAGATTGTTAGTTAGTAACTGGAAGTTAATTGCGTTGCAGTATTGGTAACGAAAATGCGCGCACTGGCGCGACCAACCTGAGGTGTTTTATGGCAAATGAATTCGCTGGCCTGATCAAGGCCGACCTGGCATCCCTGAACAATGCAGCCGCCGAACTCGCCCAGCACGCCAATATCGTCGCGCCTGCCGCGCAGTTCAATGCACCGCAGCCAGGCGCCTCATTCTCCTTCGCCCAAACGATGCAAGACGCGATTGCCGGCGTCAATGCACAAGACGTTGATGCCGGTCAAAAGATGGCCGATGTCGATGCCGGCCGCAGCGACGACCTGGTCGGCGCCATGCTTGCCAGCCAGGAAGCTAGCCTGTCGTTCCAGATGCTGATGCAGGTCCGCAACAAGGTAATGGGCGCGGTCGATGAATTGATCAAGCTTCCGCTGTAAGCTCTTATATCCGCCTTCCCTCTCGAAAGACCTGACGTGATTGCTAACCTCAAGTCCACCCTCGGACGCTGGCGGGGCGCTGCGGCACCAGCGGTGCCGCCTGCTGTCCTGAAGAACCTGTATCCCCTGCTGCTGCTGGCCATTGGCGTCACGGCGCTGGTGCTGATGTTCCTGTGGAAAGACCAGAGCGGCTACAAGCCGGTCTTTGGCCAGCGCGAGAAAGTTGCGACCGCCGACATGATGGCGGTGCTGGACGCTGAAAAGATTTCCTACCGCATCCATCCGGAAACCGGCCAGGTACTGGTGCCGGAAGGCAAACTGGGCCAGGTGCGCATGCTGCTGGCCGCCAAGGGCGTGACCGCGCAATTGCCGGCCGGGCTGGAGCTGATGGACAAGAACGATCCGCTCGGCGTGTCGCAATTCGTGCAGGACGTGCGCTTCCGCCGCGGCCTGGAAGGCGAGCTGGCCAACTCGATCATGACGCTTGATGCGATCGCGCATGCGCGGGTGCACCTGTCGATTGCCAAGTCCACCTCCTTTGTCTCGAGCGATGGCGAAAAATCGTCCGCCTCCGTAGTTATCGCTACCAAGCCGGGACGCACGCTGGCGCCCGAACACATCGCCGCCATCGTCAACATGGTATCGGGCAGCGTTGCTTCGCTGAGCCCGGCCCGCGTGAGCCTGGTCGACCAGGCCGGCAACCTGCTGTCCTCGCACGTGGACTTGAGCGAAGCGTTCGACGCCTCCACCGCGAGCAACGAAAACGCCAAGCGCCAGCAGGAGGAAATCCGCGCCAACATCAAGGGCCTGCTCGGCCCGATCGTCGGCGACAGCAATTTCCGCGTCAGCGTGACGGCCGATGTCGACAACGACAAGGTGGAAGAAACCGTTGAAAAATATGGCGCCGATCCCAAGGTGACCAGCGAAGCCATGCGCGAAGAGCAGGACCGCAACCGTATCGCGATGGGCGTGCCGGGCACCCTGTCCAACCGTCCGCCGCAGCAGCAGGCCGCCGACGCAGCGGCCGCTGGCGCCGGCGGCACGGCCGGCGCGCAAGGCCAGGTACCGGAAGGCACCGCGCGCAAGAACGCCACTACGCGCCAGTTCGCCTACGACCGCAGCATCACCCAGACCAAGCGCGCCCGCGGCCGCCTGGTGCGGCAGAACGTGGCGGTGGTGCTGGCGCACGCCGCAGCCCCCTTCCCCAAGACGGGCTGGACGCCGGCCGAAATCGCCAACATCGACAAGGTGCTGCGCAACGGACTCGGCATCAACGACGAGCGCGGCGACAAGCTGGTGGTGAGCGCCATGAACTTCCCGGCCAAGGCGGCCGAAGTGCCGTGGTGGCAGGAACGCGATACGGTGGTCGATTCGGTCAACTGGCTCGGCTACGCCGTAGCCCTGCTGCTGGCTTACCTGTTGCTGGCGCGTCCATTGCTGCGCCTGCTGACCGCACGCCTGGCGCCGACGGCGCAAGCGGCCAAGCCAGCCCTGGCCGGCGCCGCTGCCCGCCATGCCGAGGCAACGCCGATTCCGGGCAGCGCCACCGCCGTGCCGGGCGCCGCGGCGCCGGCGGCTGCACTAGGCTCTCCGGAAGCGGCGGAAGATGCGGCAGCCAAGCCGGCCGCGCTCGAAGGCAGCCAGATGCCGATGGTGCCGCTGCTGGAAAATTACGATTTGCCGCCAGCCGGTTCGCCGGTCGACGTGATGGTGGACCACCTCAAGGTACTGGCAGAGAAAGAGCCGGAACGCGTAGCCGAAGTCGTCAAACAATGGATGCAGAAAAATGGCCGACATCAACAATAACCTGGACCAGGACGAGGGCCTGAGCCCGGTCGAGCAAGCCGCCATCGTGCTGCTGTCGATCGGCGAAGAACCGGCTGCCGCCGTGTTGCGCTGCCTGTCGCGCGAAGAGCTGCTGGAAGTGACCCAGGTCATGTCGCGCATGAGCGGCATCAAGGTGGAAGAAGTGAAGACTGCCATGCAGACCTTCTTCGACGATTACCGCCAGCAGTCCGGCGTGCACGGCGCGTCGCGCTCCTTCCTCAAGCGCTCGCTCGACCTGGCGCTGGGCGGCGATATCGCCAACACCGTGCTGAACAACATCTACGGCGACGAACTGCGCCCGAAAATGGCGCGCCTGCAGTGGGCCTCGCCAAAATGGCTGGCCGACTACATCGCCAACGAACACGTGCAGATGCAGGCGGTGTTCCTGGCCTTCCTGCCGCCGGCGCTGGCCGGCCAGATCCTCGACGCGCTGCCGCTGGAAGGCCGCGACCTGGTGCTGCTGAACATGGCGCGCCTGGACGAGATCGACCGCGACCTGCTGCTGGAACTGGACGAACTGGTCAACCGCTGCCTGTCGTCCTTCGACTCGCAGTCGACCAGCGTGGAAGGCGTGCGCCAGGTGGCCGAGATCCTGAACCGCCTGCCAAGCAATCGCGCCCAGATCGTCGAGCTGCTGCGCGCCCACGATCCGGAAGTGGTGGAGCAGATCGAGATGCAGATGTACGACTTCCTGATCCTGTCGACCCAGACCGAAGTCACCCTCACCCGCATCATCGAGGAAGTGCCGCTCGAGCAGTGGGCCATTGCGCTCAAGGGCGCCGAGCAGGCCATCCGCGATGCGGTGCTGAAGACCATGCCGAAGCGCCAGGCACAGGCGTTCGAAGACATGATGCGCCGCGCCGGTCCGGTGCCGATGTCGCGCATCGAAGCGACGCGCCAGGAAATCATGGCCACCGTCAAAGCGCTGGCCGATGCCGGCGAAGTCGAAGTGCAGCTGTTCGCTGAAACGGTGGTCGAGTGATGAAACAGTTCCGCCCCTACCGCTTCCCGCCTTTGCAGCAGTACGTGCACACGCACGGCGCCAACGGCCAGCGCGGCACCGGGCAAGGCCATGCGGCCGATGCCGCCCAGTGGCAAGCCTCGGTCAGCGAAGGCTTCGAGCAGGGCCAGCGCGACGGTTACGAAATCGGCCTGCAGCGCGGCCAGGAAGACGGCTTTGAAGCGGGCCGCCAGCAAGGCGTCGAACTGGGCCGCGAAGAGGGCCGCCAGGAAACCCTGGTCGGCTTCGACCACCTGGCGCGCCCGGTCGATGGCATGCTGAAGTCGCTGAAGAAGCTGCGCGCCGATTACCGCGCGGCGCAGCGCAAGGAAGTGGTGGACCTGGTGGCGAAGGTGGCGCGCAATGTGATCCGCGCCGAACTGGCGCTGCAGCCGGTGCAGATCATGGCCCTGGTCGACGAGACGCTGGCTTCGATGCCGCCGACGCGCGATGAAATCGACGTCTTCCTGAATCCGGAAGAAGTCAAACGCATCATGGAAGTCGACCCCAAGCGCGCCAAGCGCTGGAACCTGATCGGCGATGCCCGCCTCGACTTGGGCGAATGCCATATCCGCGCCGGCGACACCGAAGTGGATGCCGGCTGCCACCAGCGTCTTGCTGCGGTCATGGAACAGGTCGATAATCAGTTGCAGGCCGCCGATGGCGGTGACGACGCCGAGAGCGAAGAATGATTGCCGACGCACTGCGCAAACTGGAACTCGATGACGTACCGCTGGCCACCCCGACCGGGCGGCTGGTGGGAGCTTCCGGCCTGCTGCTGGAGGCCACGGGTTGCAAGCTGCATACCGGCCAGCGTTGCCAGATCGAGACAGTCGATGGCGACTGGCTCGACGCGCAAGTAGTCGGCTTCCGCGAGAAGCTGACCTTCCTGATGCCGTTCAAGAAAGCCGCCGGCCTGACGACCGGTGCTCGCGTGCTCCCCACCAATGAAAAAGGCAGCCTGCAGATCGGCGACAGCTGGCTGGGCCGCATGGTCAACGGCATCGGCGAACCGATCGACGGCCTGGGCAAGCTGGGCGGCGAATACCCGCTCGAAGCGCAGCCGCCGCGCATCAACCCGTTGAAGAAGCAACCGGTGGTCGATGCGCTCGACGTCGGCGTGCGCGCCATCAATTCCATGCTGACCCTGGGCAAAGGCCAGCGCGTCGGCCTGATGGCCGGTTCCGGCGTCGGCAAGTCGGTGCTGCTGGGCCTGATCACGCGCCAGACCGTGGCCGACGTGGTGGTGGTGGGCCTGATCGGCGAGCGTTCGCGCGAAGTGCGCGAGTTCATTGAAATGTCGCTGGGCCCGGAAGGCTTGAAGAAAGCCGTGCTGGTGATCGCGCCGGCCGACGAGTCGCCGCTGATGCGCATCATGGCAACCGAGCTGTGCCATTCGATCGCGGCGCATTACCGCGACCAGGGCAAGAACGTGCTGCTGCTGGTCGACTCGCTGACCCGTTATGCGATGGCGCTGCGCGAGGTGGCGCTGGCACTGGGCGAGCCGCCGGCCACCAAGGGTTATCCACCGTCGGTGTTTTCCGCCCTGCCCCAGCTGGTCGAATCGGCCGGCAATGGCGAGAATCCTTACGGCAGCATGAGCGCGATCTACACCGTGCTGGCTGAGGGCGACGACCAGCAGGACCCGGTGGTCGACACTGCGCGTGCCATCCTGGACGGCCACATCGTGCTGACACGCGAACTGGCCGAACGCGGCCATTACCCGGCCATCAATATTGCCGCGTCGATCAGCCGCTGCATGAACCATGTGATCACGCGCGAACACATGCTGGCCGCACGGGCCCTGAAAGCCTCGATGGCGCGCCACGAACGCGTGCGCGACCTGATCCCGCTCGGCGCCTATGTCCCCGGCGCCGACCCGGTCACGGACAAGGCAGTCAACCTGCATCCGCATATCGAAGAATTCCTGTGCCAGGGGACCAAGGAACCGGCCCCTTACGCCAACTGCGTGGACCAACTTGAAAGGTTGATGGCATGACCAATACCCAGCACACCATCCGCAGCCTGTCGACCCTGGTCGACATGCGCAGCAATGAAGTCGACAAGCTGCAAACGGAAATGGCCGCCAAGGAAAGCGTGCGCGACCGCTACCAGAAGACGCTCGACAAGCTGACCGACCTGTACCAGAGCAGCGGCCCGTCCGGCCGCCTGCCGATGGCGCTGGCCATCAATTGCGGCGATTACAAGCAGGGCGTGATGGCCATGGCCGACAATCAGCGCCTGAACCTGCACATGCATGAGGCCGACATGGCCGTGTCGCAGCGCGCCCTGACGGCCGCCTACGTCAAGCGCGAAGTGCTGGGCCAGGTGCTCGAGCGCCACCAGGATGCGGCCGCCACGGCGCAGCGTGCGCAAGAGCGCAAGCGCCATGACGAACTGGCAACCCAACTGTGGTACCGCGGACATAAATGAAAGGCTGAACCGAATATTTCATGAAGTCATTACTTTGGTCGCCTCTTACCTTGGTACACTTCATTTAATTTCTTCGGAGCACGAGAAATGGCAACTTCTGTCCCAACCTACGATCCAAAGACCACGGCTACCCAACTGGCGCAGATGTATATCCAGGGCCGGCAGTCGATGCTCGATTCCCAGTCTGCCACCGCGACTGCGATCGACAAGGCCTTGACCAAGCTCAGCTCGGCATTGGGCGCCTTCCGCAGCGCCCTGTCGACGACCACCTCGTCCGGCTCGGTTGTGGCAAGCAAGGCAACGTTTAGCTCCGATGTCGGCACCGCCACGGCCAGCGCCACGGCTGCCGCCGGCAATTACCAGTTCTACGTCGAACAGCTCGCCACAGTCGGCCAGGTGTCGTATAGCGGCGTTACCGATTCCAGCGTCGTTGGCGCGGCTGCCGGCACCCTGTCGGTGAAACTGGCCGACGGCACCAGCTTCACCGTCAACCTGGCCAATGGCGACAAGGACTTGAACAATGCGCTGAGCGCGAAAGAGATCGCTGCCGCCATCAATCTGGAAGCAAGCAATAATTCGCGTGTCACTGCTTCGACGCTGACCGTCAACGGCCAGACCCGCCTGGTGCTGACGTCCAACGTCACGGGCCAGGCCAATGGCGTGGCCGGCATCGACGTCAGCAACCTGGGCGACGCCAACCTGCAGGCGCAGCTGGGCGATGGCAACCGCGTCCTGACGGCTGGCACCAATGCCAAGGTGTGGGTCGGCGCGCCGGGCGGCGACCCGAGCAACCTGATGGAACAAGCCTCGAATACGTTCAACGTAGTCGACGGCGTCTCGATGACTTTCACCAAGGCCCAGACCGGCGGCATCCCTGTCACGGTGAGCGTCGCGCGCGACAGCAGCGCCACCGCCACCAATGTGCAGAATTTCGTCGACCAGTGGAACAAGATGCTGTCCGCTATCGGCGAACTGACCGCCCACGGCGACTTTACCAAAGGTACGGCAGGCGGCATTTACGCCTCGGACGCCGGCATCGCTTCGCTGAAGTCGCGCATGGAATCGCTGCTGCGCACTTCGGTTGGCGGCACCAGCCTGGCGATCTACGGCATCACCTCGCAGCGCGACGGCACGCTGGCGCTCGACAAGACGCGCATGGACAAGGCGCTGGCCACCAACCCGGCCGGCCTGGACGCCATCCTGGGCAAAGTCGGCACGCCGTCGACTGGTGTGCTGGGCAACCTCGACACCCTGGTCGGCAGCTGGACCAAGGCCGGCACCGGCCAGCTGGCTGCGCGCAAGGAAGCCAACGCAAAACTGCAATCCCAGCTCGTGTCCCGCCAGGCCGCGCTGGAAACCCAATACGACAACGCTTACAAGCGCTACCTGGCCCAGTTCACCCAGCTGCAAAGCCTGCAGTCGCAGATGAGCGGAACCAGCAGCATGTTTGACGCGATGTTCAGCAAATCCGATTCCTGAAAGCCTTAAACAATGGACCACGACGCCTACGGCAGCTATCACGCCACCAACCTGGAAGCACAGACGGCCCGCGCCACACCGGTCGAACTGGTGCTGGTGCTGACCGACGGCCTGCTGGAAGAGCTGGCCCGTGCACGCGGCCACATCGTCGGCAAGCGCTATGAACAGAAGGCGCTCAGCCTCGACAAGTGCACGGAAATCATCAACGGCCTCGCCAGCTCGCTCGATTTCGAGCAGGGTGGCGAGGTGGTGGCCAACCTGGGCCGCCTGTACGATTATTGCGCTGCCCGCCTGTACCGCGCCGGCGTGGACATGGACCCTGCCGTCATCGACGAGGTGGTGGGCCTGCTGACCACGATCCGCACCGGCTGGCAGGGCGTGCACGACAAGCATGGATAGGCATAAGACGCTGCTGCAGCTTGCACAGCAGCTGAGCGCCGCCACGACCGCCAGCGACTGGGCGGGACTGGCGGCGATTAATACTTTGATGGCCTCCACCCTGCCGGCGCTGGCAGCGCAGGGTGCGTGGACGCCGGCCGAGCGCGCAGCGCTGGCGGCGCTGCGTGAGTTGCACGTCGCGGCGGTGGCAAAAGTCGACAGCGCCGCCGTCGAGACCGGCCAGCACCTGAGCGATATGACAAACAACAGAGAGGGCTGGCTTGCCTATGCCCTCGACAGCGGTAACGCTGCAACCGGAACTTAAGCATGATCAACTTGCCTGCGGCACCTGCCGCCTCCGTCCCACCAGCCAGCGGCGCCGCCGGCCTGCCGCCGCCTGTTGCCAACGGCGCCGCCCCGGCGGAAGCCAGCCCTGCCAGCGCTGCGCCTGATAGCGCTGCAGCGGGCAGCGGCCGGGCCGGCACGCTGCCGACGCTCGCCGACGCCATCGCGCCGGCACCGTTCGGCGCCCTGCTGGACGCCATGATGGGCAAGGCCGCCGACGAAGAAGGCGCGGCGGCCCCGGCTACGGACGACAAGGCTGCCGCCGCACAGGCGGTGGCAACCATGCTGCCGGCCATGGGCAACTTGCCGCTGGCCGGCGCCGCACCAGGCGCCACGCCTGACAGTGTCGCTGCCGTGGCGGCCGCATTGACGTCCGCTGGCGGCAAGCCAGCCGCCAGCAGCAGCGCAGCGCTGCTGCGCCAGCAAGCCCAGGCCAGCGCCCTGGCGGCCCGCGAAACGGGCGCCGGCGCACAGCTCGCAGCAGCCGAGGTTCCGCAAGCCCCCTTGCTTGACGCCCGCGCCGCCATGCTCGCAGCGGCAGTGCGCCCGGCCGCCAACCCGCCGCAGCCTGGCAGCACGCCGGCAGCGGCCAGCCGCAGCGCCGCCAGCGAAGCATTGAGCGCTGCACTGGGCGCCCTGCAAGGCCAGGCCGCCGACAGCACTGCCGCCCCGCTCACCGGCAAGGACAGCGCCAGCCTGCTGGCCGACAGCCAGCGCCAGCCGGCCGATGCCGGCGCCCTGCCCGGCTTCCGCAGCGTGCTGGCCAACACCGCCGCGCCCCAGGCGGGCGACGCGCTGCAGCTGAGCGGCAGCCCGGAACAGTGGCAGCAGCCGCTGCGCGCCGCCCTTGGCGACCGCCTGCAACTGCAACTGGCGCGCAATGACGAGCGCGCCGTGATCCGCCTGGAACCGCCGAATATGGGCAGCGTGGAAATTTCCGTGCGCCACAGCGGCGGCACGCTGCAAGTGAACATCGCCGCCAGCCACAGCGAAGTGCTGCGCCAGCTCAACACCATCGGCGATGCCGTGCGCCAGGACCTGTCGCAGCGCCAGTTCGGCGAGGTGGCCGTCACGGTTTCTTCGAGCAATGCGCGCAGCCTGGCCGATGGCGGCCAGCAGCACCAGCAGGAGCAACAACGCGAGCAGCGCCAGCCGGGCCGCGCCCTGGATGACAGCGATGCCGGCACCACCACTTTTGCCATGTTGGGCGAACGGGAGTAAGCATTAGATGAATAAGAAACTGGTTCTGATCGTGGCAGCCGTGCTGCTGGTAGGCGCAGGCGCCGCCGGGGGCGCCGTCTGGTTCATGAAGGGCAAGGCCGCCGAGCCAGCCAAGGCGGCGGCCGAGGAAAAGAAATCCGGCGAACCGCTCAAGTACCTGACCATTGAAAAAGTCATCGTGATGATGCGCCGCCAGCCGGGCGATACGGTGCCGCACTATATGTCGGCCGACCTCGTGATCTCGACCACGGCCAAGCAGGAAAAGGAAGCCAAGGAAGCCCTGCCGCTGCTGCGCAGCGTTGCCGTGCGCGCCCTGTCGGCCTTGCCGATGGAAAAAGCGTCGATGATGACCATTGACCAGTTTGTCGAGGAATTGAACAAGGCTTACGATGAAGCCTACGCCAAGGAGGCGCGCGAGCGCCCCTTCCAGCAGGTAATGATCGGCAAGTTGATCCTGGAGTAAAGGCCATGGGCTTGGTGGACACGGTGGCAGATCCCTATGCCGAAAGCTACGCCGCAGCCAGCGTGGCTGACGAGCAGAAGCACCTGCTCGCCTATGCGCCGCTGGTCAAGCGCATCGTGCGCCAGCTGAATTCGCAGGTCCAGGGCGCGATCGACCGCGACGATATGGAGCAGATCGGCCTGATGGGCCTGCTTGAGGCGCTGCGCCGCTATGGCGAACCGGATACCGGCTTCGGCAGCTATGCTGCGCTGCGCGTGCGCGGCGCCATCCTCGACGAGCTGCGGCGGCAGGACTGGCGCCCGCGCGCCGTGCGCCAGCAAAGCCACAAGATGCGCGATGCGGTGCGCGAGCTGACGCGCAAGCTGGGCCGTGAACCGGGCGAACAGGAAATCATGACGGCGCTCGGCCTCGATGCCGAGGGCTACCAGGCTTACCTGCTGGACGAGAACGCGGAAACCATCGCCAGCTTCGATGAAATCCTGCAGGACACGCTGGCCGATACCGGCAGCGTGGCCGGCCCGGAAGAACAGCTGATGATACGGCGCAGCCTGGAACAAGCCTTGAACGGCCTGGATGAACGCGAGCAGCGCGTGATCCAGATGTATTACGAGTTTGAGCTGAGCTACAAAGAAATCGCCGCCGTGCTGGACCTGACCGACGCCCGCGTCTGCCAGTTGAACAAGCAGGCCCTGAACAAGATGAGAGCGGTGCTGGCGGCCTGAGCCGAAGCACCAGGAAAGACCAATCGAAAGGCATAAACCATGCAGCAATTATTCGGCATCATGATCGTGTTTGGCTCGGTGTTTGGCGGCTACGCCATGATGGGCGGCCATTTCACCGCGATCTGGCAGCCGCTGGAGCTGCTGGTGATTGCCGGCGCCGGCATCGGCGCCTTCGTCATCGGCAATCCGCGCCACGTGCTGGCCGAGACCATGACCCAGTGCAAACACCTGATGTCGCGCAAGAAGTACGACTCGGAATTCCAGCGCCAGTTGCTGCTGCTGATGTACGAACTGCTGCAGCTGGCTGCCGGCGGCCTGAAGGCGCTGGACGCCCACGTCGAAGCGCCGCGCGAATCGCCGCTGTTCCAGCGCTACCCGCTGATCCTGGACGAGCCCAAGCTGCTGGCCTTCATCGTCGACAACTTCCGCCTGATGGCCATGGGGAAGATCAATGCCCACGAACTGGAGGGCGTGCTCGAGCAGGAACTGGAAGCCATCCACGAGGAACTGACCCAGCCGGCCAAGTCGCTCGGCAAGATCGGCGAAGCGATGCCGGGCTTCGGTATCCTGGCCGCGGTGCTGGGCATCGTGATCACCATGGGCACCGTGGGCGAAGGCGCTACCTCGGCCGAGATCGCCGAACACGTGGGCGCGGCCATGGTCGGCACCTTCATCGGTATTTTCTTCTGCTACGGCGTGCTGGACCCGATCTCCAACATGCTCAAGCAGCTGGTGAGCCAGGAAGCATCCACCATGGAGTGCGTGAAAGTGGTGCTGGTGACCCACGTGGCCGGCAAGCCGCCGCTGCTGGCGATCGACGCCGGCCGCCGCCTGGTGCAGCTGAACATCAAGCCAAGCTTCGCCCAGCTCGAAGGCTGGATCAATGCGATGGAAGGCGGCGACGAGCCGGAAACGACTTCGCGCCGGGGAGGTGGCCGTGCTAAAGCCGCATGACAAGCACCATGAGCAAACCATCGTCAAGCGCGGCGGTGGCAAGCACAAGCACGACGAGCATGGCGGCGCCTGGAAAGTCGCGTTTGCGGACTTCTGCCTGGCCCTGATGTGCCTGTTCCTGGTGCTGTGGCTGATGGCCGTGCGCAACCAGGAATCGCTGGAACACGTGCTGACCCAGGCCGACGGCAGCAAGACCGACGTCGGCAAGGGCGTGATGCCGGAACAGGTGGGCGGCCCGCGCGGCAGCCTGATCGAGCGCTTCCCGATGCCGCGCACCGGCAATACCGATGTGGACGGCAATGCCACCCAGGGCTTCAACAAGAGCCCGACCAACACGGCGGAAAACCGGGTGCGCTACGAAACGCCGGAAGACCTGAAACTGCTGGCCAAGACGCTCACCAGGATGAGCGAGGAAACTGGCCTGGCCAGCAATCTTGAATCGGTGGTCACGCCATATGGCTTGCGCGTGATGTTGCACGATACCGACAGCCAGGGCATGTTCGTGCGCGGCTCGGCGGTCCCGACCGACAAGTTCGCGCGCCTGCTGCAGAACATGGGCCCGCTGTTCGCCCGCATGGAAAACCAGATGCTGATCGTCGGCCATACCGACTCCTCGCAGTATGCCGACACCAGCTACAAGGCCTTCTCCAACTGGAACCTGTCCAGCAACCGCGCCATGGCGGCGCGTTCCCAGCTGCTGGCCGGCACCATGCCGCAGGAGAGCGTGCTGCAGGTGGTGGGCATGGCCGACCGTGCGCCGCTCGATGCCAAACGGGCCGATGCTGGCGTCAACCGCCGGATTGAATTGCTGATTCTGACCAACACGCAGGCGCATGCGATCGCCGATATGTTTGGTATGCCGAGCAGCAAGACTGCTATCATCCGGGAATCGGATTTGCCCGAACCCGGCCTGTTGCAGCAATTGCGACAACAACTGCTGCCTGGCAAGGGGAAAAGCAATGGCAATTAATGTTAAGTCAAGAGGCAACCGTATGAGGATTTCCGGTTCCACCCCAGGCACACCGGTGCAGACCGTGGCCGACAGCGCGCCGGCCGAAGCGGCGCGTCCCAGCGCGGCCCCGGCCGCCCAGCGCGAGCTGGAATCGGCCGTGCTGCAACCGGCAATGAAAGCCATGCAGGAAATGGGCGACATCGACCACGAGCGCGTGGCGCAACTGCGCGACGCGCTGGCCAAGGGCGAGCTGCCGTTCGACGCCGGCAAGCTGGCCGGCCTGATCCAGAAGTTCCACCGGGGCGAGCAGTGAAAGAGTTGTCAAGGCAAGAAGCCATGAAGACGCTGCTCGACGGCATCAAGGCAGACTTGCAAAGTTACCAGCAGATGCTGGACCTGATTGCCCAGCAGTTTGAAGCCGCGATCCGCCACCAGAGCGAACGCCTGGGAGAAATCGCTAAAGAAATCGGCGCTTTGGTCGATGTGCTGGAAGCGCGCCGCGCCCAGCGTGTCGAACTGGCGACCCGCCTGGTCGGCCCCCAGCCCTCCATGGAACAAGTGTTCACCCTGCTCAAGCCCGAAGCGCGTGCGCGCCTCGAAGCCGACTGGGCGGAACTGGAAGGCATGGTGCAGACGGCGCGCGAAATGGGCCGCCGCAATGCTGACCTGCTGGCGGAGCAATACACCATCATGCAGCGCGTGCTGCATGGCGACGATCAAACCTATGAGCCGGTCTGAATTCACGTCTTTCAGGGCGTTTACGCAAGCCACAGCGCCTACCCGGGCCACGGCAGCCACCGCGAGCAATATGAGCGCCACGCGCCCCGCATTGCCTGCGGCCTTCAGCCCAAGCCAGGCCGCCAATGCCGGTATGGCAGGCTCAGCCACGGCCGCTGCCACCGGCGCCACCAGCGCCACCTTCCGCCAGGTGCATGCCGAAGTCGCGCGCTATATTGCCGCGGCTGATGCACCGTCGACCAGCGCATCCGGCGCCGGCAGCGCGCTGACTGCCGACGGCGCCGCGCTGCGCGCGCGGATTGCGGCGCGTGCCATTGGCGGCAGCGAAGCGCCGGCTGAAGGCAGCGTCCCCAGCGAAACGCAGCAAGCCTTCCTGAAAGCGATCCGCCCCCATGCCGAAGCCGCCGCTGCCCGCCTCGGCGTGGCGCCGGAACTGGTGGCCGCCCACGCGGCGCTGGAATCGGGCTGGGGCCGCCATGCGCCAGGCAACAATATGTTCGGCATCAAGGCTGGCGGCAACTGGCAGGGCGCGGTGCAGGCACTGGCGACCATGGAAGTGGAAGATGGCGTGGCGCACACCCGCAACGAGCGTTTCCGCGGCTATGGCGATATGGCCGGCTCCTTCGAGGACTATGCCGGCATGCTGCTCGACAATCCGCGCTACCGGCGCGCCCTCAACACCGGCAACGATGCCCAGGCCTTCGCCCACGCGCTGCAAGCCGGCGGCTATGCCACCGATCCCGCCTACGCCGACAAACTGGGCCGCGTGGCGGCCAGCATCAAGGCAAGTCAGCAGGCTCTACAGTCCCCGCCTCAATAACGCGCGCCCGGATCTGGGTGCCGCTGCTGTTTTTCACACGGATGATGGCGCCGCGCGTGCCATTGTCCAGCGCTTCCCCCGCCATCGACACCTCGATCTGTTCGCGCCTGGCGACGATACGCACCTGGTCGCCGCGCTTGACCAGTTGTGGTGCCGCCAACATGTTCTGCCGGATCACCTCACCGGCGCGGATGGTGCGCCGCGCAGCCATGCCTTCCAGCTCGCCGAGGTCGGAAAAAGTATCGGGAATCAAGGTGATATCGTGGCGCACCCGCAACAAGTCTATAGGCGACAGAATTTTTCCGGAAATTAAATCGGTGGCAGCAACTGCAACGTTTGCCGACACCTTGCCCTTGGCAAGGAACTCATAGCGCCAACCTTGCAAGCTTGGGCAAATCACCACGAAGCGCATGCGCGCAATGCCGCGCGGGTCAAGGCTCTCGACCCGCATCCCAGAGGGACAGTCCGGAATCGCGCGATTTGTCCTTACTACTTCGACATCGAACTTCGGCTCAGCCCAGCGTTGACTTTCTGCATTGGTTTGCAATTGCTTTTCTGCAGCTAGTTTCACTTTGCTTAGCAATTCTTCCATTGTTGAAGCAGTTGCAACTCTGAAATTTAAAATTCCTACAAGCAATAATCCGCCAAAAACCTGTACAATAGGATTGTTGGGCATGGGCAATACCTTTAGACTGTAAATTCGCTGGGACATTACCAGAGGAGAGTAACAATGGCTATCAATTTCAAGGACGCCGTCGGTTTGCATGCGGATGCATTACAGCTGCGTGCGCAACGTACGCGCGTCCTGGCATCGAACATCGCCAACGAGAATACGCCGGGCTATTCAGCACAGGATATCGACTTCAAGGAGTCGCTGGCGCGCGTCGAAGCGGAGCTGTCCGGTGAGCCCATCCTCGAGGGAGACGGCGAAACCAAGTTCCGCGTGCCCTACCACCCCAGCGGCGACGGCAACACCGTCGAAATTGGCGTGGAGCAAGCAGCTTTCTCGCAAAATGCAACTGACTTCGCAACCAGCCTGACCTTCATCAACATGAAGTTGCGCGGCATCGCCAAGGCCATCAACGGCCAGTAAGCGCCGGTTTAACTGATCCCAAGGGGAAACCCATGAGCTTTAAAGATATTGCGCAAATTGCCGGTTCGGCGATGGCGGCGCAGACAGTACGCTTGAATACGGTCGCCTCCAACCTGGCCAATGCCGACTCCGTGGCCGGCAGCGAGGCGGAAACCTACCGCGCCCGCAAGCCGGTGTTCGCCACCGTGATGGACGACAACCTCGACGCCGCAGCCGGCGGCCGCGTGCAGGTGCTGGACGTGGTCGAATCGGCCGAGCCGCTGCGCAAGGTGTACGAGCCAGGCAACCCGCTGGCCAATGCCGACGGCATGGTGTTCTACCCGAACGTCAACCAGGTGGCCGAGATGACCGACATGATGTCGGCGTCGCGCGCTTTTGAAACCAATGTGGAAGTGCTGGGCCGCATCCGCGGCATGCAGGCTTCCCTGCTCAAACTCGGTGAATCCTGATGGAAACCAACCTGTTCACTAACGCCGCGGCGCAAAACAGCAACCCGGCCGGCGTAGCGCTGAACGGCGCCTCCAACGAGGGCCGCGACATGTTCACCAAGCTGCTGGTGGCCCAGATCCAGAACCAGGACCCGCTGTCGCCGCAAGACCCGTCCCAGTTCGTCCAGCAACTGACCCAGCTGTCGCAGACCGAAGCGCTGCAGAACCTGGCCAACCTGACCACCGCCAATGCCTCCGTGCTGCAATCGATGCAGGTGCTGGCGATGGGCGCCCAGGTCGGCTCCGACGTCATGGTGCAGTCCAGCCAGGTTACGCTCGACGGCCACAAGGTGACCGGTGAAGCCACCCTGGGCAGCAGTTCGGCCAAGACCAGCCTGGTCCTGACCGGCAGCAACGGCCAGCAATATGAAATCGTCATGGGCACCCTGCCCGCAGGCACCCACCAGTTCACCATCGACCCGGCCGCGCTGGGCCTGCCTGCCGGCAGCTACTCGATGCGCGTGGCCAGCGAAAGCAACCCGAGCGCGCCGATTGCCGTGCTGGGCCGCCTCGACAGCGTACAGGTCGGCGCCGCCGGTAGCGTTACCGTCAAGATTGATTCCGTGGGCGAAGTATCGCCTTCCGCCATTACCGCATTCCGGGGCAAAACCCCGACTACCGCCATTTAACGAAAGGTCCTCGCCATGAGTTTCGATATCGCTTTGTCCGGCATCCAGGCCATCAACGAGCAACTGGGCACGATTTCCAACAATATCGCCAACGCCGGGACCTACGGCTTCAAGTCCAGCCGCGCCAACTTCGCCTCGCTGCACGCCGGCGCGCAGCCGACCGGCGTGCACGTCGGTTCGACCACCCAGTCGATCGGCCTGAACGGCGGCATCCAGGCCACCAACCGCGGCCTGGACGCCCTGATCAATGGCCGCGGCTTCTTCGTGGCCAAGGATTCGACCGGCCAGACCAACTACACCCGCGTCGGCATCTTCACCAAGGACGCCACCGACTACCTGGTCAACAGCGCCGGCGCCAAGGTGCAGGGGTTCCAGCTGACCCCGCCAAGCATGGTGGCCGGCCCGATGGGCGACATCAAGGTGCCGACCAACCTGCTGACTGCCAAGGCCACCACGAATATCGATTTCGTCGCCAATATGTCGGCCGACTGGACCGTCCCGACCGGCAATATCACCACCAAGCTGCCGAACGCTACCGTCACCCCGGCCGTGGTGCCCGATGCAAACATGTACAACATGTCCAAGGTCACCGTGGTGCACGACTCCCTGGGCAATGAACACACCGTGACCCAGTATTTCGTGAAAGACGTGGCAGCGCGCACCGTCAAGGTGTACTCGGCAGTGGACGGCACCGACCTGGGCGCCGCCGGCGGTTCGCCCTACACCCTGACCTTCGACACCAGCGGCCAGCTGGACCTGGCGGCCAACGGCGGCGCCTCCTATGCCCACAACCTGAGCTTCGCCGCCGCCCCGGCAGCCGCCATGACCGTCGAGATCGACTACACCGGCACCACCTTCCAGAAAGGCGAATCGACCACCTCGACCAACGCCGCCGACGGCTACGCGGCCGGCAGCTACGTGGGCGTGGAACTGGACCAGGCCGGCAACGTGGTGGCCAAGTACTCCAACGGCGAAAAGCAAGCCATCGCCCGCCTGGCCATCGCCACCTTCCCGGACGAGGATGCACTGACCCCGGTCAATGAAACGGCCTGGACCGCCAACGTCCAGTCCGGCAACGCCAACCTGTCCGAAGCCGGCCAGGGCGTTGCTGGTGCGCTGACGGTCGCGTCGCTGGAAACCTCCAACGTCGACGTGACGTCCGAGCTGGTGAGCCTGATGACCTCGCAGCGCAACTATCAGGCCAACTCCAAGGTCATCACTGCAGAGAACGAGATGCTGCAGTCGCTGATGCAAGCCCTGTAAAGGCACACTGAATGGACGCGCTGATCTACACCGCGATGAGCGGCGCCGAGCGGGCCATGCGGGGCCAGCAGGTGCACGCCAACAACCTCGCCAACCTCGACACCAACGGCTTCCGCGCCAACCTCGAGCTGGCGCAGGCTGCCAAGCTGCCCGGCTACGGCTACGACGACCGCCACATGTCGCAGATGCAGTCGAATGCCGTGACCGACCGCCAGGGCGTGCTGCGCCAGACGGGGCGCGAGCTGGACGTGGCCATTTCCGGCCCCGGCTACTTCGCCGTGCAGGGCCCGACGGGCGAAGCCTATACCCGCGCCGGCGCCATCACGCTCGATGCCGACGGCACCCTGACGGTCAACGGCATGCAGCTGCTGGGCGAAGGCGGCCCGATCACCCTGCCGGTGCACCGCAAGGTGGAAATCGGCCAGGACGGCACCGTCTCCATCCTGGGCCCGACCGCCAATGCCGAGATGCAGGTGATCGACAAGCTCAAGCTGGTGCGCGCCGAAGCGTCCGAGCTGAACAAGAATGAAGCGGGCTTGCTGGTGGCGCGCGACGGCCAGTTGCTGGGCACCGACCCGACCGTGCAGGTCAAGGCGGGCCACCTGGAAGGCGCCAATGTGACGGCCGTCGAAGAGATGGTAGCCACCATGAGCCTGAATCGCACCTTTGAAATCCAGATGAAATTGTTCAAGGCCGCCGACGACATGACTACGGTCGGCAACAAACTGATTAGCGGCTAAACAGGAGAGTTACGATGAATCCAGCAATGTGGATCAGCAAGACCGGCGTGCAGGCGCAAGACGCGAAACTGCAAGCCATCGCCAACAACCTGGCCAACGCCAATACCGTCGGCTTCAAGCGCGACCGCGTGGTGTTCGAAGACCTGTTCTATTCGATCGACCAGCAGCCTGGCGCCCAGCGTGCCGACAACAATACGCTGAACCCGTCCGGCGTGCAGATGGGTAACGGTACCCACCTGGTCGGCACCCAGAAGATTTTCACCAACGGCAATGTGCAGACCACCAATAACGCGCTCGACGTGGCCGTGATGGGCAATGGCTTCCTGCAAGTGCGCCGCCCGAACGGCGAGCCGGCCTATACCCGCGCCGGCCAATTGCAGGTCGACAAGGACGGCGTGCTGGTGAATTCCTCCGGCCTGCCGCTGGTGCCGCAAATCACCGTGCCGGCCAATGCCACCGCCATCACCATCGGCGAGAACGGCACCGTGTCCGCCACTATCCCGGGCAACACGACCCCGACCGAGCTGGGCCAGCTGACCCTGACTTCGTTCATCAATCCGACCGGCCTGCAAGCGCTGGGCGAAAACCTGTTTGCCGAAACGCCGGCCTCCGGTGCGCCAACTGAAGGCCGCCCTGGCGACGCCCAGTTCGGCAAGCTCAAGCAAGGCGCACTGGAAGGCTCCAACGTGCAGGTGGTGGAAGAGATGGTGGACATGATCGCTGCCCAGCGCACCTACGAAATGAACACCAAAGTTCTGACTGCGGCAGATAATATGCTGCAGTACCTGGCACAGGCCGCACGCTGATGAAAACCGCCCTGCCCGCGCTGGCCCTGGTCCTGCTGGCTGGCTGCTCCAGCCTGCAGCCGACCGTGCGCCCGGCGCCTTTCGACGAAGCGCCAGCCCTGGCGCGTTCCGCGCAGCCGCGCGGCACCTCCGGCGGCGTCTTCAATCCGGACAGCAGCATGTCGCTGGTGTCGGACAGCCGCGCCTTCCGCGTCGGCGATATCGTCACCGTGATCCTGCAGGAAACCACGCAGGCATCGAAGAGTGCCGGCACCACCCTGGCCAAGGATTCCAGCGTCGGCATTGCCTCCCCCAGCCTGCTGGGCAAGACGTTCCCGAAAGCCGGCGTCGATATTTCGGCTGAGCGCGGCTTCAAGGGCGATGCCCAGAGCACCCAGCAAAATGCGCTGAGCGGCGCGATCACCGTGATCGTGCAGGAAGTGATGCCGAACGGCCTGCTGAAAGTGGCCGGCGAAAAAGTACTGACCCTGAACCAGGGGGAAGAATTCGTGCGCCTGCGCGGCTTCCTGCGCGCGGCCGATATCGATGCCAACAATATGGTGTCGTCGCAGCGCATCGCCAATGCGCGCATCGCCTACGGCGCGCAGGGCACCCTGGCGGATGCCAACCAGCCGGGCTGGCTGACGCGCTTCTTCCTTGGTCCTTTGATGCCATTTTGAGGTATGACTATGTTCCGCATCCAAACCGGCAAAGCACGCGACGGCCGCAGGCACGTGTCTGACCCTGCGGGTCTGACACGGGTTTACCGGTTTGTGGCAGCCCTGCTGCTGGCCATCGCCCTCCCTGCCAGCGCCGCCCCCCAGCTGCGCAACCTGGTCGCCATCGAAGGCGTGCGCGACAACCCCCTGGTCGGCTACGGCCTGGTGGTCGGCCTGAACGGCTCCGGCGACTCGACCCAGGTCAAGTTCGCCAGCCAGTCCGTGGTCAATATGCTCAAGCAGTTCGGCGTGAAAATGCCGGACGGCGCCGATGCCAAATCCAAGAACGTGGCCGCCGTGATGGTGTCCGCCGTGTTCCCGCCCGGCTACCGCCGCGGCCAGCCGATCGACGTGACCGTTTCCTCGCTGGGCGACGCCAAGAGCCTGCGCGGCGGCTCCCTGCTGCTGACGCCACTGAAGGCAGCCGACAACGAAGTCTATGCGCTGGCGCAGGGCAATGTGGTGGTGGGCGGCCTGTCCGCCTCCGGCAAGAGCGGCTCCTCCGTGACCGTCAACACCCCAACCGCCGGCCGCATCCCGAACGGCGCCGTGATCGAACGCGAAATCGCCACCGATTTCGCCACCAAGCCATCGGTGCACCTGTCGCTGAAACAGCCGAACTTCGAAACCGCCACCAATATCGTGGAAGCAATCAACCGCAAGTTCGGCGACGTCGCCAGCACCGCCGACGGCACCGGCATCGACGTGCTGGCGCCGGAAAACCCGACCCAGCGCGTGGCCTTCATGGCCAAGCTGGAAGCGCTGCCGATCGAAGTCGGCCAGGACGTCCCGAAAGTGGTGTTCAACTCGCGCACCGGCACCGTGGTGATTGCCGACGGCCTGCGCGTGAAGGCCGCCGCCGTCACCCACGGCTCGCTCAAGGTGGTCATTTCGGAAAACTCGAAGGTCAGCCAGCCTGCGCCCTTCAGCCAGGGCCAGACCGTGGTGACGCCGCAATCGAACGTGGCCGTAAATGAAGCCAAGCCGCAGATGTTCAAATGGCCCGCCGGCGCCAAGCTGCAAGCCATTATCGACGTGGTCAACAGCCTGGGCGCGACGCCTGATGACATCATGGCAATCCTGCAAGCCCTCGACCAGGCCGGCGCCATCGAAGGCGAACTGGTGGTGATCTGATGGACAGCCGCTTCGCCCCCCTGCCGGTACGCAAGCTGGACATCGGCGCCGAGGACGGCAAGCTCGGGCAGGCCGCGCTTGCCCCGCAGACCGAAGAATCGCGCTACCGCGACAAAGCCACCGACGCGGCCGTCAAGTTCGAGAGTTTCTTCATCGCCCAGACGCTGCACAAGATGCGCGACGCCACCAAGGCCATGGCCGATGACGACAGCATCTATAAAGACTCGATCAACAGCGACATGCTGGACATGGCCGACAATATGGTGGCTGACCAGCTGGCGGGGCGCCGCGCGTTCGGCGTTGCCGACGCCATCCTGCGCCAGTTGTTGCCGGCGACGCCGCCTGCCGGGGTTTCCCATCCGGAAATTTCAGTTTTATCCAAGAAAAATCCGACCGACGCTTAATCTCCCCACCGGCGCGGTCGCCTTTACTCGTTAACGGGCCAAGATGCCATTGAGCAACGGCCCAGCCTAAGGGAAGATTGCACCATGTCGATTATCAACAATGCACTGTCCGGATCGTTGGCCGCCCAGGCCGCCATTAACACGACCAGCCAGAACATTGCAAACTTGCAAACAAAGGGTTATACCCGCCAGGGCGTGCTGCTGTCGGCAGTGGCCCCTGCGACCGGCTCCGGCGGCCCCGGTTTCGGCGTGGAAGTAAGCAAGCTGCTGCGCTTCTCCGACTCCTACAAAAGCCAGCAATTGTGGCGCGCCAATTCCGAACTCGGCTTGCGCACCCAGTCCCAGCCCTATTTCACGCAGCTCGAGCGCGTGATGGGCGACGAACAGACCAGCCTGTCGAATGGCGTCGACCAGTTCTTCCGCGCCCTGAACGCGGCCGGCGTGGACCCGGTGTCGACCCCGCTGCGCCAGCAGGTGCTGACCGCCGCCAACGCCATGGCGCAATCGTTCAACAGCATCTACAACGTCACCCGCCAGCAGCAAGTGTCGATCACGCAGCAGCGCGACGCCATGCTGCCGCAACTGAATACCCTGAGCGCCAATATCGCGGCCCTGAACAACCGCATCACGCAAGCCGGTTCGCTCGGCACCAACACTTCGGCCCTGGTCGACGAGCGCGACCGCGCCATCGACTCGCTGGCCAACCTGGTCTCGGTGGAAGTACTGGAGCAGCCGGACGGCACCCGCAGCGTATCGCTGCGCAGCGGCCAGCCGCTGGTGGTCGGCAACCTGGCCGGCACGCTGTCGATGAATCCGTCGACCACGCCAGCCTCGCTGGAGCTGAAATTTGCCGGCACCACTTTCGGCCTGGACGACACCAAGGTCGGCGGCCAGCTCGGCGGCATTGGGGACTTTGAAAAAAACACCCTGCAGCCATTGCAGCAATCCCTGCTCGACATGGCCAACCAGCTGGCCACCAAGGTCAACAATACACTCGCCGCCGGCTACAAGCCGGACGGCCTGCCAGGCCCGCCGATCACCGCCACGCCTGGCACTGCCCTGTTCTCCTTTAACGCGACCGGTGTCGGCGGCATCCTCGGCCTGGTTCCCGGCATCCAGGCCCAGGACCTGGCATTCTCCTCCAACGGCGCGCCAGGCGACAGCAAGAACCTGCAGGACCTGATCGCCATCAAAGGCCAGCCTGTCACCCTGGCCTCGATCGGCACCGTCCTGATCGGCGATGCCGACACCCAGCTGGTCGGCAAGCTCGGCATCGACAGCGGCCAGAACCAGTCGCTGTTGGAAACTGCGAGCACCATCCGCCAGCAATCGGAAGACGATTGGGCCGCAACCAGCTCGGTCAACAAAGACGAAGAGGCGATCAACCTGGTCGAGTTCCAGAATATGTACCAGGCGAACATGAAAGTGATCGCCGTTGCCAACACCCTGTTTGACGCCACCTTGGCCTTGTTCTGAGGAAGAAAGAAATGCGCATCGCCTCCAGCCAGTTCCAGGCATCCATGAACCGCTCGCTGCAGATCAACCAGACGGTGATCGCCAAGCTGACCGAGCAAATGGCCACTGGCAACAAGATCCAGGTACCCTCCGATGAGCCGATCGCCAATGTGCGCCTGTCGCGCCTGCGCCGCGAAGAGAACATCGTCAGCCAGTACGTCGACAATATCAGCGCAGTCAAGATCCGCCTGTCGAAGAACGAAACCTACCTGAGCTCGATGGTGCAGGACATGGGCGCGGCGCGCGACCTGTTCGTCTGGGCATCCGACGGCTCCAACACGCCCGCCGACCTGAATTCCATGGTCAACAGCCTGGTGGCCCTGCGCGACTCGCTTTACTTTAACGGCAACACCAAGGACCAGGAAGGCAAGTACATTTTCTCCGGCACGCTCACCTCCACCGCAGCGCTTTCCTATGACGCGACCCAGCCGCTGGGCTCGCGCTACAGCTACACCGGCAACAACGGTACCCAGGAAGTGGTGGTTGGCAATGGCATCACCCAGCCTGCCAACGTCACCGTGGACGGCATGGACGACTACCTGAACCAGTTGGACACCGCGATCAGCATGCTGGGCAGCCCGACCGCCAGTGCCAATGATCCGGTCCTGCAAGGCGTGCTGAAGACCGCGCTGGACGGCACGGACACGGCGCTGGGCATGATCTCGAGCAAGATCGCCCAGTTTGGCGGCGCCCAGAACGTGATGGAAACCCTGGCCAACAACCACGGCAACGTCAGCCTGTCGAACAAGATCGCCATCACCGATATCGCACAATTGGACTACGGCCTCGCGGCCACCCAGCTGTCTGGTTACAATAGCGCCTTACAAGCGACCTACCAGGCATATTCCAAGGTCAGCGGCCTGTCGCTGTTCAACGTACTGTAAATATCATGGAAATCGCCCAGCGCCCCAGCACTACCGGCCTCTCCACCCGCGCCACCGCCAATCCGGCGGCCGGCCAGGCCGAGAACCCGCCGGCAGACGCCAGCGCGGCGATCGACCAGGCCGCTGCCCCCAAGGCGCCAGCGCCCCTGCGTCGCGGCCTGAGCAATATGGACGCCCCGCTGCAGAACGACGTCTCGGGCGCCCAGCAAGCCATTGATTTCCTCGAACAGAGTGCAGCCCAGCTGCGCGCGCTGAAAACCGACATCGCCGCCAAGCTCGCCACGCGCACCATGCGCGACGGCCAGGTCGAACAGCGCGTACGCCAGTTCAGCGAGACCTGGCGCAACCGCAGCCAGGCGTCCGGCGGCACGCTCGACGCACAACTGAACTACTCGAACCAGCCAGCGACCCAGCGCTTCACAGTGCGCGGCATGACGCTGGCCAACCTGCGCAACGGCGCCCGCGAAACCTTGGCCATCTCGGTTGGCGGCGGCACCGCAGGGCTGCGCTCGGTACACCTGGCGCCCGGCCTGTCCGACGCCGAAATCATTTCCCGCTTCGACCAGGCGATGGCCCCGGCCGGCGTGCGCGTCTCGCTGAACAAAGATGGTGAGCTGGTCTTCACGGCGCCGGAAAGCGCCTGGCCAGCGATTCGCGATTCGCTGGCCGTGCAAGGTTCCGGCATCCGATTCCCGGCAGGCCAGCTCAACCGCATCAAGGCCGACGCCGAAGCCCCCGTCGTGGTGCCCGAAGGCTGGGGCACCGCCGACATGGAATCGATGCGCGCCACGCTGCAGCAGGTCACGCAAGCCCTGGCCCACGTCGAAGCCGCCCTGGCCAAAGTACGCCAGGAACTGGCGGTTGCCACCCAGCGCGCACAAATCGACCTGCCGGAAATCGAAGTCGCCGGCATGGGCCAGATGGCCGAAGTCTTCGCCAACGTCGCCAACGAGCCCGGCTACGCCGCCCTGGTCTCCCTCACCTCCGCCCTGGTCGGCATCAACCGCGATCGCGTCGTCTCGCTGTTACGTCTCTCTTGAATTCACCGTGGTGCCTGCGATTTGCACCTGAACCGGCGCCGCTAACGTTTCCCCGCCCTTGAGGCTTTTTGCATTTCATTGGCAATCCGTTGCTCGGTTTTATCGAAGAAGTCATCTCCAAACCGCTTCTTAATCGCTATTTCCATTACCCGATTGAACCCTTTGCGGTAGGCTTCGAAACTCGAGGTGCTTACGTCACCAGTGTTTCGCCATTCGACTCCGAAACGCCGATACTCTTTTTCACGAATATCGGTGCTCAACTTGACAGGTGGATTGCCTGGAACAAGAACAACCATGTCACCGAGCCGCAAGTAAGCTTTCGCATCACTTTCCCCTGTTCGTTCGTCATACAGTGAGTCGGCCTCAGAAATCGACCAATCAAAAGGCAACTGTTGAGCTTCAATCGACGGAAAAACAAACGTTCCAAGTGAAAAGAAGATAATCCTAAGGAACTTCAGCGACATCCTGCCAACCCGTTTTGATAAGAGATGACTATCATATAGCCAGACGCGCCGGGCCGCGGGCCATGGCCCCCATTTGAGATGCGGGCATGGGGTGGGCGTAGACATAGCCTTGGGCGTAGTCGCAGCCTGCGGCTTTCAGGAGGTTGAGCTGGGTTTCGGTTTCGACACCTTCGGCCACGACCTTCAGGCCGAGCTTGTGGGCCATCACGATGATGCCTTCGCATAGCGCGAGGTCGCCGGAATCGCCGGCCAGGTCCATCACGAAGCTGCGGTCGATCTTCAGGTAGTCGATGTCGAAATTCTTGAGGTGGGCCAGCATCGAGTGGCCGGTGCCGAAGTCGTCCAACGCGACCTGCAAGCCCATCGATTTGAACTGCCGCAGGCGCTCCATCACCGGGCCGCTGTTGTCGAGCAGCAGGCGTTCGGTGATTTCCATCACGATGCTGCGCGGCGCCAGGTGCAACTGTTCGACATAGTGCATCCACTTTTCGAAAATCTCTGGACCGGTGCGGAATTGCACCGGTGACTGGTTGACGCTGATCTGGAACGGCCGCCCGAGCTCCTCCTGCCAGCGTTTGGCCTGGTCGGCGGCGTGCCGGAATACCCAGTCGCCAATTTCGAGGATGATGCCGCTGGCCTCGGCACTGCCAATGAAGTCCACCGGGTTCAGCATGCCGCGCTCGGGATGGCGCCAGCGCAGCAGCGCTTCGGCGCGTTCAATGGTGCCGGTGTGCAAGTTGACGATGGGCTGGTAATGCAGCTCGAACTGTTCGTTGGCAACTGCCATCTGCAGGTCGCGCGTAATGCGCAGGCGCAGTTGGGCGGCGGCCTGCATGTCGGGCGTGAAGTAGCTGTAGCGGTTGCGGCCGGCATTCTTGGCGGCGTACATGGCCTGGTCGGCGTTGCGCAGCAATTGCTCGGGATCGTTGGCGTCCGAGGGATGCAGGGCGATGCCGATGCTGGCCGATACCGATCCGGTACTATCGCCCAGCATGAAAGGCCGGTTCAGGCTGGCGATGATCTGCTGCGCGACGCGTTCGGCGCTGGTTACATGGTCGAGTCCGGGCAGGATGACGACGAACTCATCACCTCCCAGCCGGGCCAGGGTGTCGGAAGCGCGCACGCAGGCGCCAATCCGCCCAGCGGCTTCCACCAGCAAGGCGTCGCCCATTTCGTGGCCGAGGCGGTCGTTGATTTCCTTGAATTGGTCGAGGTCGATAAACAGCAGCGCCAGGAAGAGCCCGTCTCGGCGGGCCTTCTTCATCTCTTGCGACAGGCGGTCCTGGAACATATTGCGGTTTGGCAGGGCGGTCAGCGAATCGTAATTGGCCTGGTGCCAGATCAGTTCGGTCGACAGCTTGCGCTCGGTGATGTCGCTGACCAGCGCCAGCGCGCCCAGGTAGCTGCCGTCGGCATCGAAGATCGGGTTGGTGGCCAACGTGGCCCACATATCGCTGCCGTCGCGGCGCAGGAACTTGAATTCATGGCGTTCGGCGATGCCTTGCTGGCGGCGGGCGATATTTCGTTCGAGCAGCGAACGGCCTTCATCGTCCATGAAGTTGACCAGGGGCTGCTCCAGCATTTCCTCAATCGAATAACCCAGCATGGATGCCATCTTCGGATTGACGAAGCTGGTGCGGGCCGAGGCATCGATTTCCCAGATGCCTTCTTCCGCGCTGTGTACGATGCGGCGGAAGCGTTCTTCGCTTTTTTCCAGGGCGGCCAGCTTGCCTTCGGCCATTTCCAGCACCACCCGCAGTTGCGACAGGCCCGGCGTGCCGCTGCCCAGCAGCGTGACGGCAAAGCCGCGGTCGCCGCGCCCGCGCGTCATTTGCAGCGATAGCCGCTGCGGCTCTTCACTGGCCAGGCTGTTGCTGACAAAGGCGTCGAAATCCGCGATGAAGCGCTGGGCGACATAATTGCGGAACGGGATGCTATCGGGATTCTGGCGCGGCAGTCCGAGCAAATCGGCGCCAACCAGATTCATCTGCAATATGGTGGTGTCGCTGGCGAGGACGAAATAGCCGACCGGGGCCAGCAAGTAGAGGTCGTTGAAGTAGTCCTGGTCACTGGCCAGTTGCAGCTCGCCTTCGGCGCGCTGCATGCCGCTGTAGATGGCTGGTGGCGTACCGCCCATGGCTGCCAGCACCGCCTCGCCGGGCAAGAGCGCATCAAGCCCTGCCAGTCCGGGGACGGCGGGCCGGATGGCGGTCACCTGCTCCGCCTGCCTGGCATGCTGGTCTTTGTCCATATGGCTTCCAGCCTAGCATGCCCTTGTGACAATGTCGAGCAGCTAACTTTGTCGATGCGCGCGGTTCAGGCGTTGTTCGGCAAAGCGTTGTAATTGCTCGAATGCCAGGCTGAGAATCCAGTAAATGGCGGCTGCCGCCAGGTACAGCGGCAAGGGGCGGAAGGTGGTGGCAATCACTTCCTTCGTCGATAGCATCAGCTCCGTCATGGTAATCACCGACACCAGCGAGGTATCCTTGATCAGGCTGATCAGGGTATTGCTCATGGAGGGCACGGCAATGCGCAGCGCCTGGGGCATGATCACGTAGCGCAAGGTCTGGCCGTAGCCCAGGCCCAGGCTGTAGCTGGCCGACCACTGGCCCTTGTGGATCGAGAGGATGGCGCCGCGCAGGCTCTCCGACAGGTAGGCGCCGGCGTTCAGGCTCAACGCCAGGATGCCGGCGGTCACCGGCGTAAATTCGATGCCGACCGAAGGCAGGCCATAATAGATCACGAACATCTGCACCAGCAGCGGCGTGCCGCGCATCAGGCTGACGTACACATTAGCGGGCCAGCGCAGCCATTTCCACGGCAGGATGCGCATCACGGCAGTGGGGAAGCCAAGCACCAGCCCCCCCACCATGGCGGCGACCGCGAACACCAGGGTGTAGCCGGCGCCCTTCAGCATCACGGGCGCCGCTTCGTGCAGCAGGTCCAGCCATTCCATGCTTACGGCGCCTTGCTGACGTCGGTGCCGAACCATTTCATGGAAATGGCTTTCAGGCTGCCGTCGGCCGCGGCATCGGCCAGCACCTTGTTGAGCGCGGCCTGGAATTCCGGATTGCCCTTCTGGAAGGGGATGCCCATGCGTTCGACGGCGCCAACGCGGGCGCCGGCCTTGATCGGCAGCTTGGTGGTTTTCAGCAGGTAGGCGGTCATCAGGCTGTCGTTAAGGGCGGCGTCGATGCGGCCGAGCGCCAGGTCGGTCAGGTTTTCCGGTGCGGCCGGGTAGCCTTTCACGTCAATGCCGGGGACGGCCTTCAACTGCATTTCGTAGACGCTGCCCTGCCCCGCGCCGACGCGCTTGCCTTTCAATTGTTCGAGCGACGTCCAGTTGTTCTTGTCGTCCTTGCGTACGATCAGCATCGGCGAGGAGTAGATGTAGGGCGTGCTGAAATCGAACGCCTGCTCACGCTTGGGGTTGATGCCGACCTGCGAAATGATCACGTCGTATTTGTTGCTGGCCAGGCCGGCCAGGATCGATGCCCATTCGGTGGTGACGAATTCGGGTTTCAGCCCCAGTTTTCCTGCTACCAGGCGCGCCACGTCGACGTCGTAACCAGCCAGTTCGCCGTTCTTTTCCTTGAAGTTGAACGGCGGATAAACGCCTTCCATTGCGACTTTCAGCGTCCCGCGCGCCTTGACGGTTTGAAGCAGGTCGGCGGCGTTCGCGTGCAGCGCAGCTGCGGCTAGCAAAATTGCAAAGAAGCGCATTCAGGGATCCTTTTAGTAAGAACGGCGGCGGCCGAAATTGTGGCCTACTACGAGGGTGGTGGTGGCGATCAGCACGGACAGGCCAAGGATGAGCTGCACCAGCTTGTCTTCGGGCAGCGTCCATACGCGGCCTTTCGGCGGCTCGCAGACGGCGATGGCGCACAGCAATGGCTCCACCCAATCGGCTTCAGGAGTAACATCGAGGATAACGGCGCCCTCGGTGGTCTGCATGTAAATGTCGCCGCCCTCGGCCAGGCTGAAACACACGCCGTAGCCGGTTTCCTGCTTGCCGACGTGTTCCTTCAGCGCGAGGTCGTGCTCGGCAATCCACAGCTCCACGTCCTGGGGCGTTTCCAGTGCAGTCCAGGGCACCGGGCGAAAGCGCGGCTTGGCCGCATCGTCATCGTGATTAAACATGGGTCAGGAGTGTAACCGAAACGTGGGGAGGCAGTATGAAAGTAAACGAATATGTATCTGAGTTTGATGCCTTCTTCGGCAAGCTGCTGGATGAGCATCCGGAGATGGTCGAAGACCAGCGGGTGGGGTGGAATATCTGGTGGGACCATAAGGTGGACCTGGAGGCCGAAAGGCTGGCCAGGACGGATGCGGTGCCGACGCCGGCGTATTACTACCATTGAAAACCGGTAAACCGGTGTCAGACCCATCGGGTCAGACACCTGGCCTGCGGCGGCCGCGTATTCTAGCCTTTCCAGCTCCGCTGCAGCCCGGTATCCGCATGAATCCACCCGCCCCGCGGCCCCTGGCGGTAATAGAACCCCACGCCGCCCTGCCGGAAACTCTGCACCAGGCTACCCAGCACTTCCGCATTCAGGTTCGGAATCCGGATATCGGCCGCTTTGCCGCTCATATGCAGCGACTGCCGCGCCGCAGGAATTCCCTGTTCGATCAACTTTTTGTTGGAAGCCGGCGTGCGATACCCCGACAGGATCTCCAGCGGGCTCTCGATCCCGAAGCGCTGCACGAAGGCCTGCGCGCCCCACAACGTCTCAAACAGCTTGGGATCAATCGGCGCCGTTTCCTTGCCATTCACATCCCGCAGCAAATGGCATAGCTCCTGGTAAGCCGCGTCGATGATCTCGCCATCTTTCCAGTAGGTCAGCCGAGCCTTTTCCCCGCTCTGCGGCCGGATCACGCTGATTGTGCGCGGCTTGATCCAGAATTCCAGGTCGAGGGTCTGGGCATCGAAAATATCCGGCGGAGGTTCCGGCTCTGACTGCGGGCGGCTTTGGCCGACCAGCGGCAGTCCAGCCAGCGCGGTGCCGGCCATCATCTGGAGGAAGTCTCTGCGTGTTGCCATGGCGATTCCATCTATTGCAATAACGATTACTATAGCAACAGAGCGGCGACTTGAGAAACCCCTTTAACAATTTGTCGTAAACTTGGCAGCTGGCGCCACGATGACGAGGTCGGAAGCCGCTACCGCTACGCAAGGCAGGATATAGCCTTCCCGCTTTTCGTCCAGGCTCAAGCCCGGCCATTCGATCAGGTGGCGGGCCGTGCCGCTTTGTACCTGGCAAATGCAGGTGCGGCAGGTGCCATTGCGACAGGAACTGGGCAGCACCACGCCGGCGCGGGCAGCCGCCACCAGCAGGCTGGCTTCGCCATCCGTTTCGAACGATAATCCCTTCGGCTCAACTCTTATCTGAAACACAATGCCTCGCTATATTGCCCTGCTCCGTGGCGTCAGCCCGATGAACTGCAAGATGCCGGAACTGAAAGCGGCCTTTGAAAGTGCAGGATTTTCCAACGTCAAAACACTTCTTTCAAGCGGCAATGTAGCATTCGACGCCCGCTCCGCCACTACAGCCGCGCTGGAGGGAAAGGCCGAGGCAGCAATGGAGAAGGCGCTCGGCCGCAGCTTCTACACCATCATCCGCTCCCAAAAGCACTTGCAGGACCTCCTGGCCGAAGATCCCTACCCCGGCCTTGGCGCCGATCCCGCCGCCAAGCGCGTGGTGAGTTTCCTGCGTGATGCGCCGTCCAAGACTGTGCTGCCGCCCGCCGTCAGCGGCGCCGAAATGCTCGGTGTCATCGGCAGCGAGGTATTTTCCACCTATTTACCGAGCAGCGATGGCCCGGTCTTCATGCGCCTGATCGAAAAAACCTTCGGCAAGGACATCACCACCCGCACCTGGGACACGGTGCGCAAATGCGCGGCGGCCTGATGGCGGGCCAGCATTGGTCGGGTAATGCACTGCTCTCGCCCGGCTTCGGCGTATTCCGCGGCGTCATCGGCGATAGCGCGCTGCATGCCCATTACGCGCACCAGCTGGTGATCTCGCTGCATGACGAAATTGGCGTTGCATTCCCTACCGGCCCGCTGCGAGCCCCTGGAATTGCCATACCGGCCGGGCTACCGCATTGCGTCTGCGCGGACGAAGCGCTGCTGGTCTACCTGGACCCGCTGACGCCGGAAGGGACCGCCCTGTTCCAGGCGCCGGCTACCACGCCGATGCTGCTCGCGGAGGATCTTTGCAGCAGGCTGCTCGCGGCAGCTGATCAAGGCCAGCCCCTGCGCAGCGTGCTGCGGGACGCGTTCGGCCTGTCCGTCCCGTCAGCGCCGGATGCACGCATAGCCGCCTTGGCGGACGCGCTCCGCACCGGGATGACTAGCGGCGGCGTCAGCAGGCTCCAGCTGGCTGAGCTGGCGAATCTGTCGCCAAGCCGCTTTTCCCATTGGTTTGTCGAACAGACCGGCCTCCCCTTGCGCAGCTACCGCAAATGGCTGCGCCTGGAACTGGCACTGCACCAGCTCGCGCAACGCGGCAACCTGACCGACGCCGCCCATGCAGCCGGGTTCGCCGACTCGGCCCACCTTTCGCGCACTTTCCGCGAGATGTTCGGCCAGAACCCGGCCGCCCTGCTGCACGGGATCGTGCTGGATAGCTCTTTCGTTCAAGCCGCCTGAAGCAAGCGCCCTTACGCTGGCCTTCTTTTCACAAAGGAGGCCAACATGAAGCAATGGGCACTACGCTACCTGAGTTACCCAACCATTTTCGGCGGCGCCGCCGCTGCAATTCTCTGGACTGCCACGCAAGGCTTGCCATACTGGCCAACCGTGCCCCTGCTGGCGCTGGCCGCCATTGCCTGTGTCGCCTTGCTCGAGCGCCTGCAGCCCTATGAACCGGCCTGGCTGGCCGATCATGGCGATACCCGCACCGACAGCTTGCACTTCCTCGTCAACGCCAGCGTCCTGTATGGCAGCATCGAAATCCTGTCCTGGGCGCGCGCCCTGTTGCCCGCGCCGGCAGCCTGGCCCTCCGCCTGGCCGGCATGGGCGCAAATCGCCGCCGCCATGCTCGTGCTCGATTTCGGCTTGTTTTTTATGCATTGGCTGAGCCATCGCCACCACCGCCTTTGGCTGTTCCATGAGGCGCATCACAGCAGCGAGCGCCTGTACTGGCTGAACAGCGAACGGCGCCACCCGCTGCACGCCATGATGATGGGCGCACCGGGCTTCGCCATCCTGCTGGCCCTGGGGGCGCCGGCGGCGACGATTGCAACCGGCCTGGCCATCCTTTCCGTGCACCTGGCTTTCCAGCACGCCAACCTCGACTATTCACTGGGCCCGCTGCGCCATCTGTTCGGCGTCGCCCAGACCCACCGCTGGCACCATAAACGGGCTTACGAAGACGCCCAGGTCAATTTCGGCGAATGGCTGATGCTGTGGGACCACCTGTTCCGCACCTACCGCCAGCCGCCGGGCCGGATCGGGCAAGGCGATGTCGGCCTGGACAGCCGGGTTGCCCCTTCTACGTATCATCGCCAATTGTTACGACCATTCCTGTGAGCTACAATGTCAAGCTTGTCCGGTAGGCCATCGCCCACCCGCTATCCACCCCGAGCCTGCCGAACCCGGCCGGCCCAGGGAAGAATATTCAGCGGAAAACCTCCGCATTTGAGGGAATAAACATGTCTCAAAAGTCTAAAATCATCTACACCCTTACCGACGAGGCGCCACTGCTGGCGACTTATTCCCTGCTGCCGATCGTGCAGAAATTCGCAGCGCCGGCCGGCGTTGACGTCGTGACCAGCGATATTTCGGTCGCCGCCCGCGTGCTGGCAGCCTTCCCGGAGTGCCTGACCGACGAACAGAAAGTGCCGGACAACCTGGCCGAACTGGGCGCCCTGACCCAGAACCCGGACACCAACATCATCAAGCTGCCTAATATTTCGGCATCGGTTTCCCAGCTGATCGCCTGCGTGCGCGAACTGCAGGCGGCCGGCTACAAGCTGCCGGACTACCCGGAAGATGCCAAGACCGAAGAAGAAAAAGCACTGAAAGCCCGCTACGGCAAGTGCATCGGCTCCGCCGTGAACCCGGTCCTGCGCGAAGGTAACTCGGACCGCCGCGCACCGAAGGCAGTCAAGGAATTCGCACGCAAGAACCCGCACTCGATGGGCGAATGGAGCCAGGCATCGCGCACCCACGTGTCGCATATGCACGGCGGCGACTTCTATCACGGCGAGAAGTCCATGACCCTGGACCGCGCCCGCGACGTGAAGATGGAGCTGGTGACCAAGAGCGGCGAGACCATCGTCCTCAAGCCGCTGGTCAAGCTGCTCGACGGCGAGATCATCGACAGCATGTTCATGAGCAAGAAGGCGCTGTGCGCCTTCTACGAAGAGCAGTTCGAGGACGCGCGCAAGACCGGCGTGATGCTGTCGCTGCACGTCAAGGCGACGATGATGAAGGTCTCGCACCCCATCGTGTTCGGCCACGCGGTCAAGATCTTCTACAAGGAGGCCTTCGCCAAGCACGGCCAGCTCTTCGACGAGCTGGGCGTCAACGTCAACAACGGCATGGTGAACCTGTACGACAAGATCGCCTCGCTGCCGTCGTCCAAGCGCGAAGAAATCATCCGCGACCTGCACGCCTGCCATGAGCACCGCCCCGAGCTGGCCATGGTGGACTCGGCCAAGGGCATCACCAACCTGCACGCGCCCAACGACGTGATCGTGGACGCCTCCATGCCGGCCATGATTCGCCTGGGCGGCAAGATGTACGGCGCCGATGGCCGCCTGAAGGACGTGAAGGCTGTCATGCCCGAGTCGACCTTCGCCCGCATCTACCCGGAGATGATCAACTTCTGCAAATGGCACGGCGCCTTCGACCCCAAGACCATGGGCACCGTCCCCAACGTCGGCCTGATGGCCCAGCAGGCCGAGG